>NZ_FNQY01000009.1 GCF_900107765.1 Arachidicoccus rhizosphaerae | reverse complement strand
CCATAACGTGCTTAAGGATCATCAGTCCAATACCTCCCCTGACATCAAACCAGCTCTTGCGTCCCTGGCCAGTAACCAGACCTCGGGGACTCGGAATAGTAGCGGATAACTGCTCAAAAGGGATGGCTTTATAAAGAATTCCTAAATCTGTTTGGCTAAAATGCTCATCCAGTAGAGTCTCGTGAAAAAAAAGTAGATTTGTCATGGATTATAAAAAAAGTTATGCCCTACTTTGAACACTTTTTGTGCCAAAGCAGGGCAATTTTATTATAATCCACACCCTGAAACTCAATGGGGATAACTATTACAGCTTTTCAGGAACACCCAAATTACCGTTGTTTAATAAGAAAAGAGAATCCCCGGCTGTCCTGATGGATGTCCGGGGATTCTCTTTTTTATATACTTAACCGACTTTACAGCCTGCTTCAGTTTTACAAGTTCTACAGATCTGTCTGCTCGCCATAAGCCACTGCCGTGGCTTCTTTAAAGCCCTCGCTCATGGTCGGGTGCGGGTGGATCGCATTTAAGATTTCATGAGCCGTTGTTTCCAGTTTACGGGCAACGACTGCTTCAGCAATCATATCTGTCACGTTCATGCCAATCATATGGGCACCCAGTAACTCACCGTATTTGGCATCATAGATTACTTTAATAAAGCCTTCCGTAGCACCCGCTGCAGTGGCCTTACCAGAGGCAATGAAAGGGAATTTACCTACTTTCAGCTCATAACCTGCTTCTTTGGCCTGTGCTTCGGTCATCCCTACAGAAGATATCTCCGGTTGACAGTACGTACAACCCGGGACATTGCCATAGTCAATTCCTTCAGGCTGATGTTCTGTTTTTTTGGCAATATAGGCAATATGTTCTGCGGCATTAATACCTTCCTTACCGGCTTTGTGGGCCAGGGCCTGATGCGGGGTACAGTCACCGATAGCATAAACACCCGCAACATTTGTTTGCTGGTATTTATCAACGATAATCTTACCTTTTTCAACTTTAACGCCTAAGGTTTCCAGACCGATGTTTTCAACGTTTGCCACCACGCCTGCGGCGCTCAGCACGATATCAGCCTCGATGGTAAATGTGGAACCGTCTTTTTTCTTTACGGTTGAAACCGTTCCGGCACCGGAGGTATCGACAGACTCAACGCTGGCGCTGGTATAAATATCAATACCCTGTTTTTTAAACTGTTTTTCAAGTTCTTTAGAGACATCTGCATCTTCAACAGGAACCACTCTGTCTGCAAATTCAACGACGGTCACTTTAGTACCTACGCTGTTGTAGAAATAGGCAAACTCGGTACCGATGGCGCCGCTGCCGATAATAACCATCGACTTGGGCTGCTCCGGTAAAACAAGGGCTTCTCTGTAACCGATGATCTTTTTACCGTCCTGAGGCACATTGGGCAACACGCGGCTTCTGCCTCCGGTAGCGATGATAATATTGGTGGCATCCAGGGTCTGTTTGCTGCCATCTGCAGCCACTACCTCTATCTGTGTTTTGGATTTCAGCGTAGCGGTACCCATAATGACCTCTATTTTATATTTTTTCATCAAAAACTGAACGCCTTTAGACATTTTGTCCGCAACGCCACGGCTACGCTTAATGATGGCTGCAAAATCAGCTTCAATTTTCTCTGCTTTCAAACCGTATGCATCCGCATGTTTGAAGTAATTATTAACTTGCGCACTCTTCAGCAGTGCCTTGGTAGGGATACATCCCCAATTCAGGCAGATGCCCCCCAGCAGTTCTTTTTCGATGATTGCTACTTTTAAACCCAGCTGAGAAGCACGGATAGCTGCCGGATAACCGCCAGGACCACTTCCGATTACTATTAAGTCGTATGCCATAGAATTTGATTATGTTTATTTTCTAAAAATATAATCGCGAAATTAAGGCATTTTGCCCATTTGGCGGGCCAAAAACCAGCCAATTTATCTTTGCCGGCTTTGTAATGGAAGCGGTTCAGGCATTTATAGAATCCGGGGATTTACTGCCTGCCATACAGTATCTGTTGAAGCGCGCCCTTTAATTCAGGATAGTGAAAGACAAAGCCACTTTTCAGCAGGTTTTCCGGAAAAACCCAACGGCTTTTCAACAGCAGTTCACTGGAAGTGCCGATCAGACCGGCGCCCAGTTTTAATAAGGGTGTCGGTGTGGGCAGCGCCATAATCCTGCCGAGAGAAAACCCCTCCATCTGATTGACTGCTGCCCTTAACTGGCCCATAAAATCTTTATTGACCACCGCATGGGGGCTGGCCAGATTAAACACCCCTGTAAGCCCTTCTTTTTCAATAAAATGTACCGCCCTTGCAAGGTCTTCGATGTGTATCCAGCTAAACCGCTGACGCCCGCTCCCCTGCCTGCCGCCGGCGCCATACCTTACCAGATTTATATAGGGAGGCAGTGCGCCGCCACCCGGGCCCAGCACAATGCTGATGCGCAAGGCCGCCTGCCGGGTGGCGGGTAACTGAAAACTAAAAAAGGCTTGCTCCCAGGCTTTTGCTACTTCCACCGAGAATCCCATTCCGGTTTGTCCATCTGCTTCCGTCATTTTACTGTCCTCTGCATGGCGGTATATGGTAGCCGTACTGCTATTCACCCATACAGCCGGGGGCCGCTGGCAGGCTAGGATTGTTTCTCCCAGTAAACGGGTACTTTCCAATCTGGAGCGGAAAATCTCTGCCTTATTCTTTTGGGTATAACGGCAATTAACAGACTTACCCGCCAGGTTTACCACAAGATCTGCTCCATCCAGTGCGCTTAAGCGCCCTTTCTCATCCGACCAGGCAATTTCTTTATATCCGCTGCCGGCCTCAGCTACCTGTTGCGGATCCGGATGACGGGTCAGCATAATGACCTGATAGCCCATCTTTTCATAAAAAATTCTAAGATAGGAACCGATAAACCCTTTGCCTCCTGCAAGAACAATCTTTTTTACCGGAAGCCCCTGATCATGCCGCTGATTATTTCCAGCGGCATCTGTTACTGGTGTATGCATCTTTGCTTGTTTTATCTTATTCAATTCTTGAAAAAGGCCTTAACGGCTCAGTGAATCAGCCAGGGTTGTTCATTTATTCGTCCTGACCGGCAACTTCTTCCCGTCCGCAATCAGCGGGGCATCACGGGTGGAGGGACAACTGCCTTTACATTCGTATCCAGACGCTCCGGAACAGACGCTCCGCCTTTTTTCGCGGCTTTCTTACCTCTGAAAAAGAGGTACAGATTAATCAGAAGCATTATCCCCAGATAAATACTAAAGCCCCCAATTTTCATGCTAAGCACCTCAAAAGTAGACTGTGCCGTCAGCATCTCTTTATCGATACGCAGTATATAGAGTGCAAAGCCCATATTGATCAGATAAAATCCGATTTTAAAGAGCTGATTGGTCGCCACAGCCATTTCCTTTCGGCCGTGGAAAATATCCATCATACAATACGATGGCATTATCAAAAAGTTTCCCTGTGACATAGAGGGTTAACCAGATGGCAACGGGCAAATAGATTACATAAGCCCATAAGACACTAATCTGACTCATGACTTTAAAAATTTAAAAGTGAAAAATAAATTAGAAAATCCTGGTAAAAACCTATTTAGACATTATGGAATTTTTTCCATAAAGAGAAAACCAGCATATTGATGTTATGCAGTAGGGATAATATAAGCACTAACCTTCCTACCCAAATGGAAAGTGCCGTTATCATGGCCGGCAGACTTGCCACAGCTGGCAGACTGCTTAGTACCATAAAACTATAACCCGTACATACCAGATAATATCCCGTAAGCAATAAAGCGTTGATCCAGTCCGCCTTTTGATTATCTACGTATAAAATTACCCGAACAAAAGGCCTCCCTGCCAGGTAGAGCTGCCATCCGGCCCAACCGACTACCCCTGACACTATCAACAGATACAGGATATACAGACAAATTACGTAGTTCATGGCGGCGATTTGAATGTTGTAAAATCAGGCAAATAATTTAAAGAGTTTCAGCAGCATCTCTGACTTGGGACTGCAGAGCTTATCAGCCACCTTACTCACCTTCGCACTGAAGCCCTGAATGGAATTTACCTGTTCCACAAAGGTATTTTCCAGCTCCATTGCTTCGGGCGACTTTGGCTCCTCCCCTAAGGTAGCAGGGCTGAACTCCTTTAATTCCGTGAGTACTTCCAGTACGGGATTCAATTCTCTTTGCTTTCTGATGGCCATAATCTTGGGTGCCCATTTCCAGATATCCTTCTCATGGATAAAGAATTCCTTTCGTTCACCGGGGACGTTTTTTTTATAAACCACCCCAAAATCCATCAGTTGTCTGAGACTCATATTCGTATTTCCTCTGGAAATCTGTAAATGCTCCATGAGCTCATCCGTGGATACAGGACCTGGGGCCAACAACAGATAAGCCTGTATCTGTGCTACGGACCGGTTAATCCCCCAGGAACTGCCCAGATTGCCCCAGGTCTCAATGAATGTCGTTCTTGCTGTTTGTATTTCCATGACACAAAGATATAAAACTTTTTGAACTTTCAATATTTTCTGAAAGTTTATTTTTAAAAACATATTTCCCGGTGCCCGAATAAAAAAATCGGCATCTAACCATTTGACTGTCAGATGCCGATCCGCTATAACCCGCTAAAAATTATTTTAAAATATCATGTCCCATTTTATCTCTTTTCGTCTGAAGATACTTTTCATTGTGCTTATTGGGTGCTGCTTCAATAGCCACAACCTCCACAATCTCAATTCCATATCCCAATAGCCCGGCTCTTTTCGTCGGATTATTGCTCATCAGACGAAGCCTGGTAGCACCCAGGTGTCTTAAAATCTGGGCGCCCACTCCGTAATCTCGCTGATCCGCCTTAAAGCCCAGTTTTAAATTAGCTTCCACCGTATCCAGTCCTTCCTCCTGCAATTTATAAGCTCTGAGTTTATTGATCAGGCCAATTCCTCTACCTTCCTGGTTCATATAGAGCACCATGCCGGTACCTTCTTTTTCCACCATACGCATGGCCTGATGCAGCTGATCTCCGCAATCACATCTAAGACTGCCTAAAATATCGCCTGTCACACAGCTGGAATGCACCCGGGTCAGCACTGCATCCCCAGGATTCCATTTGCCTTTTATCAGTGCCAGGTGTTCAGCCGCATTGTGCTTTTCTTTAAAAGCGACCAGTTCAAAGTCTCCGTATTTAGTCGGCATATGAACCCGCACCACTTCTTCAATCAGCGTATCGGCTTGTTGTAATCTGTATTCAATCAGATCTTTAATAGTAATAATCTTTAAATCATACTGTTTGGCAATCTCTTCCAATTCCGGAAGTCTGGCCATCGTTCCATCTTCATTCATGATTTCTACCAGCACACCGGCAGGTTTAAAGCCGGCCAGTCTGGCCAGATCTACTGCGGCTTCCGTATGGCCGGTACGTCTGAGTACCCCCCCATCCTTAGCTCTTAAAGGGAAAATATGACCCGGACGGCCAAAATCTTCCGGTCGGGCATTGTCATCCACCATCATCTGGATGGTCTTTGCCCGGTCATGCGCACTGATCCCTGTAGTGCAGCCGTGCCCCAGCAGATCAATACTGACGGTAAAGGGCGTTTCATGCAAGGCCGTATTTTTAGGGACCATCAATGTTAGTTCCAGTTTGTCTGCAATGTCTTCCGTCACCGGAGCACAGATCAGACCACGGCCTACCTTGCTCATAAAATTTATAATCTCAGGTGTAATATTGGCTGCAGCCGTAATAAAGTCTCCTTCATTTTCCCGGTCTTCATCATCTACTACAATCACCAGCTTACCTGCCTTAATATCATCTATTGCTGCTTGTATCGTACTTAGCATAAATATTGGTTCCTTTCCAGTTACCCGGCAGCTCTGTGGTAAAATCACCCTACTGAACGAATGGTAACCAGGATTTAGAAATGCAAAATTACAACTTAATCCGCAAAGCCAAACGAAGTAACCCACCAAACACCGTTAAAAGATTCCTGAGGAAAGCGACTGTACGGCCATGGCAGCAGCTTCCCGCTACTGTTCGTATCCGGCCTGACAAATCCATCTAAAAAATTGATATACAGTAGTAGAAAAGGAGATAAAATTAAATGGAATCTTCAATTTTATCTCCTTTTCTACTACTGACGTTTACCTAAACCAGGGCCCTGGTTCAGGACGCCGGTTTAACGGCCTGTCTGGCCAGTAATTTCCACCTGCCGTGTTTTTTGACCCAGACTAACAGGATTTCCAGGCGGACCTGGCCCGCCACCTTATTATCAAAGGTTTTTGCGGACAGGATATGCCTTACCGTGGCGGTCTTTCCCTTTACGGTAATGGTCTGCTCTGAAAGGTCAATCGTCTGGAAATCAGAACGCCCCGAGGTTATCCCCTCCACAAATTCTTTTTGGTTCTGAATGACACCCGATGAATGACCATAGCTTAACTCAGGATAAGTCATGGCATATAAGGTAGTTCCATCGGCCTCCACCATGGCCTTATTAAATTTGGTAATGGTCTGTTTTACAGACTCTGTGGCCTTTGACTGGCCAAAAGCAACTACGGTTACCATAAATAGTAATAATGAACTTAATAATAAATGTTTCATTGCACCAATTTTTGTATGAATAGGTTAGGATGTTAAATACTAATCAATTATAACAGGATTCGATTCCAGCTCCATGGCTCTTTCCAGCATCTCTTTAAAGCCCGACTGACTATTAAAGGCAGGATCCGACAGTCCCCAGCCAGCGTAGAACCTGAACTGAACCGGGTGGTCACTGCTGATGGGCAATTCCATCAAATAACTGCTGGTAATATCTGAGATGGGTAAAGGCTTTTCTTTAATCTGCCAGATGCTTGCCAGTGCAGGATGATCACTGATGACAGCCATTCCCAGATTATCATGGTTTTCAGACTGCTGACCAAAGCTATAGACGGCTTTGGACTTTGAAGTTACCACTGAGTCCATCTGATTGGTATAAAAATCAGCAATACCCATGTTTACTTTCAGGTCTTTAGGCAGCCCCTCTCCCTGAACAGCAATATCGCTGGTATAACTGTACTGACCGGCCGTAATGGTGATTTTTTCCGTAACGGTTACCGGATTGCCTGCCAGCTGCCAGGGATAAGTCATCAGAAAACTAGCCTGCAGCGGACCATCACTTAACAACTGATAGGTTTCCCCTTTAATATCATTACCGCCTAATCGGACTAAGGTATCTTTCCCGTCCGGCAGCCGGTAGCTGAAAGCCAGGGCGCCGGCTCCCAGCGAGGTACCCACTTTTAAGATATCCATACCCCATGGGGCCAGTTTATGATAACTGTTTTTAGGGTTAGCACCTACAGAGTCCATCACCATCCCGGGGATTCTTTTTCCATAGATATCCTTGTTGTTTCGGGTATCAAAATAAAGCCGGAAAGCCACTTTATCATTTTCCCAGCCGGGTCCTTCGGTCAGATAAGGCGGCAAAGCATGCTTAGAAAAATCCGTGGGGGGATTCTGATAAGGCATTTCTAACTTATCCATGTTTTCACCGAAACTTTGGTCCTCGTTTTTAAGCTTCATCCTGGCATGGGCCAGTGCCGGCATACCAGAGCCGGACGGTTCGGCACTCTTTTCAAAGGAGACCTGAACGGAGGCGGAAGCCTTTATCGGGCAACAAAGCAGGACTTCATCCCATTTTCCGTCTCCATTCAGATCTTCAAATTGAGCCTGGAGCGGCTTTTTATCTGCTGAAAATTGCAGGTAATTATTGGCTAAGGGGCCAGCCTTTGCTTCCAGCAGTTTTCTGGAAAGGGAAACCACCTGTTCAGGCCGGTCAATGGCCGTCGTATTTTTCAGTGTAAGGCCTGCACCGTGCTGGGCATCGCTGTTAGCGGCGCAACTCATCAGAGAGATCAGTACAGCACTTCCAAACAATATTTTACGCATTGTTCACTTAGTTTTATTAATAACGGGCAATTTTAAATAACGGGTTCTATTTTAAATCAGCGATATCCACCATATCCATATCGGAATACGTGTAGTTCTCTCCTGCCATACCCCATACAAATCCATAATTTGAGGTGCCGCAGCCAGCGTGAACAGACCAGGGGGCAGACAAAATCGCTTCATTATTATTCACCACCAGGTGACGTGTTTCTGATGGTTCCCCCATCAGATGTATGACACGCTGATCCTTGGGTACGTCAAAATAGAAATAAGCTTCCATTCTTCTGGTGTGCGTATGAGCAGGCATGGTATTCCAGACACTGCCGGTATCCAGAATCGTCAGCCCCATGACCAGCTGACAGCTTTTGATGCCATCGGCATGAATGTAGCGATATATGGTTCTTTTATTGGAAGTTTCCAGACTACCGGTTTCGGTTGGAAAAGCATCCTTTTTGGCAAAATGTGTAGTCGGATACTCTTTATGTGCCGGCGAACTCAGCATATAAAAAATAGCCGGATTAGCCTTATCCTTAGAAGCGAAGCTTACTTTTTCAGTATGCAGTCCCACATACAGACAATCCAGTTTTTCCAGATCAAAATGCTGATCTCCGGCCTGAATGGTGCCTGGTCCCCCCAGATTCACAACACCCAGTTCCCTGCGTTCTAAAAAATAGGCGGCTTTCAACTCCGGTTCATTGGGTAGCTCCACTGTCTGATCCACCGGCGACACACCGCCTACGATTACACGGTCATAATGACTGTAAACCAGTTTAAGCTTATCTTTTTGGGTCAGGTCCTCAATTAAAAAATTTTCTCTGAGTTGTTTGGTATCCATCTGCTTAGTCTCATTTGGACTATTTTGAAATCTCACTTCCATTGTGTCTTAATTTATTTTTGTTTAAAAAGAGTTTACTTGTGTTCACAAAGACGCAGCCTATCTGGCCATCCAGCCGCCATCTACATTCAGAATGGTTCCTGTTACATAGTCAGCCGCCTTACTGCTTAAAAAGATAACGGCCCCTTTAAGATCCTCCGGGCTCCCCCAGCGTCCGGCCGGGATTCTTTCCAGTATGGCTTTTGAACGGGCGGGATCTGCCATCAGATTTTTAGTATTGTCCGTTGCAATATATCCGGGGGCTATTCCATTCACCTGTACACCTTTCTGAGACCATTCATTGGCCAGGGCTTTTACCAGGCCAGCCACTCCGGATTTACTGGCTGTATACCCCGGTACGTTTATACCACCCTGATAGGAGAGCATGGAACAGGTGAAAATGATTTTCCCCTGACCTTTTTCCAGCATGTCTTTACCGAACTCCCTGGCTAATATAAACTGGGCACTCAGATTAATACCAATGACTTTATCCCAATAATCGTCAGGATGCGAAACGGCCGGCTCGCGCATAATAGTGCCGGCATTGTTTACCAGTATATCAATTGCCGGTTGTTCAGCCTTCACGGCTTTAATAAATGCATACACACTTTCTCTATCCGAAAAATCTGCATTATACCGGGTAAATTTTCGCCCGAGCGCTTCTACTTCTTGCTGCGTTTCAGAATCCTTGGGGAAGCTGGAACTGACACCGATAATATCGGCTCCGGCCTGTGCCAGCCCCACTGCCATCGCCTGTCCGATGCCTTTATTGGATCCGGTCACAACTGCTGTTTTTCCTTCCAGACTAAATGCGCTGATATTAATTGACATTTTTAAAATTAATTTTTATGTTGAAAATGATTGATGAATTAATTGTTATACATGCTTGTTTTCGCCTTCAACAGCCTGACCGCCCTGACCGGTCTCCAGCACAATCACAAATGGTTCCTGTTGATTTTTTTGTTCTAATTGAATGAAGACATCATTGCCGTCCAGCGCTTCTACATGGAGCGTTTTATTATCCTGCAAAAGGTAAGCCTTTTTAATATGCTCCTTTTTAGCAGGACTGACTTTTAACGCACCGTTAATGGGCACATTAAAGACAATCATATAGATTTTGCCATCTTTTCTGCTCCTGGTATAATAACCCCAGTCCTGTTTTGTCCAGTTCAGATATCCGGCATTATAGATAGCCTCATGATTCACTTTCATCCAGGCTCCTATTGAATCAGCCGTCTGTAATTCTTTTTTCCTGAAAGTACCATCACCCTTGGGGCCAAAATTAACGACAAAATTACCGTCCAGCGATACGCATTTGGCCAGCATTTCAATAAGCTCATAAGGTGTCTTCCAGTGCCCCATCCAGGTTTTGGAATATCCCCAACCATTTTGCGGAATGGTCATAATGCAGTCCCAGTCATTGCCCCTGGTAGCAGTATAATCACTTGGAATTTTTCTTTCCCAACCCTGTTCATAATCTCCCATCAGATGACCGTTCGCATCAAAATGACGGTTGCCATAATCATCCGCTCTTAAACGGCTTCCGATAATAAGACCCGGATGAATCTTTTTTAAATACTGATCCAGACTGTCTGAAAATGCACCGCTCTTTTTCCAGCTGTTATCCCAGGTTCCATCGAACCATAAGCCCTTGGTCTGGGGATAAAGTGTCAATAGTTCAGTCAGCTGATTTTTGGTAAAGGTCTTAAAGCGGTTAAAGGCAACGCTGTCTGCTACTGTTTTTAAATCATAGCGCCAGTCCGCCTGATGCCAGTCCATCACGGAGAAATACAGATATACATCAATACCTGCCTGATCAAAAGCTTTGACCAGAGGTCCGATCATATCTTTTTTATAGGGGGTCTTGGTAATATTAAAATCAGTGTATTTACTGGGCCACAGACAAAAACCGTCATGATGCTTTGTTGTGATGGTCACGTATCTGACACCCATATTTTTAGCCATCCTGGCCCAGACTTCCGGATCAAAGTTCTTGGGATCAAATTTTTTATACAAATTATCATAGACTTCATGAGGCAGTTTATTCCAGGACCGGATCCATTCTGCCGCTCCGTCATAATGCATTGAGTTATAGTCGCCACCTAAAATGGAATAAAGGCCCATATGAATAAATTCCCCAAGGCCGTAATCCCGCCAGCGGTTCATATCCGCATCTGTTCTTTTGCCTATCCTGTGTGCCCCGTGTTGTAAAGGCACTTGTTTTTGGGCTGCGGATGGAAGGTTTTTACTATTACCTTCTCCCCACTGCGCCTGTGCACCAGCGGGAGTCACCATTAAAAATCCGAGCATCAGCCCTGCTGCAACCGCTGCTGCCACAGCAGACTGCACGCCGGCTTTCATCCCCGCCAAATAGCTTGTTTGTTTTTGTTTATGAATCAGTCTAAACATTTACTTTAAGTTTTAAGGCATTCTCAGTTGGCCATTTTTCTAAGACACAACGGACTGCCTGTTATTGGTATTGATAACGTTTTCAAAAATTAAAAAATAAAAACGACGGAGTCTCCTGTTATCTTCTGAGCGCTCCTGTTAATAATCCACATGATAATCCTTATGGAAAGGCTGCCCGGCCCAGGCTGCTTTTGCAGTCCAGTCGACAGGAGGATTTTTCCAGAAAGCATTATCTGCCGGTAGTCCCAGCGGCAAAAAGCTCAGCGTCGCCATATAAAGACTTCCGGTAGAGGTATAATAATCTGCCACATCTGGCTGACTTCCTACAAAACCCAGTTCCAGCCAGCCGTCTTTATCAAAACTGTTTACCTTGGTAAACATATTGTGATATACTTTTGTCAAAGCGCCTCTGACCTGGGCCGGATCGATATGCTGGGGTAAATCCTGCTTCCAGCTGACCATGGCCAGTGCCTGGAAGGCTCCCGTTCTATATGGGATAGAGCGTCCGATTGGCGGAAAAGTTCCTTCAGGAGATATCATTTTTTCCTGTTGCTCTGCATAACGCACCATTCTTTTATGCGCCTGTAAATAGTCTTTTTCGGCTACAAGTTTATGGTCGCTCAGTATTTTTAAGGTATCCACCATAAAAGGATGCATGACATAAGCATTATAATAGTCAAAGGCGAATCTGGGCCCGTCACTGTACCACCCGTCTCCCACATACCAGCCTTTGAGGCGTTCAACGCCATGCATCAGTCTTTCATTATCATAATCTTCTCCTATGGAGAGTAAAAAGGCCTCTGCCATAGAACCAAAAATAACCCAGTTGCTCTCAAAGGGTTTACGGTTCCTAAGTGATTTAACGGCAGCGACTACTCTTTGCTTAGTGATAGAATCCAGTGGTTCCCAAAGCGCCTTGGGAGCCCGAATAAAGGCCTGGACATAATAAGCCGTATCTACAATAGGCTGCATTTCCTTTGTAAAGTTCAAACAGTCTTTAGCCTCAGGATTCACCGAATTAGCCAAACCTTTGACGGCTGCCTCCCTGAGTCTTTTGCGCAGTTGCCCTTCTTTGGAATTATCTTCCGGCAATTCCAGCCAGGGTGCGACTCCGGCCAGCGTGCGTCCGACTGCTTCCAGGTAGGTCACATCAATGGTCCTGCTGTCAAAGGTGGGCGATTTTCTGACCACCATATTTTTGCGCAGTTCATCCTTTTCAAGATTCAGTAAAACAGGCGCCGCCATTTTATAGAGCAATTCTACCCAGTAAGCGCGGACAGCTGTCCCGTTTTCCAATAATCCATCCGGAGCCGGCACACCCGGCGCTTCACGCTTGCCTGTTTTTTTAATATCAGCCTCATTATTGCGGGCCAGTAATCTCAGGGGCAGACCGCCCAAACTAATGGTGCCCCCCAGCATCATTGCTTTTAATATCTGTCTTCTGTTAGCCATATTACTTCTTCTTTTTAAAATAAATCCCTGTAAAGGATTTCAAACCCGGTTAAAAATTATAAATACCAGTCTTTATATCGGGAAAGTGCTTCCAGATAGTAATAATCCGCATAAGAGAGCGGACTATCCACTTCAGAATTGAAAGGCTTTGCACCGGTAGAATGCATCAGGATAAAATCGCCGTTTTCTCCTAATTTAGCGCGGTATTTATCAGAGGAAAGTGATACGAGCATCTTTTTAGCGGCAGTCACATAAGTTTTACGGGTCTTACCCTTGGTAAAATGACTTAACTCCAACAATCCCGAAGCAGTAATTGCCGCAGCTGAGGCGTCTCTTGGCGCATCAGGGATACCTGGTGCATCATAATCCCAGTATGGGATCATATCGGCCGGGATGGAAGGGTTGGTTAATATATAATGCGCAATATGTTCAGCCTGGTTCAGATAAGCCTTATCCTTGGTAAAGCGATACATCATGGTATAACCGTACAGACCCCATGCCTGACCTCTGGCCCAGGAAGAGCTGTCATTAGCGCCCTGCCAGGTTCTTTTAGCAAGCACAGCTCCTGTGTTCGGATCATAATCAATGACGTGATAAGAACTGTAATCCGGCCGGAAATGATTTTTAATGGTTGTATTGGCATGTTCTCTGGCGATATGCAGAAAACTGGTATCCCCTGTATGGGCACTAACCCAGCAAAGCAGTTCCAGATTCATCATGTTGTCAATAATCACCGGACAGGTAAAGTTTTTGCTTTTATCCCAACTCTGTATGGCATGGACATGTGGCCGGTACCGCAGCGCCAGTGTGGCGGCGGCTGTATCCAGCGTCAGTGCATATGCGGGATCTCTGGTAATCCTGAATCCGTTACCGAAGCTGCAATTAATCATAAAACCCAGGTCGTGGTTACCTTTATAATGTTTCATGGGTGCCAGTTCCTCTAATTTCTTTTCCGCCTCTGCTTTAATGGATTTATCTCCGGTTTGCTCATAAATTAACCAAAGCGTTCCAGGATAAAACCCGCTGCACCACCACTCCATATTACTGAAGGTACTTTTGCCCGTTTTAGGGTTGAAGGTCTGCGGCATTTTATCTACCGGCGTCTTTGATGCCAGTAATTTGTACTGCCTGGCCGCAAAATCAAACTGCGTTTTAATCAGCGCCTTCATCTGAGATTTACTTTGCGCCTTGAGACTCCCCGCCATCGCGAGCAGAGCGATTGCTCCCAGTAAAAATTCTTTGAAGCGGTTTTGTTTTCTTACCATGGTTTTGATGTAAGTTTTGTTTGTAAAATGGTTAAAAATGGTTTGTTTAATGAGCGCATTTCAAGCAGTGGAATAAAATGCTTTACTTTTTTAATCTTTACAAATTAAAATCAGTTTTTACAGGACTTAAGTGGAAAGTCTTCTGATCAGCTGCACCGGCATAATGGTGGGCGTGCTTATCTCCATTGGATTCATATTCTTATGCTGCAGCCTTGCCATTAAGACCTCGACAATCTTCTCTCCCATTTTATCAGGATATTGTTCAATGGTGGTGATGGAAGGGGTGATGATTTCGCTGCGCGGGTCATTGGAATAACCGACTATTTTCAGGTCTTGCGGCACTTTAAGCCCCATTTCCTTGGCAAATTTCAAAGCGGCAATGGCCGTGGTGTCATTATCGGCAACCAGTCCGTCTGGGATTTCCGGACCTTCAAATATTTGCTTCAGTGCAATACGTGCATTTTCCTTAGTCAGTTCATGATAAAAAAGCCATTCCTTGCGCACCTGCAAATCCGCAATTTTCATTGCATTATAAAAACCTTTCAGTCGGTCCTGATATAAATTACAATCCAGCGGACCGGAGATATGCGCAATTCTTCTACAGCCAATCTCAATCAGATGGGAAGTTGCCAGATATCCACCCTGGATATCATCGCCTTTGATCACCATGGCACTGGTTTTTCCAACAGGCACCCGGTCATAAAATACCAGTGGTGTACCACTGGCCATCAGCTGATCGAAAGGTGAAAAATCCGTTGTATGCAGCGTGCAGGCTGCAATTACCGCATCTACCCTGACCGATTGCAGGGCCCGGATCAGATCCTTTTCCATGTCCACAGAATCGCCGGACTGGCAGATGGTCAGATTATAACCATGCTTATATAAAATATTCTGGATGGTGGTTATCACCTCCGCATGAAAGAACATGGAAATTCTGGGCACGATCAGCCCAATGGTTCTTGTTTTGTTACTTCTCAGACCGGATGCAATATTATTCCTCTGGTATCCCAGTTTTTCAATCATCTCCAGTACTTTCTTTTTGGTGGCCTCCTTAACATAGGGATGATTGTTCAGTACCCTGGAAATGGTAGCCGGAGAAAGCCCGGTGGCCTCGGCGACCTGAATAATTGTATTGCTTTTGGGCGTTTTTTTAATTTCTGCCATAAAATGATTTTTTCGTCTTATAGTCCGCTGTTAATGTCTGCTTAGATTTTCTCTATCAATTCAAAACCAGTACATTAATAATGAAAACGATTACATAAAAACAAACATTAATTTGGTAAATTTAAAAGCTTCCCTTTAAAATGCCAAATTAAAAATTATTTTTTATAAATACAGCTTATTTTCAGCGGGGGCAACTAAGCAATTCCACCCTCCGGTAAATCTGACGGACGTACTCCCAGACCGGGTGCTCCTGACAGCGTCACCTTGCCCTGATCAATACGGAGGCCTACCCCGGCAGCTCTTTCCAGCAATAAAGGGCCATCCATATCCACATAATCCAATTGTGGCAAAAACTGGGCAATGGCGGCGGAGCCGATGACGGTTTCATTCATGGAACCCATCATGACTTTCATATTTCGTTTTCTTGCTTCATCCACCAATACTCTGGCCGGTGTAATGCCACTACATTTGGTCAGTTTTATATTTATACCATGAAAACACTGCTCAATGCCGGTCATATCTGCCAGCCTGACGCAGCTCTCATCAGCAATCAGCGGTAAGACAGAAGCTTCATATAATGCCCGCATCTGTTGAAGGTCTGCTTCATTTTTAGCTCTGGCCATTGGCTGTTCCACCAGTTCTACGCCCAGTTCTGCCAGTCTTGGCAACATTTCCAGGGCCTTATTATAGGACCAGCCGCCGTTGACATCCACCCTGAACGGGCTGTCTGTCACCTTTCTTAAGGCCTGGAGCATATCCAGATCATTATCAGCACCTAATTTAATCTTATAAATAGGCCAGGGCATCTTTTTCACTTTTTCCACCATATTATCAATGGTATCCAGGCCAATGGTATAATCCGTCAAAGGTGTGTTTCCCCAGGAATTTCCCATTAATTTAAAGATAGGTTTGCGCTCCATCTGCCCATATAAATCCCAGCAGGCCATATCCAGGGCACAGACTAAAAAGGGATGTTCAGGTAATAAATGATGCAGATAGTGCCAATAGCGTTCAGGGTCTGTCAGGGCAAATTTTTCAATAAACAGCTTTTTTGCCTTGATTTCGCGAACCATCTTTTCTACAGTCACGTCATAATAGCTGATCGCCGGAGCCTCCCCGAAACCAATCAACGGCCCGATGGATAAAGAAACAATCAGGGCCGGCTGGCTGGTCTTAGAACGGCCTCCGGATATAGTAAAAGTGTCTTTAAACGGTGTATCTATGACGTAATACTGTAATTTCATCGGGTGTGTATTTTAACAGTTCCCGGCAAAGGTAAGTGTAAAACCTAAAGAAACGGATTATAAGCCACTTCCCAATAATTATCCTCCGGATCTTTGAAGTAGCCACTATATCCGCCCCAAAAAACAGTTTGCGGAGCTTTTTGAATGACGACACCTTTTTGTTTTAAAACAGCAAAAAAAGCGTCTACCTTAATAATGGAATCAAAATTTATGGCAAGCGTCATTCTTTTAAACGTACTAGCACCTAACGTATTAAAATCATCAATGCCGATATCTTCGGCCAGATCCGACTGTCCGAACAGGGCAAATACAATCCCCGAAGCCATTTTAAAAAAACGGACTCCCGGTTGCTGTTTTTCCATCTGCCATCCCAGGACTTCCTTATAGAAATGGGTCATGTTTTCAAGATCCTTTACCCCCAGGGTAATAAAACTGATGCCAGGATTGGCATTGGCAGAAGAGCTGTCTTCTTGTCCCTGTTGCGGAGTAATTGACTGATCATTACTATTCATAGGTTCCGTAAAAGTTTAAGGTTTTCCAGCAGAAACTTAAAAAAAATCCTACACTCCATTAAAACAGACCATAGAGCAGGCTATCAATTTTATTGATAATCTCTCCTAAATGTTCGCTGTTTTCAGCAAAGTTGACGTTATCAACATCAATCACCAATAACGGGCCTTCTTTATAACCGTCAATCCACTTATCGTATAACTGATTCAGTTTTTTCAGATAATCCAACCGGATATTATCCTCATATTCTCTGCCCCGCTTTTGAATCTGTGCTACAAGTGCCGGCACCGACGCTTTCAGATAAATTAATAAATCAGGAGGCCTGATCATTTTTTTGAGGGTTTCAAAAAAATGATAATAGTTGTTAAAATCCCTGCTGCTCATCAGGCTCATGTCATGCAGGTTAGGGGCGAAGATATTGGCATCTTCGTAAATGGTCCTGTCCTGAATGACCGTCTCGGTTCCCTGATCAATCTCAATGAGTTGTTTTAAACGGCTGTTTAAAAAATAAATTTGCAGTTCAAAACTCCACCTGGACATATCTTCATAAAAATCCGTCAAATAAGGATTATGATCCACGTCCTCAAACTGTGGAATCCATTTATAATGTTTACTGAGCAGTTCGGTAAGGGTCGTTTTGCCCGCTCCGATATTACCCGCAATCGCAATATGTTTAGGTTTTTGTTTTGCTGCTTTTGCCATCAGGTTGATTTAGGTTACCGTTAGAAATATGAGGCCGGCAAGATTTACACCATTGCCGGCCATAAACTCATGCTAATTTAATACTTTATTCCCATTGCCTCGCGGACAATTTTAATGGTTTGGGAAGCGCTCTGGCGCGCTTTTTCTGCCCCTTGTTTCATGATTTTTTCCAGATACACCTTATCTTCTTGAATCGCTAAGGCTTTATCACGGATAGGCCCTACAAAACGGGCCATATCCTCTCCTAACTGCTTTTTAAAATCTCCGTAACGAATCTGGCAATTATTGTAATCGGCTTCAAACTTTTCTGACACAGCCGGCTCACTGACTAAAGAAGCCAAAGTAAAAAGATTCTGAATAAAGTCAGGCTTCGGTTGTCCGGCCTCTGTAGGGCCCTGATCGGTGGTGGCTTTTTTAAGTTTTTTCAGAATCAACTCATCGGAATCGCTCAAATAAATGGTGGCCATCTGGTTCTCACTCTTACTCATTTTGCCTTTTCCGTCCAGACTCATAATTTTAACCAGATCGCTGTTAAAATTAAAGGCTCTGGGCATCGGAAAGACATCGCCATACCGGTGATTGAATCTTTCCGCAAAATTCCTGGCCATTTCCAGGTGCTGTTCCTGGTCTTTGCCTACTGGCACCTTTACAGCCCGGTGGATCAGGATATCTGCAGCCATTAATACCGGATAGGTTAAAAGTCCGGCATTGACATTATCTGGACTTAATCGGACTTTATCCTTAAAGGTGGGCACTTTTTCCAGTTCTCCTTTATAGGCCAGCATATTTAAATAGAGGTATAATTCGGCGATTTCCGGCACATCACTTTGTACATAAATAGCAGCCTTATCAGGATCCAGGCCGCAGGCCAGGTTCTCTGCAATGACTCTATGTACACTATTGCGAAGTTCTTTGGTATCAGGATGCGTGGTCAGACTATGCCAGTCTGCCACAAAAAAATAGCAATTATAATCTTCCTGCATGCGCACATAATTGCGCATTGCTCCAAAATAATTACCCAAATGCAGGTAACCTGTGGGTCTGATCCCACTTAGTACAATTTCCTTTTTTGT
Organism: Arachidicoccus rhizosphaerae; assembly: GCF_900107765.1. GTDB lineage: Bacteria > Bacteroidota > Bacteroidia > Chitinophagales > Chitinophagaceae > Arachidicoccus > Arachidicoccus rhizosphaerae. The sequence goes on along the minus strand of NZ_FNQY01000009.1, from coordinate 171,312 downwards.
GTCGTTTTGCATAGGGGGCGAAGGTAAGAATTTTGCCTATTTGCCACGCGGTCCTATGTCAAAAAATTAAAATTTGTGCTTCCGGGTTAAAAATTCAGCTTCCGGCATTCAAATCTTAGGGTATCTAACAGAACCAATTGATTATGAAGCACCGGAAGCCCCATTATTAGCTTTAAGGCTTCCTGAGCCATGATCAGGCCGATAATCCCGGGCAGGGTGCCTAACACGCCGTTCTCGGCGCAGTTGGGTGCATTGTCAGCTGAAGGAGGGCCGGAAAACAAATCTCTCAGGGTTTTTCCTCCATTATGCCCAAATACGGCAATCTGCCCTTCAAATCCTAAAATACTGCCATACACAACGGGAATATCCAACGCCTTACAAGTGTCGCTGACTATATATCTGGTCTTAAAATTATCTGAGCCATCTACGACCAAATCATAACCTTCCAGTAAGGACATGGCGTTAGCTGCCGTCAGACGCTCGTTTTTAAAATCCAGTGACAATGCGGGCCGCTTTGCGGCCAATACTTTTTTAGCCTCTTCTATTTTCTGCCTTCCCACGGATGCGGGATCATATAATAGTTGACGGTGTAAATTATGCAGTTCAATACGGTCAAAATCCACACATCCTAATTTTCCCACACCCGCACCGCATAGGTACTGCAGGACCGGACACCCCAGGCCGCCTGCACCCACTACCATAATTTTAGCCTGGCGAAGTTTCAGCTGGCCTTGAGCGCCGATTTCCGGTACCAGCATCTGGCGGCCATAATACATAAAATCCTCTTTAGTTAACTGATCAGAACAAATTCCACTTTTTTGCATCCTTTTATAGTCTATTGCTTTTACAAAACCATAACCAATTCTTTCCCCAGGCATTACATATATTTATAACTAACAATTATCTCCCTGTTATGCCATTATCCCAATCTTTAAAAACAGGATTGTAACCTGCAGCCTGAATCATCCGGCAGATCTGGGCAACTGAGCGTTCATCACTAATCTCAAATTGTTCCAGAGAGTCTTTAGCAGCACTATACCCTCCCGGATTGGTTTTGGATCCCGCACTCATGGTCGTAATCCCCAGCCTGATTAAATGATTCCTGAATGTTTCTGATTCTCTGGTAGACAGACTTATATCCAGATCCGGTTCCACCAGACGGTAGGCCAGAATCAATTGCACCAGTTCCTTATCTGTTACGGGGTACGCCGGTGGCAGAGCTCCTGCTGCCGGCCTAAGTCTGGGAAAGGATAAGCTGAACTGTGTCTGCCAATAATTTTTCCGCAAAAACTTCAGGTGCATCATCGTCATAAAACTATCTACACGCCAATCCTGCAGACCCAGCAGGACACCCATGCCTATTTTATGAATGCCGGCCTTACAAGCTCTTTCAGCAGTCTCCAGACGGAAGTCGAAATTCGCCTTGCGGCCTTTTAAATGATACTCCTTGTAAGCCTCTCTATGATAGGTTTCCTGATAAACTGTAATACCATATGCCCCGGCCATATGCAGCGCTTTATACTGATCCTCATATAGCGGTTGGACTTCCAGGGAAATCTGGGTAAAGTGTTTTTTCAACTGTGAGACCGCCCTTATAAAATAATCATTATCCACCTCCCTCGCAGCTTCCCCTGTCACCAGCAGTATCTGATCGAAACCATTTTGTTTTAATACGGCAGCCTCAGCTTCAATTTCTAGCGAAGTCAATGTCTTTCTTGGAATTTTATTATCCAGACTAAATCCGCAATAGGTACATATATTCTGGCATTTATTGCTTAAATACAGCGGCGCAAACAGCCGTATGGTTCTTCCAAAACGTTTTTGTGTCAACTGCGTGGCCTTTCTGGCCATTGGCTCCAGGTAGGCAGTAGCGCGCGCTGAAAGCAGTGACATAAATTCACTCAACCCGGGATGAGGATGATGGAGTGCCCGAAGGACATCCGCATCCGTTGTTGCTTGTATTCTCTTTTGAACTTCCACCCAGTCCCAGGCATTAAAAATTTTCAAAAAGGAGGAATCACTGCCTTGTGAGATCTTTTGAGTCTGTTTGCGTTCTTCTATTGTTTCCATTATCACACTTAAATTAGAAGTTATAATAAGCCCTTTTAATCAACCAATTTTAATCAACCAAGAAAATCCGTAAGCGGACTGCTACCCTCTCCTATCTGTCCCTTTAGGCCCAGTCCGGCCAGAAAGGCCATTCTTCCTGCTTCAACTGCCTTCTTAAAGGCAACGGCCATTTTTACAGGATCTGCGGATGTCGCAATAGCAGTGCTTATCAGTACACCGTCAGCCCCCAGTTCCATGGCCAGCGCAGCATCTGAAGGACTCCCGATACCTGCATCTACGATAACCGGCAACTTAGTACCCTGAATGATTATTTCCAGAAAATCCCGGCTCCTAAGCCCAAGATTGCTGCCTATCGGCGCCCCCAAAGGCATCAGTGCGGCAACGCCAACATCTTCCAGCCGTTTGCCAAGAACGGGATCTGCATGAATATAGGGCAGTACCTGAAAGCCCTTCTGTACAAGTTTCTCTGCAGCATGGAATGTTTCCACAGGATCAGGCATCAGATGCCAGGGATCGGGATGAATTTCAAGTTTAATGAAATTGGTACTCAGCAGTTCTCTGGCAAGTTCAGCAGCCAGTATGGCCTCCTTTGCATTACGGGCACCAGACGTATTGGGCATAAAATGCACCGGCCTGCATGCCGCGTTTTCAAGTTGTTTACTGCGGGGAATAAAATCAAGCAATTGTTCCTGCTGATTTTGCCCGTCCTGCGACTCATGAGATTCAATTCTTCGCAGTGCCATGGTAACCATTTCCGTTCCGGAAAGCTCAATAGCTCGCTGCATTTGGGATAAATTTCCATATTTGCCCGTACCCAACAGCAGTCTTGAATGAAACTCAGATGATCCGATTGTTAGCGGATCATGTTCCATAAGGTTGGTCTGCTCAGAGACAAGAGATAATTCCATTTTTTACAATTTATGAATAAAATAAATTATTGAAGTCCAGCCGTTGTTTGAACGCTGGTATTCTTTCCCAGAAGAGCAATCTTGGAGAGTATCTTTTCAGCGTCTGCAGCATTAGATATTTTCCATTTATTGTATTGTTCCACCACATTCTCAATGGTAAGAAGGGTTCCTGTCAGATGCTGCCACTCATCAAGTGCTACCATAGAGGTTACCCAACCGGAAACTGCGACGCCATCCACACCGCAGTTCAATAACTCCGGGATATCTTCAGGTGTTATACCACCGATCGCAAACACAGGGATATTCCTTTGCCCCATACCATTCTCAGATTTCAGTATCCGGTAATATCCCTGCAATCCGAGCACAGGACTTAATTGTTCCTTTGTCCGGGTAAAACGAAAAGGACCCAGACCTATATAATGAACCCCCTGCATAATTCTGGAGGCAACATCCGCTTCAGTATTAGCTGTCCCACCAATAATACAATGCTTATTTAATAGGCTTTTTGCTTCTGCAATCAGCATATCACTTAATCCCAGATGTACACCATGAGCCGTTACCTGGTCGACCAGATGCACATGATCATTTAAAATAAACGTAGCATCATAGGCTTCACAAAGTCTGTATACCTCCAGACCAGCCTTTATAATTTCTGGTTCACTAAAACCTTTAAGTCGGAGCTGCACCCATCTGCAGCCTCCCTCCAGAGCCAGTTGAATATAAAACAGATGTTCTGCAGTTGTATTGCCCTGAGAAATAAACTGCCAACCGGGAACACTGTCTCTAAGTATATTCCTATTCAGATGATGCATGACTGGTATTTATTTATTATACTAATAAAAATTATCCGGACAGACACTAAAAAAGGGGAGCCTGCCGTGCAGGCCCAATAATAGTTCCGTTGACTGTAAAAATTCCTCTATATAACACTTTGCCTGAAAGGCCGCTTCTTTCAGCGATTTATTTTTGGCGAGCATGGCGGTCAGCACACTGCTATGCACGCATCCAGAGCCGTGTTTTTCTTTTAGTAGACTGCGGCCTTGTCCGTGCACGACCTGAATTCCCTGCTTTAAACAACTACTTTTTTCAAACAACCAGTCAGCAGAGGCACCTTCCGACAGGTGGCCGCCTTTAAGTAGGACACTGGTGACTCGGGCCAGATGTTCCATACAGGGATTCAAAGCAGAAAGTGTAGGTGTTGAATCCGGCCCGATAGAAAGTCCTAAAAGCTGACCCAGTATAATGGCTTCATGGGCGTTTGGCGTTATCACGTCAATCAAGTTCAATATATTTTGCCAATCTGTTTTATTCTGCCCTTTCCGGTCTTGCTCGCTGAGATAAAAAAAGCAAGGACCTGCAGAAGCTTTTAAAACAGGATCCCATGCAATTCTGGCATCCGGCAAAAAACCGCGTATCGCGTTAACCACCTCTCGGAGCATGGCAAAATCCTGCATTGCCCCGACTTTCACGGCACGGATAAAATATCTGTTCTGTAATTTTTCAAGGGCAGCCACCATCCTTTTGGATGATTCCCAGTGGATATGATATAAAGCACAATCCGTCTGTACCGTATTGCAGCTCATAATCCCTAATCCGTAGACACCGCAGGATTCAAAGGTTTTGATATCAGACAAGAGACCTGCGCCTCCACTGGGATCCATCCCCCCGATACTTAGCACAAAAGGTATAGCAATTCCACTTCTTTTGAGATCCGTTAATCTTGCTCCATTGATTCCCATAGGTCAACGCATTTTTTAAATTGACAAATTATCTTCTCAATACTGTCCGTAAGGGCCTTCTGAAAACACCCCGCCCAGATGGCTCCCAGCATGGCAGCTCCCGCAAAACCGGCACGCTTTACCCTCCTTAGGTTATCTGGCCCAATGCCACCCAGGCCCACCAGTTTTTCTGAAATTGTATGATTAAAAGCAGTATCCAATTGGAGCAGATCGGGATTGCGCTTATATCCCGGCTTGGAAATACTGTCAAAAATGGGGCTGACAAAAATATACTGGTAATTTATTAAATCATTGTGTCCGCCCTTCAGTGCCCCGAGCTCATTTAGGTGATGTATGCTTGCGGATAACAAAAAGCCGCTTTGCTGCATTTTACAACAGAAGGGCACAAAATACGCTCCCAGTAATTTCCTAAACCAGGAAGAGATATGTATCCGCTCAAGATTCTGACTGTTCATAAAAGATTCCAATATAGTTATAGCTTCCATTAAAGAACATGATTGAAATAGCCATAATGGAGGATGTAGGGCTATGCGGCTGCGTTGAAGCATCGTAAAACGGCTCATTAAAGATGACAGATCTTCAAGACTTGCGTCCGGCTTTCTAAGATGTAATACGGGAAGGCCCTGATCCAGCAATGCAGCCATCATGGCGAATTCTTTATAACCGGCGTCTTGCTGTTCCCATTCTGGCTTGGTAAGAACAAGTATCATCAGCGGTAAATTTCCTTGCCCTCTTCTTTAAACCTCCCCGCCATTTGTTCCATTCCGGCTTTTGCCGTATTTCTTATTTCTTCTGTGATTTTCATAGAACAGAATTTTGGACCACACATGGAGCAAAAATGCGCCAGCTTTGCTCCGGCAGCCGGCAGCGATTCATCATGAAAAGAACGGGCCGTATCCGGATCCAGGGACAGGTTAAACTGATCTTCCCACCTGAATTCAAAACGGGCTTTACTAAGTGCATTGTCCCTGTACTGAGCACCCGGATGTCCTTTAGCCAAATCAGCTGCATGCGCTGCCAGTTTATAGGTGATCACTCCTGTTTTTACATCATCCCTGTTAGGAAGCCCCAGATGCTCTTTCGGAGTAACATAGCAAAGCATGGCTGTCCCAAACCATCCGATCATAGCGGCTCCGATGGCGGAGGTGATATGATCATATCCGGGCGCTATGTCTGTGGTCAGAGGCCCCAATGTATAAAAGGGCGCTTCATCACAGCATTCCAGTTGTTTTTCCATATTCTCCTTTATCATATGCATCGGTACATGTCCCGGACCTTCTACCATTACCTGAACATCATGCTCCCATGCAAATCTTGTTAATTCACCCAATGTTTCCAGTTCAGCAAACTGAGCCGCATCGTTGGCATCCGCAATACTGCCGGGCCTGAGGCCATCTCCAAGAGAAAAGGCAACATCATAGCGTTTCATAATCTGGCAGATTTCTTCAAAATGTGTATAAAGGAAATTCTCCCTATGATGAAACAGGCACCATTTAGCCATAATCGAACCGCCTCTGGAAACGATGCCCGTGACGCGGCTGGCAGTCAGATGAATATATCTAAGCAGCACACCGGCATGTATGGTAAAATAAGAGACTCCTTGTTCTGCCTGTTCAATCAATGTATCTTTGAAAATCTCCCAGGTAAGCGCTTCTGCTATCCCGCCCACCTTCTCTAAGGCCTGATAGATCGGCACAGTTCCGACGGGAACCGGAGAATTTCTGATAATCCATTCTCTGGTTTCATGAATATCATCTCCTGTAGACAAATCCATAATCGTGTCGGCTCCCCACCTGCAGGCCCATACAGCTTTCTCCACCTCCTGATGCATATCAGAAATGACAGCGCTGTTGCCAATATTAGCATTTATTTTAACCAGAAAATTGCGACCAATAATCATCGGCTCCAGTTCCGGATGATTGATATTGGACGGTATAATGGCTCTGCCAGCCGCAATTTCAGAGCGTACAAATTCAGGAGTAATGATATCAGGGATTTTCCCGGATTGAAAGGATTCACCTGCATGCTGACTATAAAGGGCATCGGTAAAGTCTCTATTCATGGCCAGGTGCTGATTTTCACGTATAGCCACATACTCCATTTCCGGCGTAATAATCCCTCTTTTGGCATAATGCAATTGGGTTACATTCGTACCCGGCGTTGCACATTTTGGTAAGTTCGTTTCAGGAAAAACAGGAATTTTCAAAGTACCGGATTTCAATGCACGAACCTTTGAATATTCAGCACTGGACGCTGACAAATTTTCAATATCCGGATTCTTATTCAGCCAACTTTCCCTGATACGCTTCAGCCCTTGATAAATATCGATCTCAACATCCAGGTCCGTATAAGGGCCTGAACTATCATATATAATTACGGGTTCATTCTTATGCAAATCTCCTTGAGAAGTCCTGGTATCCGACTGGGCAATGGCACGCATGGGTACTTTAATATCATGCAGACTTCCTTTTACATATACTTTACGGGATCCCGAAACAGGGCCGGTCGAAACGCCGCTACCAGACAATATCGTTACGTCTTTTTTCATAAATAAATGGTTGAATAAATTTTAATTATGGCCAAAGGAAAATTAAAAGCAGAACGACTCAGCCACCCTGCGAGGCGGTAAGAATCAATAACTTATCCTTAGTTTTAAGAAAGGTATTGGACCAGTCCGCTCTTGCTATTACCTGGTTATCAACCGCAACAGCTAGTCCTTGCTGATTATCCTTATATAAAAAAGCCATCACCTGTTTCAGGGACAGGCCCACATCCCCAGCCCCATAACTGACCGCTAAATTGTCAGGAAAATAATGTATTGTCTGATTGATTTCCAGTTCCATTCCTAAAGTTTTTATTTGCCGAATATAATTTCAGTACTTTAGGAATGACTACAGTATGCCGGACGGCACATAGAAGTATTTTCACTTTTCCCTACGCTAGTATGAACTAGATCAGGTTCAGAGGGTAAAATCTCAGCCTGCAATAGCAGACACCCCTAAAGCGCTTCAAAGATAGGAATCTTTCAATATCCACCAAAAACAATTACCCGTATTTTTAAAACAAGGATACGCTGGCTTGCAAATTCCGTTCTATGCAAAACAGTGAATACACCCATTACTTGTGAGGTGTAAATTCCGCATCCTGTTCCTTTAGCACCTCAACATCTATTCAAAATAAATAGGAAAAACTCCCCGGAAATCTTGCTATTGATAATATAAAAATAAAAAGCAATGGAAATCAAGCTCATGTTTCAATAAAATCTCCTGATCATTTAAAATGATATCATAATTATTTCGAAGTAGATAAAATTGGTTAATTATTCGCAATATGATGGGAAAGATGCCTACAAAAAACAGCATCCATGGAATTTTATGCATCGCAATTATAAGAAGAACTGAAGTACACTAAAAAATATTAAAATGCCGGAAGGCCCTACCCTAATCATATTAAAAGATTTATTACAGCCTTTTAAACACAAAAAAATATTAAAGGTAGAAGGCAATAGTAAACAACCCATTGAGCAGTTGCAGGGAAAATTCCTTCAGGATGTCAGAACATGGGGCAAGCAACTACTTTTATGTTTCAGTGGTTTTACCCTACGTATTCATTTTTTATTATTCGGCTCCTATTCTATTAATGAGCCAAAAGAAAACAGAGCTCCCAGACTTAGCCTTCATTTTAATAACGGCTCGATTTTCATTTATGCAGCCTCTGTCCGGTTTCTAACCGGGGATTTAGATTCCTTATATCCCTGGCAGGCTGACATCATGAGTGATCAATGGAATCCAGCCAGAACAAGAAAGCTACTTAAAGAACAACCAGAGCTATTCATATGTGATGCATTGCTGACTCAAGAATTATTTGCAGGCTCCGGAAATATTATTAAAAATGAAGTTCTTTTCAGAAGGCGGCTCCATCCGCTAAACAAGGTAAAGGATTTAACGCCCAAACAACTAAGTGCCTTAATTATGGATGTAAGAACTTATAGTTTCCTTTTCTTACAATGGAAGCAAAAATTTGAGTTACGCAAACACTGGTGCGTTCATAACAAATCCATTTGCCCACGATGTCTGATTCCTTTAAAACGGGCTTATCTGGGAAAATTTAACCGGAGAACATTTTATTGCGAAAATTGCCAGATCCTGTATCACAAAGATTTAAAATAGTAACAGATAAAATAAGAATTCAGCAAATCGCAATTATTCAATTTTTTTAAAAATTTCCTTTAAATTAATTCCTTTGCCCAAAACGGCCTTAAATAAGTCTCCCGTTTTTTTTACACGTTCCAGTGCATTGTTAATCGTAAAATCTTCCCTCTTAAGTCCCGGCTTGACTTCCGACCAATCTAAGGGCATAGATACGGTAGCTCCAGGTTTTGGTCTTACGCAGTAAGGTGCAGCAATAGTTGCCTGGGGCCGGTTTTGCAAAAAATCCAGATACATTTTGCCTTCCCGGTCCGCAACAGACCTTTCAAGCGTGGTTATGCCCGGAAGTTGGTCATGTACCATAGAAACAATAAGACGGGCAAATATCTTTGATTGTTCGTAACTGTATTTATTACCCAGTGGAATATAGATATGGATTCCAGATGCACCACTGGTTTTGGGGTATCCTTCCACTCCCAGTTGTTGCAAAATACCGTGGGTAACATTGGCGGCTTTAATTACCTCATCAAAAGCCTGCTGCCCTTTTTTCTTTTTATCAGGATCAAGATCAATTATACACCAGGTTGGATTATCAGGCTTTTTAACCGTACTACTCCATGGATTCATTTCTATACACCCTAAGGAAGCCATGTAAAGAAGGGAGCTCAAACCATCGACCACCAGAAAATGCTTATCCTTTTTATCCCCTTCACTGTGGTATAAAAAAAGTTGTATCCAATCCGGCACCTTACCTGTTACATCCTTCTGGTAAAAGTTCTCTCCAGAGATACCATCAGGGAACCGGTTAAGCGACTGTGGACGTCCTTTAAGATAAGGCAATATAAACGGTGCCATCTGGTAATAATAATTTATTAATGCTCTTTTTTCAATTTTTTCCTTTTTCCAGTAAAGTTTATCCAAATTTGTAAATTTCATTTCGTGTCCTCCCACTTTCTTTACCTGAGATTTTTCAGTTGGATTCAACAAAGACGAATCATTATCCTTTTGGACGGGACTGATGAGTTTCCTTTTTATGGAATTAACCTGGGTGTCACTATGATTGTCATTTTTCTCACTGTTTTTTGTCAATCTTTTCTGTTTTACTACATTTATCTTTTCAGCTGATTTTTTCATTGCTACCTTATTTTGTTTCAGGACATGGCTGGTAATTTCCTTCTCTTCCATAACAACTTTAGCAGGAGCCTTGTCAGGTCTCAGGCCTTTAAAGGAAGGGTGCCTGAAAAGACCGTCGGCAGTTCGCTCCCTATAGCTGATTTCACCTACAAAATGAGGCTCCAACCACGTGACGGTGCTACCGGGAGGAGCCGGCCTAAATCTGGAAGGCTGATCCAGCGCCGGAACATGGTTTAAGGGGCAACTCTTTGTAATAAAATCCTTAAATTCGTGAATAATATGCTGTTGGTCCTTTTCACTAAAACCAGTTCCTACCTTACCGGCATATTTTAATTTTCCACGATCATAAATACCCAGCAATAGGGAACTAAACTTCTTTGAAGAGCCTTTATTTAGGGTATATCCGATAATAACCACTTCCTGCCTTTGTTCAACTTTTATTTTCAGCCAGGATCTGGACCGATGGCCAGGCTGATAATTGCTATTTCTATATTTTGCCACCATTCCTTCCAGGCCAAGTTTTGCCGCACTTTCCAGAAACTGCTTTCCTCTCTCCTGAACGCAATAACCAATTCTTATATTATCAGATTCATTATTCGTTATCACTTCTTTTAGAAATGACTGGCGGATAGTAACGGGGAGGTCCATTAAACTTTTACCTTTAAGCCATAATAAATCAAAAACATAATAAATTAATTGCCCATCCGCTTCACTTCGCCAGTTTTGTAAAGCTCCGAATTGAGGAATTCCAGCCGCATCCACAACCACCAGTTCCCCGTCAAGTACCATTGAAGTATCAAATTTTTCCAAAGATTTTTTGATAGAGTAATATTTCCCTCCAAAATCTTTCTGATTACGACTTCTGATATCTACGCTCACTGGCGCTCTGGATGTTGTATTTACTTTAATGTAGGCAATCGCCCGGTACCCATCCCATTTAATCTCAAAATCCCAGTCTTTATCATCAAAAGGCTGATCCACTAATGTCGCAAGCATCGGCTCCACCTTATCAGGCATGGGAACGGCAGGCAGGCCTTCAAAGATTTCTTCCAGGCCGTTATCATCGTATTCATGGATATTTGAAACTTGTCTTCCATTGATACTATCTTTTTTTTTAGACGTTAGCTTTCCCTTTTCGGCATTCTTTGCTTTAATCTTCTGTTTTTCTATTTTGACGCCTGAATCTGAGGTGGCTTTGGAAGATGTGTTGCCATAAGTTTTATCAGGTGCTTTTTTCATTTGTTCAATGGATTTTCCACTAATGACAGATTTATCCAGCTTGGTTACATCTTTTTTACTAACAGCTTCATCTTTATGTTTTATTAATAACCATGCATTTTCCGCCATTTTACTGCCATGCGTCTTTACCAGGGCAAACTCCCCCTGAACTTTGTGGCCATGTAATCTGAACTTCAGATCTCCTGCATCCAATGCGTTTAATAATGCTTTTTCTTTTGCCTTTTTATTTTTACCGCTGCTTTCATTTATGGGTTCATATGTTCCTTCATCCCAAACAATGACTGTTCCTGCGCCGTAATTCCCGGCGGGGATAAGGCCTTCAAAATCCTTGTAATCATAGGGATGATCCTCCACCTGCATTGCCAATCGTTTCACAGCAGGATCAAGAGACAGCCCCTTGGGTATTGCCCAGCTTTTTAAAACACCATCCATTTCAAGACGAAAATCGTAATGCAATCTGGAGGCATCATGCTTTTGAATAACAAAATGCAAGTCCTGCCCTTTTGCATTCCCTCCTTTGGGTTCAGGTGTTTTATCAAAATGGCGCTTGTTTTCATATTTTTTAAGACTATTTGACATCGTAATTATTTTCTTAACAAAAGGAAAGTCTGATCTTAAAAATCTGCACATATTCCATGCCGATAAACGCATATTGAATGATTCATAAATAGTGTGGGATTATTTCTACAGTTACCCTTATCTAACGCACTTTAGTTCGCTTTGAACACATTTTCAATATGTTTAGTACATTATCCGCCATAATATTCAGAAATTATCGGTAATTTGCTTGATGAAATAATTTTATTTAAAATCCCTTAAAAAGAGATTTAAAGTCAAAAAATTTTAATGCCATGAAAGTAGTTATTCTCGGAGGTGGTTTTGCCGGCATACATTTAGCCAAAGCCCTGGTCAAACAAGACAATGTCGAAGTACACTTAGTCGATAAAAATAACTACAATTTCTTTCCTCCATTACTTTACCAGGTTTCCACCGCATTTATTGAATCCTATAATATTAGTTACCCCTTTCGCAGAATGTTCCAAAACAAAAAGAACTTCATCTTTCATATGGGAACTGTTTTAAATATAAATACTCAGGAACATTATATTGTTACTACGCACGAGCGGATAGATTACGACAAAGTCGTACTGGCAATGGGTTGTGACACCAATTATTTTGGAAATGAAACGCTCGCAAGAGAAGCCATGCCCATGAAATCCATTCATGACGCAATTAATCTTAGAAACCATCTACTTCTGATGCTGGAAGAAGCGTCCAGATTACCTGAAGCGGACATCCAACCCTATACTCAAATTGTAATTGCGGGCGGCGGCCCCACCGGTGTAGAAATTGCAGGTATGCTGGCGGAAATGCAACGTGAAATAATCCCTAAAGACTATTCTGAAAAAATATGCAAGCATATTAAGATTTACCTGGTAGATATGGACAGTGTTCTTCTGCGCGCAATGAGCGAAAAGGCCGGAAAAGAAGCCTTTGAGGTCTTAAGCAAACTCGGCATCCAAATCAAGTTAAACGTTGCTGTCAAGAATTATGAGAATAACAAAGTGTACTTTTCTGATAATGAAGTGATAGAATCACACACTTTAATATGGGCCAGTGGTGTCAGAGCTATAGATGTTCCTGGCATACCAGCATCCAGCATTGCCAAAAACGGGAGAATCTATGTCAATGAATATAACAATGTACTTGGATTGGAAGACGTTTATTGTTTGGGCGATCAATGCCTGATGCAAGGAGATCCCGATTACGAAAAAGGACATCCTCAATTAGCACAGGTTGCCATTCAGCAGGGTAATTTATTAGCTCAAAATCTAAGGCACCTTTCTAAAAATCAGCCTCTGGAACCATTCAGATACGTTAATAAAGGATCCATGGCCATTATTGCTAAATATAAAGCTGTTGTAGACCTTCCCAAAGGTTTTTTCAAGGGTTTTTTCGCCTGGCTTGTCTGGCTATTTATACACCTGATTCCTATTGCAGGCTTTAGAAACAAAGTAAAGTTATTCTTTTCCTGGAGTTGGTCCTTTTTGACAAACGACCCTACTTTAAGGCTCATCATTCGACCTAGGAAAAAATATTTCCCGGAAGAGCAGCCCCCTCATCAATAAAAGAAGCTTCAAATTGCGGCATAATTCCAGCCATTCTATAAACAGGACGTAACAGATACTTTAATTTCCATCCGTACTATTGTTGGCGTTTTTTCCAGGGTTCAGCTTCTTTTGTTTATCTTCCCGGGGTTCATTCTCTTCAATTGTCTGTTCGATTTCAGAGGTCTCCAGCTCTTCAATGGAATGGGAACGTTGTAACTCTTTTTCCTTCTTGGATATCGAAGAGAGTTTAATATAATAATCCTTGATCATGACCAGTTCATCCTCTGTAAGATCTTCTACATCTATCAGACGATTACTGGCCTTTTTATTAGATGCAATTAATTCATTCAACTTCATTTGCAATGCCATCGTATCCTTATTCTGAGATTGCTGAATCACAAACACCATCAAAAATGTCACGATGGTCGTGCCTGTATTAATCACCAGTTGCCAGGTATCTGAATAATGAAAAATAGGACCGCTAACCGCCCAGACAATAATAACCAGAAAGGCAACAATAAATGCCCAGGGCGAACCGGTAATAACGGTGACTTTACCGGAGAACCGATCAAATATCCGGCCTAATTGACTGGGCTTTTTCCTCCTTTTATCTGGCCCTTTCATTTTTTTAGCGACACTATGAATATCTGAGTTATTTTTCCTTGGAGGCTGTGTGGTTATATTACCCTCTTCCATGATTTTAATTTTTAATTAATTCTAAAACAATCGGCTTCATAATGACAGTTACCGGTCGGATTTTACTATAAAACTTATCCGTCCACTGCTTTCCAGCTGGGCTACTTCTATATCCTGCAAATCTTCTGTATTCATTTCTAGTCGCAGACTTTGCATCAAATGTTCATAACTAACGCTGGCGGCTATCATATTCTCCCAAAAAACGCGACCTTCCCCATATAATATCAGCGGTCTTCCTTCAATTAAATGACTGAAGCCTTTATAACGTGCACATAACCCTGAAATACATCTGCTTAACAATACCATCACGAGACATGCCATAGTCCCTGGGAAGAAGGCCGTATCCCCAATTATTATTTTAGCTAAAATGGATCCCATAACAATGATTATTACATAATCAAGCGCAGATTTCTTTCCAAAAATTTTCCAGCCGCCTATGCGTAAAAGAATATAACCAATGCAAAAAACAAGCGCACTTCTTAAAGCCATCTGAGCAACAGACAGATTATCATGCTGCCCCAATATGTCCATATTGGTCATAACATCTATTTAATTGAAAACAAAAGGAATAAATAAAATGTATCTAAATTCATACCAATCTATATTACCATGCTGATTAACCAGCTGCAACTTTAATAGACTCCACAATGGAACGATTTATGCAGTTCAAAAAATACCTGATTGTAATTTTAATATCCAATTTAATTACCAAAATCTTATCCTATGCGTGCAATCTGGACAGGAGCCATCGAATTTGGTCTGGTAAATATTCCGGTAAAACTTTTTTCAGCAATTGACGAAAAAGGGTTAGACCTGGATATGCTTGACAAAAAAGACCTCGGGCATATAAAATTTAAACGTATCAATGAAAATACAGGCAAAGAGGTCCTTTGGGAAAACATTGTAAAAGGATATGAAATTGACGGGAAATATGTGGTATTAACTGATCAGGATTTTGAAAAAGCCAGCCCCGAGAAAACTAAATTAATACACCTTGAGCTATTTACCCAAACAGCACAGATTGATGTCATCTTATTCGACCGGGCTTATTATATTGCACCATCCAAAGGAGGTGAAAGGGCATTTAACTTGCTGGAATCGGCATTAAGAAAAACATCCATGGCCGGTGTTGGAACATTTGTCCTACGTAACAAAGAAAGACCTGTAGTTATAAGGTCTGCACATAATGTATTGATTTTACATACACTCCGGTTTATTCACGAAATCAAAGACCCTTCAGAATTTACCATTAAAAATTCGTCTGCAAACAAAAAGGAACTAGACATGGCCGCCGGCCTTATTAAAACCTTAGCAGGGAATTTCAATATAAATCAATTCAAAGACACTTATACAGAACAGCTTTTAAAATTAATTAAAGCAAAAGCAACCGGGAAAAGGCTTCCGGCTCCTTCCAAAAAAATTGAAAGGCCAACTACCGATTTAATTCAACAACTCCAAAAAAGTCTGGAATTAGGAGTCAATAAAAAAGGCACTCAAAGAAAAACACCTAAAAAAAGTGCCCCGAAAAAATCAAAGTAATCCACTTATTTGCAATCGTAAATTGGCGAAATCATCTTCAACTATCACAAAATACATGAACCAGCAACCGGATAAATATCAGCAACTTGCAGAAGATTGTGCAAAACTCCTGGCCCAAAATCATAAAAAGGTGGCATTTGCAGAAAGTGCTACAGCAGGTTTTTTGATGGCCTGCTTTTCCTGTTGTAAACATTCAGAAGTCCTTAGTGGCGGTATTGTATGTTATGATGCTGCAATTAAGACCAGTCTCTTGGGAGTTGACCAGGCAGTCATAGATGTATATACAGCAGAATCCATTCCGGTCACCGAAGGCATTGCAAAGGGATTGTCAAATCTGATAAATTCAGATTATTATATTGGAATTACTGGGCTTCTGAAACCTGGAGGCAGCGAAACAGTAGATAAACCGGTAGGAACCATGTATGTAACGATCTATGAAAAAGATGACAAACTTACACATAAATATATATTCTCTGGCTCGCCTGAAAACATCAGAAATGAATGCCTGGCAAGAATCTGTATGCTATTGATAGAAAAAATAACACTGTCAGTACTTTAAAATTCCATTATAACTTATTGATAAACAAATTCCGATACTAACTTTCAATATCTGCTTTGAAATCATTTATAAGCCCTTCAATTTTACCTGTAGCAGATTTCAGCATTTTGCCAAGCTCGTAAAATTCGGAGTTTTCAGGTTCTTGTTGTAATAGACCGCTTATCATGGATACCGACGTCAGAGGTGTTCGCAGATCGTGTCGAAACGCCTTAAGTTTAAAGGTATAATCGTCCAGTTTTTGGAAGCAGCCAATCAAATTCAGAAAATTAAAAATTATATCAGATTCATTTTCAGTCAATTTCAAAGAATCTCCATCCTTTGCCATCAGGCAAAAGAAATTCAAAAAATCACCTTCATCTTTCTGTTTGAATATATGCTCATTGAGATTCAAATCAGTTTTTCCGCTTCCAGCATTAAGACCCAAAGGTAAAATAGCCATTAATCCAGGGAGAAAAGCAGCGTCGGTATTATCAGCATAAAAAAACGGTTGAGTCAACTCCGAGCAAAATTCATATAAAACCTTATAATCAATTGTATTCAATTGCATTGAAGGCGAACCAATCACTTTAAACTCAGGCTTAATCCCACCAGGCTTTTCCATTAAATCCACCTGTCTGATTAAAAACAAGGCTATTCTATCCGGCCAGATCAATTGCAGAATATCAAGAACATATTGCATTGCCTTAACAACCTTCAATTCATTGTCTGATTGATCCGTCCTTTGTAAATCCAGCATAAGTATTAAAAAATAAAGGATTAATTACACAAGTGTTTCTCAACCGTTTTCTTGAAATTCATTAGATCAAATGGTTTTTTTAAAAAATCATTTGCTCCTATATCATCGCTGATTTGCTCTATTTCAGCATTAGCAGAGAAGAGGATAACAGCGATATGGTCATTACTCTTATCTTCTTTTACAAGTTCAATGGCCTTTTTTCCGCCTATTTCAGGAATCCAAAGATCCATTAATATTAAATCAGGATGAAAGCGTTCAACGTCGCTGATTATATTTTCACACCTGTTAAATGTCTTAATAGTTCTTCCGGGCCCGGTAAGTATAATTTTGCAAAGCTCAAGTAAATCCCGATCGTCCTCGTATATTAAAATGCACTGTTCCATAGTAACTGGTTTTACTTTAATACTCCTTTTGACGCACCTTTTAACGGTAATGAAAAGTAAAATGTACTTCCCTGACCATAAATACTCTCCACCCAAAGCTTGCCACCGTGGCGTTTAATAATTTCACTGGTTATATATAATCCAATCCCCAGCCCCTGAAACTGAATAGCGTCCTGTTGATTTACTCTGTAATACCGGTCAAATATCTTTTTTAAATGATCTTTACAAATGCCAATCCCCTGATCCGTAACACTTACAATTACACGTTCACTTTCCTGCTTAATGACAACCTTAATTTCCTTTTGATGCGGAGAATATTTAACCGCATTGGAAAGAAGGTTTATCATCACCTGGGTCAGTCTGTCCTTATCTCCATTAAGATGTTGGGTAAGACGACCTTCTTTAATAATATGATAATCCGGTGCAACATAATGAATGCTTTCTATTGCACTTTCAACAAGATCATTAAAATCTATATCTTTAATCCGATAAGGTAACTTTCCATGTTGTATCTTACTGACATCCAATAATTCCGCTATTAAATCCGTTAAGCGATTCATGGACATTAGCGCTTTTGTTGCATAAATCCTGTTTGGACCTGAGGCTTCACTCAGATTTTGCTCAATTAGCTGAATATAAGCTATTGCGGTTGTCAGAGGGGTTTTCATCTCATGACTGGCAATACTTAAGAATTCATCTTTCTTTTGTTCACTTATTTTTTGTTCATTAATATCTGTTGCCGTTCCCACCCACATATGAATCTGATCATCTAAAAAAATCGGGATAGCCCTGTTAAGGTGCCATCTATACTGACCGTCTGTACCCTTATAACGGTTCTCCACTTCAAAAGGCGCTCCATTTTCAAGGGCCTTCTTAAAAGCACGCAGTGTATCTTTATAGTCCTCAGGATGAATAATTGACTTCCATCCGCTCCATTTTTGTTCATCAAAATTTACGCCAGTATAACGGTACCACTTTCTGTTGTAAAAAGTAATTGTTCCATCATTTAAATTAGTCCAGGTCATTACCGGCAAAGCCTCCAAAATCCTTAATAAATTTGACTCATTTTCGCGAATTTGCATCTGCGCCCTTACCAGATCCGTAATATCATAGGCAAATACCATAACGCCCTCAGGCTGTCCATCAATATCGCCAAAAATCTGGCAGGTAATATTCAGGCATTTCCGTTCTAATTTACCTTGGTCATTTTTGAGAATTACGGGGATTTCTTTGCCCACATACGGGGTCTTTGTATTATAAACAGTTTCAAAAATCTGTAAATATTTGTCCTCCAGCTCACTCAGCGCATCTTTTAAGGCCATGCCATAAGGATCACGGCCTCCAATCAATTGTATAAAAGCAGGGTTAGCAAATTCAAAAGTAAATGTCCTGCCTTTTAAAATGCAAATGGCAGCCGGTGTCTGCATGAAAAAATCATAATAAGTCTGTCTTTCTCTTGCTAAAATCAAATTCCGCTCATTCAGTTTCCGATCCGTTAAATCATCGATGGCCACTAAAAATAAGGGCTCAGCGGCCTGTTCAATAGGTTGTATATTAAAACAAATATCCCTAGGACCTAGTACCGGGAAAACGAAACTAACTTCCAGATCAATTGAGCTAACCTCTTTTTGCGACACTTTCATTAATGACTCCTTCAGCCCTGGGATATTCCACCCTTTTCCCTGAATATCAAATATGGATTTACCCAGCACTTCATTTTGAAGACAATGAAAATGCTTCAAAAACGCAGCGTTCACAGATTTCACCTGAAAATTATCATTCAAAATCAAAAAACTCTCATGCAATGTATCAATAATTGATTCAGTCAACTGACGATATTCATTTAGCTGTTCATTTCGCTCAGAAAGTTCATGATTGACAGTGAGCAATTCCTCATTGGCACTTTGCAACTCTTCTGCGCTAGTTTCCAACTCCTCGTTCAAGCTCTGAAGCTCCTCACTGTCACTTAGTAATTCTTCATTAGCACTCTGCAACTCTTCGGTTAATGCTTCCTGATCTTCACTTATTGCATGTATATCCTCCCGCAGACGCGACAGTTCCTTTTCAAGCTGCAGAATCCTTTTACTTTTATTGTCAAGATTCGCTTTGCCGTCATCTATGATTAATGACTGCTTTCTTTCCATGAAAAGAATTAAAAAATACGGTTCTATTGTATTGAGCAAAGGAATAACTTCCAGAGTTACTAACCGACCTCCTCCTAATGGAATATCAGGTTTTTCAAAAGGCTCATGGGACTTTTTCACTTTGTGTAAAGCACTGCGCAATTCAAAAGCCAATCCTTCCAAAATCATTTTCAGGACATTTAAACTGGCTTTTCCCGGCGATGGCTGCAAAAACCTGGAAGTAGCTCCACGAAATTGAACGATATCGAAATGATCATTAACGATTAATGCCGGAGGTGTATACTTGGACAAAAGAACACTGTCTGCATTGCGCTGAAAATCTTCATTTTTTCCCAGGTGCGTTTTTGCCGGAGTTCTATGTTTTAATAAAGGGGTATGTGTTTTCCCTGAAAGCTTAGGCGGATTCTCCGGCTTACGCTTCTTGGAATAAATCTTATTTTTCTTGTCATAAACAAAAAATAAATCAGAGGCATTTAAGGTAGTTTCAGATCGGCCTAGAATTAAAAAGCCCTTTTCTGACAATGCATAATGAAATATTGTAAAGGCTTTTTGTTGCAGAAAATTATTCATATAAATTAACACATTCCTGCAGCTGATTATATCCATTCTGGCAAACGGAGGATCTTTCAAAAAGTTGTGGACGGCAAAAATACACAAGTTGCGTATTCTTTTATCTATTAAAAATTTTCCGTCAGATTCTGTAAAAAACTGAGATTGCCTTTGGGAAGAAATCCCTTTTAATTCTTTTTTATTATACTGACCGCTCTTTGCTTTGGTAATGGCTTTTTCAGAAATATCAGTAGCAAAAATCTGTACTTTATACTGTTGTATATCTTCTCCCAGAAACTCAAACAAAGAAATGGCCATTGAATATACCTCCTGTCCGGTAGAACAGCCAACAATCCAGATCCGGAGCGGATCCACGGAGGCTTTATGTTCCAGCAAAAAAGGATAAATGGATTCTCTTAAAAAGTCGAAGGTATTAGGATCTCTGAAAAATTCTGTAACAGGAATCAGCATATCCTGAAATAACACATCCTGTTCTTCTTTATTTTCCTTTAAATAATGAAGATATTGATTGATGGTTTCCAGTTTTAAATGTCCCATCCTGCGAACAATTCTACGCCGGACTGTTGTTTGTTTATAGAATGTAAAATCAACATCCCTCCGTAACAATAACAATCCGTAAATTTGTTCAAACAGATTCTCTTCCAAAATATTATCAAGTTTCTGCTTGCCTCCCGTATCTTCCAAAGCACGTTTTATCAGCAATAACTGCCTAAAAATATCTTCAGGCGGCAAAACAAGATCTACAACTTCCGCCTGAATGGCACTTTCAGGCATTCTAGGGAACTGTGCGGATTCCAAATCCTGCGCAATAGTTAGTCCTCCCTGCGCTTTAATCGCATGCAACCCCTGAGTGCCGTCTTCATCTTTTCCTGACAGGAGCACACCTATTGCCTCTCCCCTATGCACTTCCGCCAGAGAAGTAAAAAAGACATCAATTGCTCTATTTTGACGCGTATACGTTGGTCTTTTACCAAGCTTAAGCACTCCATCAGTGGCAATCAATAATTTATCACTAGGGATAATATATATATGATCAGGCTCCACTTTCATATTATCCTTTATGGCCACGACAGGTATTTTGCTGAATTTCTCAAGAATGTCAGGCAAAATACTTTCATGCTCGGGTTGTAAATGCTGCACTAAGATAAATGCCATCCCACTTTCAGGGTCAATGGAGGATACAATCTTTTTGAAAGCATCGAGCCCACCAGCAGATGCACCTATTCCAATGACAAGAAACTTATTGGCGGATAGTTGTTTTTCTGGGGGATTTTGTGGATCAAACGGTGCCAAAATGCTTTAAATTAAACATGATTTGAATATAGCTTACATATAGAAAGGGTCAGCTTCTATCAAAATAAGCAGTAAAGAATTATCTGAACCCAATTTCATTGCCTTAACAAAAAATAAACGCTTTGCCTACTTAAAATCAAAGATTGATTTCTTTCAACTTATTATAGAGTGTTTTCCGGTCAATTTTTAAAAGGGAAGCAGCCTTTGTTTTATTATAATTTACTTTTTCCAATACCCGGATAATTTCATTTTTCTGAGCTTCCAGAATAACATTTTTCAATTCAACCGGCTGTTGGGATTTATTCATTTCCGAGAAATCAGTAATTTCTAAAGGCAGGCTATCCGCTTCAATTTGAGCTCCATCTTCCGTTAGCAAACAGGCTCGCTTGATTACATTTTGTAATTCTCTTATATTTCCCGGCCAACTATAATGATAAAACAACTCCTTCACCTGAACACTCAGACCCTTGATTTTTTTATCTAATTGAACTTCCGCCTGACTGATAAATGAATTCACCAGTAACGGAAGGTCATCTATTCTTTCACATAAACTTGGAACCTCTAACTTAAATTCATTTAGCCTATGATACAAATCTTCTCTAAAGGATTTTTGACGAACCTTTTCATACAAATCCTCGTTAGAAGCTGCAATTACCCGTACATCTACCACTTTCTCTTTAACCTCACCAATACATCTGACGGATTTCTCCTGCAAAGTCCTCAATAAATACATTTGAACCTCATAACTCAAATTTCCAATTTCATCAAGAAAAATTGTACCTCCGTCAGCAATTTCAAAAGCGCCTTTTTTATCCTGAAGCGCACCTGTAAAGGCGCCTTTCATATGTCCAAAAAGTTCACTTGCAGCCAACTCCTTTGAAAGGCTGCCACAATCAATTGCAACAAAGTTCTGACTTCGTCTTTTACTCTGTTCATGAATTAACCGGGCAAGCGCTTCTTTCCCGGTCCCTGTTTCCCCATGAATAATAACGCTATAATCTGTTGGAGCGACCAGTGCGACATGTTTAAAAAGTTTTTTAGCCGATGCACTGTTCCCTTTTACATATTTATCCTGATTAACTTGTTGCTTAGGCTTAGACTGACTTTTCTCCTTTTCAGGTTTTTTCTGGCTGAGAGCCTCTTCAATCGTTTTCAGAATAATGTCCGGATATAGTGGCTTTGTCAAAAAATGAAATGCGCCTTCCTTTACCAAATCGACCGCAGTCTGTATGTTTCCATATCCACTGATGAAAATAACGATGGTCTGTGGATACAGGGAGTTAATTTTAGACAAGACCTCTAAACCATTAATATCGCCAAGATTATAATCACAAACTACTAAATGGAAAGATTGCTTTTTCAGTAACAGAAGAGCCTGTTTACCTGAAAGTGCCGTAACAACCTCATAGCCACTTTTCTGTAAGAATTTACCCAGAATCTTACAGATAGAAGGATCATCGTCAATTATTAAAATTTTTTTCATGTTTTTCGCATTAGGTCCCAGAACATAAACAAATATAATTCAATTGTCCCGAAAATGCGAATCAATAACATTTCACTGAAGAATTTTTGTCTTATTTTATATGATTTTCAGCTTAATTTAAGCAACATTTTAAACTATCCAGTTTTGATTGGACTAAATACTAACGAAAAGAATATAAATACTTTTAAACTCGTCCTAATAAGGATTTGGCCGCCTGAACTACATTTTCTGCTGTAAACCCAAATTCATGCATAAGCTCTTTTCCAGGAGCTGATTCTCCAAAATGATCTAGTCCGATGACAACCCCCTCGTCCCCAGTATATTTACGCCATCCCATAGATGATCCAGCCTCTACTGCAATTCTTTTACGAAGGCGAATGGGAAATACCTGTTCTTTATATGCCTGATCCTGCTTGTCAAATAGTTCCCAACTTGGAAAACTAACAACACGGGCTCTGATAGCCACCTTGAATAATTCTGCCTGCGCTTCAATTAAAAGATGTACTTCGCTACCCGAGCCCATAAGAATAATTTCAGGATCCTGACCTTTAATAAACGAATCGGACAAAATATAGGCCCCTCTTTTCAGATGACATGCAGCCGCATAATGCTGCTGATCTAATATGGGTATATCCTGTCTGGTTAAGATGAGTGCAACCGGTCCATCATGATGGGTTATGGCAGTCTTCCAGGCATACGCAGTCTCATTGGCATCCGCTGGCCTTATAACCGTTAAATTCGGCACAGATCTCAACCCGATCAATTGTTCAACAGGTTGATGCGTAGTTCCATCTTCCCCTAAACCAATGCTATCATGAGTAAAAACATAAATCGGTCGGATACCCATTATAGCCGCCAGTCGCATGGGGGGCCGCATATAATCAGAAAAAATAAGAAATGTTGCGCCAAAAGCAATAAAACCTTTGGTCAGTGTAATTCCATTTAATATTGCTCCCATAGCATGCTCTCTGATGCCAAAGTGCAAATTCCTACCTAAAGGGTTTTCTTTACTAAAAGAACCCAAATTCTCCATAAAAGTATCCGTAGAAGGCGAAAGATCAGCTGCTCCCCCAACCAATAGGGGTAAATAAGTAGCAATAGCAGCTAATGCTTTGCCAGAAGCTTTCCTGGTAGCCATGCCTTTAACGGACGGTTCAAAGCTGGGTAAATCTATATCCCAATCTCCAGGTAACTCCCCTGCGGCAGCCTCATTATAAGTCTGCGCAAGTTCTGGATAATGATGACTGAAATTATCCCACATTTTCGTCCAGGTTTCCTGCTTTTCAACTCCTTGATTGCCAATCTGTTGATAATATGCAATTACATCACTGGGAATTTCAAAACTAACATCCGGATTAAACCCAAAATTCTCTTTAACCTTACGCACTTCCTCTACTCCAAGAGGTGCTCCATGAGCGGACGCCGTCCCGGCCTTATCAGGACTCCCATAACCAATCACTGTATCGACAATGACTAATGAAGGCCTTTCTTTTTCCTGTTTACCATTAAGAATTGCTGTTTCGATGGCTTTTAGGTCGTTACCGTCCTTAACATGCTGCACGTGCCAGCCGTAACTTTTAAATCTCATTGCTACATCCTCATCAAATGCCAGGGCTGTGCTGCCTTCAATAGTTATTTTATTATTATCATAGATGTAGACAAGATTGCCCAATCCTAAATGCCCAGCAATAGAAGCAGCTTCAGAACTTATACCTTCCATCATATCCCCATCGCTGCAAATTGAATAAATATTATAATCAAATACTGGTAAGTCTTTCTTATTAAACTTACTGGATAACATCTTTTGTGCAATCCCCATCCCGACACCATTTGCAAATCCCTGACCCAGAGGCCCTGTGGTCACCTCTATTCCCGGTGTCAGACCATATTCAGGATGCCCGGGGGTTATACTATGTAATTGACGAAAATTTTTGATATCATCCAATTGAATATCATAACCAGTCAAATAAAGATATGCATATTGTAACATGCAGGCATGACCACAAGAAAGCACAAACCTATCTCTGGCTGGCCACATTGGGTCTTTGGGATTATAATTCATAATCTTTCCCCACAGAACATGTCCGATGGGCGCCAAACCCATGGGAGTACCCGGATGTCCCGAATTCGCTTTTTGCACAGCATCCGCCGCCAATACTCTGACCGTATTAATGGCTAATTCTTCTAATTTATCCATATATTAATTTTTTGAAAACAATCCTTGCAACTCTTTAAAGCCTCCGATACCCATTTCCATCAAAGTATATGCCGCGTTAAGTATTAATTGTTAAACTTGAAAACTGCAGAATCACTCCCAACTTTCAGTCAATAATTTCAGCATAAGATCAAGATGCAGGTATTCATCTAAAGAATCTTCCAATAACTCCTGAATACCTAATAATTTCAAATATTTGCACCAACCGGCCATGGATTCATAATACACCAGCTTATAATGGATTAAACATTGTAACGCCAGCGTCAAATTCCAATGAGAAACCATTTCCTCAATAACGAAGTCATGAAGCGCAAGTTTTGAAAATTGCATCAATTGAACAATTTCTTCCTTAAAATCAAATTGAAAATATAAAGGTTCAATACTTAAAACCTCGCACATTTTTCTTAATCTCCTAATATTGTACTCTGCACCCAATAGCAATTGATGCACCAAACTACCCAGCCGGCCTGTTTCAATCTTTGCCTCACAAAACTGCAAAAATACCTGGCAATCAGTCTCAAGCCACCATAATCTGATTATCTGTCGCTCTAATAATTGTCCGCATTTGAATAATTGTTCATTTTTCGATCTTTTGTCTCCATTTATTTCATTTTCGCCTTGCTTATTCATAATTAATAAGATTTAAACTTCTATACCTTTAGTATAATGGCTAAAACAAAAGCCTTTCCAATAGAACCTTTCCGGCAACAACAATTAAAAAATACACACCATATTGATTATCAACAAAATACATAATAACCTATGCCGTAATTACTTTGGAGAAATATTTAACGACTGAAATCGGGAAATTAATTGGATGAAATGAGCAATCATGACATCACTTATTAGAAAAAGCCTCCATTTTAAAATCAGGTCCTGTCAATTCAGCACATCAAAAAAAGTCAGTGAATATGAATCATACATAAAAAAACTTCTGATAATAATTAAATCAGAAATTAAATATCTACAAATGGTACAGCGATTGCAACAATAAGCAGTGTTAATAATGGCAGAATCTATGACTCAGGGTAAACTTATAATTGTTTCAAATAGGCTTCCAATCAAAATAGAAATCAAGAAAAAGCAATGGCAAATAAAAACGAGTGAAGGTGGATTGGCTACAGGTTTAGGAAGTTTTTATCGTGAAAAAGGAGGGATTTGGATTGGATGGCCCGGTGCACAGATTAAATCTGAATCCACCGAAGCCGAAATCAAACTCACCTTAAGACAACAAGGACTTGAGCCCATTTTCCTCACGCATGCAGAGATCAATGATTATTATGAAGGATTTTCTAATCGAACCTTATGGCCGCTATGCCATTATTTTCCCTCTTACGCCAGTTATAGCGAAAAGAATTGGCAAGCCTATCAAAGCGTAAATAAAAAATTTGCAGAGGCGGTTATGAAAGTCGCAAAACCTGGCGACACCATCTGGATTCATGACTATCAGCTAATGCTCGTCCCCCAGCTTATCCGACAGCAACTTCCTGACGTGAGTATTGGGTATTTTCAACATATCCCATTCCCCTCTTATGAAGTATTCAGATTAATCCCTTGGAGAAATGAATTGCTGACAGGGATGCTTGGAGCAGATTTAATTGGTTTCCATACATATGACGATGTCAGGCACTTTATAAGTGCCATATTAAGAATTCTTGATGTCCAATCCAACATGAATGTAATAGAATTTGAAAAAAGGCTTATAACTGCTGAAGCATTCCCTATGGGAATAGATTATGACAAATATTTCAATCACGTAAAATCCACCAATACACAGAAATATAGCCGAAAAATCATAGCGCAATTAGAAGGCAAAAAACTTGTAATTTCAATTGATAGGCTCGATTATAGTAAAGGAATTGTACAAAGATTAAAGGGATATGAATGTTTTTTAAGGAATTATCCTCAATACCGGGAAAAAGTAATTTATTATCAACTTATAGTTCCTTCAAGAGATAAAGTTTTAGAATATGACCGTCTTAAGCAGGAAATAGACAAGCTTGTGTCCCACATTAACGCAGAATACAGCAGCCTTAGTTGGCAACCCATTCAGTACTTTTATAGAGCCTGGTCATTCGACATGCTTTCTGCTCTGTACAATGCAGCAGATATTGCACTGGTAACTCCCCTAAGAGATGGAATGAACTTAGTCTGTAAAGAATATATTGCCAGTAAATCCTTACGTCCCGGCGTATTAATTTTAAGTGAAATGGCAGGTGCTGCAAGAGAACTGACGGAGGCAACTATCATTAACCCCAACGATGAACAAGGGCTTGCGGAGGCCATCGCAGAGGCACTAAGAATGCCGGATACAGAGCAAGAACAACGTATTAAAATTATGCAACAAACCCTAAAAAAATTCGATATACATATTTGGGTAAACAATTTTCTAATGCATCTTAATTCAATTAAACAACAGCAGATAAAATTATCAACTAGGCGGATCAATCAGGATATCATGATAATATTTCGGAAAATGTATCAAAATGCAAACAAACGGATATTTTTCCTTGATTATGACGGGACGCTGGTTCCTTTTCAAAAAGATCCACAAAAAGCCATTCCTACAGAGCATTTGTTGAGTATATTAAAAAAATTGACTGAAATGCCACAAAACCATCTCGTAATTATTAGCGGCAGACAAAAAAATCAATTAGAAAAATGGATGCAGGGCCTTCACCTTGATATAATTGCAGAACATGGCGCCTGGTATAGAGAAGACAATGGCGAATGGGAGAAAAACGAAGATCTAAGCAATTACTGGAAAAAAGACATCCGTCCCGTATTAGAACAATTCGAAATACGTACCCCTGGATCATTTATTGAAGAGAAGGACTTTTCACTGGTATGGCATTACAGAAAAGTTGAATCTTCTTTGGGGGAGTTAAGAGCTAAAGAAATAACAGCACATTTAAAATACCTTGTTGCGGATAAAGGCTTACAAGTCCTGGAAGGTCATAAAGTAATTGAAGTCAAAAGTGCCCTGATTAATAAGGGAAAAAGTGTACAAAAATGGCTTGACAGATTTCCAGCTGAGTTCCATCTGGCCATGGGAGATGATACAACAGATGAGGATACTTTTATGGCAATGCCAAAAGGTGCCATCACCATTAAAGTTGGACAAGGAATGAGCAGGGCAGCCTATTACATCTCTACTCCCGAAGAAGCGTTGAATCTTTTAGCGGAACTAATTGAATAAAATATGTTTCCATATAAATACACTAATTCCCGAGTGTCAAAAGAAATTTGGGTTGTTAATTTTTTGCGCAATTCTATAAGCTGCATTCATTAAACCAACATGGCTATACGCTTGGGGAAAATTACCCCATTGGCTACCATTGGCTGCATCCACATCTTCACTAAAAAGACCAAGATGATTACCATAGGTAAGCAATTTTTCAAACTTCGAAATCGCCTCATCAACTCTGCCAACTGCAGTAAGTGCTTCAACATGCCAAAATGCAGTAATCAGAAAAGTCGTATCTGGATAACCAAAATCGTCTTTATGCAAATATCTGTAAAAAAGGCCCCCAGGTGCTGCAAGTTTACTTTCCACAGCTTTTAAGTGGTCCTGGGCTTTTTTAGAAGAAGGATCCAAATAGTGCATCATTATCAACTGAAGCGTGCTAGCATCCAAATAAGTGGAATCTGAGGCTTGCAAGTAAACCTTCCTTTTTTTATCATAGCAGGATTCAATTTTGGCAGCAGCTTTAGATTTTAATTTTTCAGCCCAGCTTTCTAGCTTCCTATCCTGAATGCGCCTGGCAATCTTTACGGCAGCTTGACATCCTGCCCAATGAAATAAATAAGTATAACAATGATAATTTCTAAAATTCCGAAACTCCCATAGACCGGCATCGGGCTCATCCATTACCATTTCAATTTTTTTTAATAAGGAGCCAATCCAAGCGGAGGAGTCTGATTTTTCACGCAATACAAAACGTTCATCAGTATAAAGGGGCAATAAAGAAAGCATTACCTGACCATAAATATCATTCTGAATATGAGTAGATGCTTCATTCCCTATCCTTACCGGAACATTGCCCAGATAACCTGATAATCCCAATATCTGTTCTTTTAAATTCTTTTCCCCTGCAATCCCATAAAGTGGTTGAAAACGCCCCTTCTCTTTAACAGATATATTGGCGATGTAATTAAAATACCGTTCCATTTCTTCAAAGTGACCAATATTATTAAATGCCAAAAGAATATAATACGCGTCTCTTAACCAGCAAAAACGATAATCCCAATTTCTACCTGTACCCGGGGCCTCGGGCAGTGAAGTTGTACTGGCCGCAATAATTGCACCTGTATCTTCATATTGATGAATTTTAAGTACCAATGCACTGCGTATAACCTGTTTCTGATACATATTACCAATGCTGGTTTTTTTCACCCATGCACCCCAATATAATTGAGTCTTGTGTAAAAAATCCTCTACCGTACTGGCGAGCGGTGCTTCCAGAGGACTACCATATGTCAATACCAGATATTTAGTATCATTAAGAACGCTAAAAGTTTCTGCTAAAATGTGGTTGATGGAAAAGTCAGTTGTCAATCTTACGGTAGCCTCGGCCCCAAAATAATCAATATGATTACTAGCGGGATTTGCTTTTAACTTCCTGTTTCCATATTCGGTTACAGGTTTGCAGATAATTTTTACCTGCGGTGTACCTTCAAGAGGTTCTATTTTCCGTACCAGCATAAGAGGCTTAAAATACCGATCATACAAATTAAAACGTGGCGCAAAATCCGTCACTTTATAACGCCCTTCCTCGCAGGTTATCTCGGTACATAATATATTCGTATTTTCTTTATAATATTGAGTGCTTGTGTATTTACCTTCAGGCAAAATCGAAAACTCTCCTCCTTTTTCGACATCCACAAGTCCTCCAAAAATAAAACTGCTGTCAAATCTGGGCATACATAACCAGCACACATTCGTATTTGTCTTAATATGGGCTAAATAAGAACAATTACCAATAATACCAAAAGGATAGCTATGCCTTTTAGCGCTTTTTACTGTCGCTGTTTTAACGACTTTTTCTTTACCTGCATGATCGGCCTTCCTGGCAGAAGATTTTATATCCTGATTTTCCTTTTTTCTAACCATAATTAATATTTAGCTTCGATAATTTAAACACAACAACGGGTTGGTAAAATAGTTCATTGCACATTCCTTATGAAAATACTGTCTTCAATAGGCTCATTATCTGCATTAATAGGAATGTCAGAGATTAAGGATTTCATCTGATTATCCGATGCTATTTTTGTTTTCAGCAAAACAGATGGATTCTGAACCTCGTTTCCGAAAAATAGACAGCATCACTTAAATATGACACATCGCTTTGTTTAAGCTTAAATAAAGCGTTTTTAAAGCTTGTATTTAGTATTTAAATCAGCACAATTGCCACTGGTGTTTTCATCAGGTGATACTGTCATGATATTTAATTTATAAATTTAAATACCACAAGCATCTTGCCTGAATTGGCTTTACCATATTTAAATCACTAATGCCAATTTGCCTTACTGTTGTTTAACACCAAGATTATATTTATACTATCAAAACCTTTTAGACATTAATCTTTTTCAATTTATTATAAAGCGTCTTTCTATCTATATTTAATATTTCAGCGGCCTTGCTCTTGTTAAATTTAACACTCCGCAACGTATGCATAATTTTATTAAGCTCAGCACTGGAGGCTATGTCTTTTAGCGTTTTATCTTCCTTCGGGTACATATCTGACCCGCGGGGCATCTCCATTAATTTCAATTCCTCACTTCGGCTATCTGTATTAACACCGGCGTTAAAATCAATTGCCTGCAAAAACTGATCAGACATTTTTATCTCATCAGGTAAATATTGTTCTGTTATAGCCATTCCATTCGGTGTAAAAAGACAGGCTTTTTTTATGGTATTAAGCAATTCTCTGATATTTCCCGGCCAGCTATAAGTTTCCAAAATCTCCATGGCTGATTTTACAGGGGGAAGAATATTTTTATCCAGACGTCGGCTGGCATGTGTTACAAAACTTTCAACAAACATGGGTAAATCAACTCTTCTATCTCTTAGTGCTGGCACTGTGATAGAAAATTCATTCAATCGATGATAAAGATCCTCCCTAAATTTCCGTTGAACTACAGCATTGGATAAATCCTCATTTGAAGCAACAATCAATCTCACATCCACCGGCTTCTCCAGTGTACTCCCTACTTTACGAACAACCCGTTCCTGAATTGCCCTAAGCAAAAAGAGTTGTACGCCGTAAGACAGGTTACCGATCTCATCCAAAAATAAGGTTCCACCATGCGCTAAGGCAAAGGCTCCTTCACGCGTTTGAAGAGCACCGGTAAAAGCTCCTTTCTCATGTCCGAACAATTCACTGGCTGCCAGTTCTTTTGAAAGACTTCCACAATCGACCGCTAAAAACGGCCCATCCTTCCTTTTACTCTTTTCATGAATCATTCTTGCAACAGATTCTTTACCAGTACCAGTTTCTCCATGAATAATAACAGTATAGTTAGTGGGCGCTACCAAATCAATGGATTTATACAATTTTTTACTTACCTCGCTGACCCCGGTTATATAAGGATAGCCCTGAGTAGCTAATTTATCACATTCAGTATTTACTCGCGACTGGCTATTTACCTGATTACTTAAATCATTAGAAGCTGCATTTTGATCTTTATTTGTTGTGTACCTATCCTTTAATGCAGATTCAACAACATCTAATAACCTTTCCGGATTAATAGGTTTCAGCATAAAATAGAAGGCACCACTTTTCATCAATTCAACAGCCGTTTGAACATTATTTGAATCGCTTATACTAATAATGGGAATACCAGGTTTTAATTTTTTAATTTTCAATAAAAAATCAACTGGGTAAGTATTTTTCAGCTCACTATCACAAAGAATTAAATCAAAATCGGAAGCCTTAATCAACTGTAACGCTTCCTTGTTGCAACTGGTGCTAGCTGCAACAAATCCATTACTTCTCAAGAAACTACTGAATTTCTGACACATGGCCAAATCCTTATCCAAAATTAAGATTTTACGCAACATAGGTTACTGAGTTTAAGATGATTGACTAAAAACAAGAATCTCGTTGGTCCCTTTTATAACGCTTCATAAGTAAACCAATTCCAGGAATAAACAATTTTAAATCCCCCATTGGTGTTTTACAGAAGCTTTGTTTTACCCCTAAAAAGCAATAATTATTCCATATTTAAATAATAAAGAAAGTTTTACATATATACATTTGTTAAACCATATATGGGTAATTTCATCTCATTTTGGGGAATATCTCTCCCTCAAAACAGGTCTATGAGATCAATTCAGCCGCCTATCAGTTTTTCCAGCTTCAATCGACACTCCCTTAATTCCGACTGCTGAGTTCTTATTCGTTCAAATAAATTATTATCTAATTCAGACCCATTAGCCAATAATGAATCATAAGTTTCCATTGCTTTTTTCTCATTATTAAACAGTTGGAGCAAAATAGAATGCTCACTTTGTTTTTCCTGCCGAGCATTACCAAACGGAGCGTTTCCCATTTTATGGCTTGCAGCCCGGCCAATGGAACCTTCGTACATTCTTATAATATATTCTAATTCCATCACATAGCCTTCACTTTGAGCCGCAATGCCTGCTAAATACTGCCTCATTTCCGTCGCATTTACCAGCTCTTTTGCATTTTGATACAGATACATCCGTTCCATATTTAATGCAATAAGTTCTCTAACTATATTTTCAGTATTCTTTTCCATCAAGGAACGGAATTTTTTTCATTATCATCATAAATATTAGAATCCGCTTCATCCTGATCTATATCCAAATCTTCACCCAAAAAATCATCCTCCTCGTTAAGTGGCGAACCATCATCGTCCTGATCATCCAGAAATTCCTGATCCAACAAATCATCTTTCCCTGGCATACGATTGGCCGCATTATATAAATCCTTAATTTCTTCTTCACTCACATTATCCTGATTGACGACCTGCTCCTCATCTACTGAACTTGCACCATCATCAGCATTTAAAAATTCAGGATTTTGTGCATCCTCTGAATCAACTTTCTGATTGATCAATTCAGTTTTTTGCTGCATTGATTCAGCATATTTTTGATCCGCGTTACTATCCAAGTTTACGGGATCAGTATCGGCAATTTTATTATCCTTCCTGGTCATAGTCAATATATTTTTTAAATTAAAAGACCAATAGCTATGCCAGACCCAAAAGAAAACCCAATCTTAACTTTCACCAAAGACAACAATAGCCTATGGAACAATTTTTGAATGAATTGTCCATATTGAAAACCATATAATTCTTCTAATATGAAACATACCAAACATTCAAATCAGGATTCAAATGGCAAAAAAGAAACTAACCAGGTTAACAAAATTCCTACAAATACTCTGTTAAGCCTTGGCACAGCAACCCTATGTAGCGCCTTAGCTATTAAAATGCTTAAAAAAGGGGAACTGGCAGCCTTATTAGCACTGATGGCTATCCCCGTAACATTATTTTGCCTAAGTAAAAACGACAAGAAAAGTTGCTGCAAATATTAAACGAACTGCCATCAAAAAAGGGGTATCCATCAAATGATAAATACCCCCATATATAACCCGAATAATTTAAGACTTAAACAATACCCTAAGCTATACAGCCTTGCCTCCTCTTATTACACGAATCAAAATTGCAATAATGGCAATTACGAGTAAAATATGAATTAAACCGCCTGCGCTGTATACAAAAAATCCCAAAATCCAACCTATAATAAGAATTACAGCAATTATATATAACAAATTAGACATAACTAAAATTTTAATGGTAAAATAAAAATGAACTCCAATTACAGATCAAATTCAATCTGATCTTCTCTTCCTTCTACAGGTACATTTCTAATAAAATTATTAAACTCCGGTCCCTGATTCGTATTAGCACCATAGGCATCTAAACAATAACCAATTAACCCGTCTTCTGCTTTAATCACATATAAAATAGAAGAATCATCAGGATTTGAATCGCCCTCAAATCTATACGTACGAATAATTGTCAAATTCTCAGGCTGATAAAACTTACCTCTGTCTGCTGTAAATCCCTGTTCTGACCATTTGAACTCTGTATCTAGTTTCTTTTCCCTCAGCTTATCCATTATGGAAGAAAGCGTTGTTAAATCTCCAGTTTTCATAAATGTGTTTATATTAGGTTATAAATAGGGTTTACTAAATTAAATCAGTAATCATTCCATTACTTCTTTTCACTGTTTTTCTTTTTCGGCACCTTCGCGCCTTCCTTTCTCGCCTCAGAAAGGCCAATTGCAACAGCCTGTTTAGGATTAGTCACCTTCTTACCACTGCCACTTTTCAATTTTCCCTCCTTCATTTCTTTCATTGATTTTTCAACTTTTTCTTGTGCTTTATGCGAATATTTTGCCATGACTATAAGCTTTAGTACTTCAGTAGTAGTTCAAATTATTTGCCAGAAAAAATATCAATAGAAACAAGTCGTTCAAACAATAGGAATGGGAAATCCGTTCTACACATGAGGCAAAACCATCAGCAAAATCGCTTATTAATTATGAATATAATCAACGGGACAACATTCAGCAGGTTGTTTGTAAACTGCCTAAAATCCAACAAACTAAACTACTAAAATTTAACTTAATTTCATGATAACCATGGCAACACTAAACAAATTGTTATTATAAACAGATAAATTTGTTTTATTCACTTATAAACCTGAACTTTATATTTCTCATAAGCAGTTAGTTTTGGTTGCGGCCCTGGTTTCTACCAGGGCTTATTTTTTTAAGCCTAATTGTATTGATCATGCTCAATCAAGATGCCTTTGCCTGCAAATAATAAATTATAATATTCCATTATTTTTAAACTCAATACGCTAAAGCAAAACGAAAGAATCCCGGCAATATTTTCACAAAAAGATCTTCGACTTCTACCCATTGTACCAGTGTTCGAAAACAGTTGAACAATATATTGAAGAATCTAGGTATTAGCCCCCGTAAATAGGTTAATTAATTCATATACCAACTTTTTATCAGGCCTGGTATAGAATACACCTGTTGTTTCACCTTTCCTGATACCACGCAGAAAATAATATAGTACTCCACCGAAATCACGTTCATAATTAAAATCAACCAATTGCTGCTCAAGATACTTAACCGTTGCAACCGTGTAAATTAAGTATTGAAGATCATAATTATGCATGGACATCTGAATATCAAGACTTTCCTTATTATAATCTGTCAAACTGCTCCCTAAATAAGTGGATTTCCAATCTAATAAATAATATTTACCACCGAATTCAAAAAACATATCAATCTTACCATTCATCATACCTTCCCAGCCACTCCCTCTTGCAACTTGCAATCTCGCACGTTCTCCTAAAAAACCCGACAACGCTTCCCTCTCAAAATACCTTACGGGAAAATCAAATTCAAATTCATTTAACCTCCTATGAGCATCCATTTCTCGTAAACTAAATGAGCCCTGGTCAGTTATGATACTGGCTTCGGACACATGTTGAAGTAAGTGGATTAGGTTCTTTTTATAAAGTCCTGCAACATGTGGGGCATATCGATTGACCGCTTTATCCACAACCTCAGACCAAAAGGCAGGTTGTTCAAAACTAATATGTTCAAATATATCATGAAGTAAATTACCAGTGATATTACCCCTTTTTAAGTCCTCAAACACAAACTGATCATATTCATTTTCAAAAATTGATCCCTCAAATTTATTATGATGAAAACCGGACGCCGCCAAATAGGTATAGCTGAGTTTACGCCAATCGTTTTCAATTAAATTAAAATACACCTCATTATTAGCAGGCACTGCTCTTTTATCAAAACCATCTGATTGTCTTTTGTATCGAAAACCCTTACTTATAGCTAAAGGCTCAGTAAAGTCAATTCCGGGAGGAAGCATATCTTTAAATGCCGTTAAAAAATCATGAATAGCCGAAGTTGCCTTCTTGTTTACACTGATTGAACTATATATAAAACACCCGTAAACGGCTCTGGTTAGGGAAACATAAATCATTCTACGATTCTCCTGTAATTGTTGTTGTGTATATTCTGCCTTATTTTCTTCCAACGCCATGTTTATCGGCAAAATAAAATTTTCACCAGACTCATTTTTTAATTCAATAAATTGCTTCTTATCCAAGCTGACATTCATATCCAGGGCATCTGTAAGCACAATATTAAATTGCAGGCCTTTACTTTTATGTATAGTCATAATCGTCACACACAGGTCATCACTTTCGACCCTCTGCTCATACTCATCTCCATCTTCCCTTGGATTTTCTATCCCACGTCTTAACCAGTCAATGAGTTCAATTGCAGACAAATTTTTGGAAATTTGCTGTTTATATAGAAGTTCAATAATTTGATATAAATTAGAAATAATGCGTTCACCACCCCTGGTCAAAGAATCTGTCAGATATGTTTCCACCTTATAATCCGCGATAAATGAAAACAAGGCTTTATAAACCCCGTCTTTTTCCCACTCCAATTTATAAGAACTAAACCTTCCTATGGTCATTACCTCATCCTGATTCATCATTTCATGCAGATTCAACCCTGTA
Organism: Arachidicoccus rhizosphaerae; assembly: GCF_900107765.1. Classification (GTDB taxonomy): domain Bacteria; phylum Bacteroidota; class Bacteroidia; order Chitinophagales; family Chitinophagaceae; genus Arachidicoccus; species Arachidicoccus rhizosphaerae. The sequence continues at coordinate 134,738 of NZ_FNQY01000009.1, read as the reverse complement.
AATGAAGTCAGAAGGGCCCTGTTGATTGTATTTCTGGTCGGGTTCAAAATGGCCTCAAGCACATATAAAACATTTTTGGCTTCTTCAGACCCAAGAATTTTAGATAAACCAATAACTACTGAAGGAATCCCTAACTTAGCCAAATCATTTTTAAACGGTATAGCATCATTATTCGCCCTAACCAGGATACCAATATCATTTGGGCGCACAGATCGTCTTTTCAAAACACGATTTCCATTTTCATTTCTATGAGCCTCCACTATTTCATAATCTCCCGCCAAAAGAGCAGCCACCTGAGCAACTAACGCAGCTTGTACTAATTTGGCATTATTTGCTTCCACTATATTAATAACAGGAAATCTGTCATTTTTATACAGCAAATTAGCCTTCTTATTTTCCGCCGGAGGGCTAACCTGATGATAATAAATCCCTGTAGGACTATTTTGATAATAAAATGTGTCAAAATTTTGATGCGGCATAAAAAAACTATTCATCGCATCAATAAAATCATCGGAGGAACGGTAATTAATATGCATTCCATATTTATTATCTACCTGTGAAGCAGCCATTAAATAGGTCGCAATATCCGCCTTTCGCCAGGCATAAATACTTTGCTTCGGATCTCCAATATAAAACACAACTGTATTTCGACCAAATGCTGAATTAAAGATATCATATTGTTTACGGTCAGTATCCTGAAACTCATCAATAAATACAACTTTAAATTTCTTTTGAATGGCCACAACCAATTCATCATTGTGTTCTACATAGAGTCTATTATGTAACTGATCAATTAAATCATCAAAGGACAACTGCCCATGCTTCTCTTTATAAGCATTTACTGCTGGGGCAATATCATAAATAGCAGCTGCATAGATAAATAATAACTGCCGCTCGGCCATATCATCCCGTTCACGGCTCAGTCTATTAAAAGATTCAGCTAATTCGAATAATTGTCCAAAATTATTTTTTATATATCCGGGCGGATTATCTAACTTTTTTAAAAATGCAGATAAAAAGAGTTCGGGATTATTAATAATACCTGCAAATGCATTTCGGCTATGCGTATTCTTATCAACTGCATTTAATAAAAATGCGTGTTCGTTTATACAAAAGTCCAGCATTTGCTGCTTTAACAGGTCTATTTGGCCATTCAAATGTGCTGATTCAGACCTGCACATCTCCCAGTAAGCATCATTTAAAATATATTGCTCCCCTTGCGTGTAATTCAAGATCGGTTTACCATTAAAAAAATCATTAACAACTTCACCCAAATTCTTGCGACTAAGCTTTTTCCCAAAATAAGACAACATATCAACTGGCATTACCGTTATTTGGCTACGCCAGAACTGATTTATCTGCTGTCTGAAAACATCAGATAAATCTGCAATCAGCTCTACGGAAAATGACTGTCTGGTCTCAAAAGCAAACTCTCTCAGAATTTGCTGACAAAAACTATGAATAGTTAAAACAGAGGTTTCATCCAAAAATTCAACAGCCTCTTTCAATTTCCTATCTACTTCAGATTTACCCTGGACATGAATAGCAGACTGTACAATATCCATAATTGTTTGATCTTCACAACCTAACCCTTGACTTACCCGATAAGCATTTCTTACAAATTGCCTTACACGTTCCTCAAGTTCAGCCACAGCAGCTTTTGTAAAGGTGACCATCAATATTTCCTTAATCGAAATATTTCTTTCTTTATCTTTTTCATCAACGGTCTTTTCTAATAATATCCTAAGCACAAGAATGGCTATTGAATATGTTTTGCCCGTTCCGGCACTTGCTTCAATTAAGTTAGTACCGGATAACCTTACAGTCTTGGCATCAAATTTCAATTCTTCCATGGGCATAATCCGTATATTTTACGATACTCTTTCTATTAATTATTCAATTTAAACCCGTCAAACAATTTGAGTAATGGCGCTTCGATTAACGCCTGTAACTGCTTGTATTGCTCAAAAGCTTCCTGAGTAAACATATCCAGCTCGTTAATCTTAATAAGATAATCATCTTTATAATCAGTACCTGAACACTTAGCCCTTACTTTATCGTACCATGTTTCATATTCATCAGTTTTCATTTCTAAACCCGAGATAAACGGCAATACATACTCATGTCCTTTCTGATACAGCTCCAATAATAATTCTATCTGCAATTTGGCTTCTTCTGATTTGATTTGCTTAGCCTTAAAAGCTTTTCTTTTATGAAATGACAATAACGTAAAAGAGACATCCTTTCCGCTGACCAATAACAACAAATATTTTATATAACCTTCCAAGACCTTTTTGAATTCATTTTTAGACCAGGAAACCAATATTAACTGATCTTCCCCATAAACATCAATAACACCTTTTAGTATTATCTCCTTAAAATTATAAGATACAGGAAATTGATGCAATTCCAGCCCTTTGGTTTCCTTAAGCAGCAATTCTCTTACAGGAGCAACTGTTTCCAATAAATCATTCATAGCAATTCTGGAACTATTTTTAAGGGGCAGCCTCCCTGTCTTAACCCCTTTATCCCGAAAATGTTCCCACGCACTTTCATCCGACAATTCCATTAAATCAACTCTGCACTGGTAAGATTCCAATCCATTAAGTTCAAATATTTCTTCTTCTTTTAACACATCATCCATCTGTTCATAATAAATACCAGCAACTGCATTTAGGTAACCTTTAATTGGATGTTGCAAAAATCTATAAAACGCCTCTAAAGATATTTCATTCGATTCATTATCTGGTAGTTCATGAGAAACAGCGATATCATTCAGGTTTTCGGCAACTGATTTCAAATGCAGATACTGAGGGATGCCACCCGGTTGAAATTTACTAAAATGATGCAAGGCGTGTTTAACAACCAATACATTTCTGGCATCAATAACCTTATCTTTTTTAAACTCAGCAAGGGATTCATCATGAGCTATAGCTGCCGAACAATTCGTATCTATAAAATCAATTAACTCATCTACTAAAATAGATGGTGGAATATCTGTATTATCTTTGATACTTCTGCCGATATAACTTATATAAAGATATTGTTCCGCAGATAAAATAGTTTCCAAAAACAAGTGTTTGTCATTTACCTTAACGTTTCTGTCACCTGCTCTTTTTTCCATTTCCATCAGATTAAACCCTAGTGCATGTTCTTTTCGGGGGAACTTATCATAGTCAAGTCCTAAAAGTGCAATAACCTTAAATGGAATACTTCTCATAGGAATTAAGGAACAAAAGGTAATGCCTCCGGAAGCAAAATTCGCCTCTCTAGTGGATAACAGGATTCGTTGTCCAAAACTCTGCATAAAGACATCAAAACTAAGTGTCTCAGACAAAAAAGCGGCAGAGCTGTTATAGTCCTTCAATAACATATCCAAATAATCAAATTCATCTCCCCCCTGTAATTCCTCCTTTAAAATAAATTGAGTAATTAATTCTTTTATAAATTCAGTCCATCCGTCAAGTGATCTGGGTTTTTGTCTGTTTTCAAGCATAGTCATCAAAGCTTCCACAAAACTAACAAAACGAATGACTTCTTCAGCACTACTACCTTCTACAAAATTCAAAGGATAAAACCCATCAGGGCCGGATCCGACTTCATCATCTCCTACCATACAAATTCCATACATAATACGCTGTAGACCATATTTCCAACTAACATAAATGGAATCATCTCTATGGGCTCCTTCTATCCCAAATCTAATTCCCGAAGCGTCCAACAAGTCTTTAATCAAACCTAATTGACTGATACCCAAATGACTTCTAATGTAAGAGCTATCCAATAATCTCATTATATTCTCTGAGGTAAATCCATTAGGTTCCAATAACAGCAAGCTTTCCAGCGCACTTGAAATACTATCAGCAGTTGTAAATTTTTCATCAGCAATCCGGTAAGAAAACTGGTACGGAGCATGATCAAACACCGCTCTGATATAAGCCGCATATAAGTCAATATCACTTACCATTACAACAATATCCCTGGGTGAAAGACTTTCTCTTTTTTGATCAATCAGATATATCAAAAAATTGTAAAGACTCTCCACTTCCCTAAGCGGACTATAACAGGCATGGATAGACAAACTTTTATCAATTAAATCCGTAGGCTCAAAAAACGCTGTTTCTTTTTGAGGTGTTTTATTTTCATATATGGAACGTTGCAATTTATGAAGCAGACTGTCAGGTTCCGGCCACAACTCCTCTAAAGGCTCATAACTATTTAAAATTTCATCATTTTTAAATAACATGACGAAAGCATCCTTAATTACTTTGCCCATACTATGTAATAAAGGATTTCCCTGTGGCTGTTCTTCCACGGCAGCTTTTCCTAATTTTTGCAAAAAAATGAGTCTTTTAACGCTGAGGTCATCATACCAATAATCTGCTGGTGCAGGATTCAACAGATAAAAATAAATCTGCATTCGGGAAGCCAATAAATCGAAAATCTTTAAATGAAACTCTGTCAGAAGGCTTATGCCAAAAATAAACACTGCAGGCATTTTTGACTGCAGAATATCCAATGATTCTCCGTTCTCCTTCAATGCATTTTTAATATAATCTGCTATTTCATTTTTATCAGCAAACGCTTTTCTATCAATTTGCTGTTCATCTCGCTGTTTATTTCTGGCCTTATCCCAAAGATAATATTGCCAGGCTTCCAGCTCTTGGATTTTATGATTTCCATTATTCCATTCCGTAATCATATCAGAACGGTAAATCTGATATTGATCAAATAAATCCGCTACTTTTTGAGCCAGGCCATACCTTTTTACCTTTGCCGCATCCAGATCAATTTCACTGGATGGCATTTCTCCATTTGAATTAACGGCATAATAATCCGCTATTTTAGGGAACTGCTCTAAAAATTCATTTTCCCCCATCAGCTGATATAGTAACCAACTTAAATTATCAGCGCTCATGGTAGCTATTGCTTTTCCGCCAAGTAGTAAATAAATTTTAAAAATAAGATCGTTGGGTTTCAGATATTGAATACCCGCGGCAATCCCCTGCCATTCAGCCAGCTTGGATCCTAGCCAATTATTCATTCCCTCGGTCTGGGTAACTATATAATGTGGCCTGAACACATGCCCTTTATATGCCTGCATATCCAGGCAAAGATTTTTTGCCAGTATCTTTAAAGAATTTGACGCCTTTAACTGAAATGCCATTATATATCAATTGATTTAATAATATTCTTTGGTTATTTACAAAGTCTTTTAATTACGCCTGACCCGCGATGAATCCCAATTGCTGCTGCTGAGAGAATTGCCTCTTGGCTGCCTTGAATAATTACTTTTTCCTTGGCCCTGGTAACTGCCGTATAGAGCAACTCCCTTGTCATCATTCGCTCCGCCTGTTTTTTCTCAGGTAATAGTATCATTACCTGATTAAATTCAGAACCCTGGCTTTTATGAATCGTCATCGCAAAAGCCGTTTCCATAGAATTAATAAAGCCAGGTAATACCGATTTTAAACTTCCGTCGGCAGCTTCAAACCAAGCCCGCATTATCCCATCTTCTGCTGCCCTTATAATACCAATATCCCCATTAAAAAGGCCTAGCTGATGATTATTACTTGTCACCATAATCGGCCGATTTTCATAAAAAATACTATATGGCTTGAGACCGGCCTTTTGCTTTAGTATCTTCTCAATTGCCGCATTTATAGCATGGACTCCCTGAGCTGTTTCCCTAACAGCTGCCAGTACCCTTAATTGATTTATCTTCTTTAAAGCAACTTTTATATCTTTTTCTTTTATAAAATCAAGATAGCCCATAACAAAGTCTTCAAACAGCCTTTTGTCATAGCTTGAGTCTATTTTTACTTCCTCATCCAGATTGTCAAAAAATCCGGCTATTTTATCTGGCTGATTATTCAATATAGCTTTACTGAGTTTACCAATTCCTTTTTGATCTGAAAATCGGTGGCTGTACTTTAATTCAACAATATGTTCATATAGTAAATGATTTGCACCCCTATTATCTCCCCGGGCGGGCAAAATTGTACCTTCAGGAAGCAAGGATTTCAAATCATCCAGATAACCGTTGCTAAATTCATTCAAAACAGGCAACGCTTTACATAAATCCCCGAACAGACTGCCGGCTTCTACAGAAGCGAGCTGATCTTTATCACCCAATAAAATTAGTTTGGTGCCCTGGCCAATAGCATCCATTAATTTTGCCATCAAAGCCACGTCAATCATGGATGCCTCGTCCACTATGACAATATCTGCCAGTAGTGGATTTTCACGGTTATGCTTAAACCGGACATTATGTTCTGAGCTACCCAGCAGTCTATGAATTGTGGCCGGTTTTAAGGCCTCAAAAACATCCTTAATAAATGGAGCACTATCCTTACCGGCATATCTTAATGATTCAGCCATTCTGGCAGCTGCTTTTCCTGTTGGGGCACATAAGGCGATTTTCAATGCTCTATTCATATGTAATAACAGCGCTAAAACCTTTGCAACCGTGGTCGTCTTTCCCGTCCCCGGTCCGCCTGTTATGATAGAGAAATCATGTAATACCGCAGTTAAAGCTGCCATCAATTGCCAATCAACCGGGCCCTGCTGCATATGCTTACTGCCAAATAATCCGGCAATGATTTCTTTAAGATCTAATATTTTTTTAAATCTCTCAGATCTGGTTTTATTTTCTTCTAGAATAAATTCTTTTATTCGCTCTAATACCAATGATTCGTAATAATAATACCTTTGCATATAAAGGTTATTATTAATGAGCACAAAAGGGGTATGTTGATTCCCGTCAGAAATTAAAGGTGATTTGGTAAGCGCATTCAAGTCTGGCAATTGATCATAACCAGCCTGTTTTAATTCTTCTACATCAATTAAGGTTGGATCATAACAGATATGGCCTTCTGCCAACATTCTTGATAATTCAAAAAGATAGGGTTCAATAGTCGGATCCTTAAAATATCTAGCAAAAACCTGATGAACATTTACCTGTGTACTCATGAATTAAAGGATTTGAACAAGGATAATAAAGGCTAAATTTAGACAATTTGAGTGCAAATTGAGCCAAATGTGCATAAGGTTTACCGTTTTTCTGATACTAATCCATCCTTTTAAGATACACACTTAACAATTACACGCTTATAATATTTTTTTTATTTAATTTAGGGACCATCTCTCAAACACATTAAATTTTATTATAATTATGAGCAAATTTGTGCATGTAGTAAATTTCTGGTTAAAAAAAGAACTTGATGCAACAGGAAGAGCCGCTTTTGTAAAAGGCGTCAACAGTCTTGGCCAAATTAAAAATCTGGCAGCATTTCATGTTGGAGAACCCGCTCCAACGGATCGACCTGTTATTGACAGGAGTTATGACTACGCGCTGGTATGCACTTTTGAGAATCAAGAGGATCATGATCTGTATCAGACGGACCCTATTCATGATGCCTTCAGAGATAATTGTGCCCAGTATTGGGATAAAGTATTAATCTATGATTCCATAGGTATAGAATAACCAAATAATATTTTCGCGGGAGGTAAGGAGACTAAAAGCCTGACCTTCCGCCATTATTTCTAGAAACAGGAAGTCAGATATTAAAAAATAATAGCATATGAAAGCAAACTCTTTCATTCAAATAAAAAATTGAAAATGAATGATACACATACACAATCTTTATATGCCATTAAGCAGCAATCGGTGACTTTTTTTTGATATTTTTATAAAAAGAGATTGATTCAGTCATTTAGGAGCAAGATTAACCTGCCTCTACAGTTCCTACTATTTATGTAATATTTATAATCCTAGTAACCTAATCCATTCCCTGCCATAAAATAAGGCTTGATTTAATACATAAATCAAGCCCTTTCTCATTATCAACTAAGCAGTGTTTTACTAATTTTTAATAACCTTTTTAGCCATTATCGCTCCCTTTCCACTTAAGCGAATCAGATATATCCCGTTAGGTAAATCAGTCAGATCTATTTCTTTTATGGTATCAGAAACATTCACAGACAATACCTTCAACCTTCGACCATTTAGATCCAGTAGTTCCAATAAAGAATATTTAGAACGACCAAATTCAACCCTTACGATATTCTTTACAGGATTAGGATAGATTTTGACTAAGGGTGCATCTTCCTTAAACACCACGTCCTTAACGCCTATATTTTTAGAGCTCCCATCCTGGTCCACTTCTATTAATTGATAGTAGTTATGGCCAGATACTGGATTAATATCGTAAAAATCATAATTCGCACCATTTGAAAAATTGCCTTTACTTGGCAGAGATCCTATTTTCGTAAACTGGACGCCGTCAGTACTTCTAAAAATATCAAACCTTTCACAGAATAGCTCAGAGCCTGTCTGCCAGCTCAGTCTTGCCTGATTATTCTGAGCTATTGCAATAAAACTAATCAATGATACCGGCAAAGCTACCGGCTCTCCCTGATACTCGTAGGCACCCATATCAATAATAAGTCCTTTATAGACCCTGGAGTTTCCTACGACATCTTTTGTATCCAAATTCAGACCGACAAAAAGCTGATTGCTTCCTTTATTAATAGCAGGCGAAGCGTCTAACAGACTAAAATCTCCGGTAGCAGGGCTATTGAAAACTTCCGTTAAGCTATATTTCGTACCATCCAGATTACCATTGGAACCGCCAGCGATGCCTTCCCGTAAACTATACTTCGATTCATAATTCCCGGTAATTCCACCATAGATAATGGAATTGTTGACCTCTGGCATTGAACCTAGGGTAGTGTAAAAGGCCGAAGCCTCCGACGCAGTATTACCAGCTATTGTCGCATTGGTTAATACGGGAACACCGGTTTCATTATAAATACCTCCACCACTGCCATCCGCCTGGTTTTGAATAAAAGACACATTTGTGAATGCGGGATTTGTGCCGCTATTGTAGAATCCTCCACCATTACCCGTAGCCGAATTATCCTGAAAAATACAATTCAGTAAATCCATAGACCCAAAGGAGCTAAAAACACCGCCGCCATCTCCTCCAGCCTCATTTCCAATAATACTACAACCAGACATATGAAAGCTAGACGCATCCATATACAGACCGGCACCATTCCCCTCACTATTATTATTTAGAAAAGAACAGTCCTTAAAACTGAGCTCTGACCCAGTAGCATAAAGACCTGCACCATAACCAGGAAAATATGTATCGGCAGATACCTCGTTTTGTTCTATAATACAATGCTCGAAAGTAGCATAAGAAAACTCTGCATAAATACCTGCTCCGGTAGCAGCCTTATTGCCATTTATAATACAGTTACGTAAGACCACGTTGGCCCCTACAGTTGATAAATAAACCCCGGCCCCCACATCATGAAAAATATACGTCCCAGCTCCTATTTGCTCAAAATCGATGTCATTATCGGCCATTCCGCCATTAATTGTAAAACCATCCAAAATAAGACTATCAGAGGCTGGAACTTCAGCCAGCACTAAAAGATGATAACTTGGAGAAGCAGGATAACCCTTTAAAATAGTCGGATTTGCGGTTATATCCCGCTGCCCTGTTGCCGAATTATATCCGCCCAAGACCTTCAGATTACTTCTGGTAATTGTAAAAGCATCCGTCCTTTCATTTAAAACTCCTTCCATACCCTGTGGATAATAAGTCCCTCCGGCCACTCTGATTTCTGTTACATTCGGGCAACTACTGGCCTGGGTCAGGGCATCCCCCAGGGTTTTATAAGCGGTGGCCCAGCTGGCTCCGTTTCCCGTTGCAGCGGCCAGATTAATACTTCCGGAACTGTTTAAACTTAACTGCCCATCCACGTATAAAATTGCCGTAGTGGCACATCCATCGGCTTCAAAAGCTCCCATATCCACCGATCCACCTATAATTCTGTTGTTTCCGGCAAGGTCAGTATTAACCCCTGCTGTGGCTATATTATTGTTACGCCCCATATTAATAACCGGACTTCCCGTTTTTAGTGAATAGTCTGAAGCTACAGGATCGGTAAATAAATCTGCGATTGATCCAGAAAATTGAATATTTCCGTTATCATCAAAACCGGTAAGGCCCTGAACCATACTATTATATATTAAATCTGCACCAGTTGCAGCCTTCAGGATACCTCCATTACCTAATGTCGCAGTATTTCCATATACGATGCAGTTAATAAGACTCGGATAAGACATATCCAAACTATTGATAGCGCCACCATAACCATCAGCATGGTTACTGACAATGGTACAATTCAGCAGACTTGGATAGGCATTATTCAGATTACAGATAGCGCCGCCATTACGTGCAGAATTATCATAAAAAAGGCAATTTATCAATTTGGGCTTGGACCCGCTATTACAAATGGCGCCGCCGCTTCCATCAATCAAGGTCGTCTGATTATCAAAAAAACGGCAATTAACGATTTTTGGAGAAGCGGTAAGATTATATATGCCACCACCATTGGAACTACTGTTATTTTTAATTACAAGATTTTGCAATTTGGGCGAAGCATTCTCATTATATATACCCCCACCGTTAGTGCCGATACCATCTTGAAGCGTAAAGCCGTCCAATATGGCCGTACTATCCATCTGAGAAGTACCATCAGCCACATTCCAGAGTACCGGCCTTTCATTCCTTCCATTCAAGACCGTACCGGCAGTTAGCTCATCTGGAAGGATTCTGGTATCTGACAATACAGCCACACCGTGGTCAGGATCAAATCCGCCATAGACACCTATACCTTTTTTCAAAACAAAACTACTTTTGGAGACGGGATACGTCCCTTTTTCAACAAATACCTGTTGTACATTCAGAACATTTACCGCCGCGTGGAGATCACCGGTAGCATCCTCCCAGCTACCTCCGTTCCCCATGCCGAATGCCCGAACATATACAATCCCTGTGCTACTTGCAACAAGGTCATGGTACTCGTAAGCACCCAAATCAATCGCGCTACCTGATAGTCTCGGGTATCCTGCTAAATCAAATGCCGAGGACGGTGAGCCAAACAGATTATCACTACCCTGATTTATGGCGGGGGAACCTGTTACCAGTCCATAATTACCACTCTGCGGATTCGTAAATACATGTGCTGGTAATACACCGGAACCGTTCAGATTATGATCATTGGTATTTAAGCTATTTTCAATCAATGAATAAGTGGCGGAATAATTACCACTAATATCCCCAAAAACAATACTATTATTCAAGACAGGCACGCTCCCCGCTGTTGCGTTATAAAAAGCCTTAGCTGTAGAAGCGCTATTACCCGCAATCGTGACATTCGTCAGGACCGGTATTGCACCGTTATTATAGATACCGCCTCCTTTATCAGAGGCAACATTATTTACAATGGCCACATTAAAGAGCTGCGGACTTCCACCATCATTATACATACCCGCACCGTTAGAAGCCGTATTTGAAATAATCAGCAAATTACGAAGTAAGGGAGAAACATCCTTGTTATAAATCCCTCCTGAGGAAGTTGTATTCAAAGCCTTTCCAGCCGTTAAAGTAAAACCATCCAATACAGCCGTAGCCGTCAAATTATTATTATAATTCCATACAACGGGTCTTTCACCCTTTCCATTTAAAACAGATCCTTGAAGGCCGGACCTAGGCATGACCCGGTTATCGGTAAGCGCCAGTATTGCTTTTTCAGGATCAAAACCACCGTAGATGGCCACCCCTTCTTTCATCACAAAACTATTTGAGGCTGAAACCTCATAATTGCCCACAGCCACAAAAACCTGATGAACTCCATTGGCATTAATGGCAGCCTGTAAATCCGTCGTTGCATTCAGCCAGCTGTCCCCACTACCACTACCGGATTTAGCATTGATATTTACATAAATAGTTCCGTTAACATCTGGCGTCTGAGCCTCACTATAAAGGCAGACTAATAACCCTAGACAAAATAAAACAATTCGGATAAAGCAATTCTTTAATGTAAACATGGACATCTTAACCCTAGTTTTGGTATTTCATCAAAATTAGTTCTCATGCCATCCATGATAAGAAATCCTAGCGTAACAATATCGTAACAACTTTTAAAACCATAGATATCAACAACTTATCTAATAAGAATTTTTAGAAAGTGAAGATCTGTAAGCAGTTAAAAATCCTATTTAATCATACTTTCTTTGAAGATTTTTATTCCTCTCTAATCAAATCAGCAAGGATGCAATTATAATCAGGCAAGCCTCAATGCATCCTAACTTTTAAAATACAATTTCGCCTAATGCTTATAATTTGTACTGTTTGAGTTTATAGAAAAAAGCAACTTATCTTCTAATTGCTTATCTGTTTAATTCTCATTTTACAACCTTTGAAGCGGAAACTGAAACTTCATTAATTTATTTCCATGGATGAAATGTCCAAAATAAAGGGATAAAAAAAGCCTTGAAAGTGAAACTTCCAAGGCTTTTGAGAGTGACCGCGTCAGGATTCAAACCTGAAACCTTCTGATCCGTAGTCAGATGCTCTATTCAGTTGAGCTACGCAGCCGTCCTATAAAGGAGTGCAAAAATAAGAAATAAAAGTAAACTACCAAATCATTTTTAAAAAAATCAGTAAAAAAATTAAGTCATCTTACTGATTTACAATCATACAACTTACTTCAATTGATTCATTATTTGCTCGCCTTTTCCAACAATATTATCATAGTGGTTATTGATTTCAAAATAACCTTGTGGGCCAAACATATCCTTGGCTAAAAATGCCCTAAATTTCTCTAAAACATTCTCCTTGGCTACGGATTGTATAGAATCAATATGGATGGAGTCAGCTAACGCAAATTGACCCAACTGCTCCCAGATCTGATCCTTTGGCAGCGGATAATCAAACAATGCGGTGGAATTGGTCAGACTATCCAGTGATGGCCTATTATGCATGTAATATTGGAAAGTAAACCGCGTTAAAGTTCCTTTCAGGAATAGATCCAGTGCACTAGGCGGTAATTTAGTTGTATCGTAGGCTACCAGGATATCAGGAGTAACGCCTCCGCCGCCATAAACGGTATTTCCATTGGGCGTTTTGTAGGCCTTACCTGTTGGAGAGGAAGTATCTCCTAATACTGTCTGGCCACTATGAAATCTTTTGGTCAATTCTCTTTGATATTCAGCCGTATTCTTATCATAGGGCTTTTGGATGTTTCTGCCAAGTGGGGTAAAATATTTGGCTACGGTCAGCCTCATCGCTCCTCCGTTGGTTAAATTAAATTGATCCTGGACTAATCCCTTACCAAATGTCCTTCTGCCAATAATAGTCGCTCTATCCCAGTCCTGCAGCGCACCTGCCAGCACCTCACTTGCGGAGGCAGAAGTTTCATCTACCAATACAGTCAGTCTTAAATCTTTATATAGGCCATCTCTCTTACAGCGGTACTCCGTTTTACCTACTTTATCACCTTCCGTATAAACGATCAACTGTTGATCCGCCAAAAATTCATTGGCAATTTCAGTGGCTGCAGTCAGCACCCCGCCACTATTTCCTCTTAAATCAATCATCAGGCGCGTCATTCCCGCCTTTTTCAGTTTTTCAAGTGCAAGCATAAATTCCCGGTATGTCGTTTCCGAGAATTGGTTAATTTTTACATAACCTGTCTTAGCATCCAGCATATAAGCAGCATCGATACTAAAAATGGGTATCATGGCCTTATTCAGCGTTGTAGTAAATTGTTTTTGCTGCCGCTTAACCAGGACCTTAAATTTCTTACCGACTACTTTTTCCAGGATATTTACAACCCCTAAATCGGAGCGGTTTGGCCCGGACATTTTAATTGTATCATTAAAAGTCAGAAACTGGTCCCCAATTTTAATCCCGGCCTTTTCCGCAGGGCTCCCCTTGACGATATCTGTAATGGCTACTGTATCCTGAATGACTTCAAAGCCTATACCTATTCCAATATAATTACCTCGAACCTTATCGTTGATTTCTTTGAGTTGTTGTGCACTAATATATACAGAAAAGGGATCCAACTGAGCCAAAAGCGCATTGATTGCTTTCATTTCAAGACTATCTTTATCTGTCCCTTTCACATACATTTTATCAATAATACGAACTACCTCTCCAATAGCCGTATTATGAGGATTTGCAATAAAAGAATCCGGACCTATGGTATCTTTTCTTAATTTATAGCCGATTACCATTCCAATGACCATCATGATGGACAACAAAAAAGGTAACCAAAGCTTCAGGTTCGTTTTTTTCATGTATTCACTGCATAATTTATAGCCGTGCGAAGTTCCTATTTTTTGCCGAGATTAAATTCTAAAAAATCTTTAGAAAATTAACACACTTAGATTAGGCTAAAAGAACAAAATATGATTAACTTAGAAGTACAAACGTATTTACAAAATTCTATTATATGTCTGTAAAACTTCTGGCGGATAACGGATCAACAAAATGCAGCTGGCTTTTACTCGATAACGGTACTTCCCGTAAAATATCAACGGAAGGCTTAAGTCCTTATTTTAACAGTGCAGAACAAATCTCATCCATATTATCAAAAAAACTAATACCCAAATTAAAGGGTGTCAATATAGATGAGGTTCATTATTACGGAACAGGACTAGCTGATCCTTCCTTTCAGAAAATGATGCAAAAACTTTTAAAGGCACTTATTCCGGGCGCAAAATGCACCGTACAGACGGATCTGGTAGGTGCCGCTCATGCGACCTGCGGACACCACAAAGGGATCGTATCTATTTTAGGTACCGGCAGCGGTTGTGCCTATTATAATGGGAAAATCATCAAAAAACAGCAAAATGGCCTTGGTTTTATATTGGGGGATGAAGGTAGCGGAGCATATCTAGGCAAAAAAGTATTGCAGTATTACTTGTATAATACCTTTGACGATGATCTCCTTCATCGTTATAAGCTTAAATACGAAACAGATAGAAATGCCATTATACAGGCTGTTTACAGAGCAGATAGGCCAAACCGTTATCTGGCAGGATTCTCCAGATTTTTAGCTGAAAACAGAGGCCATTATATGATTGAAAATATCTTAGAAGACGGACTAAACGATTTTATACTGCAACATATTTATAAATTTACGGAAGCCTGGACCTCCCCTCTTCACTTTGTCGGCAGTGTTGCTTATGCATACAGAGATGTACTTAAAGAACTTTGCAGTAATTACGAGCTGGAACTTGGGAATATCCTCAAAGAACCGGTAGATGGTCTGGCCATCTATTATGGTGAATAGCCCCGTAAAGATTAATTTTTTAAGAAAAGCTTTGTCAAAAGAGGAGTCATCCCAAATAGCCAACAAATAAACAAATTGCTGTTCAACTATCCTTTAATGGATTTAGTTGACAGAGTCGTTCCGTTTCTGGTTTTTTGGTATTTATTCCAGACTTTTAATTCCTTGGAATATTTTTTCTTCTGTTTTCTTTTCTTACCCCACCAGATATAAAATCCCGTTATGGGAAGGGAAGCGCATACAAGGCTAATCAAAAAGGCAATGATTTTGCCGATGAGACCGCCTATAGCACCGACATGAATGTCATAATTCATGGCTACAAGCTTATGCCCCAGGTTCTGTCTCTTATATAATTCCTGCCCCAGTTCCTTACCTGTTCCCTGATCAAAATAAAGCGTATTGGCATCATAATAAGTATCCTCGTGACCATAAGCAGAGACACTAATCGCAGCCGCCTTACTGCTGACAGGCGCTGTAGTATATCTTTTGGCATTGGGGTACACTTTGTGCGCTACTGCCAGTGCATAATCAATCGGGCTGGCAATGGAGGCAACAGCCGTCGTATCTGAGCTATAATCAGGATAACTAATTGGTTTGGAACTCAATGTGGCTGTTGCGTAAACGGCCTTATTAAACCATTGAAAAGCCCAGGTAAGTCCGGTTAAGGCTATAATCAAAGCAATAATAAAGGCATAAAAGCCCAGAACATTATGCAGATCGTAATTTAACCTTTTAAATTTTGCTTTCCAGCTAATCTTAAAGCTATTATCTATGCTTTTCTTATTCCATTTTTTTGGCCACCACATTATAAGGCCTGTAATAAGCAAAATAACAAATATTACAGTAGACCAGCCCACAATGCGCTGTCCGATGGCATCATTTAAATAAAGACTCCAGTGAATGCCCTTTACCACCATAAAAAAGTCTGTCCTGTAATCCACCATCCCGGTAACAGAGCCGGTATATGGGTTCAGGAACGCAGATTTATAGACTTTTGATGTTCCTCCATAAGTTAAAGCATCCGGATCTCCCGGTACGTAGCTCATGAATTCCCAGCTTCTGTCGCCATCCGCATAGGTGGTCATATAAGTAACGGGCGCATCCGGTCCAAGCGCAGCCTGCGCTTTACGCTGCAGGGCACTTAGCGGTAAAGCCACCTGGCTGGATGCAGGCGGCTCAACATAATAAGTCTTGTGATGAATAAAATGGGAGATTTCCTCTTGAAATACAAATAAACAACCGGTAATACTGACAATCAACACCACTATACCAGACACCAAACCCAGCCACAGATGTAGCCAGGTAATGATGTTATTCAGCCTTGATTTTTTATTAATCGGCATTACAAGTTAATTATTCTACTAATATATCTGTTTTTCGGCAATTAGCTTAAAAACGATAAGCAAAACTAAGTTTTAAATTTCTGCCCGCTTCTGCCTGATAATAGTAGAAGTTAGCATAAGGCGCTCCGGAATAAAGGTATCTGTCAAACAAGTTGTTTACATTCAGATTAACAGACAACTTCTGCCCTTTCCAGAACAGGCCACCATCCATTCTGAAATAATCAGGCAGGCCTTTTTGCGTTGTGGAAGCCCAGGCCCAGGTAGAACGGTCCCCCTGGAAAGTATATCCTGCAGAGATCCCAAAACCTTTGAGGGCGCCATTGCCAATGGTATAGGTTAACCATCCGTTAGAAACATGTTTGGCAAAGCCTGTTTCCTTCTGACCTATATTGGCCGGATCTATATCCTTGGTAACTTTAGAATCAGTCAAAGCATAGTTCAGAATAAGATTCAGGCCCTGAACAATTTCCCCATGGACATCAAATTCCAGTCCCTGCACTTTAGTCTGGCCAATCTGCAAAGAGTATTTAAAGTCCTGGTTGCCACCGCTGGTATCAGGATCGCTCACTAAATTTCCGTTTTTAAGAATCCTGTAAGCAGAGAGGGTTGTATTCCAACGTCCCCCAAACCAGTCTCTTTTGACACCAATTTCCATATTATTACCCGTCATCGGTTTTGGAGACTTATTGCCTCTTAAAAGACCCGATTGGGGATTAAAGGCCTGATCGTAAAGAGCATATACAGAAGTATTTGCATCAATAGTATAACTAAGACCAATTCTTGGGGTTACTTTTTTAGCACTATAGGTAGATCCATAATCGTTTTGAGTAACATAGGTATAACGCCCTGCCAGCGTTAAACGCAAGCTGTTATCAAAAAAACCTAACTCGTCCTGCAGGTAAAGGCCTGTGTATGACTGGCTGGTATAGGTTCCTGCGGCTGCTGACCTTTGCAATAATCCTATGGAGCGGTCAAATACCGGCAACCCGTTAGAAGGCGTGCCGTTTCCGGGATTATAGATATCAAAAGGCGCATAATCATCAGCTGTAGGGTCATTCTTATCTAAAATCTGGTTTTGCCCCCAGTCATAATAATTATTCTTATCTCCCATATCAAGCCCCACCAAAATACGGTGCTGTATACCACCTGTCTGTACTTTCCCATTTAGAAAAGCCTGTGCAAATTTTTGACGAATAATGGCATCGCTTAAAGAGATGGCACGAATCATTTTCCCATTAGAATCCAGCGAGCTGGGCCAAAGGTCTGAGGCTTCTTTATTCATGTTCATATAAGAACCCTGGACCGTCAATTTCCAGTTTGGATTAAACTGATGGTGCAAATACAAAGTCACGCTGTTGTCATTAAAAATATTGGGCTTAATGCCTGCAAAAGCGGTTGAAAAATCTCTGGGCAAATCTCCATAACCTTTTGGAGAATACACATAGGCAGCACCACCGTCCTGCATTCTGGCATATTGATATAAATATTCCACCGTCACATCGGTTTTATCATCTACCAGATATTTAATCACCGGTGAAATCGTAACACGGTCATTGTAACCATATTTCTGGAAAGAGCCTGCTGATTGCCCCATTATATTAAAACGGTACTGTAATCTGTTATTTTTATCCAGCTGACCATCCAGATCAATAGCACCTCTATAAAAATCATAACTGCCCAGAACTACAGAAGCTTCTCCCTTTGTCACGCCAGTAGGCTTTTTGGTGACAATATTAAAGATACCACTCGGTTCTCCATTACTCATCATGAAGCCGGCGGGTCCTTTTACGAATTCAATACGATCCACAACAGACATATCCGCTGTTAAAGGTCCCCAGGTGGAAGTTACATTCATTCCATTTCTGAATTCAGAGGCTCTGGAACCACGCATATTAATACGGGTATAATCCGCCCAGTGTTCCAATTTGGTAGCGCCACTAACATTACGAATCGCACCCTGATCAAATTGGGTAACACCTTGGTCAGCCAAAGCCATTGCGCTTACTTCCTGAATATTCTGAGGCACTTCTAAAAGAGGCTCATCCAGACGTAAGGTTGGTGAAGTATTATTGATTTTATAGCCATTGCGTTTAGAATATACGATAACATCCTTTAATTCATTGTGTGTCAGACTCAGATGCAAGGTTACCTCCACTTCTTTTTTCTCTTCAACTGTGACTTCCTGTCTGACGGGCGCATAACCGACATATGTCGCAATAAGCGTATAGGTACCCGGAAGCACCTTGAAGCTGAATTCACCGGCATCATCTGCCAGTGTATTATAATTTGTATGTTCAATGGAAACAGAAACACCTGCTGCTATCGCCCCATCGCTTGTCAGGACCTGTCCTTTAATTGTACCTCTTTTGGCATCATCATCTTTATCATTGCCACGGGCCATAGCAAAGACGGCCAGGCTGGACATAATTAGTAATAATAAGAGCTTTTTCATCGATTTTGTTTAACGTACGGAATAGAAATGATTGATTTGAGGTCGCAAAATTACTATGAGGCAATCCAAAGCATTTACGCAATCGGGAAAAACATTTTTGCAAGCCGATAAACTGTGCCAAAATACCGTTAATACATGCCAAAAAAGCCCGCCCTGAAACTCAGAGCGGGCAAAAAAAAAAGTGCGATTAGAATTATTCGCCTACCACTTCGAAGTTAACTTCAGTGGCATTGCCATTACCAAAATCGATATTGGCTTTGTAAGTACCCAGTTCTTTAACTTCGTCCACAATACTGATGTGTTTACGATCAATATCGTAGCCTTTTTGCTCACGGATAGCGCGTGCAATCTGTAAAGAAGTGACACTACCAAAGATTTTACCGGAAGTACCAGTCTTAGCACCCAGTTTCAGGGCAGGCTCAGCCTGTAAAACTTCGATAACTTTGTTGATTTCAGCCAGCATAGCAGCTGCTTTTTTGGCTTTTACCTTTAAACGCTCGTTAAGCTGTTTAAGATTGGAAGGATTAGCTTCCACTGCGAATTTCTGAGGAATCAGATAATTACGTGCATAACCGTTTTTCACTGTTACCAGTTCATCCGGTGCACCCAGATTATCTACATCCTTGATTAAAACTACTTGCATTGTTGTTTGTTTAGTTCCGTAACCCAGTTTGGAAACTGTCTTCCTTTAAAAGGAGTTAGGGAAGGTGACTAAAATAAATTGACTATTTGAATAAGTCGGTAACATAAGGTAATAAAGCCATCTGGCGTGCTTTCTTAACAGCGTCAGATACTTTGCGCTGATATTTCAGGCTGTTACCAGTCAGACGACGAGGCAATAATTTACCTTGCTCGTTGATGAATTTTTTCAGAAACTCAACATCTTTATAATCGATGTAGCGAATACCGTATTTTTTGAAACGGCAGAATTTCTTTTTAGTTTTCTCCTGCTTGATCGCAGTAAGATACTTGATTTCGTTTGATTTTGCCATAACTTATGCTTCTGCTGCTTTTTCGTTACCGGTTGGTACGCCACTTCTCTTTTTCGCATTATACTCGACGGCGTATTTGTCGAGGCTAGTGATCATGTGACGCAATACTTGGTCGTCACGCAGAAACTGAATTTTAAGTTTCTCATTGAAGTCGGATGACGCACTGTACTCCAGAACCCAGTAAAGGGCAGTTGTTTTTTTCTGGATAGGATACGCCAGTGATTTAAGACCCCAGGGATTGCTGTGCGTTACAGTACCACCGTTTTCAGTAAGAAAATCAGTGTATTTTTTCTGAGCCGCTTTAAATTCGTCCTCAGAAAGCACAGGGGTTAAAATCACCATCAATTCGTAATTGTTCATTACCCTGAATTTGTTTTTGTTAAAAAATAAAATTAAGGGTGCAAAGGTAGTTATTTCGCCTAATACAGCAAAATAAAGATTATTCGTCTGCCTGCCAACGGTACTTGAAACAAAAAATAAACGCACCGTTTGAGGTGCGTTTATTTTTAATCATTCTTTATATAAAGATGATAATCAATTATTTACCTTTAGATAAAACTTCAGCTAAAGTTTTGCCGATATCAGCCGGGCTGGCGACAACCGTCACTCCGTTTTCTGCCAGAATCTTCATTTTGGCGGCAGCCGTATCATCAGCACCTCCGATAATGGCTCCGGCATGTCCCATCCTGCGGCCGGCAGGGGCAGTCTGACCGGCAATAAACCCGACGACTGGTTTACGGTTATTTTCTTTAATCCATTTAGCGGCATCAGCCTCCATGGATCCGCCGATTTCCCCAATCATAATGATCGCATCTGTTTCCGGATCATTCATTAAAAGTTCAACAGCTTCTTTGGTGGTGGTTCCGATGATAGGATCTCCACCAATACCAATGGCAGTTGAAATACCCAGACCGGCTTTTACTACCTGATCTGCAGCCTCATAGGTTAAAGTTCCGGATTTAGAAACAATCCCTACTCTACCTGCTTTAAAGATAAATCCAGGCATGATACCCACTTTTGCCTGTTCTGCAGTAATCACACCAGGACAGTTAGGGCCGATTAGACGAGCACTTTTCCCTTCCAGAAAGCTTTTCACTTTCACCATGTCTTGTACGGGAATACCTTCGGTAATACATACGATTAATTCAATACCAGCATTAGCAGCCTCAAAAACAGCATCAGCAGCAAAGGCCGGTGGCACAAAAATGATGCTTACATTCGCTCCAGTTGCCTTAACCGCATCCGCTACTGTATTAAAAACGGGGCGATCCAGATGGGTTTGTCCACCTTTCCCAGGGGTTACGCCACCTACGACCTGCGTACCGTATTCCAGCATCTGCGAAGCGTGGAATGTACCTTCTGTACCGGTGAAACCCTGTACAATTACTTTTGAATCCTTATTGACTAATACTGACATTGCAATATGTTTATTGTTTATGGATGTGCAAATTTAACGCAAAGACATTAGACCATCAAACCATTTCACGGGAATTTAGCGAATGACCAGACAGTTATCAGAAAAGTAATTTTCCATAAATTTTCAGAAAAGAAAAGCTGCAGATCAAACAGATGCTTATATTAAAATATTTTATATTATTTTACTTATAAGTATCCTTCAGATCTGCAGCTTATATAATTATCGCATAAAATACCCGGCAACGCTCGGGCCACTTTATCATTAATTACTTGGTTTTCCCTCTTTTATCTCGGGCCATCCTGGAATAGACGGACAGTCCGGGATCGAATAAAAACTTTAATAATAATATAGTATAGGACTTATGGGAACCCAGGCTTTCATAATACTCAGGAGCCTCTTTATGCAGTTTAGGCAGCTGATTCCAGGGCACAGACGGAAAATCATGATGTTCATTATGATATCCTACATTCAGGTTCACAACATTTAAAGGTCCGTAATAACTTTTGGTCTCCTGCTCGCCATGGGTTAAAAAATGTTCCTGGACCCAACGGGCACCTAATGGATGCAAACCCACCGAAAAGAAAAAGCTCACAAGCTGATACAAGATGGCCATCCAGCCCCAGAAATAAATTATCGCAGCCACATAAACAATCTGAATCAACCAATTAAGTATGGTTAAACCGTCAATGGCCTTAATTTCTTTGCTCATTCTAGCCAGACGAGTCGCCTGTACCACTGGATAAAAGAGCAGCCAGAGCCCCTTGCCTATTGTTGAATTGCCTACCAGTTTGGCCTCCCATTCTCCGGGCATATCCGCATCCAGATTCACAATCCCCTGAAAGGCATGATGCTTAAGATGATACTTTTTGAAGGATATGGAGCTCGCAAATACCAAGGGCAGGTTTGCAATCAAACTGGCCATCGTATTAAGGCCCCTGTTTTTGAAGATCAGATTATGGGAACATTCATGTACACATACGAACAGCGTATGATCTATAAAAGCCCCAAGACAATAAGCGGCCAACAGCATCCAATACCAGGCAACATCTTTGAGCCAGAAGGCCAGCATGGTCTGCAGTGCAACACAAAATAAAATTACAAGAAAAGTAATCCGGTTACGGCCAATCAGATTTCTGATTCCCGGGTGTTTTTGAATAATCTCTTTAGTCCTGAGCTTATGTGGCTCACATTCATCGGACCATGAAAACGCTTTTTTAGTCATTTTTTTAATATGGAGTTATGGAGTAAATTAGTTGGACAGGTACCTTACGTGATCTGTCTGATTTTTTGTGTTTTTTTGTTTTTGTTTTAATTGAATATTACAGGCACATTATATGTCTTAATTATTTATTATTTTAAATGGTTAAAAATCAAAATTTAATTTCTGCGCTTCAGCTAGGTTAGGTTGCCTAAATATTGTCAGGAATAAAATCCTTTTTTATTCTTTTTAGGCTTGCTAATGGTCTCTGCCGGCGATTTCTGTTGTTGTTTCCAGAGCTCATTAAATGTTTTTTGGCTGAAATTCAAATCCCCCCGGAATGTTGTCCAGTCAGTAAAAATACGGTTGACCATTTTATTTTTAAGGGTTCCATTACCCATATTCATTAAAGAACGGTGCATGCTGACTGTCTTCCAGGCTTTCCAGGCCATTTTCTCGGCCAGGGTATTGTCTCCTTCTTTTACAGCTTCATGGCGGTTTACCAGTAACAATTCATGCAAATCTATTCTGACAGGACATGCCTGTGTGCAACTACCACACAGAGAAGAGGCGTAACTTAAATGATTATATTGTTTCATCCCCTTTAAATGGGGTGTTATGACCGATCCTATCGGTCCGCTATAAGTGGCTTCATAAGCATGACCGCCAATATTTTTATAAATCGGACATGCATTCAGGCAAGAGCCGCACCGGATACAATAGAGCGCCTGCCTGGCTTCCGGCTTTTTCAGCATATTGGTCCGGCCATTATCCAGTAAAATAACATACATCTCATCAGGTCCATCTGTTTCACCGCTTTGTCTGGGCCCGGTAATCAGGGTATTATAAGAAGTCACTTTCTGCCCTGTACCATAAGTGGATAATAGTGGCCAGAATAAAGAAAGGTCCTGTAAAGTGGGAATCACCTTTTCTATTCCGACAATTACAATATGTGTTTTCGGGAAAGCCGTGGTTAGCCGCGCATTGCCCTCATTTTCCGTTATGGCAATTCCCCCGATATCTGCTATAATAAAATTAGCACCCGTGACGCCAACCTCAGCCTGCGTAAACTTCTCTCTTAACTGATGACGGGCAAAAATAGTTAATTGCTCTGGCGGCATATTGGCTGGAGCCCCTAATTTATCTGTAAACAGCCGGGCAATCTGTTCCTTATTCTTATGCATAGCCGGTGTGACAATATGATAAGGCGGTTCCTTGTCCAACTGCTGGATATATTCACCAAGGTCCGTTTCAATACTTTCTATTCCATTTTCTTCTAAAAAAGCATTCAAATGGACCTCTTCAGTAACCATGCTCTTACTCTTTACCACCGTCTTGCAGTTTTTTAGCTGACAAATTTCTCCAATAGCCGCCAGCGCCTGAGCCGCATCTTCCGCCCAGACAACCTTGGCGCCTCTGCCGGTTATCTGCTTTTCAAAATTCAGTAGTGATTCGTCCAAATGTTCAATAGCCTGCCATTTGGCATTCTTAGCTAATTGCCTGGCGCTCTCAATATCATGGAATTGCGTCTTGCCTTTAGGCACTGCCGCATTATATTTGGATATATTAAAATTTATTGTCTGGCGATGACTCAGATCGCCAGCCTTAACGGCCGCTTTGGCCAGAAAGGATGCTGCTTGTTCATTCATTGGGTTGATTATTCAAAATCAGGATGTTCTTTAAGTAAGATCTATAGAACTTCCTAAATTCAGGCTCAATATACAAAAATCTGAAAAAATCGGGCCTAAAACTCAATGAGAGTCAAAAAAATTTATTCCGGAACCTTCCCCTGTTTGGGACTCCGCATCAAAATTTTAATTAAAGAGCCAAATGCTCGCCTATAATATGTCATACAATTACACATATTTAGCCCTCTAAAAAGCAGTTATTACCTTCGAAAAAAAAACCTCAGTTTTCTCCCCAAAAACCATATCTTTTACCAATATTTACCCCATAACTATACGAAATTGACGAAACAACGGGTAAAATATGGCAATCCTTTAACAACGTACCCTACTTTTATCATAACAGAATCGTTTGCGCTTTAACACAGAATTCTTCTGAATTCAAGTAACTTTGCTCCGTCTTATTAAAATATATCACAATATTACAACTGATAAATTATGATTGAAATAGCCGTTGCTAAAGGAGATGGAATCGGCCCAGAGATTATGGAGGCAGTCCTTTCCATTTTTAAGGCTGCCGAGGCTCCGCTGCAGTACCATTTTGTAGAAATGGGTAAATGGGTTTTTGACAAAGGTATCGGGAACGGTATGACACCAGAAGCCAAAGCTACCATTGAAAAATTAGGTATTTTATTCAAAGGTCCGATGGAGACCCCTAAAGGAAAAGGCGTTAAAAGCATCAATGTCACCGCCAGAAAAACCTGGAATACCTATGCGAACAAAAGAACTTTCCAGACGCTTCATGGTGTAAATACCGTATTTAGTAAAGCGGGCATCCCTATCGATCTAACAGTTGTTCGTGAAAATATTGAAGACACTTATGGTGGTATTGAGCACCAGCTAACAGAAGACGTCGCCATTAGCCGGCGCATCATTACCCGTCCTGGAAGTGAACAGGTAATTCGTTACGCCTTTGAAATGGCCAAACAGAAAAAGGCACGCCGTGTAACCTGTGTACACAAAGCCAATATCATGAAGATTACAGACGGAATGTTCCTAAATACTTTCCGTAAAATAGCAGCCGAATACCCGGAATTAAACAGTGACGATATTATCGTTGACGATCTTTGTATGAAAATGGTTACGCGTCCTGAATCTTTTGACGTACTGGTATTAACCAATCTGCAAGGAGATATTGTGAGCGACCTTTGTGCGGGTCTGGTAGGTGGTCTGGGATTTGCGCCCAGCGCCAACATTGGAGATAATATCTGCATATTTGAAGCGGTGCATGGTACCGCACCAGATATCGCAGGCAAAAACATCGCCAATCCGACCGCCCTGCTTTTAAGTGGTATTGCGATGCTCCACCACTTAGGACTAACCGAAACAGCGGCTAAAATAGAAAATGCCTTATTGTATACCCTGGAACAGGGAATCCATACAGGGGACTTTGGAGATAAATCAACGGCATCCCTAAATACGACTGAATTTGCGTCTAAAATCATTGAAAACTTTGGTAGGCAACCCAAGCTAGGCGCTAAAACAGCGGAACCGGACCAACCCGTAACTGTTTCTGTACCTGAATTAAAAGAGAACCTGTTGATTCATTCAAAGGAACCTGCTACTAAAACCCTGGCAGGAGCAGACTTCTTTATTGACAGCATCCTGCAGCCTGATGCGATTGCGGCAATCGCTGAAAAGTTCAGCACCAAGGAGCTGCCATTAATTAATATCAGCAACCGCGGAACGCAGGTCTGGCCGACAGGCAGCAAATATACCGTACTGGTAGACAGCTATACCCTGCGATTTGAAGCACCTGCCAATGGAGCTATAACCCAGCAAAGCATCATTGATCTTTATTCCAGCCTGGCTACTGCATTCCAGATTACCTCTGTTGAAACTTTACTTGAGCTCAATGGACAAAAAGTTTATAGCCTGGCGCAAGGTCAATAATATTTATTTTAGGTTCCGATTTTTGTTTTTATAAGTGAAAGAAAGGCTGTCTGCAATCTCCCCTTCGGGAAATGCAGGCAGCCTTTCTACTTTATAAGAACTTAGCCGTTTTAAAATAATGTCTGAATATTTAATGGTAAGCAAGGTCAAGTCATTGCTTCAACCCTTAACCTTCCTGGTTATATCGCATTTTATCCGAAAGCTCAGTTAAGCGATCAATATCGCTTTTTTCAATTTTACCTACCAACTCCGGAACAGAGGCTAAAATATCCAGATGAGCAGCCTTGGTGGCACTGGATAGCGGCGCCCCCACCATAGGTGTAAAAAATAACCATGCTAATGCGATTGCTGCAGGCGTCACGCTATACTTAACAGACAGCTCCTTTAAAAGATCAATAATGGCAAGGCCTTCAGAGGTCAGGTATTTTTTAACATGTAATCCTCTGATGCTTTGACCCAGATCCTCTTTCGTATGGTATTTACCCGTTAAAAAACCGCCCGCCAGCGACCAGTAAGGGAACACAGTTAAATTATACTGGCTGGCCAGTTGTTGTAATTGCGCATCATATCCAGCCTTATCTACCAGATTATAATGGGGTTGTAAAGCCTGATAAGCAGGATAACTACCGGTAGACGCCAATTCCAGCGATGCTTTTAACCGGTCTGCCGGCACATTGGAAGCAGCAATATAACGAACCTTCCCCGCATCTATCAGCGATTTAAAAGCGCCCAGGGTTTCCTCTAGCGGTACCTCACCGGTATCAATATGATTGTAATATAGATCTATATAATCTACCTGCAATCTTCTTAAAGAATCCTCAGAAGCCTTTTGGATATAATCCGCTTTCAGCCCCTTTCTGCCATCCTTAAAATCCCACCCTACTTTGGTGGCAATTACCACCTTGTCTCTGTTGCCCCTGGCTTTCATCCATTTGCCAATAATGGTTTCTGATTCCCCACCTTTGTTTTCCGGGCCGCCCCAGACTGAATATACATCTGCTGTATCAATAAAATTAAAACCTCTATCCAGAAAACCGTCCAGAATCTTAAAGGATTCCGTTTCATTAAGTGTCCAGCCAAATACATTGCCACCCAAGTTGATCGGCATCACTTTTAAATCTGTATTTCCAATTTGAATGTTTTGCATAAAAAGAATTTTAAATGATTGCAAGTAAAATATTTTCACTGATAACCTAGAAGACATCCATGGCTTACCGGAAGCTTCTTTAGCAGGACTAAAGATAAGCAAGATACCCACCGGGGATTGTCAGAAAAATGTTAGTTTTTAAACTTTCCAAAATCAAGGCAACAACTTTAATCA
Organism: Arachidicoccus rhizosphaerae; assembly: GCF_900107765.1. GTDB lineage: Bacteria > Bacteroidota > Bacteroidia > Chitinophagales > Chitinophagaceae > Arachidicoccus > Arachidicoccus rhizosphaerae. Next base: position 107,278 of record NZ_FNQY01000009.1, on the reverse strand, counting down.
ATAAAATCACTTCAAAAGCCACTGTTTATTGAGTTATACAGTCAAATGGACATTAAAAAGCCCTTAGACATCCTAAAAATGCGCCTTACTTTCTGACAAGAAAGGCTCCATCAACTTCACAAAAAAACATCGGTGAACAGCTCGGTGAGTGTTTAGGTAAATGGTTTGACCCATCCAAAGATTTATCCAACCTTTGTTCCGGCATTATATCAGACACAAGATTCCTTAAATTCAAATTGTTCAGGTAAAATTCAAGATATGTTATCGCTATATGCCATTTTAAAAACAGTCCATATATTAATGGCCATTATCGCACTGGGAGCAAACTTAAGTTATCCACTGTGGTTATTTGTCGGGCACAAAAATCCGGCACATCTCAGCTTTGCCCTTAAGGGGATCCAGAAACTAGATGATGTAGTTGCCAATCCGGCATATATACTCAGCCTTTTGTCCGGCCTTGGATTATGCTGGTACCTCCATCTTAATCCGCTGCATATTACCTGGCTATGGGTTTCCCTCCTTTTGTTTATACTGGCTGCCGTAACAGGCATGGCCGTTTATAGCCCTCTTTTAAGAAAACAAATTGCCACACTTTCCAAGGAAGGCATGGGTAGCAAGAATTATCAGTCCCTGAATAAAAAGGGTTTATATACCGGTATTTTTATATTCCTCGTGGCTTTGGCAATCATATTTTTGATGGTAGCTAAACCTGCGTAAGAAAACTTCATGAAAGACAAGCAAAATATCAACTTTTTGATCTCTGTTCAAATGCCTATCTAATCAAAATGTACATAGATCAGTATCCCTAAAACGGGCTGACAGACTCCATCTGTTAGCCCGTTTCTATTATTTCAGAAAACGTGGCCTATCAGTTCTAATGCTTACCTTTTGGATTCAAAATCCACCCATTTTAAACTGGATGCCGCTTCTTTCAGGGAGCCTTTATACCTGTGAGATTCGTTGCGCTCAATTTTATGTCCAGGCCTGGTCCACTTTGGATTTTCACCCTTTGCATGAACGTTGGCATTTTCTTTTTCTATGACATTCCTTTTAGGATGCTTTTCGAAAGGGGCTTGCGGAACAATCCCTAACTCCTTAAATAATAATTTATCCTCATTGATATCCGGGTTTGGCGTAGTCAATAATTTATCGCCGGCAAATATTGAATTTGCACCCGCTAAAAAACAAAGGGTCTGCCCTTCCGCACTCATGCTGGTCCTGCCAGCCGACAATCTCACTTGTGTAGCTGCTATAACAATCCTTGTTGTAGCAACCATCCGTACCATTTCAAAAATGGAAACAGGCTTTTGATCTTCCATAGGGGTGCCCTCTACGGCCACCAGTGCATTAATGGGAACGCTTTCCGGCTGGGGATACATATTTGCCAGTATTCTGAGCATATCACAGCGGTCTTCAACAGACTCTCCCATACCAATAATACCGCCGGAACAAACAGTAATAGAGGTTTTACGCACATTTCCTATGGTTTCTAACCTGTCCTCAAAACCTCTGGTTGATATTACTTCCTTGTAATAATCTTCAGAGCTGTCAATATTATGATTGTAGGCATACAGACCCGCTTCTTCCAGTCTTTTTGCCTGGTTCTCCGTAAGCATTCCCAAAGTACAACAGACTTCCATATCAAGTTTGGTAACAGTCCGCACCATTTCCAATACCTGATCAAATTCTTCCCCATCCTTTACGTTACGCCATGCCGCTCCCAGACAGACCCTGGATATACCGTGTTGCTTGGCACGTAACGCCTGTGCTTTGACCTGATGTACCGGCAACAGCTCATGCATCTTTACTTCAGTATGATAGCGTGCCGCCTGCGGACAATATCCGCAATCTTCAGGACATCCGCCTGTCTTTATAGAAATCAAAGAACTAATCTGCACCTTATTGGGATCATGAAATTTACGGTGTACTACCGCAGCTTCATGCACTAATTCTAATAAAGGCTTATTATAAATAGAAAGAATTTCTTCTGTGGTCCACTTTTTTGTTTCCATAAAATTAGCTTTAAGAATATCGCCAAGATATTCCAATTGTTAAGCAACAAATGTAGGGTCTTTTGCATTCCATCCCATATAATTTTCAGAAAACTATATCACTCACTTTAATGCATTTACACCAGCTGTCTGGCATATTATTTATATTGCCTCTGTAACAGATCCCATTAAATCAGACATATTCAATAACTGAAATGTCCCAACGCTTTTTATTCAAATAGTACCTTTCTTTTAATTCAGCATATTTAGGTAGACGTAAAAATATATTTTTTTTATTTACTAAATATTTAATATTCAATTAATTAAATCAACTCAAAAGCCATTAGTCTACAATTTTAGTAGATTTATTTGGCTAGTAATCAGATGTCGCTTATTTTTGTATCCGCATCAAGAAGTTAAGCGATTACAATTAACGCCAACCGAGCGAGAAAAGCTACGGTGGTCAAACGATGAGGGTCAAACAAACCAAAAAAGTTGAATGTATCCAAAAGTTTTAAGCAGCATTCTTTGATGCAATATTTTTTAACTACAAAAAAATTATTGCAATGAATTACGAAGTTTTATTACAGGAACAAGCGCTATTGTTTAAAGCAGAATTTAATCATCTGCCGGATGAAGAATTAATCCACCGTTTCAACAAGCAGGTTAAGTGTCTGGGTGGAAACACCATTCGAAAAGTCTATCTCGCCGTTCTAAAAGACGAGTTATGCAAACGAAATTTTGATTGCAGTTTAATCATCAATAAATGTGGTCTGAGACTGCATCATAAAGTTAAGCTGCAAAACCAAAGGCTAGTTTATGCCTAATGTTCTTGAAATCGTCCATTAAGGAAGACGCAACCCCAATTTGGCGATTCCATTAAGTTTCATCCATTTGTATTGGAACCATTTTTCTTCAAGAATGGTTCCTTTTTTGTTCCATCCATTCCTTTAATCAATGAGCATCCCCGTTACCACTACTCTTTTTTCTCCGGCATATTGATCCGCTCTGGTGATATGCACATGCAGTATTTTAAAGGTAAAGAGTAAGGTATTTTCTTTAAACTGATCTCCTATAAGAATGGCAGGATAATTATCAGAGACAATATGCTGCAAAAATCGTCTGGCAAATCCTAGTCTGGGATGTTTAGGCACGCTTGGGTCTTCCTCTATTAGGACATCTTCCGCACGCACATCTCCTGATCTGGTCAGCGCAAATAATTGCAATTTTGCTTCCATTTGCAATAGGTTTAAAATTAAGACATATTCTTAAATGTATCCTTACCAAATATACGAAAATTTTCAAGGCAAAACTCAGTCAACTGATAGCTGATTCATTAAATCCCTTTCCCCAAAGCCATTAAAATTCCCGATATCGTTCCAATTTTTCCAGATATCGTTAACAAAATCGGCAGGAGCTAGTTCACCTTTGCATCAATTTTAAAAAAAGTCCATCACCATGTTTTATTCAAAAAAGAACAATCTCAAATTGTTCCTGTCTTTGTTATGCCTTCTATCCAGCCATATAGCTATCAGTCAAAAACAAATTTCAGGGCAAATTATTTCCGAAGAAGGTCACCCTATTGCCGCAGTATCGGTTCATCTTATTCATCAAAATATATATACCCTCAGCAACCAGCAGGGGTTGTTTAACCTGAAAATATTACATCCCTGTAAAGACACTTTAGTAATTAGTGCGGCTGGCTATAAACAAAACAGACACATATTACTACTCAATTCTTCAGAAGATAGCTTCCATTTAAACATCGTCCTTAAAGACACAACATCCCCACTAAAAACAGTTACCGTTCATACCAATTTACTACCCGACAATAAAAGTGTATTTGTTGCCCGCATGCCTCTAAAAAACCTTGAAAACCCACAAGTTTATAATGTAATAAGTCATACGCTTATTGACCAGCAACAAATCACAACTATTGACCAGGCTATGCAAAATGTTGCAGGCGTTGTTCCTAACAACAGCGCAGGAGGTTATTTCTCCATTACATCCAGAGGATTTACGACCTACGTTAATGCAAGAAACGGCACCAGTGTACCATCATATTTTACAAGTTATGAGCCTTCTAATCTGGAAAGGATTGAAGTGCTGAAAGGGCCGGCAGGCACCCTTTATCAGGGAGCCGCTTCATACGGAGGCGCAGTTAATCTGGTAACCAAAAGACCGGAAAGGGAGCCTGCAACCCGCCTTAGTTTTACAACCGGCTCCTGGGGGTTAAACAGGGCTACACTGGATTACAATCACCCCTTAGATTCCTCCAAAAGGTTCTTATTCCGGATGAACGCTGCTGCTGATCGTGAAAAAACCTTTCAGGATTTTGGGCATAGCAATATTTATAGTTTATCTCCAAGCTTCAGTTATACAGCCTCGGAAAAATGGCAGATTATAGCGGAATTTGAACTGTACAGCTCGGAGAAAACGCCCACCCCCTGGCAAAGTTTCGACAGCTACTACCAAAGTGTTAAAGATGTTCCTCTCTATAAAAAATCTTTTTATGATGATGATATGAAATCAAATCTCATCCGCCAGAATACCACCATTACCAGTGAATATCAACTAGATAAAAACTGGAAATCTTCCACAGTTATAGGTGCGCTCAATTCTTCTGTAGATCATAATTATTTTGCGTACAATTATTATCTTAGTAAGGACAGTATCAGGAGATTAGTGTATGATTATGATTACAATTACAGTTCAGTCAATATCCAGCAGAATTTTACAGGAAAGTTTAATTTGTTAGGTTTAAAAAATAAAATAGTAACAGGCATTGAATACGTATCCACTAGTTTCAATTATGCAGGTTATTCTACAAACTACGACACAGCCAATATCAATAATTTCACTCCTATAATGCGTAAAAAAGTTGATAAATTCATAGCGGAACGCCCAAGTTTCGCTGCAGCTAACACATGGACGGCCAGCAGATATGCAGCTTACGTTTCTGATTTAATGTACTTATCTGCTCAATGGATGGCCATGCTTAGCCTCCGGGCTGACCATTACCATTACACTTTAAATACCCCCTACAGTCAGACAGCCTTTTCTCCAAAACTAGGCATTGTGTATCAACCCATTAAAGACGAGTTCTCTATATTTGTTAACTATACAGATGGCTTTAGCAATCAAAACACCGCCAATAAAAGTGACGGATCCGTAGTCAAATTAGATCCAATTCATGCTACACAATACGAGGGAGGGATCAAGTGGGATGCCCCAGATCAACGTTATTCCGCCACTTTAAGCATTTATGATATAAAAATCCACAATGCCAACCTGTATGATGAACAAGGATTTTTCAATTCACAAGATGGGAAGCAACAAAGCAAGGGACTGGAATTGGAATTTAAAGCCTCCCCCACTGACAAACTCAACATATTATTGGGCTATGGCTATAATGAAAACAAATACACGAAATCCAGTAATTATCAGGGAAATTTAGCCGCCAATGCACCCAAAAACATTGGCAATCTCTGGATAAACTACACAATACCCTTCCATAAAAATCATTATTTTTCCGTTGGTACCGGGGGCAACTACGTAGACATGGCTTATACAGATGTATATAACCGTACTGAAATCCCGGCCTACTTACTGTTAAATGCAACAGCCGGCTACCATTTTGGCCAAACGCAGGTTGGCATTCGGCTCAATAATTTATCTAATCAAAAGTATTATTCCGGATCGGGAAATCCAATGCCACCAAGGAATTATACAGCCAGCATCAGCTTTTCCTTTTAGCATTAGTATTTGTTTATACACTTCTTTCATCCACCGCACATCGTTACATTTTTTGAATTTTTCAATAAGTAACCTTGAATGGTGGATTTTTTTTCTTTCATTTGCACGCTTTTGGATGTTAATCCCATTTTCAGTGCATAAAGGGCATTCAAAAAAATTACTTATATTTAAAGTGCAAAACAGATAACCCTTTTAATTGTTCATTATAATATGCGTCATCAAATTACTTTTATATTTCTGACATTCAGTTTTATACTGCTGGCAGGTTGTGGCCAGGCAGAACGGGAACAAAAGCTGGCAGCCCAGCAAAAACAGCTCATTCAACAACAACAAGAACTAGTTCTGAAAGCAAATGAATTGGCACTTAAAGAGGCGAAATTAAATGAACTGTCCAAGAGCATGGATAGCGCCCATATTAAAGAGGACTCTCTCAAGATCCAATTCCCGGAACTTACAGGAAAATGGGATGTCACCATGAACTGTACACAGGCGACCTGTTCCGGTTCAGCGGTAGGAGATACCAAGACCGAAAGCTGGACTTTTACGCTTACCGGAGGCTCGGTTATTGCACAAGCATACGCAAAAAACATTCTCAGCCGGGTGTATATTGGAAAATACCAGGATGGAATTTTACAATTATCCGCGCAGACCGCCGACATTACAGCGGACGTAGGTGCACAGATAAATGTCTATTTAAGACAGTCCAATGATTCATTATCCATGACAGGTAAAAGAACGATTATACGTCCGGATTGTCAGATAATATATAACATGACCCTTAAAAAGCACTAATCCTGAGCTAACCCTTTGACATTCATTGAAAAACAATGTTATGACCCTAATAACCGCATTAGATTTTACACTACCACTCACCAACCCGGTAATCATATTTTCCCTGGTATTATTTATCATTTTATTTGCACCGATACTACTGAACCGAATTAAAATCCCTCATATCATCGGACTTATCATAGCCGGCGTCATCGTAGGGCCTTACGGATTCAATTTATTACTACGAGACAGCAGCATTGTGTTGTTTGGAACCGTAGGATTACTATATATTATGTTTCTGGCAGGTCTGGAAATAGACCTGGTGGAATTTAATAAGAATAAATTCAGAAGTTTATTGTTTGGTCTTTTCACCTTCTGCCTCCCTATGATCCTGGGAACTATTGGCGGTTATTATATTCTGGGATATTCAATGACGACTTCCATATTATTTGCTTCCATGATGGCTTCACACACACTGCTGGCCTACCCTATTGCCAGCAGATACGGCATTAACACTGACCCATCCGTCACCATTACCATAGGCGGGACGATGATTACAGATATACTTGCCTTATTGGTCTTAGCAGTTATTGTGGGCATGTCTCAGGGGGAAATTGGTAGCAGTTTCTGGTTAAATCTGTCCATCTCCATGATTGTTTTTGCGTTTATCATCATTTTCATCTTCCCATTGATTGCCCGGTGGTTCTTTAAGCATTATGAAGACAGTATCGGTCAATACATATTTGTGCTGGCAATGGTATTCTTAGGTGGATTTCTGGCCGAAGCAGCCGGTATTGAAGCGATTGTCGGAGCATTCATCACAGGGCTTGCGCTCAATAAATTCATTCCGCATAATTCTGCCCTTATGAACCGTATCGGTTTTGTAGGGAATGCCATCTTTATACCTTTTTTTCTGGTAGGTGTCGGCATGCTGGTCAATGTGAAAGTATTATTCAGCAGCCTGGGAGGGTTGAAGGTGGGGGCTGTAATGATAGCCGTTGTCATTCTAGGTAAAATAGGTGCAGCCTGGTTTACACAAAAATCATTTAAATTAAGTAAAGACCAACGACGCATGATCGGAGGACTGAGCATGGCTCAGGCGGCTGCGACACTGGCTACCGTATTAGTGGGCTATAATGTTATTTTAGGGGAAGCCCCTGACGGCACCCCCATCCGCTTGCTTAATGAAGATATCTTAAACGGTAGCATCCTGACGATCCTTGTGACTTGTACCGTCAGTTCGCTGATTGTGGAAAAGGCCTCCAAAAGAATTGCAGATGCTGAACTAACGGCTAATACTGAAGAATCCACCGAAGATAAAGACAAGGTACTCATCTGTTTTGATGAACCGGACACCGTAAGCGATCTGGTCGATCTGGCACTCATGATGAATACCCGCAAAGAAGCACCCGAGCGCTTTGCCTTACATGTCGTGGAAGAACAAAACGATGATGAATCCAAGCGTAAAGAATCAGAAAAAATGATGAAAACCGCCTTGGAACAGGCGGCAGGGTCCGATACGGTCATCACCCCTATTATCCGCTATGACCAGAGTGTTTCCAAAGGCATTTTGTTTACCATCAAGGAACATTTAATTACGGATATTATTATTGGGGTGACGCAATCAGGGAGTAAAAAGAGCCAGATTGGGATAACTACCGATCAAATTTTAGGTCATACGGAACAAACCGTATTCGTACATCACTCTGTTCAGCCTTTCAATACGCTGGCCAGAATCGTAGTCGTCGTAAACAAACATGCGGAGTGGGAAGAAGGATTCAATCACTGGGTCAGTAAAGTGCTGACCATTTCTAAAGAAAGCGGATTGCCTTTGACCATATATTGCAACAGCACTATTAAAGACACTTTAGAGTCGATCAATCATGCTTCCGCCAAGCCGCTAACCATCAATTTTGAAAACTGGGAAGATTGGGATGACTTCTTAATTCTGAGTAGAGAGTTACAGCCTAATGACTTATTTATTGTTGTTATCTCCAGACCAGGTTATAGCTCTTACCATGCTAAATTGGCAAAAACCTCTTATTACCTGAATAAATATTTTGCAAAATTCAGTTATATCCTTTTATACCCGCAACAAAAAATCACCTATTCAAAACTCACGGATTTACATCATGAAGAAGGAACTATTCTGGATGTTTTCACGGAAGGTCGGAAGGTCGCAGAAAAAACGTCCAACCTCATTGGTAATCTGTTCAGAAAAGACGGCGCCAAACAAGAAGACAATCAACCAAAGGATTCGGACAAATAAATAAGCCAAGCCTATTCAATCCTGATATAAGGTTGGTTAAAGGCAGTTGGGACACCTGCATTTTCCTGATCAAGCTTTATATCGGGATTTACGCTGACGGCCTGACTTCTGAAAACAGTCCTGCCAACAGGCCATATATTTATTCCTTCACGGCTGAGCAGCTCTTCAAATAATGCGATATCTTCCCGTTTATTTCGTACCACTACCAGCAATCCTCCACTTGTCTGAGGGTCAGCCAGAATCTGCTTTTGTCTTTCAGTTATATTACCGATAAATCTGCCATAGCTATCCCAGTTACGCTTCGTCCCTCCCGGCACGGCTCCTTGTTCCAGATAAAAGTCCAGGTTATCAAGCACTGGAACATTCTCAAATTCAATGACAGCATTTATATTACTGGCCTGACAGACTTCTTTCAAATGTCCCAGCAGTCCAAAACCTGTAACATCGGTCATAGCCCTAACCGCTTCCATTTCCCCCAACAAAGCCCCTATTTTATTTAGACTTGTCATATTGCGTAATGCAGCTGCACTGTCCTGTGGGCGGACCAGTCCTTTTTTCTGCGCAGTGGATAAAATCCCCACCCCCAATGGCTTGGTTAAATATAAGCGACAGTCCGGTTCGGCAGTCTGGTTCATTTTTAAATGGCGTGTCTGGATAAGTCCATTTACTGCCAGCCCGAAAATGGGTTCTGGTGTATCTATACTATGGCCGCCGGCCAGCGTAATGCCAGCTTCTCTGCAGACTTCTCTGGCCCCATCCAACACCTTTCCTGCTAATTCAATAGGTAATAATTTTACAGGCCATCCCAAAATGGCAAGTGCCAAGACAGGACGCCCTCCCATAGCATAAACATCGCTGATCGCATTTGCCGCAGCCACTCTACCAAAATCAAAAGGGTCATCCACTATGGGCATAAAAAAATCCGTTGTGGCAATCAAGGATTGGCTTTCATCTATCTGCCAAACAGCAGCATCATCCCTTTGATGATTGCCAACAAGCAACCTGGCATCTTTTAATGCCGTCTTCTGATCTTTCGGCAATATAGCATCCAAAACTGCCGGGCTTATCTTGCAGCCACAACCCGCTCCATGCGAAAAAGCTGTAAGTCTGATTGGCGTGGAAGAGTCCTGAGTTTCATCAGTTGCCGTTTTACCAGTTATATTATCCCCTGGGTGTTTATTATCAGCTATTATCATTTTAGCCATTATTTATATAATTACACGGTTTCTCCTATCCTATCCAAACTGATTTCATTTCTCTGTTTGGTCTTTCTTAATCATTTTTGGCAACAACAGACTATTGTGATCAACCGCCGCCTCTAGAAGTAATTTAACAACCGTGGGTAAATCTTTGGGATTATCAATTTTCAGTACTTCTGCCCATTTCCTCTCTTGAAATGGTATTTTGCTCTTTTGATATGCTTTATCATAATAACCTAATACTCGACGAATAAAACTCCGCATTTCGCCGTTTTCGATATCTGCAATTGCGGCCCTGGTCTGATCCGGGCCCAATCTTTTTTTTATCTTCAAGGTTGCCTCCTTCAAAAACTGCTTATCCAGTAAACCATATTGAGGGTACAATACTTCCATGCGGCTCTCCAAAGGGACATCCAGTTCCAGAACTGGGGCGGAGCATAGTTTTAACCATAACGTCCGGGGGATGGCAACACGCCCAATGGTCATACTCTCATCTTCTACCCATACGGGAACATCTGATTCGAAATTATTTAAACAAATAGCCAGATTATTCTCAAATTGTTCCTGCGAGGGTTGTATCAGCATTCCCATGCTCCCATACGCTGACCCCTGATGGCAGGCCAAGGCCTCCAGATCCAGCACCTGATAGTGCTGATTAGCCATATAACGCAGCAAACCAGTCTTATTTGCTCCGGTTTTACCGGAAAGGGCGATCAAATTTATCGAGCTGCCAAAAATTCGATAACACCACCTTCGAAAACTTTTATAACCTCCTTTAATAACAAAGACATCAAATCCATATAAGTTTAACGCCCAGGCCAAAGCTTCACTGCGCATTCCACCACGCCAGCAATGCACAATTACCTTTTGATTCGGAGCTTCCTCCAGGGCAGATCTAATAAACCCTGACCATTTGGGTCCGGTAATATCAAACCCCTGCAAAATAGCGGCTTGTCTTCCCTGCTGATGATAGATCGTACCAACAACATTTCTTTGCTCATCCGTAAATAAAGGGAATGAAACTGCGCCTGGAAGATGTCCCTTTGCAAACTCTTTCGGGCTTCGTATATCCAGTATTGGAATCTCTTTAAAAGGGCTATCCTTCCTTAAAATGTCTTCAATATGAATTACCTGGATCATGGTAAATCAAAGATAGCAACTATCTGGGCAACTTTGAGGCCCCAATCCTAAATAATACCTTCGCTAATCTTATCAGGCCGGCTTATGAACATTAAGGCTGAACGAGAAGGTCTCTGTATTTTTTAAGTAATTTAAAAGTGCAGACAATATGGACAGCCAGCAATACATCGAAAACAATAAAGAAAATCATAATATTTTTCATACTAGCATATAAATTCTCAGGAGAATAAGCGCTTGCAGCTCCAGGCTGCATATCCTGCACCTGATTTAACAGCTCCTGAAAATTGGCCATTACCTGCTTTTTCATGGCCAGCAAATAAATCGCACTGACAATAACCTGCAAAACAAAGAAAATAGCCACAAAAGCATTTACACGGATCCAGTCCCTTACACTTGCCTTGGCAGGTATTCCCGGTTCAATATTACGTCTGTAAAACTGCGTAGATTTTACCATATATATGGTCACACAAATCAGAACAAAGGCAGCAAATAAAAAGGCAGGATTAGAAAAAGCAGCCATCAAAAACAACATGCCAAAAAAAGCCAGAATAAATACAATGGGCATTAATATAGCACTCAGTATACGATAAGTCTTTTCTAGTTTCATAATCTCTTGTCGGTCAAAGAATGTAAGGACCGTTTTCTTTAAATTTATGGATACTGATTTGATTAATTGGAGGTGTCCTGAATTTCAGTCTCCGTTTCAGTTTGCTTCATGAGATTCAGGAACAAATCCAGTGCTTTCATTTTATCTTCGGTTACCTGATAGCTTATCTTTTCCCTGTAATACGTTTCCAGATCAAAATAGCCGTAAGGATTCTCCTTTGATACGGCAGCTAAATTATCTAGTCCCACTTTATTGGCCAAATCAAAGTCGTGAATAAAAGCCGCTGGGAGGGGTTTATTGGCTATCCATGCAGCCATCATAAAAGGCAATCCGGTGAATGAAGTCCAGACTTCAGCCAGATCATAAATATATTTTTGAGGATGCAGACCATATTTTTGTTCAAAAACCCGGTCTCCGATAATCACTCCCGCAGTCGTACCTTTAATCTGATCAATATAACCAGGTGTCGCCTTTTGATAGGTCACCTTTTTTTTCCAGAAATGAGCAAAGATGACTTTGCACAGATTAATTGAACTAAAACTCTGGTAATCTAAAATAACGGTTTCAATTTGTTCGACCGGCACTTCACTGAACAGACAAACGGTTTCCACCGGGCCTACGGAGCCAATGCAATAATTGGATACTATTTTCCAGTCCTTCAGTTGAGGTATGTAAGCAACGGGAATCAACCCCAGATCTACCTCATTGTCTACCAACATCTTACCAATTTTTGAAGGAAAATCCTCAATCAATTCCATCTGGGACAACAAGGCTGGTGATCTTTTTACACCATATAATAAGGGCTTTGTATTCAAATAACTAACGGCTGCGACTTTAATCTTATCCAAATGCTGTAAATTTGTCCGCAAAGATAAGATTTATCAAAATAATCAAACGTTAGCAAAAACAAAATAGAATGGATCTCCACCAGCTCACCGCTATCTCTCCGGTAGATGGCCGTTATCATCCACAGGTTAGTTCACTTGAAGGATTTTTCTCAGAATATGCCCTTATTAAATACCGCGTGTATGTAGAAATACAATACTTTATTTTCCTGGCAGACAAGAAAATCTTCAAATTATCCGCTAAGGATAAAAACAAATTACTGGAAGCGGCTGATCAGTTTAGTCTGGAGGATGCCGTTCGTATTAAAGAGATTGAGAAAACAACCAATCATGATGTAAAAGCTGTAGAATATTTCTTAAAAGAAATTCTGGACTCTTTGGGTATCAGCGCTTTAAAAGAATGGATTCATTTTGGACTCACCTCCCAGGACATCAATAACACAGCCATTCCTCTGGGCTGGAAAGACGCCATTGAATCCCAGTATCTTCCAGCTTTATTAAATCTGCAGATGCATCTACACCAAATGGCCACAGACTGGAAAACAATACCGATGCTGGCAAAAACACATGGCCAGCCAGCCTCCCCTACTACCCTTGGAAAGGAATGGATGGTATTTGTAGAAAGAATCATCCATCAGATCGATTTGTTAAGCGCAGTACCCTATGCGGCTAAATTTGGCGGAGCTACAGGAAATTTCAATGCCCACCATGTTGCTTTCCCTAAAAAAGACTGGATTAAACTGGGTAATGAATTTGTAGAAGAACGCTTAGGTCTGCAAAGAATGCAGTTCACCACACAGATCGAGCATTACGATTTATTAGCAGCACAGTTTGATGGCATTAAAAGAATTAATAATATCCTCATTGATCTTTGCCGCGATATCTGGACTTACGTATCCATGGAATATTTTAAACAAAAAACCAAAAAAGGAGAAGTTGGTTCATCCGCGATGCCCCACAAAGTCAACCCTATTGATTTTGAAAACGCAGAAGGAAATCTAGGTATTGCCAATGCCTTACTGGAACATCTAAGTGCAAAACTACCCATCAGCCGTCTGCAAAGAGACCTGACGGATTCTACAGTATTGCGCAACCTGGGCGTTCCTGTTGCACATACGTTAATTGCCATTCGTTCTATCGAAAAGGGACTAGGCAAATTATTGCTCAATGAATCTAAGCTCAAGGCTGATTTGGAAAACAACTGGGCGGTCGTGGCAGAAGCCATACAAACCATCCTGAGGAGGGAAAATTATCCAAATCCTTACGAAGCATTAAAGGATCTTACACGCGGTAAAGCCTCCATTACCAAAAAGGACATTCAAAAATTTATTACCACCCTGAAAGTATCCAAGGAGATAAAAGATGAGTTAAGAGCCATTTCTCCGGAGAATTATGTGGGTATTACAGCTGCTTATTAAGTTCAAGAGGCGTATCATCACCTCATATGCGTGCTTAACCGCGGCAAAGTTAAAAATGGTATTAACCTAACAAAAAGGCCTCCTTCAAATACCTGCCAATGGCTGGTATTTGAAGGAGGCCTTTTTTATCACCTAAAAGACGATAGATCTTTTAACAAGCTCCTGAATTTAACCTTCCTGGAACTGTTTTGCGATTTCCTGAAGACAGGCCAGGTCACCGTCCTTTACGTTCCCAAAAAAAGAAACGCCGCCCGCTCCGTTTTGCAAAGCATACCGAATCCCGTCTTTTAAATCTCCGCTACTTTTAAAATCCGGCAAATATAAGCCTGCGTAAAGCGGCATTTTTCCATGAAGAAAATGAATTCCTTCGGCGACTGCGTCCCCGATCCATCTGGTATTCTCTTTATAAAAACCGTGGTAAATCATCGGACAGACACCGTCTATATTCCAATTTGTCCAGTCCTGCCGCACATTACGTCTGGCGACTTCGGGGGTCGGGAAAACGGCAGCTGTAATTTTTTTATTTACCTGGTGAGCAATGTCTGCCAATTGATTGACAATATGATTGATTTGATTATAACGAAACTGCCGCCAGGACAAACTGGCCTCAGGAAATTCGATGTCCTGCAGTTGCTCCCCCGCCCACTTGTTGAAACCCTCTTTACAATGATCGCAATAGCAAAAATCATAGTCAGGCAATTCCTTTGTCTGATCCAAATGATAATGACTCCATAGATTAACCGGCAAAATCACATCACAATAGCGAACATAATCTAAATGAATGCCATCTACATAATCCAGTGCCAGAATATCCGTAACCTGCTTTTTAAGATAAGCTAATGTCGTCTGCTTTGAAGGACAAAGCCACCGGTAATAATCTACATAGGGCGGCTCGGTTGAACAACTTTTACCCGATCTTGAAACGGCGTACCAATCAGGATGGGCAGCCAACAGTTCTTTTTCTCCCCGGTTCATGGTCCACATCCAGCGGTGTGTTTCCAGGCCCTGCTTTTTGGCGGCTCTAAAATGCTTTTCACTGTCTTGTTCAAAAAAGACACCGGTAATTCCCGCCTTTACATAACTGCTGTAAGTCGCTTCCATTTCTGAAGCTGTTTTTTTAGGATCAGGATTAATCCAGACCCAGTTTTTGAGTGTGCGTTTTGCAAGGCTTGTCTTATTTGCCCGAACAAAACCGTCTGCCTTATTACCCGTATTTGCTGCGACTAATAGAGGCGTTGCTGCCATTGCTGCAGATGCCATCATTGCTTTTCTCAGAAAATCTCTTCTGTCGTCCATTACATTGTTTTTTTTTAAGTAAGTGTATATTCAGCCAAGACTATTTTCTTTGAACGGATACATCTACAAGGCCATTTTGATCCAGGCTAAGTATCCTCCTGAAACCAGATGCAGGACTTAGCAGTGATAATCTGAACCAATCCTTTCCCGCTGTTAATTGCAAGGAATAAGAAAACTTACCTTTAGAAGCAGGATCTCTTAGTTCAACTGTTGCACTGACTCCAAGCTCTGCTAAAGTTAATGCAAATTTTCCATGTTGCATCCGGTAAATTTGCTGCCGGTAGTAAATGTCCCAAAGCGCTTTCTTTTGTATTTCTACTAGCGGTAATTCCGGTTTGGTAGTGCTGTCTGTTTCAAAAAATAAATACCCCCATCTATCGGGTGCATGCATATCGATAATGCCTTGCGGCGACCAAACCCAGTTATGTTCTCTGAGCAATTCACCATTTTCCCCTTTATTACGCTCCCATCCGGAAGTTCCATTATGGCCATCCCATTGCACCCTGGAAAAATTAATTCGCCAATAATCACCTGCTTTAGGGCTTTTTGCACCAAAGGGTAAAATACCCGTGTAAGGAATAGCCATTTCCACTGTCCAGCCGGTATCCTTGTCCTGGGCATTATTTAAGGATCCCTGTAAAGCAACGGCCAGTTTTAGTCCTTTTAAATCCCAGTGAATCAATGCATTTCCCCCACTTCTATAAGGCTTAGGCATCAAAAGATCCAGCAAAGTCCCAAGTTGATTTACTTCTAATTCATAATAAGTGTTTACCTCCGGGCTCGTTGTGAAAAATACCTCAAAATCATTATCATGATAAATAATCGTATCTCTTTTGTGCAGGGTTGCCTGCAAATTAGGATCCATTAACCTTGCGCCGATATATAAATAATGATGATCCCAACAGATTTTAACCTGGGTAGGCAAAATCCTGGAAACTGAATCTTTACGGGTTCCTTTGATAATGGAAAGGCCGGCAATATCTTCAAATAAGTCTGACCAGGGCGCTTTTTGCCAGGCTTTATCATTTAATTTCCCATCTATATCTAAAGGGTAATCAATTCGGGGTGCCACATATATTTTGCAAGATGCGAGTAGTCCGGCCGGTAAACTATCTGAAATCGAATTTGCGAGTACAGTATTCACTTGTGGCAGTCCTAATAATAAAAGGAGCAGCATTACATAAAATAAATTATGCATTACTTTTCGCAACCGGCCGCCCCCTGAATAAATATTAAAAAGACTTGAAAAAATCCGAGCTGTCTGTCCCATAGCAATACTTGATATTTATTAGTTAACTCCTTTTCTACAAAGTGTACTTACACCAAATATCTACTTCGAGTGTTTGTTCACCTGAAGATGCAAATTAAAATGAAGTTCAAAAAAAATAGCCGTAACGAATCGTTAACGGCTAGAATATATTTTTTCTGACAAATACCGTAGAACTGCCAGAAGCAATTCTGTCTTTCGAGCGGTATTTACTCTTTATTCCAGTTTACCCAATTGGCCTCTGCCTGGATAGCTAGCATAGGGTATCCATTTTGAATCCTGGCCCCATTTGCCTGACCGTTTTGTAAAAAACGGGTAAGCGGTGGATTATAAACCAGGTCGTATAAATAGTGTTGTTCCGTCAATAAATCATAGGCAATATCCGGAGCCTGCTCTTCCTTAGGATAGGTGCCCACCGGACTGCAATTAATGATGACGGTATACTGTTTTAATAATTCCGGCGATTTTATTTCCTCATAGGAAAATTGCTCATTGGAAGGGCTCCTTGAAACAAACTTATAGGCTAAGCCAAGCTTTTCCAAAACATAACAAACAGCTGAAGCCGCACCACCCGTGCCGAGAATTAAAGCATAATGATCATTTTTATTTAGTTGTGGCACAAAAGACTGTTCAAAACCAATCACATCTGTATTATAGCCTATCAATTTGCCTTTCTTAATCTGCACGCAGTTGCAGGCATCCATGGCCCGGACTGCGTCTGACATTTCTGTCAGATAAGGGATGATGGCTCTTTTATAGGGAATAGTAATACAAAAACCCTTCAAATCAGGATCTGAAATAAGCGTTTTTACCTGATCAATCGTTTCTAATTCATGATTTTCAAACACACAATCAGACAATGCTTCTTCAGCAAATTTATCCTCAAAATATTTTTTTGAAAATGAATGACCGAGCGGACGTCCGATAATTCCGTATTTTTTCATGCCTTATTAATTATAAATACTTACGACCAAGAGATTAATAAGCACTTTGCTGGTCCTTATCTAAATATAAATGGAAGGTATCACTTCTAAGGCCTATACGCATTGTCTCCAGAGGAATAATTTCAGTAGGAGCAATATTTCCTAAGTTAACATTACAGCCACACAGTTCCAGAAAATAAAGCTGCTGATTTTTCTGAGGAGCTTCCCAAATAATTTTTTCTTTTGGAATCTTAGTAAGTATCTCATTAACCAGACCTTGCCTTACTTCCCCGCTATCGCGGTACAATCCGACATTGCCCGCTTCTCTGGCTTCTGCAATTACATAAGAGGCTCCGGCAGAAAGTTCATCCTGCATCAGTTGTATCCATCTGTAAGGGGCCATGATATTGGTTGCATCTTTACTGCCCACTTCGCTCAATATTGTTGCGTGCTGGGTCAGTTTTTCAATATAACCACATTTTTCAGCGTGTGGAATAGAAATGGAACCATCACTTACTTCCATATACTCGATACCATAATCCTTGCAAATGGCAATATAATCCTCTATCTGATTACGAATTAAAAAAGCTTCAAACAAAGTACCTCCAAAATAAACAGCAATATTATTGGAACGATAAATATCAATTTTTTCTTTCAGATTCGGTGTTACCATTGAAGTCCCGAAACCTAGCTTTACAATATCAATATAAGGCTTACCTATACTTACAAAATTTTTTGCTTCTTCAAGACTCAGGCCTTTATCCATTACCATAGTCAGGCCGTATGTCCTTGGTGATATTGTTCGCTCAGGGATCTGGGATAATTTAAAATTCATCTAAGAAAGTTTTTACTTTGGGCGCAAAAATAAGCTTATTGATTGAATTCTACCTTCAAAATGATTAAATTCATGTCCTGCTTACTTCTTGGGCTTTTTAAATTGAGCCAATAAATTAACAACCCGGTGATTTTGTAAAATCGCAGGATTGAGTTCAAGTACTTTTTTAAATTGCTTTGGAGAGGACATCAGTGCAGATTCCAGGTTAATCAACGCATCAGCCACTCTGCCTTGTTCATACTGGGAAAAAGCCGTAAAATATAAAAATATTGCCTTGCCTCCGGTCACCTCATAGGCAATGGCCGCCTGTTCCTCCGCATCTTCATAGGCTCCTGCCAGGTACATGCATTTTATCAAATTTGACCAGCCCGTAATGCTCTTTCTGCGGTGTTTAACAACCGTTCCAAAAGAGAATATGGCTTCAGTATACTCTTCCATATTCATCAGACATTCACCTTTTGCCAGCTCATATTCATAAGCATCCTGATTGAAAGCCATGGCTGTGTCTAGCGATTTTAAGGCCTGCGACCATTTCATCTCATCCATATAAGTTAACGCTATTTTATAATAGAGTTTACTCTCTGTAGGACTCATATGAATAGCCTTCCTGAAATAAAACCTAGCATTTTCTCCATTGAGCAGCCGATGATAACAATAACCAATTGCCTCATACACCACACTATCGGGCTTGGATAATTCCAGTGTTTTTTTAAGCACCTCTATTGCTTCTTTATAACGGCGCATATGAATAAGCGCGTCTCCCATATTGCGATAGGCGTAATCAAATTTATCATTGATGGCTATGGCATATTCATAAGCATCCAGGGCTTTTTCATAACGCTTAATACATTGATAGGCTGCACCTAGGTTAAACCAGGCGAGATCATTATAAGGATAGGCATCAATAATTCGTTTATAAAGCTGAATGCCTTCATAATGGCGATTGGTAAAATCTGTCCAGAAACAAATTTTATAAAGAGCCTCTTCATTATTTGGATCTATTTCCAAAATAGAAGCCAGGCAATTAAATACGTCATTATACATCTCATAATCATCAAAAACATCCGCCAGTTCAAAAAGCAAATCGGCCAGTTCTTCACCTTCAAATAATTCCGCAGCAGTTTGAAGCACCTCTTTGGCCTCCATATTCTTTTTCATAGCCAATAAGGCTTCTGTCTTAAGAATATATATATTAACATCCTGGTTATCATACAAAATAGCCTCATCCAGAATGTCCATTGCTTCATCTAACTGCTTATAAACAATCAGATAATCTGCTTTTTTGACCAGTAATGGTGTTGAATGGGGATAATATTGTAAAGCGATATCTACGGCTTCCATGGCTTTTTTAACCTTATCCAATTCATCAAAGTATTCAATAACAGCTAAAAAGGCGTCTTCTTCCATAAATATCTGCTCAGTTCCACTACGAAGTTTTTCATAACTATGTAACCAATCTCCTAAATATTGTTCTTCATCTCTGAAATTATCTTCTCGCATAGACCCCTCCTTTTATAAAGTTCCTAAATTAGGGCGATTAGAATGCTCAAACCTAAAACCGGCAACATTCTTAAGTATGCCCCGTGGTTACTCTGGACAGCCCTAAAACCTGCAATATGTATCATAATCCTTAGGGTTGCGTACTTTTAAAATAATTTTATCAAAACATTCAACAACACTTGTTCATGTTAAATTCAATATTCACTGATAATCAAATAAATACAATCAATCTACCTCAAAGTATGATACTATTTTCAACCGTCTAAGGGCTTTTAAAGCCTATAAAACTCTATACATCTAATGTAGGGCAGGAAATTGAAATAACCAACATTAAAAAACCCAAATGTGAATATCTGGATAAGTTATAACTGATTGATAATTACCATTGAAAAAATCCACATTTGTTCATAATTTCTTAACGTAAAAAAGAAAAATAATTTTTGCAATCTTTAACAAAGGTCGTACCTTTGCGGTAATGTTAGGAAAGATATTAAATATTAAAGTCATTTTTACGCTGGTGTTCAGCACCATGGTAGCTATGTCTTTTGCCTCTTTCAGCAGCACAAACGCCTACAATCGGGATGACAAAGACAAGGATAAAAAGAAAGATAAAACGGAAAAACTGAGTCTCAAAGACTTGCAGAGTCCCGAACCTTTCTTCTCTCTATCCTCCATTTCTTCTGGTAGCGGTGATGTCACCAGTTTATCCAGTCTGGGTAAATTCAGGTTTGTAAGTCCTGGTGGTTCCTTTCCGGAAAACACCCAACAGGCAAATACCGGAAGCAGTGTTGAGGTCAACTCAAATATCAGAGTAAAAAATGGTAATCAGGTAGTTATATATCCATATAGCTATAAACTGAAATCGTCACCATTCTCTATATTCAAAACTCCAATGGATCGTTAAGCATAGGTTGGTAATTTTTGAGAAATTAGTCCGAATATTTTTTCTATTTGGGTAAAATGATTTACTTTTGCCCACCTTTCACAACAAAAGCAGTTAATGGTCGCTGTTTTGTTTTAGAGTAACTATATAGTCAAATTATTAAAAAAAAGAACTGATGAAACGTACATTTCAACCACATAACCGCCGCCGTAAATCTGTACACGGATTCCGTGAGCGCATGTCTACCGCCAATGGCCGCAAAGTATTGGCTTCACGTCGCGCTAAAGGCCGTAAAAAATTAACGGTTTCTGATGAAAGGAAATTAAAATAGTCGATTAAGAGCAATTCTCTTTTAGCAGCTAGAATAAATCACTAGCAACAATATTAATAAAGCGCTGTAAAATAATTTTTTATAGCGCTTTTTCTATATAAGTCCTTAAAAATTGAATCAGAGTAGGCCATTTAATTCAAATTACAAATAGGGATATCTTTGTAGGAGCGTCTAATTGCGCTATTTACTCTACACTATGCCCCCTATCCGAACAAACGATAAATTGGTTTCATGAAAAACACTTTGGGTAAACAGGAGAAATTAAAAAGCCGTAAACAGATTGATGAGCTGTTTAAGGCCAGAAAATTTGTCACCCACTCTCCCATCAGGCTTTTTTATCGGATCCAATTAGCACAACCGACCGGTCAGCATAGCCGCCCCCTGCAGGCAGGCTTTAGCTGCAGTAAGAAGTTTTTTAAACATGCCACAAAAAGAAATAGAGTCAAAAGGTTACTCAGAGAATCTTACCGCTTACAAAAGGCACCCTTACTGGATTTATGTAATCAATACCATATTCAATTATCATTATTTTGGTTGTATGGAGATAAGTCGCTACCTACGCAGGCAGATATTCATCAAAAGGTAGAGGCCATCCTGCATGATTTAATGGTCATTGTACAAAAAAAAGTGCACCATCCTTCCTAAGGTTTACAAATCTCTAAAAAAGCCGGTTTCTACTTTTCCACTAACTTAACCGTCGAGGACCAATACTGACATATCTTTTACACTTTCTTTCAGGAAGGTATATTACCTTTGATTATCATTTGAAGCGCAAGGGATTGGAACATAAGGAGTACATATCCTTGATGATTAGTTAGTGGAATCTAATCAGCAGCCATGTCGGCTATCTCTTTCTCTTGGCTACTAAATCAATTATTATTAAAGCAATACTTAAAATATTAGGCTATCCGTTTATTTTATTGATAAGGATTTATCAACTTGTCATATCTCCAACTTTGCCCGCTACCTGTCGGTTTACCCCTACCTGTTCTCAATACGGCATAGAGGCATTTAAAAAATATGGTCTATTTAAGGGAGGTTGGCTCACGATTAAACGAATTGCCAGATGTCATCCACACGGGGGCAGTGGATACGATCCGGTTCCCTAATGAATTAATAAGCATTGGTTTAATATCACTCTTTAAACAAAAAAAATGCGTATTGGAATTGTTTGTTACCCAACATTTGGCGGCAGCGGCGTACTGGCAACAGAGCTAGGCAAAGCGCTGGCTCAGGAAGGGCACGCTGTTCATTTTATTACTTATAGGCAGCCCGTCAGACTTAATGAATTTAATGCGAATATATTCTATCACGAGGTCAGAGTTCCTGAATATCCTTTATTTGAATATCCTCCCTATGAACTGGCTCTTTCCAGTACGTTGGTAGATGTTATCATCAAATATGACCTGGACCTGTTACATGTCCATTATGCTATCCCCCATGCGTCGGCAGCATATATGGCAAAACAGATTGTAAAAGAAAAAACGGGCCGTGATGTTCCTTTTATCACCACCTTGCACGGCACAGACATCACACTGGTGGGCAAGGATAAAACCTACGAACCCGTCGTCACCTTTTCCATTAATGAAAGCGATGCCATTACAGCTGTTTCTAATAATCTCAGAGAAGAGACTTACAAATACTTTAATATCAAAAAAGATATTCAGGTTATTTACAACTTCGTAGACATTAACCGTTTTGATAAAAAACCCATTGACGCTTTTAAAAAAGCCGTAGCACCTAAAGGGGAAAAGATTATGGTGCACGCCTCTAACTTCAGAAAGGTCAAAAGAGTTTGTGACGTTGTCAGAATTTTTGCAGCAACACAAAAAGAAGTTCCCTGTAAACTTTTAATGGTCGGCGACGGTCCGGAAAGGCCTGTATGTGAAGAGGCTATCAATAAATTAGGACTCGAAAATGAAGTCCGTTTTATGGGTAAACAGGAACAGATGGAAGAGATTCTGGCAATATCTGATTTATTTATCCTTCCTTCCGAATATGAGAGTTTTGGCCTGGCCGCTTTGGAAGCCATGGCCGCACATGTTCCGGTCCTCAGTTCCAATGCAGGTGGCTTACCTGAAGTAAATATAGATGCAAAAACCGGATTTTTATTTAATGTAGGTGATATTGATACAGCTGCTGAGAAAGCCATACTCTTATTTAAAGATGATCAATTACTTGAACAATTTAAGGAAGATGCTTATCAACATGCATTGACTTTCAATATCAATAATATCATTCCAATTTATGAAAAACTCTATAATAGATTTTGCAGATGTGGATGTCCGGAAGAAGAAGAATAACTAAAGAATTTTTTTTTATTTTTTTCCATAAAAAGTTTGCTAGTATAAAATTTTCTTTTATTTTTGCACTCCAATTAACCCAACAAGGTTACTGAAACACAGAAACTTAGAAGGGGAAAAAGGTAAGATTCCGTAGCTCAGTTGGTAGAGCAATACACTTTTAATGTATGGGCCCTGGGTTCGAGTCCCAGCGGGATCACAGAAGGCGCTAATAATAGCGCCTTTTTGCATTATTATAGCGCAAATACAGCGTATTTTATAAATAAATAGGTCATTTTTCATCAATTCTAATCAATCTGACTGGTGCCCAAACTGGTGCCCTATCAGAAGCCCTAAATTTAGGGCACCAGTATCTTTTAGAAAGTGGTTTGCGATACGATTTAAAGAGCAGTTAAATGTTCATTTAAAAATTGAAACGATGAAAAGTAATCAAAAATTGACGCTCTTATTATGGCAGCGCAAATCAAAAGCGACCGCAAACGGCTATGCTCCTATTTACTGCAGAATGAGTATCGACGGCAAAGAGGAAGAGCTAGCTACCGGAAGTAAAGCCCATTTAGACGAATGGGACAGCGCAACAAAAAAAGCAAAAGGATTCCCCGACAGCAAAAGAACGAACCTAAGGCTAAACCAAATAACAACGGATTTAGAGCGGCATTTTACTCTACTGCAATTAGAATACGATGAGGTAACACCCCTCATGCTTAAAAACGTATATAACGGCCTCCCTGCCATGCAAAAAAAAGGAGCCCCAAAGCCGGAAATAAAGGAAACACCAACTCTTTTGCAAGTAGCCGATATGAACATCAATTCATTGGAAAAAATGGTTAATAAAAACCTTAGGTCCAACGAAACATTGAAACAATGGAAGGCGACCAGAAAAAAAATTGCAGCTTTTATCAAAGAGGTCTACCGGGACATCCATCTAAGAATAGATGAGATTGACTATTCCTTTGCCACAAAATTCTATAACTACCTGACGATTGACAGGAACCCCATCCTAAGTGAAGCATCCGCAAAAAAGCAAATCAAAAACACCAAGCAGATACTTTCTTTTGCTGAGACTCACAACTATATTGACAAAAACCCCATTCAAAAATTTCGTTGCGGAGGCGATGATACTGATGTACCCCCATTAGAATTCCATGAAGTAAAAACCTTGTGGGAAAAGAATATATCTATTCAACGTCTGGCAGAAGTCAGGGATGCATTTATATTCCAGTGCTTCACCGGATTTGCCTTCCAGGATGTCTACGGACTTACCGGAGACAATATAATTAAAGTCGGGCTAAAAGGCGAACTCTGGCTAAGCAAAGAAAGAGGGAAAACCGGAGTTTCGGAAATAGTACCAATCATGCCCATTGCAGCTGAAATCATTGACAAATACGCCAACCACCCTTGCAGAGTCAACGACGGGCTTTTACTGCCAATAAACAGCAATGCCAGATACAATGGCTACCTGAAAGAGCTGGCTGCAATCGCCGGAATTAACAGAGACCTAAATACGCATCTTGCCCGACATACCTTTGCAGACATGATGCTCAACATCTTTGAGTTCTCATTAGAGGAAGTGAGCAAAATGCTCGGACATAAATCAATTAGGACCACCCAGCGGTATGCAAAGGTCAGAAAACATAAAATAAGCAAAACATGGTCAAGAGTTCGTAACAATGTTTTTACTAAATCAGGCAAATTACGTCAAGAGATAATATAAAAATAAAATCTGCTAATAAGGTTACACCCCGTTGTGAAGCTTTAATCAAAAGGATATTTGAAGTAGAAGAGATTCCGGAACTGGCCTATAGAACCTGTGATGGCCTTTTAAGCTTGCAAAAGAAAACAGATCCTAAAGTCTTTGAAATGGCCTGAACTGGTCGCAAATTGCGACCAGTTCATTTGGGATTGAACACAGCTCAATGATACTGATCGCCGTTACGATTATCGCGATTGGATTGACCAAGGCCAAACGACAGGAAGCGGATAGCGTACAATTCAAAACAATAGCCATTGGTACCTAATCCCCCTTTTAATTATACTATTTTCAATTCCCTAGCCGTTTTCGCCGCTCATAAGCCGTCCTTATTTACGGTAATTCCGTGAAGAGGCAGCATCTATGAACAAGCAGTTTCGCGATTGTTTATTGGTTAACTATCTGGATGAAGAACAAAAAGAAGTAAAGGCTATTCAGAGGAGTTGCAGGTGGCTTGAGGTCACAAATTGTGACTCCAAGTTGTCATATTTCTGATTGGTTAACCGAAAATGAAATTCTTCTCATTGATCCGTGATTCTACCACGGAATTTCACCTCCATCGGGGTTGGTTTCTTCACAAAAGAATTTTCCGGAAGGACCGTTGTGGTCAATCAAAACATATTTGGTGATCCGACGGCCAGCCGCTTCTAGTGTTCCTGTACCTCTGTTATGGTTAAAATCGGTTTTAGTGAAGCCGGGACTCACCGCATTTACTTTAAAGGGCGTTTCTCTTAGTTCATAAGCCAGGTTGATCGTGTACATGTTCAGGGCCGCTTTGGAGGAAAGATATATCGAGCCTTTGAAATCATAGTATTTATAGTTGGGATCAGAATGCAGCGTCAAAGAGCCCTGGCTCGAACTGACATTGACGATGCGCGGCTGTTGCGATTTTTGCAATAAATCAAAAAAGGCCTGTGTCACACGCACTACTCCATATACGTTCACTTCATAAGCAGCCTTAAATTGCTCGATACCCGCTTGCAAAGCAGACTGCGGCATGCCGCCGCTGATGCCCGAATTATTAATCAAAGCGTCCAGACTGGCCGTCTTCTCCCCCAGTTTTTGGCGTGCCGCCTTTACAGATGCTTCGCTGGTTACATCAATTAGAATCATCTCCACTTGATCTAGTCCCAGACGCTTTAACTTTTCGACGGCCTGGCTGCCAAGATGCTCATTTCGACTGCCCAAAAAAACATAATAGCCTGCCTGTAACAATTGTTTTGCCGTTTCAAAGCCGATACCTTTATTGGCTCCGGTAATTAGTGCTGTTTTCATCATCTTTGTTTTTTCTGATACAGCAAAAATAAACGACTTACCAGGCTTCCTCCCGGACAAATCTTTTGAAAAGCAGGACAAATTCTATTTTTCCGATAAAAATTCGCTGATGCTCCTGCCTGTATTTTTCTTAAAAAGCCTGGAAAAGTAATCGGGGTCATTAAAACCCAATTCATAAGCAACTTCTTTGACAGAAGTCCCTGAATATCGCAGTCGTCTTCCGGCTTCCGTCATCAGCCGGTGAATCATAAATTCTTTGGGTGACAGGCCGGAAAACCCTTTTACAATGCCATACAGACGATTAGTACTCACGGCTAACTGTTGCGCAACCTCTTGAACGGAGTTTTCAGCCGACAAATTGTTTTCTACCGCCAGCTTAAACGCGATGTACTTTGACCATTTGGCATTCCCGGCTCGCAAATTGGGACGGCTGGTCGCATAGGTACAGTTTATTTCGGTCAGTAAGACGTTTAAATGTGCCAGAATAATTTCAGGGGCTACCTGAGCAGTACTATAAAGTAGTTTATTCAGTGTCTGGAATATCGTGACCAGCCGAGTGCCTTGCTCCGGGTCAAACTGCACTTTCTGGCCTGCATCCGGCGTCATCAGAAAGGCAAAGGTCTCTGGTAAAAGCGCCAGCGTCTTTTCATCGAAACCCATTTTAAAATAGCGGCTATCACTTGGGGCACTGGCCGGAGGCGTAAAGATCTGGTTAGGCAACACGAAAAGCAACTGATTATCTGAAACGTCCATTTTATTCATATCCACTGTGTAGGTCAAAGATCCGGTCTGTACAAAAACTAAAAAAAAGAACCGCATCCGGTGCGGACGTAAAAGTAGCTGATACTCTTTTTCCGTAAGATGATGATTATCATCAGAACTAATCCTCACGCCCAGCCCGGATTCCCCGCCCTTATGTTGAAGAATCTCTTTGGAATCTTGCATAAATTACAACTACTGTCAATAAAAGTATAACGATATTAATGCCAATTTCGCCGATCTCATCTCTTAGGATATGGAACACCGTGGCTGAAATCATCAGTAAAGCTACCGATAAAGCGACATAAAGTGATAATTTGGCGCCGTTTTTAAATAAAGAAGGCACGATAATTCTGATTTCTCACATGAGGTCCGGAACGCCGGTGATGACCACCAGGCTGGGGTGTTCCGCGTTCCATGGTAACATTTTAGCCAAGTGGATTTTCGGCGTGCCTAATTTAGTATAGCCGGCCCATAGTATGGTTATGGACAAGAGCACTTGTATCAGCCATACTGCGCGGTATAAAATTTTTGATTTTATTTTTTGCTATTGTTATTATTGTTTTGAGTGAGCCGTACAAAAACAGCTATCTTTAGACCTTAAGTGACGCTACTAACATTGAGGATAGTTTATTATGCCTATTGCGGCGGACATTATTGATCGATACGCTGATTATCCTTGCCGCATCAAGTAAGGGCGTTTACTACCAATAAACAGCAATGCAAGCCACAACGGCTATCTCAAAGAATTAGTAGCAATCCCTGGAATTAGGACAAGACATAATGACCCGTCCTAATATAACTATACACTAAAAAATTAGTGTATATGGCAGAAAATTTGGGAATTGAGCAAAAAGATGGAAAACGTCCAAGGTTTAGTCAGCAAAAAATCATGGATATTGTTAAATCTATTGAACGAGGAGCAACCCGAAAAGAGATTATTGATCGATATGAGTTGTCGGCAAGTACGTTAAGTGGCTGGGTCAGAGATTATGCCAGTCCTGGTTATTTGGAAGGCATAGAGCCTTTGAGTGCTTCTCAGCGGCGATCACTTGTAAGAGCAGTATTGGAGAGAGGTATGAGCATTAAAGAGGCTCAATCAGCCTATGGATTGCCCAATGTTCAAGCTGTAAGAAGATATTTAGAGGCTGCTAAACGAGAAAAGGCCGAACTTAGTGAAATAACAATGAGTATGGCAAAGAATGAAACAAGAGCAGAGCCCATATCTCTGGAAGATGCAGCAGCGTTAAAGAAAGCCCTGGAAGAGGCTGAGCTCAAGATTAAGGCACTCAATACTCTTATAGATGTAGCTGAAGAACAATTTAAAATTCCAATCAGAAAAAAAGCTGGTGCCAAGCGGTCGAAAAAATGAAGCAGGACTATCCAGATATCAGTAAGGAAGCTCTGTGCCGACTGTTTGGCAAAACCCGGCATGCCTATTATGATCATCTATGGCGGGAGCAGGACAACAATTTAAAAGAGGATCTTATACTGCAATGCATACAAGAAATACGAAAAAGACTGCCACGTGTGGGTGTTCGTAAATTACATTACTTGTTACAGAACAAGCTAGGACATCATGAGTTTCATATTGGCAGAGATTACTTATTTGCGCTATTGCGCAGCCATAAAATGCTGATCAGACAGTATAAAAGAAAAGCAGTTACTACTGATTCCCGACATTGGATGCATAAATATGCGAACCTGATAGAAGGTTTAACTGTTACACGCCCTGAACAGGTTTGGGTAAGTGACATAACCTATATTAGAATTGGTAGTAGCTGGAGTTATTTGAGTTTGGTGACAGATGCTTACTCCCGTAAAATTATGGGTTTTTGTTTTCGGGGTGACCTGTCAGCCCAAGGCTGTGTAAATGCGCTTAAAATGGCGTTAGCCAATCGCTGTTACGAAGATCGTCTTATTCATCATTCAGATAGAGGGTCTCAATATTGCTGTAAAGAATATGTAGAATTACTGCAAAATTCAAACATAGCTATAAGTATGACGCAGTCGGGAGATCCTCTTGAAAATGCGCTGGCAGAAAGGGTTAACGGTATTATTAAAGAAGAATTTAATCTGCATTCATCCAGCTTTGGTTTTGAACAAACATATAAGCACATCAAGGAAAGCATATCCGCGTATAACTATTTTAGACCGCATAGCAGCTGTGATTATATGACTCCAGACCAGGCTCACGAGCAAGGAGTTCTTTTAAAAAGAAAATGGAAGAACTACCCAAGATATAAAGCCAGTATTTAAAGCAGTCAGCTCCCAAAAGAAGACATATAATTTACGGAATCACATACTTAAAAAGTGCCCGGCACCTAAAATGGTTTTAATGAGATGAAGCGAAGCGTAATCAAATTAAAACTATTTTAGGGGGGCACTAAATAAAAAATGTATCTTTATAATACTTCTTTAACATAAAATTTTTCCTGTAAAGTGTTTTTAGGATGAAAAAAGTCGGTTGTATAACATTTTCAGGATTTATCTATTCACCTGTATAGCTATATTAGGACGAGACATAATGTGCGATAATAACACAACCCTGTTCGGAAACGAACAAATCTAGAAATTCGAAAAAAATATTTATGACTGGTTATCAATGCAATATGAGACTGGCATAATGGTTGAAATCCATGTTCAATTATCATTCTCTATAATTATGTGGAAGTATTTTATTAAAAGCGTATTCACAAACATTAAGCGAAATAAAGTCTTCAGTTTCTTGAATATATCCGGTCTAGCTATTGGAATTGCTGCTGCTATGTTGATTCTACTCTGGGTTGAATCTCAATTTTCCTGGAATAAGCAATTTAATAATCTTTCGCAGATTTATCAGGTTGAACGCCATATCCCACAAAATGGCGAAATTAAAACTACATCCGTTGGTCCAGGTCCCCTAGCCGAGGAAATAAAAAATAAGATCCCTGAGATCACATTTGCAGCGCCAGTTGCTACGAGAGGGGGACTGTTGGTTAGCGATGGAAACAAGCATCTATATTTCGACGGAAAGGCGACGAATCAGGATTTCTTTTCCATCTTTAACTTCCATCTTCTCAAAGGAACACTAAAAAATATTTTTAGCCACCCTGATAAAATTGTAGTTACAGAAAAGGTAGCTAAAGCTTTTTTTGGGGAAGGGAACCCAATAGGCCAATCATTGAAATTGGATAATGAAACATCTTATACAGTACAGGCAGTTATTGAATCGCTTCCGGATAACATGGATTTTGACTTTGATATATTGTTGCCTTTTGATCTTAATGAACCGCGTTTTAGTTGGCTTAAAGATTGGGGGAACAGTAGCCCTAGAACCTTTGTCAGTATTGCACCTAATGCCAACGTCCTTAAAATTAATAAAGAACTCAGAAAAGCATTGAAAGGCAAGCAGGATCAGAATTTCTTCTCATTGTATCCGTTTAAGGATATGCACTTGTATGGAGAGTTTAATAGCATGGGACAACCTTCTGGCGCTGGAAAAATTACGATGGTCAGGTTGTTCTCATGTATCGCACTGGCCATTCTTTTGATCGCCTGTATCAATTTCATGAATTTGTCAACTGCGAGAGCTACCCAAAGAGCGAAAGAAGTTGGAATAAGAAAGGTGCTTGGTGCTAAACGTAGGATCCTTATCTTTCAATTCATGGGAGAAGCAATTGTGTATGCCACTATTTCGGTCCTGTTTGCGCTGGTAATTGTCCGGTTAGCACTGCCTTCATTCAGTCAGCTCATAGGCGTTCCTCTGCTCATGCAATTATTTGAGCCGGCACATCTATTTTTTATTGTTGGTATATGCCTTTTTTGCGGTCTGATTGCCGGAAGCTATCCGGCGCTTTTCCTATCTGGTTTTTTGCCCATCAATAATTTAAGGAAACAAAAGATAAATGGCGCTGGGTCAGCAGGTCTTTTGCGCAAAACTTTGGTAGTATTTCAATTTTCGTTGTCTATTATTCTTATAATAGCCACTTTCGTCATATACCGGCAGATCCAATTCACAAAGAATCGTTCTTTAGGGTTTAATCAAGACCAAGTATTATCTATTCCTCATGCAGAGGACATCGAAAAAAAATACCCCCATGTAAGACAAAGCTTATTAGCCATAAATGACGTGGAAAATGTAAGCATGTGTACATCAACACCATATTCAACTACCAGGACTACAACAAATCTGTACTGGAAAGGGCGCCCGGAATCAGTTAAAACAACCATTGCTGTTAACTTTGCAAGTGCGGATTTTCTGCGCACATTAAACATCCCTGTTGTATCGGGAACCCAATTTCAGCCAAGCAAAACAGACTCCACAGCAGTAATTATAAACGAAGCCATGGCTAGACAGATGGGAAAAGAGGGAAAGATTGGGTCACTTATTCAATGGGGAACTGAACCGACAAATGACAAATACAGGATTGTAGGCATTTGCAAGGATTTTGTCCACGATGATATTCACGCTCTTCAACCTGGGCCGATGGTTCTGATTGACGACGAGAATGGTGAAACGGGAAAATCATTGTACATCCGACTACGAAAAGAGACTAATATACCAGCTGCTCTGGGTCAGATAAAAACGATATTTAGCTCAGCCTCTCCTGACTATCCCTTTGAATACCATTTCTTAGATGAGGAGTTTGATGAACTATTCCAGGCACAAACGATCAAGGGAAACTTGTCTATGCTCTTTGGGGGCTTATCTATTTTTATTTCATGCCTGGGCCTTTTCGGCTTGACTGCTTTTATGGCAGAACAGCGAACCAAGGAAATTGGCATTCGAAAAATACTTGGAGCGTCCGTGTTTTCGATCCTAAGGATGCTATCGGGCAGTTTCCTGAAATTGGTCTTCCTGGCCGGTTTGATCAGTATTCCGGTGGCGTTATTGTTTACCCACAATTGGCTCCAGCAATACCCATACAGAATAACCGTTCGCTGGTGGCTTTATGGAAGTGCGATTTTATTAACTGTCATTATTGCCGCTACAACCATCTTCTTCCATGCTCTAAAGGCGGCAAAGGTAAATCCTGTAGAAAGCCTACACTCTGAATAGCCAACACAGATTTTTTCACTAATAAATTAATTTAGTAAACGATTTCAAGACCCGCCTCCAAGCGATAACTCAAAATCATGTTTCATTCCTTAAAAATTGCTACACGAAGCGCTTTCGGCCGCAAAGCTGATACCATTATCAATATGCTCGGATTAGTCCTAGGCATTACATTTAGCTTGTTCATTTTCTTATGGATCAGAAATGAACGACAAACTGATCATAATACGGTGGATAACAACCGCGTTTACATCATCTACGAAAGTTCATATGTTGGCGGACAAAGAAATGGAGAGTATTCAACACCAGGCATACTTGGCGCAGCACTCAAAAAAGAGATTCCAGAGATTCAATATGCCGCCAATGTCTCTTGGTTAAAAGATACACCTGACAAAGTACTATATAAAGCAGGTGACAAAAGTCTGATTTATGACACCTACTATGCAGATTCAGACTACTTTAAAATGATGAATTATCCCTTTATCATGGGCAATAAGGCCAACGCATTAGCATCTCCACAAAGCCTATGTATTTCTGAGACAATGGCTAAAGGTATGTTTGGTAGTGCAGAGACAGCTTTTGGAAAGTCAATTCAAACTGAGGACGGCAAGGAGTTGCAGGTAACGGGAATTTTCAAAGATCTACCGAGCAGTGCATCCGCAAAATATGATTGTATGGTTAACTGGTCAGTTTTCCTGGAAGAATCCCCTTATACTCAAGTGTGGAGCAATACTGGTCCCAATACGCTGATCATGTTGAAAGAAAATGCGGATCCACAACAAGTGGCAAAAAAGCTAGATCATTTTCTTTATAAATACACCGAGCATTCAGAGCAACATCATACAGAACTCGGCATGCAGCTTTTCAAAAACAGCTATCTTCAGGACCAATTTGATAACGGGCAATTGGCCGGTGGACGGATTGAATTGGTTCGCCTATTTAGTATAATTGCTATTTTTATTATCGCAATTGCCTGTGTAAACTTTATTAACCTGTCAACGGCACAAGCGACGAAAAGAGCGAAAGAAGTCGGAGTGCGTAAAGTGGCAGGGGCTTCACGGCTCCATTTGATCATGCAGTTTATGGCGGAATCCATGCTTTTGGTTTTTATCTCCCTTATAATGGCGCTGTTGGTTGTAAATTGCTTATTACCTTCCTTTAATACTTTTGTAGGCAAACAAATACTATTTCCCTTCGGAGATATACAATTTTGGTTGAAAGTCCTGACGTTGGCACTTGTTATAGGGATCGCAGCCGGATTATACCCAGCCATACTCATATCCTCTTTTAAACCGGCGCTGGTTCTAAAGGGTAATATGGGCGTACCTAAGGCGAATATTTTCAGAAAGGGCTTAGTGGTATTTCAATTTACTATCGCCATTGCACTCATTGTTGCTACCGTTATTGTCGACCAGCAACTGGATTATATGCAAGAGACCGCCTTAGGCTATAACAAAAAAGATTTACTGGATATTCATCTTCAGGGAAATATGGCCAAAAAATACACCTATTTTAAGCAAAAAGCGAGAGCCATTCCGGGAGTTAGGTCATTATCAACCATACAAGAAAGCCCGACAAACATTGGCAGTTGGACCACCGCGGTCCTATGGCCGGGAAAAGATGTAAACCAGATCACGTCTTTTACACAGTCTTATGTTGGATATGATTTCATCCAGACAATGGGCCTTCATCTTATTGCAGGACGCGACTACATCCCCGGGAGAGCAGCTGATACCACCGGATTCATAATTAATGAATCAGCGCAGCACGCCATGGGGCTGAAGGATCCAATTGGGCAGCTCATTACCTCAGGGCGCCAAAAAGGAGAAATCATTGGCGTCATTAAAGACTTCCATTTTGCTTCCTTACATGATGCCATTAAGCCATTGATTTTACATTGGTCCAATTTGGATTACGGGCATACATTAATTCGTATAGAGGCAGGAATGACAACCAAGGTTATGGCAGATTTAAAACAACTTCACAAGGAAGTAAACCCGGGGCTACCATTTAATTACGCCTTCATCCAAGATGACTATAATAAATTATATCAGAACGAAAACACATTGAGTAAAATTTCCGGATGTTTTTCTTTTTTAGCTATTTTTATATCCGGCCTGGGCTTACTGGGCTTAATATTGCATTCCGTTTCAAGACGTAAAAAGGAAATTGGCATTCGAAAAGTCCTCGGCGCCAGAGTGTCAGCAATATTGATACTTCTATCAAAAGAATTTATATATCAGGTACTGATTGCCTTTATAATCGCGACCCCTGTTTCCTGGTATCTGATGAACCGATGGTTATCCCAATATGCATATAAGATAGATATTAGCTGGCGGGCATTTTTAGCGGCAGGTGTAGGTGCCATGCTCATCGCATTACTGACGGTAGGATTACAGGCTCTTAAAACAGCCAGAGCGAATCCGGTAGAATCTATTAAATCAGAATAAAAGGTAAGGCCATTCTAAAAAACTATTTTCACATCTGTCAGCCAACTTCTAAAACCAGTCTCGGCCCGAAAAATATGAGCAATTTCTAACAACCACATAAAGGAATAATTGATACATAAATTTTAACACAGGCTAACTGCGTTTCCCACAATAAAATCACCCCTACTTAACTCATATAGTTATAAAGGAATTTTGATTATCATAATTGTTTATATGCAAATGTTTTGTTTTGAATCAGGACTGTGTCACCCGGCTTCAATAGGTTTATAGTTGGAGGAAAATGCCTTTTCAGTGAATTGCTGATTAATCCCCAACATCCCTCCGAACTATAAATTAATACAGTGAAAGCATGAATGACTATTTGTCCATTTTTTTGTTCAATAAGAAATTTATTACGTCCTCGATATATGAGAGAAGTTACATCAACGCCACCATGTATTCTGTACTTACGGAAATCCAAGGTATCAAGCATGCTTAATTCGATGGCGCTGCAGCCAGCTGCGTAGTAATCTGATGAATCTCTATTAGTGAGGGTATATGTACCATCAGAATTTGGTGTGATATCACAGATTGTTGAGTCTTTCACGACAGGGAAATTTAGTAATATAGCAATTTGTCCAGAAAGAATTTTGACAGAGCTATTTGCAAACGGGTTGTCCAGTGTTTGGTAATCAGGAATCAGTTTAAATTCATTTTTTGTGAATCCGATAATATCATTACCAAAGAATTCTTCATTTGCAAAACGGTTTAGTATCGGGCTAATAACGCTGGTATCCGATGTAACTGTATGTCTTGTATACAGCCTCAGCGAATCAAAATAAACCGTATCAGAAAGATAATAAGAGCCCATCCGTAATTTTATTTTCTGATTGTCGCTGTTTTTCGAGCAGCCAAAGCAGGCTACTAGGACTACGTACAATAGAAATAAGCAGTTCCTTTTCATTAGTTTATTTAAGACACAAATATACATGCAAATATTTTAAATCTCCAGCAAGTATAAAAATCAACCCGAGAGGCTAAAACTGGCAAAACATTGTCAAAACACAATCTACCCTTTGACTGATTCGAGATTTGCAAAAGAAGATTACTTCAGGGGCTCGGTGTACACAAATCATGCTTTGTTAGTTTAAGTCCATAAGGATCAGCGCCTTACTTAAACTCGGTACGTTCTCATGTTTACCATTGACAATCGGTGTTATATAAGATATTCGCTAGAAACGAGGAGAGCCGGCTGATTAAACGACCTGCTGTTGTTCGTCTAGTCCGTTCTGTAAAAAACACAGTCGACTTATTCCTTATCCGATATTCATACAGGAGCAAATACATTGTTAAATTCTCGTAAGAATTTGACGTACCTTCAGGACTAATTAGTGCCCGTTAGTTATTTGGAAAAGATAGGATTTTTCCTCGTCCTGAATGCTGGATGTTCTGCGAGGCTTATTGTACTCCCCAATGTTTAGACAGAAATTTTGGGTTTTATAATTGGTGTTGTAAAGATAACTGCTATTCATTTTGATGTAGCTTTTTCCATGGAAAATTTTTAGGCCGTCAAGCCCCCAAAGCTTGACGAGCCGTATAGAAAATTTTCTGTGGTAAAAGCGGTAGGATCATTAAGACCCATATATACAGCCTTTGGCGTTTTTTCTTCTAAACTTTGGTGCTTGCGCTCTTCGTTGTAAAATGCCATATATTCCTTAATGCCGGTGTATAACTCTAAGCTACTTTTATAGCTGTACAAATAAATATTCTCATATTTTAAGCTTCGCCAAAACCGCTCGATTGCGATATTGTCCGTTGCACGACCCTTGCCGTCCATACTGTGACGGATACCATACCCCTTGACCATCGTTACATACTCTTCCGAGGTAAACTGACTGCCTTGATCCGTATTGATGATCTCCGGAACCCCATATCGGTCGATGGCTTGCTGAACGGCTTCAATACAGAAATCTGTAGTCAGTGTATTGCTTAAAGTCCAGGAAAGAATGTAGCGACTTTGCCAATCAATAACCGCACACAAGTACATAAATCCCCTGGCCATAGGTATATAGGTGATATCCGTGCTCCAGACCTGATTGGCGCGTTCAATATCCACCCCTCGTAGCAAATAAGGGAACTTTTCGTTCCATTTACATGGCTTGCTCGTGTTGGATTTGGGATAAATGGCCTCTAGCCCCATTTTGCGCATTAGCCGGCGTATTCGTTTCTCATTTAATGGACGCTGGGGAGTGCTCAATTCAGCACGCATACGCTTTACGCCGTAGTAAGGATGCTTCAAATGGGTTTTGTCTATCATATCCATAAGGTCTAGGTTTTCAGCCGTTTCTTCAGATGGGGTATAATAATAGCTGCTCCTGGGCAAGTCTAACAGTTCACACTGTCTTTGGATGCTCAAGCGCTTCTCAGCCTTATTTACCAAAGCCAGTCTTCCAGTTTTTGCCAAAGACCTGTTCAGATTTTTTTTTCAGCCAGTCATTCTCAATTTTGAGCTGACCGACAACTTTGTATAATTCATCCTTTTCTTGTTCCAAATCTGCCTCCTTATGGGCTTTCTTACCAGTCTCAAAGAGCTCCTCGGACCCGGAGAGTAACTGTTTCTTCCACTCGGTTATTTGCGTCGGGTGAACTTCATACTTACTGGCCAGTTCCGCCAGAGTGGACTGTTCCTTCAAGGCCTCCACGGCCACTTTTGCTTTAAATGCTGCGCTAAAATTGCGTCTTCCCTTTTTGCTCATTGTCATGTAAATTTAGTCGATTTTGCCTAAATTCACTGTCCAAGATTTGGGGAGTATTATAGCTCTAAGTCAAGTTTTACTGCCTTTTTGATATTTACGTGATAAGTGTCTTGTGCGTCGATAGTCAATTCTGCGACTCCACCATTTGCCAGGCTACTGGTATACGAGACAACACCGACATTAGGATAGGTGATTCCCAGCCACACAACGAACAAACAAATATTTTTTAGCTGGATCCGATGCTAATTAACGGCCTAATTCATCTTCACTACAAAGATAATAGCTGCCGGCGCCAAGATCAGGCGGAAAGAAAAAAGCTATCCCACCGGCATATGTGCCGTTTCTCTAATCATCTTCTTGATAAATGGACTTAAGTGCTATGCACCATGCATTAGCCGACAGGTATTGTTTAGAGCCACTTGCAACCGCTATATAAAAATAGTGGCCTAGGCTCCAACCGATATCTTCCTATTATTGGCAGAAATATGGTTATCACTTTTACCACAGCCCAGACTGATGAAGGCTCCTAAATAAATGACGAAAAACGTTGTTCTACCCAAACAAATTAAGCGAGTCACAAATGGTTTTTAAATGATGGTGCAGTTGAATAAAAAACAAATTCTGGTTAAATTAAAGCAAATTATGATGTGAATACAATTTCAAATTTCTCAGCACAATGGCTTAGCCTGCAATTAATATTTCCGAATTATGGCAATAAATAACCTGAGACTAATCCATGTAAACTAAAGATTTTATACCTATTGATGTATTGCCGCACTACACTAAAGGATCAATTTCTTTTAAGTCATTCGGAATTCCTTGTTCTTTATAAGGTGAAAAGATGTTAAGTTTGATAACTTCTCTATCTTCGGAAAAAGAAACCAACCAATGAAACATTATGCTTGCACGAACCTTTAAACTATCACTGTTAGGATCATCTCTTCTTTCACTGCCAGAAGGTTTACTTTCAACTTTAGATAGTAAAACTATAGAAGAATAAATCCTAAGCTCTTCATTAATTGATTTTAAGCCGAATTCATCAATTTCCTTCCCGTCTAACTCCTTAAATTCAATAGCCGGTAAATCCTTTTCCCTCAAAATATAAATTTCATTTCTAATACCAGGCCCCAATGCTCGTATTTCTTTCACCATAAATCCATGCTTTTTAAAATCAATATCAAGTTCATAATCCCTATTGATCAAAATTAAAACAAGATCATCGTTGCCATTTCTAATCTTTGTCAATGTAGCTATTAAATCATTCATTTTAACCAGATATCTTTTAGTTGCAGCCACTCCAAAACTTCCTGGTATTTTAAACTTAATTAAACGTCGGCTAATTGAATCTGCCAATATTCTGTCGAAATTCAAATGCGGGATATCTCCTTCAACAAAAGCCGACTTTGACAGCAACACAGACGTTCCTTCAATTGTTGATGCAATAAATCGATGTCCACTAACTAAATGATCAGTAAACACTCCAGCTAACCTATATTCAGATACAGCCTCGCTTAGAAGCATATTTGAGGTAAGATTAAATTGTTCTATTTTTTCTTTTGATAATTTCGCATTGAGCTTTACCTCCTTTGTTTTATCTTTAATTCGATCTTCAAGATTAGTTAAGAATTGGTAATATTTTTCTTCTAAGGAAGATATAAACGATACAGTTTCCAGTAATCCCTTATTTTGAATAACAAAAGCTAAACAGCTTTTAAAATACGGTAGACAATTTTGTAAATCCATCAAGTCTACAATCTCATTTGGCAATACCGGCTGATCTGTAAATTTTTGATAAACATAGTGTGCATCAATAAAGAACTGCCTTACAAATAAAAGAGCAATATAGCGACATATCCACATTTTTACACCATCACCGTTACCTAAATTATTCAAGCCGGGAAACGGATATTTGTACTGAAGACGACTATCAAAAGAAAAATCATTGTAAAAATATTCAAACCAATAAAAAATACTAGTCATTGACTGAGGAAACAGAACGTAATTTGGTGGGGTACTTTGTGAATATTCGAAAATATACTTCAAAGAAGCATATTGTGACCTATAAAGGAGTAGTCCTCCCAAGGCTAAATGAAATTGGATAAAAATTCGTCTTTCTTCCTCTCGGATTCGAATCTCATTTTCATTGACGAGCTCCCTACCTCTATATTCTTCGTCAATCGCACGTAACGTAAACATATAATAATTAAATGAATTCGCCCAAAAACTCCGAATCATGGATTTTTTTTTATGAATAACAAGTAGGTTACGCCATAACCAATTATATGTTTGTTCGGAAATTTTGACATTTTCATTTCCAAGCAACCAACTACCACTTACTGCTCGGTCTTCTATTGCTGCAAGTTTATTTTTCTTAGTATTAACGCTGATTTCAGATAACTTATAGGTCATAAAATAAAGATCTGATGGGTATATTAGATCCTCACTCGTTTTGCTATTTCTTCTGATCCTAGAAAAGAGGCCATAATAGAATTTCAACAATGTTTCTTGAAGGTGTTCATCTTGTTTTTCAACAGAATAATAAGAAAGCTCATTTATGCACTTTAGATAAATAGACTCATCATAATTTCCGTTATCAAATTTGTAATATTGGCTTATTACATGTTTAAGAAGATCTGTAGATTTCCCAGTATACAATCTCACTAAATCAATAAATTTGATAAAAGTAAACAATAGAAATCCCGTACACACCAATACTATAAGATCTGCAGAATTATTAATAACCCAACAATTAATAAGAATAATTGGCTTCATAGGGAAAATCAATAACAAAAACGAAATTAATGTGATCCCGGAAATCAAATTAACACTCGAACTATTTTCAAAGGAAGTAAAAACTTTCTTTTGAGGATATTCTAAATTAAAGGCATTTTCAAGATACTCAGATCCATATCTATCGCCAAAATTAGACAGTTTATCAAGGATAATTGGATAGGCTATACTTAATATAGCTATATCCAGAGGGATACAGATATCAATAATATTTGCAAGAGGCATCTCTAATATTTAAACCAAATTTAATCTTTTCTAAATAAATTTCACAACATTTCTCAGATCTTTAAATTACAACCACCGGAACAAAGTTATAAAAAACTCATGATCCAATTCCACGCCACCCTTTTCCAATTTAGCACCGGTTTATTCCGCTTTCCGGTCCAATCTCTGTTACTGTAGTATTTGAAGAAATCCAGCGCATCACGCTCACGTAACCCCTTCTGAATAAAATAGATAACAACATGCTCTTTTAAGGGCGGTATTTTATTCCCAAATCCATCCATATCAATAATTTATTTTTTCGCAACTTTAGATTTCTCAAAAAGAGCCATAAGATCATCGCGATCATAATATATATTGCCTCCAATCTTCGAGAACGTGAGCAAGCCACTATCCCTGACCACCTGAAGCTTACCGGGAGAAAAACCCAGTAATTTACGTGCCTCTGAAGCCTTAAGCCATTTTTTTACAGGTTGCTCACTTCTGCCAGCAAATATCTGTCGCATGTTAACCAAAAGTTCCTCCTTCAAATTCTCCAAATCATCAACAGTAACCAAATGATCATTTCGTAAATATCCCATAAAATCTCCCAGCTTTTATCAACCAAAAATTAAAAAGTAACAATCCAAACCATTCCACAACCACTATGTTTGCTTAGGCCGACACATCATCCTGCAAAAATGGGACACTAAA
Source organism: Arachidicoccus rhizosphaerae (assembly GCF_900107765.1). Taxonomy (GTDB): domain Bacteria; phylum Bacteroidota; class Bacteroidia; order Chitinophagales; family Chitinophagaceae; genus Arachidicoccus; species Arachidicoccus rhizosphaerae. The sequence continues at coordinate 66,232 of NZ_FNQY01000009.1, read as the reverse complement.
TAAAAGAACTCAGCCTGACAGAAACCACAGAGCGTCATTTAAAGAAACCCGGCTCCAACTGCCCAGTTCCAATGGCCAAATATTTATCTGCAACTTGGCTTTAAAACGGCCTATTCCAAATCATCCAAATGAACAAGTTCATTTGGTCCAACTCCCTATTTCGCAACTACCTATAAATTATAAGCCCCGACCTTTACTTATTTGCTTTGACCTTTTAACCCGTCTTTTCGTATTGTTTAGGGAATTCCTCAGGGACATATCAGGCTTTAAACCATATCCCGCTAGCATCCTGGTAGCGATTTGAGAATACTGCATAGACAACTTCCGGTCAGATTCATGAACTATATGATGCTCCATTATTTGCCCGGCAATTTTCAGAATATCTGAGCCCTCCTCAATCCTAAATACCTTCCTCGATTCCGGCTCACTAAATACGGCCGCCATAACCGGAGTTCCGTCGCTTTCCCTGCGAACAAACTTTTGTTGAATAAGATGGATCGTAAATTCCTGATCCGTAGGTTTATCTTTTAACCCAATGAGGTCTTTATCCCCTCCAGGGACAATTTTGATCGGCAATCCTCTGTTAAAGCCATGCTTGCCAATCTCCCCAAATGCCAGCTTATCCTCATCCGGAAACGGAAACCTAAACAAGAACCCGCTATCCACCTCCAGGCACCTCGCCGGATGAACACTGAATTCAGAAGGTGTCAGTAGTTTCTGATCGAATGCCTCCTTGAATTTAGGGTAGGTCACATAATACAAACTTTCACAGGTGCCTATCTTGACTTCAGCCCCTTTATATTTTACATATTCTCCCATAATTATAAATTTTAATCACATAATGAACGATCGCTTCCCAGCCATTCCCTTTTTTCAGAAACGCTCTAATGCACTTATGACTATCAATCCAACTATCTATACATAAGCAGCAACCCTACCTCTGTCACCCCATTGACAGCCCCTTATCTCTATGCCTGCGGGTATTCACCAAGGATCCGTCAACCGTCAATTGCGGGATTTCCATACGCCTCCCCGTTTCATCAAAAAGAAGAGCGCTTTTAGAGGCAGGATCAGCCTGGATAAAACAAGTAGCTACTTCAGCATTATTAGTCAATTTGACCGCCTGTAAATCCCCGTATTGTAACGACCTGATCAATTCCCGGTTCTGCACAAAATTTCCAGCCGCCATCGGTAACTTCTTCAAAACACCGCCCAGATCATAATTAGGTAAAATAACCTGCCCACCAGAAAAGAAAAACTGTAAATCTTTGCTTTTCGCACCGTTCTCCGCTTTAAACCATCCATTCTTTTCAACGCCATCCATTGAAACATAGGATTTCAGCACAGAGCGCCCTTCCAACAAATTAATAGCCTCCTGAAGACTAAACACATAGCTTCCCGCCGCATTAAAAGTCCGCTCAATACCAGACCGGGCCTTATCACCAAGCTTTTTTTGAACGCTTTCACCGGAAATGAACTTCCCGTCATAAGTAGACAGAAAAAGCCCTTCTTTCCCTAATTCATAGTTGAACACCAAAGAAAGGTTTCCCTGATCCAGCTCTTCCTTTAGTTTAAAGGAGGTAGTATCCCCGAGTCTCATTCTACCGGAAGTAGATTTCAGAATAGCGGCCCACTGATCAGAGGCCAGCACCCCCTCAATTCTGTCCGCTACCTGCTTTGCATTTGTAGTCATTTACTTTTTTTATTCATTCAAATTATTTCCAGGAGTTTTACCTATTGTCAGCCTTTACAAGCGACAACGAGTCCCTGCACACAAACTAAATTTATTCTCCCGGGCTTCCTGTAAACCTCCGGTTAATTAAGCACCTTACATACACCGCTATCCTGCTCCAAAATGCGCCGGGTCCATTAATTCCAGATTTGCACCTCTTAGATCCAGTCGACCCGCTTTCGCGTTGACAGACAGAAAGGCACTTTGCTCCACGCCACCCACAACAGCCGTGACAGCGGTCATATTCCCTCTTTTCAGGGAAGCGATCAGCCGCTCCACATCCTCCTTGGCCTCCCTGATCTCCACTGGCAATTTGCGCAGCTCCCCTTGAATCGTAAACGGCTCCCTATAATAGTTTTCGTGATATTGCAACAGCGGATAACTGCCATACAGATCCTTTTCGGACGTGATATCCAGGGTAATAAAAGAGCGATATTTCACACCCTCCCTATTGAAAAGAGACTTTTCTACCCCCGAGCTAATTCCCCATTTAAGCAGATTATAAGCTTCTTTTGCCGTAATCCGCAAAAAACGGGGAAACTGCTGGCTGCGCATCTCGCCACTTTCTTCTATAAGTATGGCATACATATCATTCAGATAACCTTTCTTTTTAACCTTATCTATCCGGATATCCATTTTATAGTCCATTTTATCCTTATCAATTTGCAAAGACTGGCTAAGAGCAAACAGCTCCTTCCCCGAAAGCACCTCACGAGCAAGCTCCTCATTAAAATAATCCCCAAACCCCGCCATCTTCACATTTTCCTGTAATTCGGGAAGATTCAGAATAAATTGCTGTATATCATTATCTTCCTGCTTTCTCATTTCGCTTTCCATAATTAATTTTTAAAACATTGTGTAACTAATTTCAACGGCCCCCTCTGTGGATCTCCATTTTCTGGCTTTTTTCCTGGCCTTTGCTTTTTCGTCCCAGGTCATTCACCCACCGTTCAGGCCGGCTGCTATTTTCCATCTGTTGCTCCTTTGATTTTGCAACAGAAGGCTCCGCCACATTTACAGCCCCATTAGCAGAAATAACAGACGTTAACCCGGCAGCATTAAACAATTCCCGATTCTCCGGTTTAGCGCCGCCATTAACAAGTCCTTCCACCTTCCGCCTCGCAGCATTCCATGCACGCATGCCCACTCTCGCCAAAGCGTTAGGATAAAGTTTAAGCTCAATTTGCTTATACTGATGGCGCAGCATCTGGTGCAAAGCCTTCTCATCCGACGAAAGGCTGGTACCTTTATATTTTCCATAAAGCACCTGATAAGTCTGCATCTTCAGCTTCTGGAAGCGCCTGCTCTTTACCGCCTCGTCATTATAGACATTTCCACAAAGACTCTCCGTGTTTTTCCAATTCCGGAGTTCTGTTAACAGGGTTTCCTGTTTAGGCAAAAACGATTCCTTCATATGCTTTTTTATTGATGATAAAGTTCTTTTGTCTTCCGAAACTTCCGCTCCTTTAAGTCCAGGGAAATAGCCCGGTCACCATCCCTCTCCATAAGCTCAAGCGTCAGTTTCTTATTATCCGCTATCGTAAACCTGGGAAGTGCCACTACGATCATTTGCCCGGTATCATCCTCAGGCATCCCCCAGGACTGCGTGTATAAAGGCTTAAGCTCATTATCCTGCATGGCGGTCCGTTTCGTCGTTTTCAAATCCCGGATAAAAAAGTTGAGAGAAGAGCGGATATAAGGAATACTGGAAGCGTTATGCAACCTGAATTTAAAAAACAGCACCTCCTTTTGGATATAGATACCCTCCAGTTTAAAATCAAGGCCATATTTTTCCCGATGAACACGCTTAAAAAAAGGCGCACGCCCCTTCGCTGCCGCAGCAGAACTAACCATCTCAGCGCTATTTAAGGCTTGCTCCTTAAAGCGCACCGGAGCCTCCCCTGACAAATCATTTCTAAAATCCAACACCAAACACGCCGGACTTGCCGTATAAGTGACATTAAAAACATACACCTGACCATCCGCAGTAATGACCGTAAGACTCGAAGGATCAAAATCAGGTCTTCCCGCCTTCACTTTCAGCACATTTTTGGAACCCTTCACTCTTTCCGCCAGCACATAAGCAGCCCCCCGATCCGCACTTTGAATTTCAGCCGGAAAAACCAGCATACTGGTCTTATTACAGCTAATACTTAAGTTTCTTGAAGCAATAGCCACCGCATCCTTCCCATCAGAGGCTATATGACCACTTTGTGCGAAGACGCCAAATGGGATCACCGCAATAAGCAACATAAACAGCACCCGGATATATTTTATCATATTCTGTCCCTTTTATTAGGTTATTAGATGAGGCAATTGACGGTTATCAACGCCTTTTATTGAATCTCCTTTTGAAGTCCCTGCTCGTCCAGTAATAATATCGGATAACCCGCCTTTACCGTTACCCGGATAAGTTTTACTTTTTTGCTGAGCAGCCCTTTGGTGACCTCAATACCCGCCGCTGCTGCCTGAGCCGTTATACCGGGATCCAGCGACATCATTTGCACACTTTGCAGGGCCCTGTCCGCCCCCTCTTTAGAAGCATCCCGACCAATAGCACCGGGGATGCGTATCCCCTCCATGCCATCCAGGTCATATACCTTCATGTCTACCGGGAAAATCTGATCTTTAAAACGGATATGGCTGATCGTCACTTTCAGCCGCTCACCATTTACAGTACCCGTACCATAAACAAAATTGTCTTTTGGTATCCGTATCCCATTTATAAAAACATCGGCCGTTAAACGCATTTTGACCGCAGCCCCACTTACCAGCGTCTGCGACCCGGCAATAACCGCCTGCACTGTGTAATGCGCCTCCCTCTTCACCGCATCATCCGGATCGATATCATAAAAAGCACAAGCACCAGTCGGTGGCTGAATACTGAAGGGGACACTGGAGAGCCCTCCGGCACCCGACCCTTGCCCCGGCCCTTTACTCGACACCGTACTCCCCACAGTCACAGAACCCACAGAGTCCACAGAATCAGTATTCATCATAGGCTTTACCAAAGGCTTCCCGCTTTCAGGTTTTAAGGCAGACTGCAAAACAGGAACCTTCCAATACTCAGGTGCAGATTGCATACTATAAACACGTCCTTTATCCGCCCCGGATCGCTTCTTCAAGTCTTCAGCAGCCTTATCAGGATGCTGGATCGCTAATATCTTATCCAGCATGGTATTAACCTGCTGCATATCTCCATCCTGGCCTTCCCCATCATCATTATCATCACCACTACTACCAGACGCCGCTGATCTTGCTATCAGGTCATTTAATTGATTTAATCGACTGATCTGTTCTACGCCTTCGTCTGGAGGATATTCACCTGGTTGTAACCCATAAGTAGCAGGATTAATAGAGGGTACGGAAGCCATGCCCTGTTGCTGCAAACTACTGGATGCATCTAATACCTTTTGCAGATCAGCCAGTTTCTGCTCGACCTTTAAACTATTCGGGTCCTGAACTTCCTCCTCCAAAGGGCGAATATTCCCCATCACGCTATCCTTCCCTTCCGGGTAACTAAACCGACCTAAGGCTTGCATTCTGGCCTCCTCCTTCCTGTCTGCGTCCAGATAGGCGCTCATTTTATCTTCCGGTCTGAAAGAGACATTCGCCTCAGGGACATCCGAATTAATACCGACGGCGGAAGGCTGCGTATTGTCATCTTTCCCGCTGCCTTTCCCACCACCCAGTGCCCAGAAGGCCAGCGTTACAAAAGGAAGAATAAGTAAAGGGAGTACAAGTAATAATTGTCGCCGTTTTTTTAGCTGCTGACTAATAGGATTGATCTCAGTCATGACTATTTAATTTTAAAGGTGAATAATCCGTATCGGTAACGGTTTCTGGTATGGCTTTCTGCGGCCTTTTTATATACCGCTGCCCGGAAGATCTATTATTCAATTGTCTTAGGCTTGCCCTGCTGCTATCAACAGTAAAAGGGAGTACAAAGGAAGCCGGAGGCTTTCTTATCGCCGTTCCCAAGAGGTAAAACAGCCAACTGCTCCAACAAACAAGTCCAAGGTAAAAAAGCCATTTACGCTGCCGGGTACTCAATCCGGCATCTATGCGCTCCAGATGTTTAAGTATCGATAACTTCCAATTATCAAATTGTTTTTTCAACTGACGGAAGCGGCATTTGATTCCCATAGTCCCTAATGTCGAACGATCAATCCTCCTTTGTTCTGGATTGTCTTTTTTTGAATTGCCCATCATCCTGTTATTTTCGATTCATTAATAATTATCCTGTCTACCGGAGGAAATACTGCGCTGAGATGTTTTTAAATCCTTATTCTCCAGCACCCGCCAACGTTCAATCAAAAATCCATGTGGATTATTATCGCTTCGGGAAACACTGCGCAGAAACCCTTCCGTTATCAGGCTGCGGGTAACAACAACGGTGGGTCGGATAATCTTTTCCTTTCCGTAGTACTTAAAATAATAAGGATAAGTATCCATGCTGAACGCCATACTATCCATCACCACCTTCTGACTTACATTACCGGAGATAATCCCGGAATAATACCGGTCCTCTTTCAGGTCATCATATTTCGATTTGGCGGAACCGTCCGCCAGATTCAGGGCCCGGACAATATGCTCGTGAATCACCTTTTCATCCGGATCCAGGCTAAAAAAGTAGTGATGAAACATCTTGATATGATCTTTGGCCTCCACCGGTATATTATCTTTTCTTTCAGCAGAGAACGCCTCTATGGCCTTGCCATTTGCCAGGAGATAAATACGCCGCTCCGCCCGGGTAACCATTTGATAGCTCTTGGCAATGGCATACCCACAAATAGCCATACTTGCCAGGACAACAACAATTGTCAGCAGTCTCACATGCTTAAATGCCTTATCAATATTTTTCAATTGTTGAAACACAAGAAATAGGTTTATAGATTTTGTAAATGATAAAGTTTAGACTCCAGCTATTGTTACAATCCTGCTTTGCGCGCTGCCGCCTTACCGGCACCCCGGGTTAAGGCATTCACCTTATGAAGCAGCGTGTCCCTGCCACCCACATGAACAATATGACTGGCTATATTAGGCACCGTCGTATAACCTACAATAGAGATAATCATAAAGATGATATAGGCAGTACTGCTAAAGAAGTCCTGATCCAGCGTCATCATATTCTCCAGAATCTTTGACGTGATGCCACCAAATATATTGGCCACAGGTAACCACATATAAATATTAATATAGCGCGCAAACCAGTTTGGCAGCGTATGCTGAAAGCCATCAAAGACACTTAAGCCCAGTACAATCGGGCCCAGTATAACCAATATAATCAGGTAAAAAGTGCGGATCGTGTTAATACAGAGAGAAACCGCTTCATACAGCAGATTAACCAACCCAGTGACGATGGATTTAAAAATACTTTTAATGCTAAAAAAAGAAAAAGCACTTTTAAGCCCGGTGGAAAAACCACTTCCATCGCTGCTGCCGTCCGGCTGCTCATATTCGGCAGTCCCCCCAGTTGACGGATAAGCCCCTACCGGTGGCGGCTCTTTGAGTGATTGCTCTTCCTGGGCTATATGTAGGAAAATTGCCTGTTGACTATCTCCGGCGAGCGCCCTTGTGCCCACCACCGTAGGCTGAAGAATTCCATTCATCAGGTTCACCAGTGGCAGAAAAAACAAAATAGCGAGTCCCAATGCAAATGGGCGCAAAAGCGGATAGAAATCAATGGGTTCCGCCCTTGCAATATGCCTCCATACGCGGGCTGCGATATACCACAGCGCAGCAAAACCCGCAATGGCCTGCGCCACGCCTATCAGCCGCCCAGCGAGGGGAATCATCTCCTCAAACAGCTTATCGAGCACTCCATTCAGCCCCCCATTAGGACCGATACTATTCGCACTTACCGCCTGCGCGTGCACATATAAGGGTATAGCCCCCAGCAGTAACAACCATCCCCTTTTTAAATTATACTTCATTTATCTTTCTTTTTTATTTACTTGGCCCTTGCAACTGCTTAAGATTAACCATATCCAAGTCTTGTCCACCACGTTGCGCTACCAACATTGACACATTACTATTGAAGCCTATTAAAAACTGCAGCATCTGATGCGTATCATGATAAAGCCTGTTAACTTCCGTCAGACGTTCATCATCTGTCATATTCAGTTTTCCAGCAGTGAGTACCGTGGCAAGGGCATCCAGATTGTCCACGCTACCTTTCACCAGGTGACTATATACTTTGCTTAAATAATCCAACTCACCGGGGCTTAACCAGCCACTCGATTTAAAATACTTAAAAGCAGTCTTGTACTGCGATACAATAGCTTTTTCATCAGTGATGATATCCGCCACACGCCTATACTTAGCGAGTGAAGGATTCACCATCAGTAACCCATCCATAAAAGCCTTATGCAGACTGAAATTTCCTGCCGCTATATCTTTAATCGTACTATATCCTTTATTCAGGATACCATAACTCGTTTGCAGATCTTTTAAAAGCTGCTTAAACTGCGACAATTTTGTTACGTCCAGCAGTAATTGCTGCACTTCAGCCGACTGCGCTTTCACCCCTGACGTTGTCATGCTCCCCAGAAAACCCAGGGCCATCATTATGTACATGATTACTTTCATTGTAGCTGCTTTTTTACTCCGATGCCTTGTATAAATCCCTTTCTAAACATATTTTACATTCCCTAAACCTAATCTACCGCTGTCCATGTCGCTGTATTTTCCATTAGGATTAAGAACAGCGATTTATTATTGACCGTATAACTGTTTCAGAACCTTGATATCACTACTGTGCTTTGCTCTGCCAGCCATCAGCGACCGAACATTTTGAGCAAGGAGCAAAACCCTTCCCAGTTTATTTTTAACTTCCAGATACAGCCCATCAATACGTAGTATCCTTTCATCATCCGTCATTTTCAGTTTACCGTCCGCAACGAGTAGCTCCAATTCTTCCAGGTCTTTCTCAGCGTCATCATCCGCCTCTTTACATATTTGACGAACAGCGCTCAATTCCCGGGCATTCAACAGATCATCCAGCCTCTTATCAGTCAACAACGCACTTCGGCACTGTTCAGAGCGGTCCTCCATTTCTGCAATGCCTACCACTTTAGCGTATTTTTTAACCCTTGGACTAACCATCTCAAGGCGCTGGAAATACAACACATGCTGCATAAAATCACCATCCTTCAGCACAGAAATGACAGAAAGACCATTTTGAGCTATATCATACCCCTTTTCTACCGCCTTCAGATAAGTCCCGAGGGCCGCAATCTGGGCCAACAGGTATTTTTTCTGCGTCTTTTTCTGTTTAAACCACTCACTGAAACTCTGGGCATCCGTACTGCCCATAAAGAGCACTGTTATCAGCAGTAACAAATAGAATCGCTTCACTATAGAATATTTTAGTTTATTTATTGAATACCATACATTTTTCTGGTGATCAGCTGATCCGCCAAATCCACGGCCCGAGCCAGGCTCAACCGTACATTACTATTATTAAAACTGCGTAAATCAGCCAGGTTCTTTTCTATATACTTACCCGCGTCGACGATCAGTTGCATTCGCTTCCCATCCGACATCTGTGTCGTGAGCATACTGCAGGCAAGCATCAGCTGGTCCAGATTCCGGAGGCTCTCGGTCAGAATACCCCCATAAACCCGGTACATCTGATTTAATTCCGCTACAGAAAAATGGTCATCATTTTTTAGTATTCCCCAGACACTATTATACTCACTCACCAACTGCACCTGCCGTTGAATAATCTCTTTCACCTTCCAATAGCTGGTCAGCACCGTTTTCACTTGCCACAACTGCCGGAAGTACTGATCATATAACGACTTTTGCCGCTCCGCCCAGCCAGCGATATCTTTTAAATGCAGTTTCGACATCGCATTTTCAATGACCTTCTGGGCATTTTGCAGACCAATGGTTTTATTCTGCATCCGCTGGATCTTAAGATCTATGGCCTTAATTGCCCGGTTGATCAGTCCGGAAATATTGCCAATGCCCGGAATGATCTGCGCCTGCAAATTGCCAGCTGACAGACTCAGCGAAAAGGCTAACAATAAGCTGACGAAATAGCTTCTTTTCATAGGAATTCTTTGTATTATTACTCACTTGTGTATTTTGTTACTATACAACCTAAGCCGTCCCCTCGCTTTTCATATCCGCCACCAGTGCAGCCAGGCCCTTTTTGATATCACCACCGAATTTTTCCGTATATCGCTTAACTTTGAGCTTATCCGTCTCTTCCGTTGAATAAGCATAAAACTCTTCCGGACTGGGCTCATACCGATAGACTTTCATCAGTTGGTTACCCAGTTCTATATAGACCTCCCGGTACCTTCTGTCCGGATCATTGGCTCTATTGATGGAAAGTACCAGGTCCCGTCCCTTATTACTCATCCCCAGCACCTCCTGTATCGCCTCAAACTTATTCTGGAACTTTTTCATGTCCAGCAGGATCTTGCAGTCTGCATTATTGATAATCGCTTCCTTAATAATCGGTGAGCTGATAATGTCATCAATTTCCTGTGTAACGGTCACCGCTTCCCCGTAATACTTACGTACTGTTTTATAGAGGTATTTCATGAACTCCGCCATCCCGGACCTGGCAATCGCCTTCCAGGCTTCTTCGATGACAATGACCTTACGAACACCTTTCAGCTTCCGCATCTTAGAAATGAACATCTCCATAATAATCAGGGTAATCACCGGAAACAAAATCGGATGATCCTTGACATTATCCAGTTCAAAGACGATAAAAGGCTGGCTCATGACATCCAGATTTTCCCTTGCATTGAGCAGATAATCGAATTCACCTCCTTTATAATAAGGCCGCAGGACATACAGAAAATTATCGATATCAAAGTCCCGATCCTTAACGCCGTCATTTTGCAGCTCCCTGACAAAAGCTGTCTGTAGATATTCATAAAAGCTATCAAAGCAAGGAAACACCGTCCCGGTGCTTTTTAAGAAGGTATAGTAACCACTTAACGCATTTGAAATGGCCACATATTCGCTGCGCCTGAAAGTCTCGTCTCCCTGCTTCCATAAGGCCACCAACAGTGTTTTGATACTCTCTTTCTTCTCCGTGTCCAGTAGCGCACCTTCCGGAATGTAAAAAGGATTAAAGGAAATAGGCTCCTCGTCCGTATAGGTAAAATAATACCCATCCAAAAGTTCGCAAAGCCCCTCATAGCTATGCCCCACATCCACCACAATGCAGTGCGCACCCTGACTGACATAACTTCGCAACAGATGATTCATAAACATACTCTTCCCACTGCCGGATCCGCCTACCACAATCTTATTGCGGTTAGTAATCATCCCCTTTTTCATCGGTTCGTCAGAAATATCCACATGGACCGGCAGGCCGCTTAACCTGTCACCGAGCCGGATACCAAAAGGGCTATCAGAGGACCGGTAGGCCGTTTCCATATTCAGAAAACAACTGGCCTGCTCTACAAACGTATCGAAGCACTCATTTTCCGGCATTGCCCCCTCATTGCCAGGTAACCCCGCCCACCAGATCTGTGGGGCACCTGCCGACTCCTGATAAGGGACAGCCCCCAGATGAGAGATAGCAGCAGCAACATTGCCACGAAGTGGCTTCAGGCCATCCCTGTTTTCAGTCCAGGCCAGCAAGTTAAAATGCGCCTTCACCGGCAGCCGGTTATCACCAATGGCTTCATTCAAATAATCAGCCGTCGCGTCTTTTGCAATACTATTTTCCCGGCTATAGGCAGATAAAGACTGGAGCCGTTTTCTTTTGCCTTCCAGTCGCTTTAAAGTCGTACTCGTATCAAGAATCCGGATATACTGATTATAAACATGGTTTACGGGTAGTAACAAGCCTACCGGAGCAGCAAATCCAACCGAAAACCTGGTCTTGTCCGTAGCATACTTCGTATAATCCATCACAGGACCACAGCCAGCAGGTAATTGCTCGACATCCGCCAGGGTAAAAAGCTCGGGAAAAGCTGCGCCGATTTTCCAGTCCGGTTTCAGCAGGATGTCCTTTAAAACAGGCCGATCATTTTCTTTCAGCAAAAAAAGATACCGTTCCAATAGTCCAGGCTTATCCGGGCCACCGGTAATCTCCGGGGAGAACACCCGCTTTATCTGAATCAACCCACTGTCAGACAGCAGTTTTTGAAATTTACCAACCGTCTCCAATAATTCCTGCATCCGCTTATTATCGAGAGCGCCTTTCGGGACAATGGATTTTTTCAACAAATTAGAAGCCGCAGAATTACCGGGGCGGCTTCCGCCAGCCGTCCAGGTGATAAACAGTAAGCTCTCGTGTTGTAAATACGGTCGTTCGTGGAAGAATCTTTCCCTACAGCCACTGATAAAATCATCACCATCATTACCGGCAATACCGTCCTGCTCAAAATCAGCCTTATAACCAGCCTCCTGAAACCAGTCCTGCTTATGCAGTGTCGTACCAGCAGGCAATATCCCAATCGCTTTTACCCAGTGCCCATGCAAAGCAGCATATTCAGCCCCGGAAAGAGAGAAGATTTCAGGTAAAGTCAGCCTGAAACAGACCGTGATATCACCATTTTTGGCCAAAATGCAATCATTTTCCACTTTCCAAAGGGGAAAGCTTTCATCCAGGGACACAAAACCATCGTCTGAAAGCCTGCTCCTTAAAAACAGGACTGCCATTACAATAGAAAAAACAACAACTAAAGGGATCATTATTTATCAGAAAATTATATGCGTGACTTCATCAAACGAAAGATCATCCTGGAACCAGGCCGAATAGCCTTGGGTAAGCGCCGCAAAGCGGAACGCTTCATCAGGCCAAATTGCCCATACCGACGATTGAGTTTAGAAACGGAAACAAAAAGGCCTGCACCAAGAAGCAAAATCAGGGAAAGACACAGATAAACCGGCGTACCACTAATATACAATACACAGAAGAGCACCAGTAAGACGGCCAATCCCACCGCCAAATAGTATATATACTGCGCCTTCAACCCCCTAAATTCAATAGGCCGGTTAACACCTTTGTTAATCTTAAATTGTAACGCTTGCATATCTAATGATTAAAATTGCCGCCCACAGTGATGACAGCAGGCCACCTTCCCATTCCTGCCTTCTTTCTGGCAACAATCCCGCTCACCAGCGAAACCGCCCGGCGACACCTTTGCCGTAAAAAGTTGAATAAAATAAAAGGTAGTGTCTGTGTCCAGCTCTGTGACAATAGCCTTCAACTCCTTTTGAAGCGGATACATTTTAAGCGCTAAATCCATATCATACCCATTCATCTTTGCCACTCCAATCGGATCCATCATGAGTTCAAAGGGCAGATGGACCAAAACAAGGGTATCGGGCACGCCAAAATCACTATCCAAAGGAGCATACAGTTCTATTGCCTTAGGATCATACAGAAAACGCCTTCCATGGGTCATTGGATCAGGATGCATTAAATAGAAGGGGAGATATTTACCATAATCCGCCACCGATCTTAACTGCTGCGCACGGATATCAACAAAAAATGGCTGTCCACAGATATTAATAACGGGCAAATGACCTACCAGCCTTCTGGCAATCAGCACCTTCAGCTCTCTTAATCTCATAAATTCAACTTTTAAATGCGCAACAATCTCTACAAACAACGACTCAATGGACTTAATGCCGCAGTCACCCGCTTAGGCGGTTTGGGTAAAGAGTCAGGAGAAAGCATCTCTAAGGGGATTTCATAACGTATCGCCATACCCTCCGGATCTAACTCCATCAGTGCAGGAAGGGTTACTACCAGGTGATCACCTAAATGGCCATTTATATACGATTTGTCCCAGGACCAACAACGGCTCTTTCTATTGTATATAAAGTAATAACCATTATTCTTCGAGTGGAATACACTAAAGGAGATGCAGTTTCCAGGGCTGTCCACCTGCCGAAGCTCTTCACGTTCCGCATCCACATAAAAATCCACTCCATCAATTTCTGCGATAGGCAATTCTCTTTGCATATGCTTATAATTTTAAAAGTTTAAACCTTAAAAAAGCTCTTCAGCACCGTTGCCACCACCACCAGGAAAATACAAGCCCCAAACCAACTGGAAGCCACCTTGGTTGTATCAGGCTCGCCCGCACTCCATTTATTATATACCTTTATCGCCCCAATTAGCCCAACCAACGCTCCAACTGCGTACATTAAGTCAATCCCCGTATTGAAATAACCTTTAATAAGACTTGTCGCCTGAGAGATACCCGCATTGCCATCTGCCTGAGCCATTACCATCTTATATCTCAATTGAAATAATCCGGTCATAAGGCTGTACAAAACCAGTTTTTTCTTCAAAGTGCTCGATTTTATAATTGAAAAAATATTACAACAATTAGGTGGTGGGCGGGAGAACGACCTTTCCTCACCTCAACCCCGTCCCTTCAGCATTCACCGCCCACCCAATAGGTTTAATTAAATAGTTATGGAGCATCTAATAGATCACCGTCTCCTTCCAGTTTCCGTCGAAGTTTCCTTTTTGTAAACAACCCCACAACCTCCTGTCTGAAATAAAGCGACAGAACCACCGCATAATAAACCGGGATAATAATGAACAAGTAATGCAGATAGGTGCCCCACGTGATTGACTGAAACATAAATTCTAAATTTTTTCGTTTGTGTTATCAACGGGGCAAAAGTGCAGCAGCTGAAATTAACTTTTTGCTACTATGGTATTACTAATAGAAAAAATGTGAGGGATCGATGCTCAAACAAAAAAACTGAATACAATTTATTAGTTTTGTTAACCAATCTATTTTCCCGTTAGGAAGGAATCACAAAAAGACATGACAACGGCTAAGTAGATAAAATGAAGATAAAAGACTATTCATCAATAAGATACATTAACTAACAAAGATTTCGTAAAATTCGATGATCAACTTAATGCAGTTCATATTAAATTTTGTGGTAACTTTTGAGCAACAACCAGTCTAAATTCAAAAATTAGCTTAAATGCAAAAAAATAAAATTTTCATCAGCCATTCAGCTAAAGACAAAGCATATATTGATTCCTTCGTGGAAAAAATACTTATATTAGGTTTAGAAATTCCGTCAACGAGAATTTTTTGTTCAAGTATGGAAGGCCAAGGAATAAGAAGCGGACAACATATCACGACAAAACTCCGCGAAGAAATAAATCAATCAGAACTTGCATTACTGTTCATATCCAAAAACTATAAATCAAGCGAAATTTGTTTAAACGAAGTAGGTGCAACATGGGCCACCCTAGCATCTGAATCCGTCATCCCTTTGCTTCTTCCAGACGTAGATTTCGGGGAAATCGGTGTCTTAAATCTCGGAAAAATTGGTGTAAGGATAAAGGAACGATCAGAAATTTTAAAGCTTATACAGGATTGTAGAGAACAATTAAATCCGGACTTAAAAATACAAAAACTCAGTGCCCAAGTTGATCGTTTTATAACCAGTGTTCAATCATTTATAGAGGAAAATAATATCCACACGACGACCACGAAAAATCAGCAAATTAATGAGTGGGATCAATGTTTTACCTATACTTTATTTCCATTTCACGAAATAATCAACAAATCAACTCCGACATTACCGGATGGCATACACAATATCACAGACGCAAAAACACAAGATCAAATATTTATGGAATTAAGCAAGGGAACTTTTTTAGAAAATTTGTGGTATAAGCATTCAGAAGGAGACTTCTATGTGGAGAAACTACGCAAACTTCCGTCTGGAAACTGGTTACTGTCACAGGCTAACTGGGAAGTAAAGATCAGTGATATGTGGGTGTCAAAAAATATAGAGCTCCAGTATGAATTTATTCTATTTCGCTCTGAAAAGCAAGAGCCATATAATATAAATTCAGATATTGGAGGCTCTAGTTATAATGTAGCTATTTTAAATGATGGAACCATAATCAGTAACATCGAATACCAAAACAGTTATGCTGTTATTAACGGGCAAACAATTAATACGACTGATTATGATTCAAAACCACGATTTAGAGAAGATGAATCGCACTGGACCTTCTTTGTTTCAGATTACCATAAGGCGGGTTATAACCCGGATGAAACTATTGAATTTTGCAAAAAAATAGATAAAGGGGAAATCAACATAAACCAACAAACTATAATGCAATTTTTGAGCAAACTCAAGAATAATCCAATAGTTACCAGGTGGAGATAAAAAACCGATGCCCATAACAATGGCTTACGACTTAAATAATTCGGCACATTATCGATGCCTGTCAGAATTCTAATGTCAGTTAAACGATTTCCCAGAGAGCGCCTTCAGCATAGCTTCCTCGGCCGCAAACCGATCACCATTTTTTAAATCCAATAAAATCATTTCATGCCTTACTCTACTAGCTCCAGCAAAGAGCGATATCTCAGATGTAGGCAATTGAATAGTTTTCTGGTGACCTCGTTCAAAATAAAAGACTTCACCCGGCCGAAATTGAGCGCGAACGCTTTCCCCTATATTTAAAAAAAGCAAACTCTTCATTTCATCTAGTTCTAAATTTACTCCGGCGGCCACCGGAACTTCCATATCAATTTTCCAAAATGAACATTCCGAATTCTCTACCTTCTGTCCTAATAGATCAACGCTGTTGAAGACAACGCTCCACCTAACTACATCAACATGCTTAATTAAAGCTTCGGATAAAGACTCAGGAACGGTATCTACAAACGAAACTGGTTTCCCATCAATTTTTATTCGCAACTTTTTATTCATAAGATTTACATTTCTATAAATATCATTTTTAAATTGTCTAAAGTCATTTTTCAATAATTTACCATGTATTTCCCCATTGACCTTTGTTCTCATCCACAAATTTCACTAAGTCATACCTTACAGGATTGTCCAATAAGACAACTATTACAAGTTAATATATATTTGGTTGCTGATCAATATCTTCTGTCTAATCTAAATTAACCCCCATTCGCTTTCTATAGTCAGAAGGAGATTCCTCAAACAGCTTCCTAAATGCCTTGTCAAAAGCCGCTGTATCGCCATAACCGACATCCAACGCAATATCCTTCATAGAATCACTGGTCGTAAGTAGTCTTAATACCCCCTTCTGAATCATTCCGAGCTGCCAATAGTCAAAAGGAGTATAACCCGTTACCTTCTTAAAATTGACCTTGAACTTTGTAGGACTCATATTCGCCATCCGGGCATATTGAAGAATTCCCCTGAAACTATCCTCCTCTATTGTTAATAATCGTTTTATCTCATTCAATTTCCTTAAAGTTTCTATTTGGCTATCAGTCAAACCACGCCTCTGCTCGATTTCAGCTTTCCACAAAAGGATCTGACCAAGTAGAATCTCTCCTCTTCTATCCAATAACAGCGGGGATAATCCGTCTTCTGTAACATGGTTCATCATTGAATATGCTGAGTCCAATATAGCGCCGTTGGGAAAGATATCCTTTCTAAATAGAGATAACTCCCGACCTGCATAATAATCATTAAGGAAAGGGTAAACAAGTTCCGGCATGATGAGGGCTAACTTCTCAAAAATTTCAGGTTTGAAATGTACATCGAAAGATTTGTAATGACAGCCCTTTTCAAATTTGACCTCATTATCCATCGCCAGGCAATGGTCGAGGTTCATCTCAAATGCCTTGATCTCAGACCATCCGTAAGGGCGTGGACGACGCTCAATACTGCTTTTCAGATGCAATCTAAACTCCAGGCTTCGATAGTTCAGGGACGCCCAAGCGGTGAAACCGTTCAAAATATCATAATCGTTCAGTCACATATCGAATAGCGGTCGAAACTTCCCCTGAAATATCATATTTCCAAAACCACCAATAACAGAAGCAATTTTCCCGTCCAGGATAAGTGGACCATTAAACGATGTATAAGGGCCTTTAATCCAATCAATGTACTTAAAATTATCCGTCGTAATAGAGAACCACTCTTTCATAATCATTTTTTGTTTAAATAGTTATCAAAAAAGTCTTAATGGACAAGCAATTCTACTGTATAGCACCTAATATCGCAATAAATTTTAATTTAATTTAATTGCAATATATAACTTAAAGATATGATTAATATTACATAAAGAGTAGAAATACACAAATTTTCTTTAATAAATGAATTTATACAATCGAATAATTACCGTTTCAGCTGGCAATCGAATGCATAAAACATGGGCCATTACAGGTCAATTTTAAGTCATTAAGTAAAACCAATTTTAAATTAAAAATCAAACCATGGATACAACAGCAAAACTAATTTTTATGGAAATGGCAGAACAGATCAATAACATCCGGCCAAACAATATCTTAGAACGAGCGGAATTATCCTATAAAATAGTAAAGGAATCGGTCAGAAAGCTGAATGACTCTATGGAACAATATACTTTTAAAAACCAGGAAGAAGAAATCCGCTACTTCAAATACATCCGGCCCCAACTATTAAGAGAGCAGATCTATTATGCCGAATTGTACTATCTTGAATCCCTAAAACCCAGCAAAGATAAGCAGTCCATAGAGCAGTACTTAAATGATCACTTAAAGTATAACAATCAATATTTTGAAAGAAATCGAACCTTCTACAACTATTACCGCAGGGGCCAAACTCACCAGGATCAAGTTCTGTTTGTCAGTATGACCGAATCAGCCCTTTTGCCTACTGAAGGAGCCATAGAAAAAGACAGCTATCTTTCTCAAGGCCACTCCTATATATTAGCAAGACTTCAGGCCCTTGAAATTCTAAATAGCTATATCCAAAACGAAATAAATACATTGAATAATCGCTCCCCATCCTACAAAGAACCTGGGGAGTTAACCTGGACAGCATCCAAAGTTGCCCTTATAGAACTCTTATATGCACTTGCATCTATCGGCGCATTTAATCACGGAAAGGCCGATCTAAAAACAATTATAAATACCTTCCAGGAAATGTTTTCCATACATTTAGGCAACTATTATGCGGTAATTCAGCAGAATATAAGAATCAGAAAGAAAAATCGGACCGCCTTCCTGGATAGTTTAAAAGAATACATGGAAAGACGAATGGATGAAACAGACGAAAATCCCAGGTTTACATGAACGAGTTAGATTTTAAGTCGTCAATCCTCGTCCTGAACGACCAAGAGCCCCAACAGTTCAGGCGTATTCATAATTCTTTCCATTTCGGATTCTATAAGTGAAAATACCTCATTTTTAATGCGTCGGTAGTTCGCATCAACATCTGACTGTCGAATTTGGCGCACCATCGGGATCGGGAGATAACGATCCTGCTCAGCTTTCAACGATTTGTGGTCATTCTGGATTTCACTATGGAATATCTTCAGCTTTATCTTTTGGTCCGGATTATCCGCGACAGCCCCCACCATCTCCCCTGAAGACAGGGAGGATATTTTGGAGACAGGAATAGCCGTAGCCAGCTGTGTAGACCGGCTAATGGACGTGTCCGTTGCATTAATCGAAAAACTTTCCCTTTCCTGCATAATCTGGCCAAACCGGTCAGAAAGCTGCTTTGCCGTATCACCGGTCACTTGTCCAGAGATTACATTCCCCACAATACTGGAGATAACATCCGCCTGCTCCCGCCCATAATCCTTGCGGAGCTGCGAAAAATCCTGCACACCCAGGCAGGTAGAAACCTTATTGCTCCTGGCAGTCGCAATTAAACTGTCCACCGCATTAAAATAAATCGTAGGGAACTCATCAAATATCAGACTTGACTTCAATTGATCCTTTCTATTTACCAATTTAATCATCCGGGCCGTATAAAGGGATAAAACAGCCCCATATACCTGTTGTTTCAGATAATTATTGCCCATACAGATAATCTTCGGCTCTTTGGGGTTATTCAGATCCATTGTAAAATCATTACCAGACAACACATAATAAAGCTGTGGAGAAGCCAGCCGGGCCATCGTAATTTTAGCAGAGCCAATCTGCCCCTCTAATTGCGGCATCGCCCCATTAACAAAGGCTGTTACAAATGGGTTGATCAACACCTCTATTTCCGGCTCCGTCCGTAAAACAGGAAAAAGCCGCTCGTAATTTACCTGCATCAGTTCAATCACATGCGGCAAAGTACAGTATTTACCCTCCCTGTATTTCCTCAAAAACCAGATAATAGCCGTCACAAAATTAATGGGAGACTCCACAAAAAAATCACCAGTTCTCCGGATCCAGTCCCTGTTAAGTCCCAACATAATCGTCCTGGACGACTCTGTAGCGTCCGTTATATCTGTCATCGTCTCAGGATCCAAAGGATTACACCGGTGCGTAAGGGACAAATTATCAAAATTGATCACATAAAATTTGGGCTCAACCTGATACCTATGTTTATTCTTCAGGAACGTATTGTAAGCGATAAGTGACAAATCATCGAATTTAAAATCATAAATAAACATCGTGAATCCCTTGCGGATATGCTGCGTAATGATATGCCGGATCACAAAATAGCTCTTCCCCGAACCTGGCGTCCCTGCGACCAGAATACCCCTGAACGGATTAATTATATTGATCCAAGACCGCCGTAATTTGCCCTTCAAGTTATAAACTGCGGGCAAATTGATGGAATATTCATTTGTCAACAACCTTTCCTCCTGGGGAAAGGTCTCTTGCAGACTGTTGAATATATCACCAGCCAGCTTATCACTTAACAATCTGGAAAGTAAAGCACCACCATGTAAGATGCATAAAAATCCCACACTCGTCACTCCAATATAAAGAATCGCCAGTAGATTAAGGGGTGCATTTACAATTAATATAAAGCGACTTCCCCAGTAAAAAACAAGCCCAACAGACAAAAAAAGCAAAATGCTACCGGGAAGTAACTTCTCATCTTTCTTGCCCTTAATCCCCAAAAGAGAAACCGATAAACAGACAAGGGCAGCCAACTTGGATACATAAAAATGATCAAAAAGCCCCGTTCGTCTTAAATTACCTAAGACTTCCAACACAACAGGATGTGTCAAATGCCAACCTTCAAAAGCCTTATAACAATATACGTAATAATGGAGGCAGAGTAGTAATATGGCGCACTTCCTGGTAAGGTCCGTAATTTTCCTCAACCCCTCCGTATTCTCTCCTGTATGCATAGCGTCCTCCTATTATATAAGTTTACAAATGTGATTACCTCGATAACTGCATTTTTCTCCTTTTCTTTTTATCAGGCACGAAGTCACCCACCTCATGTTCATCATAAAATAAAGTATCCACCAGGGTCTCTATTACAGGAAGGTCCAGGCCAGGAACACTGTTTACCGCATCTTTATTTACGGCGGCCTCAGAATCTCGGCTGTGCATATTATCAGAAGATTGAAGCACCGTTCCATCTGGAACCGGCAAAGTTTTTTTATGCTGCAATGCTTCCAAGAATGCCTTCGCGCTATACTTTTTACCCAGATCACTACCATTAAAAACAGCCCTTGTGGTATTGTCAATAAAAGTCACTCCGAAGATATTACCTTGGATATTTTTTCTGAAAATGACCCGTATTCCTTGATCATGGAGACGTTTTTCAATGTCAGCCAAGCCAGAACTCCTCTCAAGTGCCTTATCCAGTATATACTTCAATCGCTGGCCATAGGGCTTGCGACTCATCTTATTCCCCACAAATAGCTTCTTTAAATTCTTAAGCGTCGGGCTACTATAAATAGAACTGGCCTTAATGGGAATCCCCACCTTTTGTTTGTCCTGATCCAATAATCCATAGATCAATCCTCCATTATTGTGCATAGGACTTCCGGGAACACCGCCGTCCACATATACCCCAAACTGGTTTAAAACAGCATTTAATTCGGTCAGAGAACAAAATTTGTAACTTCCCACGACCTCTCTCACAACCCAGCTGACCGCCTTTTTGGTTTCTGCCTTTCCATAAACAACCCTTTCCAATGGGACGGCTTTTATCTCAAAACTTCGCTCCACTTTCTGATCTTCCGCCCTGATCAACCCATAGGTCACCTCTAATTCTTTCCGCGTTTTCTCCGATTTGGTTTTGCCAAGATTATGTGTTTCAATCCGCTCGCCACCATTTGCAATATTTACTGTGGCAATATGCAGATGTGGATGAGCCGCATCAAAATGCTGATACACTAAAAAAGGCTGTGCACCAAATCCAATCCCCTCCATATACGCCTTGGCTATCTCGATCAGTTTGTCGTTATCCAACCTGTCCTTAGGAGAAAAATTCAGGGTGATATGCAGCGTATTGGATTTCGTCCGGATATTCTGTCTAGTAAATTTTTTGAAAAAATCCACCTTATTTCTGAAGCTAAGCATATCAGACTCCATAGGAAATCCGCTAGCAAAAAGTAGCCGGGCTGCAGACGCTTCCACCTTCTTTTCATTGTAAACAAGTACCCCTCTAATTGACTTTCCCGTCTCTATTCTGGCAACCATTTCTGCGCAATTTTGGTAATAAGATCAAAAAGTTCCTTTATTCTTAAGTCAACTTCCTGGTATAACAAAGCGATTTCCCGGGCATTCATCAGCATCGCATCTGGCCACCTTTGAACATGAAAACGTTTCGTTACCTGATTAATATTTACACCAATTGACAGCAACTCTCTGCGAATGTCAGCAAGCTCCAGCATCACTTTATCCAAGGTTTTATCATAATATTCAAGTGTAATTTTCCGGTTTTCCAATATATGTCGAAACAATTCGCTCATTGTTTTTATGCTGGAATCCGCCATCATTTTCCGAAACTCCTCATACTTTTTCTCCCTAATCCGGGTGCTCACCACCCGCATGCGCCCGACAACCTTACCTCGTTTCTTTCTTATCATCCGTAACAATTATTAAAAAAAATCAAGTACAAAAACCCGACTACGAAGGGTTTTGCTCCACGCCCGCCGACTACGGAGGCGGGGAAAGATGGAATGTTGTAAACATTCCTACATCTTGCTGAGGCCCACAAAAACGGCCTCAGCAAGCCCCAACGTTAAATACATTAACACTACATCCAAAAAAGCATAAAATCCCGGCCACTTATCTTCCAGATTCACCAACAAAAATCTTCGGACTTTCCATCCCATACTTGCGGATATTCTCCTTCAGTTGAAGCCACAACCCCGTCATATAATCCGCCAACTCCATCACCTCGTCCAATGTCAACCGCTGCGGATTTTGAATTTTCTGTTCCGCATTCGGATCCATCGGCAAGGCCAAAATGTTAGGAATATTCCCTTCCCCCACCTCCAATGTCTTACCAATACTGATACTGTTTCCATAGAGTGTCATCTGTTTTCCGGTGCTAAATTTCAAGGTTCTTCTTTTAAACTCTGCCATATCTATTCTTTAAAATTAAAAATTACAATTTAAATCCAGTCGTACAAGTACTAGCTCCTTGCTGGAACCGAAAAATACTACAAGAGAGCTGCCACCAGCCATAAGTGCAAAATTTCGATGAATTCCTTCGGACCAGCAGCCAACTAGGTGAAATCGCAACCGCTATTTGATCCGACAGGAGACTCATGCTCCGCTTATAATAGAAAAGCAAATGTGCAATCCTTGAATTTAAATTTTTGCTACTTTGATGTTACTAATAGATTAATCAGACAAACTCGACTTTATTAACTGTTTTCAAGATAAATTTTGGTCGGAGGAAACTCATCGGAAGCAATGGCTATCAGATTAAAGAAAACATTTAATAACCTAAATCCCAAAAAAATTATAAGTAAAGCTGTTTTATTCTAACTTTTACAGAAATGTACTGGATTCCAACTTTACTGTGTTGTTACTGGAACATACAATCACAGAAATCGTCGAAAATAAATTTTGCAAATATTAAATAAACATCATACCTTAGTTACTACTGAATAGGAAATCGTTGAGGTATTAATTGCCTCTTATTTAGATTGTACAATTTAGAAACATCATACCACTGCAACCAAATTACTAATGCACATTAACAAAATTCAAATAGAGAATTTCAAGAGTTTCCAAGGCACATTTAATCTTTCTTTGAATAAAGGCTTAAATATTCTTGTCGGTGACAATGAAGCAGGAAAGTCCACTATTATTGAAGCAATTCATCTTGCTTTGACGGGGTTATACAACGGCAAATATCTGAAAAACGATTTATCACAATATTTATTCAATAATCAAGTCGTATCCCAGTATCTTCAGAGTTTAGAACCTGATAAAACAGCAAGTCCTCCACCCAAAATTCACATTGAAATATATTTAGAAGGCGACGATATAACAGAATTTGAGGGAAATGGAAATAGTCAAAAGGAAAATGTTTGTGGATTTTCATTTAAAATCGAATTCGATGAAAACTACCAGAAGGAATACGAAGAGCTGATTAAAGTCGGAGAAATTAAAACTTTGCCAATAGAATACTATAATGTGTCATGGACAAGTTTTTCTAGAGACGAAAACGTCACACCCAGGACAATTCCAATCAGGTCAGCTTTAATCGATTCATCAAGTAGCAAACATCAAAATGGTTCTGATATTTATATTTCACGAATTGTCAAAGAATTCTTAGACTCGAAAGAAATAGTAGAGATATCTCAGGCTCACAGAAGAATGAAGGAATCGTTTATGGGCGAAGACGCAATCAAAAATATCAATAATAAAATAGAAACTGCCTCAAAAATATCAGATAAAAAGATTGAACTTTCTGTTGAATTGTCATCGAAAAATGCCTGGGAAAACAGCTTGATGACATATTTGGATGATGTTCCATTTCATTATATTGGAAAAGGAGAGCAATGTTTAATAAAAACAAAACTGGCATTAGGCCACAAAAAAGCAAAAGAAGCTAATGTAATATTATTAGAAGAGCCAGAAAATCATTTATCGCACACAAAGCTAAATCAATTAACCAGTTATATAAAAAACGATAGCGGGGAGAAGCAGATCTTAATTTCAACCCATAGTAGTTTTGTGGCCAATAAGCTGGGTCTAAAGCATTTGATCTTGTTAAACGAAAAGAAGACTGTAAGACTTAATCAATTGCAACCAGATACCTACGACTTTTTTGAAAAGCTATCAGGTTACGACACCTTGCGAATGATTTTATGTAAAACGGTCATATTAGTAGAGGGGGATTCTGACGAACTTGTTGTCCAAAAAGCATTCATGGTTGCAAATAACGGATCACTTCCAATCGAAAAAGGCATAGATGTAATCTCAGTCGGAACGTCATTTTTGAGATTTTTAGAAATCGCAGATAAAATTGGAAGCAATGTTACTGTCATCACTGACAATGATGGAGATGTCGATGCTTTAAAAAAGAAATATGAGAATTATCTTGGGGAAAGGGCTAGACCTAATATTAAGATATGTTTTGATCCAGATGTTGATATAGGTGAGTTAAAGTTAAATGACAAAAAATACAATTATAATACACTTGAGCCCAAACTTTTGAAAGCAAATAATCTAGAAGTACTAAATGAGATTTTTGGATCAAATTACACTAATGACGATGAATTAAGAGGTTTTATGAAAGCCAATAAAACCCTATGTGCAATGAAGGTATTTGAGACCTCAACAACATTAAACTTTCCAAAATACATCTTAGATGCTATCCAAACAGGCCAATAATAAGCTTATCATAGCAGCCGCCGGATCAGGCAAAACAACATTTCTTGTTGAAGAAGCCTTAAAACAGATAGATGTAATAGGTAACCAACAATGCACCGTTTTCGGAAAATAGGAATATCCTGTTTCGGTAAATAAGAATGCACTGATTCGGTAACTGATGTTCCACTTCGGTAAATAAGAATGCACCGTTTTGGTAATTTGCCGGCCCATTTCGGTAATTAAAAGTGCACCGTTTCGGTAAATATTGGCCCATTTCGGTAATTAAGAATGCACCGTTTGGGCATTTATGGCTCTTTGTTAGACATAATCAGTTAATAACCAACATTTTTGCACTTCACAAGAAGCATAAAAATGTGCATTAAAAAGAAGATTATGTATTACAAAGTACAAGAGCTCAAGAACAAAGGAATGAGCTTTTCCGGCATCAGTAAGGTGCTTGGGCTTAACAAGCGAACCGTGATGCGGTATTGCTCTATGACAGATGAAGCGTTCGAGGCATTTATCGCTAAAACCAAGTCGAGATCCAAACTATTATCAGCCTATGAGACCTTCCTTGTTAAACGACTCCAGGAGGCTCCCCTGGCCAGTGCAGCGCAGGCCCACGACTGGCTAAAAGAAAAGTTCCCGGACTTTCCTGTTGTCACTCAAAAAACGGTTTACAATTTTGTCATGGCCATAAGGCAGCACTATAACATCCCCATTGAAAAGCCATCAAGGGAGATGATGATGGTTGATGAGCTGCCTTACGGTAAACAGGCACAGGTAGATTTTGGTGTGTACAATATGACAACAGAAGAAGGTAAGCGAAAGAAGGTCTATTTTTTTGCAATCGTCCTTTCCCGCTCCCGGATGAAGTATGTATTTTTCCAGGACAAGCCCTTTACAACCAAAGCTACCATTGAAGCCCATGAAAAAGCGTTTGCCTTTTTTAACGGCATCCCGCATGAACTGGTTTATGACCAGGACAGAGTCTTGTTGGTATCTGAAAACAATGGAGAATTAATACTTACGTCGGAATTTAAAACCTACGTCCTATCACATAAATTAGGCCTCCATTTTTGCCGAAAAAGTGACCCTCAGTCAAAAGGCCGTACAGAAAATTTAGTGGGTTATACAAAGCACAACTTTTTGTATGGCAGAAGATACAGCACTTTAGAGGCATTACAACAGCAAGCCGTTGCCTGGCTGGACAGGACTGCAAATATCAATAAGCACAGTGTTACCAACCTGTCACCAAAAGCAGAATGGGAGAAGGAAGTCTCCTTTCTCAGGCCATTTATATCAGCTCAGGTAAGTCCTGCATTTGAACAGCGAACAGTTCGCCAGGATAATACGATCTGCCATAAAAGTATATACTATTCTGTGCCGTCCGGCACTTATAGAGAGGGGGCTGTTGTATTGGTTGATGAAAAGGACGGTATACTCTCCATCAGGCCAATACAGGGCAGTGAAGTCTGGACCCATGAAATTCCCAAAGATAAAAGCAAAAAGAAGGTTCTCAATAACAATCACAGAAGGGACACAACCCTTAAGATAGCAGAACTAAAGCAGGCAGCTGCAAAATTGTTCCCAGATAGTACAGAAGCATCTAAATTCCTTGATTTAGTACATAAACAATATCCACGTTATGTCCGTGACCAGGTAACAGGTATAATGAAAGCTATTGAACTTTACCCGCCCGAAATCACTGGACTGGCATTAGCTGAGTGTCTGAATATGAAGCAATATAAACTCTCTGTATTTAAAGAGACGCTTCAGACGATAAATGCAGAAAACGCACCTGTGCCAAAACCGCTGCCCAAAGTAATCCCAATACTGAAAAATAAGGTTCAAGAAAAAGCGGATATCCAACCTGCACAAAGAAGTCTGGACGTCTATGACTCACTTATTAATAAAGCTTAATCCAATTATAACTAAAGAAAAATCATGAAACAGATAGGTAAAATAAAGGATCAATGTAAACAGTTGCGTATACCAGCTATTGCTGACTGCATAAATGCAATAGCGGATCAGGCGGCCTCTGAGAATATCAGTTACCTGGAATTTGCCGCAAGACTATTTAATGAAGAAATAAGGGCCAGAGAGAAGCGCAGCCTGGATAGAAAGATAAAAGATGCCCAGCTGCCCTTGAGACACGATTTAGAGATATTTAACTGCTCTCTTGTAGAGGGTATCTCTCCTGTGCTTTTGGCACAATTAAAAGAGCTGAGCTGGATCGACCAGGCAGAGAACCTGGTTATAATGGGACCTCCCGGTGTGGGGAAAACACTGTTATCCGGAGGATTATGCCACCAGGCTATCCTAAAGGGCTATAGCGCCTATTTCAGGAGCATGGATCAACTTATGACAACAATATCCAGAAAGGATACCAATCGCTCTGCAGCCATTGAATACAGACGGCTGACAAAGGCAAATCTGATTGTAATCGATGACATCATGATGGTGGAACCAGATGCAAGAAGGTCAAACGCCTTTTTTCATTTTATTAATGATATTTATGAAAAAGCATCTATCGTAATTACGACCAATAAATCCCCAAAACAATGGGTGGAAAAGTTAGGCGACGAAGTCCTTACGGCAGCTATACTGGACAGAGTCCTTCATCATGCAGCAGTCATCAAGCTGGATGGACAAAGCCAGCGTAAACTAAATAGAAAAGGAGGCCAGCGTTTACTATAGCCCCCCTTTTAGCCCTATACCAATGGCCCTCCTTACACGAGGGCTATTTTTTTATCCAGATGGCAGAGAGTATTCCTCTCCAGGTTCCTCCCCAGGATTGCCTGTATCCGCTTCCTCACTGCAATGCAAAGATAATCCGTAATGATTATAAACAGGGAATTACAGAATATTTTATACGTGATTTTTTTGTTGGATTTTAAAAGAAAAAGTACCAAAAAGAAAAACAGCGGTATGGGCTATGCCCATACTTTTAGTGCAGGGCTACGCCGCTGCATAGAGAAGTGGAATCGGCGTAGCCGATGTATTTCTGTGGTGGGTTTTTGAGGCATCAGCATCCAGATAAGAAAATCCGGGAAAAAATCCGGGAAAAAAAGTCTGCTACATATAAATACAATAGTATATATTTGACCTGATAGAATTATGTCTACACAAAGAGCTCTATGACGGTGCACTCTTAATTACCGAAAACGGTGCATTGTTATTTACCGATCACAATAGAGAGTAAGGTGCTCATCACTACATACACCCAGGCGAACGAAACCGAAATAAGGAAAAAAATTATCGAGAAAAATAAGTGCATCCCTAAAAATATTGTTGTCCAGACTTGGTTTTCCTTTTTATTAAAACACGGGGCAAGGCCCTTTCAAGGCGTATTATTTGAAAAGAAAATCAAGGGACTAATTCTGGTAAATAGTCAATCAGGACAGAAAGGGTCTACCCGAGCAGGTCAACCAATATATTTTGGTGAAAAAAAGGAATTTGAGCAACACTATTTTTCTAATTCTCAAAAAATATATTCCGATAAACTTTCAAAATTCGTATTCCGTTGTAATGAAAGATCCAAGGGCAATGTAATTGATCGAATTTCCAGAATCTATTCCCATATCTTTGTTGACGAGGTTCAAGACCTTGCTGGTTATGATCTGGACATACTTAGGCTATTTTTTGATTGTAAGTCTACAATTCTACTGGTAGGCGATCCCAGGCAAGGCACCTATTCAACAAATAGCGCATCTAAAAATAGAAAATTTCGTAAAGCTAATATTGTAAACTTTTTCACCGACCAAATTGGTAACCTAGCAAAAGACGATACATCATTGATGGTAAATCATAGATGTAATCAGCCAATCTGCGAATTGTCAAACAAATTATTCCCAAAATTTCAAGCCACAACATCCAGCAACAATACCCAAACTGAACACAATGGTGTATTTTATATCAATGAAGAAAATATTGATGACTACATAAAGAAATTTCAGCCCATTCAACTCAGAAACGACCGAAAAGAGAATAGGATTAGGGAAAACTGCCAAGTAATGAATTTCGGCGAAGCTAAAGGGTTATCTTTTGACAGAGTCCTTATTTATCCGACCAAACCCATTTTAAATTGGCTAAAAGACAATAACACTACATTAGCAGAAACAAGTCGTTCCAAACTTTACGTAGCAATAACAAGAGCACGATTTAGCGTTGCCATTGTGAATGACGAAGAAAAAACCGGCAGTTTAATTCCGCATTACAAATTTAATACTGAAAACCAGCCTCAAAAGTAAATCAACCTGTCAATTCCTTAGCTATCCTCTCGGCCTGCTTGATAATGTTTTCGGTCGCTAGTAACTGCATGTCCGGCGGATAGCCGTATTTTCTCAATAGTCTTTTTACAGCAACCTTAAGTTTAGATTTTACACTCTCTTTGATTGTCCAGTCGATAGAAGCATTTTGGCGAATCGTTTCAGTAAGCTGAACGGCCAATTCCCTCAACTTATCCTTCTGCATAAGTTCCACCGCGCTTTTATTATTAGATACCGCAGTATAAAAGGCGTATTCAAAATCCGTTAAACCCATATGTGCTGGCTCTTTGTCCTTTTCGACAATTATTTTACTCAGCTTTATCAGTTCTTCAATTACCTCAGCGGCCGTTAAAACTTTGTTATGATATTTATTAATGGAAGTTTCAAGCATCTCCCTAAAAGACCGGCCTTCAATCAGGTTCTTTTTTGTTCTCGCCTTAATTTCATCATTCAATAATTTCTTTAAAACTTCTAAGGCAATATTTTTATGCTCCATGTCCCTGATTTCCATGAGGAATTCATCGGAGAGGATAGAAATGTCAGGTCGTTTAATACCTGCCGCATCAAATACATCAATGACGTCTTCCGAAACCAAAGCTTTATCGATCACCTGGCGAATAGTCGTTTCTATTTCTTCATTTGTTTTCCCAGATCCAGTACCGTCAAATTTAGCCAACCTTGCTTTAACAGCCTGGAAAAATGAAACTTCCTCTTTTACATCCATCGCCTGTTCATGGGGAATAGCAATAGCAAACGCTTTAGAAAGTGCAGTTACTTCGTTGATAAACCGCTTCTTTCCGTCTTCCAGACCCAGAATGTGGTCTTCGGCAGCCAGGATCATGGATAATTTCCTAGAAGTCGTCGCATCAAAATAATCTTCGTATGCAAATCCATGGAACATTTGTGATACCACCTCCAATTTCTCCAACATCAATTGAACAGCTTGTTCTTGCTGGATGGTCGGATCCCCCTTTCCACCTGCATCAGAATAAAAGGAAAGCGCCTTTTTCAGATCCGCAGCGATCCCCAAATAGTCCACAATTAGCCCTCCGGGCTTATCCCTATACACCCTGTTTACCCGGGCAATTGCCTGCATAAGATTATGCCCCTTCATGGGTTTGTCTATATAAAGGGTATGCATACTCGGTGCGTCAAAGCCCGTCAGCCACATATCCCGAACAATGACCAATTGCAACTCATCATCAGGATTCTTCATCCTTTCGGCAAGATCCCGCCTTTGCAACTTTGTCGTATGGTGTTTAGCTATTTTAGATCCATCTGAGGAAGCAGAAGTCATGACCACCTTAATGGTGCCCTTCTTTAAATCATCCGAGTGCCACTCCGGTTTCAGCGCAATAATTGCCTCATATAATTCAACAGCTATTCTCCTGCTCATAGTGACGATCATTCCCTTCCCCTCAAACACCTCCTGTCTTTGATTGAAATGCGAGACAATATCACGAGCAATATTCTTTATTCTGTTCTCGCTTCCAACCAGCGCTTCTAATTGAGTCCATTTTGCTATGGCCTTCTGGGTATTGGTCAGATCCTCCCGATCTAACTCATCATCCAGGTCTTCCACCAACTTCTTGCCCTCTTCACTTAAATTTACTTTAGCCAGCCGGCTCTCGTAATATATCCGGACGGTCGCACCATCTTCAACTGACTGAGCAATATCGTAGACATCTACATAATTTCCAAAGACGGCAGGTGTATTAACATCTGCATTCTCAATTGGTGTCCCCGTAAAACCTAAATAAGTCGCATTAGGCAAAGCATCCCGCATATATTTGGCAAAACCATACACAATCTTTTTACCAATTACATTTCCATTATAATCCTTTTCATCAACCGTTTTAGGCTTGAACCCATATTGAGTCCGATGCGCTTCGTCGGCAATTACCACTATATTCTTCCTGTTAGACAGCAATTCATATACATTCCCCTCTTCCGGCTGAAATTTTTGAATGGTCGTAAAGATTACGCCGCCTGATGCAACTTTTAGAAGATCCCTTAATTGATTTCTATCATCCGCTTGAACAGGCTCTTGCCTCAATAACTGTTTTGAAGCAGCAAAAGTGTCGAAAAGCTGATCATCCAGGTCATTACGATCCGTAATGACCAAAATAGTCGGATTATCCAGTGCCAAAACAATTTTACCCGTATAAAAAACCATGGATAACGACTTACCACTACCTTGAGTATGCCAAACCACTCCAGCCTTTTTATCCCCGCTAGGCTGCGATTTCACCCTTGGAAGACCATACGAAACCGGAGATTCCATCACCACATTAAGTGGCGCCTCCTCCCTGGAAGCAAATCCAGTTGCTCTCAAAGTAGATTCCACCGCCTTATTGACCGCATAATACTGATGATAAGCAGCAATCTTTTTGACCGTCGAAATCGTTGTAATCCCAGTCAGCAGATCCTCAGATTTAAATTTCTCAAATACAATAAAATGCCTGATTAAATCAATAAGTGTTTCCTTATTCAGCATTCCATGGATCAGTGTTTCCAGCTCACTTTCCAAATGTGAGGCAAGTGATATACCATTCTTTGTCTTCCAGGACATAAACCGGGAGAAACCAGAAGAAACCGTACCCGTTTTTGCCTCCAGACCATCAGAAATTACCACAAACCCGTTATAAGTGAATAAACCAGGAATAATCGCCTTATACGTCTCCACCTGATTAAAAGCCGTTCTTACAGTCGCTTTCTCATCAGCCGCATTCTTTAATTCCATGACCACAAGCGGTATCCCATTCACAAACAAAAGAACATCAGGGCGCTTGTTATTCCCATTCTCTACAATAGTAAATTGGTTGACCACAAGAAACTCATTATTAAGCGGATACTTAAAGTCAATCAGCCAAACTCGATCACCCCGATCATCTCCATCGACACGCTTCGATACAGGAATACCTTCAGTTAAATACCGGTGAAAGGTTTCATTGTTGCTAAGCAATCCCGGAGAAACAATCCTTTGAATTTCCTTTATTGCTCCCTCCACGATATCACTCGATAAATGAGAATTGATCTTCTTAACCGATTTGCGCAGGCGTTCCAATAATAAAACCTGTTCAAAACTTTCCCGTTCTGGCGTATCACTATCGCATGCTATGTCAGGACCATAAATATATCGATAGCCCAAGAATTCAAGTCGTTCAATCGCTAATCGTTCTATATGATTTTCTGTAATATGGGTCATATATTTTACCATTATATACTTAATTTGTGGAATTGTTTTATGCATTTTGCAAAAATTCTTACCCGACTATCTTTTATTTTATTGAGGTCTTCAATTAAAATTAAATAATGGTCCTTCCACAGCCGCAATTTCCCAATCGCCAAAGCATGCAAAAATTCAAATATCGCTTCTCCCTGATACTCCTCAATATGTTTAATGTAAGTTTGTAACAGCATAAGCATTTTATTTGAATGATCAACACTAAAGGAATAATTCAACTCCTCTGATTTTGCTGATCGTAATATTGCAGCTTGAATTATACCATCATTAAAACGGTTAAATAAGTATGGGTCCAGAACGTTCTTAACAAAATTCGTTTGATAAAGACCATCATTCATATTACTTCTCATATTATTAAGGACGCAAGAAACGGTAAAATAGACGTCTGATTGAGTAATATTTCCGTAGTAGTCATTATTATTAAAAAAAACCGAATTTTTACGTATTTCTAATTCTTGACTATCCATATTAGGGTAAAATATTCTATTACTACCTCCTTTCAATTCCATACTCGAGAATGAATTAATAGTACGAATCCTTTCACTAATGAACTTAGAAGGCTTGTTCAGACTTTGTTGAACAGCTTTCAAGTGTTCTACTTCTACCTCCCAAGGAGTTTCAGAATTAGCATTATCGCAGTATAAGGTCTCAACTTCTATAAAGGAAGCATTATTAGCGCCATACAATCCATATTTAATATTACCCTTAAGGTCACTATGCCTTGTAGAATCACTAATTCTAGTGATTCCAACAAAATATACAAGCCTAAAATGCTCATAGTTCCTAAAAAATCGATTAAGATACAAAAGATTCTTTCCATTAGTGATACAAGATCCGACAATAACAATTGCACCAACTTGATTTTTATCAATTTGACCTTCCGAAAGATCAGCTTGATTTATTACTAAAATATTGTGTCTTGAATCTTTCTGTACTTTCTTGTGAATATATGTAGCCAGTTTCTCAGATCCAAGGTCATTAAGGTATACAATATATTTAGTAGCTGCGGGAATATATTGTTTAATATAAGCATCCAATTTATCCTTATGCGTTTTATACTCATTAATATTGTCAATTACCTTTTCATAATCTATATAAGTGGCATATGTTTTTCTTTTAATAGAAGGATCACTATATGAAACTTTTAATGCAGTTCCAATTTTTGCTTTAAATCTGAAACTATCAACAAACTCTTTTATGTCAATGGTAATATATTTCTTTGCATTAATATTTCTCAGATTTATTATCGGTTCATCAAGACTAAAAGAATCTCCTAATATTTGAATCGCTGTTGAATAATTGTTGCAATATTTGCAGGGTCTTATCGGAGGCTTGAATGTTTCATAGGATTTTATTCCATAATTCAATTTGCTATTAACTCCCAAATTACAAACAACACGCTCAAAAACTGCAGGTGAATGTTTATCTAATGGCAGGTAAAAAAGCGTACTGATCTGATTCGAATTAATTTCAGGATGTTGTTCTTTAAGATAATTAATTAGACCTCCAGAAGTAGAAGCGGAAATCAAAAAAATAGAGTTATCATAAAACTTTTGCCTATTGTCATAGATTCCACTATATGATTTAAAGGATTCCACATAAATCTCTTTATCCATTCCAAACCTTTTTAGGAAGTTAGCCATTGAATAGCCAATTACTGTAATAGATAACGTATCGCAATAAATATTTTCAAAATTTGATTCTTTAAAAAGATGTAAGGTCGTTAACCCAATAAAATCTATCTCACTTTTCTTCACAAGAACATTTGCAGCTCTCAAAAATTTTGTGGAATGTTTCCCAGAAGGAAATACGAAATGGTGAGAAATACCACTACTTTCGACGAGCCCTCCATTCTTAATGAAAATATTTGCCAACCCCTGATTGATTATTTCCTTTAGATTACGTTTTATAAATAAAACACCATTTGCAATCTTAAAACCTAACTGATCATAGGAAATGTAAAAAATATTTTTTCTTAAAAAACCTTCCTCAACTGTAGGTATGCTCTTTAAAATAGAGTCTAAATTCCCCACAACTAACGTTTCTATATTAGGAGTCGTAGAACAATGGATAAATATTAAAGCCCCCGTTTGGTGAAACGTACTGAAAAACATTTCAAGTTCTCTTCTCAATGAATCAAAAGAATACTCAGAATTCGGGTTGAAGATTATTGTTGCATCTCGACTAATTTTGTCATCAAGAACAGCATTATAAATATAAAATTTACCCATCAGTTTGATTTTTTAAAAGGGTATAAAATGCTAATAAAGGATCCCTGTAGCTTTGGCGAATCCATTGAATCGAAATTTAGTCCATTCCAATCTTCGAGAATCAGATCGTCAAGCTTTTCAATATCAATTGGTTTATATTCGCATTTTATGAGATCCCTATATACGCAGTATTTATCGGTTAATATTCTTAAAAACCCTTTTTTATTTAGAATGTTCAATATTCTATCTAATCCAATCCCTTTTTTTGATTTTAAGTTAGAAGTGGATGTAGTTTGATTTTTAACGAGGCATCTCTTAATAACATCAATATCTTTGAAGTTCGGGGCGGAATGAAATTTATCAATAAAACCGATTCCCGAATCATAAATCAAAATTTCGAGGTAATATAACTGCCCCAGTTCATTTAAACAAGAATTTATAATCTCGGAACTATTAAAAAATGCAAGTAAAGGAGTCGAAGCGTACTCTTCAACTAATTTCTCATGACTATTAACGTGAAAACGTAAGTATACACCTCGGATACTCGAACTAAAATTAATGTTTTCTTTATCTGTCTTCCCCCATTCATCAGTATTTTTAGCGAGCTCATACACAATTGCTCCAATGTCATTTTTGATTCCCGCAATTTCAGATAGATTATTTTTATTAAAGGTAAGTATATATTTCTTCAAGATTAATTCAAAAATATTGCTTATTTGATCTTCATCATCGTTAAAACCGTTTGAGTTTTCCAATAATCTGACATAGCCCGGTAAATGATCGACCATAGTCAAAAAGAATTTATTCCCTTTCATTCTGCTGAGAGAATTCATTTTTTTGAAAAAAGAATTTTGTTCTTCTCGTAATAGACTTTTAATATCTGTATCTTGTTTATCAACAAAAGACGCAGTATTCCACAACAACGAAATGATCGGGTAAAAATATTCCTGATCATAAAGAGCGATTAGGTCGTCTCTAAGAATATTTAATTTTAATTTCTTTATAGAATATTTATTATTTATTGTAATCACAAAACTTAATAGATCTGCCAGTAATCCAAACGAATATCTACTAATTTCACTTGGAAGAATCAGCACAATATCTCCCAAATCACTCTGACCAAAATAGAGCTTCCGTAAATCGCTCAATTTTCTTGGGGAAATATTCCTATTAATTTTTATCTCAACCATAAACAACATTTTTTAAGGTTATTTATTCCCTTGCTCTTTTACCTTAACTTCTCCATTCATTAGTTTCGGCAATAAAGTATCGCGCAACTTCATGAGAATTCGGATTTGATATTTATTTCGATTAATTTTTTCAAATAAATGCTTAACTTTTTTTTGGAATTCCATTACTGTTTTTTCGTCTGGCATTAGGTATTCCAAATCATTTAAAAGAGCCTTATAGTTTAAGTTCTTAATTCCAGAGCTGCCATTCTCAAGATTAAAAAATTCATCCTGATTATATAAGTATTGAATATAACAGTATAGGAAAAATGAATACTCTTCCTTTTTAATTCTTATCAGTCTGCAGAAATTAGAAAATATTAGTGGTTTATCAAAAAGTCCTTTAATATCCTTGTTGATATAACAAACTCTTCCAGTAGATTGATTTTCGGTACCTCCAGATATTTCAATAATTAGATCCCCTTCTCTAGGCTCAATATTTAAAAATTTCTTTTCTTTCACAAATCGAATTGGTGTTCTTTCAGGTAAGCCATTGTTTAAGTCTGCAATATCAGTACCACGAATACAATATACAGGCTTGTTGAATTCACCTACTGCGTTTTCTTTCCCCCATTCCCCACCTAATGTATCAATGGCCCATTTCCCTAAAGTTTCATTCTCCCACTCCTCCTTCGCTTCCTCCACAAACCACTGCCGAAAAAGCGTTTCGGCCATTTTTTCTAAGGTTTCGTTTTGGCATTGCAGCAGGTCTATTTTATCATCTAAACTGCTAAGGATAGAGGCAATAGCGATTTGTTCGCGCAAACTAGGGATTGGATATAATATATTTTCAAATGTTCCTAGGTTAATGTTATCTTGAACGGACCCTTCACCAATATACTTTAGTTCCTTTTGGAAGTGATTTAAGGTATAATATACGAAATCCAAATCCACTATGCTCTTATCTGGAATAAAGCCCAAAACACTATCAGGAAAGCAGGCATCAAAATCTAATATTGCTAATTCCGCAATGTTGGCCGCTATTGTAATACAAAGTGTACCTTTCGGCCATAACTTTGATTGTTTAAGGCCTTCTTCACTATAGGTTTGTTGATAGTGTCTTATATATTTTGACGCCTCTCTAATTTCTCCAGTTTGAATAAAAGGATATTTACCTCCATACAAATGAAATGCATATCGAGGTCGATGCCGAGAACGACCTCTTTGGAGAATTCCTAAGTCTTTAAGTTTATACTCCTTCCACTCACTCATTTGTTTTCCATTTGTTTTTTAGACATTTCAATAGCACTGTGCAGTTTTTGCTGCAACAGCTTCTTATCCGGCAACTGAGTAAGATACTCAGCCACCCTAATTCCCGACTGATCAAGTTGCAGTAATTCAATCTGCTCCTTATTACCTTCAGCGCAGAGCAAAAGCCCCAACGGAGCTTCTTCTCCTGGTTCCATCTCATTCTTTTCTAACCACCGGAGATATAGCTCCATCTGACCTTTATAAGCCGCTTTGAATTTTCCCAACTTCAAATCTATGGCAATCATCCGTTTAAGTTTTCGATGGAAAAAAAGCAAATCCAAGCTAAAATCCTCCCCATCTATTATCATACGTTTCTGTCGTCCTACAAAAGTAAATCCCTGGCCCAACTCCATAATAAAACCCTCTATTTGGCGGAGTACGGCATCTTCCAGATTCCGTTCACTATAAGTATCTTTTAAGCCAAGAAAATCCAGAAAATATGGATCCCTAAATACCAAGTCAGGAGTCAGTTTGTCCTCATCGCGCAAGCCCTTTATTTCCTGTTTTATTAATTGATCAGGCTTTTTGCTGATGGCAGTTCTTTCATAAAGCATCCCATCGATCTTACTTCGAAGTGTTTTAACGCTCCACTTTTCAATCCTGCACATTTCAGCGTAGAACTCACGCTGTAATGGATCTTTTAACGGAATAAGTGCAATGAAATGTGTCCAGCTCAATTGTCGTATCGCCGATACGACAATTTGCTCATCGGGGAAAACCTCCGCAAACTGCATCATTCTGCGAAGATTTTTCTCAGAAAACCCATTGCCGAATTGTTCCGTTAATTGCACAGAAAGTGCCGCAACAACCTGTTTCCCGTAATCAGCCCGTTTGTTGCTGAGTACCTCAGAGTTTATTCGTCTGCCTATTTGCCAATATAAAAGCGTAAGCGTAGCATTTACCGTCTGTGCAACATGACTCTTGCTTTGCTCAATCAGCTCAGAGATATCCGTGAAAAGCTTTTGTCCGTGATTCGTATGCTTTAATTCCCCCATGACTAGTTTACCAATTTAATTTTATTTAAACCACTATAAATCAACATTTTAATTACTACCTAACGTTAAATGTTTTAAGACCGAAAACACTTCCACATCCATTTTTGAAAATCCAAACCACTTTTTCCCTAAATCTTTCAGTGATGCACCAATATGGTACAATTCTTTATCGTCAATGATCAAAAATCGGTCATGAGCCGTTTTAAACTCCTTCAGTGTTATAGCCGAATATTGTTGGTTGTGTTTTTCTAAGTCTAATTTCAAGTTTTTGCTAATAGTTTTGGTATAACATACGCAATTCACTCCTTTTTTACGTTTGTTCAACAGGGTAAAAACGGAATCGTCTAAATAATTGTCTATCAAGATTAAAGAATCCTTGGCTTTTCTAATTAAATCGGAAACAAAATTATAAGCATCAAAAACTTGCCCGTCGAAAAAAATGCCTTTTTGTGGCAACTCGCTTTGTTCTAATGCAGTGAAAATCTGGCTAAATTTCTGATCATGTTCAATCAGTTTGTTTTCAATATTTGAGAGTCGTAAGTGCTGAATTGTTTCATGCCCAATAATCCTTCGCATTTGCACAAATGCATTCATAATCTGCACACTGACCCTTATAGCTACATTGCTACGTAGAACAGCTGATAGCATTGCAACCCCCTGCTCTGTGAAGGCGAATGGAAGCGTACGCCTTCCTCCATGGCCAGAACTTGAGGTCACAGATTGTGACCTCAAGTTCTCATATTCCTGATCCGTGAGTTGAAAGTGAAATTCTTCTGGAAACCTAGCTAAATTTCGCTTCACTGCCTGATTAAGTGCTTTAGTATCAACCTGGTAAAGATCTGCCAAATCGCTGTCCAACATGACCTGCTCACCCCGGAGCGCGTATATTCGGTTCCCGATTGACTTTTGCGATATGATTAGTTCCTTACTCATATTTGATCCGTTTCAGATTTTCATTAATTAACTTATTCAATTTTGCCTCTTCTTTCAATTGTCCTTCAAATTCCGCTTTCAACGCTGAAAACCGCTCATTAAAGTCAAAATCATCCTCCTCATCCGGCAACCCAACATACCTACCCGGCGTAACCACATAATCCAATTCTTTTACCTTACTAATAGGCGCAGAAGCGCAAAAGCCTGCAACATCCTCATAATCACCCCTTTTATTACGCCAATTATGGTAAGTGCCAGCAATTTTGGCAATATCCTCAGCCGACAACTCCCGAGTCCGGCGATTGATCAGGTGCCCAAGGTTCCGGGCATCAATAAATAAAATCTCCTTACTACGGTCCCTGAACTTTCCGTTTTTGCGGTTACGGCTCATAAACCACAAAGCCGCTGGAATCTGTGTATTTAAAAACAACTTAGCCGGCAGATTAACGATACAGTCGATTAAGCCTTCCTCAATCAGTGCCTTCCTGATATCTCCTTCGCCCGAAGTCTTAGAAGTCAATGCACCCTTTGCTAAAACCACCCCCGCTTGCCCATTGGGAGCCAAATGGTAAATAAAATGCTGCAACCAGGCAAAATTAGCATTACCAGTAGGCGGCACACCAAATTGCCAACGACCATCCTTACGCATAAGCTCACCGCCCCAGTCACTCACATTAAACGGTGGATTCGCAATAATATAATCTGCTTTCAGATCCTTATGTGCATCGTTTAAAAATGAGCCCTCATTATTCCATTTCACCTGTGAGCTATCAATACCACGGATTGCCAAGTTCATCT
The DNA here is from genome assembly GCF_900107765.1 of Arachidicoccus rhizosphaerae. Taxonomy (GTDB): domain Bacteria; phylum Bacteroidota; class Bacteroidia; order Chitinophagales; family Chitinophagaceae; genus Arachidicoccus; species Arachidicoccus rhizosphaerae. Next base: position 26,095 of record NZ_FNQY01000009.1, on the reverse strand, counting down.
TTGCCAACCGCCAGGTGGTCTGGTTGCTTTCCTGACCATAAATGGAAATGTCATTAACGTTGCCCCTATGGTCCTCCACAAACTTTTCCGATTGCACAAACATGCCACCAGAGCCACAACAAGGGTCAAAAACCCGCCCCTTAGAAGGCTCCAACATTTCAACTAATAATTCAACTACGCTTCGAGGCGTATAGAACTGACCGCCCTTCTTTCCTTCTGCCAAGGCAAATTCACCCAGAAAATATTCAAATACATGACCCAGGACATCAGCACTTCTGGATTTGGCATCCCCCAGCGCGATATTGCCAACCAGATCAATCAACTCACCCAAACTCGTTGGGTCCAGATTTTGACGAGCAAACACTTTCGGTAAAACTCCTTTCAGCGATGGATTCTCCTTCTCAATGGCGTCCATAGCATCATCCACAAACTTGCCAATTTCAGGTTGTTTGGCTTTGGACTGAAGAAAACTCCATCTCGCATCCTGAGGAACAAAGAATACATTTTCAGCTTTATACTCATCCTTGTCTTCCGGATCTGCCCCACTATCAACATCACCACTCAATTTAGCATATAGATCCTCGAATGCATCCGAGATATATTTCAGGAAAATAAGCCCCAATACAATATGCTTATATTCCGCCGCATCAATATTCTTACGGAGTTTATCCGCCGCCTTCCATAACTGCTTTTCCAAAGGCTCCTCTGTTTTTTCTTTTTGCTTCGCCATTAATTCGTTTATAGATAATTAGGTTCCAATTGACAATTTTTCATCATATCTCCTCAAAGATACAATCAAAGACTAATAATATTAGCTTAATTTAACTTTTATATTGAATCTACCCATATTTTAAAAAGGCCGCCATCCAATAATAAAAAAATATCTAACAGCATTTCCTGCAATTGGTTGTGTATATGTTAGTTTAGGCTAAAGTAGTAAATAAAATTGAATATGATGAGTGTTTTTAATTTAATACCCTTGCCTTTAGCGATTCCCCCTAAGCATAGAAATAAAAGCATTGATAGTATCAGCATTACCAGCTGAAAATAATATAGATACTATTTGCCGAAATTTCACCCAGCATCACCAAAAACGACCAGCCAGCTAAAAGATAACTATCTAAATAGCTTTGCCCATTTGATTTGTCCCAACTGAAGCCAACTATATAAGCGATAACCCTGTCTAGATACCGCACCTCTTCCATTGAGGTGCAGCATCTTTACGGAGTTGTTTATCTTCAGGCGCCTGCAAAAAGCTGTCCCACAGGTTCTTGAATTTTCTGGTATTGGTCATTAGCGGTCAAAATTAAATTATCACCTAACTCATCCCTGAGCTATTTTATGCTACTTCATTCATCACACTGGGATTCTTTTCCGCGGGTTCTATGATAATTTTATTATTGTCCATGGTAATATTTACCATGTCACCCACATTAAATCCCAGCTTTGCCAGCCACAACCCACTCACAGTCAGCCAGGGAACAATCTTATTACTTCCCCTTTTAAACATCAGTCGACTTTGACTTTCTCGGAATTTACCCTGTACTTTTACCTGTTTTCTGTTTCTCTCTTCCATAATTTTAAATTTTAGATTGTAAACAATACATTATCGCTTTATAGATATATAAACCTTTATAAAATGATGAGCAAAGCTCATGTCAGCAAATAAGTGGCCACTCAACAAATTCCATTATTCGGAGATAGTCCAATGGCATTTTCCGACATAAATAATTACCTTTCAACTTAAAGCGCTATCGTGCTTTCTATTAAAACTTTTCATGGTATTTTTGCTCTTTCTTTTAGGTCGCTTATAATAACTAGGCAAATATTGAACAAAATATTGAGATTTCAAAGTAATTCTCAACAAATCTTTCTTTATGAAAAATAAATTCTCAAAAAATCTTAAATTTCTACGAATAAAATCTGGAAAAAATCAAACAGACATTGGGTCACAGCTGAATAAGGCGCATACAACCATTGGAAACTGGGAAAAAGGAATAAGCGAGCCAAATTTCAATGAAATTGAGATTATTGCCAATTTATTTAAGATTCAGCCGGGAGAATTATTATATAACAACCTTGAAGAGAGCAACGTAACGATCGGAGAAAATATTTCCGAAGATGTGAAGCAATTGGACAATCAGATTAACCGAAAGGAAGCAAATAATGAAACATTTATTGATTCCAACCAGAATGACTCACTGCTAGCATTAAAGGATGAGATTATTGAAAATTTAAAATCTACTATAAAAGACAAGAACTCAATAATATTAATGCTTACGGCCGAGGTTGATCGTTTAAAAGAAGAATTACAGAAACAGATACAAGACATCTAAATTTGCAAGAGTGCCCCTGATCGTGTTGAAAACTATCGATCAGCCCGCAAATTCTGAGATTAGTCCTAGAACTAACATATTGCAAATTATCAAGTAATTTAGTCAGTATATTGACAATATTTTACCATGAATTTGGTCAACATACTGACTATTTGCAGTTTTATTTTCATCCCAGTCATAGATTTTTTCGCAGCAAGGGGCAGCGGAGCTAATATTTGAGTTTCTGGAGGCCCCTGTACGTAGAAAGGCGGAACTTTAGCCTGAGACAGTATGAAAGAGCCAATCAGCCACCTACCGGTTGCGGCATTGGATATTGCCAAATCTATATATTTGAAAACCCGGCTTTTAAACCCTAAGTAACCCACTTCGAGCCGATTGCTTTTATAACAGCGGAATAAAACGATACCAATTATCGGTAAAAAACGATTCCCAACCCCAACATGCATCAAGTTTTTCTTCAGATATGAAGGGGAAAAATAAAAAAGCATTGCATTTTTAATGCAATTGTTATCCTTTTTTGGTGAGGAAAGATAGAGTTGCCACGCAGCATCGCAAACTGGGTCAAATAAAAACAGAAATATCCGCGTCTGGGGAGCTCCAACTTCTAAATCCAAAAAACAAATCAAACATTTTATACTATCATGTGTTAATGCGCAAGATGGACTAAGTAGATAATATTATTGATACAGCACCCTAATTTACACGCAATCAAATGGAAATATTTCATATATTTACATCCAATTATGAGGTGAAATAATGATCTTATGTATAAAACTAAATGCGGGGCCTTTAATGGCGATTCATGGGAAGATTTAATACAAATATGCTTACGAATAAAATATGAAACCGAGCTGTACCAATCTGTGCCTGCTTCTCCGGGTGATTGCGGCATTGAAGGTTTCACAAAAACCGGAAAGGCATTTCAGTGTTATTGCCCAGATAACAATATTACATCTTCATCATTATACGAGAAACAGCGAGACAAAATAACTAGAGATCTAAGTAAGCTAAAACGTAATAATAACCGTCTAGCTCTTCTACTTGCAGGCACCAAAATAAAGGAATGGATTTTCGTGACACCAGAATACCTAATGAATGACCTTGTTGTTCATTGCAACAAGAAGTTAATTGAAGTTAAAGCATGGAGTTTACCGATCATTGACGCCAATTTTCAAATAATAATTCATGATATTGACAATTTCGCGAAAGAAATACCAATAGCGCTTAATGGCACCCAAAAACTAACAATCAGCCCTGAAGAGGCGGATGATGGAATAATAATCTCCTGGAAAGAAGAAAAAAATGAACTTATCGATAATGCTATTCGCAAGCATACTAAAAGATTTACAGCTGATTCATCGGAGGTGTCCAATAAAGTAAACTCTCTTACCGAAAGTACAATCAAAAGCTATTTCGACAGAGAATCCATATTAAGTAACTGGCAGCGTCTACACCCGCAAGATTACGACAGATTCTTAATATTAACTTCACAACTCGAGAATATCGTTAAGGAACAATGCATGTTTCCAACGACAGACAACAATGAGTTATACGGAAATATCAGAACTTCCGTGTATAATAAACTTAAGGAATATTTCTCCTACTTAGACGAAACAACAATAACTAACCTTACCCATGGGATCGTTGCCGATTGGCTTTTACGATGTCCGTTAGATTTTGAATAACAATGGAAGAAAAAATAAATGCAATCAGTTTTAATGATCGAGCTATCCCTATACCGTCTGACTACAGACCTTTGTATAAGATTGGACACATACTATTAATTTTATACATATCATGCAGAGCTGGCAAATCTTCAATAATGAAACTACATTTTTTATGCTGGGCAATAAAGACGAAAAGCAATACTGCCACTGTAAAAGGATGGATCAAAGATAATTTTTCAAGCCACCTATATATATGGGGAATAGAACCGACAGTCAATAGGGCGTTGTTATTTGCAGTTTCTAATGAATTAGTTAAAAATATTGGTCCGGATTTTCTAATTACGACTAAAGGTAATGACCTGGTAAAAGCAATAACAAGGGATAAAGAACTTTATAATAGAGAAAGAGAGTTTTTGTCTAGTATCGGTAAAAACAAAATTACCGAACTACAGATAAACAAATTGGCCAGTAAATTTCATTAATATTATGTTATCTATCACAGCATTAAGTCTAGAAATAAATTCAACAAACGGCCTTTACGGCGCATTTTTCCAGTTTGAAGCAGGCCTTAACATTATTCGTGCAAACAATACAAGTGGAAAGAGTACAATCTTTCAAGCCATAATATACGCATTGGGCTTTGAAGAATTAATTGGGGGAAGAAATGAAAAGACAATGCAATCAGTATTAAAGGACACAGTACTCGATGGCAAGGATCAATATAGAGTACTACAGTCTGCAGTTATTCTTCAAATATCAAATGGAAAGAAAGAGGTAACAATAAAAAGAAGCGTAATAAATGAAAAACGAAAATCCCAATTGGTGGATGTGATAGAAGGTCCCGCACTAACTGAACCAAAAAATAATTATACACAAAAACAGATGTATCTCCATGACAGTGGAGCAGCCACGGACAGTAATTATGGCTTTCATTTGTTTCTCGAAGAATTTATTGGATGGAAAGTTCCAGACGTTATTGATAATAGCGGAAATAGAATTAAATTATATCTACCACTTATTGCACCGTCATTTATTATTGAACAAAAATCGGGTTGGTCATCTTTTTTTGCAACAATGCCGTTCTATCGCGTAAAGAATGCAGAAGAACGGATAATAGAATTTCTGTTGAATCTCGATGTATTTCAGAATGAACAAGCGAAGATTTCTTTAAATATTGATAAACAAACTTTAGTATTTAAATGGCAATCACTTTATCAAGAGTTTGTTCGGGTTGGAGAAAGGAATAATGCTGTAATGGTTGGATTACCAGAATCACCAGCCATTATAAATAATCTGTCAGATATATACTTTAGAATTAATAGAAACGACAATTATTATTTAATCGATGAATTGCTTGTGGAGCTTCAGAAGGAATATGATGATCTTTCTAAAGAAACAGAAATTACAGTCGGTGAAAATATTGAAAAAAATCAAACACGTCTTACACAGGCAAATGATAATCTAATTCGATATAGCTACACTCTTGAACAATGGGAAAACGAAAACTTTATTGAAAAAGATCAATTAAAGCATTATATCCGACAGAAAAAAAATATCGAAGAAGATCTTGAAAATAACAAGGCAGCTAGGAAAATGTTGAATCTTGGAGCGGAAGCCAAATTATCGCTTGCAGAAAACAAATGCCCTACTTGTGGCCATGAAATAAATGGAACATTACTTCCTATTGAGGTCAATCAATCACCAATGGACGTTGAAAGAAACATTGAATTTTTGACAGCTCAGTTGAAAATGTTGGAAACTTTTGTTAATGGCCAAAGAAAAATGGTACAAGATAAAGAAACGAGAATCAACGATTTAAAAAGCCACATACAAATATTACGTCAACAAATAAGAAGCCTGAAGAAAGATCTTATTTCAGATGAACGGTTACCGTCAGAAGAACTTATTGAAAGAAAGATCAACTTAAAGAGGTTGATTAAATTATATGAACAACTTATTGAAACGACGCAAGACCTCAAAGAAAAAGTTAAAATACTTTCAAAAGAATGGGAACATTTAAAAAGCGCAGAAACTAAACTAGCTGGTATATTATTTACTACACAAGATAGCGCTAAGATTGAATACCTAGAAGTCAGTTTCATAAAACTACTGACTCAATTCAATTATCAAAGCAAGGAGAAAAATTCAATTAAAATATCTCGGGATAAATATGTTCCAGTAATTGAAGTGAAATTACCGAATGAAAAACCAAAATATTACGATATGAGATTTGATTCATCAGGTAGCGACCATATCCGCTGTATGTGGGCATATTACATCTCTCTATTAAAGACTTCACTCACCAAAAATGGCAATCATCCTCAACTACTGATTTTTGACGAACCTCAGCAACAATCTGCTTCAACAGCAGATTTCCACCAGTTTTTGAAAGAATTATCTCTTCAAACAGAAGCGCAAAGTATTGTTTTTGCCTCTTTTCAAAATTCTCAATCAGATTTTGAAGCTGCTACCAAAGGGCTGATATTTCATAAAATACAGGGCAATGAAAGGTTCATTTCAAAATTATAACGAGATAACTATGAATTAATAAAACTCCAAAATTTTCCTTTCATCCCGTAAGTTCAACACACGAGTAAAAGTCAATAAAAAAAGGTAATGAAAATATTTATTTATTAGTCGTCCTGAAAATGTTTTCTATGTAAAAATCAAGAGCATAGAGTTGGATTTTTATTGAATTACGAAGTCTTTAGGACATAATATCGTCTCAATAAGTGATGACGTTTAATAATTTAATTGTAGATTAAGTTTTTTCGAATATTATGATGAAAAATGCGCAAATAATTACCCAACAAGAGTATATCTTTATAAATTTTACAGTCAATGGCAATAGTATCAAAAATAATAGAAAACAAACTGAAAGGAAAAACAACTAATGCTGATTGTTCGGAATGTAGGAGATCAACATCTCACGTTATACTTTCATCCATCACTGAAAAAGGTGAAGACATACTTAGTGATAATATTGGAATTGATTGGCATAATGAATATCAGATTATTCAGTGTGAGGGGTGCAAGTCTATAACGTTTCGAGAAACCAATTTTTTTTCCGAAGATGTCTGTGGTAACGAAGATCCTACAAAGGTTTTCTTATATCCCAAAAGAACTATAAAGGAAAAAAAAGAAATTGATACAACGAATTTCCCATTAGAGGTTTCTAATATCTATATTGAAACGATCTCTACCTATAATGATGGATCTTTAATTTTGTGTGCGGCAGGCTTAAGAGCAATTGTTGAAGCAACCTGTAAAGTTCTAAAAATTAATGGCACTAACGCTTCAAATAAAAAAGGAGGAAGTTACTTCAAGAACAATTTAGAAGGAAAAATTGACGGTTTGGTTGAAAATGGGTATCTGACTCAATCGTCTGCCAAAATGCTCCATAAACATCGTTTGCTGGGAAATGAGGCATTACATGAGATCAAACACCCCAAAAAAGAGCATCTTTTAACAGCGATAGAGATTATTGAACATTTTTTAAGTCACATATTTGATTTGCCCACTATGGCACAGTCAATGGCTTAAAGGCATATAATTAATCCAATATTTAAATACGGAATCAAATAGGCCATGTGTGTTTGAATTCGGCCAAATCCAGTTTTATATCCGACATATTTTGCTATCTTTAAGCCATAAACTAAAGCTCTTTAAATCGCAGCAAATTTGATCAAAATGACTGGTGCCCAAACCGGTGCCCTATTTATTTAAAATGTAATAATTAGTTCATTATTAATGCCTTATAAAAATAAAAGTGTTCCCAGCGGGATCACTTAACGAGACAACCTTATTCAGGTTGTCTCGTTTCTTTATGGCAAAAGGCTATGCTAGCCAATGCGTTATAGTGCACTGGCTGACGGTTCGATTTTTTCAGGTTGGCAAACCAACTTTCCTTGGTTTATAAGCCGTAAACGGGCTGAAAGTAAACGTGGGCTTATGTTGGCCCAAGGTTCGATTTCTCTTTAAGGTCCGCCTGCTTTTTATGTATTTTCTGTTGGTTACCGTTCCGGGCAACTAGGTACAGAAAATCAAGTATAATGCCGGCCTCATTATCATTTACTTCAATGTTGTTTTTAGCCAGTATGGAAATGGCGCGTTTTAGCGAGATCTTTCTATCGATAAAACTGCTGCTGCCGGAAAGTAATCTACCCATAACCCAAATCGTTTAAAAATGAATCAAAATTTATGATGTACTATTTTAGCTAAAGCACTATTGATATTTATGGATACCTCTCCTGTCCGGCCGTCCACTGCGCTGGGCGGCAATAAGCTTACCAGCTGTTTTTTGTCTGCAATGTCCATAAATTGGAACATATAGAAGATCTCCCGGGGAGTGCTTCCAGTTTGCTGATCAAGACGCTTCAATTTCCGCGTAATCGCATTCAACTCTTTTTGCAGAACACCGGAGACACCCTGACACTCTTTTTTACATTCCCGGAAGTCATCAAACTTCAGCTTATCCTCTACAAATAGCATTCTTGCTTTTGCGATTAAGGCCTCCTGCTGATCCAGCTGGCTTATCAATGCTTTCCGCTCTGATAAGTACTTCGTCTTGTCTGCGCCTATATTCGTGTCCTCCAGAATAAGATTAAACAATTCAGACGCACCCTTTGAAAGCTCAAGTTGCTGCAGTGCCTTATAGTAGTTGTCGTTGACCAGATCAGCGCTAAGCCTCGTCTTGCAATCGCCGGAGCAGTGATAATAAGGATATCGTTTAGTACGCCCCCTTGAATAGCTTGCCCGGAGTTTTCGGGAACAGTCCGGACAAATCAAATAGCCTTTTAGTGGAAAAGTTGCTTTTAGTTCATCCGTTTTGCCCGTGAGCTTTTTGGGCGATCCGACAATATGCTGCACTTTGAAAAATAAATCCTCGGAAATAATGGGTGCATGTATTCCCCTGATCAAAAGGGTACCCTCCGTTTGTGTGGCAAGCCGGACAAAACCACAGTAAACCGGATTACGAATTATTCTCCAAAAATGTGCCCGGGAACATTTTAAGCCTCTGGTTAAAGCCATTCTGCGCACCTCCTCGATCGTAAAAGTATTTTTTGCAAGCTGTTGAAAGGACCACTTTACGATATTAGCCTTCGATGGATTGGGCGCAATATATTTTCTGCCATCCAACCCAGTAAGATTGATATAGCCTAATGGTGCTTTGTTCGGATACCGCCCCAATTGCTTAGCTTTACGGATATTGTTTGAAGTATTCAGTGCCCTTCTCAGATTCTCTGACTCCGGTATAGATAAGTATACAGCCAGCATTACAGCACTTTCCGGAACATCAAAGTCAATCGGTTGATCTATAGCCATCGCCATAACATTCAGTTTCCGGAGTATCCCTATCATTTCATAGGCATATTCAGTATTACGGCTAAACCTATCCCATTTTATAAAGAGTATATTGCCGGGTCCCTGAGACCGGCATTTTTTAATGGTAGCAATAAGTTTTTTCCATTCCGGGCGGTTAAAGTCTTTAGCCGAAAAATCTTCCCGAAAAATGTCTTTAACTTCAATGTTATTGACGGCACAATATTTCAATAACCGGCCTTCCTGCTCCGGCAGGGAGTAGCCTTTCCGCTTCTGTTCATCCGTGCTGACACGGATATATAAATAGGCTGATTTCATCATTATATCTTGTGTCATAAGAAATGAAGCCGCAGGAGTACTCTAATTTGGAAACATAAATTTTGCTTCTATAGACTAAAAACATTAATCAATAATTGTATTATTCTATAGCAGAAACCCTACTATTCACCTCTATAATGATGCTAAGCAGTATCTCTTTCCACAAAAAATATTATTTTTTTTGTATTTTATAAAATGCTAAATTGCAAAGGAGATACCAGACTTATTCTGCTGGATACACGTGATTCAAACGCAAAACGATGAGGATATTGCATACTGCTGACTGGCACTGTTTCATGAATATGACCGTACCTCCGAACCCCAACAGTTTTCAGACTGGCTGTTGGCAACCCTGACTGCAGAAAGACGTTATGCTTGTCCGTGGGGGATATTTTCGAGCTCTCCAAACCTTCGACGGCATAAATAAAGGTGTTCTCTTCCTTTCTGAATCAGGTAGCGAAGCAAACTCCACAACCTGTGGCGAAAGATAAGTATGATCTTCCATGTGCAGGAGATGACGGAACGGATACCAATCCAGATAAGAATGAGTAAGAAGATTAGTGGGAAAATCGAAATCAATTGCAATTGACAATTTAAATAAATAATAATATGGCAAAGTTCAATTTTTTTAATCTTGGCAAGAATGTACGTTCAGTGATGTTATCTGAAATTAATGACGACATTAAAGCTGGCAGGATTTTCATCAGCGAGCGACTAAACGATGCAGGTAAAGAAAAATATGCTGCTTTTCTTATTGAAGCAGTTACTAATAGTGACGAAGAGGCCTTTGAGGCACTTTTAGATCTCGCAACATACTTTCATCCTACAACTCTGCGACAAGGTAAGCCGATAAAGATGCCTTCTAATGCATCAACAATATTGTGTCAAAGTGAATTTAATCGATACTATATAAGAGCAGTTTGTGTTCATGCTCTTGCCAATAATATAAATGAGGTAGAAATTTACAGAGCAAGAGTCTCAAGTTGGGCAAGGCCTGAATCTGAAGCCAAAATTGGGAAGAAGATTTCTGCACAAAATTTATTAGATGACTTAAGATCTTCGATAGGAACCGCTCCAACATTACTGCCGGAGGTAAACTCAGGATTGAGTGTCAGAATATTTATAAAATAGCTTTTCCCCGCATCAACATATTAGAACGTCGGAAAAACTGATCAATCGTTACGAAGGCAATTGCAGCATTATATAGGCTTATTTAACTCTAGCTCTTTTTAAGGCATATTTTTTTGCCCATTCAATCCATTTTTTAATATTTCTATAAAGCGTTCCAATGGGTTATTATGGCCTTCAAATAGTTCATCCAATTTCCCCTTAAGCTCGTTATCTACAATTTTAGTCTTCAGCAGACTTTTGAGCTGTTTGACTTTAACATCTTCTGGAGATTCAATTTTGAAATCTGTCAAAAGGGAAAGTTCATCTTTTTGCGACATAAACGGATCATAAAGCTTATGATAATCTCGCCCTACTGCTCCCGAAAACGAAATCATTTTGGGATCGTGATTAGGATTACTTTTTAATATATGGTTTCTGGAAATACCCGGATACGGGTCTATAAAATAAATATACTTAATACCAAGTTGGTAGGCCTTCTTCGCACATAATTCACATGGGCTTGCAGTCGTGAATAAAAAGCCGCCTTCTAAACCTTCTCCACCATTTTTGGAAATTTGCAGCATCGCATTTTCTTCCGCGTGAAGCGATCTTGTGTGCACTTGATTCTTCTCTCCTGAAAAAGCGTTATAAGCTTGTTTGAAACAATAAGGGCAATTTCTGCCTCCCAATTTTTCCATAGGCATAGCTTGCTCAGAATAAGCCTTCTGAACAAAACTTAAAAAGTCTATTGATTCCTTATCTAGTTCGTCACTACTCTGTTTATCAGTCTGATTACCGTTAATCTGTTCTGTTTCTTTAAGCCCACGCCCCAACTCAAATTCCGTATATCCAGATGCTGTTTCTGGATATTGAAGGTCTTTAATGTTCCTTACTGAGCAAGGAGTAGCACCTTTAGGAACGTCATTCCACCCAACTGACTTAACAGAAAACTCTTTATCTGTTACAACAGCACCTACCTGTCTTGAAATACATCCTGAATTCAATTTTGATGTAAAGGCGATCTGCATGATTCGTTCTTGAGCATCGGGAGTAATAAGGCCTGGTTGCTGAATCAAGCCTTGTAGTTTAATCAACTGTTCTCCTAGTGAATGAAAAGATGAAATATAACCCTGATCTTTCTCTTCCGAAAAATTATAGTTATTTATATGAAAACCAGCCATTTGTATACAATTCTGAACATCCGGAGCATCAAAATTACCTTTCTGAAAGTCACCGCATAAATATTCCTTATCATCTATTTCCAGTATTCGATTTATAACTAATTCGCTATGGCTATTATAAAGCTTTTTTAAACGCGTTTTCCTCTTGTCATTTTTGACCGCTATCAAGTAAAATGCGGAATACCTCTCTTTGAAAAAATTTATCTCCAAAGAATTCCGTAGAGAATCTATGACAATATGACAACCTGAATCACAATGCCTCTTCGTCGCTTTAATAATAAGATTAATAATATTGCAAATGAAATATATATACTCAGGGGACTTTTCCTTCGTTTTAAATGGCTGACCAGATTTTCTAAAATTACATGCAATATGATGAAGTAAACATATTCTATTTATTAGCCCATTTTTAATCAGGCATTCGTCGATACTATGCGACAATTTAAAAAAATCCTCTCCCCAAAAAATATCATAAAGTTTTTTAAGGATTGCATCGTTCTTCGATTTTATTAATTTCACATTAATATGAATAATTTTTAAGACAACGCTATTGAAGCTATTAAGTATGGCGGTTATCTCTTCATCTACCTTTTGTATTAACTCTGTGGTAGGCTCATCTTTCATTCGGAAACGATAATAGTCTTTTATCAATTCTAGTGCCTTTGCCTTTTCTTTATATAGGAAAGGCAAAAGAATAAACAGTATGACCCTTTTATATTGAACTACATTATATTTCTGCCAGTTTTGTGAGGTATAATTATAAACAATCAAGTATTTTTTATCAAATACAGATTTGGCATCCCCCTTTGGGACTCGAATATTATCTAATTCACAGAAGGGCTTGCTTAAAAGTTCAGATACTTCAGTGCATCCACTTCCGGTTCTTCCAGTAATTCCAATAATAGTGAATTTTTTCCTCAGCGAATAGAGTTGATCTAGTTTTGTAGCCATGTTATGTATGTTTGATTGACAAATTATCTACTTGTTATTATCTTAAGATTAATATCTGCAAACTCCTTAATGTAGGTAGCTGTAACACCTAACAATGTCAAAATATCATCAGACGCTTTTGCTTTTGACAGCCCTGGCTGGACAATCAAAATTTCATATTCAACAGGAATTTCGTTTTTTAATATACCCATCAGTTTTACCAAATCATTTCTATTACCTTTTTCAAGTCGAGAGCAGGACAAGCCCTTCTTCGATTTAGTTTCTCGTTTAAGGAGGTGGTTGATGAATTCCTTGCCTGATTTGTGTTTCCAATGCACGGATTTTTGAGCTTGTCCACATACGTCATAAAAATTCTTAATTTGGTTACTGACTACACCATCTAAAGCAAACTTTAGATGATATAGCTTAATTTCAATTTTATCACTATGCGCTTTAATAGTCACAACATCGGCAATTTCACCGGAATAGTCATCATCGTAGATGATATCAAAATCTCCTTGCTTCAGTTGCTCAATGACTTTGTATTGAATAGAATCAACTTTCTTAGGTTGTATACCTTGCGCTTCATTTCTTAGATTCACACCATCCCAATTCCAGGATATAAGTTCATGTTTAGGGTAAATACCTATTTGCTGTTTGAGTTCATAGTATTCGTTTCCTGTAAGCGCAGAACCATTAGCATACCAAACAGTAGGGATGAATTTTTCAAAGAAAGTAACTCCATCAATTTTAGCACGTCCAAATTGGACTTCTACAGGTTCTTTTGACTGTTGAGTTATTTTAAAGTCCGCAAACGACTCATCACCATCTTTCTCTTCAAACAGTTCCAGCTTAAAAACTGCTTCTTGTGTTTCGGATTTAAGAGAAAATAACAAATCGCCATCTATGGATGGATTGACTAAGCATAATTCTATATTGGAGAGGTCATATTTTACTCTACCTATAATGAAATTATATTTGGTTTCGACATCGAGGTACATATCTGTATCCCAATCTATCCATACAGGAAATAAATTTGGAAGATTTGTTCTTAGGTCCGGAATTAGTGTTTCTTTAAGAATTTGATTAGGGTCAATATTTTTGTCTACCAGTTTATTTCCTAAAGCTATACACCAATTTTTAAATTGTTTCAAATCTCCTTGAAGTTTTGTCCATATTCTTCCTTTATATGAAGCTCCTATATTGACCGGATTACCAACTTCAAAACCGGTACCCATGACAAAAGCTTTTTCACCTCTTTGTTTTTCTGCAAGACTCAATGCTTCCCCAACATCACTTCCTACCATCATCCTAAAGCGGATGTTTTTACCTAAAAACTGCCTTAATCCGACATTTTGTAGTTTTACTCTTTTGATATTATAGAAAGTCCTAAAAACATCTATTCCCTTGACAATATCAGCATTATCACCTATTATCGCTTGGGCCAATTCTGTATAAATACTTCCATTGTCCGAACTATTTATGAACAGAAGATTATTTTTGGTTTCCCAGTAAACTATAATGATATCCCATTGAATATCATAAATTTCCCGTTTATCATGTACCCATTCTACGTCAAATCTTTTACCAGTGACGATAACAAGCATATTATGCTCCCGATTTGTATCATGAAATTTAAATTCAAGATTATCATATCCTGAGATTCCTTTCTGAAAATTACCCGGATTCCAAGTATTAGTCTTATTCTTATAAACAACTGTGCTTAATTTAGGTCTGATATTCTGAAAAGGGATGTTAGCATTGTTCAATTTCTTAAAACCACTCATGAAATCCTTAAATTCTACCTGTTCATTCACTTGCTCCGAACTTGCATCTGAAAGAATTTCATTCCAATCTGCATCCGTCGCATATAAATCGGCTAATTCGGCTCTCACCTCCAGATCAGCAATATTGGCAATGAAAGAGGCATCGCCAAGCTCTTCATCATATTTCGTCCTTGTAAAGCGACCCGCTAACTGTAATGTAATAGGAAGACTCTTTCGAATATCATGAAATGCCGCTATTTTCAATTCCGGCAAATCGAAACCTTCACCAAGCATATCAACACAAACGATTAATCTCGTTTTCTTTTGAAGTATCTTATCATAAGTTTTCTTAAAATTAAGCGCTCCCGAATAAATTATAACAGGATTAAGATCTTTATGAACTTCGTATAATTTAAAAATTTCTTTTGCCCGCTCTTTGGTAGCACAACGAGCCATAAGAATGTGATTGTAAGGGTTTGGATTAGCTAAGTCTGAACGTAAACGTTCAACAGCCACCTTTGCAATTTCTTGATCCGCTTTTTCTTTCTCATATTCACGGATAGAAATAAACTCTATCTTTTTATAATAACCTTGTTCCTGTGCTTTCTTTAAAGGAAAGTTGGAAATAATTTTCCCATCCAGTCTCTTTCCATCATTTCTAAATGGCGTCGCTGTAAATTGGATAACCTTTTCCTTGTCGAATTTATTCCGGAACTCATTCCACGAAGACGCTTTCACATGATGAGCTTCATCAATAAATACATGGCTGAAAGTTCTGGCGAAAAGCCCTTGAGTCTCGTTATCCTGATTGGTAAGCCAACTCATGGTAGTTACGACTACATTGCATTTCTCTAAAAATTCAGTAATATCTTCGGTACTTTCAAATTTATTCTTAATAATTCCAACAATTGGATATAACGACTTTTCGCCAACAACACCAAATTGTTTTAGTAGGCCTAAATTGAAAAACTTTGCAGCTATCTGATTTCGTAAGGAATCAGAAGGTACGGTAACCAAAAGCTTTTCGCAGCTATTAGCAACCAAGGTAGCCAACATTGTCTCCGTTTTACCAGTACCTGTGGGCATTACTATGGTTGCTGCATCCAATGGAAGCTTGAGATGCCCCATAATCATATGCAATGCTGCAATCTGTGGTTGCCTTAAACCAGGTCCTTCGTCATCTTCTTCCTTATATAAAAAATCATTTTTCCACGATTCTCTAACTTCACTGGGTGAGTATCCTTTTAAAAAAGGATGCTTCGCCCAGCCTTTTATAACTATTTTGCCTTCTTCAAATCGTTGTTTACTTGGAAGTATATTAGTAAGAAGCGCATATTCAATTCCTTCCGGAATATATTCTTCTTTGGTAGTGAAACAGATTTTGCTTCCGTTTTCTTTTATTATCAGATAAAAGCGATTTTCCTCTGATATATTTAGAGATATTGAACACTTTGAGGCCAATAGTTGCCTTGCTATATTTTTGCTTCCAGTCTTTTGATAAAGAGTTAATTCAAGAGCGGGTAAAAATATTATCATGTGAATAGATTGAGGTTAGTATATTATAGTATACAGAAATAGAATAATCATAAAAATTAACAAATTGCAACCCTCCCATTCTCCCGCCTCACCTTTCCCTGCTGAACAGCTTCCCGGATTCCACGGCGCATAGCGGTTTCTACATTACCGCCCACACGACCGTATTGAAATAGCTTGGCGGTCTCCCGCACGAGGTCATCTTCAGGCATGCTGATCTGGGTAGTAAGGATTTCCCGAACTGCATTGGCCACCTCCCGGGCAGGCAGGTCTTCGGCATTGCGGCGTTTCGCCTCGCTATCCGGCACCCGAAAATCAGTATATGCTTCGGGCATTTGTTCTTCCTTCCAGAAACAGGTATTGCCGTCCTGGTCCTGGGTGGTGTTTAATTGCATTGCACTGAAAACCTGCTCGAAACGCGCCTGGATGCGTGTGCCCAACCGACTAATGCCCCAAGCAGCCAACACACGGCGGCATAAGAGCGTTTGCGTCACAGGTGCTTCTATATCAATCACCTGGCGGATCTGCTGCAATAAGGTCTGGGTGCTGCCATATGCCAAAAAGTCTTCGTAAGTGACCTGCGTCATGACCGGCAGCTCAGCGGGTTTATATACCGAATACGCGAAACTTTGATTTGTCGGTACGGCTACCGGATCAGAAACAGGTTGGTCATTGGCTGTTGCTACTTTATTATAAGCAATCGTTTCTTCCTTTTCCAGGTTAGCAGTTTGGTATTCAGGAGGCACCGTTTCCGCAATTTGAGCAGGCGCTACAGGCATTTCACGATTGGGGGCATCCGGCACAATAATGGCTTTTTGCTGATCCAGGTAATCCAGCAAAGCCTGCATGATCTGTTCCTTGTTTTCCCACCAATCCAAGGCCCAGATACGGAAGATCTTCCAGCCCAACAGCTGTAAAACGGAAGACTGGACCACATTCCGATCCCGCGCAGTTTGCCCGGCCAGGTAGTTATACCCGTCAAACAGCACCCCTGCCAGATATTCCTTTGGTTTGTCCGGGTGTATCACAGCCATATCAATACGATAACCGGAACAGCCGATATGGGTATCGACCCGGTATCCCTGCGCGCTTAAGAAAGTGCCCACTGATGTTTCCAGTGATGCCAGGGTATGATTTTCCGGTGCAGCAGTTTGAGGTATGGGCAAAGCGACTTTCCCTTTTTCGGCAAAAGCCAGAAATGCCTTCAATCCTGCAACCCCTTCCGAGCGGGTACGGCTCAGATCAATCTGGTCGGCATGCAAAGTGGCATATATCTTCATCAGGTACCGTGCTCTTGACACGGCTACATTCAGCCTACGCCAGCCACCGTCCCGGTTCAACGGTCCGAAATTAAGCGACACCTGCCCCGAATCATCCGGGCCATAACAAACAGAAAAAAGAATGATATCCCGTTCATCTCCCTGTACGTTTTCCAGATTTTTTATAAACAGCGGTTCTGCAGCCTTGTTGTTTGCTTCTTCAAGTGCAGGATTGCGGGCAAATTCTTCGTTCAGCAGGTCTTCGATAAGGGTTTGCTGTACAGAGCTGAAGGTGACCACGCCGATGCTTTTCCGTTCCTGCTCGGGCAGGGAGAGCAACCAGACCATTTCCCGGACGATCGCTTCGGCCTCTGCCCGGTTTTGCCTGGTTTTACCCCGATCATAGACTCCTTCAATCGGGACATAATGCACCCGGGTGGCCAGGTCATCAGGAGAAGGGAAGGTAAATAAGCTGTTGTCATAATATTTGGCATTGCTAAAGGCGATCAGGCTCTCATGCTGACTGCGATAATGCCATTGTAATTGCCGGGACGGCACGGAAAGTGCCTGGCAGTCGTCCAGTATGCTTTCCAAGTCTTCGTTGCTGTCTTCTTCATCAAAATGGACAGAAGAAAAGAAACTGGTGGGTGGCATTTGCTTAGGATCGCCCACCACGATGAGGCTCTTGCCCCGGGCAATGGTGCCGACCGCTTCGCTGGTGGGCATTTGTGAAGCCTCATCAAAAAGAATCAAATCAAACGGCTCGCTGTTGACATCCAGGTATTGCGCCACCGAAATAGGGCTCATCAGCATACAGGGCATCATTCTGGGCAATAAATTGGGAATATTATTAAAGAGTTGCCGGATAGCCATGCCTCTGCCATTGCTCTTGATCGCCTTTTGCAGGATGCCGCTCTCCGAAGTAGCTACGGCTCCCTGGGAAAATACGGGTACCCGGGATGAAAGTTCAGCGTATAGCAGCTCCTGTGTAAGCCTGGTAAAGGTATTGGTAAGCTCCCGGAACTTCGTAATCTGACTATCAAAATATTGACCGTTAAAAGCAGATAATGGCTGGCTGGAGGCAATGATCTGCGTAGCAAGACTACGAGCCAGGCTCTTTTTAAAGCTGTCCAGCATCTGATCCGTTTTAAATGCTCCTGTCTCATAGGCTGCTATAAAACTTCCCAGGTGCAGTGCAAGCGTTTTTTTACGTACCTGTGTCCAGTTAAACCAGTTTTTAAGCTCGTCCAGGTGCCCCTGCCATAAGGAAGCCTTTTCCAACCCTTCGTCTTTGGCATTGCTCCGCTCGAATGGCAGGTGGCAACCCAACACTTTTTCCAGGTCATGCCGCTTAGCCTGTTCGTCCCGGATCACCTGGTCCAAAGATTGCAGCAAAGGAGCCTCATTGTCCATAAAGGAGGCCTTCCCCTTCTGAAACAAATGTCCAATTTCTTGACGACGGGTAAAAACAGTAGTCTGATCAGCGTTCGATTGTAAAAGGTGAGTGTTTAATGCATGAATTCCGGCTAACGCTTGGCTAACCTGTTCCCATACAGGATGACCATTCTTCCAGAAACGACCCAGCTTCGCGTCTAAATAATCTTTATGTTGATTTAAAACGGCGTTATTTTCCTGGTACGCGAGCGTATCGAGTAAGATTTGTGGCACCTCCTGGCCGGTGATGACCCCGGTTTTTAAAAAAGCGTATAAATTCTTCTTTACTTTTTTCTGTCCAAAATACCGGGGTAAGAACCATTTTGCAGAGGCGAGGTTCCACGCGGTGAGTAGCTCACCTGCAGGCGCTTCTAACAATGTTGCCTGGAATTTTTGGCTCAACGTACTACTTATTTTATCCCGCTGTTCTCCTGCGTTGATCAATGGTAATAACGCTTCTTCGAAATCCGATAAATGCTGGATTTGAAAGAAGCTTTCCGGCATATCGGGTAACTGAAAGATACAGTCGATCAGCTCCTTAAATTTTTGAAGTTGCCCGTCTGTCCAGCTATCATCTGGCCAGTGCAATATTTGGGTAACCTGTTGCAATATCTGGTTCAGCTTTTCACGGGCCTTGATGAACAATCCAAGTTCCTGGCGAATTTTTTCTTTTTGCTGGCTGCTATATTCACCGAGTTCCAGACCATAGAGGGGATTTCTTTTGGAAGCGTCGCCACATAAGCCGGCGGCTATTTGCAGTTCTTCTACTATATCTATCCACTGATGCCACTTTTCCCTGTCCAGACTATTTAAGTCCACCGCAGAAAACGAGATATCATCTTTTGCTTCCGGGTATTGAACATATTCATTGAACAGGTCGTAAAGGGAGTAGCCATAAGCTTGTTTTTGATGCAGCACTTCTACATACTCATTCAATACCTTGCGCAACTGGTTGAGCCGCTCCGCCTCCGATTTGAAACTATCCGGCGCATGCTTCCGAACGATTTCCATGGTCTTTTGCAATTGGGCAAGCACTTCGGATTTCCGGGCTTTATTAGAATGTAATTCCAGGCAGAAAGGCGCTAACCCAATCGCCGCCAAACGGCTTTGTACCACGGACAAAGCAGCCATTTTCTCCGCTACGAACAGCACACGCTTTCCACGGTATAGCGCATTGGCTATAATATTGGTAATTGTCTGAGATTTGCCGGTACCTGGGGGTCCGTGTAAGACGAAGCTATTTCCGGCTGTAGCGGCGCTAATAGCCCGTAACTGAGTAGCGTCTGCATTTATTGGAAGCAGCAGGTCCTCATAACCATATTTATTATCAAGATTTTCTTCCCGAATATAGTCAAGCGGATCCTTTAAAGATCCGTTGGTCAAACCGGCTACAATGGGATGCTCTTTTAGTTTATCGGCATTTGAATGTAGATCATTCCACATGATAAACTTACTGAAAGAGAACGTGCCCAGAAATATTTGTTCTTCCACATCCCAACGAGGCATGGACATGATCGTTTGCCGTATTATATTGAAGATCAGTTTTACATCCACGCCGCTCTCATCTCTTGGCAGAGGATCTAAACCGGATAATGCAAGTCCGAAGTCTTGTCTCAGCTTTTCCAGTAAGGTGATGTTCAGCACCGTATCTTCCTCCCGGCTCCGGATAATGAAGCCTTTCTTAACTGATTTTCGAATAATCTCCACAGGCATCAGCAGGATGGGTGCAAATCTTGGCCGTTCACTGGAAGGCGTTTCATACCAGCGCAGTAATCCGATTGCCAGGTATAAAGAATTGGCTCCGTTCTCCTCCATGGCTTGCCGGGCATTCCGGTATAACCCGGTTAACCCGGCATAGAGATCTTCTTCTGATACATAAACACGCAGCCGCTTCTGTTTTAATTCCTGCCGTACCAATTGAAGCATCGGGTCCTGGCTATTCAGGGATTGATAAACACCGGCACTACGGAGTGGGTTATCCCAGTCCCTGGGCCTGGCCAGTATCTGAAACTCATCACCGCCTGCCATGGCGTCCTCTAACTCATTAGGTGGCACAGGGATGAACTGGAGCGATGTCTTTGAAATACGGAGGTTAAGCAGGTTATTCCGAAGACTGAGATCCAAAAGTTTTCGTTCCCACAGCTGTTGTTTCCCGAAATTAATTTCTTTGACATGGTTCAGTTTAATGCTTTGTTCTAAAGCAGCAGGATTGCTTATCTCCGGTTTCTCGACAACACTATTTTCATGGTCGATCATTTGCCATTCCTCACCGATCTTTCTTCTTAATGGCATGGGCCTTATGCCACTGAAACGGCTGCGGTGCACATCAATAAAATATTCAAAAGTAGAGAGATCGGCAAAATGATTAACCGCAAGCTGTATGGCATCATCAAAGGTTGGCGCCGGCCCTTCATTCATGGCAGTTGCTTCAATAAGCAGTATCTCGTTAATCCCACTGGCCATTCTTTTGGTAAGTAAGGAAGGATCGTCGTTTACCGTATCTGGGAAAGTGTCATCTACCAGCCAGGCGCCTACAAAGGCATGTCCCTTAATGAGCACCAGTATCGGATGCAATCCCATTGCCTCCAGGCAGGAAGCATATAGTAAGGACATTTCAAGACAATTGCCCATACCGGTGCCCAATACGGTATCCACAAGCCTTACCCGTTGTCCAGCACCGCCGAAGCTGGCCGGGACGCTACAATAAGTAATTTTTTTCTCTTTTATAACGGCATACAGTGCTGCCATTTGCTTCTTTACCCGATCGGGGTTCTGGCTTTGATAATCATTCAGAGCAGAATTATCTGTCCATTTCCCAAGTATCCCGGCTGTAGACTTAAGGATCGGCACCAGGTCAGGCAAATTGGGCATCACAAAAGCGGAAAGCATTTCCGGAAGGATACTGTTCCCCAGCCATTGATCGTATGCCAACAAGTCAATATCATAATCCTCGCTGTAAACTTCTTTTTCATCTGCCCGGATAGACAACTTTAAAGAGGCAGTCATCTTTTCCGTAAGACTATAAATGAAAAAGGGTTTAAGCTTCAGCCGGATAATTTCCGGTTGGAAGGTGCTGCCCGGTAACAGCTGTTCCGTATGGAGCTCCAAGGGATCGGCAAAATCATCCGAAGGCTCTATTTTAATAATGAGGCTCCCCCATTCTTTATCCGTAGTATTTTTAACAGATAATGTTCTGATAACAGGAACATGATTCTGGTATAATGCATAATTAATAGCTGGTAAATAATCAAGCACAAGCTGCGTTTTGGTCTCTTCGGCCATGGGACTGAATTTCTATAAAGGTATAAATTTTTAATATATTTATCACTAACAATACTTCACGGGATCGAAAAAAGTAATAATCATTTGACCTTATAGGAATATAGCGATAGCTATTCTCTATAGATTTTGTTTCCCAGGCTTTCTTCTGTTCAAAAAATTTTCGTTTTTTCTACTAAATTGTCCGAGTTGCTGCGCCTTGTCAATCCCAACATGATGATTATCAACAAAATGAAATCTATAAATACTTGCCAACCTTTTTAATTCTTCCAAAAATCGATTCGAGATTCGTACCATGGAGCTCACAGAAGGCGCTAATAATAGCGCCTTTTTGCATTTTTAAATTTGTCGAATATTTAAAATCATATGCAAGACAGCTACCTAGCACTTATAAAATTTATTCTCCTAAGTATATATTGGACCATTTTGAACTTAAGTCAGTCAAAGAACAAAAAGGCGGCAATACCCTTGAAATACAACTTGAGGAACCTAATGTGATTCCTGCTGAATTTGGTGAAGGCAAATACCACTCAAAAGGCTTCTATCCGGAGATAACCATCCAGGACTTCCCCCTTCGCGGCCACCGAGTATTCCTGATCCTTAAGCGCCGACGTTGGATGAAAATGGATGAGGAGGAAACTGGCTCTAACATAACCCGGGACTGGAATGTAGCCTCAGAGCACTGCATCTTCCAGATTCCGTTCACTATAAGTGTCTTTCAAACCAAGAAAATCCAGGATGTAAGGATCATTAAATACCAAGTCAGGCATTAATATATCCTCTTCACGCAAGGTCCTTATTTCCCGTTTTATCAATTGGTCAGGCTTTTTGCCGATGACAGTTCTTTCATAAAGCATCCCGTTGATTTTACTGCGAAGTGTTTTAACACCCCACTATTCATTTCTACATATTTCGACATAGAATTCACGCTGTTGTGGGTTTTTACGAGGAATAAGCAAGGCAAAATGCGTCCACCTCAATTGTCGCATTGCTGATGCGACAATTTACTCATCGGGAAAAACCTTCGTAAACTGCATCATTCTGCAAATACTTTTCAGAAAACCCATTGCCGGATTGTTCAACCAATTCCACAGAAAGCTCCGAAACTACCTGTTTCCCATAATCAGCCCGTTTGTTGCTGAGCACTTCAGAGTTGAATCGTCTGCCTATTTGCCAATATAAAAGCGTAAGTGTAGCATTCGTCGTCTGTCCAAGACGCCTCTTGCTTTGTTCAATTAGCTCAGAGATGTCAGTGAATAGCTTTTACCCGTAATTAGTATGCGTTAATTCCCTAATGGGTACTTTAGCAATTTAATTTTACTCAAACAATTATAAATCAACATTTTAACCACCTCCTAACGTTAAATGTTTTAAGACCGACTTTAATTAAATCTGAAACAAAACTGTAAGCATCAAAAACTTGTCCATCGAAAAAAATTCCTTTTGTGGTAACTCGCTTTGTTCCAATGCATTAAAAATCTGGCTAAACTTCTGATCGTGTTCAACTAGCTTGTTTTCAATATTTGAGAGTCGTAAGTGCTGAATAGTTTCCTGCCCAATAATCCTTCGCATTTGCACAAATGCATTAATTATTTGAATACTTACCTGGACAGCAAACATCACTTCTTAAAATTGCAGAAAGCATAGCGACGCCTTGTTCTGTAAATGCGTAGGGATTGGTCCGAGAATGTTTTCAAGTTTCGAACCGGTCGCAATTTGCGACCAGTTCATCTTTTTCTCGGTTACTCAGCTGAAAACGAAAGCTTTCTGGGAAACGCTCAATATTTCTTTTAACTTGTTCATTTAACCGTTTTACTTCTACCTGATACATTTCCGCCAAATCCCTGTCAACCGTTACCTGGCACCCGCGAATCGTGTAAATTCTATTTGTAATATATTGTTCAGATATTTGTATTTGTTTATTCATATGGCTCGTGTATTTTAATCTACTTTAAATTCTCTTTTATCAACTCAACTATCCAATAATAAAAAATATTTAACAGCATTTCCTACAATTGGTTGTGAATATCTTAGTTCAGGCTAAAAATACGAAATAAATTGAATATTATGAGTGCTTCCAAGCGTGCAATTAAATCGCCTAATTGTCCCAATATTCAATTCCGAAGAAAGCGCGGCACTCCCTTTTGTCATGAACTCAAAAAAGTCTTTCAGGGGCTTACCAAGAATTCTAGATTATATATCATAGATACTAATGAACCTGGATTTAGTTTCCATTTCCAGATAAATGGCATCAGCTTCTGCCTCGTTGTTAGAAATAAAACTGTTTATTCGCACAGCATTGGTTGGGCTGGATTTAACTCTGCCTGTCTTTTGGTTCCAATCGTCAGGGTTGATATTTACACCAAGAGCAACCTACTTAGACTTTCTGTTTTTGGTCAAACGTAAATCAATTGGGATTGGATTACTCACATTTATCTTTTCCAATCGAGGTTATAGTTTAACGGACGCCATACTTATATTGATTTTAGTTTTAAACTTTCAATATAAGAATAAGCTAAACAGTTCGCTTGCTAATTTGCTTGTCATCAATATAAAAAAAGCTATTATAGGTAACAGAATTAAACTTTACCATTCTTTGTGATATAAAAAACCGTATCGATAAAAAAGAGCTTTCCGTCAATCGTAATTACGTTTTCATCATGCATATCCTCCAACAACAAGTCAAAGTCTTGATTAAAATAATCATTTCTCTTAATATTCATGAAGCCATTAAAATTCAGGACTTCTTTTATATCTTCAAGATCGGCTTCTCCATCTGATTTCACATAGTTCTGCTTGTGTACCACGTATAAACCTCCTTCTATCTCTATAACCCCTTGACAAGCAAATGCAGTAACTTCGAATAAATAATTGTGAATAACAAGACTATCAAAAAACTTAAGTCACGTAGCATAATAAACGGAATCGTTTACTTTCAGTACGCTTTTACGATCACCGTTTAAATAAACTTTTTACTCTCCTTGAGGTGTGTTGAAAAATCCGGACAGTAGTTTTTGCTAAGTCAAAGATAGATTTTTCTTTTCAAAAATTGATTTATAGATTTACGTTGATCAGAAGCATAAGCGGCGCTGCTGGGAAGCATCCGCTGAGGAATATGATCACTCCGACGAATAGTCAAGGTTGGCTACTCCTGATAAGTGGTATTCTGGTAGTTCACTGAGCTACCAGTTCTATTTGGAGGAGATATGCCTGAAAAATCCCGCGGGGGGTCTGGGGGCGCGAAGCCCCCACTTGATGGACGATATGGGCGCTAGCCCATTCCATTTATTACTCATTTTAAACTGCTATTAATTTTTCTGTTTCAAATTCTATTGGTGTATTATAATCCAGAGATGAATGTAATCGTATAACATTATAATACTGATCTATGTATTCCCTAATTTGTGTTTGGGCATCTTCAACACTTTCAAAGCATTTATTTTCTTGCATTAATTCGGCTTTGAAGCGACTAAAACATGATTCCATGAATGCATTGTCGTAAGGGTTGTCAGGGTCACTCATACTTTGGCTTACCTGTTTTTTGTTTAAAAGGGAGCGAAAGCCATTTCCTGCATATTGACCTCCTCGGTCTGAATGAACAATGAGCCCTGCTGGAATTTTGTTCCTCAATCTGACAGCTTTTTCAAAAGCGGTAATTACAATTTCCTCTCGCATATGAGTCGATAAAGTCCAACCAATTATTCTTCTGGAGTAAAGATCCAGCCACACGG
This sequence comes from Arachidicoccus rhizosphaerae, assembly GCF_900107765.1. GTDB lineage: Bacteria > Bacteroidota > Bacteroidia > Chitinophagales > Chitinophagaceae > Arachidicoccus > Arachidicoccus rhizosphaerae. The sequence continues at coordinate 229 of NZ_FNQY01000009.1, read as the reverse complement.
CTAAATAACAGAATTTCCCTCCTTTTAAGGGGATGTACGTGATATCACCCACCCAGACTTCATTCATCTTTACCGGCATTGCTCTATCCTTTAATAAGTTAGGGCTTTTAGCATATCGGTGCCGACTATTTGTTGTTTTTGGAACGAATGACCTGGGTTGAATGGCTTTCAAGTTATTTTCCTGCATTATAATTCGGGATTTATAAAGACTAATTTGAATACCTTTTCT
>NZ_FNQY01000010.1 GCF_900107765.1 Arachidicoccus rhizosphaerae | reverse complement strand
AAAACTTGTTGCGAAACCGCTAGGTCGTCCATCCGCAACGGCAGTGAAAAATCACATAAGACCGGGCGAAAGAAATCCAATAGAGGGAAAATTTGGCCAAGCAAAGACCAGATATGGCATGGACAATATAAAAGCCAAGCTGGCCAATACAAGTACTTCATGGATATCTACTATAGCCCTGGTGCTAAACCTGGTCCGGATGACCAGGCAGGCACCTGTATCCCTACTATTAAGGATACAAAATTGGCTAGCCTATCATGTAGTCAGGCTAGCCGGAAATTTCAGAATTAAAAATTATTATAATGTGTTAATGACCACCTAGCGGTGAGTTATTGAGCAGACTCTAATTATGAATAAGTAAACTTTATACCATGAAGACACTTATTGATAGCTGAGGTGGCCATTTACTATTTTTGCCACTGATGTATAAGGATGTAAAATCATTTTATTGGGCCCCATAATATGATAAACTATCCAGTCCTTTGACTTCAGAAAATCTGATACCAGTGCACGATGGCAACGCCACCAAAGGACTTCTGAACACATAATAACCGTTATTTGCTTTATTGCCAGTGCTTCTAACTCATGGATTGCTGCTAAAAATGGGGTGGTTTGCATATAATCTGCATAAGCCCGGAAAGATGGATGACGCCAGTTAATGTTTTTAGAATCCTTTGACAGCTTTCTTCTGCCTCCTAAGGCTTCCATGTGCATATATTGGATCCCGACCTTTTTTAACTCGTCTATGAGCTGTTTTTGAGAAAATTGTGGCCATTTTTTTGAACCCGCAAATCTTCTTATATCCACCAGCAGCTCTATGTGAAATTCGGAAAGTAAGGTCAAAAATTGATTGGCCGGATAATTTGAATGTCCAATTGTATAAATTTCACCGGGCGAACGCCGGTCGGCATCTGATTTTGTGGAGATTGCAGTTTGATTACTGCCAAGCTCCCCATGTTTGTGTGGACTTTCCCTGTGTAACTTTTCAAACGGCTCTTCTACTTTCATTTTTGTGCCATGATTTTATCTAAAATTTACCGCAAATTGTACACCAAATAAGGTTTTAAAAGTTAATACGTTCTGATTGCGGGCGGGCGGGTATACTCCACAGATGTTGCTGTCAAGATGCGATTAGACCATTTTAATATCTTTCATTATTAAAACAGCCTCAAAATGCCGTTTTCCAATTTTCAAGTGTTATATTTACAGTTGATAAGTCGGCATGATTAAGTCGGTTTTTTTGACGTCCCCTTAATTTTGCTCAAATTATTTTGAATACAAGTTTAAAACGATTTACCAGGACTAAAATAATAGTAAATAAAATATAAATCAGTGCATTTATGATGGAACAAAATACCGTAATAAGCCATTCATGTGACAAGAGGGCCCATTCAAATAAAGGAGCGGGGCTGCATTTTACTGAGCCTCTTGTTCTAAGGCTCAAAGGCCATAGGGTAAATGTAATGTCTGTCGCAGTTAATTGTATTGCTTTAATCGCATTTTTAGCATCTACCGGCTTTTTAAACAATAAAAATACGCTCAAGGCGCAATCTTCGGCACGGTCCGGCAATCATAAGCAAGTGCAGCCTGCCTCCATCTTAATAGACGGTGTCAAAGACCGGATTTCGGTTTCGCCCACCATGTGGGGGATATTTTTCGAGGATATTAATTTTGCGGCCGACGGAGGAATTTATGCAGAACTGATTAAAAACCGTTCTTTTGAATTTGATAACCCACTGATGGGCTGGCGTATCCTGGATGAAAAGAATAGTACACTAAAGCTGGATTTTGACGGTAAATTATTGATCACAAACAGGGGGCAATCAACACAACCGCATAAAGGTAATCACCGCTATGCACATATTGAATTAGGGCACTTCTTTGGGGTAGAAAATGAAGGATTCAGAGGGATGGGTTTTAAAGCAGGAGAACCTTATCGATTTACAGCCGATATTCGGGTAAAGAAAGGCAGCAAGGTAGAATTGCAATTAGTGGTGCTGGATTCGACCGGTCGTATCCAGTTCCGATCACCTTTTAAGGATTTACCAGAGATATCTGATAATTGGTCGACCGTGGAAACGGTTTTTTCTGCAGATAAAACCCTGGCAAATGGTAGATTGGTCGTATTGTTAAAAGGGGCAGGCTCTCTGGACATGGATATGCTTTCATTATTCCCTGTCCATACCTGGAAAGACAGACCTGGGGGCCTCAGAGCCGATCTGGTTCAGAAGCTCTATGACCTTCATCCGGGCTTTATACGGTTCCCAGGAGGTTGTATCGTGGAAGGGCGAACCTTGGTGAACCGATATCAGTGGAAAAATACAGTGGGCCCAGTGGCTGAAAGAACAACCATTACCAATAGATGGCAGACGGAGTTTAAAGCGCCCCGCAATGCGCCGGATTACTTTCAGAGTTATGGACTTGGTTTTTATGAGTATTTTCAATTGGCGGAAGATCTGCACGCAGAACCTCTTCCCATTTTGAACTGCGGTATGGCCTGCCAGTATAATTCTGGAGAAGTCGCCGCTGATCTGGAGCCTTATATTCAGGATGCCCTGGATTTAATAGAATTTGCCAACGGTGATAGTTCAACACCCTATGGCCACCTTCGGACACAGATGGGACATCCTGAGCCGTTTCATCTTAAATATCTAGGCGTAGGCAACGAACAATGGGAAAGCCAGTATTTTGACCGATATAAAATTTTTGAGAGCCGCCTCAAATTAGCACATCCGGAAATTCAGCTGGTTTCTGGTAGCGGCCCTTATAATAGTGGTAAATGGTTTGATGATGCCTGGAGTGTTCTGCGTACGCTACATCCGAGCCTGGTGGATGAACATTATTATGCCCCCCCTGAATGGTTTTTAAACAATGCCGGACGTTATGATCAATATGACAGACAAGGTCCAAAAGTCTTTGCCGGGGAATATGCAGCGCATGGCAAATCCACGACCGTACCCGAATCGGCCAATAGCTTTTACAGTGCGCTGACGGAAGCTGCTTTTATGACCGGGCTGGAGCGGAATGCGGACGTTGTTCGTATGGCTTCCTATGCGCCGTTATTAGCCAATATTAATGCCTGGCAATGGCGACCGGATCTTATTTGGTTTGACAACCTGCATTCCGTTGCAACACCTAATTATTATGTGCAGCAGCTCTTTTCATTGGCCAAAGGAACAGAAGTACTTCAGACAAGTGCTAATCATCAGCCTGTAAAAGGGCAGGATAGTTTATATGCCAGTACAACGATGGATGCCGCCGGCCATAAATTGTATATTAAATTGGTTAATGTATCGAGTGATAATAAGCCGGTAGATATCGTGTTGCAGGGATTAGGCCAAGGCCTCTCCAGGGCCATGAAAGGTCGTTGGACGATGCTAAAGGCTGACTCGGCTTACGCCTATAATAGTCTTAATCAGCCCGATCAGGTTCAGCCTAAGCACATGGATTTTGGAACTAGCCCTAATCCGAAGGGCGCAGTAAATGGGTATGAACTTCCCTTTATAAAAAATGAGCGGAAGGGCAGTGAGGGTATGAAAATCAAATTCACGGCTCCGTCCGGCTCCGTTAATTTATTGGAGTTAGACTTAAAATAGCGCAGGTGTTTGTTGAAAATTAAACCCGGCCCGCGATTGCTCAAGAGACAATCAAGGCCGGGTTTAATTATTTGTCAGGTTGCTGTATTTTTAAAAATGGGATTAATGATTCCATTTTTCTTTACGGATGAGATAAATAAAATTCAGTTTTGGAGCTTCTCCAAAATAGGTGACTTCTTGTTCATCTACTTTTTCTGCTCCAAGTCGGCCGACGGCGACCTGGCTTCTGAAATTAGTCGCCCCTACATGTAAATAAACTTTGTCTACATATTGAAAAATATAGTCCAGCATCATTGCTTTTACCGCCGGATTAAAACCCTGACCCCAACAATCAACGCTATAATAAGTGTAGCCAATCAGTATACTTTTGGTATCAGGGGAATAATCATAAAACCGGGTACTTCCGATTGTTCTGTTTGTGGACTTCTCTATAATTTTAAAGGCGCCACCACTCTCAAGTGCTCCCTTAAAAAAGTTTTGAAAAACTTCCTTTTTCCAGCGGTCCTTATTAGGGTGTTGGGCCCAAACTGCCGGATCTGAGGCCACCTGGTATAGGTCCTCAAAATCTTCAGTTTTTAGGGGGTAAAGGATGAGACTTTCGTTTTCTAATATTTGGGGAAGTTCAAAGGACATGATTTTCTGATGATTGGTGTATCGTTCACGAAGTTAGTGTTTTGTTATATGTATAAAAATTTATCTTTCCTTTCACCGGTTTTTAAGCAAGGAAGTAGGGATTTGCCATCTGCTCGTTTTACATCCTTTTAGGCTCTGAATCTTATTTTTACCTTATTTTGTTGCTGAATATTTAAATAATTAAAGGATGGAAGAAACATTTAGTTTAGCTATACCTTACCGGGGCAGGATAATAAATCAGGATTTTGTGTTTCGCAAACTTGGTTATACGTATAAGATCTTTACGACCATTGCGTCGCAGGCGGTCGTTTTCGAACCGGATGAAGAGGGAAGTTTTCGGGGTGCCCTGTATGAACCCTTTCATCCCGGCAATAATAATTCTGGTAATGATCTGCCCGTAATTCAGGTGCGTTCAGATCAAGACAGGTATAAATCCGGCGTTAAAGATGAAGCGCCTGAAGGTCAGGCGCCAAAAGGCAGCGTGAAACCATTGGACCTGGGGTTTATTCAGGCTATTATCGGTGTACTGACCAGTGAATTTAAGTAAGGCACCGCTCATACGCCCCACGTCCAAGTGTGCGCTTAGGGTGGCCCTTTTCCCAGCAGCGTCATCAAGGTGTTTATAGTCCTAAACCTTCCGTAGACCCATTTGAAGCGGAAGAATGTTAATGGTACTTGTTAATGATAAACGGGTACATTCTTATGCGCATTTGCTGAACTATATTTGAAGGCATGGATCTGGGACAAAAAAAGATAATTTGTAGCTTAAGTTATTTTATTTACTAAATCAGGTGGCCGTATGCGTGTTTTGAACTCATTTTTAAACAATATCAGCCGAAGGCAAAAGGTAAAATCGGTAGTTTTACTGGCTTTAACCCTTGTCTGTTCGGGCTGTTTACTTTTCAATGTAAAGGGGCAGCGTGTAAAGAGTCTTTCTGGTAATAGTACAACGCCCGTAACCCCTGATACTTTAAAAATTGCTGATCCCACCATCTTTTATGCAAATGGTAGCTATTTTCTAATCGGGACTTCAGGCGATAAAACAGTGACGGAAGGCTTTAAATTATACCATTCTACAGATCTGATAAACTGGCATAGAGTTGAAAAAGGCGCAAATACTGATTATCTGGCCCTGGACAGCAGTCATAGCTTTGGAAATAAGGGTTTTTGGGCCCCTCAGTTACTTTGCCTTGATACTCAGGGCAGAGATGAGCAAAAGAGCTCCGCGCAAATGCCGGCATTTCTTTTAGCGTATACGGCAAATGAGCAGATAGCCGTGGCTCATTCATCGGCAATAAGCGGACCCTTTATTCAAAAAGACGGTAATGATGGATTTCTACCTTTATTTAATGACGGATTTAAACATATTGATCCATTTATTTTTACGGATCCGGTTTCTAGAAAGACTTTTATTTATTATGTAAAACTGGACCATGGCAACAATATTTATGTAAGTGAATTGAAACTAAATCTTAAAAATTCTTTCGCTGGGCAGGCTAATGCACCTTTTAGTGTGGTACTGAACACCGAAAAGCCTTGCATAAAGGCTACGGAAGCCTGGGAGAATACCGCTCATGCCGAATGGCCAGTAACGGAAGGGCCAACGGTTATTTATCACAAAGGATTTTACTATCTTTTTTATAGTGCTAATGATTTTAGGAATCCGGACTATGCGGTGGGGTATGCAACTGCCAGTTCGCCGACCGGCCCCTGGGTTAAGGCTTCATCCGGACCGGTGATTTCCAAAAAGAATACCGGTCTTCCAGGATCCGGACATGGGGATATTTTCCAGGATAGAAGCGGCGCATATTATTATGTGTTTCATGCACATAGCGGCTCAGCAAAAGTGTCTCCTAGAAAAACTTATTTAATTCCCTTTAAATTCATGGATAAGGCTGTTTCTACAAAGTCCTCCTCGTCAGATCCCTTAACGCAACCAGCCAGGGTGCAAATGGATTATCAGCATGTCAGACCCCTTTTGCTGACGCATTAGTTAAGAGCAGAATAAGGGATAAACAAGGGATAAACGCTCCGTTCCTATGATTTTTATGAAATTGAATGGCTCTTTTGCCCTTATTTTATTATAGTGCCTGGTAAATTCGCGTTTATTTTGCCATCAGATACCAGTGTTGCATAAATCATTGTAGAGAAAATTGCCCGATTTGTCGGGAAAAATTGCCCAGTTATTCCTTTCCGGCGGCTAAGAGGCTTTTCTTCGCTTAATTGTCTTATAAATCCTTGCTAACCCGCGGCCTATAATTTACCTTTACCGGAAAATTAGGTATTGACAAAGACCCTTAAAATAGCACTCAAGGCCATATTGTGGGTACTGGGATCCATTATTGTAATCCTGGTACTTGTTATCTTGCTTTTGCAAGTGCCTTCCGTACAGAATTTTATTCGTAAAAAGGCCGTTAGTTACCTGGAAAACAAGCTGGGAACCAGGGTAGAAATTGCCTCCGTTTATTTAAAATTCCCGACTTCCCTGTCCGTTAAAGGGGTTTATTTGGAAGACCAGCATAAGGATACCCTTTTGTATAGCGAGGACCTGGAAGCCAGAATGAACCTCTGGAAACTTTTTGAAAAAAGACTGGTTATCGATCAGATTGACTGGCAGGGAGTGACTGCTCATATTTCAAAAAGCAAAGACAGCGTTTATAATTTTGATTATATTGTTCAGGCATTTGCGGATACGACTGCTACAACACCGGAAGCGGCGGATACCTCGAAGAGCAGTTTTGCCATTGATCTAGGTAAAATTAACCTGGACCGGATACAACTTCGTTATAATGATTCTGTGGATCAGAATTATATTCATGTATTTTTAGGGCATTTTGATACGAAAATCGGGGAATTTGACCTTAATAAAATGGCCTTTGCCGTCCCTGAAACCCACTTAAGTAATGTCAGGGCTAATATCGAACAGCTAGCCTTGTCTGAATCGGCTCCGGTTGCTGATACTGCTACAGAGCCCCTGAATATGACCTTAAGTATTGGCAGGGTGGATATGCAAAAAATACTGATGAACTACCGGTCCCTGGAAATGGACGCAGGTCTGGACCTGGGCAGGTTGTTAGTTCGTTTTGATAAGATAGACCTGCCCCGACAAAATATTGCCTTGGATGAGGTGTTATTGGATACGACCAGTGCTAAGGTGGTGATGCGTAGCCCTAAAACGGTAGGTAAGGTTGTCTCAGAAACGGTAAAACATATTGATACCTTAATCACCCCAACGACCGCCATGGCTACGGCGCTGCCCTGGCAGTTCAGTGTTAAAAAATTGACACTGACTGATAACCGGATAGCTTTTGATAATGAGGATATGCCTAAGGAACCTAAGGGACTGGATTATTATCACATGGATATGCAGGGCATTTACGCCCGGGTAGAGGACTTTTGGTTTGTGGCAGACAGTATGCAGGGTAAGCTCAGACAATTAAGTCTTAAGGACAAAAGTGGATTTGCGGTAGATAGTTTAAGCGGTTTGTTCTTTTACGGCCCTAAGGCCGCCTATCTTAAAAAATTCTATTTAGGTCTTCCGCATAGTAAACTGGGTGATGAAATCCAGATAAATTATCCTTCCCTGGACGCTGTGGCAGCTAATCCTGCCTTATTAGGCATTCAGGCTAATATCGATAACAGTGAAATCGGTATGCAGGACATCTTACTGGCGGCGCCATTTTTAAAAGCCTACCCGGCCATCACTAATTTTGCCGGGTCTGTCGTGAAACTTAAGGCTAAGCTGGAGGGTAAAGTGGGTGATTTGCATGTTCCGACACTTGTAGTAAGTGGATTAGGGAATACCAGCCTGAAAGCCTCCGGCCATCTGATGGGCTTGCCTGATCCTGATAAAACCTATATGGATCTGGTACTCGGAGATTTTGTATCCACCGGATCTGATATTATGAAAATGATGCCGCCGGGCGTAATGCCCGCCGGCTACGCACTGCCTGCAAGTTTAAGGGCATCCGGTAATTTTAAAGGAACAATCAGCCAGTTCAATACATCGCTGGCCTTACAATCCAGCGATGGAGACGCTTCCTTCAAAGGACGCCTCGATATGCGCCACCCGGATTTTGAGACCTATCAGGGAAGTCTCAGTACCCATAATCTCAATATTGGAAAATTGGCGGGCATGCAGGATATGGTAGGCAGGCTAAGTCTAACCACGGATTTAAAAGGAGAAAGTTTTAATCCCAAAAAAGCGAGCCTGGCATTGAATGGCGTGATCCGCCAAATGGAACTCAAAGGGTATAATTACAAGGATCTGACATTTGAGGCCGATGCAGATCGGGGAAAATATAAATTAGATGCAAAGCTAGCCGACCCCAACTTAAGTTTTAAACTGGTGGGTGATGCGGATATGACTGGTCCGTCACCGGCATTAAATATAGATCTTCAACTGGATAGTGCGGATTTCCAAGCCTTGCATCTGACTACCGACACGCTTAAGATGCATACGGATATGAGGGCCAGCTTTACCAGCGCGGATCCTGACTCTTTGAACGGGCAAGTCAATATTAATAATCTGGTTTTAATCAGTGGAAATAGAAGGTTACAATCAGATTCAATTCGTTTTATCTCCACTGCAACCGCGGATTCCAGTAGTCTGGTATTAGATGCAGCCAGTCTGGGAATGGTGGCCAGTATGCAGGGTAAATATCAGCTGACTAAATTAGCTCCGGCTCTCCAACAGATGTTCAACAGGTATCTGGCGGTTGACAGTCTGCCTGGCCTGCCTGCGGATAGCAGTCAGATTAACAAAGGCGCCACTATGGCTAAGGCCAGTTCAGCGCCTGGCATCCTGGATCAGGCCAGGGCCTTTTCCAATTCAGGTGCAGTGCTCAACGCAGATAGCCTTAAAGGGGCAGATACGGCTACAGGTCACCAAAGGGTAGATTTTCATGCCCGCATCTTCAGAACTCCGATGATTGCAGGTTTTGTACCGGATTTAAAAAGGCTGGATACTATACAGATTACCGGTCATTTTGATAACCTGACTCCTGCATTGGATCTGGACGCTTCTTTGCCCAATACGGTCTATGACACCGATACGTTGACTGAAGGACTGCTTAAGATTCACGGTGATCAAAAGGTGCTCAGTTATCAGGCGGGATTTAAACATGTGGCAATAGGTGACATGGTGCAGTTAGACGGACCTTCCTTAGCCGGGATGGCTAAAAATAATCAGTTGACCGCTGTATTGAATGTTCATGATCAGACTGGTAAGGATTATTATAAACTAGGGGCAGTGGCCTCCGTTAATGGCCCCCAACTACAGTTAAAACTGATGGCTGACAGCCTCTTGTTGGATTATATCCCGTGGCAGGTAGCCCAGGATAACATGATTCAGTATGACTCGCTTGGACTTATGATACATAATTTCAAGCTGATGAATCAAGGGCAGGAGTTGCAGGTGCAGTCAGTGCCCGAGCAGAGCGGAGCGCCGGTCAATATTGATTTTAAGAACTTTAAAATAGAGACCCTGACTAAGATTGTTAATCAGGATTCTATACAGGTGGGAGGGATGCTCAGCGGTACTGCGACCATTGATTCCATGATGACCAATCCGCTGGTGACAGCAAATGTCCGTATTCAGGATCTGAATTTTAAAACTGACACAATTGGTAATGTGGCGGTTAATATTGATAATAAAATACCAGGAGCTTATCAGACGAAGATTGACATTACAGGCCAGGGAAATCAGGTAAATCTTTCCGGGGCCTATTATACAGCTCCGGAAAGCAAAATGGACTTTTTGCTGGATTTGCAAAAGCTGAATCTAAAATCAATCGAAGGGCTGACCCTGGGCTATTTAAAAGATATGCAAGGTAGCCTGGATGGTAAGCTGAACATTCAGGGCAATATGGATCAACCAAAGATTAACGGAAGCCTGCATTTTAATCAGGCAGGGTTTAATGTAGCCATGCTCAATGCGCCTTTTACAATGCCTGATGAGAAAGTGCGATTTGATCAGGAGGGCATCCATTTAGATCAGGTGCATGTACTGGATCAGCAAAAGAGGAGACTGACGGTAGATGGTGTAATCAAAACACAGAATTATACGGATTATGGTTTTGGTTTGAAGGTTAATGCCCGTGATTTTCAGGTGATCAATAGTACTAAAGCGGATAACCCTCTTTATTATGGTAAACTTTATATGGATGCCCGTATGAATATTGCCGGTGATATGAATACGCCTATAGTGGATGGCACCATAGGTGTTAGGGATAAAACAGATCTGACCATCGTAATTCCTTCAGCCGACCCTTCCGTAGAGGAAAGAGACGGGGTTGTTGAATTTGTAAAGAAAAATCAAAAGCCGAACCTGGACTCTATTATGATAGAGCAACAGTTGGATTCTTTGCGTAATACAGGTGTTCAGGGTATGGACATCTCTGCTACAATTAATGTAGATAAAAATGCGCTCTTTTCTATTGTGCTCGATGAACGCAACGGAGATATGGTCAAACTAAAAGGGGAGGCACATTTAAACGGCGGTATTGATCCCAGTGGAAAGACCAGTCTGACCGGAACGTATGAAGTCAACGACGGTTCCTATAACCTGTCTTACGCCACCGTTAAACGGAATTTTAAATTTAAAAAAGGAAGTACCATCATCTGGACCGGAGATCCAACGAGTGCCAATGTGGACTTAACGGCCGTGTATACAGCCAATGTGCCGCCACTGGATCTTGTGGAAAATCAGTTGACGGGCAGTGAAAATACAACGCAGTTTAAACAAAAACTGCCATTTGAAGTCGCTCTGATGATGAAGGGTGAATTGCTGAAACCGGAACTTAGTTTTGATATCACCCTGCCAGATGATAACAGCAAGGTAAATGTGTCAAGTGAGGTTACCAATGCTGTCAGTACCAGGCTGGCACAGATCAGAACGGATCCGAATGAAATGAATAAACAAGTACTTGGGGTGCTTGTACTGGGTCATTTTATCGGAGATAACCCATTACAAAGTATGGTAGAAGGTCAGACAGTGGAAGGTGCACTGCGCAGCAGCGTCTCCAGCCTATTATCTGATCAGCTGAACAGATTAGCCGATAATCTGATTAGTGGGGTGGATCTTGACTTTGGCCTGACTTCTGGAGAGGATTATTCCAGCGGTACGGCCACCAACCGGACGGATCTGAATGTAGGGGTTTCAAAAAACTTCCTTAATGACCGTCTGACTGTCAGCGTAGGCAATAACTTTAACCTGGAAGGAGCTCAGGCGGGAGAGAAGGCCACCAGTATTGCAGGAAATGTCTCGGTGGGGTATAAGCTTAGCCGCGATGGCCGTTATTTATTACGTGCCTACCGTAATGATCACTTTATTGTAATTCAGGGACAGGTGATTGAAACGGGTGTGGGCTTCTCCATGACGCTTGATTACGATAAATTCAAAGAGATATTAAGGGGGCGTAGTCAGGAGCAAAAAGAATGGCTGCGACGATATAGAGAAAGACAGCGGGCAGAAAAAGACAGTGTCAGACAGCAGCAGGAGCAACAGGAAGAACAAATAAAGGACAGCAGTAAAACAGACAGTGCCGCAAATGGCACGGGTGCAACATCTTCAGTCAGGCCTGCTTCAAAAAACACCCTGAATGGCGCCACAACTGTCGCACCAGCGTCCGGCAATAAGAGCGCCGGTGAAAATACCGATACGGTAACATCCTTTGTTAATTCAGCTCCTCTAAAAAAAGCAAAAGGGGATAGCAGTGTGGAGGATGGTAATAAGGAGGCTGCCACTGCCCATTAGATGGGACTTTGGTAACAAACCGATATAAACAATTATTTGCGCAACGACTAAATAGAATATGCAAATTCATACAGGCAGACATATCATATTGAAAAAGAGTTCGGTTAAAAGATTACCGGAAGGGCATGGCAGCAGAGTTGGTAGCCGCCATGGTCGCGGTTTTTGTGCAGGCAGGACAGTTCATATATTGTCGGTATTGGCCCTACTTTACGTGATTGGGACTACGCTTAGCGGATGCAGCAATACAAAATATCTGGCAGAGGGGCAGAAACTTTATACAGGCAGTACACTGGATATCAGTAAGCAGGCGGTTGATTCTGCTGAAATTACCAGTGATGAGCGTAAGGATCTGGAAGAACAGATGGAGGAATTATTAAGGCCGGTTCCCAATAGTTCTTTTTTAGGACTTAGATTTAAGCTATGGGTATATAATAAAACAAAAACGCAGAAAACCAAGGGGATAAAACACTGGTTGAACCAGAAATTCGGGGAACCGCCGGTACTAGTCAGTGATGTGAATTTGGCTAAAAACAGTGAAGTCTTACAGGGGTATCTGCAAAACAATAGTTATTTTCAGGCTGCGGTTGATGGCAGTCTGGATACTACGGCAAAAAAAGGCCGCGCTGTCTATCAGATCCAGCCAGGGCCTTCCTATCATATTGCCAGCGTTAGTTTTCCCAAAGCAAAAGATTCCTTAAGTCAGGCCATCAAAAGGGCTACCGGCAGGTCTATTTTAAGGGAGGGTAGGAAATATAACCTGGATGATATTAAAGATGAAAGAGTTCGGATTGATAACCGATTGAAAAATAAAGGGTTTTACTTCTTTGCCCCTGAAGATTTATTGGTTAAAGTTGACAGTACGGTTGGCAATCATCAGGTAGATATGAATGTAGTCGTGAAGCCGGAAACTTCTGATAAAGCCAGGCGGATTTATAAAATTGACAGCATCTTTTTATACCCGGACTATTCCTTAAGGGATACGGCCCGTCACAAAAGTAAAATGAAGCAGTATGGATGGTATAATGTGGTAGATCCTCATCAAACCATTAAGCCCTATGCTTTTAAAAATACAGTGTTGATGCATCCGGGAGATATTTATAGCCGTAGTCTTCACAATAACAGTATCAATAGAATGATTAACCTTGGGCCGTATAAATTTGTCAAGAATAAATTTGTGCAGCACAAGGAAGACTCGGCAAAGCTGGATGTTTATTATTACCTGACTCCTTATCAGGGCAAATCCCTGCAGCTGGAACTGCAAGGCAGAACCACATCTGCTAATTTTATGGGTTCACAGATTAATATTAACTGGAAAAACAGAAATGCTTTCAAGGGAGCGGAGGCTTTTACCGTTAGTTTATTCGGAAGTACCGATTTACAGATGGGGGGTAGCAATAAAGGTAATAATGTTTATCAGGGGGGGATTAAAACAGGTATTACCTGGCCCAGATTTATCAGTCCTTTTGACTTTAAATCAGACAATGCATACATCCCGCATACCAACCTGAGTCTGGGCTATTCCATAAACCGCAGGGTGGGACTATATACATTGAATTCTTTTACGGGCTCATTTGGGTATGAGTGGCGCGAAAATGAAAAAAGATCACATAATCTCAATGTGATTAATATAAGCTATGTAAATCCGACAGGCGTTTCTCCAGCCTATGCAGACAGTGTGGCTCATAGTCAGAATCCAACCCTGGCGCATGTAATTGACAAGCAGTTTACCTTTGGTCCGAGTTATAGCTATACAGTTACCAATACGGCTCAGGCTTTTAAAAGAAATACTTATTATTATAACGCCGCCATCGACCTGTCAGCGAATCTATATGGGATTATCACGGGTGCAAATGCCCGGGAGGGGAAGATTAAAGAACTGTTTGGTCAGCCTTTTAATCAATACGTAAAAATAGAAAACGAGTTCAGGTATTTTAGAAGAATTTCCAGAAAAAGTAAACTGGCAGCCCGGCTTATGGCCGGCGTAGGTATTCCTTATGGTAATTCTACCATTTTACCCTATAGCAAACAATTTTTTATCGGAGGGTCCAATAGTCTAAGAGGGTTTAGGGCGAGATCCCTGGGGCCAGGTACATATAATGTGGCAGATGTGTATAATGGCAGCGACTTTTTTCCGGACCAGTCAGGAGATATTAAAATTGAAGGAACGGTAGAATACCGCCCGCATTTATTTGGTTTTATGGAAGGAGCGGTGTTTGCGGATTTCGGGAATATATGGCTTTTTAATTCCAATGCAGGCCAGCCGGGCGGTGTTTTTAACGGTCAGTTTATAAATCAGATGGCGGCTGATGCAGGGGTAGGGTTGCGTTTTGATCTGACCGTTCTGATATTAAGACTGGATGTGGGGATGCCGATTCGTAAACCCTGGTTGGAAAAAGGCGACCGGTGGGTATTTGACCAGATTGATTTTGGCAGTAATAGCTGGAGAAAAGATAATCTGATTTTTAATATCGCCATCGGATATCCTTTCTAGGATTTTCAACGATCATACATTTTGACCGGACAAGCATTTATAAAATAACAGTGCCCTGTATACATCAGCGTAGTGATGTATACAGGGCACTGTTTTAGCTTAGTCATTTAATCTGGCCGTATTTGAATGCTGTATTGAAAGCTTTGATAAATGAGGGAGTCTCTACGCTCATTGAAATAATCAATGAACGGAGCGACTCCCTTTTTGATCCACATACACTCACTCAAACCTACCTCCAAAATGTATTGCTGTTTTCAATACCTAAGCAATGGCAACAGCTGTATTCATTTTGATTAATCTTCTGGTATGCTCTTTAGTGCTGCTACATTCTTTTCAGCACCTGAATACCCCGCGTTCTGATTAATCTGTGCGCCCGTATTGGCATCGATAGCACTCTGAGGGACAGGCCAGAGGACCTGATATGGGCTGATTTTATACATATCCCCATGCGGTGTAACGGTATTGTTTTTATAAAAGTTATTGCATTCCAGTACCCGGTCATACCAGAAATTACTAGTCGTGAAATTAGCGGTGCTATAAGTATGGCCTTTATAGCTCTTACCTGACTGCGCAAATAAATAAGCAATTCTGGTTAGTTCTACTTTTCTTTCTTCCTCATAATAAAGCTCACGTGCTCTTTCGTCAAGGATGGTCGCTATGCTAACATCCGAAGCTCTAATGGGCGTTGCTTTAGCCCTTTCCCGGACTTTGTTGATATCCGTTGCTGCACTGGCCAGGTCTCCCTTCCAAAAATAAGCCTCAGCCCGGACCAGATAGGTCTCTGCCAGTCTGAAAACATACCAGTCGCCATTACCTCCTCTGGGAGGCGTATTGATGTCATCCGGGATATATAATTTATAAAACGGGAATTCGAACCAGTCCCTTAATGTATCTGAACACAGCAGGGTGTTGCCATCATATAATTGCAGGTGTTTACCATAATAAGGGTCCTTTCCTTTCAGGGTAGGTTCATTGTATACAAAATCCTCCATTTTAACCCAGTTTCCCGGCGCATGTCTGAGATCATTTCCTGCATCTGCCCAAATGGCTTTCTCTGTATACCAGCTGGGACGGCAGCGGCCAAGTCCTCGCCCCATAGTGGCTGTATAAGAGTATTCAATATCTACCTTATCACTAACACCGTTATTACCCATCGGTGTTTTAATCTTTCCACCTGCCAGATAAGGCATCGTTTGTCGCATGATCTGCGTGCCTCCTGAAAATTTACCATCCATATCCGGCTTGTCGATGACCAACATAAGCGCTTCTTTGTTAGCCGAGATGTCTTTATTGCTGTTCAGATGCAGATCCCAGACCACATTTTTAGTAGCGTTATTGGCATCCTGGCCAAACCGATCAGTCATTAAATGATAATTCCCACCATCTATTAAATCCGTGGACGCCTGGATGGCGCCGTCAAAGTCACCAAGGGCAAGGTCGATTTTAGCTAGCAGATGCTGACAGGCTCCTTTGGTTACCTCTCCTTTGGCTTTACCCTCATCGGTTACCCATTTTACTGCAAATTGCATATCCGACTGAATCTGCTTTAAAATGACCGTTCTGTCCACGGTCTGGAAATCCAGTTTGGGCTCATTATAAAGCCTGCCTACCCAGGGTACATCGCCAAACTCGTTGGTCAGTTCATAATACCGGAATGCACGGTGAAAATAGGCCTGGCCCAGCAGATCATTTCTGGTGGCCAGTTGCGCCTGATCCGTGGTATCCCATTTCGGTTCATCAATGTAGGTGATAACAGTATTCGCATACTTGATGTCAGCATATCCCTGATGCCAGAAATAGAAAATCCGGTTATGGTCAGCGTTGTCGTTAGTGCTGTTTATCGCATCAGGGGTGATCTGCAGATCCATGTTTTGGGCAGGCCCCGACTTGTCATCCGTTCCGTCCACCGCGATATCGGAGAAAATGAGCTGTGTGATCTCCGGAGCACCGTCACCGGACCAATTATAACGCAGATTGCGCTCACAGGCAACCAGTGCGCCTTTAAGACCTGCGGCCGTGTTGTAGGTAGTGGCAGGGGTGTAAAAAGAAAGGGGTTTAGAGTCCAGATAGTCCTTTTTACAACTACTGGCGGTGATAATTCCTGCAAGACTTATAGCCAGCAAGGCTTTATATTTAAATTGTATTGTCAACATAACTTTATTTTTTCTTGATTTTTAATAGAATATCCTTCCTTAGGGATAAGCGTCTCAGCTAACACTATAGTGTTACGTTAAGCCCCAGTGTATAATTTCTTGGGGAAGGTCCTGGGGTATCCATTTCCGGGTCCCAGTAATCCCAGTTGGGTGCATATAACGCCGCATTGCGCACTGTAAAATAAACCCGGAGATCCTTAATCTGTGCTTTTTTGATGAGCTCCTTAGGGAAGGTATAAGCTAAAGAGATCGTGGATAGCCGGACAAAGGACGTACTGCGCCAGACATTATAACTGGCACCTCCGTCACTGGAGAAAAGCCTGGCATAGTTATTAATCTGATTGTCTACGGTCCAGTAGGGTAAATCATAATAACTACTGCGGTCGATAAAACCACTATTGTTTTTGGCATTATTGAAAGTAGTCATGGCGCCCAGTTTGGCATAGAGCACAAAAGAAAAATCAAAGTTTTTAAGGAAAGTAAAGTCGTTGCGTAAAGAGAGATTATACCTTGGATTTTTATAACCCAGAAACTGTTTGTCATCATTGGTATATTTACCGTCTCCATTGACGTCTTCTATTTTAAAGTCACCGGGTTGTTGCCCGTATTTACTAGCCAGGTCTTTCTCTGCTTCTGTGTAAACCCCCAATACTTTATAATCCCAAATGGCATCCAGCGGATGACCGATAAACCAGCCGTTGGTAATGTCATCTGGCTCTTTCTGACCGGTGACATTGCCGTTTGCATCCACGATATTTTGTTTGTCTCCATAAAGACTTATGATTTTGTTGCGGTTCAGCGAGAAATTAAAGCTGCTGGACCAGGTAAAATTAGGGCGGTTGATATTTTGGCTTGTCAATTGGAATTCCAGCCCCTGATTATTAATCTGTCCGAGATTAGTCCAGATATAATCAAAACCGATAATATCTTCCAGAGAGCGTTTTACCAATAAATTGGTGGTCTTACTCTTATAGGCATCAATGCTTCCTGAGAGGATTCCATGTAATAACCTAAAATCCAATCCGACATTGTAGGCGGCTGTTCTTTCCCATTGTAGGTTCGGATTGGCCATATTCGCTACAAAGAGCTCGCTCACGGATTCTACGGAACCATCATCTCCCACGTGAAAATATTTACCTGTGGTGATATTTGACAGCGCTACATAGCGGCCGATGTCCCGGTTCCCGTTTACCCCATAAGAAAGACGCAGTTTACCGTAATCCAGCCAACTGGGTTTAAACCAGGGTTCTTTGGTGAACTCCCAGCCCAGTGCGACAGCCGGAAAGGTGCCCCATTTAAACTTGTCGCCGAAGGCAGAATAGCCGTCTCTTCTCACGGAGGCCGTCAACATATAACGTTGTTTGTAAGCATAAATCAATCTGCCCATAAATGCCTGCCCGGTTCCGTACTGATCATCACTGGAAGGAACCGCGTTGGTTCCGGCACCGATGTTATGATAGCTCAGGTCGTCATTGGGTACAAAACCGTTGTTGTCTACAAGATCACTCCAATATTGATACTTTTCCGCATTCTGCAGCAACGTTACTTCAAAATGGTGATCGCCGAAATCATGGTTCCAGGTAAGTAAATTATCGATGTTCCATTGATAGGTCACCGCATGTTCTCTATGGGCCAGGCCCCCCTGTACTTCCCAGTTGGAGCCTACAAAACCGGAAGAGTTTGCATTATAGTACTGATACCACTGATATTGAGGCGTAAAGTTTACCTGATACTGGATACCGAATGGCAATTTTACCTTACCATAGAAATTGGCATTTAAAGTATAGTACTTTTTCAAACGGTCCGTATAAGTGGGTGCGCCCAGTACATTTTCAGTCTGTCCAAGACCTTGCTGGTCATTAGGGCTGTAGCGAAGGGTGGAAGAATCATCCGTATAGATAGAACCAAGAGGAGAGTTGGTGATGGCCTTATTCCAGTCCGCGGCAACGCCGCTTTCATCTCTGACCGCAAAGCCTACATTCATCCCCATGGAAAAGAAATCCGTTACCTTGGCATCCAGGTTCAGACGGCTTCTGGCTATACTATACCGGTCTCCATAGACAATACCGTCATTATCCTGATAACCGGCGGACCAGTAATAGGAAACCCTGTCTGATTTGCCCGAGAGACTGGCCGTATAATTTTGTTGGTTACCACTATTGATAATCATATCGTACCAGTCGACACTGCGTCCGGCCAGGTAATTATTGACTTCCACGCTTTTCATGCCCAGTCTTTCCAGCCAGATACTTACCGGATCTCCTTTGGAGCCGTCATAGGCCAGCCACTGATCGACCGTGATGTCACTGGGTAGATTGCGGGGATCGCTGTATTGATAGGGTTTAGCCGTAGTCGCATGCTGGCTGAGGGCTACATTTTCCCTGAACTTTACATAGCCGTTCACATCATAAGGACGCTGGTTAATTTCTGGTGTAGCTCTGCCAAAATTGGCGTTGACCGCTACTGTTGGTTTGCCCGTCCGACCTTTTTTAGTGGTAATGGCAATGACGCCTTCGGCTGCTTTGGCTCCATAAACGGCCACTGAGCTGGCATCCTTTAAAACATCCACAGAGGCGATGTCATCCGGATTAATGTCATTAATAGAACCATAATAAATAACCCCATCCAGGACAATTAGCGGTGTCGCTCCCGCATTTAACGTGTTTTTACCCCGGATCTGAAAATCCCCGGAAGGTTTGGCGGATGTGCTGTACGGAACGCTTAGCCCTGGTACATTGGAGCGCATAATATCCTGCAGGGAAGCGGGGTTTTCATTTTTAAGCTGTTCTGTGTTAACCGTAGATATAGCTCCGGTAAGATCCCTTTTTTTCTGTGTACCATAACCGATCATAACGACATCATCTAAGGTAGAGGTTTCCGGAACAAGACGTACATCCAGATGATTGCCGGTAACCTTTATTTCCTGTTGTTCATAGCCGACATATTTAAACATCAGCGTTTGGCCGGAACTAGCCTTGATGGTATAATTGCCATCCTGATCAGTAATAGCCCCTTCCTTAGTTCCGATTATAAGTACCGAGGCGCCAGTTATTGGTGCGCCTGCCGTGTCGGTTACCTTGCCGGCTACGATTTGCTGGTAATAATCGCCTGCTTCGAATTTAAAATCTTTTGTAAAGTCGGGTGAAAAATTAAGATGTGCCTCAGCGGATAGGCAGGGATAGCCTATCAGCCCCATTGTGCAAAGCGTGCCGATGGCAGCTTTTACCAGCCTTTTGCTATAATTCGGCTGGCTTTTAGAAGTCACAGATTGTAGCGGTTTGTTTCGTGCTGCCAAAAAGGACCTCCATTTTTTTTGTGTTTTTGTCATGGAAATTTTTTTAGAGTGATGTGTGTTTTTTGAATCTGTTTTGAGTGTGAGGTAATAAATGTTGAAAGGTTTCGTGATAAATATTGATTCATTTATGAAGAATGAGAGAAGGATTTCTATTTAAGACTGCCTTGATTATCTTATAATGCCTTGATTAAAACGGTGGCGGCGCATCAAGATCTTTATTGTGAGGAGAATAGATAAAGATTATGGTGCTAAAAAAGATGTACAGGCGCAGCGATATATTGGATGCGTCAAGGTCTCATTGCTGCTGTTGGATGAGGTACAATGTAGGCCTTCGGCGCATAATTGTATTAAAAAAAGCGCATAGTGTTTTTCCCTGCATTATTTATTTCATCAGGTCTGATCAGACATAATGGCTTTTTTTATTAGGTGATCCAAGTTTTTAATTAATAGAAATGGAGGCGGCGCTTTAGGTTTTTTAGCCATTTTTAAAGAGGTTAGCTGTCAACTTAACCATTGAATAAGTGAAAAGGTTTTCATATTAGACGTTGCAAAATCCCTAAAACCGGCATTCCTGTTATGATAACCCTTCAAAATGCCCCCCAAAACCGTAAGACCGTGATCGTAAAGTATCATTCGAAGTGTTTTTAAGTGTTAAAAAAAAGAATAAGCTAAATTAACTTTAAGTCTTGATTAAATAAATAATTATTTACGGAATCGTTTCCGTACAGGTGTTTGTTAGCTAAATAATTCTTATAAATATATTTATAATTAAATAAATAAACATTATAATAATAATTAATAAATAATTGAATACACTGTAAAATGCAATATTTGCACTTTCTCAAATGTTAATGTTGCTTAAGAAATTAAGAAAAATTATGTTATAAATGTTAAAGCAATCATTGTCTAATGACGTGATTATTAGCCCTTTGGCTGTAAATACCCGTAATTTGGGGAGGCTTATTTTATTTGCTTAAAGGATTAAATTTATTTTAAATTCCAGCATAATGGCGTCTGAAAAGAGGTAGTTAAGATTCATTCCCGCTGCTTTTTATAGCAAAAAGCGCATTTTAGGAAAACGAGTACATGTTTGGCGTTTATTTATTATATAGGGCAAAAAGAAAATTCAAGTCCTGTTAGAGGCATGCCATGGTGTTAACGAGAATAGGGGCCTGCTGTATTCGCTAGTATTGCTGCTAATAGCTTATTTACTGCCGCCGCGCGGTTGAATACCATAAAATGGGTTCCATCCTGAACGGGCAAGGTTCTTTTATTAGGTCTGTAAGGAAGGATAACGTCTTTTGTTCCATGGATGTGCTTGAGCTTTTCAGGAATAAAATGGTTATCCCAACTAAGGATTCTTGGAATGGCCCATTTTACAAAGACAGGATCAGCTTCCAGCATGACCTTACTTAAGAGGGCCTTATCTTCTTTGGACTGTGCCCCCAGCAGCCAGGCCGTTATAAAATTTCTATGGTGATAAAAATAATCAGGAACGATTTTATAAATCCCCGTTATGCTGGCGAGTTTAAACCAGAAGGGAAGGGCTCTTTTGTTAGTGACGCTGGAGATCAGAATGGTATAGGTGGGTTTTAAAAAATGGTTCATCTCTATGGCCATCATACCTCCTAAAGAAAGGCCGACTAATATAAATGGGGTGGACTGGTCTATGCCTGCTGCCAATCTTCTGGCATACGAAGCAAAATCCTCTGTCCTTTCTGGTCGAAGCCAGGGTAGGTGACAGATGGTGTAACCGGCCGGCAGTTGTGTTCTGCAGAACATTTGCTGATCAGCCCCGAGCCCACTGATAAAATATGCATGCATGACAATAGAGACTGCTTAGATATGAATTTGAATAGATTGTTTTTGTAGATTAAATATAGGATAATTAACCGGATTATGGTTAATCTCATCATAAACTGAGCAGGAAAGGGATTTAACAGACTCCGATGTCTGTCAACAAACGTATCACGGATGGTCTTTAAAGAAAACCATGGGAGAACTCATGCAGCGATATTGATGATTCAATTAATTAGTCGCCAGGGCTGCCTGGCAGCACAATCTTTTTAAGGAACAACAAAACCGACCGTGGAAAGATTTCCCGCGTTTGAAACAACATAAAGCGGGGCTGGAATATATCCATTCAAGAATTTAAACGAAAGGTATTTAGTAGGAGGATTGGATGACTGAGGTTTTGTAGACCTCAGATAGGGTTTTTAGGTTTGCTGGCAAGGAGCAATACGAAGGCGATCCATGTAAACCTACGTTTGGGCGTCAGTTGTTCGCTATGTTGGAAAATCGGACAATTTAGGCCCATAAAATTTCTGAATTTTATTTTTGTGTGCCGGGTCAGAAAGAAGGCTTTATCTGAGCTAGCACATTTTTTTGTTAACCTGGATATCGTTTTTTGTGCGACTGGCATATAAGCCTCCTGCTTTTTGATGTCGATGTAAGCAAAGACTCAGGCCCCCGGCTACCGATGCATTTTGAATGGGCATAACCGTCTTCATTTGCCAAATGTTGTCCAACCGCAACCCAAAAATAAAACAGCAGATATTTTTCCGGATAGAAATAAAAGAAATATTGTTCCTCTCAGGAACAATATTTCTTTTGTTACTGCATAAATCTGTTTTTTAAAACTGCATTTTTATCCGGCAGTGGGAATATTCTCAAATCCATCGTCCTGTAAATCAATTTCCTGTCCCATAGCGCTGAGCCGCATCTTATGCGCAGTTTCTTTTCCTACATAACGCTCAATCCATTTTTCAACATAAATAATCACCGGTGTCATAATAATGGCTACCACAAACTTATAAATATAATTCATGACACCAATGGCCAGCACGAGTGACCAGGCCCAGTTATTACCAATTTTAAAGGCAATAATCAGCACAATATAACTGTCTACTAGCTGGGATACCAGTGTAGACCCGGTGGCTCTAAGCCAGATCATTTTATCGCCCGTTCTTTTTTTTATTTTTTGAAAAACATAGACATCTACCAGCTGTGAAAATAAAAAGGCCACCAAGGAGCCCAGTATAATCCACATACCTTGTCCGAAAATGCCATTAAAGGCATTTTGCATATTATCGATGCCTTTTTGTTTGCCGGAGCCCACCCAGAAATCCGCTGCCGGAATATGAATGGACAGGTAGAACATTAAAAACGCATAGGCTATTAAGATGATGGCAGTATAGCTGATTCTTCTAACGGCTTTGGGGCCAAAGAACTCATTGACAATATCGGTAATGACAAATTCCAGTGGCCATAGCAGCACCCCGCAGGTAAGCGTGAAAGACAGTCCGCTCTCCCCGAACAGTGTCAGGTTGGCCGGTGCAAATCCGAAGACTTTTTCCAATGAAAAAATTTTACCGCCAATGCATTCTGCTATAAGCGCATTGGCTACAAAAAAGGCGGTGAAGCCAATAAAGAGTTTGGAAGGACGATCTTTTAGAAAACGATTAATCATATACTAAAAATAATACGGTTTGGAAGATTAAACAGCAAAGACAAAACACCCAAATCCATTTTTCAACCGGTAGCGGTTCGTTTTTCTTTTTTAACAGCAGTAAGGAAAAAAGCAGGGCCAGATTAAAAACAGGGGCCAGCAGCCAGCCACCCAATAACCCAATTGGGCCTTGAGAGAGGTTATTGGCAACTATTTTAAAACGTAATAAAAGATCTATAAAATAGATAATATTAAAGATAAAGGCGATTTTAGATAACCAGGCGACTTTGCGCATTTGCTTATTTATTTATAGTTCAGCAAAGCTCAAAATTAAGCATTCTGTCTAAAAAATAAGCAGCAGCCATTATTAGTTTCCTAAACCGGCTGCTGCTTGTTTTTATTTCTGCCCAGGTTAACTGACCGAAAATTCTTCAAAAGGAAGGATTGGCGCTCAATTAATCCTGCTAAAACTATATTTATTTTAAATGGCGCCCCTGTTTGCTGGTAGCCGTAGCGCGGCGGTGTCAGTTGCATTCACCGCCTTATTAAACGTAATTAATGCCGCTGTGTCGGCAACCATTGCGTTAGACTGATGACAAGCTGGCAACTTTTGTTCCTCCCTAAAGTTAGCCGTATTGCCTGTTGTAAACAGGAGGCCTGGCATAAGGTGATGGATGCGTGTACTTTCATTATCCACATCAACTGGGCCGTCTTGCTGATTATTTGTTTTTTGATTCAGGAGCTGTTCTACACTTTGTTGCTTTTGAAGTAGATGCTGATGAATATCACCTGAATGTATTTTGGTAATAGTTGGTGCGATGACCAGTGAAACAATGCTCATCAGTTTAATCAGGATATTCATGGAAGGTCCAGAGGTATCTTTAAAAGGATCACCTACGGTATCACCCGTAACTGAGGCTTTATGGGGATCTGATTTCTTATAATGCATCTCTCCGTTAATCTCCACGCCTTTTTCAAAGGATTTCTTGGCATTGTCCCAGGCACCTCCGGCGTTGTTCTGGAACATACCCATAAGGACACCTGACACCGTGGCGCCGGCTAGAAAACCACCCAGCACCTCCGGTCCGAAGATAAAACCGATCACTAGCGGGCTAATCAGGGCGATACCGCCTGGCAACAGCATTTTCCTTAAAGACGCATTGGTAGAGATAGCGACGCATTTATCATATTCCGGTGTGCCTTTGCCTTCCATAATACCAGGTATTGTTCTAAACTGTCTGCGAACTTCTTCAACCATAGCCATCGCTGCCTCACCTACCGCTCTGATGGCAAATGAGGAGAAGATAAAGGGAATCATGGCGCCTATAAATAATCCAGCGAGCACATCGGCCCGGTAGATATCGATACCATCAATTTTGGCGATACCGACAAAGGCAGCAAATAAGGCTAGGGAAGTTAAGGCCGCAGATGCAATGGCAAACCCTTTGCCCGTAGCGGCGGTCGTATTGCCTACTGCATCCAGTATATCAGTTTTCTCACGGACTTCTCCAGGGAGCTCGCTCATCTCTGCGATCCCCCCGGCATTGTCAGCAATGGGGCCAAAGGCGTCAATCGCAAGCTGCATGGCCGTTGTGGCCATCATACCGGCTGAAGCGATGGCCACACCATAAAGGCCGGCACACAGAAAGGAACCATAAATCCCTGCTGCCAGCACTATGATCGGCAACATCGTACTTTCCATGCCCACGGCCAGACCACCAATAATATTAGTGGCGTGTCCTGTGGCTGACTGGCGAATGATGCTTTTTACGGGTCTTTTGCCCATGGCGGTAAAATACTCAGTGATCACACTCATCAGCGTTCCTACACCCAGGCCAACCAGTACGGCACCATAAACACCATTACTGGTAAAGCTGGTACCTCGAAGTACCATGGTAGTATCCCTTGGCAAAAGCCAGTTTACGATAAAATAAGTGGCAATAGCCGTTAAAATAATGGCGCCCCAGTTACCCTTATTCAGGGCCGCCTGGACCTTACTGGTACTCAGCCCGGCGTTCTCACTGATTTTGACAAAGAAGGTCCCGATAATGGAAAAAATAATACCGGTACCTGCAATCAGCATAGGCAGTAAAATGGGAGAGAAGCCGCTATAGCCATCTGCCAGTGCACTACCATTGGTGCCTAGCACTTCGTGGCCGAGCACCATAGTGGCCAGGATAGTGGCCACATAGCTACCGAAAAGATCTGCTCCCATACCGGCCACGTCTCCTACGTTGTCACCTACGTTGTCGGCAATGGTAGCCGGATTGCGGGGATCGTCTTCCGGGATGCCGGCTTCGACCTTACCTACCAAGTCAGCACCTACGTCCGCTGCTTTGGTATAAATACCGCCGCCCACGCGGGCGAATAAAGCGATGCTTTCTGCCCCCAGACTAAAACCGGTTAATACCTCTATGGCTCTGGCGACTTCCTGCGTGTCACTGAGGGCACCGGGAGCAAAGGTCATCAGCAGGATAATAAATAAGCCTCCCAGGCCCAGAACTGCCAGTCCTGTTACGCCCATTCCCATGACAGATCCTCCGGTAAATGAAACGGCCAGTGCTTTTCTAAGTGATGTTCTTGCTGCATTGGCAGTTCTCACATTGGCTTTGGTGGCAATCCGCATACCGATAAAGCCGGCCAGGGCACTTAAGAAGGCACCTGCCACAAAGGACAGGGCGATAGACCAGTGTGAACTACTATTACTATATCCCATAATTCCTAAAAGGATACCTGCAATTACAACAAAATATAACATAACCTTGTACTCGCTTTTGAGGAAAGCCATCGCTCCGTCAGCGATATAGTTAGAAATTTCTTTCATGCGATCCAACCCCGGATCCTGCGCCGCCACCCACTTGCTTTTTATGATCGTAAAAATAAGACCTATGAGGCCCAGGACAGGTACCACATAAAACAAATTGTTCATAGACGACATGTTTAATTGATTAAAAAATATATAGAAACAAATATAAGGATTAAAAGATTAAATTTAACATTGTGTTCAAAAACTAATTTTTGTTTATGCACCAGTGGGTAATTAATTGTTAATTACTTGATTTTGAATGGATATAAAAGGGCCGCGTGTTCCAAAAATAACAGCGTACTTGTTAAGTATTTGATAGGAGAAAAGAAAATGGCCTGGCAAGTGAGATCAGGAATTTTTAAGCAGCGGGATTTATTTAAAAGCAATCGTCAAAGAATTCGTCTTGGCAACTTATTAGAAGTTATCTGCTAAATTTTAGGGATATCCACACAATTCATGCAGATTACAGTGTTAATTAAAATCCGTAAAGCTCGCTGAGAAACTAGATCTTTCCCGGCCCTTGAGTACAACGCTCCAGTTACCTTTGTAGTAAAGCTGGATGGGGACCAGCTGACCGTTTCGCATATCTAAACGCACCTGCATCTTGACATCAAAATCATAAATACCCGCCTTATAGCTCAACGAGTAGGATCGGTACAGGACATTTAACGTCTCCGCATCAAAGATCGTACGCATATAGTCAATCACGATGCCATGGGCACCCGGTTTAGGCGTAATGGTAAATTCATAACCGTGATGATTGCCATAAGTAACGGTGTCCAGTCTGTAATTGTATTTTTTCAGAGCATCCTGATCATAAAGATCAAGTTTGTCCCCGATAAAGGGGATGCCCGGGATCTTTCTGCCCGGATTAAAAAACAACATCTTCAATTGTTCCTTTTTCTTATTAATGCCGGAGAGTCCACTGGTTTCAAAGTTCATATTGCCTTTGACAATATTGGTTTCTCCACAGACCTGCCCCTTGGCAAAAAATAATCCGGCAAACATGTCGCCAATGGTATAATTATAATCTCCCTTGCGGTCAAAAAAATCTCCGGTCGTCTCCTGGTGTAAGATTTTAGTGGTGCGGCAGTTGTTATGGCGCAATTGTTCGGCTTCGCTTTTATAGCTGGCCTTGACCTTACCTTTTTTGTTATAGATCTCAATATGATTGTTGGAGTGATAGCTGACTACGTGCAAGGTCTTAAAAGCTTTATAGAAGGTGGTGTCATTTTTAATTCTTCTAAGCAGCTGCCCGCTGTTAACAGAATTAATAATCACCACCGGCAGACTCAGATTCTGGTTTTCCAGAATCGTATCACCGGGCCGCAGCCCCTGATATAGATTAAAACCGGGCCTCAGGCTGTCAGCAGAGTTTATTACCTGGGACATTAAAGCATTAGAAGGGAGGATAAAGCAGACCAATAAACAGATAAAGGACAACGGGCCAGATAAAGCAAAGCGGGCTTTGGACTGGTTGTTAAGATATTGCGGTGTCGGTATGAGTCGCTTTTTGCGCATCGGAAATAATTAATTCAATTGCCTGACTTTTATATAAATGACTGCGCTTGAATGGGCAGTATCTAATAAGGACCGAGTTTCCCACATTTGGATAGACGTCCTTGCTGCTTACTGCTGCTCCGTCTTTGGTGTGGTATGACTACTTAATTCCTTCATGCAATTATACTGCCTAATCCCGATATCTGAACTTTATTGTGGATTTTATTGCAGGATTGTATTGAAAATTTACGCTCAGGGGGTATTGTTGCGGCTTTGTGAAACCTGAAAAAAAAGTGAGTAAAGACGGATTAAATTCATATTATAAATTTTTAATCTGTCTTTACTCACTTGCAAATTAACAATGCAGCCGTTTGTGCCGCCTGTTTTATTTTTTGGGGAAGAGCATTTTATAGCCAACCTGCACTTTACCTTTTGAAATGTCCGTCAGCTTACGCTGCAGCATTTTCTTTTTCAGCGGTTTCAGGTAATCAATAAATAACTTGCCTTCAATATGGTCATATTCATGCTGAATGATACGGGCCGTCATGCCGATAAATGTCTCCGTATGGGGTTTAAAGTCTTCGTCCAGGTATTCCAGGGTAACCGATTCAGGACGGATGACATCTTCATTGATTTTAGGGATGCTCAGACAGCCTTCATTGTAGGGCCATGGTTCTCCTTCCAGCTTGGTGATTTTGGCGTTGATAAAGACCCTTTTTATACCTGGGGCATCCGGATAGGGCTCATCTTCCGGCTCCTGGTTTTTGAAGATAACCTCACTGTCAACTAAAAATAAACGGATATCCCTGTTGATCTGCGGGGCAGCCAGGCCGACTCCATTACTGTTATACAGGGTCTCCCACATATCTTCGATCAGTTTTTTCAGATCTGGATAATTTTGGTCAATATTACTGGCCACTTTTCGTAAGATGGGTGCACCGTAGGCGATAATGGGTAATTGCATATATTATATTAATTGCTTATTTGTTTTGCGATTACAATTATTAAAATACTGATTTTTAAATTATTATAGCTTTTGTTTCTGAATTAATTTCGTAAATTATTAATTGTATTTTAAAGGGCAAAGTTAGGCTAATTTTTTTAAATCTGATGTCCCAGGTATTCCTGTAACATAATCGTAGCCGCTATTTGGTCCGTATTACCTTTTTTCTGCCGTTCTTTTTTCTTCATCCCCATGGCGACCATGGCCTGACTGGCCATCTTTGAGCTATAGCGCTCGTCTACGGTCTCTATGGGAAGATCCGGGAAGTTCTTTTTTAGCTTGGTGATGGCTCTTTTTACCATATTAGTAGCATCTGTATCTGATTCATCCCAGTTCAGAGGCATTCCGATGAGTATTTTCTCTACTGCCTCGGTCTGCATATAGCTTTTCAGGTAATTCATCAATTCCGGTGTGGGGATCGTCGTCAGTGCACTGGCAATAATCTGCATAGGATCCGTGACCGCGAGCCCGGTTCTTTTCCCACCATAATCTATACAAAGGATTCTTGCCATAAAATGTTTTCTAAATGGTACGCTGAATTTGCTTCTCTTTTACATTATAATAGTACGATATCTGCTATAACTAATATACCAAATACCACGCTTGCGATTCCGTTGGCAGTCATAAAGGCGATATTGACTTTGCTTAAATCATTGGGTTTTACCAGTAAGTGCTGATAAATCAGCATGCCGATAAATACGGCTATGCCTATCCAATAAAGCCAGGAAAAATGTCCGTAGAAACCGGCAAAGACCACAAAAGCGCAACTAAATAAGTGTAACAGCTCGGAAACTCTTAAGGCGCTTGCACCGCCAAGGGCTGTCGGAATAGAGTGCAGGCTTTGACTTTTATCAAAATCTATATCCTGCATCGCATAAATAATGTCAAATCCGCTGACCCAGGTAATAACTGCCAGAGAAAATAATATGGGTAATAAGTCAAAGAAACCGGTGAGCGCAAGATAGGCACCAATGGGGGCTAGCGAAAGGCCCAGACCAAGGACTAAATGACAAAGGGGCGTGAAGCGCTTGGTGTAACTATAAAATAAAATTACAAACAAGGCGACAGGAGACAGAGTCAGACATATGGGGTTGATTAGGGCAGTGGCTATCATAAAGATGATACAATTGATCATGGTAAACCTGAGTGCGCTGCCGGCCGAGATGATTCCTTTAGGGATTTCTCTAATAGCCGTTCTAGGGTTTTTTGCATCAAAGTGCCGGTCTAAATAACGGTTAAAGGCCATGGCGGCACTCCTGGCTGTCACCATGCAAAGCAGCACCAAAAGTAATTTTACCAGGATGTCTTTTCCACTCAGACTGCCATTCGTATATACTACGTCGGCACCCAGTGTAAATCCGATCATCGCAAAGGGGAGGGCAAAGATGGTATGGGCAAATTTTACCAGGGAAAAATAATGTTTGATGGTACTCATAGTGCTTGCTGAATTCTATCGTCCTTGGATTAAGCCAGTAAGGTGCTTAATCTAATTTCTTGTTTAATCAATTACATAACTTCTTTTTACTGGACAAGGTCAATATGAAAGGGATGTTCTCTGCTCAGTAATGTAAGATGTTATAGCCAGGCTTTGAAGGCGTTCAAAAAAACAGGAGGTTTAAGCTCTTGCGCCTTTCTATTTTATAACTATTGTCTGATGGCTTGAAGCAAGAAACAATAGTACAAAATACCTGAGTCTAGCAAAACTACTTTAAACCTCCTGTCAGGTAATCTATTTTCAGGCAACAGTTGACAAAAGATTTCGTCCTTATCAACTATTAAACTTTAATTTTAATTACCGCTTATAACTTATTTATTAAGATATACTTAAAAATTGTATTTTAACAATCTGATGCTTTTACATTGCGCCAGTCATCCGGAATCTCAGCTACTTTATACGCACCGGCATCCAATTTTTTCTTGGTTTCGCTGAATGCTATTAAAGTCTGTTGGATATCTTCATCCGTATGTGCTGCTGAAGGTATCAGTCTGTAGATGATATGACCCTTAGGGATGACAGGATAAACGACAATGGAAGCAAAGATGCTGTAGTTTTCTCTGAGGTCCATAACCATGGCCGTAGCCTCTTCCACACCACCTTTCATATATACCGGTGTGACAGGAGTATTTGTATTACCGATATCGAATCCTTTTTCTTTAAGACCATTTTGCAGTTTTAAGGCATTGCTCCATAGCTTTTCCTTAAGTTCCGGCATGGTCTGCAGCATATCCAGGCGCTTTAAGTTACCAATGACAAAAGGCATCGGCAGACTCTTTGCGAAAATCTGGGAGCGGATATTATAGCGGATATAGTCCATAATTTCTTTATCACCGGCAATAAATCCGCCAATGGAAGCCATGGATTTTGCAAAAGTTGAAAAATACAGGTCAATCTGGTCCTGGCAGTCCTGGGCTTCCCCAACGCCGGCGCCTTTTTCACCCAGCGTTCCGAAGCCATGTGCGTCATCCACCAATATTCTGAATTCGAATTTATCTTTGAGTGCAACGATTTCTTTGATTTTACCCTGGTCGCCGGCCATACCGAAGACTCCTTCGGAGATGACAAGGATACCTCCCTGACCTTGTTTGGCAATCAGTGCGGTGGCACGCTCCATTTGTTTTTCAAAATCAGCAATGTCATTATGTTTGAATACAAACTTATGACCTAGCTGCATGCGCATACCATCCATAATACAGGCGTGGCATTCAGCGTCATAAACGATAACATCATGACGGCCACAGACAGCGTCAATGACGCTCATAATACCCTGGTACCCGTAATTTAGTAAAATGGCGTCTTCTTTTTGCTCAAAGGAAGCCAGTCGTGCTTCCAGCTCTTCGTGCTTAGCGGTATTACCGCTCATCATTCTGGCACCCATGGGGTAGGCCAGTCCATATGCAGCGGAGGCCTCCGTATCCGCCTTGCGGATTTCAGGGTGATTGGCAAGTCCCAGGTAGTTATTCAGGCTCCAGACGATCACGTCCTTGCCCCGGAATTTCATGCGGCTTCCCAGTTCTCCTTCCAGTTTGGGGAAGGCAAAATAACCATGTGCTCTCTCACGGTGCTGACCAATCGGACCTCCAGCATCTTTAAGCAGTCTTGCAAAAATATCTGCCATAATATCTAAAAGTTTTTATTTTAAAGGACAATAATACTGATTTTTTTGTGTGGCAAAGGTACAGGTTATTCTAAATATTTAAAACGCTTTATCTAAGGACATTGCAAAATTTGACGCAAATCGCCCTTTTCCAGGATTCGATTGTAAGCTTCGAGAAAAGCCGGCGTCATCATTCAGTGTTGGTAACAGGTAGAAGATGACAGGTTAGGTGTTTTATTTTCAATATATTATAAGTTTGTACATTATGTAATACAAAATAACCAGGCTGGGGGGAGGGATTAAAAGGGGGAAAGAGGCGCAGGCCCGTTTAAGTTTTCCACCGGAGTGTATATCCTGTAATTTTTAAATTACCTGGTACTTCGATCATTAATAAGTGTAGGTAATCTATCATTGGCTTAAGGATACATTTTTCAGGGATTTTAAGAAATCGATGACCTGAATATAGTAGTGCATGTACTGAAAGTATTTACCAAAAAGGAGTCTTAAAATAGCTAAGCATATAAGTCTGCCAAAAAGGAGCACATCCTGCAAGGGCAATAAGTATTAAAGTAAAAAGTTAATTAATAATTATAACAAACTATAAACCAGCGACTATTGAACATTTAATTTAAATAAGTCGCTGGTTTATAGAAGAGAATATCGGGCGATATTTATCTACATACGTTCGGGCACGCTGATACCCAGAAGGGCCATGGCTCGTTTAATGCTAGTTCCTGTAAGGGCAGCGATATGTGCTCTGAGTACTTTTTTCTCTTCTGACTCTGCATTCAAAATGGAATGCCCGGCATATAACGCATTAAAAAGTTTAGCCAGGTTAAAGACATAAATAGCAATTTTAGACGGGTCGTGTTCGGTAGCAGCTTCCTGAATGAGTCCCGGGAATTGCTCCAAAGTCACCAACACTTCTTTTTCTGCCGGCAGCAAGTTTTTAGCGACTGCAGGTGTTGATGGGGCTGCTCCGGCCGCCTCCAGTTTTCTTAAGATACTTTGAATCCGGGCATGCGTATACTGCACAAATGGCCCGGTAAAACCATGGAAATCAATGCTTTCTTCCGGATTAAAGAGCATCTTCTTTTTAGGGTCAACGCGTAACAGAAAAAATTTAAGGGCACCCAGACCAATCATATTATAAAGTTCAGCCAGCTCTTTTTCACTGAAGTCGCTGACCTTGCCCAGCTCTTCGGTTTTTTGACGGGCGATATCAATCATGGACGCAATGAGATCATCCGCGTCTACTACGGTCCCTTCTCTGCTTTTCATTTTGCCGGAGGGCAATTCCACCATGCCGTAGCTTAGATGATAGATGCCGTCAGCTGAAGGCAATCCTAATTTCTGGCAAATGAGTTTTAAAACTTTAAAATGATAATTCTGTTCATCGCCTACTACGTAGATGCTTTCCTGAATATCATATTCTTTTTGTTTTTCTTCTGCCAGCCCGATATCTTGGGTAATATAAACGGAAGTGCCGTCGCGGCGACGAACGAGTTTTTCATCCAATCCGTCCCGGGTCAGATCAATCCAGACACTGCCATCTTCTTTCTGATAGAAGACCTGTTTTTTAAGTCCTTCTACGACCAGGTCTTTACCTAATAAATAAGTATTGCTCTCATAATAAACTTTATCGAAATGAGTACCTATCATTTTGTAGGTAGCATCAAAACCTTTGTACACCCAGCTGTTCATTTTATTCCAGAGTTCGATGACTTCTGGCTTGCCGGCTTCCCAGTCCAGCAGCATTTGCTGCGTGGCTTCCATAATGGGAGCCTGCTTTTCTGCCAGTTCCGCTTCCATGCCGCTGTCAACAAGGGCTTGTACCTGAGTTTTGTACTCGTCATTGAACTTCACGTAATACTGGCCTACAAAATGATCACCCTTGGTGCCGGTAGATTCAGGCGTTGCTCCATTTGCAAACATCTGCCAGGCAATCATGGATTTACAGATATGAATCCCCCTGTCGTTGACCACACAGGAGCTAAAGGTATGATGACCGGCCGCTTTTAAAATCTCCGTAATACTGAACCCCAGGAAGTTATTTCTTAAATGTCCCAGATGCAGGGGCTTATTGGTGTTGGGAGAGGAGTACTCAACCATGACTCTTTTACCAGTAGCAGGCAACTGACCGAAGGCCTTGCTATGCTGATTTTCTAATAGAAAATTCAGCCAGTAGCTATCCGCCACGCTCAGGTTTAAAAATCCCTTGATAACATTATAGGCGGTAAACAGATCCGGCCAGTTTTTAATCATTTGTTCACCAATCTCCTGACCCAGCACTTCGGGGGATTTTCTTAGCTGTTTTACAAAGGAAAACAGTACGACGGTATAATCTCCCTCAAACTCGGGTTTGGTCTGATTGATCAGTACCTGTTCCGGGCTCAGGTGTACCCCGTAGAGCGATTCAATGGTGGCGGCTGCGGCCGTTTTTAACTGTATAATGATATTCATGTGCTTGTATTGGCTAAATATTTATTAAGTATCTGGGAATCAGCACTCACTTTTATTTGCCTATAGGAGGCACCTTTAGCGGAGTCATGCAATTCCTGCGGCAAAAATAAATTGTTTAGTAAGGAATAACAAATAGAGTTTTAAAGGTATTTATCGCCTCTTAAAACTGGCATAATTTAGGAGATAAGCTGTTTTCAGTGAGCTGGAATCAGGGGCATTTATTAGTCGGTTCACACCCGCTGGCTCTTTTACAAAAACCTTTTTAAGGGAAGGCATCTTTAAATGATTGGAAAGCTCTAATTGTCGGGGGGTAAATTAGGATGCTTTTATATGTAAAACTGATATACATTTGCCACTGCTTAATTATAATGATTAGGTGTGTAGCTGACAAGAAGTTTATTGTTGATTTTTAATATTTATTAAGGTTTATTAATATATATATGCTGAAGCTCCATTATAAATTAAAAAATGCTATTTTAAGTGCAATAGATTATTTCTACCCGTACTTTGAGCGTTTTTTACCTGCACATACATTCAGATATGCTGTTTGTGGTGGCGGCAATCAGGCTTTTAATATATTATTATTCACCTTTTGCTATCATTTTGTCTATCAAAAGGATTTAGCCTATTTGCCCTTCGGGTTGGTTTTAACCCCTTATGTGGCTTCCTTTATTACCGCTTTTTGCATCACCTTTCCCATTGGCTTTTACCTGAACCTGTTTGTGGTATTCCCCGGATCGCATTTACGAAGACGGGTACAACTGTTTCGGTATTTTACAATTCTTATCCTAAATATCTTTTTAAACTATAGTATTCTTAAGTTATTCGTGGAGGTATTTCATTGGTATCCAACACCTTCCTATATATTAATGACGGTAATTGTCGTGTCATTCACCTATTTTTCTCAGCGGTATTTTTCATTCAGGCAGAAATCCGCAAAGAGGGTAGTGGAGGAACAAACAGATAAACCGACCAAATAAAATCAGGGGACAGCCAAAAGTATAATGATGAGCCTCGCTTGTATTTCCCTGAATGCAGGGCTATTCAATGGTAAACTGTCCTTAAATGAAGCACTTATTAGGCACAAAGTTTCTTATTTAAAAATCAGCCTATAGAGTAAAAGCAGCATGGCCAGCAGGAACATAACAATTGAAATCCGGTTCATGCCATGCATCATTCTAAGGTAGGTACTGGGCTTTGGCTTATTTTTATCCTTATCTTTTTTTATATAGAGATATTCTGCTATTTGTTTTAAAATACCCATGATGTATTGTTCTTTATGCTGAGCGCAATGATTAAAAGCCATGCAAAGGTACTGCGTTCTAGGCAAACCTAGGTGGAGGATTTGCTAAATCAGCTTTACCAGAGCCAATATAATGCTTGTTGTTGTCAGGCTTTTGCCTTAGGGACGCGTTTTGACCTAGTAGCCGCTCTGGCGGGAGAAGAAGTTTTGCCGGCAGCAGTATCCTGCTTTGAAGACTTTGCGTTTTCTTTTAATCGCTGCATTTTAAACTTTACGATCCTTGTAATTAAAGGCAGGGGAAGCGGCTTCGCAAAGGGAAACTTAACGGACCCTTTTCCCTGTTTGTAATCTGAAAGTTCCATCTGAAATTCCTGTTGGGCTTCCGGAGTGGCAAAAATGCCAATATGTTTTTTAAATCCTCCAAAATATAGTACCGGTTCTCCATTATAATGATAGGCAGGTACGCCATAACTTATACTTTCAGTAGCGCCGGGGGCCGCTTTTCTGACAGTACTGCGTACATCATCGAGCAGCATCTGAATATCCGGCGGGAAACTGGCTATATAGGCCGCTACATTTGAAAAACGCTTTTCCGTTTGCATAAGTCTGTATTTTAAGGGTTAAAGATTTAAATAAAATTCCTGCTTGCTGCAACTGAAAATAAAAACTTCCATTCTGCTACGGTTGCGGGCTATCCGGTGTGTCCTGATTATGCTCAGGACTTATCAAGCACTTATGCTGCTTTTGCTTATCTAAGTTACAACTTTTCATCGGCTCTGATCGAGCGGAAAATAGACATTTACAATAATTTAATGGCGTAGCCGCAGATCGTACATCCAGATGATCGGGGTTTGCCATTGATTGGGTGACAGTTGGAACGGTTAGGGTGGCCTTAAACATCATTTTGCAATAAGATGACTAACCAACTGCGTATCCGGTAAATACCAAATTGAATAAAGAGAGGATGATTATTTGAGTATCGTTCAGATTTCCCGGAGTTTTACGTTACAATAAGTGTAAATGACAATAGTACTATACAATATTATACCAATCACCGCTCCCATCAGCATGCCTTTAGGTAATGAATTATATTTTCTGGCCATGTAATAGCCCGGTAATGCGGTTGCGAGGAAGCTGGCCGGAAAAGCCGCACTGCTCATTTTTTCAGGCTGTAACCGGGCACCGCAGTGCCGGCAGGTGACAACAGTATTATTGGATAGCAAGAAGCACTTTTTAACGGGTATGGCTTGTTGGCAGCGGGGGCAATGCATGTTTTCAGGATTTTTTTATGTTGTTAGCCTCATTGCAGTTAGTCGTCTATTGTAAAGCCTGTTAATTGTTTGATTTTGCTTTTTATGCTACCTGTGCCGTAACCGGTCCAGGCAGACTGGATGGTGCCTTCCGGTGTAATCAGCACATAATGCGGGATGCCTTGAACGCCGTACTTCGCATAAATTCCACGGTCTTCTTTGCCGTCGCTGAAGTTATTGCCCGTCATTTTAAAGTAATCAGTTGCTTTTTTCCAGACACTTTTAGTGTCGCTGGAAAGACTGACCACCGTCAGTTTGTCTTTAAGTTTCTGCTCAATCTCTTTGAGTTCGGGAACGGATGCATGACAAGGACCGCATCCAAAGCTCCAGAAGTCAATTAAAATATATTTACCTTTAAAATCTGCGAGATGATGGGGGCGGCCTGCTATATCCGTCAGATCCGTGTCGTACATGGGGTCGCCTTCCTTTACGGTCTGCGGCGGGAATAAAGCAAGTGCAATTTTTTCTCCGTAAATGCTGTTTTTAAGCGCCGGGGTGAGATTGTTGAATATCTTTGTGACAGGAGCTGTGAACGAGTCAGCATGGTTCCATTTAATCTGGTTTGCCACGCTG
Organism: Arachidicoccus rhizosphaerae; assembly: GCF_900107765.1. GTDB lineage: Bacteria > Bacteroidota > Bacteroidia > Chitinophagales > Chitinophagaceae > Arachidicoccus > Arachidicoccus rhizosphaerae. The sequence goes on along the minus strand of NZ_FNQY01000010.1, from coordinate 133,717 downwards.
TTTAATACCTCCAGTTTTGTAGGGGTCATTGTCGCCTTTTCAAGTAAGGCCAGATTGTTCTTCTGAATTTTATATTCAATGGAGTCAGATTCTTTATCCAAAGAAGCAACTGCTGATTTTGCGGCGTTCTTTTTTTCTGGTTCAGCTTGATCATCCATAAGTGTTTCAATTAATCCTTTTCTTTGTATCGTCAATTGCTGGAACTGATCCCAGTCTGCTTTGTTTGCCTGTATAAAATAAGACCACTCTTGTTGTTCCTGTAGATCACTTTTGACCTGCCAGGTATAGACCAGATTGTTATTTCCTTGGATTTGTATAGGATGGCCGGCTTTAGCCCATATCTTCAACGACATTGAAGGGAAGTCGTCATCAAAAGACATGACAGAATAGTACTCGATCAAGGTATCCTCCGGGGTATATTCTAACCGGAAATGTCCTTGCTTTATGCTGTCTATGGTTACCTGGCGGCCTACAGATCCTTCTTCTTTCATAAGCGATATGTGAGCGCCCTCTCTTACCCCTGTAAGGGAACCGTCAATAATAATCTTTTGCTGAGATAGGGCCCGGTTTGCTGTTATAAGAAACAGCATGCTTAAAATAGCGATAAGGTAGTTTCTCATGATCTAGGCTGGTTTTTATTGATTTTGGATAGTGAAGATACGGGTTTTTGAGGGATTTATTATCAGAAGTGCGAGCATTACCCCGGAATTTGTGGTTGTGTACTTCGGGTTAAATATCCATATAAAAAAAGCATTAAGCTGTTATACTTAATGCTTGAATGAAAGTGTTTCCAACGGGCAGCCTTCAGTCGCTTTATTTTGAACCATGGCAATTGACCGCAAGGAAAACAGGAAGACTGTTGTCAGTATTTTAATGCAATAGCCCTTTTGGTTGTTTGATTTGAACCAAGCCCTGTACCAAACCGGGAATCTTTATCTGCGGTAATAAATACAAACTCACATCCCAGCTTTGCCGCTTTTTTCTTTAGATCTAAAGTCGCTTTCGTGTCTGTTCCGTTTGCAGATCTCATATTGAAAAAGGCCGATTTCCCTTTGATGTCATCTACTTTGGTAAGACCGGTAATTTGGCTTTTGTCTTCAAGAATTACAACGTTGCGCCAGCCCTCTTCTCCGGAAATATCAACTTTGTCGCTAACTTTTTCTTTTCTGCCGCTGGAGCCATAAGTGATATCTTCTACCGCATACTTGCTTAGGGTTTGTTCCGCCGTTTCGTTCTGGAATGTGTATTCAATTACATATTCAGAGACCTTAATGACTTTGCCGTCAATTGTAGTCCCGTTGTGTAAAATAATTTTGTCTTGTGAAAAGCCATAAGATGTGATTACTGCCCCAATAAGTAGCATAAAGATTCTTTTCATTTTTAGTTTTAATTTTTTGTTAGTAGAATGAATATAGTTTTAGTTCTTGATGTGATGAATATTTGCAGCTACTAATGTAGTTGTTTAATTGTTAAATTCCGCCTAACGCACATTAAGGAGGAAATGTTTTAGAAAAAAAAGCACGGTTATAATAATGTTATTGACACGAAAATACAAATATATTGGAAATTTGAAAATGAATATTTTATAAGTTATCAGGTAGGTGAGAATTTATTATACCTGCGCCCTTAATTTTTCAGGTATCTTTTTTAAGTCCCGTAAAAAAGATGAAATACCGGCTGATCGAATGCTAAAATAGAATAGACAGGTTAGAAGTAAAGCATTAGAATGGCTTGAACTTGTAGGGTTAAAAGTTGGAAAGTGACTGAAAATCAATATGATCGGGTGGAAAGTGGAGAGTACCGGATTCGAACCGGTGACCTCTTGCCTGCCAGGCAAGCGCTCTAGCCAACTGAGCTAACCCCCCTTTGAATATATAATGGCTTCCCATTAATGAGTCGCAAATGTAGCGCTGAATTTTTAAATAACAAAAATTAGCGTGAATATTTTTTTAAGAGTTTTAGGGTACCTGATAGGCAGAGAGCTTGTACCAAACAAAACGACGACTAAAGTGAGTGTCGATATTTCAATTTTACCGTTCCTTTTTATACAATCCCTTTAGAGGTGTACTTGCGGCCAGCTCGTGTGGAGTAGCGTTGTTGCGCCCTTTTACTCCCTGCTTTAACCGTTTTATGTATATTTAAGAAAATAACAAAGCCGTCATTTTTTATCCATAAATTATTTACGGGCTAAACTGTCCAGCTTTTTCCAGATTGGACTATTCCAGAATCCAATGTCATTTAAATTGTATTCATGATTATCCACCTTATTTTTCTTATTGAACTGTTCGAAGCGGTCTTGTCTGAGACGGGTTGAGAGTTGACCAAGATCATGAGCATTGGTAAACATTGAACCGAAAAAGTGATAAAACGCGGATGAAAGTATTGTCGGTAATAAAATTTTCTTTGCCGTATTTTTGCTCTGATTGCTTATATCGATACTAAAACTATTTTATCGAACGCTATGGGTACCCTGCTCATATTAACCGGAGCTTTTCTATTGATTCGGTGTTCAGCTATTTCTACTCCACAGCAGCCAGGCCCGGATATGCCACCCGCTCAATTAAGGTGGGATCCAGCGGATTTGCCCGGTAAAGCGATTTTACCGGATAATATTCCAGGGCAGAACCAGGTAGTTCATAACTCAGCATAGACTGCAGTTCCTGATCTGTAAGGGTCGGGGCCAGCCACTTTCTTTCCAGTTGCTGAGAAAGCATCAGCGGCATCCGGTAGGGATGATCTCCTTGTTATGAATAGAGCGCATCACGCTGTTCGCTGCTCTTATAATTAACGTAAAAGTGCCCATCAGTTCTCCGTCCGCGGTGGGGACACGAGCATAATTATATAGTCCCGGTAAAAAAACAGGGTCCTGTCTTTTAAATGAAAATAACAAGGAATTTTGTTTTTAAACCCCGGAACTTCTCTGTATTCAAAAAAAACATTTACAGACACCAGCAGTCTGTTATGTTTTTTCGGATACCAGACACTTCTGGTATCGCCTAATATTCTTTCGGCCCTGGCATTAAGCAACTTAAATCTTTGTTTGTCCGGTAGTTTTTATCAGGGCCGGTCATGGAGCCTTTCATGTAATCCATCATCATGCCCATTCAAAGAGCTGCAGTTTCAGTTTTCCGGTGTCTTTATCCTCCAGCACTACCGGGCGGCTGGGTAGGGTAAAGCCTGAATTGATATAACATACATCAAAATCAAAATTTAAGTGCTTATCTGTGAGCTCAGGGGAATGCCTTATAGATAGCTTCTTTTTTCTGGTGGGAAGAGACTTGATAACACATAGATGGAGACTGCGTTTAGGCGTATTCAGCAATGGTTTTAATAATATGGATCTATAAAAACTAACGATAAATTTATTAGTATGGAAAAATAAATATATTGGTCAACTGATTTTAAATCAATTCTTTAAATCTTATGACTAAAAATATTGGTTTATATAACTAAATTAAAGGGTATAATTGCACTATAAAGATAACCCAAATATGGACAACCCAAGACATATTATTCATATGGATTTAGATTCTTTTTTTGTGTTTGTTGAACGACTTAAAAACAGTAAGTTGATGGGTATACCCGTGATTGTGGGCGGAGCAGACAGAGGAGTCGTTGCTGCCTGTAGTTATGAGGCCCGTCAGTTCGGAGTTCGCTCGGCAATGCCGATGCGCCAGGCTCGGTTTCTTTGTCCGGATGCCACCATCATTTCAGGGAATCATGAGCAGGCAGATATATTGCGTCGTCATATGTCGGGTAAGGCCCGGGGAACGGAGAAAATGGAGCTGTTAAAACAGAAGTTTTTTAATAACTGTAAGCAAAGAGGCTACGCAGCGCATATTACTGCTGAAATCTGGCGACAAATGGAGAGCTTCTCGGGATATTCCTTTTGTAAGGCACGCAGTGCCAGTTTTTCGGTGGAGAGTTATCAGAGTCTTTATCTGAAAACGTATTTCCCCATTGAATTTATGGTTGCCGTGATTAATAATTTTGGAGGCTTTTACTCCAGGGAACTATATTTTCAGCAACTGAGAATGGAGGGTGCTGAGGTTCGCCGCCCTTGTGTCCAGTATAGTGAATATCTGCCCTCGATTAAAGACGGCATTGTCTATGTAGGATTTATCCATATTCAGTCTCTGGAAGAGAAAACAGCCTCACTACTGATTGAAAACAGGGAACGAAACGGGGCCTACTTAAGTCTCGCTGATTTTATCACCAGAACCGGTATGGCGATGGAGCAGCTAAACCTGCTGATTAAAGTGGGTGGCTTCCGGTTTACAGGTAGCAGCACAAAAGCACTGCTCTGGGAAGCGAACTTTCTGAGAAAGGCACCTGGCAGTAGGAAGGCTGCTGCCAGGGTATATAGAAAGGGGATGGGGGGACGCGCAACAGGCCTGCTGCCGCGGTACTTGCCTATACAGATAATAATGCCATTGAGACTGCAGCGCAGGGTACTATGCAAACGCTTTTTGAAGAGCCGCCTGTGGCATTTAGCTTGCCGGACCTTTCTTCCAGCCCGCTGGAAGAACTGCATCAGCAGATGGAACTGCTGCATTTTACGCTAGGAAATGTATTTAACCATGAACGGAGGTGGAGCCGCTGATAATAGCGGGTCTGGATACATATAACGGCGCACAGCGCCGTTATATGTATCCAGAGATTTAACGGCTTTTTTGAATAAGACAGTGACATGTCTGGGATATTTAGTATGTATCAAGCATACGGCAACAAAAAAAGATCAGCGCCGGCTGCATTTTGGGAATTTTTTGGATCCCGAGGGGGCCTGGCTGGATACGGTACATTTTCCGGACAGTGCCGCGAACTTCCCTTTCAGGGGGCGAGGTTTCTATGCTTTTACGGGAATTGTGATGGAAGATTTTGGTGTACTTACCGTCAGTGTTACCTTTATGGAGAAAGTGGGCATTAAAACGGGCTAGGAACTATAGACGGGGAGGTAGGGAAGCAGCGAAATCTGGGTAAAATAGAACGGATCAGATAATGGATAATAACTTAACAGATAAATAAATAAGCAGCGTAGTTTTTTGTAATGGAATATGCAATTGTAGATATTGAAACGACAGGCGGCCATGCTTCGGGTAGTGGGATAACGGAGGTGGCTATCGTGCTGCATAACGGGCAGCAGATAACCGGTCGTTATGAAACCCTGGTAAACCCGGGGGTGCCCATTCCGCTCTATATTACAGCGCTGACCGGTATCAGCAATAGTATGATTGCTACCAGTCCTTCTTTTGACCAGGTAGCTGAAAATATTTTCAACCTGTTGCAGGGCAGAATCTTTGTGGCACATAATGTCAATTTTGATTATTCATTTATTAAGCATCATCTGGCACAATCCGGATTTTATTATAATGCGCCCAAGCTCTGTACGGTCAGGTTGAGCAGGAAAATTAAGCCTGGTTTGTCTTCCTATAGCCTGGGCAGGCTTTGCGCTGCCCTGGATATCCCGCTGGTGGATCGTCACCGTGCTGGTGGCGATGCAGATGCGACGGCTATTTTGTTTACCAGGTTGTTGGAGTGGGATGCCAAAGGTATCGTAGCGGGTATGCTGAAAAAAGGTGCCGGGGATCAGAATTTGCCGGCTCATCTGCCCAAGGCAGATTTTGAGGCCTTACCACATGGTCCGGGCGTTTATTATTTTAGAGATGAGAAAGACAAGGTGATTTACGTGGGTAAAGCCAAAGATATCCGCAAAAGGGTAGCCCAGCATTTTACGGGACATAATCCTAATCCGCAAAGACAGCATTTTTTACGCAGCATTCATCATATCCGCTTTGAGCCCTGCGGGACAGAGCTCATGGCTTTTATTTTGGAGGCTCTGGAAATTAAAAGATTATGGCCTAAGTACAACCGCGCCATGAAAAAGTATGAGCCTAAGTTTGGTTTATTTGTCTATGAGGCCCTGGACGGGTTTTTAAGGATGGCGATTGGGAAATTTAATAAGAACCAGCAGGCGGAGCTGGTCTTTACACATTTAATTGAAGCGTCCAATACCTTACATGAAATGGTACATGCCTATGACCTCTGCCCGGAACTTTGCCGTCTGGGCAGCTGCACGACCGAAGGTGGCTGTGAGGGCAGAGGGGGGATGTGCCCCAGAAAGACAGATACCGGTTATTATAATGAGCTGGTCAGAGAGGCGCTACAGGAATACAGAAATCAGTTGCCGACTTTTGTTATATTAGATAAAGGCAGAACCGAAGCGGAGCAGAGTTGTATCTATGTGGAAAAAGGACATTTTACCGCGATGGGGTATCTTGGAAAAGAGGTGGATCTGACCAGAATTGAGGATGCTAAATCCATGCTTCCGCTCTATCAGGGGAACCATTATATTATGCAACTGATCTATAGTTATGCGAAGGCATTTCCTCAGAAGGTGCTGATGAAAGAATATGAGATGTGGGAGAATATGGATTTGTAGACAGGCGTTGTAAAGCGGCGACAGTACTACCTATTTTTTAAAACCATGGGCGTCCTGGGCGCTTTAAACCGATTCTTACCCCCATTTTGACCGATTTGCCCCCTTAATACATCTGTTTTTTCTGCTTATTTTGTAGACTAAAGAATTGATTTTGATAATAATGGCTATTTTTAAATGCCGGGGTACATGGATGATTCCGGTTAATCAGTAAATTTAGCGAAGGTTATTTTATAGAAACAAAAGATGAAGCAAACAAACTTAACAGGCAGTTTTTCTTTGGTTGGAGTAGCGTGTTCGAGTCACTTCTATTCTCTAAACCGTACAGCGGAGGCGTCTGAGTACAGGCCGCGACCTGGTGTGCTTGGCTTATGGGCAATGCTGCTCATAGGGTTGCTGTTGATCTGCGGCATGCTGCGTGCACAACCACTGCATCATACGCCCTATAACCGGTTTACAGTAGGACAGACCTGGCTGGATACAAAAGGCGATACGATCAATGCCCACGGCGGCAATATTATTGAAAACAAGGGCACTTATTACTGGTTTGGAGAAAAAAGAGACCGGCATCATTCACTGGGCGTAAGTGTTTACAGCTCTAAGGATCTGTATAACTGGAAGCCCGAAGGTCTGGCGCTGGCCCATAGTAAGGATACCACCAGTGATATCGCTTTTGGTGGCATTATGGAAAGGCCCAAGGTTGTTTATAATTCCAAAACCAAAAAATTTGTGATGTGGTTCCATGTAGAGGTCAGAGGTAAAGGCTATGGTGCTGCCAAGGTGGGTGTGGCCGTCAGTAAAAAAATTACCGGACCTTACAAGTTTGTCAGAAGCTTCAGGCCGAATGGCAATATGAGCCGGGATATGACCGTTTTTGTAGACGAGGACGGCTCCGCTTATGAGATCTACTCCTCTAAAGAGAACTATGACCTAAGAATAGTTCAGCTAACGCCTGATTTTCTGAATGTTACCACTAAAGACTCGTTACTCTTTAGCAATCACAGAGAAGCGCCTGCTGTTTTTAAATATCAGGGAAAATATTATCTGATTACCAGTGGCTGTACCGGCTGGGCGCCCAATCAGGCTTCAGTTCGGGTAGCGGATAACCTATATGGCCCCTGGCTGTTAAAGGGCAACCCGCTCAAAGGAAAAGACAGCCATATCTCTTTTTATGGTCAGCCTGCCTTTATTCTGCCCGTTAAAACAAATGTCCGGTCAGGGTCTGGAAATACCCGGTTTATCTATATGGCTGATCGCTGGAATCCCAAAAATCTGAAGGACAGTCGTTATCAGTTTTTACCGGTCAGTCTGCCTGGGGCGGTAACCGGTGACGGGCAACAGGCTGCCACGGATAATAAGAACGCCGCTGCGTCCACACCCATTGAAATTGTGTGGCAGGATGACTGGCAGCTGTAAGGGCGGCTCATGGATTTTACTGTTGATAAAAATGGGTAGACCGAACTTTATTTTTGCCCGGGTCTTCTTATTTATTTTTTAATAACGATAATCATGCATCAATTTATTTCTACGTTTTACGCTGTAAGGGCCATCGCAAAAGTTGATTCAGGCCGCAAGCGCACTAAAAGCCGCGCCGCACTGGGCGTTTTAAGCCTTTTGGCTCTAGTGTCGACGGCTAAAGCCCAGCAGAAGGCGTCTGCGGCCTCCACTAGTGCAATGATCCAGTCTCAGCCTACCCTGGCGACTCCCTTAATTACCGATATTGCCGGAAGGACAGAAAATAGCGTTAGTCTGAACGGCCGCTGGCATTATATCGTTGATCCTTATGAAACCGGTTTTTTTGATTACCGCTATAAGGAACTGAAAGAAGACAATCCGGCTGCCTATTGGAATGATCCTGCGCCTAAAAGCAAAACGGATCTGGTGGAGTTTGGCTGGAGTGATAAGTATAGTCTTATGGTACCCGGAGACTGGAATCATCAAAAGGATCAGTTTGCCTTTTTCGAAGCAACGCTCTGGTATCAGAAATCATTTGATTTTACCCGCAAACTAAAAAAGGGAGCAAGTAAACTGTTTTTGTATTTTGGCGCGGTCAACTATAGGGCAGATGTCTATTTAAACGGACATAAGCTCGGTTTTCACGAAGGCGGGTTTACCCCCTTTAATTTTGAAGTACCCGACAGCGTTATTAAAGCGCATGATAATAATCTTGTCGTACGGGTAAACAATACCCGTCATAAAGATGACGTCCCGACCTTAAACACCGACTGGTGGAATTATGGTGGCATTACCAGGTCCGTGGACCTGGTGGAACTTCCTGCTACTTTTATTCAGGATTATAGTCTGCAGCTAACGGCACCCGTGACAAAAGACGCAGTCATTACCGGGTACGTGCAGTTAAATCAATTCAGCAGTCAAAGTAGTGCGGGCGCAGCTCAAACACCTAAGAACCTTAAGGTCCAGATACCGGAACTGGGCTTCTCCAAAGTGTTTCCTGTAACCGGTGAGCGGACGGCCATTTCTTTTACCTTGCCCAGGTTGGAACTTTGGAGTCCGGATCATCCTAAACTTTATACGGTTACCTTGTCGACAGATAAAGATAAGCTATCTGACAAAATAGGGTTCAGGACTGTTAAGGCCAGCGGTAAACAGGTACTACTGAATGGTAAGCCCATCTTTATGCGGGGTATCGCCATTCATGAGGAGATTCCCAGTGAAGTTCGCAGGGCCTGGAGCAAGGCGGATGCCTTGCAACTGCTTGGCCAGGCAAAAGAACTGGGCTGTAATATGGTACGCCTGGCGCACTATCCGCATGATGAATCCATGACCAGAGCGGCAGACTCTCTGGGCTTTTTAGTCTGGTCAGAAATACCGGTCTACTGGACGATAGACTTTACCAGCAAGCAGGTCTATGCGAAGGCTGCCCGCCAGCTCCGCGAAATGATTACCCGTGATCATAACCGGGCTAGTATCATTGTCTGGTCGGTAGGCAATGAAACACCGGTTAGCCCGGCAAGAACAGATTTTATGCATCAGCTGATTGATCAGGCACACCAGCTCGACCGTACACGTATGGTCTCAGCGGCCCTGGAGGTGAATTATAATTCCGGAAAGAACGTCAATGAAATTGATGATCCGCTGGGGGCGTATGTGGACTTAGTTGCCTTTAATGAATATTTAGGCTGGTATGGAGGAACTCCTGATAAATGCAGGACGACCAACTGGGCCACTCCTTATAATAAGCCTTTATTTATCAGCGAGACGGGCGGAGGTGCCAAATACGGCTTTCATGCAGACTCCCTGACCCGCTTTAGCGAAGCGTATCAGGTATGGTACTATAAAGAACTGGTCAGTATGCTGGGCAGGATGCCGGATAACTGGGTCGGTATGTCTCCCTGGGTACTGGCGGATTTCAGGAGCCCTAAAAGAAATAATCCTGTTTACCAGGAAGGCTGGAACCGAAAAGGGCTTTACAGTGATAAAGGAGAAAAGAAAGCCGCTTTTTATATTTTGCAGGGGTATTATAACAAAATTAAAAATGAAGGTCATGGCTGGCCTGCTAAAACCAGCCATTAACTTCCCCTACTTTTTATACTTTGGTTTAAGACAAAATTCACAAAAGATAGTAGGGGTGGTCTGTACTTTTTTTAGGCCCTGTCAGCGTTTGCGGCAGCGTGCTTTTAAAAGAAGAAGCAGGCCGCTTTTTTTTATCTTTTTTAGGTGCTGGCCACTAAAAATAGTTCTCCTTTATTTGGAATCAGATCATCGGTTCTTGCGTTAAAATATAGGTTGATTAAATCCTGTGTATTAAAAATGCGCGCCTGTTTTAACCCTGCCTCGGCAGCTAAGGCTGCTACTTCACTTTCTTTAAAAAAACTGACCATGGGCGTTCCCGAGGCAGCGGCACCTGCTATAGAGATCTCCAGCAGTTTACGGTCCTGACCCTCCAGTGCTTCAGCAGGTTCATAAAAGCTGATAATTGCCAGGCTGTTCGCAGCAAAACTATTGGCAATAAGGTGCAGCATATCTTTTATGGCTGTAAGACTTAGATATAGCGTTACACCGGTGCAGCTGATGATGGCAGGTTTTTGCAAGTCAAAAGGCAGAGCGGCCGATTGCTGCCGGGAAGGCAGGACGGCAGGAGGCTGCTGAGCCATGCCGCTCTGGTCTTCGGGGTGGGCGGAGCTGTGTGCTGCACCGGACCTATCCTGCGTCTTTTGCTTTACGGTATGCTTTAAATGCGGTTTTAAAGGGAAATGTAACGAATGGGAATGAATGGAGGCCTCGGGTCCATTATTAATACCATTTGTGTCCGGGGAATCAGTGCCGGTTCCGGAGGTGCCTGTTGAAGCCGTCAGTGCTTCCAGCCAGTTCTTCGGAGCCTTCCTGGGCGTAGATAGGCCGGCAGTCTTTTTTCCCGGATCCCTGTTAGGCTCCTTTCTGTTTTGATTTTCTTTGAGTGCCTCAGCTGATCGCATGGCTGCCTCAAAATCCATAGGGATCAGGTGCAGATGGGCGGGGATGTCCCGGATCTGTTCTTTAATGCAGGCGGCTTTCCATTGCAGGGTGCCCGGCTGGTCTATTTCATAAATTTGCAGGAGGGATGTCTGCTTTTCAGGTTGATATCTAAGTGCAAAACTGTCCAGGCCCGCACCTAAAATGACATACTGATTAATCGCTTGCTCGCCTTCATGGGCTTTTATCACCTGATCTTCTACAAATCTGGCGCGACCGACAATACTGGCCCGGATGGGTTTGGTGAATTTCATGTCCGGACGCTGCTGCCAGCCCGGCGCGGGGCGGGTTAGTTTTAATGCCCACAGGTCCTTTACAATGAGTGGCGGATGATCAATTTCCAGATGCAGCGCCCGCCAAAGTGCTGTTCTTTCGGCTGTGGTATCTAATTTTTTCATGGATTGCTCTTGCTATAAGTTTGTTTACCTGCTAAAGAATCGCCTTAAGGCGTACTGCTTCAAAGAAATGGTCATTGCCATTACTGCTATGGGGAGCCTGCGGTTCCCTTTAGCTTTAAATCCGTGTTGTAATTTACAAATTTGTTCGGGTAATGGCAGAATTTTATAGTAGAACAGGGTGACCTATACAGGGGAGAATCCCGGTAGTGCCCCGTAGTATCAATGCTAAAATATAGCTTATTGTGATAAACGAAAGGTGCCGCTGACAGCGGTATACATAGCCTCCGCTGATTATAGGCAGAGAAATGCAGGTATATGGCAATCCTGCTATTAAAAAAACGGCTGTCTTCCTTTATGTACGCCGATTTTCCTGGCAAGTAACCGAAGCTGTTAAGGGATTTGAATAGGCCCGCACCGGTCAGATTTTTTTGACGAAGCAGGCATTTACCCCTTTAGGCGTTTTTTCCAGTTCAAAGGTTACGGTATCTCCTTTTTTGATAATCTCCGTAAAGTTATTCTGATGGACAAAATAACTTTGCTTGGTATTTAAATCGGTAATAAATCCATAGCCTTTGTCTTCTATAAAAGTAGTAAGGATGCCTTTTTTGGTGGAATCTTCTTTTTTAGGATGAAATCCGGTCAGATCAATCTGAGACGGGTCGATTTCCTGTTTATTTTTTGGATCGGGTGGCGTGGGAGAGAGGTTGCCGTTTTCGTCTACGTACATCATCATCTCTTCCAAGGATTTGCCTTTTTTAGCGTTTTCCTTGCGTTCCCGCATTTTTTCTGCTTTTTCCTGCTTTGCTTTTGCTCTTTTCTTCTCTTTTTCTTTCTTTGCTGGTGTAATGCCCATATATATATTTATCTTTTAATTGATTGGTTGATCGCCTGACAACACTGCAATGTTTTACTGATATAAATTGCTTTGTTGCTTATAGCCGTTTTGCGGCTGATGGCTATTTGCGCTCTGGCCCTGGCGGCGCTTTTTGTAATAATTGTTATTGTTTTTATTGCGCTGCTCTTCCGTGCCTTTGTTAACACTTTTGCCGGGTGCACCGAAATTTTCTTCTGGAGCTGCATAGGCCTTTGTATTTCGCTGTGCCCGCTCTTTTGAATTTTGCTGACCGTAGGGTGCATTGTTTTTCTGTCTGGCCCCCTGGCCTTGCTGCCTGTTTTTATGGCTGTTTTGTTGTGATCGCCCTTTGGCGTGGCCGGGCGCCTGATGTATGGGCTGGTAAGTAACCTCCTGCTCCAGCGCATAAGGATGTTCTTCAACCGTTACCTGAAAACCAATTAGCTTTTGGATGTCTTTCAGATAAGGCGCTTCTTCCCTATCACAAAAAGAGAGTGCCAGACCCGGACTCCCGGCTCTGCCGGTGCGGCCGATACGGTGGACATAGGTCTCTGCGATATTGGGTAGCTCATAATTGATTACCTGTGGAAGCTGCTCGATATCAATGCCTCTGGCGGCTATATCGGTAGCGACCAGTACTTTAATTTCTCCGGCTTTAAAATGGCCGAGTGCCCGCTGACGCGCCTGCTGGCTTTTATTGCCATGGATGGCTGCCGCTGTAATACCGCTTTTTACCAGGATCCTGACCAGTTTATCCGCACCGTGTTTGGTTCTGGTAAATACCAGGGTTTTATCCGCGGAAGTCTCCTTTAATAACTGGGCCAGTAACAGCTTTTTTTGTTCTTTGCCGACCATATAAACGGATTGCTGTACCGTCTCGGCGGTTGAAGATACGGGGTTTACCTGAACTGTTTTAGGCTGATGTAGCAGGCTTGCCGCCAGCTGCATGATGGAAGCAGGCATAGTGGCTGAAAACAGGAGGGTCTGTCTTTGCTGTGGAATCAGCCTTACGACTTTTTTGACATCATTGACAAATCCCATATCGAGCATTCTGTCGGCCTCGTCCAGCACAAAATATTTGATTTTTGAAATATCCAGAAGTCCCTGACCGATTAAATCCAGCAGTCGGCCGGGCGTTGCCACCAGGACGGCGGGACGGGCTTTCAGGTCGTTTAATTGTTTATGCTGGGAGACCCCGCCAAAAATTACCGCATGACGAATTGGCAAATTCCTGCTATAGGCGTGGAAACTCTCGTCTATTTGCAGGGCGAGCTCTCTGGTAGGCGCTAAAATCAGCGCTTCTATCGGTTGGTTTCTTGAATGGCCGAGGTTTTTGTCTGAGGCAGCTTCCCGGGCCATCAACTGTAACAAAGGAATCGCAAAAGCGGCGGTCTTTCCGGTGCCGGTTTGTGCGCAGGCCAGTAAATCATGGCGGTCAAGTATAATTGGGATGGAGTTTTCTTGAATAGGTGTCGGGTTTTCATAACCTTCAGCCTTCAGGGCTGATAAAATGGTTGGAATAATGTTTAAGTCCTTAAATGTCATCTAAATTGTTTTAATTGAATCACTGCCAGCTGCCGGGATATTGGAAGGTGTTCCTATTTTATTTAACAAAAATTGCTATGAATATAAAATAGTCCATGCCCGTGCTGGAAATCTCACTTGTAATCCAATCTTTTACTGCCAGCTTTTATCTTGTTAAACACCATAACGTTAAGCGTCTCTGGACGTAATTAAAGGCAATGCGACTGGGGACAATTCAGAAGTAGCGTTAATTATTGCAGACCTGCTATGAAAGATTTGAATTAAACTGATGCAAAGGTACTTAAAAATCGTTAGTTTTTAAAATCTTATTTAACGAGTCGAAAGGGAAAAGCTAAGCGGTTTCCCCTTAGTTTTGGGAGGATAACACAAAAAACAGCGTAGATTAAGATGTAGCGGATTCAATAACATCTGCTTTAGGTCAGAAATTTCAGTTAAACGCTATCACGTTTTAGGATATAACCGATGGAGTATCAGACATTATATTATCAGATTAAGGATTTAATGAAGCAGGGGGGAGGCGTAGACCCGGTCCTAGGTATCCGGTTGGAAAAGCATGATTTTACTTCAGCCGGGGCTATGATTTTACCTGGTAAGTCCAAGTATTACTGTGCATCTCATAAAACAATCTTTACTGAAAATACAGAGGCGCAACCTCCCAAAGGAAAAGATACCGTGTCAGATAAGGATGGGGTAGATGCCGTCGGTCCACCTTCCAGCCAGCCGGCTGCAACTGAGAATGGATCTGAATTTAAACTCCATCCATTAAAGATGGAAGATAGTGACATTGCAGAAAACAGACATTTCTCGTATTATATCATGCATCCTGTACGAAGCGGACGCTCTAAGGGTGTGATTTTGCTGTTTCACGGTTTAAATGAAAAGAGCTGGGAAAAGTATTTACCCTGGGCCGTTTCCATGGTCAGGCTGACCGGCAAATCAGTCATTTTATTGCCCATAGCCTTTCATATGGACCGGGCACCTAAAAACTGGTCGGATACCCGTGCCATGCAAAAAATTGCAGAAGCTAGAAAAGTAAAATATCCGGCATACTCCCATATAAGCGCAGTGAATACAGCGATAAGCATCAGACTGGGCAATCACCCGGACAGACTCTTCTGGTCCGGATTGCAGACATATCAGGATGTATATATGCTGATTAAAAAGATTAAAAAGGGAAGCGTCTCAGGCATTGCAGGGGATTGTACCATTGATTTTTTCGCTTATTCTATCGGTGCGTTTTATCGCTTATTTTACTGATGGCAAATCCTTGCGGCTATTTCAGTCAGACGCGGCTGTTTTCTTTTTGCGGCGGAACGACGCTGGACAGGTCTTTCCCTATTTCTAAATATATCCTTGATTCCAACGGTGGCCATCGTTTAAACAGTTACTTTAGTGAGCAGCTGCATAACCGGTTTATGGCCAGCGAGCGACTGGCCCATTACATGGATCAGCATCCGGGAGAGGATTGTTTTAAGTATATGCTGCATTATAATCTTTATAAAGAACAAAGGGAAGCCAAAATGGCGGCTATTGCCCACAGGATTCTTGCCGTCCCCCTGAAAAAAGATACCGTAATACCACCCGTGGAAGTTATCTCCACGCTGAAAGGAGATTACCGGGATATTGCAACCAGGGTAGAGCCGGTGGATTTTGATTTTCCCTATGATCATGTACATCCATTTTCTTTAATGGATAAATACCGGCATACAACGACCAGGGCCTACCAGCAACTGATGCAAAAAGCCGCTGACTTTTTAAGCTAATGGGATTGGGGGCATGCAACCGGTGTCCTGCCAGGAAAGATGTTTTGTTATCCGGCATCCGGGATTTACGGTTTTCCCTTAATTAAAGTGCTTTTTAAAAAAATGAATGTTTTTTAAAACTGCTTGTACAAACAAAAACGAAGTGTTATTTTTACAGGGTCTGCAAAAGTCCGGCCTTTGCATTTATTTTGAGACGAGGTGCAGCTATTATAAATCAAAAGTCTTTTGACTGTTTATCTGTTTCATAATTATGGCAACGAATAAAGTGTATCCCTTTAACGGTTTTATGGTAAGCGTGATTCAGGACGTCTTTGCTATTCAGCGCGCCCGGCCTTTGAAACGGGTAGCAGCTATATGGGCAGCTACTGTCAGTTTTTTTCTGTTGGCTCCCGGTGGTTATGGCCAGCAGAGGCAGCAAGTACATCCTGAGCAGGTAAAACTAATGCGGTTAGGGCCGGTACAATACGTAGAACCGCTCTCAGGAACGGCACCTTCCACTTCCGCTGCTGCACTGGCTCATAGTGAGGCCGGTAGTGAACGTAGCGGCAATACCATCCCTGCCGTGGGCTTACCCTTTGGGATGACTCAGTTTACGGCTCAAACCAACTGGTCGGAAAATAAATGTATACCGCCTTATTTGTATAAGTCAGCTGTTTTTCGTGGATTCAGAGCCAGTCACTGGCTTAGCGGTTCCTGTACGCAGGATTATGGCAGTATGGCCATACTGCCTGTTGTGGGGGCTATCAGGGACTCTTCTGATCTAAGACTGGATCATGGGCTGGAAACAGCTACTCCCTATGAATATGCTATTTCTTTTCCGGGGAAATATCGGGCAAGGATAACCGCCAGCCTACGTTCGGCCATTTTGGAGATTACCATGCTAACCACGGATACCCTACAATTAATTTGTAAGACCAATAGTGATTTTAATCAGGGGCATCTTAAAGTGGCTGCGGATAAGCTTTCCGTATCCGGCTTTAACCCGGTTCATCGGATTTATCAGGGCTGGGGGCAGTATGCGGGATTTGATGGTCATTTTTATCTGGAGTTCAGTAAGGCACCCGTCAGTGTGCAGGCGGAAGCGGAGCCCCTACAGAATGATGATAAGCAAAAAGGACTTGTAATTTTGAAATATGCCCTTAAAAAAGGGGAGCGCCTTTGTGTTAAACTAGGAACTTCCTTTACCAGCACGCAGGCTGCTGAAGAGAACCTGAAAGCAGAAATACCAGGTTGGGATTATTCCGGTGTCCGCAGCTCGGCCATTGATTGTTGGAATCAACACTTAAGCAAAATTCAGGTGACCGGCAATCCTGCAGATAGCCAGGCCAACAGGAACCTGCGTATATTTTATACCTCTTTATATCACGCCTACCAGCAACCCCGTTTATTCAACGATGTAAGTGGTACTTATCCTGCCTTTGATGGGAATTCATCTGCAGGGCAGCCCGGCACTCCTTACAAAAATCTTAAATCGCCGGTCCGACAGCTTAAGGAAGGTAATTATTATGATGATTTCTCCATGTGGGATATTTACAGAGCACAGCTACCGCTGATGATGCTCCTTGAGCCGCAGACGGTGAAGGATTTTGTTCGTTCTATACTGCTTAAAAGTGAGGCCGGTGGCTGGACGCCTATTTTCCCTTGCTGGAATAGTTATACAGCGGCCATGATCGGAGATCACAGCACAGCCTTTGTGGCGGCTGCCTACCAAATGGGGATTCGTGACTTTGATGTAAAAAAACTCTATGGTTATCTAAGAAAGAACGCCTTTGACACGACGGATCATAAAGCCTATCTGGAGGGCAAAGGCAGGAGAGCTTTAAAATCTTATCTGAAATATGGTTATATACCCCTGGAAGATGCAGTAGAGGATGCTTTTCATAAAAATGAACAGGTGAGCAGAACCCTTGAGTATAGTTATGATGATTATGCTTTAAGTACGCTGGCAAAAGCCCTGGCAAATAAACCAGGGGACAGTGGCACCGGGGATGGGGAAAAATTTAATTATGCCCAGGATTATCAGCTACTCCAAAAAAGAGCAAAAAATTATACGCATGTTCTGGACCCTTCGGTAGGCATGGTCAGAGGGCGTTACCTGGATGGCAGTTGGGTGAAAGAGTTTACGCCCTATAGCCGCGTCCCTTATATCACGGAAGGAACCCCGGCTCAGTATAGCTTTTATGTTCCGCAGGATATTGAAGGCTTAACCAGACTTATGGGTGGGCGCCGGCAGTTAGAAAATCATTTGGATAGTCTGTTCATGAAAGGAGGCTACTGGCACGGTAATGAGCCCGGACACCAGATTCCATTTATGTATAATTTTACGGATGCTCCTTATAAAACACAGCTCCGGGTACGGACAATCTTGGCTGAGGCTTATGGTGATGGGCCTGGTGGCGTTGATGGCAATGATGACGCAGGGCAGATGAGTGCCTGGTATGTATTTGCCGCCATGGGCTTTTATCCGGTAGATCCTGTCAGCGGACGCTTTGAGTTAACCAGTCCTTTGTTTGACAGGGTGGTTATGCAATTGAAGCCCATAGAAAATGCGCCTACAGGAAAAAAAACGGGGCGTAAATCTGTGAGGCAACTGGTGATTCAGGTGCACCGTCAACAGCCTGAACAGACCGTCCATAACAACGGAGCTAATACTCAACAAAACCCCAAGCCTTGCATATATATAAAACGGATGACTTTAAACGGTCAGCCCTTTGAGCATCTGTACCTGGATAAGGAGTTGTTTAAAACAGGAGGAAAACTGGATATCTGGCTGTCTGACAGCTGGAAAGATCCAAAATAGGGGATATGCATAGATATACAAACGCTTGACCGGACAGGGCCTTTGTATAAATTCAGGTTGTCATGCCCAGATTTTAATTTTAACCTACTTCCTCAGAAAAACGTCTATTTTTTGTTTTCTTTAGCTTTTTGCCTGTTTAAGTTTTAATGGTTTTTAAAACCGGAAAAAACAGATTTAAATGCTAATTTAATACATTGAACTGCACCCTATTACAAAGTTTAGTTTTTAGAGGTACTGCGCGCCACTTTTCGTTTTTGCTTGCGGCCAAATCAAATTCTGCTTGAAAAAATGTCAGTTTAACGCAATTAATTGTCAGATTTTAAAATTATACAGGATGGTACAGGACAGTTATGTTAACCCTGCATGATATATTTGTTAAGAATTGAAAAAATGATTAACGTTCGTTAGACCTCTTTGAAAGTTTTGAATGGATATGCTGTTGATACTCATGAGCTAGCATCACAAAATGCAGTGGTTTTGTCATGCTTTTTTCAGGTATTCTTTAATTAATGTTGGACAACAATTATTAAATAAAGCTAAATACTGTTTTCATAATGGCTGTATATGTGTTTATCAGGCTGCTTTAAGTTATTTTATTCTGGTATCGTTTTCAATACTGGAAATGCATGACAATCCTGCTTATATTCTATTCTTTTCTTCTGGGAGCAATGACGGTATTAATGACCAAAATCTTTAAAGAATGTACAACAAAAGTTCACTGGATCAGCTCTTGGGGCTGATCAAAAGACATCGGAAGAAGTTCTATGTTCCTTTGTCGTTGACGGTTTTGTGCCTGGGCAGTGCGCCCGCCATTTCTCTGGCTGCACCCAAAGGAGGTAGTATCTCTACTTTTTCCAGGAAGGAGGTTACGGTTACAGGAACAGTCGTAGATGAGTCAGGGAAGCCGGTAATCGGCGCCATTGTTACCATTAAAGGGGTATCCAAAGGTGTTTTAACAGGCTCTGATGGTAAATTTTCCATCGACGTGCCGGATGCGAACACAACGCTTTTGATTTCTTACATAGGCTATACAAGCCAGGAAGTCCCTTTGTCCGGAAAAACAAATGTGACGGTGACCTTAAAGGAAGCGGCAGGTGCGCTGGAGGACGTGGTAATGGTGGGTTATGGTACCCAGAAAAAAAGTGATTTAACCGGAGCGATCGTCAGTGTTTCTGCTGAGGAACTGGAAAGGCGGCCGGTAGCCAATGCTCTGGAAGCAATGCAGGGTAAGGCAGCTGGCGTTGATATTACTTCCAATGAACGCCCCGGTCAGACGGGTAGTGTACTGATTCGTGGGGTACGTTCTTTAAATGCCAGCAATTCACCTTTATATGTGGTGGATGGAATTCCGCTGGCTACAGGCGGTCTGGAGGCTTTAAATCCAAATGATATAGAAAGCGTTGATATCTTAAAGGACGCCTCTGCTACGGCCATATATGGCTCACGGGGTGCGAACGGTGTTATACTGGTAAAAACCAAGCAAGGAAAGGCCGGCAGAATGACGGTTAGCTACAACGGCTCGGCAACATTTGAGACACTAGAAGACAAGGCTACGATGATGAATGCGGAGCAGTATATTGAATTCAGAAGAGCGGCTTACCGCAGAGCAGACCAGTACCCTGAAGAAGCTACCGAGGCTAATGATAAGGCCATTTTCGGGCAGGACGCTTACGCCTGGGCCAATGTCGAAAAAGGCTGGGCCAGTGGAAGCTGGGATGGCTCTAAGGTAAGTACAACAGACTGGACCGGCATGGTGACGCGTACAGGAATTACCCAGAATCATTCTTTAAGTGTCAGCGGCGGTACCGAAAAAATGAAGACTTATGCTTCAGTAGGTTATCTGGATCAGACAGGCACGCAAAAAGGTCAGGATTATACCCGCTACAACGGCAAATTCTCCATTGACCTCCAGCCGGTTAAATGGTTTAGATTTGGAGGAAGTCTATCCACTACCTATAGTGTGCAGAACTATGGTTTCTCTTCCTCCAGTGCAAGCGGAGCCAGCAGTCTTTATTTTGCGGCTCAGGGTATGCTGCCTTTCGCAGTTCCGTTTGACAGTACCGGAGCGCGTATTAATCTTCCGGGAGGTGATATCAATATCTTAAATCCTATCGGTGAGGATAAATATAATATCAATGAGCGTAAACTTACCAGAACAATTGGTCTTGCCTATGCTGAGTTGAATATATTACCCGGATTAAAACTGCGCAGTAATTTTGGCCCTGAATTCTATAACTGGCAAAATGGCCGCTTTATGGATTCTTTATCTATTAACAGAGGGGGCGGGGAGCCAGGATCAACCAATTTTGCCGAGTTAAGTCAGAGTAATAAACTTTCCTGGACCCTGGATAATCTGCTTTATTATGAAAAAGCAATCCAGAAGCATAATTTTCAGTTGACCTTACTGCAGAGTTCTTCTTATAACAGAACAGAAACCTCAGATATGTCAGCGGAAGATCTGCCTTGGAACAGCCAGAAATGGTATCAGCTGAACTCTGTGAGTAAGCTGAGCGGTTATAGTACAGGCTTATCCAAATCAACACTGAAGTCTTATATGGCTCGCCTGAACTATTCTTTTGACAATAAATATCTTTTAACGCTTTCCAGCAGATGGGACGGAGCTTCTCAGCTGGCAGATAATCATAAATGGTCTTATTTTCCCTCCCTGGCTGCTGCCTGGAAAATAGACCAGGAAGACTTTATGCGTTCAGTTAGCTGGATAAATGCTTTAAAACTGAGAGCCGGCCTCGGTACAACGGGTAATGCGGCTATTGATGCCTATGGTACCAAAGGAGGCGTTCAGACCTTATATTATACCTGGGGCAGTACGGTGGATGCAGGTTATGTATCCAGCGACGCTTCTTTAAAAGATCCTGCTTCTATGCCTAATGAAAATCTGGGATGGGAGCGTACCACGCAGTTTAACGTAGGATTGGATTTTGATATCTTACATAACCGTATCAGTGGTTCTGTGGATGTATACAAATCCACGACCAGCGATATCTTAATGGAAATGAGTATCCCGTCCCTAACCGGTTATACAACAGCCTGGGCTAATATCGGGAAAACGGCTAACAAAGGGATTGATATCACTTTAAATACACAAAATATCAAGACCCGTAATTTTAGCTGGAATACGACCTTAACGCTGGCGGGCAACAGAAGCCGCATAGTGGAACTCAGTAATGGGAAAGAAGATGATTTATCAAACCTCTGGTTTATAGGACAGCGCTTAAGTGTATATTATGACTATAAAAAAGTCGGAATTTGGCAAAACACGGCTGCTGATCAGGAGGAAATGGCTAAATTCAATGCCAATGGCGGCACTTTTGAAGCGGGTGATATTAAGGTGGCTGATTTAAACGGCGACTATAAAATTGATGCTAATAATGACAGAACCATTGTAGGTCATTCAAGCCCGAACTGGACAGGCGGTTTGCAAAATATCTTTACTTATAAGAACTGGGAACTGACCGTATTTATGGTGAGCCGAATGGGATATACCATAGCGACAGGAGCAGAGTCCCTGCAGGGTAGGTATGCACAGCGTCTGGTAGACTACTGGACAGAAAGTAATCCTACCAATGATTATCCTTCTCCAGATTATAGTAGCGCGGCCGGGGATCCTTATAAATCTTCCATGAACTATCAAAATGGTTCTTTTATAAAGATTCGTAATATCTCCTTAGGCTACAGGCTGCCACAGTCTATGCTGGATAAATTACATGTTTCTAACCTGAAATTCTACGCACAGTTAACCAATCCCGGAATGATTTATTCCGGCGTATCCTGGATTGATCCTGATTTAGGGGGTTCTACGTATAACAGAGGGGTGGTTATTGGCGCAAACCTGAATTTCTAACAATTAAAGTATTAATGATCATGAACCGATATATAAGATATGGCATTTTAGGGATTAGCCTGGGGCTATGCACCATGCAATCCTGTAAGAAAGGTTTTTTGGAGGAGGATTTAGTAACTTCTCTGAGCACGGATGATTTTAAAACCCAGACAGGGCTGGATGCGCTGGTAACGGGTATGTATCAGTCTTTAAGATTTCACTTCAATTATGAGTGGGCTTATACGACTACAGAGTATGGAACCGATGAATTTGAAGTAGGCGGTGACCGGACAATGGAGATGTGGAATTCTTATAACTCCAATCTGAATTCTGAGACTGCCCATGCACAGGATATCTGGGATAATATGTATGGTAACATTAACTCTGCTAATATTGTGATTCAGAATGTACCGCTCTATTATGGAGAAGGAGAGAATAAGAATACCCGTTTGGGTGAAGGGTATTTTATGCGGGCATTTGATTATTTTAAGCTGGTGAAACAATATGGCGGTGTGCCACTTAAATTAACGCCTTCTACCTCGGTGGAAAGAGAATTTACCAGAAATACAGCCCAGGAAACCTATCAGCAGGTTATTGATGATTTTACGCAAGCGTATAATGATTTACCGGAAACACCCGAAGCTACAGGTCGTATAACCAAGTATGCAGCAGCACATTTTCTGGCCAAGGCTTATTTGTATAGGGCCAGTGAGCTGAACGATGACTGGAACAGTGATACCAAACAATCTGACCTGCAAAATGCAGTAAAATATGCAGATATAGTAATCAACAGCGGGCATTACAGCCTGGCTCCCAATTATAGCAGCCTTTGGGATTTTGAATCCGTTGACGGACCGAATGAACAGCTAAGTGAAATCATCCTGGCGGCTCAATTCTCTGACAATACGGCTACCCAGGGTCGGTATGGTAATCAGGTGCATTTGTATTATCCGTCCGTTTATCAGAATCTGCCTGGTATGCAGCGCGATATTGCCGGAGACAGAGAGTTTCAGCGCATGCGCTCCACAGACTATATCCTGGATGTATTCGACCGGGTTAATGACTCAAGGTTCTGGAAAAGTTTTAAGACCAGTTATCTGTGTAATAAACCCTCCAGTGCTCCAACCTGGACTGCTAAATATGCACCTTCCACTGATTTGGTAGGCAAGGTCAAGTTTGCAGGAGGAGAAGAGTCCATTCGTTATATCGTTAATGATGCAGGAGACACCCGGTATACTTCAGACAATATTAACTACCGTGCGCCTGGTATGTATGTTCGCTATTTCAGCGGAGAAGCGAATGGTTATAAAGGCGGCCATGGCAATTATACTGCCAGCCAGTACGTGGCACTTTCTAAGTTTATGGACGGTTCCAGAAGTACGGTCGCTTCACAGTTCGGGCAAAGAGACGGGATTTTAGCGCGTTTGGCAGAAACTTATCTGATCGCTGCTGAAGCTTATGGACGTCTGGGAGAATATGATAAGGCCCTGCCTTATTTAAATGCTGTGAGGGACCGTGCGGCCTATAAAGATGGAGAGGACCGCTCGGCCTATGTAGACGGCGGTATTGCTTATAAAAATAATACGGCCGCCAACACCGCCACTTACGTGTCTTACTCTTCTAAAAACACTTATTATGAGTCCAACGACATCGATGCGTCTACCACAGGCAGCACTTTAAGTGAAATGCATTTAAACAGTACGGCAGATATCTTTAATTCTACCCATGATTTCTATGATGTGCTGGCAGTGAGTTCAAACGCAGACAAGTTTCTTTGTTTTATCTTAAATGAACGTTCTCGTGAACTGGCAGGTGAATTGATGCGTTGGGAAGATCTGGCCAGAACAAAGACGCTGATCAAAAGAGATAATGCTTTTAATGATGAAGCCACGCCTACAGCGTATGATTACCTGCGTCCGATACCGCAGTCCTTTTTGGACGCGATTCAAAGTAATGGGTCAGCGCTTACCAGTGCTGAGAAAGAAGCGATGCAAAATCCTGGATGGTAAGCTAATTACAGCAGGCTTTTGCTGATGGAGAATAGTTTGTAATGTTGGATTTAAATTTGGACCCCGTCTCAAAAGGACGGGGTTTTTTGTCAGTTTTGTGTCTTTCAAATTAAATGGTAGTCTACTGCTATTGTGTTAAGGAACGGCTCTATGCTGCTGACGATATCTTTGTCTGACAATTATTTTATGCTTGACGCCGATAGAAATGCCAAAGTATTTCAGGCTGCCTTAGCTGAAAATTATTATACAGCCGATTTAATGTTAAGGTAACTCTTAATTTATTTTTAATATTGACAACAAAACCTGTAAGTTTTCCGATTTTATCACATGTATATTCTGGATAGGTAATCTTACTATCCACCTGACAGGGCGCTATTTCATTAAGGCAATATCGTCTCTTTGCTACAGTCCTTGTATTTACTATTTTGGAAATACGGTAAGTATTCTTTAGTGCAGGCGGATATATTTTTCAGTCAAAATCTGGTCTCATGATCCAATAATGATTTTTTGGTGTAATTGCTAGTATAACCAAATCTATATTGTGACCTCTTCAAGAGAACCTAAGCTTCCTGGCATCACTATTTGTTTGAAAACATCCCAAATATTCTGAATAAACAATCCCCGACAGTCTAGGAGGGTGGTAAATTAAAAAAGCAGCCAGGTAAATACCTAACTGCTTTTTAAAATTTTTTAGTCTTTTGGCCTTCGCCTTTTAACTGTTGCTCTCCCTGCTGGACTTGAACCAGCGACCCTCTGATTAACAGTCAGATGCTCTAACCAACTGAGCTAAGGAAGAATCTTCTTTTTCAAGAAGCGGACCGGACGAGACTCGAACTCGCGACCTCCGCCGTGACAGGGCGGCATTCTAACCAACTGAACTACCGATCCAATATTTGCTTGTCTGCAAATGTATAAAGAACTTAATTTAAAACCCACAAAATAGGGCTCGATTTTTTAGAAAATTAAAAGGCTGTTTTTGCAGCCTTTTCTTTCTGTTTTTGCTCTCCCTGCTGGACTTGAACCAGCGACCCTCTGATTAACAGTCAGATGCTCTAACCAACTGAGCTAAGGAAGAATCTTCCTGAATTTTAAGAATTCTCTTGATTTCAAAGAAGCGGACCGGACGAGACTCGAACTCGCGACCTCCGCCGTGACAGGGCGGCATTCTAACCAACTGAACTACCGATCCAAACTACCCAGAACTAATTGATATCCTTTGTTTTGGGAGTGCAAATATAAGGACAAATAATTTTATCAAACAAATATTTTTTAAAAAAATTTTCTAACGTTACTTTTACACTCGATTAGACTAAATATTAAATAATTATGCCCCAGTATCCAAACAGACAGTTCCTCGATTTTGAGAAGCCCATCAAGGAGTTATATGAACAAATTGATCAGGCAAAAAAGCTGGCTGAAAAGAATCCAAAGATTGATTATAACTCCAATATAGAACAATTAGAGGCTTTAATCTTGGCGAAGCGCAAGGAGATTACAGATAATCTAACTCCTTGGCAGCGAGTACAGTTAAGCCGTCATCCGGATAGACCTTACACGCTTAAATATATTGATAAAATGACCACCGACTTTGTCGAACTTTACGGTGACCGTAATGTAAAGGATGACAAGGCGATGGTGGGTGGTTTTGCTTCATTAGATGGAGAAACCATTATGTTTATCGGGCAGCAAAAAGGTACAAATACCAAACAGCGTCAATTGCGCAATTTTGGGATGGCTAATCCGGAAGGCTATCGTAAAGCTTTAAGGCTCATGAGGCTGGCTGAAAAATTTAATAAGCCTATCGTTACTTTGATTGACACGCCGGGCGCATTTCCGGGGATGGAAGCTGAAGAAAGAGGGCAGAGTGAAGCCATTGCCCGTAATATTTATGAAATGTTTCGCTTAAAAGTGCCTGTTATCTGTATTATCATCGGTGAGGGTGCAAGCGGGGGAGCCTTAGGTATAGGAGTCGGAGACCGGGTCTTTATGCTCGAAAACTCCTGGTATACAGTTATTTCTCCGGAAAACTGTAGCTCCATACTTTGGAGAAGCTGGGATTATAAGGAAACAGCTGCTGAACAATTGAAGCTCACTTCGGACTATATGAGTGAATTCGGGTTGGTAGATGGTGTGATCTCTGAGCCTGTAGGTGGAGCGCACTGGGACTATGACCTGGCAGCCGCCACTTTAAAGGATACCATTAAAAAATCTCTGGCAGAACTTAAAAAGGTATCTGCTGAGAAAAGGATCAGTCAGCGAATTGCCAAATTTGAGAAAATGGGCAATTTTGAGGAGGTAAAGGCTTAATTCATACATGGTTAAAGCTAATCAGCAACCTGAATGGATCATTTGGGTTTTGGTCAGGTTTTAATTACATTGTCATCATTAAAATTTAATATAGCAAACAATTATGTCGCTGAAAAGTTCTCTTAGAGGCACGGGCGTTGCCATTGTGACGCCATTTAACGAAGATCACACCATTGATTTTGAGGCATTAGGTAAGATTATTGACTTTCAGATTGACGGCGGTATCGAGTATCTGGTTACCCTGGGTACCACCGGGGAGACTCCTACCATTTCAAAAGAGGAGCAGGTACAGATCATAGAATATACCTATGAAAAAGTAGCCGGAAGGGTTCCGGTGGTGGTAGGTATTGGTGGAAATAACACACAGGCGGTTGTGGAGCAACTGAAGTCCTTCCCCTTGGAAAAAGCGGTTGCGGTACTTAGCTCTGCCCCTTATTACAGTAAACCTTCCCAGGAAGGTATTTATCAGCATTATAAGGCATTGGCTGCTGCCAGTCCTAAGCCTATTTTGTTGTATAATGTACCTCACCGTACAGGTAAGAATATTGACGCAGAAACAGTTATACGCCTGGCTAAGGAAGTGCCTGGTATTGGGGGTATTAAAGAAGCCTGTGGTAATTTTACACAGTTTGCCAAAATTCTAAGAGATGCACCTCAGGATTTTCTGGTCACCAGCGGTGAAGACGATATCGCCATTCCGCAGATTGCCATGGGAATGCAGGGGGTTATTACTGTGGCCGGGAACGCCTTTCCAAAGGAAGTCTCTACCATTGTCCGTCTGGCCCTGGAGGGTAAGTTTAAAGAGGCTACGGCGTTAAATAACAAGATTCTGGATGTTTTCACTTTATTGTTTAATGAGAACAATCCGGCAGGTGTAAAAGCGTTTTTATTTGAGAAAGGACTTATCAAAAATGAACTTCGATTACCAGTCGTTCCCTTAAGTGCGCCCAACCAGCAAAAAATAAAGGATTTTTTAAACAGCTACAAGGCAGATTAAAATAAACTAAAAATAGGCTATAAGCCTATTGTAATTCATAGTAAACAGGCATTTAAGGGTTATAGGTCCTTTCTTGCCTGTTTTTTATTCAGCGCAAGACAGAATTATACCGGCAAAGTTCCAGAATATACACCCTCTTTTTAACCAAAGGATTATGGGCAGACAGGCTTATAAAGACCTAAGGATAATGTTTGCTTGCTTTAAAGCCGACTAAAAACAAGGCAGGATTTTAAGGGAATGGCCCCTTTTTATATTTTTTCTGTCAACAGGTGTTACGTTTCAGTATTCATGGACGTTCTATGCATAAGATATGTTTCATTGTACCAATATTGAAAGGATAAAAAAATGTGGCAGGGAGGAGGTAATGATTTAAATCAGAGAATCTGCAGTTTTAATGGTTTTTAAATACGTAATGCTTATGAAGAATTTTTGCAGCCTTGTTATCGGTAGTTTTATTTGGCTTTTTATTTTTAGTAGTTGCCATAAGGAAACAGAAAAGGACTGTGGCTGTGGCAGCACGGTTATTACAAGTGTCTCTGGTAAAACTGCCCAACTTTATGGCTTTAAAGAGAATGATAAAACCCAGTGGAACCTTTACGTAAATCATTTAGACGATCAAATCCCTTACTATACCGGAGTTATCTGTAATACAGAAATGGTGGATGAGCTGCTGAAAAAGGAAGGGCTGCAGTTGAATACGGATGCGCATCCGGATCAGGTGGCTGTTGTTTTTTCAGGTGATTTATTTGATCGTTGCATAAAAGAAGATCCGAACGTCTGGAATATTACATTTAACTATAGCTTTAATGTACATCTGGACAGTCTTGCACTGGATACAGAAACGATAAATGATAAATAAGCCGCGGATGATATAATGGGATCGTCGGCGGTCTGTGTGGTAAAAATAATCTATTATAAAAAATGAACACCCTGCCTATCTGAACTGTCGTTCAGTGGCAGGGTGTTCATTTTTAAGGCAATTTGTCCAGACGCTCTTTAAAGAGGCCGCGCCTAAAATGGATTACCAGATTTTCAGCCTGTCTTCCGGTTTGATGTACATTTTATCACCCGGCTGAACATTGAAAGCCTTGTAAAAAGGATCAAAGTTCATCAGTGGTCCGAGTACACGCCACATGGCAGGAGAGTGAGGATCCAGATTGATGCGCTGACGAATCGTTGCGTCTTTATATTTACTTCTCCAGATCTGGGCCAGGGACATAAAGAAGCGCTGATCAGGTGTATATCCGTCAATCTTTGTGGTATCTTGTCCCTGCTTGGTTAATTTAAAGGCATCCCAAGCGATGGCCACACCACCAAAATCCGCCATATTTTCTCCGGTTGTTAATTTACCGTTGACATGCAGTGAATCTAAAACCGTAAATCCGTCATACAGCTTCTGTATTTTCTGAACTTTTTCATCAAATTTAGCTTTGTCTTCACTGGACCACCAGTTATTGATATTGCCGACTTTATCGTATTGAGAACCCTGGTCATCAAAGCCATGGGTCATTTCATGACCGATAACCATACCAATCGCTCCATAATTAACGGCGTCATCTGCATCCTTATCAAAGAATGGATACTGCAGAATACCGGCAGGGAATACAATCTGATTGGTGGTTGGGTCATAATAGGCATTGACGGTAGGAGGGGTCATGTACCAGATATTTTTATCCACTGGCTTGCCTAACTGAGACAACTGGAAATTGTAGTTATTCTCCCTGGCAGAAATTGTGTTCTCAAAATATTTGGCTTTGTCCACATTTACTTTACTATAATCTCTCCAGGTGTTAGGATAGCCGATTTTACGAACAATAGCCTTGAGTTTTATCTGGGCTGTCGCTTTTGTCGTATCACTCATCCAGTCCAGATGCTGAATTCTGTTTGAGAAGGCTGTTTCCAGATTCGTTACCAGCTGATCCATTCTTTTTTTAGCCTCTGGCGGGAAATACTTCTTAACATATAACTGTCCTAGCAGTTCTCCCAGGTTATGGTCGACGGCTGATACCATTCTTTTCCAGAGATCTTCCTGTTTGTCCCTTCCGGTAAGCACTTTTGAATAAGCAAATGCCGCATCAGAAAAAGGAGTGCTCAGAACGCCGGCATAGGATCCTATCGTATTGGCCTTCAGGTAGATTTTCCATTGATCAATAGGTACAGCAACCAGCAGTTTATTAAGGGCCTGATAATAGCCCGGCTGTTCTACATCCAGGGAATCAACGCCATTGGCACCCAGGTTTTTCAACAAATCGCTCCAGCCGATATTAGGCTCGGTGCTGACCAGAGTGGCTACCGGTATTTTATTATAATTGGCAGTGACATCTCTTAATTCTACCCTGGTTTTATGAGAGCCGGCGATTTGTTTTTCTATTTGATATACAGTCGCCGCATCTTTTTGAGCGGTAGCAGAATCTGTTCCGGTCAATGTAAAAAGGCTGGCTAAATAAACCCTGTAAGCCTTTTGAATATTTAAGGTAGAGCTATCGGTTTTAAAATAATAGTCTCTGTCCGGCAGCCCAAGGCCGGTCTGATGGAAGGAGGCTATGTTCATGGAACTGTTTTTCTGGTCTGGTCCGACATTAAAGGAGATAATGGACTGATCGCCTCTTTTGGCCGCATCGGCCACATAAATCATCAGGCTGGGCAGATCCTTAATGGCTTCAATGGAGGCCAGCATCGGCTTTATCGGATCGTAACCTCTTTTATCTCTGGTAATTGTGTCCATTCCGGAACGGTAATAATCACCGACCTTTTGTTCAATACTGCCAGCCTTTTTGTCTCCCAGGGAATCTTCCAAAATAGCGCGGAGTTCCTCCTGATTATCGTCATATAGTTTATTGAATCCGCCGACAGCTACTTTGTCTTCCGGTATTTTAACCGTATCCAGCCATTTGCCGTTGACAAACTGGAAGAAATTATCGCCCGGTTTGACGGTGCTGTCTATATACTGGGTTTCAATAAAATGCTGCTGGGTTTTGCCATTTCCCGTGCCTGGGCCGCTGCAGGCGGCAAAGCTGGAAACCACCGCTACTGCAGCAGCAGAAAGCGTAACTTTATTCATGGTTTTATTTTTATTATTTAAGTCCAAATTTGATTTTTATTATCACTGTCAGTTTACCTGTTCCTGAAACCGGCCTTCAGCAAAGGGGAGCCACGGATCCATCATGACACCACTATCAAAACACACATAAAGGAGGTTTCAGCCAGGTGCTGATTTTAAATACTATGGATGTCTGTTCTGCCCAATTTTGTTTCTTAGTTCATTGTGCTTAGCAAATGTCGGAAAATAATTTTAAAATCGCTTATCTAATCAGAGAACTGGCCGGGGTGGTTTTTTGGTATTTTTGTGCGTACTTTGCGCCATGCAAAAATTAAGCATGGATGATCTGGGCAGATTAAGCCCCGAAGAATTTAAAGCGGCCGAAAAAATGCCGCTGATCATCATTTTGGATAATATTCGCAGCATGCATAATGTTGGCAGCGTGTTTAGGACGGCTGATGCATTTTTGTGTGAACAGATCATGCTTTGCGGTTATACGCCGCAGCCTCCGCACCGGGATATCCACAAAACAGCCCTCGGGGCGACAGAGACGGTCGCCTGGAGCTATTTTAAGGAAACGGCAGCGGCCGTGGCACAGGCCCGCCAAAAAGGTTATGCGGTTTATGCAGTGGAACAGGCCGTCCACAGTATTTCTACAGAAAAGATGGAAGTGCTGAAGACATTGAGTGCTGATGGAATCGCCAAAGGACTGGTGCTGATTTTGGGCAATGAAGTCCAGGGGGTGGAACAGCAGATCATTGACCTAAGCGACGGTTGCCTGGAAATTCCCCAATATGGCACAAAACATTCTTTGAATATTTCTGTGGCTGCAGGCATCGTAATCTGGGAATCCTCCAAACTGTTAAGGAGTATCCGGTGAGAGATTCCGGTGAATTATTGAAAATATTTTTAGTGTAAAAATTTTAATTAACCCCTATAATCCATTGAAAATGACAATCCGAATTTTGGTCACAGGAGGAACGTTTGACAAGGAATATGACATGATCCATGGGAAGCTGGATTTTGAGCAGACCCATGTGCCTGAGATGCTGCAGCTAGGTCGCTGCACGGTCTCTGTAGAAATCAGAACACTGATGATGGTGGATTCTCTGGAAATGACAGATACGGACAGAGAGCTCATCCTGCATACCTGCAGATCTGTCCCAGAGGACAGAATCTTACTAACTCACGGTACCGATACAATGAGTCAGACGGCTGCTTATCTGGCGGCCGCTAATTTGCCTAAAACTATCGTAATTACAGGCGCGATGATTCCCTATAAATTCGGGAGCTCAGACGGGTTTTTTAATTTAGGAGCCGCGCTGGCTTTTCTGCAGACCCTGCCTCACGGGGTTTACGTGGCTATGAATGGCCGCTATTATAACTGGGACAATGTGCGCAAAAACAAAAAGACCGGTTTCTTTGAAGAAATTACACCTGTCAATGCCGGGTAATTATAATTGATTTTCAGTTACTTAAAAGTTCTGTGGTGGCTGTTAAAGGAATTTTACCAGCCACTCACCGAATTTTTAGTGATGTTGTAACACTAAGTTCAATCTAAACGTTATCTTTAAGGTATCAAAATTGCGTATTAAATACCCTAAAAGATGACCTATCAAATATCTCAAGGTATCAAAATTAATGTGGAGACTTTTTTCCAGCCGGATCAAAGCAGCCCGATGGTAAATGAGTATTTATTTGCCTACCGGATCACTATTGAAAACCACAATCATTTTGTGGTGCGGCTACTTAGCCGGCACTGGCATATTTTCGACTCTAATGGAACAACCCAGGAAGTCAAAGGAGATGGGGTGGTGGGCGCCCAGCCTTATATAGAACCCGGAGCTGCTTATCAATATATCAGCGGCTGTAACCTGAATTCAGAAATGGGGCGTATGCATGGTGATTATCTGATGGAAAATCAGGATACTAAAATGCAGTTTACCGTGCCTATTCCGGCTTTTGACCTGATTACGCCATCCAAACTCAATTAAGCGGGCTGCAGCGCTAATAGGGCGTTCCTATGGTGGCCATTCCATCAAAGGGCTGTCATGGCTGTCAGTTCGGTTTTCTTTTCTACTAAAATGAGGGCAGAATCTAATTTTGTTCATGGAACTCGTACCTTACACACTAAAGGATGCTACATTAAAGGAATTGGGTAAGACACCTGCACCTCATAAAACACGTATACGCATTCGCCAAAACAGCTGGATAGCTAAAATGGCCTGTTGGTGCATTAAAGAAAAGGATGTAGCTTTTACTTTATTTAGGACCATTCATCTCTCTCACAGTACTCCCCGCGTATTTTTAAATAATCAAAGATGGGTCGCTCATGAATTGGCGCATGTCCGGCAGTTTGCCACTTATGGCAATGTAAAGTTTATTTTTATGTATCTGTCTGAAAGCTTCAGAAATGGGTATCATAATAATAAATGGGAAGTTGAAGCGAGAGCCAATGAAGACTCAGTAGATATTCTGCAGGATTATTATTTTGAATATACCTCTTAGCGGAAGCGTCTGCCTTTTTAAGCCTCCACAATCAGGGATGCCGGCTGACAGTAATAGTCAGGATTCGTTATCCTTAAACTCCATAAGCGGGCAGTTATATTTATCTGCCTATGATTTTTAATACTCATTGCTGAATGTTAGTCTGTGGCTGAGGCGTTATACAGCGGCAGACTGACATAAAATGTCGTACCTTTTCCAACCTCACTTTCGAACCAGATCTGTCCGCCTGCATTTTCTACGATACCCTTGCAGATGGCAAGACCAAGGCCCGTTCCGGAGGTCTTGGTCGTAAAATTAGGAACGAATATTTTGGCCGCTTCTTGTTGAGTGATTCCCATACCTTTGTCTGCCACAGTAACCATGACGTTTTTCTCAATTCTTTGTTCTTGGATCGTTACAGAAAATTGATCCATTTGTTCAGAAGCCTCCAGCGCATTTTTAATTAAATTGGTAAAGACTCTTCTAAGCTGAACTTTATCGGCCATTACGGTATTTTTTTCCTGAGACGCCCTGTAATTGACTTCAATGCCATCCTCTGTATTATATAGTAACAGTAAGGGGCGTATAATCTCTTCTATGGTAAAGGTTTCGGGCTTGGTATGATGGATATTGGCGAATTGAGAAAAGTCGCTGGCAATTTTTGCCAGCTGGTCAATTTGTTCAATCAGCATATCTGATACCCTTTTGGATAAGGAATGAATATCCGTACTGGGGTTTTGGGCGGAGCGTTGCAAAAACTGCAGGCTCAGCTTCATAGGAGTAAGCGGGTTTTTGATTTCATGAGCCACCTGTCTGGCCATTTCTTTCCAGGCCCCTTCTCTTTCGCTTCTGGCCAGCGCTCTGGCGCTCTCGCCGAGTTTGCGCACCATGATGTTATATTCCTGAACAAGATCGCCGATCTCATCATTACGGTCCCATTGAATCTCCTCGTTTTCAATACCGAGGTTGATTTTTCGCATGTCTTCTTTTATTACAGAAAAGGATTGTGTAATTCTAAAAGTCAATAAGCTGGCGACAGCTCCGGCCAGTAAGAATATCAGGGCATTTAAATTGATAATGGTGACCAGAAAGCTGGAAATTTCCTGATCCAGCTCATACTGAGAATTTAAGGCAGGGGTGTTTAAATAACCAAATACCTGTTTATTCTTTCCGTAAAGCGGTACGTAGATGCTTAAATATTTAAGTTTACCGATGGTTTCCTGCTGGAAAAATTTAATGCGGTGCCGCTGATGGAGCGCGTCAAATGCTTTCGGGTGCATTTTATTGGAGACGATATTCTCATTAAAGATATAAGGCTGAGAGGATGCCTCCAGATTACCGTTCCGGTCATAGAGGTTCACGTCCTGTTTATTGAGGTTTGCCAGTTCAATCACCCTTTGGGCTGCCAGGGTACTATTATAAAAAGCGTCCAGTTCATTGGGCGTCTGCATGGTGAGCGGAAGTTCCTGACCGAGGCTTTCTTCAATTTCTCCGGCCAGAATCTGGGTCGACTGCATCAGTTTATCTTTGTTGCTTTTATTAAAGCGACTGATAAAAAAGGAGATCGTAGATATACCAATGACAATAAAAGAGAACATGCTGATAAAAATCAGTGTCGCATGCACCTGGAATCGTATATTAAAATTCAGTCCGTTTTTAATCAGTTTCCACTTAAAACGGCTCTGGATAATGAACCCTGATATTTTAAGCAATACGATAACGACGACAAAGGAGGAAAACAGATAGGCAAACAAGGTAATGGTATTCAGTAAGTCACTGTTCTTTTCCGTGATGACCACCGTTGTATGATTGCCCGCATTATACCAGAGCTCTTTTACCTTAAAGCTATTGATTTGTTTGAACTCTCTTCGGGGAACCTGATAGGCACTTAGAGAGTCCGAGAATTCAAAATCCTTGCTGTTTGAGAAGATCTGCCGGTTTTTATAAACGGCGTACGAATAATTCTGAGGTATCTGCCCCGTCACGATAACCGGGTTATTCAACAGCTCCAGAGAAAGATTATTATTGACATATTTGCGGGGAGAAAGCACCACAAACATATAACCCATAATGGCTTGGTTATATACACTGGATATCTCCTTACGGTAGATATAATTAAAATTATCGGACTCCGAACCATGGATATACAGATCCGTTACATTGGTCGGCTTGGAATTGCTGACCAGGGCATTGAGCAGACTGAAGGAAGAGGAGTCCGCATTGTATAATGGCTCTCTGTTGGCATCAAAGGTATATATCCGGGTATTGAACTTGTTTAGAAACCCCGAAAAATTAGCCATGATCAGACTGTCTTTAACAAAGCGGTTGTCGCCATCATCGTAAAGCCTGTTGAAATTATCATTCCAGAAGAAGTTGGTGAAATTGCTAATGGCCATTTTAACCAGGTTTTCTCCTGCATTGTCGGCCTGCAAGGCCAGCGCCTCTGCATACCTTTTTTTCTCTTCCAGTCTTCTGTTATTGGAAAGTTGTAATATGGCCGTAAAGGTCATGGCAAAAAACATGACCCAGAACAGAAAATATCTGGATGCCACTAGAGGTCCGGGCAGGTCCTCCCACCGCACTTGCAGGATAAACAAGTATAGCACCATCCAGATTAAAGCCAGAATTTTGATGGTTACCAGGCCCGCACCATCTACGGTAATCAGGATCAGACCGCTGACCACGACAATAGCCATCCGTTCATATAGATTAAATCCTGCATTTAACGCCGGCAGATTTAAAAAATAGGAGAGGTTAAAAAAACTGAGAGTGATAAAAGTCAGAATCACAAAAGTGACGGCAGTATAGATGTTCAGATTAAAAAAGTCGGCTACATTGATCGGAATTTTGGAATCTCTGACCAGGCTGGTTACAATGCTCACCATATTCATGGTACATAGGGCAAACAGGAATAAGGCTGTGATTGCGATTACCTTGCTGTATTTTTTCACCAGCTGCTGATGTCCCTGCCCGACCTTTGTATGCCGGTATTTTATAAAAAATGTAATCCAAAAAAACAGTAATGTATTGATTAACAGATCCCCCAAGGAGGAATGCAACATGTTGGAAGCATAGATGATCGGACTGAAAAGCTCATAACTCCTGTAATTAAAAGGAATAGGCAGCCAGTAGGTCATAAACCTTAGCAGCACAACTGTTACCAACAGCCAGAACGCTCCTTTATAAAAACCCTTGATGAGCGTGATTTCATTAATAATCCCGTTGATAAAAATCAGGACAAATAAAATGCCCAGCAACTTGAAAATTAGCGAAGCCATGCTGGGATGCTGATCCGGATTCTGGGCGTACTTGCTGAGCTTAAACAGCTGCTGACCTTTGGAGTTATGGATGGACTCTCCGGCTCCGGTTCTGTCTATATAATACATCCCATCCAGATCGGGTGCATGGGCGAAACTGTTCCTGAAATATTTACTCTCAATAAAATAAGTCCATCTGATCGGGATCATCCCCACCACCAGATAACTTCCTTCCCTGGTTGGGATTGTTTTTTTCAGCATTTCAAACAGGCCATTATTGGCCCGGATAGGGTAGTAGCCATCCGGCAAATGTAAATCCTGCTGGCTGACATTCATATTAAAGGTATTCCAGTAGGTTTGCCGGGGAGGCAGGCTGTCACGTAAGGCATACACAAAAACACCATAATCCTTATCCAGCAGATTCAGCGAGGATTTATCTGCTTTTTCATCCAATAAGAGATTTAATGCGGCGGTAGTGGTGGTAATCCTTTCAAAATCCTGTTCCTGGCTGGCCAGGTAAGACTCAAAACTCTGCTTGACCTTTTCAGGGGAAGCATTAAAGGCCCAGTAGTTGCTTATCACAAAGGAGAGTGTAAACATCCATGCGGCTATAATAAGAGAATAGCCCTGCTTAAATATGGCTTTTCTGAGTGTGGTGATCATTTGATTTTGGTGCTGCCTAAGGAAGGCTTGGTCCGCCTGTTTATATTATTCTGTTTTTATATTTTTTACATTTTAGTGCACATCTGTTTTTCCTTTGCCGTTGATGGACTCCTGCTTTAACTGCTTTTTAGCCAGCTCCCATAACTGATCCAATGCTTCAAAACTCTGATCCTTATCCGTAATGGATTTGCCAGAGGCTGCAGCCAGCGCTTCCATCCGGTTAAAGCGAAGGATAAATTTCTGATTGCAGCTTTCCAGTGCTTTATCGGCATCTACCTTCAAAAAGCGTGCGTAATTAATTAAGGAGAAAAAAACATCTCCCAATTCTTCCTCGATATGAGCCTGGTCATAAGAAGCGGCCGCTTCTGAAAGCTCATTTAATTCTTCCAGTACCTTATTATAAACGCTAACCGTATCCCCATCAGGCCAGTCAAAGCCTGCCTGGCTGGCTTTTTCCTGTATCCTGGCAGCCTTAACCATGGAGGGCAGGCCCTTTGGCACGCCGCTTAATATCGAGGTCTTTTCTTTTTGCTGTTTAATTTGTTGCCAGTTTCGCTTTACCTCTTCGGCATCCCGGACTTGAATGTCTCCATAAATATGAGGATGGCGCCGGATCATTTTGTCGCTGATGCCATCCAGTACATCTTTCAAATTAAATTTACCTTCTTCTTTGCCGATTCTGGCATAAAAGAGCAGATGCAGCATAATATCGCCCAACTCTCCCTTTAAATCTGACCAGTTTTTTTCATCAATGGCCCCGGTCAGTTCATAGGTTTCTTCCAGCGTCATGGACCTGAGGGTATCTATTGTTTGCTCTCTGTCCCATGGACAGCCTTCTCTGAGTTCATCCATAATGGTGACCAGTCCCATAAAAGCTGCTTCCAGTCCTGTCTGCTGACTAATCCGGTGTTGCATATTCACCGGATGGGTATGCGTTGGAACCGAAAGGGGGCTTTCTGGATTTTCAGCCAGTTTTTCAGGCTGCTGATTTTTATTTTCTGTGCTGGAATTTGTCATACCGTTTACTTTTCAATTGTCTAAGCGGGAACTTATGGGTAAATACCGTTACCATTTAATGATTGATACACCTGACTGGTTTTACAGTCAAGTCAGGGCCTAAAAATACTGTACCTGTGGCAAAGCACCTAATGGTTATTGCTGCAGGGGGCATATAAAGATATTCAGCTGATTTTTTTAGCGCTTGACAGCTTTCCACCGGAAAGCGCCGCTTATAATTTGCATAGAGGGACAGCTGGCAAAGGCTTTTAAGGAAGAATATCAGGAGGGCTGATTTATCCAAAGCGGGGTATAAATCGCAAAAATCGACTTATTTACCGCTTAAATCTGAATTTTCACCGAAAAGACAGGTTTTTTAAAAAATTATATAAACAATTTATTATCAATATAATAGATGCTTTTTTCGACTATTTTGAGTTATTTTTTTGAAAAAAAGATTAAACAAATGTTTGATTGACTTAAACAATTGTTTAATTTTGCATTTCAAAAGCAAAAGAAAGGATTTTAGAGATGTCAGACAAAAAATCTCATATTATTAATGTAGCCATTGAGTTATTTTCCAAAAATGGTTTTGAAGGAACTTCCATGCGAGATCTGGCCAGTGCGGCCGGTGTGAATATCGCTATGATTAATTATTACTTCGGTAGTAAGGAAAAACTATTTGAAGCTATTGTGGAGGGAAGATCTGAAAAGGCGAGGAAAGAATTTGAAGAGTTGGCGCAGGATACCAGCCTGACGGCTATTCAGAAGATGGATCGCGTTATCGTGCTTCAGGTAAATAAAGTTCTGGAAAAAAGGCATTTTCATAAGGTACTTCAAAATGAGGTAATGCTCAATAAAAGACCGGAACTCAATACGGCCATTGGTAATATATTTAAAAAGAATGGCCTGATACTAAGAACCATCCTGGAAGAAGGGATTGAAAATGGGGAGTTTAATGAACAGGTTGATTTGGGACTGATTGTATCCACCATTATGGGAACCATCAACCATGTCTTTTTATCCCGGACCATTTGTAATCTGATTTTTGAGCAGGATGACACAGGCACGGATCCTTTTGAGAATCCAAAAAATAAAAAAAGGGTGATTGATCATTTAAAGGCTTTAATCCATGTTTACCTGCAGAAAAAGCAGGTAACGGATACTAAATAATGGATATCAGGCAGCCCCGGCAAATACAGATTGCTGAAGGCTAATGCATTTAATTAATTCCGATTACAGCTTTTAGGGAAATTACCCAATAAACGTATTGTAAAACACATTCTACATGAATCAAACATTTAAAAAGGCAGGGTATTTGTTTGCAGCCGTAAGCTTTCCTGCTCTTTTATGGGCACAACAACCAACAAAAAACCTAAGTTTAAACGAGGCCATTGAGCTGGGACTGGGGCATAGTAAAAAACTGATGCTCTCCGATGCAGCTATTGAACAGGCTGAGGCCAGTTTAACAGAGGCCAAGGATGCCAAGTTGCCGGACCTGAAGGTCAGCGGCGCCTATTTATACCTGGCTCAGCCTCATCTGAACATCAAACTGGATCTGGGCGGAAACAGTGATAGTGATGATGGTAGTTCCTCTGATGACGGTAGCAGTTCTTCCAGTGAAATGCCAAAGGTACACCAGGCCGTTTACGGAATGGTGAGCGCTTCTTTACCTCTTTATGCCGGCGGGAAAATTAATAACTCCATAAAAAGTGCGGAGTATATCACCAAGGCCACCAAGCTGGATGCAGAAAATGATAAAGAAGGCGTCGTTCAAAATATCATCAGTGCCTATTATAATCTGTATAAGGCCGATGCACAGCTTAAGCTGGTTAACGAAAACCTGCGGACGGCTGAACAAAGAGTCAGGGATTTTTCTAATCTGGAAGCCAATGGTATTATTGCCAGAAATGACCTGATGAAAGCAGAACTGCAACAAAGTGATATGGAATTAGCCGTTCTGGACGCCGAAAACAACCGTAAAATTACCAATTTTAATTTCAATCTGTTATTGGGATTGGAAGACAGTACGCAGATTATTATAGATACCAATGCCGTGGGCACTCCTGCACAGATAGAAGGGCTCGCTGATCTGGTTGGTATGGCTAAGTCTAACCGATTTGATTATCTGGCTACTGTGGAGCGCAGTCAGGCGGCGCTTTATAACACAAAAGTTGTCCAGGGCAATAAACTGCCCACGGTAGCACTTACGGGTGGATATATGGCCGCAGATATTCCTAATGCGCTGAGTGCCTATAATATTGTGAATGTCGGAGTAGGCGTAAGTTATGATTTGGGGGCTTTATATAAGAACAAATCAAAGGAAAGATCCGCCAAAACCCAGGAAAAGATTCTGGATATCCGCAGACAGCAGCTGGAGGATGATATCCAGACAGAGATCTTCCAGGCCTATAATGATTATAACCATCAGCTGAAAAGACTGGATGTGCTGCAAAAAGCCATCGAACAGGCAGAGGAAAACTACCGGATCGTGAAAAATAAATACGATAATGCGCTGGCAACCGCCACTGATCTTTTCGATGCAGACGTTGCTCAGTTACAGGCGCGTATTAATTATGCCAATGCCAAGGCCGACGCTGCCGTGGCCTATAATAAAATTTATGAGACGGTGGGTGTGCTGAATAAAAAGGTACACAATATCCATCAGGCTCAATAATTAAAATATAATATCCAACAAGTAATTAAACAATTATAACAATAATAAAGCGAGAAAAATGTCTCAGGAAAATAACACCACAAAACCCAAGAAAAAATCAAATGCCTTATTTGCGATCATTTTCTCCATATTGGTCGTAGCAGGTATTATTTACGGCGTCATGGCCTTCTTACATGCACAAAAGCATGAAGAAACCGATGATGCGCAGATTTCCAGCGATATCAGCCCGGTTATCCCGCATGTATCAGGTTATATCAAAGATGTTAAAGTAAAAGATCATCAATATGTTCATAAGGGCGATACCCTGGTGATACTCGATGACAGAGATTTCCAGATTGCGCTGGAAAATGCAGAAGCCGGTCTTGCGACCGCCCAAAGCGGCGTTAGTATAGCCAATGCAGGTATTGGCGTTACCGCCAGTAATATTGCCAGTTCCAGAACATCTATTGAAACAGTGGACGCACAAATCGAGTCTGCCAAGGTGAACCTTTGGAGAGCCAATAGTGACTTTGAACGCTATAGCAATCTGATTAAAGACCACACGATAACCCAGCAACAGTTCGAAGAGGCAAAAGCTACAAAAGAACTGGCTGAAAAACAGTTAGGTATTTTGCAGGCGCAAAGAAATGCTGCTGCTAAAAATGTAGCGGCTGTGGCCAGTCAGAAAAGCGTTTCCAGCAGTCAGGTTTCCAGTGCTGAAGCCAAAATCAAACAGGAACAGGCTGCCATTGA
The DNA here is from genome assembly GCF_900107765.1 of Arachidicoccus rhizosphaerae. GTDB lineage: Bacteria > Bacteroidota > Bacteroidia > Chitinophagales > Chitinophagaceae > Arachidicoccus > Arachidicoccus rhizosphaerae. Next base: position 92,443 of record NZ_FNQY01000010.1, on the reverse strand, counting down.
TGCCGCTAAACTGAATTTATCCTATACGGTCATCACCGCATCTGTTGATGGTCAGGTTGGAACTGTAAACCTGCAACCTGGTCAGTTTGTTTCTGCCGGTCAGTCCTTATTTGAAGTAGTACCTAATCTGAAAAGATGGGTAGTTGCCAACTTTAAAGAAACGCAGATGACTAAAATCCGCAACGGTCAGGATGTGGAAATACATGTGGATGCGTATCCCGATTTGGATTTAAAAGGTAAAGTATCTTCCATTTCTCCGGCTACAGGGGCTAAGATGGCCTTATTGCCTCCCGATAATGCATCTGGTAACTTTATCAAAGTGGTTCAGCGTATCCCGGTCAGAATTGATTTGGTAGGCGTAAATGATGCCACCTTACAGATGCTGAGTTCAGGCATGAGTGTAGACGTAGATGTTCTGTTGACTTCCGCAGGCAATAGCGCTCCGGCTGCCACGCCTGCAGCCGGTACAGATACTGCTGGGACGGCAGCAAAATAAGGCAGCAGAATTAGGTAGTAAGAAAGTACGGTTATAGAAGTTCTGATGAGAGGAGAAGCTGTCATGGTTATCTGCTATTGCGGATTAAATGTTTAATTTCTCCGATAGCAGACAGGGCGGTGGCAGGGAGTGATTAAAGGAAAGGGAACGCGCCGAAAGGCGGTCGGGCTTTCTTTTAAACAGGCCAGTTATCCATACTCCATACTTTCTACGTAAGGCAGAAATAGGCGTAGCCCGGCTTAAAGGTGCAGATATTTTCTGAAAATTATTGAACATCCTTTATTGCATTGCGGTTCACCTTTTCTTTTAAAAGATGAAAAATTATAATGAGTAATACAACAACCTTAAATCAACAGGATTCTTTAGTAGAATACGGTGCCCGAAGGGTGGTCATTGTCATCACAGCTATCCTGTGCGCACTGCTGGAGATTGTGGATACCACGATCGTCAATGTGGCGCTCAATGATATGAAAGGTAACCTGGGTGCTACTTTAAGTGAGATTGGCTGGGTCATTACGGCTTACGCCATTGGTAATGTGATTATTATTCCTATGACCAGTTGGCTGAGCCAGCAATTTGGCAGAAGAAATTATTTTGCGGCTTCCGTTATCCTTTTTACGGTATGTTCTTTTTTCTGTGGTAATGCTACCTCGCTTTGGGAGCTGATTGTATTTAGGTTTTTACAAGGCGTGGGTGGTGGCGCCCTGCTCGTAACTTCCCAAACCATTATTACGGAAGTTTTTCCGATGGAAAAAAGAGGGATGGCGCAGGCTATTTACGGACTGGGTGTAATTGTGGGCCCGACCCTGGGACCTCCTTTAGGGGGCTATCTGGTGGAAACTTATAGTTGGCCCTATATCTTCTTCGTCAATATACCGATCGGGATTGCAGCGGCAATCATGACCCTGAAATTTGTACGCAGTCCTAAATACGGTCAGAAGAAAAAAGCGAGCGAAGTAGACTGGTTCGGGATTCTCTTTTTGATGGGAGCCGTGGGCTGTCTGCAGTTTGTGCTGGAAAAGGGGCAGGAGGAAGATTGGTTCAGTTCACATATCATTGTAATTTGTTCCATTATTTCAGCCGTCATGTTTTATTTCTTTATCTGGCGGGAGTCGGTAGCTAAAAACCCGATTGTAAACCTTAGGGTGCTTCGGGATAAAAACCTGGCTATCGGTACGATTTTAACCTTTATCCTGGGTTTCGGCCTGTATGGCTCTACTTTTATCATTCCATTATATCTGCAGAATATTCTGGGTTGGACCGCGTACCAGGCGGGACTGATTATGGTGCCATCAGCCGTGGTGACGGCTATTATGATGCCAATTATCGGGATGCTGATGCAAAAGGGCGTCAAACAACAGTTGTTGATCTCTTTGGGATTTATCCTGTTCTTTGTCTATAGTATGTGGGGCTATAAAATTATTACGCCCGATACAGGTTTTGAGGACTTTTTCTGGATGTTGATGCTCAGAGGTTTTGCCCTGAGTATGATTTTTATTCCGATTACCACACTGGCCTTGTCCACCTTGACAGGTAAGTCCATAGGAGAGGGAGCCTCTTTCACGGGGATGGCGCGTCAGTTAGGTGGTAGCTTCGGGGTCGCTTTGATTACGACTTTTATGACCAGACAGACCTTTGGCTATCGTACCGACATGGTGAGCAATACCGTCGGCTCAAGCGGCATATTCCAGCAACGATATAACGGGTTGGTCGCGATGTTCACCCAAAAAGGCATGGCTATTAACCAGGCAAAGCAGGCAGCATATGAAGCCATTGATGGTATGATTAATAAACAGGTCGCGATTCTTTCCTATATGGATGTATTTCTTTATATCGGAATGATGTTCTTAATCTGCGTACCTTTTGTACTGATGGTAAAAAACAAAAACAAGAAAGTAGATCTGAGCGCGGCAATGCACTAAGCATCTATCGTTAAATAAATATTTAGTCGGATTATCCTCACATTAAGCATTGAAGACGCATCTGTCTATGTAGCTGGCACCGTACAATTTATTGGTAGTCGCCGGTCATAGGCAGATGTTTTTTTGGGGGGATAATGGACGGATCAAAGTGGATGTATAGCGGCTTTTTTCAGTGGCATTATCTGCAAACAGGTGTAGGAGCGGATCCCGCTATAAAAATTGAGTAATCGTATAAATCAGTAGACCAACCAGTCCGCCCACGATGGTGCCGTTGATTCTGATAAACTGCAGGTCCTTGCCTACTTCCAGTTCTAATTTTTCACTTAGATCTTTTCCCTGCCAGTTGCCAACCGTACGGCTGATCAGCTCACCTACTCTGGCCCTGTTGCGTAGCGTTAAGCGGTAAGCATTGAGCCGGATCCAGTGATTGACTTTGCCGGCCATTTTAGGGTCATTTTTAAGATGGTCGGCCAGACTGACCAGCTGCCGGTCCAGGTATCTTGATAATTTAGTGGAACCTTCCAAAGCAGCGTCGTAGTTCATTTCCTGAAGCAGCATGTCTTTTAAATACTGCCAGGCCATCATGGCATAACCTTCCAGCTGAGTTTCTGAAAGCAGACCTGCTTTGAGTTGCTGTAGATCAGCTTCGAACTTCTCGCCGGTCTTCAGATCCGCGGAAAGGGTTCTCAGTCTGGATCTGAGTTCCTGGCGCAGCGGATGGTTAGCCGTTTGGTGGATCTCATGTATATAATTGGCAAGACCCACTGTAATGCGGTTGGCCAGCATATTATCCACAAAACCCGGGACTAGAAAACCGCTTTCCTTTTTTACCCTGTCCTTAACCAAATCTTCATTTTCCGAAATATAATGTTTGAGGTTATCAAGCAGATAATTTAATAACCGTTGATCCTGACCCTGGTCTAGCAGCAGGTCCAGACCGCCGCCTAGTGTCGGCCCCAGCTTTACCGTTTCGAGTAAATCCCGTCCCTTGTTTTTTAAAAAACGGGCAGCCGCCTGGTCATCGGTTTTTTCCAGCAGCTCCGCCGCCATTTTTAAGGCCTCAGCAATAAGCTGGACCCGGTTATTTTCGATGGCCAGGTAGTTGCCAGCCATGGTAGCCACATCTAATTTTTCAAAATAGGGACGCAGCGCCATCGGAGTAAGGAAGTTATCCACGACAAAGCCGCCCAGGTTATTACCGATAGTGGCCTTTTTTCTTTCAATCAGGTTCGTGTGCGGTATTTTAAGACCCATGGGATGATGAAAGAGTGCCGTCACCGCAAACCAGTCCGCCAGCGCCCCGACAACGCCCGCCTCGGCAAATGCCTTAACATAACCCATCCATGCCCCGGGCCGGTGCTTTAATAAATAGACCATGCACAGATATAACAGTGCCATACATACCAGGCAGATGGTGGCCAGGGTTTTATGCTTTTTTAACTGCCTTAACTTGGGCCGATCCGGATGGAGGGCTGCGTGCAGTTGTCCGGACGCTTCAGTGAAGCCATCCGCTTTATTGGCATTATCTGTAATCTTATTGTTTAATTCATTCATTGTTTCAGGTTGATCATGGTTAGCAGGTGCCTTTTTTAATAGCGATTCAACGCAAAGGACGCTGCTATTCAAATCAAGAGGTACAAATAACCATTTAAAAGGTAAAAATACACCAAATACTTTTATGTCTGACTTTAACCCCGGGATAATGAATACAAGACGATTTATAGCAGAAAGAACCGGCTGTTTTATCAGAAAGGAGCAGCAATAGGTAAGAAGGAAGGATCTATTTTGGCGGTACTCCAAAGGGGGGATATCCGGATAGACAGAAAGATAAAAGCCACTCATTGAGTGGCTTTTATGGCTAAAAATTAGCATATATGCGATTTGCAACAGTACATAAAATTACATACTGATTTTCTTTGCCAGGTTTTTAGGAACGGATTTTTTGTTGACCAGTAAAGAAGTGGTTTTATATTGTACATAGGCTTTGGATACATATAAGAAACCTTTATAGTCGTTCTTGGTACCCCAGGAGTTTTTAACGATATAAAATTCTTTGCCATCCTGATCTTTAGCCATACCTACAATATGCATTCCATGATCATCGGTGGTGGTGTAATCTTCCAGTCCTTGTTGACGGTTTTCCGGAGTGATCACCAGTTCAGTGCGGTCCCCATTATAAATAGCAGATTTTTCATCGCGGGTCAGTTTTTTGCCTTCCAGCTCTTCTGCATTTTTAGGTACAAAGGCGACCCCGTTCGGCCAGCTAAAATAAGGCTCAGATACGTCAGCGCCCCAGCCCACCGTATAACCGTTTTTAAGGGCATTGTCGATAACATCGGTCATATCTGTCGGGGTAATATTGTAATCCCATTGAAAAGCCCAGTTATCGGAAGCCATCATCATGGCTTTTTTATAATAAGGAGTAGAGGTCTGTGAGATAAATTCAATATAATTATCTGCATCCAGGTGAGCTACCTCTTTTGCAAAAGTCTCAGGTGTATACGTCTTGCCTTTATACTGGAAAGAAGCCGGAACGGCTCCCAGGCTGTCGTCCAGGATCTTTTTAAATTCTGCTCTCCAGGCTGCCGGATCGATCTGACCTTTGGTCGCTACAACAGAATCCAATAAAGCTTTCAGCTTTTTTTGCATGGGACCAAACTGGTTGATCTGTTTGCCGTTGACCAGACCAGTATAGTCTGATTCCGGAAGAGTACCGTATTTAGCGTACATATTGATCACATCATGGCCTTCTCCACCATCGCCCCAGCTCAGACCGCCTTGCATCAGCACATAGGCTTCCGCCTTTTCCATATAGGCATTACGTACGGTATAGATTTTAGACAGATGGACGGGAGCCTGACCGTTTTTAATCATTTCTGATTCCAGGAAGGAGTTCGCTGAATAACTCCAGCAGGTTCCTGAAGAACCCTGGTTTTCTACAGGTGTAGTAGACAGGTCAATTACATTTGTAAATTGAAATCCTTGCTTTGCCGCATCTGTTGCATTTTCACTCGCTTTTTTGACCAGATTCACCTGTGCAGTCGCCATAGATACAGTAACCAGGACTGCAAAAGCTGAAAGAAGCGTTCTTTTCATTGTTTCGTTTAATTGGTTTTAGAAATAATTGTTTTGTTCCTTTGCCTGGATACAAAGCGCTGCTTTGATTACATTGTACTGTAGGGCGCAGCTAAGCGGCTCAGATCTCTTTATCGCAAAAAAACGAACCCTGGCTAAATTTAACCGGGGTTAGGTTGCCAAAGATAGGCAGCACCAACCTGAATTCAAAAAATCTTTTGAACACGTGTTAGTTTATTAACAAGCTTTGGATAAGTATTAACGTAGGAAGTTTAAAAGGGTGCCGCGGAAGCAGAAAGAATCAAAGGGCTGTAGGATGGATTATAGGACGGTTATTTATATATCATTCATAAAATCAATGGATAATATATGTTTTGAAGTCTTGTTATTGCTTTTGACCGCTCAATGCGTCAAAATTCAGATCCATCAGTAAATATGGATGGCCCCTGGAGGTTTTGTTTGGATAACTAAAATGCCACCACTCTGTACTCAGCGGGCTAAAGCCTCCTGCTTCCATAAATTTTTTAAGCAGTGCCCGGTTTTTAATGATACTATCTGGAAGGTTTTGATAACCCTGGTGGGCCTTGCTGGTAAAATTGTCAAATTCCGTAGGCATGGGAACCGCCTTGCCTGTCTGGAGACTATATAAACTCAGATCAACTGAGATACCCTTGTTATGCCCGCTGCCATGTTTAGGGTCGGCGGCATAACGATTATCAGGTACCACCTGCCACATCTTTTCCGTTACATTATAGGGTCTATAGGCATCATAGATCAGCAGACCATAGCCTAAGGGCCGCAACTGTTGCGCTATTTTTTGTAAGGCCAGTGCCGCAGGCTTTCTTAGATAAGCTCTTGGACGCTGATAGAGAATCGTATGCGTAAAATTATTTTTCGTAGCATACACGAAATCAGTTTTTAAATCGGGAATCAGGCTGTCTAGGGGCATCAGCGCCAGGTCCGAATCCATTTTAATGCGCGTCTGGTAGCCACTCCAATCTTTAATTAGTTGAAGGCCATATTTATTTATTTTGTATGTTTGGGCATTTAAGGGATGCAGGGGAATAGATAATGTCATGATAATCAGTGAAATTACCGTTTTTGAAAAAGTCGTAGTCTTTTGATAAGCCAGGCAGGTAAGACGGATGTGTTTGGCACATTTTTTAATAATAGTGGCCGGTTTTGAATCATAAGGATGGGGTATTTCCTTAAGTCGGTACATGGGCTTTAAAAGAAATAAATACATACGGTTATAATATGAAAAACAAATGGACACTATGGACGGTGATTCCTTTAATTTTATATTGGCTTGAAAAACAGAATTAATATTCAGATTAAAGATAAACATTAATTTGACAAAGGCAGCTAAAGAGAAGATGACCACCCTTCATTCTTGTTGATGCCCTATATCAAAGTTGTAGTTATACTTAAATTCGCATGACCAGAAAACGAAGCAATTCTCTTATCTGCCCTGCAAAAAAGGCGCAATCTTTAAATAAGATCCTCACGCAATTCAAAAAGATGTATAGGGGTTTTAATTTTTGTGTGCCAGCGACTTATAACGATATGGACTGTATTGAGATGAAGGCCCAGTGCGTCCGGCTCTCTGGCAGGGCATTTGTTTTTGGTTTACTGTTCGCTGGTCTTGGTTTACTGGTTCCGGTTGGTTCATCTAAACTGTATGCCCAGTCTGTCAGTAAATCCATCCGGGTTACCAAAACAGATGATGGCAGAAAAATGGTTTACGGGAAGGCAACGCATTACAGCCGGAGTCTGGAGGGGACAAAAACGGCCATCGGAACCCGCTATCATAATGATAAGTATACGGCTGCCAGTAATTTTTTTAAGCTCCGCACCTGGGTTAAGGTAACCAGGTTATCCAATGGCCGTTCGGTTACGGTCTTTATTAATGACAGGATGCATCCCAACATGGCCAGTAAAGGAAGGGTGATTGACCTGTCCATCGCTGCGGCACAGTCCATACATTTTCTGAGTGGTGCCGGCATTACCCGGGTTAAGGTAGAGGAAGTACCGAAGCCTGAGATAACGGAACCGCTCAAAAGCAATCAAAGTGCTCCTGAGTCCGAGATCAGTGAATATGACCGGTAAATTCCTTTTCAGCCAACAGTAAGTCCATTTAGATGATTATTTGTTAAAGTCGTCCCCATTATAAAGAAAGCCGAGTCCGCATGTAAGGTTATTCAGATGATATGATATAATTTTGGAATCCTTGGGAAATATCCTGAATTTAGCGCTCCTGAATGGTGCCAGGTGGTAAAGCTGGTTCAGGTTCGAAAAAAACAAAAAAGTAATGCTCGTTAAAAAATACATGGTTTTGCCTTTATTTATCCTGGCAGCAGCCTGCGGCAATAGTGGCAGTTCTGATTCAAACAATAACAATAATAGTGCGGATAACGGCAGTGGCAACGCCGCTGCGGCAGATTATACGGTTGTAAAAGTCTTTGCGCATGATCCGACTGCATTTACGGAAGGGTTTTATCTAAAAGGAGATACCGCCTATGAAAGTGCAGGCGAGCCCAATAAAAGCCGGCTTTTCAGTTATGATTTAGCGACCGGGAAGGTTTACCAGGAAGTAAAATTAGGCAAGGATGATTTTGGCGAAGGCATCAGTGAACTGAACGGGAAAATTTATCAGATGACCTGGCAGCAGCATGTGGTGTATGTATATGACGCGACGACCTTTAAAAAAACAGGACAGCTGACCTGGCCTAATGAAGGCTGGGGGATGACCACAGACGGTCAGCAGCTGATTATTAGTGATGGCAGCAGCCATATCTATTATATCAATCCCGCAGATTTTTCAATTATTAAGACGCTTAATATTCAAAATGATTACGGTCCGCTTTCCCAGATTAATGAGCTCGAGTATGTAGATGGTTTTATTTATGCCAATGTCTGGCAGACGGATAATATCGTAAAAATTGATCCGGCGACCAGTAAGGTGGTGGCCACCTTTGATTTATCCGATATCCGGAAGAAAAACGGTTTCCAGCAAAATAAAGATGATGTGCTCAACGGGATCGCCTTTAATAAAGCCACGGGCAATTTTGTGATTACCGGTAAAAACTGGGATCATAGCTTTGAGGTGAAATTTGCGGATACATCAAATAAATAGTACACGTTACGTTATAAAGGGCATAAGCATATTAATTGACCTGCCATCAATAAAGAGTTTGTATTTAACCTACTGATTATAATTGTTTTACAATAATCAATTATAATTTTTATTTATGAATCGAATGGATTTTGACTTTCCAGTATCACCTAGAGAACAGTTTGTCTTTAACAAGATTGCAGCCACCGCTGACGAACTGGGGATGGAGGTCTACCTGATTGGTGGTTATGTAAGAGATAAGTTGCTGGGGCGGCCAACCAAAGATATCGATATCATGACGGTGGGCGACGGTTTGGACCTGGCCCGGCAAATTGCAGAAAGATTCCACCCGAAGCCTCCGGTTTCTTTATTTAAAACCTATGGTACGGCGCAAATTAAATTACCTGACCTGGAATTAGAGTTTGTAGGCGCCAGAAAAGAGAGCTACCAGGAAAACAGCCGTAAACCGGAAGTGGAGAAAGGGAACCTACAAGATGATCTGGATCGCCGTGATTTTACCATTAACACTTTGTATACCAGACTGAGTCTTAAAGATCCGTCAGCGGGGCAGGTTCAGGATCCCTTTAATGGGTTGACGGATTTGAAATTTAAGATTATCCGAACACCCCTGGAGCCGGCTCATACTTTTAGTGATGACCCTTTAAGGATGCTCAGGGCCATCCGGTTTGCGACCCAGCTTCAATTTACGATTGAAGAATCGAGTCTCAGCGGAATTAAAAAAGAAAAGGACAGAATTAAGATTGTTTCAAAAGAACGAATAGCTGATGAGCTCAATAAGATCATGATGGCCAAAAAGCCGTCCATTGGTTGGGATTTGCTTTTCCAGACAGGCTTATTAGATTTGTTCTTCCCGCAGCTTAGCGCCATGGCAGGGGCGGAGAATCTGGACGGAATAGGACATAAGGATAATTTTTATCATAGCATTCAGGTTTTAGATAATATCGTACCGCATACGAAAGATCTATGGCTGCGATGGGCAGCCCTGCTTCATGATATTGGCAAGCCAGCCACCAAGCGCTTTGAAAAAGGGCATGGCTGGACTTTCCACGGACATGAACTGGTCGGCGCTAAAATGATCCCGAAGATTTTTGGGCAGCTGAAGCTCCCCTTAAATGAAAAGATGCGTTACGTTCAGAAACTGGTGGGCCTGCATATGCGGCCTGTTAGCCTGACCAAAGAAAATATTACAGACAGTGCAATCAGAAGGTTACTCTTTGATGCTGCGGAGCAGACCGACGATTTAATGACGCTTTGTGAGGCAGATATCACCAGTAAGAATGTGATGAAGGTGAAGCGTTTCAAGGCAAATTTTGAGCTGGTGCGTCAAAGAATGATTGAGGTTGAACAGGCCGATCAGATGCGCAACTGGCAACCGCCGATCTCAGGAGATTTGATCATGCAGACCTTTGGTATCTCGCCCAGTCGCGAAGTGGGCATCATAAAAGATCATATTAGAGAATCTATTATTGAAGGAATCATTGCCGGCAATTTTGAGGCAGCCTATCAGTTAATGCTGGATAAGGGACGGGAAATCGGTCTTGAGCTCAGCGGAGATCCGCAGCAACAGGATAAAATAAAGGCGCAGGCAAAAGCGCAATTAGAAGCTGCTATGCAGGAGTCGGCACATAAGGATCAGCCGTCTTCCGGATCCCAGGCGGATGCAAACGGGCCCTTATAGCCTGGCCAGGGATAGGGATGCGGGCAGCAACTTTTTCGGCCGGTTTTTTGATACAAGCTATGAGAATACCGGAACGCTTAATTATTGTTTATCTGGCGGGAAGCAGACTACAGCTATTTTTTTTTATCTTAGTCTTAATATCGTTCTTCCATTTTATATTCGCAGTTTTTTGGCGCAGTTTTTCATCAAATTGACTATTTAAAATCATTTTATGGCCGTATTGAAGTTCAGGGTTTATGTAGAAGAAGATAATGGTATTTACCGGGATATTGTCATTAAGACTTCTCAGGTATTTCTGGAGTTGCATGCCTGTATTTTGAAGGCGTACGGATTTGACAACAAGCATCAGGCGACATTTTACAGAAGTAATGAAAACTGGCAAAGAGGCCGGCAGATTTCTTTGGAAAAATATGACATCCCTTATAAGGTCGAGCCCTTGATTATGTCTGAAACCCAGATTAGTACAGAGATTAAAAATACCAATCAGCATTTTATCTATGAGTACGATTTTGATAAAAACTGGATTTTTTTAATTGAGTTGATTGGGGTGAATAAGGATGCTGATTCCAGAAAGGAATATCCTTACATCAGCAGAACAGAAGGGGTGGGCCCGCAACAATATGGTAATAAAAATATACTCTCTGATCAGTTTATGGATATTGAGGAGAAATATGATCTGGAAAAAGGCGCGGATGGTTATGAAAATGAAGGGGAGGATCCGGACGAACAGCAGGATGATGACCAGGCGGACGGCTCAGATGATTACGCAGAGGAGTTGTAGGTAAATAATAAGCGTTAGTTATGGCTTGTAAATTGATTATCAATTAATAATGTTAGTTGTTGAATTTAATCAGGCGATATGGATAATCAGAGGCCGGCTAAAAAAAGCATCTGATAATTATTTATCCGGTTATTGATGAGCATTTTTGAAACTATGAGGGGGCTGAATCCCCTTAATATAAGGAATTTAAAGACCGGAAATGGTAGTTTTTTGCCGTTTACCGGTCTTTTTTAGAGGGATTGCCTAAAAAATACAACTGTTTAACCAAATTTTTTTTCGAGTCTGGCGCAATTTCTGTAATATTGTATTTATTCACATGACTTAAAAAAATGATTTCTGATATACCTCCGGCTTCTGAGTCCGTTGACATTTTAAAAATAATACTAACCATTTTCCTGGTTCTATTAAATGGTTTTTTCGTTGCTGCTGAATTTGCTATCGTTAAAGTTCGTTCCTCCCAGATTTCTACTACAAAAGGCGCCTCCCAAAAACTGGTCAATACGGCACGTATTGTCACCAATAATTTGGATAATTATCTGGCCGCAACCCAGTTAGGGGTTACGCTCGCTTCTCTAGGCCTGGGTTGGGTGGGAGAGAGCGTAATGACTGGCGTGGTGGTTAAGTTTTTCCATCTTTTCTCTGTGGATTTAAGCACGCCTACAGCCAGCAAAATTGCAATTGTCCTTGCATTTGTGCTGATTACTGTCCTGCATATTGTTTTCGGAGAGTTAGCCCCGAAATCTATCGCCATACGCAAGGCCCCGCAGACAACACTGCTGGTGGCTGTTCCGCTTCGGATATTCTACTTTATTTTCCGGCCCTTTATATTACTGTTGAATGCCATGGCAAACCTGATATTAAAGGCTTTTGGTATTTCTCCGGTCAAGGAACAGGATATCCATACCGAGGAGGAGATTAAAATGATTATCACGGAAAGTGAGGAAGGAGGAGCTATTGAAGATTCTGAAAGGGAATTGATTAATAACGTATTTGACTTTGACTCCAGAAGGGTTAGAGAGATTCTGACACACAGAAAGGATATCGTAGCGCTGGATATCGATGCCAGTTTTGATGAAATTGTCAATACGGTGGTCGCTGAAGGGTATTCCCGTTATCCGGTCTATAAAAACTCTCTGGACGAACTGGTGGGCATTTTGACCGTAAAAGATATTTTACAGTTCGTTAATGCAGGTAAGAATCGGGATATTAAAAAAATCCTGCGTCCGGTGTTCTATATTCCGGATTCTATGAAGATTAAAGATATTTTAAAGTCCTTTCAGAAAGATCACCTGCAGATTGCCGTTGTGACGGATGAGTATGGTGATCTGGCTGGTATTGTTACCATGGAGGATATCTTAGAAGAACTCGTAGGCGATATACAGGATGAACATGATGCAGAACTACCGATTGTAGTAGAGCAACCTGATGGTAGCTTTTTGGTGCAGTCTCACGAGACGCTGGAAGATATCAATGAATTCTTACCGAGGCCGTTCCCTCCGGATGGGGAGGATGATTATTCTACCTTATCCGGGCTGATTACCTTCAGACATGGCAGCGTTCCGGTGGAAGGGGAGGTGCTGCACCAGGATGGCTATGAAATCACCATTCTTAAAATGTACAGAAGTTCCGTTGAAAAGGTGCGCTTAAGATTACTCCCCGAGACCTCGCTGCCACAGGAAGAAGATAAATAGCAACAATGAAGCTAAGACCGGACTTTTTGCTGGTTCCAATATAATCCCGCATCAAAAAAGAACAGCAGTTCCATGGTACACATGACCAGAAACTGCTGTTCTTTTTTATTTACCATTTATGCTTTGGCAATGATGATTAGTTGATGACCACTTCGGAAATGGTACCGGGTCCCATTTTTTCATTTATCCTTTCAATGATTAACCCTTTTTGAAACATCAGTTCGTTTTTTAAAGGGCCGTTACTGGTGGTGATAAATAATTTTTGGTTGATAATTTGCAATTTAGTGGTGTATTTGGCAATAACTTCTCCCATGATTTCTTGCCAGACCTGTTCAATGGCAGCAGATTTCAGACCGTTTTTAAGACGGCTCTTTTGCATAAAATTTTTCATGGCATCGTTGATGGAAAATTCGGACATATCTTCTGATTTAATTATAAAGAATTAAAAAGGGGAGTAGATGATTGATTTAAATTGCGGGGACTGTCAAAATCTCTAGAAAAATGACGGAGTCTCAGCTGTTGAAAAAAGGCCTTGCTACCCGCCGAGGTTTTGGGAGGTGTCAGGCAGGGGAAATGCCTGCATCCGGGCGATATATTTTCCGATTACATCAAACTCCAGATTGACCAGGCTTCCGGAGCTAATCTGGCTGATGCCCGTATGTTCGTAGGTATAAGGAATGATCGCTACAGAAAACGCCCCGTCAGAGACATCAAAGCAGGTCAGACTGGTTCCGGAAACCGCAATAGAGCCTTTTTCTATGATCAGATGGTTGAATGCTTTAGGGAAGCTGAAACGATATAAATAACTGCCTTGTTCCGGTGTAACGGACAGACAGGTGCCTGTGGCATCCACATGCCCCTGTACGATATGTCCATCGAGTCGCCCACCTAATGTCATGCAGCGTTCCAGGTTTACTTTTTTTCCCGGCTGCCACTGACTGATATTGCTTTTGCGAATTGTTTCTTCAATGGCCGTTACCTGGTATTGGTCGCCTATTATCGATTCTACGGTAAGGCAAATGCCATCATGGCTGACACTTTGATCAACTTTGAGTTCAGCGGTAATGGAGGATTTAATCCAAAAGGATAAATTACCCCCGGTTGCTGCTACTGCCTGCACGGTTCCAACGGTTTCTACGATTCCTGTAAACATAACTGCAAAGTTAATTGAATTTAATGGCTTCCGAAAACCAAAAACGGCTGTACTGAAGTTGTATTTTACGGAGGGGCACTGTCCCTGTTCCCTGAATTTTATTAAATGACTGCATTTTCTCCTATTTTAATGGACTGACAGGAGATTAGGGGCTAAATAATGTCATAATATATTGATAGTCAATAAATAATTCATTGCCAGAACTAAAAAAATAAGGAATATTCTTTGTTAAATCCTGACATAAGGGTATCTTTGCGCATCTTTTAACCAAAAGGGGGTATATAAAATTATGTTGATTATTGATTCCAAAGATTGTGAGAACATCGATAAAGCGCTCAAAAAGTATAAAAAGAAATTTGAGAAAAGCAAGACGTTATTGCAATTAAGAGAGCGCCAGCACTTTACCAAACCGTCCGTTAAACGTCGTTTTGAAGTTCTGAAAGCAATCTATAAGCAAGACATTGCTTCTGGCAAGATCGAGAAATAATCTCGCAACCATTATCAATAACGATAAGATTTTAGCCTTAAAGTATTAACTTTAAGGCTAATTTTTTATGGGTCAGTCAACAATATACAAGGGGGCAGCCGCCAGAATACCTGTTTTAGCCCAGTTTCTGGATTATCTCAGTTTTGAGAAGCGCTATTCCGTGCATACGGTCAGCGCCTATGAAATGGATCTGGGCCAGTTTTTTGATTTCCTGGAGACCTCCTATACCGGGACTGATTTTACGGAGGTCAACACTGCCATGGTCCGTTCCTGGATGGTGGAACTCAAAAATAATTCAGCCCATCCCAATAATAATAAAACCCTGCACCGAAAGATTTCCTCTTTAAAATCTTTTTATAAATATTTGTTACGCAATCAGCTGGTGGATTCAACGCCGCTTACTGTCCTCAAACTGCCAAAAATAAGCAAAAGGCTGCCTACCTTTCTAAAGGAACAGGAAGCCGCTGAACTGACCAGTCCTTCCAGGATGGAAGGACTGGTGGAAACTGAGTTGCTGGACCAGCAAAAAAGAACAGCCCTGCTAAAAGGACCGGTCCTGTATGAGGGTGCAGCTATCACAGACGGTCAGCTCAACAGCAAAGGAGCCATTCAGGTCTGGAAAAAATATTTTAATGAATTTACCGGATATCTGACTATTTGTTTATTTTATCAATGTGGCATCAGACGCAGTGAATTGATTGAACTTAAGCAAAGGGATGTTGACTTTAGCTTACAACAAATTAAAGTATTAGGTAAAGGACAAAAGCAAAGACTGATCCCGGTGTCGCCTGAGCTGTTGGCGTTAATGCAGACCTATATTCAGCAGCAGGGGCAGATTGATACACTGTTGAAAAATAATCCGGCAGCGGTTTTATTAACGGATCATACAGGTAAACCGCTATATGCGAAAAAGGTATATAATATGGTACGCAGCCTGGTGGGTGAGGTGACGGATCTGAAGAAAAAAAGTCCCCATATTTTGCGTCATAGTTTTGCCACCCATCTATTGAATGCGGGCGCCGATCTGAGCGCTGTCAAAGAGTTGCTGGGACATGCAAGTCTTGCAGCGACTCAGGTTTATACCCATACAAATATTGAAAAACTTAAGGAAGTGTATAAAAAGGCTCATCCTAAATCATGACAAACAATACAGAAGTAAACCGTCATCGTCCAGATGTAAGCACTTTCAAAAGTGAAGCAGCATCCGGTAAAAGGCCTGAGGGCTTTTCCTGGAAAAGCAGAGGCCGGTCCTTTGGGTATGCTTTTAATGGACTGCTGCATGCCTTTAAAACGCAGCATAATATGTGGCTGCATAGTCTGGCTGCCATTATAGCGGTTTGTCTGGGCGGGATTTTACATATCAGTAAAACCCAGTGGGCGGTTATTTTGCTTTGCATCGCAGTGGTGTTTTCTCTGGAAATCGTCAATACCGCCATTGAAAGTCTGGCGGATTTTGTCCATCCGCAATTGCATCCTAAGATGGGACTCGTCAAGGATCTGGCGGCAGGCGCAGTCCTTATCGCGGCTGTCATAAGTTTTATTATCGGCTGTCTGATATTCTGGCCACCCCTGTGGGCATTAGTAAAGGGGTAGCAGATACTGCCTTACAAAAAAGCTCCTGTGGCTGATCAGAAAATCATGTAGGCAGTCAGGTATCACGGTTTTTCCAGCCCTGATTCAGACGGCTGATTGCAACTTACATCCTTTCATTCAATTAATCAAAATGGAAAATACCATCAAAGATACCTCCAGCGAAGATTTTGAATCCGGATATAGTGAGGTCAATGGGCTTAAAATGTATTTTGAAATATATGGGCAGGGCAAACCGCTTGTGTTAATACATGGAGGAGGATCGACCATTCAATCCTGTTTTGGCCGGATTATCCCGCTTTTACAGCAAAACAGAAAGGTGATTGCCCTTGAACTACAGGCCCACGGTAGAACCAGTGATAGAAATACGGAGCTTAGTTTTGAGCAGGATGCGGATGACGTGTTTGTATTGTTACAAAACCTGCAAATTACTAAAGCGGATTTTTTCGGCTTTAGTAACGGGGGGACCACCACTTTGCAGATTGCCATCCGTCACCCTGAAATAATGGATAAGATGATTTTAGCCTCTGCATTAGCCAGAAGAAACGGCGTTGTTCAATGGTTATGGGATTTTATGCCCCAGGCCAGCGTGGAAAATATGCCTGCAGCACTCAAAGAGGCGTATCTACAGGTGGCTGAAGATCCTAAAGGACTCCAGGTGATGCATGATAAAGATGCCCGGCGCATGATCGGCTTTAAAGATATCCCGGACCAGCAGATAGCCGCCATTCAGATGCCCGTTCTAATTATCAACGCAGATAAGGATATCATCACCCTGGAACATGCCCTTGAGCTGCATAGATGGATCGCAGGATCTTCACTGGCCATACTTCCTGGAGGTCATGGAGGATATATGGGTGAAATAACGACGCTTGAGACCGGCTTTACATCCGGACAGCTGACGGTTCTGCTGTTAGAAGATTTTTTAAATAAATAAAGGGCGGGCTGTTTTTCCCGGAAGTTATCAGGTGATTAGTTCGGGAACCCTGACTCCCTGCATAAGCAGGATCTCTTTACTTTTACACGCTCAGCTTAATTGATTTTTATTTTCTATTGCCCATTTTAGCAACGCGTTTTTTACGGGCGGAATGTCCAGCTTTTTAATGATATGGGCCCTGTGTGTCTCAACGGTTTTCTCAGATATAAATAACATGGAAGCAATTTCCCTGCTTGATTTTTGTTCACTGATGAGTTGCAGGATTTTCTTTTCAGAAAAAGTCAGTTGTTCTATAATCCCGCTATGGACGGATTTGCTACCCACATGCAGACTGGTATTTAACTGGTTGCTGAAGTAAGGCTCACCTTTGTGGACCGATTTTATGCATTCTTCTAACTCATCCAGTGCAAAATCCTTTAATAAGAAACCGCTGACGCCGATTTTTTTGGCAAAATTAAAAGTGGCAAGTTCCTTATCCAGCGTAAGCAGAATTACCTTTGTCGCCATTCTGGACTGAATGACTTTTGAAGCCACCTCAATACCGGTCATTCCGGGCATGCTGATATCCAAAATGGCGATACTGGGCCTTTTGGCCAGTATATTATTGAAGGCTTCAATTCCATTGGTACAGGCGGCGATTACGCGGTGGCCTTTTTGTTCTAAATAGGTTTTAATTCCCAGTAAAATGGCCGGGTGATCATCGGCCAGTAATACATCAGACATCGATAGGTACTTTAATTTTGATGAAGGTGCCGGTTGCCCCGGAGTGAATGGTGGCTTTGCCGTTTATGGCTCGGCTACGCTCTAAGATACTAAATAAACCAAAAGAGGCGCCACTATTTAAGGTAGAAGAAACATCGAAACCTTTTCCATTATCCCTTATGACGGCAATGAGATCACTGCCTTCCACCCGGGTCTGGATGTTGGCAGCCTGCGCCTGCGCATATTTAATGACATTATTTAATCCTTCCTGAAAAATTCTAAACAACTGTAGTTCTTTTTCCTTGCCGAGTTCTCCGTTATATTCCAGGTCCGTCGAAATGAATAAGGATTCCTTTTCCGATAGCTGCCGGCAGATATGATTGACGCTCTCTTTAAACCCAATCTGATCCAGCATAATCGGATGCACATTGCGGGAAATGACTCTGACTTCGTCCAGCAACCGGTCAATACTATTCACATCAATTTTCTCCCCATCCTTTACCTGGTGCTTTAGTAAGAGAATATTTTGACCCAGCCCGTCATGCAGATCTCTGGCAAGTCTGCTGCGCTCCGTTTCACTACGGGCAATCAGCCCTGTTGAGAACTGACGCTGTAAATCCGCTTCTTTCTTTTTGCGACGTAAACGGCCATAAGTAATGATAAATCCGGAAAATGCAACGCCTGCAATCAGAAGTGCCCCAAGAAGGCGATTATAAGCTGTTTTTTTGACGATTTGCTTTTGTTGGCTAAGGATGATGGTCTGCTTTTTCTGAAGCTCGTATTGCGTCCTTAATTGGGTGATATACTTATTATTGTCCTGACTGGCCAGGATATTACTGACAGAGTCATAGGATTTATAATACTGTAAGGCATCTTGTAGCCAGCCCCTTTTCTCGGCCACCATATACAGGTTAAAATAAGCGGCCTTGACCAGGATCAGGTTGCTCTGTTGCGAAAAAAGAGTAATTGCTTTTTTTACTTCTGAAATTTCAGGGGAAATATCCGCTTTGACCTCATTGTAGGCAGGAGTGGCGTATATAATATACATTAAACGCTGTTCTTCAGTGCCGATGGCGGCCAGCGGGGCCTTGCATAAATCAAAAAAATACAGGGCTTTTTTAAGGTTACCGCGCTCAAAATAGATTTCTCCCAGGTTGGTGTACAGAATAATTTCCACGCTGGGATTGCTGATACCTTTTTCTTTTAGCTTCAGGGCGTTTTCATAATGATAAAAGGCAGAATCCATCTTACTCAGATTGGCATAGGATCTGGCTAAGCTGACTTCTCCGATAAAAGCATACGCATCATTTTTTTGACGGATATAATAATCCAGGGAGAGTTTTTTTAGAGGTACGGCTTTCTGTTCCTCATCCATACTGGAATAGATGGCAGACAGGTTCCCGTAATTACCTATAATTGCCATGCTGTCCTTTAATTTCTCCGCAATTTTGATCGTCTTTAAATAATAATCTGCCGCCTTTTGAAAATCTCCTTTCTGATAGAAGACCTGGGCCAGTAAGGTATAATAAGATTTATTGATGGTATCATTAAAAGTCGGCAAAAAAGGGGTTAACGCATCTAAAGCCAGCTTGCCACTATCCACCTGTTGGTTAATATACAGGTAATAGGCAGCCTGGGATAATAAGGATTCGACCTGAATTTTCGGCTCATCAGCATGCCGTTCAAATTGTTGCTTATAAAAAGGCAGGACCGTACTATCCGGATGGGCGTAGGCAACATTAAATAAACTCCTGAATATATCGTGACTGAAATGCAGTTGCATCTGCCTGGAAAGACCCTCGTAATATGTTTCCAGTTTCGCGATTTTTTCAAATGGGTCTTTTTGTGCCGTGTCGATCTGGGCGAGTTCTTTAGTAATTTGTTCAATTTCAGCTGGCTGGCTCTTATTATCCTGTGGGGCAGGCTTACTGTTACAACCCCAGAACAGAATAATGACCGCCAGCATCATCCGGTAAAAAGGCATTATTCTTATGATAGCACTACTGAATTGTCCATATTTTCGGCCATAACGGCCTAGTAAACAAAAAGTAGGGGTTTCCCCTGATTGCCTGGAATAAAAGCACATAGTAGTTTTGCTTCAGAATTTAAATAAAGGCAGCGTTTGTGTAGTGCACCCTTATATTATAGAAAATAATATACTACTTTAAAATGCTGCTAAACAAAGGTAAGGGGTTACTGCTTTAAAACGAACAAATCTGATGTAGATCATCATGAAACAAGAATTTTCTGGCCCGGGTTAACATGCGCAACCAAATATTGCCCGGACTGAGCTGAATATGATAATCATGGTTATGCGAAAGGCCGCAACCAAAATTAACCGGAAGGTGTAACCTGATTAACTGGACTAGGAGCTGAATCTGGATGTGGATACGGGTACTTTAAGCAAAAAGTGAGATTTAAAACTTAAAGGTGAGTTACGGTGGTCATATTCGTTGACCGCCTCTCTTTAAGTATCGTTCCAGGTTTTCCCTCAATATGAAGCTGGAGGTAAAACAGACCAGGAAATCCTTTCAAACAGACAACCATAACTGACTGAACATAGTCCATCAAACCAAAACTATCATTACCTCAGGTTCTCTTAAAACAACAAAAACATAAAAAATCCGGCGGCCGGGCTGTAAAAAATAGACGGTCTTAGGCGGCTGTAAAAAAAATCCTTACATGAAAAAGAAACTTTTACTAAGTGCACTGCTGCTGGTCAGCGTGGTGACCCTCTCATGGGCACAGGAATATTTAAATCAGGACCAAACCCTTAGCTCGGGCAACTATGTTTATTTAGGTTTTAGCAACATAACCATTACGGTACCTCAAGGACAGATCGTTTCAATTACTTTCACGGGTGGTTATGGTGGCGGTAATTTAATCGTGGCCGGACAATTAACCATTAATAAAAGCGATCAGGATAATATGCAAATCGGGGGCAATCTGACGGTAGAGAGCGGGGGAGCGGTTAGCGTTAATGGAAATTTTACCACTTCTCAAAATGTTACCCTGAATACGAATTCCAGCCTTAGCGTGACCAAAAATTATGCATCCAATTTACCATATAATAGTGGAGAGTCTGTTCAATTACTGACGGGCAGTCAGCTGCTGATAGGCGGAAACGCTGCATTCAATGCCGGTCATTGTATCATCAATCAGGATGCTTTACTGAAAGCTGAAGGGGATTTAGAATTTGCTAATGCGTATAACGTCATCACGGGTGCCTTGAAAGTTGGAGGAACGCTGGGATTTAAAAACTCTCCTAATGAACTTCATTGTCCCGGCAGCATCGTAACAAAAAATCTGCTAAATGAAGCAGAGCGTAATCCGGACGCACTGTCCGGATCAGGGTTTATACAGGTGCTGGGTAGTTTTATCTCGAACAATCCATTAACCAGTGATGCAGCGATTGTTATTGATTATGATCCGAACCAGGGCGGCGGAGATATAGGAAGCGCTACCAGAGGCGTAATGAGTCCCTGTGCCACCACCTTATATGTAAAACTATCACAATTTACCTGCTCCTATAAAGCAAACAGTATCCAGGTAAGCTGGCAGACAGCTACCGAGCTAAACAATAAAGGTTTTTATATAGAGCGCAGCACGGACGGGATCCATTTTGAGGCTTTGGATTTTATAGTTAGCAAGGCTTTAAGTGGTAATAGCAGCGATCCGGTTGATTATAATTATTCGGATAAAGGGTACGGTATCAGTAATTATTACAGGCTAAAGCAGGTGGCGCTGGATGGCAGTATCACATATAGTACAGTGATTCATCAAAATGTACCAAACGCTTTAAATGCTGCAGCTACGGCTACTGACCAGGTTGTTGCTTACCCAAATCCGGCCGGCAGTTTTATTGACTTTAAAGTTACCGCAGGGGCCGTTCTTTTCCTGTATGATGCAAACGGACGGTTATTACGCCAAATTGCGTTAAACGCAGGCGTCAACCGAATCTCTTTATCCGGTATATCCAGCGGATTATATTATTACCGGTACGGAGCTCAGAAAGGGCGTTTTATCAAAAAGTAGCGCATTACCCATATCAGCCGATCCCTTCCCCGGTTATCTCGACGAACATTAAAAAAGATGCCAGCCTTTAAGTCATACAAACTCAAAGGCTGGCATCTTTTTATATAACAAAACGCTTGCTTAATAGCTCAGGTTACGCTTCTTCGCTGGTAAGTACCGCACGCAGATATTCCTTGTTCAGGCGCGCAATATTGGTGATGGAAATTCCCTTCGGACAGGTCGCTTCACAGGCGCCTGTTGCCGTACAGGAACCAAATCCTTCCTTATCCATCTGCGCCACCATTTCAATAACGCGGGTGCTTCTTTCCGGGTCCCCTTGAGGCAGCAGTGCCAGCTGGGAGACTTTAGCGCCTGCGAACAACATGGCAGAACTATTTTTGCAGGCAGCGACGCAAGCGCCGCAGCCGATACAGGCAGCAGCTGCAAAGGCGTCATCAGCAGATTTCTTATCAATGGGTATCGCATTGGCATCGGCTGCATTACCTGTATTTACGGAAATGTAACCACCTGCCTGGATGACTCTGTCAAAGGCCGATCTGTCCACCATCAGGTCTTTGATAACCGGGAAGGCTTTAGCTCTCCATGGTTCCACAATAATCGTATCCCCGTCCTGGAAAGCACGCATATGCAACTGACAGGTTGTGTTTTTTGCCCAAGGGCCATGAGGTTTACCGTCAATCACCATCGAGCAGGCTCCGCAGATACCTTCTCTGCAGTCGTGGTCAAAAGCGATAGGATCTTCTCCTTCCTCAATAAGTCTTTCATTGAGGACATCAAACATTTCAAGGAAAGACATTTCTGAAGAGATATTATCTACTTCATAGCTCTTAAATCCACCTTGAGCGTTTGTACCAGGCTGGCGCCATACCTTGAGCGTCAAATGCATATTGTAATGTTCCATAATGCCTATTTTGTATTTATCCTTTTACCGGGCCTTTGCTTTGCGACTTAGAATTGGTTCGTAAGGCATTGAACCGGCTCAGGTTCTCGTATTAAGTTATAATATTAAGATCGTGGACTGATGGGTATTTTTTAAGGGTATTTGCTTAAAAAATGCGAACCAGATCCCTTGGTGGCCGACTTTGCTTAAAGTTCCTATTACTTATAGTTCCGCTGCGTTGGCTGTATTTTTTCGTAAACCAATGGTTCTTTGTGTAGTTCCCACTCGCCGACTCCTTTGTATTCCCAGGCAGATACATACATGAACTTATCGTCATGTCTGAGAGCTTCTCCTTCCGGCGTCTGAGACTCTTCTCTAAAGTGACCACCGCAACTTTCTGCACGGTCCAAAGCGTCCAGACACATCAGTTCACCCAGTTCCAGAAAATCAGCCACACGGCCGGCTTTATCCAGTTCCGGATTGTATTCTTTGTCAGAACCCGGTACACGTAAATCTTTCCAGAATTCGGCTCTGAGTTCTCTGATTTCCTGAATGGCTTTTTTAAGACCGGCTTCGTTTCTGGCCATACCGCAGTATTCCCACATAATCTTACCCAGACGTTTATGGAAATGGTCTACGCTGTGTTTACCTTGGATACCCATGAGCAGATCAATTCTTTCTCTGACGGACTCTTCTGCTTTAGCAAAAGCGGGGTGGTCGGTTGCAATGGGTTTATTGTAAATTTCTCCCGCCAGGAAGTTGCCTAAAGTATAGGGAATCACAAAATAACCATCTGCCAGACCCTGCATCAGGGCTGAGGCCCCCAGGCGGTTGGCTCCATGGTCGCTGAAATTAGCCTCACCGAGGCAATACAGACCTTCTACGGAGGTCATGAGTTCATAGTCCACCCAGAGTCCGCCCATGGTGTAGTGGATGGCAGGATAGATACGCATCGGGATCTCGTAAGGATTTTCTCCGGTAATCTTTTCATACATGTCAAAGAGGTTACCGTATTTTTCCTTGACCACTTCCAGGCCATGGTGACGGATCACGTCAGCGGAAGGGTTTTCAATACCGTGTTTGCCACATTCAATGGTGCCATAACGGTTGATGGCTTCGGCAAAATCAAGGTAAACGGCCTGTTTGGTCGTTCCGACGCCATAACCGGCGTCACATCTTTCCTTGGCCGCTCTGGATGCCACATCGCGTGGTACCAGGTTACCAAAGGCAGGATATCTTCTTTCCAGATAATAGTCGCGTTCTTCTTCCGGAATCTGGCCAGCTTTTCTTTTATCGTCTTTTTGTTTAGGTACCCAGATTCTTCCGTCATTACGCAGGGATTCACTCATCAGTGTTAATTTGGACTGATGATCTCCGGTAACCGGGATACAGGTCGGGTGAATTTGGGTCATGCAGGGGTTGGCAAAATAAGCACCATGTCTGTGCGCCTTCCAGGCTGCGGTAACATTAGAACCCATGGCGTTGGTAGAGAGGAAGTATACGTTACCATAACCGCCGCTGCAGATAAGGACGGCATACCCGAAATGTCTTTCCAGTTCTCCGGTAATCAGGTTACGGGCGATGATACCTCTGGCCTTGCCGTCGATATTAACGACTTCTAGCATTTCATGGCGATCGTAGACTTTTACGTTACCCAGTGCCACCTGTCTTTCCAGGGCGCTATAGGCACCCAGCAAAAGCTGCTGGCCTGTCTGACCGGCAGCATAAAAGGTACGCTGTACCTGTACACCACCGAAAGAACGGTTGGACAGCAATCCGCCGTATTCTCTGGCAAAGGGAACCCCTTGGGCCACACATTGATCAATAATATTAGCACTGACTTCTGCCAGTCTGTAAACGTTGGAGTCTCTGGAGCGATAGTCGCCACCCTTTAAGGTGTCATAAAACAATCTGAATACAGAGTCACCATCATTTTGATAGTTTTTGGCCGCGTTAATCCCTCCCTGAGCCGCAATAGAGTGTGCTCTTCTGGGGGAATCCTGGAAACAAAATGTTTTTACTTTATAGCCCATCTCACCTAAGGAAGCTGCAGCACTGGCGCCGGCCAGGCCTGTACCAATCACGATGATTTCCAGCTTACGTTTATTGGCGGGGTTGACCAGTTTACAGTGGTCCTTGTATTCTGTCCACTTATTCTCTAATGGTCCTTTGGGTACTTTTGAGTCAAATGCCATGCTATAAATAGTTGTAATTATTATTTGATTGGTTTTACATACAAAAGAACCCGGCTTTTCAGGGGTTCTTTACCACTAGCTTAACTCAGCCAGCCAAAATAAAAACTCAGGGGCATCAGAGCGAATAATACAGGGACAATGATTGCAAAGCCGTGTCCGATGCAGGTGAGTAATTTGTTGTATTTATTATTGTGTACACCCAGGGAACGAAATGCGCTCTGGAAGCCGTGCATCAGATGATAGGCCAGGGCAATCAGTCCCAGTAGATATACGATTACAATCCAACCGACACTAAAAGTCACTTTCATGCGCTCATAGAGATTAATTTCTTCTCCCAGTAAAAATCCCTGATGAACACGGTTGGGCAACCAAAAATTAGATATATGCAGTACCAGGAAGATTAAAATGAGCGTGCCTAATAAAGCCATGGAACGGCTGTACCATTTAGATCCACGGTTGCCGTAACTTTTAGCATAACTGACCCCTCTTTTGGAACGATTGTTCATTTCCAGGATCAGCCCTTGAATAATATGAACGATTAAAAAGAAGAAAAGGCCGATTTCCAATATTCTGGGCACCCAGTTTCCACCCATAAAATGCGCTGCCTGGTTGAACATTTCTCCGCCGTCATTGGCAAAAACGCAGAGGTTCAGTCCGACATGTACAATTAAAAATAGAACGAGGAAAAGACCTGTGGCACCCATGGTAATTTTTCTGCCAACTGCGGAAGTTAATAACTTTTTAAAGCTCATATCACTTGTTTAGTCTTAAATAATTTCTGGTGCAAAACTACTAAACTAACAGCAGTTTTGCATCATAGAAAAAAAATATTTTTTACAATTGTCTGACAATTCACAAAATAATTGATTCAGATTAGAATTATCCTAATAATTAGTTCATTCGTAATGAGCTTATATCACAATTTTCCATCAAATCTGTCCCGGTTAGCCTGTCTGGATTGCATATTAACAATTAAGTCTTTGCAATGGGCTAAATAGTGTAAACTGTTGTTAGTTCAGCGGCTAACTGGCGGATAATAATCCGGCAGCCGCCTTATCAATAAACCAGTGTAATTCTCCTGAGGAGGGTCTGATGATCTGGCTGGGATATAAATCAGGCTGGTATTTGCCCTCTAATACTTCTTTTAACGCCTGTTGTTTTCCTGGACCTGCTACTAAGAAGGCAACCGCTCCGGCGTGATTGGCCACCGGATGTGTCAGCGTTATACGGTACATATCCTGCGCTTCCAGCCAGAAACTATCTACCCATTTTTTTGTTTCATGGATAATGGGCTGGTGTGGAAATAAAGATAAGGTATGCCCGTCATCGCCCATGCCCAGAATGACCAGGTCAATGCCCGCCGCTTTACCTTCATAAAAGCCGCGAAGCATTTTTTCATAGGCTGCCGCACTGTCGGCAGGTTCAATACCTTCGGTCTGGTAAAAATGAATCTGATCTTCCGAAACGGGAATGTGATTCAGTAAGGTTTCATAGCACATTTTGGCATTGCTTCTATCGTCATTAAATGGGACAAAACGCTCATCACCCATAAAAAAATGCCATTTAGACCAATCCGTCTTGTCTTTATAGGCTGCACTGGTCAGCAAAACGTGAAGTTTTTTGGGCGTACTGCCACCGGAAAGGGCAACGGAAAATTCTCCGGTCTGTTGGATTTTCTGATTGGCATAGCTCAGCAACCAGTTTGCGAAGTCCCGGCTTAACTGATCAATGTCCTCTGATTTGTGTATATGCATCATGATAAAATTGATTGCTCGTTTAGTATATTGTTTTTTATGCTTCCTGATTTTTTTTAGTGGCCACTTGTTTTACAAAATTATAGGTTTTTCCATGTTGCGTCAGCTGAAAAGCTGATTTATCCCTCATAAAATGGATATTTAGGTCGTATTTAGGTTGATTGATCTGGTCAGGGGCCGTCCAATAAGTACAAAGTGCGTCCTGACCTTTAGGATAAACGATCACTGTGTTGCCATCATTGAGCAGACTTATGGTCATTTTCAGCCGGTCGCAATAATATGTGCCCAAAAGTGGTGTTACTTCCCGGATGGCGGGGTGCCACTTATCAACAAAAGGAAGTTCCAACGTTTTATTTTGGGTCGCATGATAGAGGATATCCAGCATATCATTACGCTCAAATTGAGGGGATAAGCCGTTCAATAGGCAACAGATGGCGTATCCGGTCTTTGGAAAATAAAAAACGCCTCCGTGGTTAAAATACGTGTCTCCGCTATGGCCCGCGGCTAAGTCGTTATCCGGCCATAATGCACTTTCCAGGCCTAAACCAAACTGTCCTAAATGGCTACTGTCCGGATAATGAAAATCATCCATTAAAGCCAGGGTTTTTGCACTGACGAGTTTGCCGTGATATAAGCCCTGCATGAATGCTAATAAGTCTTCAGGGGTGGAAAGGATATCCCCCGCACCTTGTACGCTCGGTAAATAGATATCAGCGCTTTTTTGCCAACCTCCGCAGTAATAATAGCTTTCCCGGATTTTCAATGGCGTGTTATGCTTCATTTTTTCCAGTCGCCCGGCGGTGAGCGTATGAATTAGGCCTAGCCTGTCTGTTATCCGACGTTTTAAATTACTGTCAAAAGAACTGCCCGTACATTTTTCAATGATGGCTGCCAGTAGCCAATAGCCGCTATTATTGTATTCTGATGAGGCATTGGGCCTGAAATGCACCTGGGAGTGGCTGAGCATATGCAAAATGGAATCCTCCGGATTTTTGATGGGGTCTAGGAGCCACCCCAAATTAGTATGGAGTCTGCCATAATCGTAGTGAACGGTGGCGAACAGAGAATCCTGATTCAGGCTTTCTATTTTGTCTATTGTATAATCCGGCAGACCGCTTCTATGACGCAGCAGCATTTCAATACTAATACTGTCTGCACTTGGAAGGCCTGAAAAATATTTACTCAGTTTTGTATCAAGGCTTAGCTTTCCTTCCTCTATCAGCTGCATAATCATAACAGCCGTAAACATCTTACTGACGGATCCTGTCGTATAAACAAATGAAGGGTTTTCTTTATCCGGTTCTTTTTCCGGTATTTTCCCATTACCGGAAACATCCGGCGTTAAGGTTCTTTCATAAAGTATTTGGCCGTTTTGCTGTATGGCTACACTTCCGACAGCTAAGTGATTGGTGAAAATAAAATCCAATACCCCGTCCAGTTGTTTTATGGCTTCACTGGTTAAAGCGTTTTTGTTATTTACCCGTAAGCTGGATAAATCCTGGGCAAATAAGCAGGAGGCGCCCGGCAGCGTATTTAGAAGCTGTACCGTGATAACGATCAGAGACAGTAAAGCCCTTGGCAATCTGGCGCATTTGTTTATCAAAGCCCTTTTAATCATTCTGGAGGTAAGGAATGGAAAAATGTATAATCGCCTCTTCATATCTGCAATGTGTCCGCTTTAATCTAAAGCCTGAAGAATTGCCGGTCTGGTAAAAAACCACTGGGTTATGGAATGCCCTCAAAAACTATATAAAAGCCTGAGGATTTTTTGTCCTCAGGCTTTTTAAAGTAATTGATTTACTTATTCTTTTCTGTCTTTTTTCGGAGGCAGGGTGACCCAGGTTCTGCCATCTCTGGCAATCAGGGCTTCTGCATCTTCCGGACCCCATGAACCTGGTGCATAGTTCGGGAAATCTACCGGTGGCCGGCTTTCCCAGGTTTCCAGGATAGGAGCTACCACTTCCCAGGCAATCTCGACCTGGTCACCGCGCATGAACTGTGTGGCGTTGCCCATCATAGCATCCAACAGCAGTGTTTCATAGGCCTCCGGTTGAGGTTCGTCGTAGTTATCATTATAGCTGAATACCATATCCACAGGATTGAGCGACATGGTCTGGCCAGGCCTTTTGGCCTGGAATCTCAGCCGGATATCCATTTCCGGTTGAATAGAAATCGTTAGCCTGTTAGCCCTCCAGGTTTCAGAAGCTTCTGAGGGAAAGGCGTATTTAGGTGCTTCCTTGAACTGAATGGTGATCAGTGTTGTCTTTTCCATCAGGTGTTTACCGGTTCTGACATAAAAAGGCACGCCCTGCCAGCGCCAGTTATCAATATAGAATTTAACGGCAGCAAAAGTATCGGTGGCGCTTTCCGGGTTGACACCTTTTTCCTCTCTATAGGCTTTTTCCTTTTTGCCCTGCATCCATCCGCTGCCATACTGGCCACGAACGGCATATTTCTGTACTTCGTGTTTATTGATTTTACGGATGGCATTGAGCACATCTGATTTTTTATTGCGGATTTCATTGGCTTCGAAGGAAACCGGGGCTTCCATGGCCACCATACAAAGAACCTGCAATATATGGTTTTGTACCATATCTCTCAGGGCACCAGCCTGTTCATAGTAACCACCTCTGTCTTCAACACCCACGGTTTCTGCAGCGGTAATCTGGACATGGTCGATATAATTACAGTTCCAGATCGGTTCAAACAAGGCATTGGCAAAACGCAGCGCCAGGATATTTTGAACCGTCTCTTTTCCTAAGTAATGGTCAATACGATAAATCTGGTTTTCTTCAAATAATCCCGTCAGTAAACTATTGAGTTCTTTGGCGCTCTGCAGGTCATGTCCAAATGGTTTTTCAACGACGATGCGGGTATTTTTTTTGTCTTCTTTATTAATTTTAAGTTTACTGAGGTTGGTGGCAATCTCAGGTACCAGCTGAGGAGCTACGGCCAGATAAAACAGCACGCTGGGGTGTTCGCCCCAGGTTTTTTCGCAGTCATCAATGATCTTGGTGATGCCATTGTAATCTTCCGGTTTATCTGCGTCCATACGCAAATAAGAGATATGCTGCTGGAAATTCTCCCAGGTAGCATTTTTGTCATTTTTTCTTCTGGAGAATTCTTTGATGCCTTCCAGCAGATGTCCCCTGAATTTTTCATTGGAATAATCGGTACGCCCGGTGCCAATGATGGCAAAGTTTTCAGGCATAAAATCATCTATAAACAGATTGTATAATGCCGGGGTTAATTTGCGCTGGTTCAGATCACCACTACCGCCAAAAATAAATACGACGGTGGAAGAGGGCTTTTTATGATTATTATTCTTTTTAGCCATGCTTTTATGATTAAGATAAGGGCAGTTGAGCGGGGTTAATCTCCCTGACTGCCTTTGTATTTTTTACTGGTTAAATTATGGATGCTGTTCCCATTCAGTGTGGAAGATGCCTTCTTTATCCGTGCGCTGATAGGTATGGGAGCCAAAATTGTCTCTTTGTGCCTGGATCAGATTGGTAGGCATTTTTGCGGAAACAAAAGACTCCAGATAAGCCAGAGAGCTCTGAATAGCACCAATCGCGATGCCGCTTTTGGCTGCCTGAGACACGACGTCTCTTAAATCCTGTTGCCCGGCTTTCACTTCCCCTGCGATGGTCGGGTCCAGCAGTACGTTAGATAGATTCGGATCTTTCAGGTAGGCCTGGTAGAAGGTTTCCAGCAGGGTAGAGCGGATAATACAACCGCCTCTCCATATTTTTACAACATCCTTTAATGGGATTTCCATCTGCAGTTCTTCGGAGGCTTTGACTAATAAGGAAAGACCCTGCGCATAACAGATAATAGTAGAGATATATAAGGCAGCTTCTACCTGAGCTTCAAATTTGGCGGCATCTTCCTGGATTTTATGGACAACCGGCTGATATAACGCGGCCGCTTTCAAACGGTCCTCTTTATAAGCCGATAGCGTACGCATGGAGACTGCCATATCAATGCTTGGGATGGCCACGCCGGTATCCATAGCGTCCTGAGACGTCCATTTTCCGGTTCCTTTGGCGCCAGCTTTATCCAAGATCATATCAACCAGGTAATTACCTGTTTCAGGATCTTTGGTGGCAAATATATCGCGGGTGATTTCTATTAAGAAGGAGGAGAGACGTCCCTCATTCCATTTGGCGAACAGCCCGTGCAGCTGGTCGTTGGAATAATCAAGGCCGTTTTTCAGTAAATCATACGCTTCGCTGATGACTTCCATAATGGCATATTCGATACCGTTGTGCACCATTTTTACAAAATGGCCGGCTGCATCCTTACCCATGTAAGCGGTACAAGGTTCCTGATCCTTGCCCACTTTGGCAGAAATAGCTTCTAAAAGCGGCTGGACGTGATTATAAGCTTCTTTATCGCCACCGGGCATAATGCTGGGGCCGAAACGGGCACCTTTCTCACCCCCCGAAACACCCATTCCCATAAAGTGAAAACCTTTGGGTGCCAGTTCTTTAACTCTTCTTAAAGTGTCCGTGTAATGGGAGTTGCCGCCGTCAATAATAATGTCCCCTTTTTCCAAGTAAGGGAGCAGGCTTGCGACAACGGCGTCCACCGGCTTGCCGGCAGGAACCAGTAAGGTGATCCTTCTGGGTGTAGAGAGCCCCTCTACAAATGTTTTGGTATCGGTGGTGCCTTTTACATATGTTCCGGCAGGCGCTCCTGCCTCCAGGGCCTTGGCCTTCTTTTCATCCAGATCCAGACCCAATACACTGAAGCCGTGATCTGCCATATTATATAAAAGGTTCTGGCCCATTACGCCAAGACCAATCATACCAAAATCAAACTTTTTTTCCATAATCCTTTTCTTTAATTTATGAGAGTACCAAAGTTAGTCAATTTAGGGCTTAGCCACCTGCAAATGATATATTAATTTTTATTTTATTTTTTGAAATGTACTGTTCCATCTGCTGCAATGAAAAACTACTTAGATTTTGGGCAGGAGTTACCCCCGCTTTTTGCGCAACCAGCACCCCGTACCGGATATCATCCAACCCTGCAATACTATGGGCATCCGGGTCAATGGATATGCGTATACCGCGGTCCAGTGCCTGGCCGATATGACGCCAGTCTATATCCAGGCGTCTTGGGTTGGCATTGAGTTCAATGACCACATTATTTTGCTTACACGCGTCCAGTATCTTTTCCATATCCAGCGGGTAACCCTGCCTACTTAGCAGGAGTCTTCCGGTCATATGTCCTAAAATATGGGTAAATGGATGCTCGATGGCTTTTATCAGCCTGGCGGTGGCGTCATTTTGGTCCATTTTTAAAACGGAATGGACGGAAGCTATGACCAGATCAAAGCTTTGTAAAATTTCCGGGGGGTAATCCAGGTCGCCGTGCCGTAAAATATCACTTTCAATACTCTTGAATATTTTAAAAGGCGCCAGTTGCTCATTCAGCTGATCTATTTCCGCGTGTTGTTCCACAATCCGGTCCGGCTGCAGACCGCCGGCGTAACCAGCTGATTTTGAGTGGTCCGATATCATCAGGTATTCAAATCCTTTTTCTTTGGCTGCCAGGGCCATTTCCTTAAGGGTCTGACCGCCATCACTGTAACGGCTGTGACAGTGAATGATTCCTTTGATGTCGCTGGTCTGTATGGGTGGGGGTAATATCTCTTTACTTGCTTTTTCTAAGATCTGCGGAAATTCTCTTTGGGGAACAGGGATAAAATGAATGCCGAGTTTTTTAAATAGATCCGCCGGGGTAAAAGTGCCGTTTTGGGTATACCAGTCAGAGAAGGAAGGCTTTGCGTATTTGCGGAGAACAGCTTCTATAAAAGCCGGAGAACCATTTTGTAAAAAGGCTTGTTGATTCATCCGGTGTTCAATAGGTGAATCCTCCCCGCAGGTAACTCCTTTGGATTGCTCCGTACTCATTAAAGTAAAAGATAAATCCGGTAATTTATCGCTATGGATTTCAAGCCAAGCAAGCGAAGGATTACCCGGATCCTCTGTCCTGATAAACGCAGCAGCCGGATACAATTTTTTTACATCCGGATTTGTAAATACTGCTCTTAGCTCTGTTTCGTTTAGGGTCGTTACCCATTCAAGTTTTTCTATAACCGGTAATTGTCTGATAAACTGCCCGGCCATCTGTATCCGGTTCGCAGGTTGTCCATTTTCCGTGCTGGCGGTTTTCAGCATTTGATCCAGCTCATGGGCCAATGATTCCACCTGGGCATACAGAAACTGTCCTTTTTGATCCTGAAAAAATAAGATAGCTGCTTTAATATTGTCTTGCGTTTTCTGACCAAAGCCTTTGAGTAGCATTAAACGGTTTTCCTCGCAGGCATAAAGTAGTTCTCCCAGGTTCTCTATGCCAAGTTCACGCCAGATAATCTCAATTTTTTTGGGACCAAGTCCTTTGACACCCAGCATTTCTATAATCCCTGAGGGCGTTTTTTCTATGAACTGATCCAATACTTTTATATGGCCGGTAGTGAGTAGTTCACTGGTCTTTTGCCCGACAGCAGATCCGATTCCCGGGATCTCCAGCATTTCTTGCGGTGTCATATCCTTAAAGGGTCGGGCAAATTTTTCAATCGTTCTGACTGCATTCTGATAGGTCCGGATCTTAAAGGGAGACTCCTGGTGTAATTCCATCAAACTGGCCAGTAATTTAAATTGATGGGAGATTTCTTTATTTGTCATGTGTTTATCTTAAACCTTTATTGATTGTATGATGGCCATTTAGGATAGTAGAAAGATTTGTCACTATTGCTTAAATGGGACATGCTGTAAAATTAAGGCAGTTCTCCTTAGGTTGGCAATAGATTTGCCCTTAGTTTTCAAAAGTTACCCGCAAGATTCTTTGAAGCTCCAAACAGGGTAGGGAGATAAAAAAAGTCCCGAAGAATCGGGACTCTTTATAATCAGCTTTAATAGCTTTTTATTTGTTTTTTTCTTCTTTTGAAGCTTAAACAGTCTTTCTTTTTCAAAATTAACTGTTGGTGTCAGAAGAAGAGGCTTCAGAAGCTGCAGGCGGAGGCACGGCAGCCTTCTTAGTGCTTTTTGCTCCAGCTTTTTTAGCTGCTTTTTTGGGAGCTGCCTTTTTAGCTGCTTTCTTAGGAGCTGCTTTTTTTGCTGCTGCTTTTTTGGGAGCTGCCTTTTTAGCCGCTTTCTTAGGAGCTGCTTTTTTTGCTGCTGCTTTTTTAGGAGCTGCCTTTTTAGCTGCTTTCTTCGGAGCTGCTTTTTTTGCTGCTGCTTTCTTCGGAGCTGCCTTCTTTGCTGCTGCTTTTTTAGGAGCTGCTTTTTTAGCTACTTTCTTAACGGCTGCTTTTTTGGGAGCCGCTTTTTTTGCTGCTGCTTTTTTGGGAGCTGCTTTTTTAGCTACTTTTTTAACGGCTGCTTTTTTGGGAGCCGCTTTTTTTGCTGCTGCTTTTTTAGGAGCTGCTTTTTTAGCTGTTGCCATGATAAAATTTATTTTAATGGTTAGTAAATTGATAGTAAATTTATAACCTTTTGTAATAACCAAAAAATATTCTTTGCACAGTATGTTGAAAACTCTGAATCTATTTTATATGGTTTTTCAGTCAGTCATATATATCAAAGTTCGCTAATACCTATAAATAAAGGGATACAGCGAATTCGTTTTAATAAAAAAAACTGAATTTCTCAAAAAAAACAACTTCTTTTTCTTAGAAAAAAAACTTGTTTTTTAACCTTATTTTTCCTTTTTTTCTTCATTTTTCAGCATTTTTCCTTCTTTTTTTAATGGAAAATTGTTCTTTTTTATAGCTGATTTTTCTTGTAATTTTTCTTTATTTCCAAGGTTGTTTTCTGTGTTATTCAACTAGAGGAAAGCGCCCGTTTTATTAGATACTGTTCAACAGGTCCGGTAGACGGCTGAACGGTAATCATCTTTTTATTTTCGTTTTTAAAAGGCTGGAGCGGAAGTCATAGACAGACATTTTTTCTGTGGGTTATCGCCCGTCTTTTTTCCAGAAAAAAGACGGGCAAGGCATAAAAACAAAAAAGGAAAAGTCGCTTTTGGGTGATTGCGATCTTTTCCTTTTTGAAAGAATGGAATAAAGTCTGCCGGCTCTTTTTACTTTACTAACTTACCTTAAAATCTGTTTTGCCTGCATATCCTTTAGGATGGTTTTTGCAAAGTCATAAGACATTTTTTCTGCTGAAGTTGGATCAATGGTTTCAGACTGAGCAGAATACAACATCTTATTTCTGGCTTGTAAATCATAAAGGTTGGTTTCGAAGGAATAGGAAGTGGTTCTTTCATAATAACCTCCATAGGGGGCTCCCCACATATAGGGCGCATAGAAAGAATAATAACTCCAAAAATAATAGGGACCTACTCCATAATATCCGGGCACGAAACGACGCGATGCGTTCTTGTCAATCATGGCAATGGTAATCACTGCGTCAATGCCATCTCTTTTCAGCATTCTGAGTACCTGTTGTTCACTTTTATTACGGAAAGCCATAGGACCGTAAATGTCGGTTGCGGTGACGGCGGCAATGCCCATACTATTCAGGCCTGCTGCCAGTTCATTTTCCATGTTTACCTTTACAGCCCGGTTTTTGGCACTTAACATTCCCAGCACCAGGACTTTATTGAAATGCTGGCCGTTTGCCTGTAAGTCTTTGGAGACCCAGCTGGTGGTCAATCTTGAGGAACTGCACCCTGCTATTAACAGCATCATTACGGGCACACACCAAAGCAATAGTTTTTTCATCGTTTTTCTTTTTATGGATTGACTATTATTGTTTTATGATTTATCTTATTATAGTTGAATTGACTTCTGGAATTATTGTATAAGAGGAAAAACCAGAGGCCCATCCATGACTTATTATTTTTAAGTGAATATACTACTATTTGGTTGTTTGACAAATAACGTATTGAAAAGTAATGACGCTACGCTAGGTTTAACTTTTTTTTACCTGATAGGTGCGTTTTTGCATTAAACCTGACTGGTATTTTCCAGTACCCTTTGCTGGAACTGCCGGTGCCAGTTCATCACCTGAGGCCATAGCAGCTGATTTCCATTATTGAAGATAATGCCATCACATTTATCCATCTTTTGTTCTTCATCCATTTGCTTGCTAATACGGTTAATGGCCGCCTGTTCTGTCAGGGAGTCGCGGAGCATAATCCGCTCTATACGAACAGGCTTTTCTGCATAAACACCCAGGATAAAATCAAGCGGTTTATTGCTGCCGGATTCAAATAGCAGGGCTGCTTCTTTTATAAGGTAACCGACAGGAGTTGGGGGAACCGCTTTTGCGTTTTTAAGGGCCCAGTCTCTTTGATTTTGCCATTTATTTATGGCCTCATGATAAGCTTCGGTCTTTTGTTTTATCCAGTCTTGAGCTGCCTGGATTACCGGAGGATGCGTAATGCGGTTGAGCTGTGCCAGCTTCTCACTATCCTGGAAGACCAGGCTTGCGACGGCTTTTCTGTCCAGGCCCTGTCCATTCGCTAAATAGGCGGAGCTGCCGAAGGCCTCCGTAATGGCCCGGATGATTGCCGGATCAGTATTGATGAGTCTTTTAGCCTCCGCGTCGCTATCAAAAACAGGAACCCCGAGCTGACCAAAAAGTCGGGTAACCACAGATTTGCCGCTGCCGATCCCACCAGTGATGCCTATTTTTAGCATAAGGATGATTTTTTGAGTGTCTGTTGGATTTGAAGATGAATTGCCCGGGCTTTATATTTTTGGTCAAAAAAAGGCGACTACCAAAATTAAGGGATTAATCTGGTGGTCGCCTTGAAATTAATTAGAAAATAACGAAATGCTATTGTAAAATTAATCTAAAACAAATTGATTTGTAGTGGATTATTTGGCCGCAGTTCCGCTTTGCAAACCTTTGGTCCAATCCAGGGAGATAGCGGATTTTTCCAGTTTTACATAGCTGCCTGGGCTGGTTTCCAGCATGATGGTGGTGCCATCTTCGTTCACTTTATTGATGGTACCGTGGATACCGGCTATGGTTACCACTTTATCACCTTTTTTCAGGTCATTGATAAAGTTTTTCTGATCTTTTGCTTTCTTTGTCTGTGGCCTGATCATAAAAAAATAAAAGACCACAATGATACCAACCATGATGATCAGCTGTGCGGATCCTCCACCTGGTTGTCCGCCTTGACCAGCCATCATTAATACTGAATTTAGAGTACTCATTAAATTGCTTGTTTTTATGTGTAAAATTAGTGTTTATATTGTTTAAATATTAGCTGCCTTGTAGCAATGACGGGTTACTTTTCTACTTTACCGGTAAACCCTAACACAAAATGCGTATCATTTATCGTATTGGAACTGACCACAATACTTTTGCGAACACTGCCCGGGGCTCCGTGATTGGTATCAAATAAAGCAGTGACACTCCCTTTTTTACCTGGAAGAACGGCCGTCTTTGTATAATCAGCTACCGTGCAACCGCAGGTAGGTCTTACCTGGGT
Source organism: Arachidicoccus rhizosphaerae (assembly GCF_900107765.1). Lineage (GTDB taxonomy): Bacteria > Bacteroidota > Bacteroidia > Chitinophagales > Chitinophagaceae > Arachidicoccus > Arachidicoccus rhizosphaerae. The sequence continues at coordinate 55,467 of NZ_FNQY01000010.1, read as the reverse complement.
TATAAAAAGCGGCTTTTTACCGGTATTTTCAAAGGTATAGTTGATTTCTACTTTATCGCCCATTTTCGCTGTCCCAAAATCCTTGAGAGAGTCAATCCACTGAATAGTGGTGAAATTAGCGGTATCCGTTTCAACATTGGCCGGAGCTTTGATATTGCTGCCACTTGTATCCTGACAACTAAAGGTGACGCAGGCCAGACATAACATACTGAATCCGATCAGGCTTATCTTACGCATATGCTTATTTTTATGCTATTGGGATTTGTAAAAATCAGCCAAATTTAGGGAAATCACCTTAGAATCCGGCAAAGAAAATAGCGCCGTTTCATCAGAAAGTACCACTTAGGGCTGATTTCTATTATTTTTTGAAGTCTACTTTTTGAATCTTGTTTTGCGAAATTAGCTCTTTATGAATAGAATCTAAAATCCCATTGACAAATTGACCGCTTTGTTGTGTGGAATATTCTTTAGCAATATCAATGTATTCATTGATGGTCACTTTCGTTGGGATGGTCTCAAAATAAAGAAGTTCACTGAGCCCCATTTTAAGTAAAATCATGTCAATTAATGCGATTCTGTCTGAATCCCAGTTTTTGAGTTTGGGCTTTATTAATTCCATCAGATAGTCTTCTTTATCTAAGACAGTGTTTAACAGAGTCTTAGCATAGAGCCATTTGTCCGGAGCGGCTGCATCACCCACATGCATGGAGCTGGGTTTATGCAGGTATTGCATGACCATTTGCTCTGCCATTTCTGCGTCATCATCCAAATTAGGGTATAATTCTTCCAATTTGCCTAAAAAGCCTTCATGCGTGAGTAGTAAATTGGTGAATATAAAGGAGATAATGGCGGATTCAGCTTTTTTCTCCCGGCTGGCCTCTGTAATATATTGTTTGTAGGTAGCTGTGGTGATCAGTTCCAGAAATATCTTTTTGATAATTTCCTCATCAATCAGACTCTCTGTTTTTTCAATGCTTAATACATTTTGAAAATCAAGGTCTTCTTTGATTTTCCAGATAACTTCATTGCCGGCCAGTTTAATATTAAAGCTGCGATCGGCTTCTGTTACAATATGTTTGGAGGCCAGCTGACGTGCATGTTTTTCTGCGTAAGTCGCAATATGAACTAAGTTATCGAGTAAATACACTACCAGCGCCCGGGTCTGATTAATTTGTTGAAGGAGTGTTTTGGAAAGATCGCCGCTTGCAAAAGCGGGTTTTTCGGGTCGTATCACATCGATTGCGTATAAAAGCTGCATGACTTTAACCCGGATATTTCTTCTGCTGATCATAAGGATGGAATAAGAACTTTTTTTAGAGGGAGCAAAGGTAATTAAAGTTTATTATATGACAACCTAATTTCAGGGCTTTAGTAGCTAAAATCAGCGGAATACTCCGCTTTTATGCCGCCGCGGCTTCAGTTTAGCAATCGTTTAGCAAATTTAGGCCAAAAGCAAAAGATACGCTTTAGGAGAATACATGGAAAACCAGAAGGCCTCGGCTGAATATTACTTTTTTATTTGATCCAAAAAAGCCAGGGCCGCTTCAAAAGGCCGGCCAATGGCGGCCTGGTTTTCGGTGACCAAAACGGGCCTTTGTAAAAGTTCGGGGTCAGCGCTAAGGATTGCAATCACCAGGTCGGTACCCTCCGTTGGTGCTTGGTGGTGCATTGGATTCAACTGAGCGCAGCGTTCAGAAAACGTTTCATCTTCTAACCGAATCAACTGCCTGGGGGCTATACCTGTTCGTTTTAATTTGCGGATCAGTTCTGTCAGCTCTTCCACTGTCAGCGGATCGGTTAGGTAGTTTCTGAGGGTGAAAGGTATCTGCTGATCCAGCAGATACTGATACAGACAATTGCTTTTGGAACAGCTGGGGTTATGGATAAGGGTCAGCTTATTGCTATCCATGATATTACTTAAAATTTAGCCGGAAGATGACTTTATTAATAATTAAAAAGGCGTATCCGATCAAAGCATGCTGGAAGGGATACGCCTTTTTATTCAATGCCATTAATGATTAATAGCGGTAATGGTCTGGTTTATAAGGACCTTCCTTAGCCAGTCCTAAATAACTTGCCTGTGCATCACTTAGTTCATCCAAGGTGACGCCGATTTTAGCAAGATGCAAACGGGCTACTTTTTCGTCCAGGTGCTTGGGCAGGACATAGACTTTGTTTTCATAGTTTTCCGGATGGTTCCAAAGCTCGATCTGGGCCAGTGTCTGGTTGGTGAAGGAGTTACTCATCACAAAGGATGGATGTCCGGTTGCACAACCCAGGTTAACCAATCGGCCTTCCGCCAGTACAATGATTTCTTTGCCGTCTATATTGTATAAGTCTACCTGAGGTTTGATGGTATTTTTTGTATTACCATAAGTATCATTCAGCCATTTCATGTCAATTTCAATATCGAAGTGCCCGATATTACAAACGATGGCTTTGTCTTTCATCAGACGGAACTCACGCTCTGTCACGATATCTCTACAACCTGTAGTGGTAACGATGATGTCTGCTTCAGATACGGCGTCCACCATTTTTTTAACTTCAAAGCCTTCCATTGCGGCCTGCAGCGCACAAATAGGGTCGATTTCAGTGACAATAACTCTTGCACCGGCGCCACGCAGCGACTCAGCTGAGCCTTTTCCTACGTCGCCATATCCGGCCACAACGGCCACCTTACCGGCCATCATGACATCCGTTGCACGGCGGATGGCATCTACCAGTGACTCTCTGCATCCGTATTTATTATCAAACTTGCTCTTGGTGACAGAGTCGTTCACGTTAATAGCCGGGATAGGCAGGGTACCTTTGGCCATTCTTTCATATAAGCGGTGCACACCCGTAGTGGTTTCTTCTGAAAGACCTTTAATACCGGCAACCAGTTCAGGATACTGATCCAGTACAATATTGGTCAGATCACCGCCATCATCTAAAATCATGTTTAAAGGCTTGTCTTTGCTGCCAAAAAACAGGGTTTGTTCTATACACCAGTCAGCTTCCTGTTGTGTTTCACCTTTCCAGGCAAAAACCGGGACGCCGGTGGCTGCGATAGCAGCGGCTGCATGGTCCTGTGTGGAGAAGATATTACATGAACTCCAGCGAACCTCAGCGCCCAGGGCGGTTAATGTTTCAATTAACACGGCGGTTTGGATGGTCATATGCAGACAGCCAGCTATGCGCGCACCTTTTAAAGGCTGGGCGGCACCATACTCTTCACGCAGACTCATCAGGCCGGGCATTTCGGCTTCGGCTAATTTAATTTCCTTACGACCCCAATCGGCCAGATGAATATCTGCCACTTTATAGGGAAGGTTAAAATCTATTTTTTCTATTCCAGTAGACGTATTAGCGGCTGTTGACATAGTTTTTTTATTGATTATCTATATAATTTGCGCGAAAATAAGGTTTTTTTAGGTTATGGGCCAGAATTGACTGCTATATATACCGTAAAAGAAACTTAAAGACCTGTGAATAGGGGTAAAGCCGCTTAGAGACCGGTCGTATCAGGGTGGATATTCGCTTTACTCGTCAGGCGCCTGCAGTTCAATTAGTTGATAGGGCTCCGCCAGTTGGTCAAAGGCCGCTTTTAACCGTTCACTGTGGGTATCGGTGATAAAAACCTGTCCCTTAATGCGGGTGGACACCTGACTTAGTAGGTTCAGCATCCTTTGCTGGTCGAGTTTTTCAAAGACATCGTCGAGCAGTAAAACGGGAGGGTTGCTTTTCTGACGGGCTATATAATAATAAGCCGCCAGTTTGAGTGCAAATAATAGGCTTTTGCGCTGGCCCTGACTGGCCAGCGTTTTAAAGGGCTGGTTGTCAAGCGTGATGTTTAGATCATCCCGGTGGATGCCTTTGGTGGTCCTTTGAAGCATTACATCTCTTTGCTGACTGTTGTGAAGCAATTCCGCTAGCGTTGATGTCAGAAGCTGGGACTGAAAATCCAGCTGTAAGGCTTCCAGTGTCTCATGGCCGGCTATTGCCTGATATTGAGTAATGACCTCCGGAATAAAGCCGGCAAAAAAGGCCTTTCGTTTCTCAAATATAGGGGTCGCTACATGGCTAAGCTGCTGGTCCAGTACCTGCAGAACCCCTTCCATCTGAGTAATCGTTTGTCCGGATTTTAACAGTGCATTGCGTTGCTGTAAGATCTTGTTGTACTGGATCAGCAGGCACAGATAATCATAATCCGTCTGGCTTAAAACCTGATCGGCAAATTTTCGGCGTTCCTCGCTGCCACCTGTGATCAGGATGGCATCATCAGGGGCAATCATGATAGCAGGTATACGGCCGATGTGCTCAGAGAAACGTTCATAGGGCACCTGGTCGAATAAAAATTCTTTTTTCCCCCCGGGGCGGACCACACAGCTTATATCACTTTGATGGGGAGAGCCGGCGCCGTCCTGTATATTTGATTCGAGCCGGAAACCTTCCATGCCGTGCTGGGCGTTTTTGCTATCCGGCCGGTTAAAATAACTGCGCGTAAAGCACAGATAATAGATAGCGTCCAGTAAGTTCGTCTTTCCGCTTCCGTTAGGTCCGGCAATGGCCACAATCCGTTTGTCAAACCGGTAGGTGGCCTGCGTATAGTTTCTGAACTGAATCAAGGATAAACGGGTAAATGTTGACACCCTGCAAAATTAGCCAAAAATAGGGGCTAAAAAAATTTAGAGGCAGTAGCCGGTCGTTAAAGGCCCGGGACTGTGCATGGTGTGTCAAATCCTGGAAGAACAGCCTGGACAACAAGCTGGAAGGACAACCAGAACAAATAATAGGGATGAATAGTCTTTGTTTAGATTCCTGACAGCAAATAAGTACAAGACCTTATCGCTTAATCAAAGCAATATTGGGCCAGTTTTCTTTCCTGTTTACCGGGCTGTATGGGCCGTGATTGTTTAAAGCAAAACAGCTCCCGGATGACCGGCATTTAAAAGGCCGGTCATCCAGGAGCTGTTTTCAGGTTAAAGTCTTTAATATTCCTTTGGATCAAGGATCGTTCCGACCTATTTACTCCAGTGAACCGTAGCCGACTGGACCTTTTCACTATTGGTTCCTACCATGATGTCAAAGTCACCGGCTTCCCAATCAAAGTTCAATTCACTATTATAGAATTTTAAGTCTTCCGGCGTTAAGGTAAACTGTACATTTACGGTCTGTCCCTTTTTAATGCTTAGTTTTTGAAAGCCTTTTAATTGCTGAACGGGACGAACCACTGAGCCTACCAGGTCGCGGATATAAAGCTGGACGATCTCCTGTCCGTCATAATCCCCGCTGTTGGTAACCGCAACCGTGACAGTTAAGTGTTGGCTCCCCGTCAGGGTCGTATCAGAAAGCTTCATTTTGCCATATTTGAATTGGGTATAGCTCAACCCATATCCGAAAGGATATACGGGCAGGTTAGAAACGTCCAGGTAATTGGATTTAAACTTTTCAAACCATTTGCCTTTAGGCAGGGGACGGCCGGTGTTCATGTGGTTATAGTATAACGGGATCTGTCCGACATCCTGAGGAAAAGTCATGGTCAGTTTAGCGCTTGGATTTGCTTTTCCGAATAATAAATCCGTTATGGCGGGTGCTGCCATCGTACCACCGAACCAGCTGTCCAGTATAGCCGTAACATTTTTAGCTTCCCAGCCAAGCGTCAAAGGGCGGCCATTGAATAAAACCAGCACGACAGGCTTTCCTGTCTTCACCAGTGCCTTTAACAGGAGACGCTGCGCGTCCGGAATGCCAATCCGGGACCTGCTGGATGCCTCACCTGAGAACTCAGCGCTTTCACCCAGGGCGGCCACGATAATATCCGCCTTGTCTGCGGCCAGTAGTGCTTCTTGTATTAGTTGCTCGGGCGTTTTACGATTTGTATATCTTGGCATCGTTTTGCCAAACAGGGTGACATTATTTTGCAATGTACTGTCGGCAGTTAAGTCGGAGCCCGGTGCATAATACAGCTGGCTGCTGTCTGCCACCGCAAGTTTCATGGCCTGGAGCAGTGACTCCACACCGTTGTTGTTGGCCGCTACCGCCCAGGTACCGCTCATCTGATTGGCGGCATCTGCCAGCGGGCCGATCAAGGCTATTTTCTGGGTCTTTTTCAGGGGCAGTATCTGCCGCTCATTTTTGAGTAACACCATGGATGCCGTAGCCGCTTTTTTCGCAAAGGCTTTATTGGAATCCGTAAAGACTTCAGTCTTAGCCCGGTCAGCATCGCAGTATTTATAGGGATCTTTAAATAACCCCAGGTCATATTTAGCTTCCAGGATTCTTCTGCAGGCCTGGTCAATTTCTGCCTGGGTGATCTTGGATTCATCCAAGGATGTAGCCAGCGTTTTTAAAAATCCTTCACCAACCATATCCATGTCAAGGCCGGCTCTTAGTGCCAGGGCGGATACCTGCTGATAATCCCCTATCCCATGGGCCGTCATTTCGGGAACACCTGTATAATCGCTGACAACAAATCCTTTAAAGCCCCACTGATTCCTTAGTACATCCGTTAAGAGCCAGCGGTTGCCGGAGGCCGGGATGCCGTCCACCAGGTTGAAACTGGCCATGACCGAAGCGGCCCCGGCATCAACGGCAGCCTTATAAGGGGGGAAATAATCGTTGTACATCTGCAGATGACTCATATCGACCGTATTGTATTCCCTGCCTGCTTCAATAGCGCCATATAACGCAAAATGTTTGACACAGGCCAGGATGTTTTGGTTGGAGGATAAATTGCCCTGATATCCGGCTACCATTGCTTTAGCAATCTGGCTGCCTAAAAAAGGGTCTTCTCCATTTCCCTCAGAAACCCGGCCCCATCTGGGATCTCTTGAGATATCCACCATGGGGCTGAAGGTCCAGTTTATACCGTCTGCCGAGGCTTCCCTGGCTGCCGCCTGGGCCGTTTTTTTTATCAGTGCGGTGTCCCAGCTGGTGGAAAGGGCCAGCGGAATCGGGAAAACGGTTTCATAGCCATGGATAACATCCATCCCGAATATCATGGGGATATGCAGGCGGCTTTCTTTTACGGCAATATCCTGGACGGCTTTTATTTTGGCCTCCCCCTTGATGTTAAACAATCCGCCGACTTTGCCTTCCCGGATGCTGGCGGCAATATTTGAACTCTTTGCCTCACCGGTGGTAAAATCACCGGCGCTTGGCAGGTTAAGCTGACCCAGTTTTTCTTCCAGCGTCATCTTAGCCATTAACTGATCAATAAAAGCCTTTTTATCGGCCTGTCCGGCAGTAAGGGATGTGGAATGAGTACTGTTTTGTTGCGCCTGCGCTGCTCCGGTCCCTAGCGAAGCGAGCAAGGTCGCAACAATAAAAACGGGGACTGCTTTTCGAAGCAATCTCTTACGGGTACAAAAACGCAGTGTAGGAGTAAAGGGTTTTTGTGGAATAATCATAAATGATACTTTAATAATTAGTTTGAAATAATAAAGTTTACTGGCAAAACAGGAGGCATCCTGTTTTTGTGACAGTTACTTGATTTTTGACAGTCAATATACCATCGCCTCAAAGGCGATGGCTTGCCACTACTGTCGGATAAATCCGACAACGCGACCAGAGGCTGATTGACGACAGCCCAATAGTTTAATGTTTTTTGCGGCATTAAAGTCCGCATGGTCTGTGTGACCACACTTCATACACTGAAATTCATTTTGAGTTTTCCGGTTTCGTCTTTCAATATGATCGCATTCATTACAGCGTTGCGAAGTGTACGCTGGTGGTACTAAAAATACCGGTACTCCAGCTATCTCAGCCTTGTAGCTGATGAATGCTCTTAATTGGTTGAAAGACCATCCGGAAAACCGGGAACGAAGCTTTTTAGAAACCCTTTGCCGATTACGTATGCCTGATAAATCCTCTAAGGCAATGCCCCTACCGGTGCGTTTTGCTTGTTCCACAATTATCTTACTTATCCTGTGGTTCTCATTTTTTTTGAATCTTTTCTCGCGGCCTGATCTTTTCTTGAGTTTTCTTTTCGCCGCCCTCGTTCCTTTTTTTTGTAGGCCGTCCCTGGCGGCCTGGTTTCTTTGGTGTACTGTTTGAATTTCTTTTCCATCAAAGGACCTGCCATCACTGGTGGTTGCCAGCTGACAAATTCCCAGATCAACTCCAATTACATCTTCGCATTTTATTTTTTCTTCTACAGGCACCTGGCAACAGACATTCAGGAAGAATGCTCCTCGGCTAAAAAAAAGGTCACATTCACCCTTTTGGTGTTGTAAGGCCACTCTGCCACTTTCCCCTACTTTAAAGGATATTTCTTCTCTTCCCTCTAAAGTGAGGATACTAAGTCTCTGCTTTTCCATGTCAAAGGTTAACATACGACAGTCAAAGGGTACGGCGCCCTTTAACCTGAAACGGCGAGCGGTGTCTATGTTACCCTTCGATTGCTTAGCCCTCACTTTGTAGCTATCCACGACTTTGCCTATACAGCGAATAGCCATTTGCGATTTTAAGCTAAAAAGCCGTCGTAATTCATAGTAAGACAGGTGATGTACCCTCAGCTTGTCAAAAACCTGATGACTATGAGCCAACGCTGACACATGATTGCAAGCGTTATTCATCCCTTCTAATGTTTCCATTAGAAGAGATATCTGCCTGTTCGAAGGAACCAATTTTATCTTAGCTGTAATAGTCATTCCTGATACAAAGCTAATATAAATAGTTTATAAATCCTATCATGTTAGTATTATTTAATAAAAATAATAAATTGTTTAATTTTGAGACTCCGCCTGAAAGGCGGTGGTTTCTACCAATGAATCAGAAAATGAAGTATAATGGCGGGGTATTATTTTTACGTCAGTTACCGCTCGTTGCTGTTTTTAATGAGTGTTTAAAGATGACGGAGTGGTCTCCTTAATTGGGTTTACCCTTCAAAGTTTCATAAAAATCGGGAGTTTTACTTATTTTTTTAATTCAAGGAAGGGGAAGGAAGCTGACTTTTTATGCCGGCAGCTGCGGCGCCAAGGGTAAAGCCGAGCTTTTTAAGACCTGCTCTGACCTCCGGTGCACTCACAAACAGACGCCAGAGCAACTGAGAACGGTAATTTTCCATCATTACTACAATAGGGCCCTGATCGATGGCCAGATACCGTTTGGGAAACCAGTTGTCTGCCTGGCTGAATCCGTCATAAAATCCATATTTTCCCAGCAATTTACTGCCCAGGCTATCATAAAAATACCGGAGTGCGGCCATGGACTGCCTGGGCGTATAGGCAAAGCTGCTGAGGGCTGCCGTAGGAGAGATCACCCCCAGGTCGCTTTGCATACTAGGCGCATGCGCCGCATATCCGGCTGTGGAATATCCGGCAGTAAGTCCCCAGCAACCGGGTCCATAGCCTTTAAAACCCTTCGGATTGTCCACACACCACTGATAATTAATTAAGGTCTGGTTGATGTTTTCCTGGCCGTAGTTGCCATAGGCGTCTATCAGGCCTCTGGGGTCCAGCCCCAGATAGGAGTATTCGCTCCAAAACAAGGGACCGCCATTTGGCAGATCCCCCTGGTGAAAAAATTGCAAATCGATGCCTTTATAGCTGCTGGCTCTTTTTATTTTACCATTCATGGCCCAGCCTTCATCATAGGTCGTTTTATCAACCGGGTGTGTAGGAGAGCTGGCTCCCAGTATATACATAATCAGACACTCATTATATCCGTGAACCGGAAAATTCATTTCCCAGCCATAATCAGGGCTCCAATGCCAGTAAAGGACTTTTTCTCCGCCCTTCGTATACCAGTGGTAATCGACCCCGCGCCAAAGCTGGTCTATTCTGGCAGCCAGCGCTTTTTCCTCGCTGCTGCCCCCTTGCAGGTATTGTCTGGCTGTAATCAGTCCCTGCATCAGAAAGGAAGTTTCAACCAGGTCGCCGCCGTCGTCTTTGGTCCCAAAAGGCTTTGTCTTACCTGTTGTGCCCTCATACCAATGCGAATAGGCTCCGTGATAACGGTCGGCTTTTTCTAAAAAGCTGACGATGGCCGTGAGTCTTTGTACGCCTGCTGCTCTGGTAATAAATCCTCTGTCCATTCCGACTATAAGGGCCATGATCCCGAAACCGCTGCCACCGGTGGTGACCACGCTCTGGTCATGTTCAGGATAATCTCCATCCATATGTATCCGCTCGGGGGCCATTTTGCTTTCTAATTCCGCCCCGTCATAAAAATACTGAAAACTGCGCTGCTGAATCAGGGTGAAAAGCGCACTGTCTGAAAGGTAGGGCAGGGGGGCGCCTGCTGCCGTGTCTATACCGGCTGTTGTGTCCGAAGTGCCGGTTTTCAGACTGCTGTCCGGGGACTGGCGGCAGGCTGAGAACACCAATGGAAATGAAAACAGTAAACAAAGGCTGAGCCAGAAATGGTACCGGGATTTGCTGGCAGGTAATGTAAAAAGAATTCCCTTTAAAAAAGAGTGCAAGGGAGCTGAAACTTTATCTTTTCCGGGCTTTATCCCTATGTTTTCAGCCGTGCTGAGGGTATTTGTACTTGTCTGAATGGAATAGGATTGAATAGGTTGCATGATAGACTGTATAGAGGAATGAAAAATGAATGGTAGATAGATATATTAAGAAAACAAAATGAACGCATCTATATAAAAACGTTTTTATAAAAGCGTTTTACTGGAAGACAAAAAAAGGCTGTCTTCCAGTATGAGTACGCTATTAATGTAATGCCGCCTTTTAGTAGCCCGGATTTTGGGTCGTCACGCCTTCTGTGGCATCAATTTCCACCTGCGGAACCGGGAAATGTTCATTTTTACCCGTAGTGAACGTTTTTCCTAAAGCACTAAATACCGTGGCTGCCTGACCGGTACGGATCAGATCAAAGAAGCGGTCACATTCCATTGCAAGTTCAACCCTTCTTTCTTTCCAGATGGCTGTCCTGAGTCCCTGCTGACCGCTGGCCGTCGTATTACCCAGGCCGGCTCTGTGGCGAATAAGGTTCAGGGAGCTGACAGCCGTTGCCGTATTGCCCAGCTCGTTGGCCGCTTCTGCATTAATGAGCACAATATCTCCCATTCTGAGCAGTCGGATATTTTTATTGGTATTATCTCCGTCTCCATCATAACTTTCATCGAAAACACTGACGTAGGCTTTGTAATTATAGCGTGGGTTCGCGGCGGATACCAGGATTACCCCGTCAAATAGTGTGTCGCCTATATGAATGATGGTCGCTTTTTTTCTTTTATCCCCTGCTTCATAGGCGTTGTCTAAATCCTGGCTCGGAACATTAAAGCCCCAGCCGGAATAGGCGCTGACACTGACCGTGCCGGCCTCTGTTATTCTTTTAAAGCTACCGGCTCTGATACCTTGTACGGCGGTATATTGCTGTACGGCAGCGTCAGGAACGCCGATTTTACTTTGGACTTCAAACAAAGACTCTTTGGAGTTTTCTCCGATTTCCCGCCAGATGGTACTGTAATCATCCACCAGGCCATATGTGCCATAACTGCCCTGCATGATGCCGCTGCTCAGATCATAGGCCTGCTGATAATTTTTCTCATATAAAGACACTTTAGCCAGCAGTCCTGCTGCGGCTCCCTTGGTGGCGTGTCCTACATCCGCTGCGGCCTGATTGTCATTGGTGGGCAATACGCTCATGGCTTCCTTTAGATCCTTTTCAATAAAAGCATAGATATCGGCTTCAGGAACCCGGGTTGCTGCTTTTGTGACATCATCGGGGTTTTCAGAGTTCAGCACCGTGTCGATTAATGGGACATCCCCGAACATACGTACCAGGTTAAAATAATAATAAGCCCTTAAAAACTTGGCTTCTGCAATATAGCGGTTTTTAAGGCCGGCGTCCAGCTGGGTATAAAGACCGATGTTTAATATGGCCTGATTACAGTTGGAAACGCCGTTGTAGTTACCTGTCCAACCCTCTGCCACGCTGCCTGTGGTGGCGCTATAAGTCAGTGCATCCATCTGGTCTTTATCGCCACCCAGGTCACCAGGGTCGCTGCCCTTATCGGCATCATCGGAGGTGATGGACGTTAGACCCAGCCAGGAAAATGAAGATTCGTTCCATTGTAAAAGGTTGGTATAGCAGGCTGCCAGAAATTTGGCAGCTCCTGCCGGGTCGGTATAAATGGAATCATTTTGCTGAACCGTATTTTGCGGTGTGGGGTTAAGATAAGATTTGGAACAGCTGCAGTAAAACAACAGCGCGGATGCTGTTATTAAAAGGATATTTATCGATTTTTTCATGATCATATTTTTTTAGGTGGATCGTTTAGAAGCCAACATTAACGCCGAACATATAGGTGGCGGTGACCGGATAGATACTCAGTTCTATACCAGAACTAAGGGCATTGCCGGGCAGTTCCGGCGTATAGCCACTGTATTTTTTCCAGATAAGCGGGTTTTCCGCACTGGCGAAAACCCTGAGCGACTGGATATGCCATTTTTGCGTATTGCTAAATGTATAGCCCAGTGTAACATTATTGACTCTCAAGAAATTGCCCGATTCCACATAATAGGTGGAAGGTTTAGGGATGGCATTAGAAGCTCTGGGTTGTGTCCCGTTTGGATTATCTGTACTCCACATATCATCCACCCTTGCGGCCTCAATTTCATCATTTCCGAAACGAACGGCTTTCTTACCGTTATAGATTTTATTGCCGGCATTGCCATACAGGTCGAAGGAGAAATCCAGTCCTTTGAAGGCAAATCCGCCATTGATGCCATAATAAAACTTAGGCTGGTAGGAGCCGGCAAAGATGCGGTCTTTGTCGTTAATCAAATCATCTCCGTTCTGGTCCACATACCGAAAATCGCCGGGCTGTGCACCTTGTATATGAGCGCTATTGTCAATCTCATCCTGGCTTTTATAAATACCATCTGTCTGATAGACCCAGAAGCTGCCGATAGGTTGTCCGGGAACGGTATAGGTTACGATCTCTCCATTACCCAGGCTACCGCCTTTAAGTTGCAAAGTCCCGTCTACATGATCCACTACGTTGGTGTTAAAGGTCATATTAAAACCCAGGTGGTAGCTAAAATCTTTACTGGTATGATCTTGCCAGTTCAGTTCAAATTCGACACCTTTGTTTCGAACATCTGCCGCCTGAGAATAAACAATCTTATCCTGGTCTCCGAAAGTGGTAGGAACGGTAACAGGAATATAGGCATGGGTGAGTTTATTATAATAGCTTATATCTCCGGAGAGTTTATTTTTGAGTAAGGCAAACTCCAGACCCAGATCGGTGCCTTTGGTGGTTTCCCAGCTGACGGCAGCGTCTTTGATCTGGTCAAAGGTCCATGCCTGTTGCGCAGCGGTATTGCTGCCACCAAACCCGTAATATTTACTCTGCAAAGAGATTTCGTTTAAAATCCTCAGGTTGGAGATGGTAATATCATTACCTACTTTACCATAACCCGCCCTGAGTTTTAAAGAATTAAAAAGGGTTTGATTTTTCATGAACTTTTCCTCCGAAATCACCCAGGCGCCCCCGATGGAGTAGAAGGTACCGTACTGGTTATCCGTAGGGAAGGAGCTCGATCCGTCTCTACGCAGTGATCCGTTGAAAATATAACGCCTGTCATAGGTATAGATCAGACGGCTATAAGCAGAAGCCCTGGTCAGGATGGCTCCTGAGCTTCCTACGTCTGCATTGTTATCTCCCTGATCCAGATACCACAAATTGGGATCAGCCGGCACATTCTGAATGGAGCCGGACCAGCTTTTATCCCTGTTCTTTTCGGACGAATATCCTAAAGTGGCATTGATCTCATGTAGCCCGAAAGTTTTATTATAGGTAGCGTTATTATCTATAATATAATAAAAACTGTTGTTGTTGCTTTGGCTTAAACTGGAAATATCATTTTTCTGACCGGACCAGATAAAGTATACCGGTGTATAGACCTTCTGGTTGTTGTTGTGATAATCAAAATTGTAACTGCTACGTAGGGTAAGTCCGTTTACCGGTTTGAGTTCCGCAAAGACATTGCCTTGCAGGCGTAACTGATCGCCCTTATCATGCGTCAGATCTAGCTTAGCCACTGGGTTGGCTACACTTAAAAGGCTGGTATATCCGTAACTGCCATCATCAAAGCGGACAGGGACGGTGGGAGCCATCCGGTAAGCATCGTCAAACTCGGTGGGTTTGTTATTCATATTGTAAACACTTACATTTAAATTGTTACCCAGTTTTAAAAAGGGTGCCAGCTGGTAGGTGTTATTGATTCTGAAGGCAGCTCTTGTATAATCTTCACCCGGGATAATGCCCTGGTCTTTAAAAACGGAACCTCCAAAGTAATAGGTTACTTTTTCAGAACCGCCACTGATATTCAGATCATAGTTCTGGATGATTCCTTTATGTGTCACCTCATCGAACCAGTTAGTGGTGGCGCTAAGCGTATCCAGGTCAAAAGCAGGATCGACATTGTCATATGCTCTGGCCGCATTGGTGAAAGCGGCGTAAGTTCTGGCATCTGCCATCTTAACCGTAGAGGTAGGCGTTTTAAACCCTGTATAAGTGTTTAAATGTATTTGCATCTTACCCGACTTGCCACTTTTTGTCGTAATGATAACCACACCGTTACCCGCCCTGCTACCATATATGGCCTGAGCGGAGGCGTCCTTTAAAACCTGGACGGAGGCGATATCATTGTTATTGATATTGGTAATATCTGAGGTAATCACGCCATCTACTACAAAAATCGGATTCGCGTCACCCAGCACGGAGCCTACTCCCCGAACCCTGACTTCAGGCTGCGAACCAGGTGCACCGGAGGCGGTAATCTGGACGCCTGGAACCTTGCCCTGGATTCCCTGGGCTGCCGAAAGAACCGGCCTGGCGGCAATGTCTTTGCCGTCTACCTGCGCCACCGAACCCACCACCTGGCTTCTTCTGGCTGAACCATAACCGATAATGACCACCTCATCCAGGGTGCCGGCCGCACTGTGTAATACAATGGAAAGATTCGTATTAGAGGCTAGTGTAACGGTCGTTCCCACATAGCCGATGGAAGAAACGGATAATTTCTCTCCGGGACTTGCCTGAATGGAGAATTGTCCGGCCGAATCACTGATCGCACCTTTGCCTGAACTAAGTAGTGTAACCGAAGCGCTTTGAATGGGAGCACCGGTTAAAGAGTCTTTGACCTGACCCGTATAAATTTGTTGTGCCATCATAAAGGAAGGAAATGCCATAAAGCCAACAATAATCAGGATGGTTGTTTTTAGCCTGGCCATAGTTGTCACTAGGGCCGGAGCTGCGATTTTATGGCCGTCTCTTGCACCTGAAGGTGGTATGACCTGGACTGACCTGGGGTTCTTTTTCATATTCATAATGTGCATTTTTTGATTTGCTGAGGTTGATAGTATTTGAGTAGGAGTTCGATAGGTATAAAATTTAATTAATATGGATTGGGTAAATAATGTATTTTTTTGATGCTAAAAAGGGGGTCGGTGCTCATTTAGTGATCAGGTTATCATCTCAGGTTTGATCAGTTTAAAGTAGGGTTAACTGCTGGAGCTGCGTCATACAGAAACCATATACTCCTGCTTGATGCTGGCTCAAATTTAACAGCAAAAGCGCTGTCGTTTAAAATTCTTTAACACATCTAGACTACATCAATTCGGTGGAAAATTAAAATTTTGAATGTATTTACCACATCATAAATACATCATATTGGATTGTGTATAATTATAAATAATTGATTTATAATACGATATAAAATTATTGTGATTTTTGATTAAAATAACAATTGTTTGTGTAGGGATTGTCTGGAGCTGGCTTTGATTTTTGATGTAGACGCCGCTTTTTAAGCTAGTTAGATATTGTTTAACATTTTTTGGGCGGCAGTTAGACTTGCATTAATTTTTGGAAAAGGTGCTTTAGCTCTGTTCGCTAATTCAATGGCCCCGCTTATGCAAAGAAAATATTGGTCAAAATGGCTGTTTAGGGCTGAGAAAATGTCCGGGAACGGGAGTGGAAACGGCAAACAATATGGGTGCTTATCGTTTTTGGGATGGTCAAATCAACCTTATCACCTCTGGTAAACCGGGGTCGTTTCAGTACAAGGAACATCAGCAGACCTGCAATAGTTGGAGTCCGCTGTTCATATGGGCAGGCTATTTTATACCAGGTTGGGTGGCTTTATCACAGCTTATATGCGCAACATAAAATCACTTAGGTTGTCCTGAGGACCGAGGCGCAATTTTTTACGAAGCCGGTAGCGTTTTATCTCTACGCCCCGCACGGAGATATTTAACAAAGGAGCGATTTCCTTGGTCGACAAATTCATTTTAAGGTAAGCAGCGAGCCTTAAATCCTGACTGGTCAGATCTGGATAGGACTGGACCAGTTTTTCAAAAAAGGCTTCATGTACTTTACTAAATCCATTGTCAAATAACTGCCAGTCACTTTCTTCATCCTGGATATATTTATTCAGTGACTTGGATAGCTTTTGCAGCCGGCTGTCAATGGGGAGGGTATCTGATACAGAATTGTGTTGCGTTTTCATCTGATCCAGCTCTTCCTTAAAACGTTTAAGGGCTTTTTTCTTTTTAATTAACTCCATGGCCAGTTTCGCAAGGTCTTCACTTTTATGCAGCACTTCCCCTTTAAGCTTTTGCTGTTCCAGGACCAGCAGCTGGTTGGCATTTTTTTCTCTTTGTAGCTGCAACGCTTCCCTCATTTTAAGGGTCATCGTCTGCCGCTGTAATTTCAGCCGGTGTTGATGTATACGCCAGAGTACAAGTATCAATATAAGCAACAACAACAGGTACAGAATTCTGGCTACAATAGAAAAATACCAGGGGTTCAGGACCTGGATTTCAAGGGTCGCTATTTTATCAGACAGATTGCTTTTTACCTGAAACTTATAATTGCCGGAGCTCAGGTTATTGAGTTCTTTTTCTCCAGGAAAGCTATAAGCACTCCACCGGTCCTCAGGACTACCCAGCAAACGGTAGCTATAGGCGGCAGGCTGGTCATATGCCGCCAGAGAATAACTGATTTTTAAATTGTTACTCCGGTAGGGAAGACGCAGCGTTCCATCAGATTGAACAAATGAGCCCGGAAGGCTGATATCTTTACCTTCTTTAATCAGACTGATTTGTCTGAAACTGGGGCTGGGAAGATTTACCGGCAGTGTCCTTTCTGTTTTATGCAGTATTACAAAACCGTCTTCGCCTGTCAATAGGCTAGCCAGGGGGTTTATCGATACAATATTTTCAAATCCGGTTACCAGGTTGAATAAATGACTATTTAAAGCAAAATGAGTCCATTCGCCATCCGGATTTTTATAGTGAAGCTGTTTGTCTTTGTCCAGTACCCAATAGGCCGTTTTTTTTGGCGAGGGGGAAGTTACCGCTCGGGCTCCCACTTCGTCTGTAAAAATAGCCCTGGGATTGTCGTAGGGTTCCAGGTAAGCCTCCAGCTCTTTGTCTCGCACAAGTTGGTTACTGGCATTATCCCACTTATAAATACCGGTCCTGCCAGATAATCTGACCTGATCTCCGGTTCGGAACAGACACCAGCCCAGCGTCGTAGGTCCCGGATTTTTTAAAGGAAGCTGTACCATATTTTGAACCTGCTGATAGCCGCTGTCTGCACTTAATAAATAGATGCCCTTATAAGCGTGCATGGCCCAAATACGTCCGTCTGAAGCTATTCTGACCCGGCTGACAGCCATATTCTTGGTCCCTTTAAGCAGGTGGGAGAACTTCCAGCCAGCCTTATTTTTCTCATATACGGCAATCCCGTTATAAGTGCCTTGCAGGAGTTTTTTGATTTTTCCCGTTTTGGGGTCTATTAGCGGTTCCAGATCCCAGCCGCCGGAAAGACTGGATATTTTTTCTATGCCGGTCTGATTGATCCGGTAGGTGCCGGTATTATTGCCACAAAATAGGGTTGAATCGATTATTTTTAGATCCCAGACCTGACCGGTTATCCCCGGTACTTCTTTTAAATCCGTTAGCTCAAAATGCGCCATCTGATTATAAGGGGCCTGGTAAAGGCCATGATTGGATCCGACATATAGGGTATGCCGGTAAATGGCTACCGCATAGACGGTGCCTATTGTTCCTTCCTGGTCTTTATAATAGGCAACATTGGATTTTAAAATAAGCTGGGCAATTCCTTTATCCATGGCAAGCCATACATTGCCTTCTTTATCGGGGTACATACCCAGGATCGTATTGTTCTGCAAACCTGTTTTTTTATTGACGCCGGCCAATAACTGTCCCTGTGCATCCATGAAAAATACGCCCTGTCCGATGGTGCCAATTGCATAGAGATTATCCGCTAATTTGACGCCGTTATTGATCTCCGCCAGCTTTAACTCTTGATCTATAGCTGTAGGGAAAGCGGTAATCTGGCCACTCAGCGGATCAAAACGCAAAAGGCCGTCTTTTTCCGTACCAATCAATAGTTCCCGGGTACCATAGGGAAGCATCATGGTAATGCGGCCATGGCATAACTGCGGCTTGTTACTGACAGGTTCTAATTTTTCTGATTCATTGATTCTAAATAGACCCTTTCCCAGAACCTGTACATAGAATTGATCTCTGACTGGGTAGGTATATAAAATAGTACCCGGTGCTACCAGGGTTTTTACGGTGCCGCCATGTAATAAATGGATTCTGGAAAAAGACTGAAACAAAACAAAATTGTTCTCTGGTATAATCTTCCAGATTTCTTCCGCGCCAAACATTGAATCCCGAACCAGTTGGCTTAAGTTATGAAACTGATAACCCCCAAAATCTTTTTTCTGATAATAACCGAATACGCCAAAACCGCCAGCGTAAATTCTGCCCTTTCCATCGCTGGCAACCGATCTAACAATTTGATTCTCGGGCAGCGGATATAGGTGCCAGCTCGCACCGTCATAACTTAACAATCCCTGGTTGTTGGCAAAAAAGAGCAGGTCATCTTCTGACTGAGTGATAGACCAGTTCTGACTCTCCGCCTGGTACTGACTATTGGTGTAATTAATGATCTCCGGCCGGATATTCATTGTCTGCGCCTGAACCGGCACCTGGCAGAGCAAGCGTATAATAAAAAGAAAAACCGTTAGGGGTACATATGCCATCGTCTTGCGCAAATTAACGGGGCGGTGCCTGTAAGAATTTTTTAAACCTGAGGAAGGAAGCAGGCAAATTAAGTCCGTCTTAAAAAAGGAAATTATATTTCTGTTTGTGTCTGCCTGCATAGGGACATAGGTAAAATGATGAACCGTGTTATTTGATTTTGGAACCGGAAGTTTTTTTGCCGTTGTTGGACTGTTGTAGCATTTGCCAATTTACCATTTTTATTCTATTGAAAGGATTGGCAAATGGCTCATTAAAAATGTAGACTTTAATAGTTATAAAATTGTTGTTTATCAAATATAAGCATTCCTGCCATATTATTTAAGGAGTACCCGAAAGGTTGGCGGGAGCAGAGAACCGCCGGGCTACCTTATTTATTTGGAATTAAAATAAAATTGGCCGGCCTGTAACGCTTGAATAAAGCTTACCCGGCCGGCCAATGCTGATATGCAGATTTTATATTGAGCGCAATAAAACCTGTTTTTTTACAGACGTTTTCTTATTTTTTTGCACTGTCTGAAGGCGTAACATCCAACACCTGTATGTCAAATTTAAGGTTGCTGAAAGCAGGGATTTTATCGCCCTGATCTCTGTCTCCGTAACCTAATTCAGCAGGAATATAGATCGTGCCTTTTGCTCCTTTACCAAATAAACGCAACCCTTCGTCCATACCCTGGATAGAACGGTGCTGTCCGATGGCAATAGGCAATGGTTCGGTGTGTCCGGCAATGGTAGAATCGATATTAGAATCAAATGGTTTACCACTAGAGAGCAGACTGCCGGTGTATTTGATGGTAGCTGTCATTCCGGAATCTGCTTTTTTGCTGATATCACCAGGTTCGTCAATGACGACATAAGCACCGCTTTTAGTCTTCGTGGCTTTTAAGCCCTTGTCTTTGATGTATTTATCTAAATCTGCCGTGGCTTTTTTAAGTTTTTCCTCAGAAACAGCCTGTTGTTTGGTTCTTTCTTTGGTGACATCTTTTTGAGCGCTGGCCTCATCTTTGAAGACATTCAGGATGCTGACGATTGCTTTGACATGGCGACCCTTGGTCATAAACGGAGGCAAACCCTGGTTAGGACCACCTTGTTTGATAATAGAATCCACGCTGATAACCACTTCTGCGCTGTCTCCGGATTTTAACTGAGGGAAAATTTCCAGGAAAGTCATTTTTACCCTGGCTGATGTATCGACCTTGGTGTATTGCGGCATCATGTCATAGGCGTTGCGCCATACAGTGTCTCCCAGTTCCGGAATGGTGAATTTGAATTTGAATTTAATGATATCGCCTGGTGCAGCCTGTACACCCATGGTGTCGGCCCCTATTACCTTGCCTGAAAGGATTTTATATTTCATGCCAGAAGGGGTGGTCTTGTAATTGACATTACAAGCAGCCAGACCCAGTATTGCAGCGGCAGAACAGGCAAAAATTAGTTTTTTCATTTTTAAAATTATACGTTCTTTTAATATTTGGATTCGCAATATTAACTTAAAGCGGACTTATAATCTAATAAAACCTTTTTAAATTTTTGGACAGTTTCAGTAAGGGAGTCGGGAGTATTACCGCCGGCCGCATTTTTATGGCCTCCGCCATTGAAATGTTGTCGGGCGAACTGATTGACGTCAAAATCACCTTTACTGCGGAAGGACCATTTTCGTTCCTCATCCCGGTCAATGACGATGGCTCCGAACTTGATGCCATCAATGGAAAGCAAATAGTTCACCAGGCCCTCAGTATCACCTGTTTTCGTATGAAAAGTCAGCAAATCCGCTTTTGGAATCGTCATAATGGCGGTATTGTACTCATAGAGGACCTCCATGCGTTTGAGCAGACTATGGCCCAAAAATCTAAGTCGTTCTTCGCTGTTTGAGTCATAAATATGTTCATGAACCTTACTGTGATCCAGTCCCAGATTTTTTAAATCGGCAATTACTGCATGAACGGAAGCAGTGGTGGAGGGGAATCTGAAAGAGCCGGTATCGGTCATAAGACCTGTGTAAATACAACTGGCCAGAAGAGGATCTATCTTGTCATGATGACCACTGCCTACAATAAAATCATACACCATCTCACAGGTGGAGCTTTTTTCCGGAATACTAATGCCATAATCAAAAGCAGCTACCTGGGGCTGTTCATGGTGATCTATTAATATTTTTACAGCGCCTGCCTGGCTGATGGCAGGTTCCATGGATTTTGTTCTATATAATACATTGAAATCCAGACAAAATATCCAATCGGCAGCTTTGATGGTTGCATCAGAGAATAACTTGGTTTTTTCATAGTCCCAGACCTGTTCTGCTCCGGGAAGCCAGTCCAAAAAGGGTGCCCAGTTAGTGGGAGAGATGACCTGGACATGATGACCCAGCTTTATTAAAAAATGATATAAGGCCAGTGTAGATCCCATTGCGTCGCCGTCGGGCTTCTGATGCATGGTAATCATGACTTTTTTAGGCTTTTTTGTCTCGTTTAAAAGGGTATAGAACTCGGAAATTGCTTTCATGAATGAATGATCTAATTATTAACTGTCAAAAATGCCCGGTTTGGAGATCTGGCGGTTCAGACCGCTTTTATAGCCAGTGCAATCCAGCTCAGGTTCCCGACGGGTTTATAATCCAACAGGCGCAAAAATAACAGATTTTATGCGGTTGGCAAAAGTTCGTGAAGATGGCTGAACAACAAAAAAATAGATGTGCTAATAAATTGAAAACCAAATTATTATTTTTTAGGTACGGGTCTGCTCTGGGTCAAAATTGTGAAACTATCACTCGTTTATTCAGCTAAATGCTTTATTTTTGCGGCCAATCTTAAAAAAATATGAGCAATACAACTTTTACCATGATTAAACCGGATGCTACGGCTAAAGGCTACACCGGTGCAATCTTAGATCAAATCATTAAAGCCGGCTTTACCATCAAGGCTATGAAATGGACAAAATTGACCAAAGAGCAGGCTGGTGCTTTCTATGAAGTGCATAAAGAACGTCCTTTCTATGGTGAGCTGGTTGATTTTATGAGCAGTGGCCAAATCGTTGCAGCTATCTTAGAAAAAGATAATGCGGTAGCAGATTTCAGAACACTGATTGGTTCTACCAATCCTGCTGAAGCTGCTGAAGGTACCATTCGTAAACAATTTGCTGCTTCTATCGGCGAAAATGCAGTCCATGGTAGTGATAGCGATGAAAATGCACAGATTGAGGGTAACTTCTTTTTCTCCAGACTGGAAAGATTCTAAGCCAGGGGTAGGAACCGGTCTATGACTGTTTATTTCCTTTAAGCTTAAGATGAATAAGAAATAATAAATGCTTACAAAGTCCTGTTAGGGAAATTGTAAGCATTTTTTTTGCGCGGTGAAAAAGAGGGTCATCCACAAAAAAAAACGGATAGTTTTACACTATCCGTTGATTGAAATTTACTAACACTTTTTTTTCAATTGCTTGCTTTATTTTTTGGCTGCCTTTTTCTCAGATTGTTCTGCAGCTTCTTCCAGTGCAGCGGCCGTGTTTTCCGGCGCCTGTTGCTCTGATAACTGAGCTCTGATCTTGCCTTCAATTTCTCCGGCTAAATCAGGATTGTCAGTTAGCAGGCTTTTCACAGCGTCACGGCCCTGGCCTAGTTTGCTGCCATTATAGCTAAACCAGCTACCACTTTTACCAACGATACCTAATTCAACACCCATATCGATGATTTCGCCGATTTTACTGATCCCTTGTCCAAAAATGATATCAAATTCAGTGTTTCTAAAAGGCGGAGCGACCTTATTTTTAACCACTTTTACTTTTACCCGGTTACCAATAGCTACATCCCCGTCCTTAATCTGTGCCGCACGGCGGATATCCAGTCTTACAGAAGCGTAAAATTTAAGGGCGTTACCTCCGGTGGTTGTTTCGGGATTGCCGAACATTACGCCGATTTTCTCACGTAACTGGTTGATAAAAATACAAATGGTATTGGTCTTGGAAATGGTGGCGGTTAATTTACGAAGGGCCTGGCTCATTAATCTGGCCTGTAAGCCCATTTTGGAATCGCCCATTTCACCTTCTAATTCACCTTTTGGTACTAAGGCAGCAACGGAGTCCACTACGACAACGTCCAGTGCTCCGGAGAGAATCAGACGGTCGGTGATTTCCAGTGCCTGTTCACCATAATCTGGCTGTGAGATTAAAAGATTATCAACATCTACCCCTAGTTTACGGGCATAACTGCTGTCAAAAGCGTGTTCGGCATCCACAATCGCACACATACCGCCTCTTTTCTGTGCTTCAGCGATTACATGGGTGGCCAGAGTGGTCTTACCGGAAGATTCAGGTCCGTAAATCTCAACCACGCGGCCTCTGGGTAATCCACCAATCCCTAATGCTGTATCCAGCCCGATGGAACCGGTTGATATAGCATCAATTATCTGGTTAGGCTTTTCATTCATCATCATGACGGAGCCTTTCCCAAAGTCTTTATCTATTTTATCGATGGTGAGCTTTAGGGCTTTTAATTTTTCTGCGTTTACGTTACTCATGCCAATAGCGTGTTTTTAAAGTTTGAGATAATCAGAAATCAAAAGTACACATTTTTTTGAATAAAGCTAATCTGTTTAGTCAAAAATTTTTAAAGTCTTAGACATTATAATAATAACGTATAAGATTTTAAGAATGTGATTTCTGTTGCTGCCATGAAAGTAGAAAAGATTTATCAAAAGCGGGATTTTGACTGTCGTATTTTATGCACCTGTTGATAAATAAAAAAAACGTCCGTTCCTTTCGGGGGCTTGCCCGGTGGAAACAGACGTTTTTAGGTGTCAGGTTAAGGCAAAGCTAATGGCTCTGCTTTTTAATAAATCAATTAATAATTAATGGAATACGTATCTGAAGGCAATTCCAAACCTGCCAGCTTCAAAATCGGAGCCATGTGTTAATTGCCAGGCCGGACGCCAGTCAAATCCAAAATTGATGGGCGCATTGGGAACCTTATATTCAAGGCCAAGTGCCGGACGGACCAGAAAATCGGTGGACCCATCTCCAAAAGCGGCCTGCGGACCAACACCTACATTCCACATCAGGCCTGCGGCATTACGGATGGGTTCATTGTAAGAGTATTCAACGCCGAGGGCGGTCAGGCCGTTACCAAAAAGAACCATGCCCTGAATAGCACCGTTTTGATTGATAAAATGCTTGACATGTGGACCTACCAGAGTCGCACCATTGCCAAAGTCAATGAATAATCCACCAGCTGTACGGTAGGATTGTGCTTTAAGACTCTGCGCCGCGCCAATAAGGAGCATCGCAGATAACGCTAGAAGAATTTTTTTCATACTCAAATTTTTAATTTGCAATAGTTTGTTTGTGTGTGAAATACAAAATCTGAGCCAAAGGCCAAAAAAAACTTAAAATACCGGTTTTTGGGTAGATGGATTGGCTATTCTATTAACGGGCCTTGCTTTAAGTGTACTTATGGCCATTGTTTTTTTAAAGATTTTATGGAAAGGTTTGTAGCGTTTCTACAGCAGTATTCGTATTTATAGCAATGATTTAAAACAAAAGGGTGTAACCAACCAGGTATTGGCTGCCGACGGGTAAAAAACGAAGGTAAAAAAATACAAGGAGGACATTCCAAAATAATACGTCAGGTTTTTTGAAAGTAAATAATATGAATAATCGCATGAAAAAGTATATGCTGTTGTCGGGCAAAATCGCTGGAAAGTATAATCAGCAAACAGGCACAGGAAGGGGCCGCGGATTTGTTATAGGACTATGTCTTTTTTGGGGCTTTGTTGTACTTGGGTTAAGTTCTTGTCTTAAAACAGACAATAATAGTTATAGCGTACAGGTGGCTGCTGTAACGCTGGTCAATGCTGCGCCGGAATCCGGCCCTCTGGATTTCATCTCGGATGGTAACAGAAATTATCTCCCTGCCTTGTTTGACTATGACACGGTATTAGCTTACAGAAGTGCTTACCCCGGTTTTAGAGTGTTTGGAGTAACCGCCCACAATAGTAATATGTTACTTACATCTCAGCAGTTTTACCTTGAGCCGGGTGTTGCTTATTCTTTATTTGTAACAGATACACTGGGAGATTTGAAACTGGCTATGATTAAAGATAGCCTCGGAACACAGGATAGCACTAAAGCCATGTTGCGTTTTACAAATATGAGCCAGGATGCGCCTGCCCTTTCTTTGGAATTGTCGCCAAGCGCTGACAATAGTGAAGCATTTACTGATATTGCATATAGCAAGACTTCAAATTTTACGGCCATTACGCCTGCGGATAGCTATACCTTAAAACTAGTTAATTCGCAAACAGGTAAAACATTGGCTTCTAAAACAGGTCTTGCCCTGGCGGCCGGGAAAGTTTATACGGTCTGGGCCAAGGGTGTTTTTAATAGTAAAGATAGTAAGCTTAAATTAGGAATCGGCGTGATGGAAAATGAGTAAAGAATGCAAAGAGGGGCGGATGGGGTCAAAATATTGGCTAACTTTGGATAGCCACTGATCACTTCCTCTTTTGACAAATGGGTTTATCGGGTCTTGTTTTCTTGTTGGTCAATGGTAGAACAGTTATCAAATTTAAAACAGCAGTTAATCTTCCCTTTTGTAATGGAAGGGAGTCACTTCATGAATCGCGACTTTCCCAGCATCAGAGGTCTTGTCCAGGACTGTCAAAACAGTGATGCATCCTCCAAAGAAAGGATGTACAGGACATTTTATGGCTATTTGATGGGGGTGGTGTTACGTTATGTCCCCTCTAGTGATGACGCAGAAGAGTTGGTCAATGACAGTTTTATGAAGATATTCAAAAATATCCAGGGTTTTATAGGCCCGGAGGATCCGGATAGCTATGCCCGGCTTTTTAAAGGCTGGATGGCAAAAATTGCTTCCCGGACTGCTATTGACCATATCAGGCGCCAGAAATCCAGTTTTAATACGGAAGAGATTGAAAAGGTAGAAAAAATACCGCATGCGGTCCAGGCTTCTGTAGAACTGGAAGTTGCGGATATTATGGCTTTGGTGAATCAACTTCCTGAAAACCATAAAATTGTCTTTAATCTGCATGAGGTAGAGGGATACACCCATGAAGAGATCGCTAAACTCATAGATATTCCGGTGAGTAGTTCGCGGGTATTTCTGACAAGGGCTAAAAGCAAACTCAGAGCTTTATACGCACTTAGATATAGTACTTGTTGACAAAAACTGTAGTCATTCATAAATGGAAATGAGGTTAATAATAAATGATAAATAGTAAGGAACTCAGGTTAAATAAAATATATTATAATATGAACATAGTTTTTCAACATAAACAGCCAGGCGCTTAAAATGGAACAGGAGCCAAACGATATTATCCGCCAGCTCGCTGATCGGTTAAAAGAGCATGAGCTTCCTTATCAGCAAGGGGCATGGGAAAGGTTTTTGGAAAAGCAAGCGGTCACCGAAAAAATGGAGGCTGAAGCTGCTGCCTTAGCGGGGGCGGAAAAGCAGGTGTATGCTGAAAAGAAAGGGGCAGATGCAAAGGTTTTACCACTTAATACGGGAGCAAAGGGTAGGACGGGCAACCGGCTATGGAGAACTTTAGGTGCGGCGGCAGCAATACTGATTGCCATTGGTGCAGGGTGGTTATATCTGGGTCAACGGGGCGCAGATACTTCTAAAAACGCAGCGGACCAACAAGTCGCCCTTTCCAATGGGGACGCCTCAGGTAACGATAGACCATCTGTTCAGCCTTCACCAAAGGTAGCGATAACTGCGCCTAATGTCAATATTACAGCGGATGTCCCGAGCCCTGAAGACCTGAGCGTCGCCTCCACAATAGCAGCGGGGGCCATTGCCAGTATACCTCTTGAAGAAGTGAATGGTTTTTCTGATTTATCGGGTCTGAATCCTGATGCCCTGAGGCAGGATAAACCGGGTTTACAAATCAATCCGGTCGGGCCGGTATTCACTTTATTGCCGCCTGATAATAAGAGCGAAAAAAGGACGACTGAATCAAATAATCATACAGGTAATCAGGCAGATCTGAAAGGTATTTATTCGAATGCAGAAAAGCAGGATAAAGCAGCCCTGGCAGGGGCTCTTGGTCCAAAGAAGGATAATTTTGATGACCGGGGGTATTTTCAGGTGGGCGGTCAACAGCAAAATCAACGTGATGAGCAAGGCGCTGCTGCCGGGAGACTCGCTAGCCGGAAATGGCAAATGGGCGTCATGGTCGTTCCCGGGCTGAGCAATAATGCCAAACTTAATATGGGCTATGGAGTGAGCGTAGGTTACCGCTTAAATAAACGGCTTTCTTTAAACTCTGGCCTGGCCTATGCGGCACTCACGGGTGCTAAGGACGCAACGGAACTGCAAAGCGCCAAACAGGGGATAACAACCCTTGCTTCCAGCGGCAGGGCACTCTCTGCCATTGAAGCCAGTGTAACGGGTTTGAAAGTGCCGCTCGAATTACGTTATCAGTTAAATTCCAAGATTTATATTGGAACCGGTGTTTCTGCAATGGCTGTTCTTTCCGACAAGGTAGAGCGGCGTTATACTATTGCACAGATGCAGAGCTCTGCACTTCAGGCTTCTTCTGGAGGTATGTTAAAAGCAGATGCCATGCAAAGTCTGGCTTCTAATGTGAAAACAACTGAAGTCATACCTGATGATGAGGTCGGAGCTAAAAATGTAGCAGGATTTATCAATTTCAGTCTCGGGCTCCAACAACCAATCAATAAAAACAAATCAATTTCTATTGAACCTTTTGTCAGCGTTCCGATGAATAATCACTTATTTAACCAGAATATTAAAATGACAGATGCAGGCATTAGAATTAAACTGGGTCTGTAATTTGAATAGAGGATTGTTCAACATTCACACAGAATACTGAAGTGGCGATTTTTTACATAGCTGTTGCTAACCTGTTACCTGACTTATTGCTTAGTTAAACCCGGTAAAATAGCTACGGTTCATCCTAAAACTGAATCTTTGAAAGACTTCCAGTTGTAAGATGAACCGCAGTTTTTATTGTAAATTCTCTAAGGTCTTCGTTTAGCTATTTGGCTTTTACCTTTGAATTTGCTGATTTAGTCGTCTCTTGTTTAGCCTTGCTTACAGCGCTTGTTTTTTTAGCGACTTTTGAAAAGGCAGGCGCTGCCTTCGGAGCCGATTTGGATTCGGTGGCATTTTGTTCAGAAAGCTCCAAAATAACTTCCCATTCTTTTGCAGTAACTGGAGATACAGAGAGCCTGCCCTGGCGGATCAGCCCCAGATCCTGCAATCTTTTTTCTGCTTTTATCTGGGCCAGACTTACCGGAGCCTTTAAGGTCGTCACCGGTTTTAAATCCACTGCTACCCAGCGCTCGTCATCAATTGTCGGATCCTGATAGGCTTCTTTTACTACTTCTGCAATTCCTACGATTTCCAGGCCTTCATTACTATGATAGAAAAAGACCTGGTCGCCTTTTTGCATGGTACGCAGATTATTGCGTGCCTGGTAGTTTCTAACACCATCCCAAAAGGTCTTCTTGTCCTTCAGGAATTTTTCCCAACTGTATTTAAAAGGTTCAGATTTAACGAGCCAGTGATTATTTCCCATTGTTTAATTCGTAATTATCGTGAATGTTCCTATATACTAATACAATCTTGATTGTCTGGAATGATTGCCGCTGCTTTTATCTATTTATTCCTCCCAGCCACTGGCCAGGACATCTGCCAGATGCAGACTCTTGATGGGCGCTCCTTTTTTGGATGCACAACCGCCAATATGCATCAGGCAACTCATGTCTGTTGAAATCAGATATTCTGCCTTGGTGTCCAGTGCATGGCCTATTTTCTGGTCAGCCATGGCCACGCTGATGGGATTGAATTTGACCGCAAAAGTGCCTCCGAAGCCACAACAGGTGGTTGTATCTTCCATCTCGATTAGTTGAAGCCCTTTAACGTGCGCAAGTAATTTTCTGGGCTCCTCTTTGATCTTGCACTCTCTGAGTCCTGCACAACTATCGTGATAAGTAGCGGTACCCTCAAAACTGGCACCAATATCTTCTACTTTAAGCACATTTACCATAAAATCCGAGAACTCATAGATACGCTCTCCAATAGCTTTAACATCGTGTACAAGGGATGAATTTTCGAAAAGTTTACCATAATAATTCCGTACAAAACCGGTGCAGCTGGCACTGGGGGCTACGATATAATCATCCGATTTAAAATCTTCCAGGAATTTTTTACAAACGGATTTAGCTTCTTCGAAAAAACCGGCATTGAAGGCCGGTTGACCACAACAGGTCTGATTAGCGTTATATTTTACATTGCACCCTGCTTTTTTGAGTACCTTGACCATGTTAAAAGCTACACTAGGGTATAGCTGGTCAATAAAACAGGGAATAAATAGTTGAACGTCCATATCACTTAAATAATAGCGTTTTGCGTGGGTGATGAAGCAACCTTTACACTTCTTTCAGCGCATTTACGCTTTGTTTACTGCAAGCTTTTCAAAAACCTTGCTAGAAAGCAAATGTACCAAATTATGCTTGTTTTTTTGAGGCAGTTTCCGGAGCATTTTGCCTTAATGCAAGGTCCGACTATTGAAGACTCTGATTAAGTGCAATCATCTTTAATGCAGTAATTGCTGCCTCTTCTCCTTTATGTCCGTGAACACCGCCGGTACGATCTATGGCCTCCTGTTCGTTATTCAGCGTGAGGACGCCGAATATGACAGGCACCGGAAGTTGTAGGTTAAGTTGTGTGACACCCTGGGATACCATCTGGCATACATACTCAAAATGGGGGGTTCCTCCTTGAATGACGGTGCCAAGCGTAATATATGCATCTGCCTTTTGACTGCTTATTTTTTGGTGTCGCTGTACGGCAAAAGGGAGTTCCACAGCACCCGGTACGCTTAACGTGGTATGCGTAGCGCCTGCTTCATTAAGGACTTTTATACAACCTTCCTCCAATCGGTCAACCAGGTGAGCATTCCATTCAGTCTTGACAATGACAACAAAGGCATCCGCTAGTTTAGGGATGCCTTTTGTCAATAGGGTGTTTCCAGTACTGGCCATATTGATTAATTTGTTGTTTGAACTTCCAGGCGGTTCAGGTACTTTTCTGCCTGTGTACCTTTTACTGTATTTGGAAATTCATCTTTTAATTGTTTGTAAATTGCGATAGCGTCACTTTTTTGTCCGGAAAGTTCACTCAGCATTCCTGCTCTGAACAGGTATTCGGAAGCGTTAACACCATCATCTTCAAATGTTGAAGCGGCTTTTTTATAACTGGCAATAGCTTCTTTATTCTGTTTGAGCTCGCTGTATGCATCACCCAGTGCACCATAGGCCATCATCTGAATCTGCTTTTGTTCTGTGGAGAAGTCTTTGAGGTACTTTACCGCATTAGCGAAATCTCCGATATGCAGATAGGCAGCACCGGCATAGAATTTTGCCAGGTTGCCGGCAGGGGTACCACCATAGCTTTTTATAATGCCAAGGGCTCCTATGCCTTCGCCTGCGCCGTTTAATACTGCTTTGTAAGCAGCGGTATCCAGTGTTGGCTGAAAGGCTGCCTGTTGAAAATTAGTCTGTACAACAGCTAACTGTTCGTTGGCCCTTTCTGCCTTAGGTCCTTGTATAAAGGCCTTATAAGCAATAACGCCTAGAATGGCAATGATAATAATTGCGACGATAGTCAGTAACGCTTTTTGGTTCTTATACCAAAATGCGGTGAGAGCTGTACCACTATTTGCCTGATTGTAAGCCATAAATTGTTTTGATTTTTAATATAATATTAGTCTACTATGAATTCGTAATTAGGATCTGCATAGACATCTTTCAGTACTTCACTTGCATCAGGGAATGGACTTTCTTCTGCAAATTTAACGGCGGCTTCTACAACATCTTCAATACGTTTATCGATTGCTGCGATTTCTTCGTCGGTAGCCAGTCCTTTTTCTTTGATGGTGTGCAGGGTGAGCAGGATCGGATCTTTGGATTTGTACTCTTCCAGCTCTTCCTTTGTACGGTATTTACCCGGATCGGAAATAGAGTGTCCTTTGTAACGGTAGGTTTTGATTTCCAAAAGGGTAGGACCGCCTTTTTCACGTGCACGTTTAACCGCTCTGGCAACTGCTTCATGAACTGTTTCTGGGTTCATACCATCTACAGAGTCACCCGGCATTTCAAAGCCATCCGCTAATTTATAGATGTCCAAAACGTTAGAGGTTCTTTCTACAGAAGTTCCCATCGCATAATGGTTATTCTCACATATAAATACAACAGGAAGTTTCCATAACATAGCCAGGTTGAAGGTTTCATGTAATACCCCTTGTCTGGCGGCACCGTCACCGAAGAAACAAAGTACAACATTGTCTGTACCGCGGTATTGTTCAGCAAAAGCAAGGCCTGCGCCCACACCGATCTGTCCGCCTACGATACCGTGACCGCCAAAGAAATGATGTTCTTTACTAAAAAAGTGCATGGAACCACCTTTACCTTTAGCACAACCGGTTGCCTTTCCATATAACTCAGCCATTGCTTCGTTCGGAGTGATGCCTTTAGCCATGCCCAGACCGTGATCACGATAAGCCGTGATAAACGGATCTTCCGGACGGGTTGCTGTCATACAGCCGGCCGCAATTGCTTCCTGACCCACATAAGCGTGGAAAAATCCACGGATTTTTCCTGCCATTTTATACTTTTCTTCCGCTTTTAGTTCAAACTGGCGGATGAGTTGCATCAGTTCATACCAATACAGATAGGTTTCCTTTGAAAATTGAGTATTTGTAGCCACGATATTAAAATTTGAGTCGCAAATATAGTAATTAATTCCAGAATACAACAGCAATTCCTTAATTGGTTTTCAACAGAAAACCAATTTTTAACGCCGTTGGAATTGGGTCTTTTATGATTGATTTTAAGGGGGAAAATGTATAAATAGTTGCCAATAAGAATTTTGGCCTTTAAAATTATTGATTTTTAATGCATTATGTTGCCCCGTTATGGTAATTATTATCGAATGAATATAAAGATCGGCCAAATTAAGTAAACGTTGGGTTGCACATTTAAGCCGAATAAAGCTTTCAGATCTTTTTATCAACATATGTAAATAAAGCCATTTGTGTGGTTTTATTTACCGATTTAAATCTGAAATATTATTAATTTATATATAATTTTGAACTTAAATTATTGACCATTATTACCTGGATTTTAAATAACCGGATGTAAATAATGGTGTTTTTGGATCAATGCTATCAGATTGTGTAAATGTTTAATATGTAAGAACGGTTTTTGCTTTCACCGAATCTGGGGTGCCATTTGTCGAAAACTTATATAGTATTAGCAGGCTTTTGTTTTATTTTTGTCCCTATCATGAAACAAAAAAAGAAGCCATCAGCTGACGAATTGGACGAAACATTGAAAGAGAAGCCCGCTACAGATAAAGAGGATTCAAAAGATACAAATAGGGAAAGAGCTCCCAAAGCCAACATTTTTAAGGTATTAAAACCTTATAAGGGATTGATTGCAGGATTATTGGTGTTCGCACTTTTGAGTAATTTGTTGAATCTGGTGATTCCAAAGATTATTGAAAGAGGCATTGACCACTTTACACACCATACCTATCAATTATCTTCAATACTCACGGTTTTTCTGGCTGCCACTGTGGGTATTTTTATTTTTAGCTATTTACAAAGTATTATTCAGACTTATGCATCAGAAAAAGTTGCCAGGGATCTTAGAGTTCAACTGGCAGATAAAGTTTCTTTGCATTCCTTTAAACAAATCCAGGAGGTAACACCCAGTAAAATATTGACAAATCTGACCTCTGATGTGGACGCCGTAAAAACTTTTGTCTCACAGGCAATTGTCTCTATCGTATCTTCTCTTGTACTCATTATTGGTGCTGCCGTTTTATTATTGCATATTAACTGGGAACTTGGCCTATTAGTGCTATTGGTGATTCCTATCATCGGAGGTGCTTTCTTTCTGGTGTTTAAAAAAGTAAAATCACTGTTTAAAAAATCTCAGGAGGTACTGGATAAACTCAACCGTGTTATCAGTGAGGCTATTTTAGGTTCTGCCTTAATACGAGTATTAAATGCCCAGTTGCCAGAATATTATAAATTTACTGAGGCTAGCGGAGAAGCTAAAAATCTGGGCCTCACAATATTAAGGTTGTTTGCCTTATTAATACCGGTTATTGTTTTTACAGCAAATATGGCCAGGTTGATTGTGCTGGGAATGGGTGGTCATTTTGTGATTGCTAAAGCAATGACTTTGGGGGAATTTGCCGCCTTTAATAGTTATATCGCCATTCTGATCTTCCCGATATTAATAATAGGCTTTATGAGTAATATAATTGCCCGTGCTTCGGCTTCTTACGGAAGAATCTTGCAGGTTCTGGAAGCGCCGGAAATTCCAACTGGCGGCAGTTTTCACAAAAAGCTGGAAGGCAGTATTGAAATGGAACACTTATGGCTTTCTTTTGGCGAGAAAAAGGCACTCAAAAATGTATCCATAAGTATTGAGGCCGGCTCAAGAACCGCCATAATTGGACCAACTGCTGCAGGAAAAACGCAACTTTTATATAGTCTGACGACGCTGATTAGCCCAGAAAAAGGAAAGATTCTTTATGATGGCATTCCAATTGAACAGTATGATCAGGAGAACCTGTTAAGTCAGATCGGCCTTGTTTTCCAGGATGCTGTAATTTTTAATATGAGCCTTCGGGAAAATATTGCATTTAACACGGAGGTGTCTGATCAGGATCTACAAAAGGCGATACAGACAGCCGAAATGGAAGATTTTATCCAGACTCTTCCAGCTGGGTTAAATACGGTGGTCTCCGAGAGAGGTGGCAGTCTTTCCGGTGGTCAGAAACAAAGGGTTATGCTGGCAAGAGCGTTGGCTATTAATCCAAGAATATTATTGTTAGATGAATTTACTGCCAGGGTCGATAAACAGACTGAGCAAAGAATCTGGCAAAATGTTGCTAAAAATTATCCGGGCATAACTTTGGTATCCATTACGCAGAATCTGGCTCCAGTAATGGATTACGAACAGATCGTCTTACTGATGGAAGGAGAGGTGGTTGCTACCGGCACGCATAAAACACTTTTACAATCCACACCTGAATATGTGCAGATTTTTGAATCCCAGCAGAGTCTGAATGCCTATGAACAGGTGGGTGGTTAAAACAACCATGTTTTGGGTTTGAATTTTATCTTTTAAGCTTCAATTTTATTTTTTATAAATGAACTATGATTTAAGTAACGCCCCGAAAAGCTCGACGAAAGCAGCACTCAAGAAAATGCTACTTTTTCTTCGTCCTGAACGTCAGAAGCTGTTTTTGGCATTGGGGATTATGATTCTGAATTCCGGCATCACAATGCTGACACCTTATCTTATCGGTTATACCATTGATCATTATATTCAGACCGGACAATATCATGGCCTTATGGTCTATTGCGGTATATTATTGGGCCTATATTTGGTCTGGGCCTGGACTGAATATATGCAAACAGAGGTGATGGGAAGTATCGGGCAAAGAATGCTCTATAGCTTACGTAATGAAGTTTTTGGAAAACTGCAGGCTTTGCCGGTTAGTTTTTTTAACCAAAATAAATCAGGAGATCTCATTGCCAGAATTAACAGCGATACGGATAAGGTGAATCAATTTTTTTCTCAATCACTCATGCGTTTTGTCGATAGTGTTTTCGCTATGACCGGAGCCATGATTTTTTTGTTGAGTATTCATTTAAGGCTGGGTGCTGCCACCTTGGTTCCCGGCGTTTTTATCCTGGTATTTGTGCTGGTTATTTCCCCCTGGGTTAAAAGAAAAAATGCAGTCAGCCTTAAAAGTTCTGGGGCCTTAAGCGGGGAGATTCAAGAAAGCCTGCATAACTTTAAAACCATTATTGCTTTTAACAGACGAGATTATTTCAGAAGAAGATTTGCCACTGCTAATAAGGATAACTATTCAGCAGCCCTGCATGCCGGGTTGGCTAATAGTGTTTTTGTTCCGGTTTTTGCCTTGTTTTCAAATCTGGCTCAACTAATTGTATTAACGTATGGTATTTATTTAATTGCCGAAGGACAGTTTACCATCGGACTGCTTATTAGTTTTATTGCCTATGCCCAGAATTTCTATCAGCCACTCAGACAACTGGCTGCATTATGGGCCAGCTTTCAGACTGCAATGGCTGCCTGGGACCGAATTTCTGTGATTATAGAATTGGAACCAGATTTAAAAGATTCGCCGCGGGTGGATTCGGCCAATCAGGTTCCGGTCATCTCTATTGCTAAGAACCAACCGGTAATTGAGTTTAAGCAGGTTCACTTTGCTTACCCGGGTGGAAAACAGGTATTAAGCGATATTAATTTTACGTTGCTTAAAGGTAAAACTTACGCACTGGTAGGACCAACAGGAGGTGGAAAAACAACAACAGCTTCTTTAATTGCCCGTCTATATGATCCCACAAATGGGCAGGTCTTATTAGAGGGTCGGGATATACGAAGTTTTTCTGCAGTGGAACGTACAGCTAAAATCGGTTTTATTCTACAGGAACCGTTTTTGTTTTCAGGCAGCTTAAAAGATAATATACTCTACGGGAATGCAGACTATCAGCACTTAGACAGTGAAGCTCTTTTAACAAGGATGGAACAAATGGGCCTGTCTAATTTGCTGAAGCGTTTTGACCAGGGGTTGGAAACACCGCTTAATAGTGCAGGTGAATCTATAAGTCTGGGCCAGAAGCAACTCATTGCTTTTATACGTGCCGTGCTAAGACAACCCGAAATTTTAATTTTAGATGAGGCAACAGCTAATATAGATACAGTCACAGAGCAGTTGCTGGGAGAGATCCTGGAAAAACTTCCTGAATCTACCACGCGCGTCATTATTGCGCACCGTTTAAACACCATTGAAAATGCGGATGAAATATTTTTTGTCAATGGTGGGAAAATTACGCCTGCAGGGACTTTTAAACATGCCCTACAATTACTATTGGAAGGCAAAAGGGTCAGTTAGCAAAGATTCAGTTCATTTAGAAGTTTACGTTCCGATTATTTTTATCGAGTGACTGAACTACTGAACTAAAGTGATTTTTTAAGTAAATATTAAAACAAGCATCCCTGACAATAATTAAATTGACAGGGATGTGTTTTTATTCCAATTTCAAAACAAAGTATTACTGAGTTGCAATGAATTGCTCAGTTATTTTTTTACGAACTTCAATTGGACGGCTCCGATTTTTATAAAATATATACCCTTTGCTATAGCCTGGATGTAGATTCTGGTAGCAGAACCTGAGGGGATTGCCTGCGTAAGCACCTGCCTTCCGGAAGCGTCATAAATGATGGCATTGCCACTTACGCCGCTGATATAGATATAATCGCTTGCCGGGTTTGGATATAGTTTTACATTTGCGTTTGCACCTGATTTGATGGAAACTATTTTTGACCAGGTGAATTTACCCTGATTATCTATAATCTGGAGTTTATACTGAGTTTCATTAACTGATATCTGAATAGGTTCTTCGAACTGGTAGGTAGAAGACTGAGTTGTGGTGCCATTTCCGGCAATAAAGCCTACTTTATTCCAGCTTTTTCCATTATCTGTTGACCGGTAAATATCAAAACCTTTGTTGTCAATTTCTGAAGAGGTTATCCAATCCAGATGGTTTAAACCCTTGCTGGAATAACCGCTAAAGTTTTGCAGGGTGATGGCCAGTGTCCCGTCTTCAACGGTTACAGTAATGATATTGCTGGCTACCGGAGCCAAATCTCTGTCAGTGGCATTATCCAGTCTGCGGTAGTAGGTTGTACTGGCTAGGCTTTGTGTTTGCTGATAAGTAGCCTCTGTAGCTCCCTGAATATCAGTCCAGTTAACGCCATCTTCACTTATTTGCCATTGATGATTTATTGTTGCCCCCGTTGTTGTCGATGCGGCTTCGATTTGCGTGAAAGCAGCCGGAGTTTGCTGTTCTTTAATTTTTTGGTCACTACCAATTTCTCCTGCGCTAAACTGCTGAATAGTCAATTGATCACTAAAAGTATTATTTGCAGTGTCATTATCGGTAGAAACTCTCACTATTCCTTTGTTTTCAACTGCACCGCTTGCATCGTCTCTGGTCTTGACATTTAAAATAAGTGGCGGGAAGTCCTGATTGGAACCAACAGTTCCATTATAAACCGCAGTGATGACTCCATTTTGCTCTTCGACAATCCATCCGTTGTCTTCATTGCTCATTAACTCAAGTCCTTCTGGAAGCGTGTCAGTAATGATGGTAGAAGTGCCTGTGGCATCCGGACCATTATTTTTTACCTGTACAAGAAGTTGCCCTTTTTCATCTCCCTGATAAAATGACCCTTTCTTGGAAGTAGTCACACTCAAATCAGTTGCAATAATCTGAGTAGATACTTTTGCATAGTTATTGGTAAGATCCTGATCGGTAATTCCTGTCCCCGTTGCATCTATATAAGCAGCATTGGATATGATACCACCTTCGGGCCTTTTTTTGAGGGTGATATAGGAAGTAACGGTTGCCTCTGTACTGTTGTCCAGTGTTGCAGCCCCCATATCTATTTCAGCCTTATAGGTGCCACTGTTAAAGGAAGTGTTTTTTAATATATTTTTTGTATTGCCCTGATTATTAAAAACAATGCTGTCTACTGCAAAAAAATCCTGCGGCAGAATATTTCCTGCCCCATCTCGCAGCGTATCGGTCAATATTAAACCCTGCAGGTCGGCTGTGGTGGCATTGCCGATTTTTACAGTATATTTCAGCTGTTCGCCTACGGCTACGCTTGTTTTGTTAACCTGCTTATCCAGACGTACCCCACCTGGTGTGGTGACGACTAAATTGCGGATTTCATGATAGTTATAACCTAAACCTGTAGAAGCTGCAAAACCTACTTTCATATTTTTAGGCGGAGCAGTGGTAGTGGTGTAATCCAATATTTTTGTGAAACTTCCTCCAACCGAAGTTGCCCATCTAACCTGTATTCTATATTTTTTGTCAGCGGTAGGATCAACCTGTATCTGAATACGACGGTAAAAATTGTTGCTACTAGGTCTGTTTTTGACAATTGAGTTATAAGCCACAGGAGAACTCACCTGGATTCCCTGCAAATATTTATTCGTTTCTTTATCTTTAGTGGTTGGCCCCCTTAAAACGATTGCATTAGGTGTAAATCCCGGGCCACCCACGCGACCTTCTGTGGGATTAGAAAAGTTTCCATACTCATCGATCCCAATGCCTATATAACCTCCTGTGAGTCCTTGTGTGGTGGTCCCTGATTTTAAATAACTGTATCCTAAAGAGCCCCCATTGCCACCTAGTTTAAAAGTCCCTGGACCATATTGTGCATCAAATAAAAACACCGAGAAGCCATCGGCACTTCCATATTGCGCCTTTGAATCTGCCCATGCACTATATTCAAAGTCAATAAAAACGCCCAGTGAGGAAGGAAAACTTTTATTGATATATGCAAAACCTTTTTGTTGATAGTCTGCCTTAGTGACTCTTAACCAGCCACTATTAATTGGGTCTTCTTTTCCCGATGTTAAATATGCGGAGCTGGGGTCTCCTCCAAGGATAATGTCATTATTGATATTACTGCCTTTAAAGTCCTGTTTAATCGTGAACTGCGCGTGTGCATTTAAAAAGGTTAATAACATAGCCAAGCCCATAATCCAGGCAAGGATACGCCCGTAATTGGGCGTTTTTTTTGTAGTAGTAAATTTTCTTTTCATGTTGTAGATTGTTTTAAATTAGGCATATAGCATTCACCGACCAGCCGTCTTTAAATGCCTGGTCTGACCATTGCTAGCCTCAGTTTTAAGGTTTTAGAATTGTGGGCAAAACGGTGCCCGTAAGCCTGTTAAAAAGGCTGATCAGTATTGTTTTAATGTTGTTTGTATCTTATTTAAACCCAGAAAGACCCACTTGATTTAAATAAAAGTCTGATATAAGATTTTAAAGCCCTAGTCGTTTTGGAATGGTTGATTGGAGGTTTTGCGAAGGGTTATTTAATCATAAGTGTTTCATTTTCCTCGTGAATATTCTATATTTTATGTGAATTTATTAATGGGCCACCTT
The DNA here is from genome assembly GCF_900107765.1 of Arachidicoccus rhizosphaerae. Lineage (GTDB taxonomy): Bacteria > Bacteroidota > Bacteroidia > Chitinophagales > Chitinophagaceae > Arachidicoccus > Arachidicoccus rhizosphaerae. Next base: position 16,384 of record NZ_FNQY01000010.1, on the reverse strand, counting down.
TTACTTGAGTACCTGTCGATTTTTTACTACTAAAGTAACCAGTTCAAATAACTGGGAGGGTTCGAATGGTTTTAATAGCCAACCATTAAAATTTTCAACGGTTAGCTGCCTTGAGTTTTGACTTTCCGGTTTTTGACCACTTACCCCAAGAATTGGGATTTTTTGATTCATCCCTTCATTGGAACGGATTGTTGCCGCTAATTGATATCCACTCATTCCAGGCATGGAGATATCCGTTATAACCAAATCTAATTGCTGTGATTTTAGTTTATTGAGTGCATCCTCCGCTCCGGATGATTCTATAACCTGGTAACCTTTTCTTTTTAGTAACATGGCCATGTAGGTCCTGTTAAGTATATCGTTATCAACAACCAATATATTGGCTATAATCGGTTGTTGAATTTGGTTAGAAGATTTGGAAAAAGCTTCATTAGGTTGACCTGTAGTCTGGTTAAGACTACTGCTTAATAAAGTACCTTCCATTTCATGTTTAGTTTTTTTATTATTCTCCGGAATTTTTATATTTTCTGTAGAAAGTTCTGGTTCCAGTGGATTAATAGGGGCTTGTACGTTGTTGTCTAATAAATAAGGAAGTTCAATATAAAAAGTCGTGCCTTTATCCTTTATGCTTTCTACATTTATTTTTCCTTTATGTAAAGCCACCACTTTTTTAACGATGCTGAGTCCTAGTCCGGTACTTCCTTCTTTAATTTCTCTTCGATGAATCGCTGTTACATAAGCGTCGAATATAGAACCACCTACTTTAGCGTCAACAGAACCGTCAATGCCGATACCTGTATCCTTAATGGCCAGTGCCATCACACAACTGTCCTTCGTTTTTTTATGCAGCGAGGCCGCTATTCTGATGGAGCCGCTCTCTGTATATTTTATAGCATTACTTAATAAATTGATAAGTAATTGCCTGAGTTGAAATGCATCTCCCAGCAAACTGGTATTTAACTGGTTATCTAATGCTTCTTCCAATTGCAAATTTTTACTTTTTGCCTGAAGTTGTAATCCTAATAACACTTCCCGGATAACAAGCATCGGATTAAAAGGGGTCTCCGCCAGTTTAAACTTCCCTTTTTCCATCTTAGTATAATCCAAAATGTTATTGACAACAGACAGTAACATACCAGAAGATAATTTAATGGCATCTATCACTTCAGATTGTTCCGCACTTTTATGATCTGCTGACAGTTCGTTAGCAAACCGTGTGATTGAATGCAGTGGGGTCCGGATTTCATGGCTCATAGTTTCCGCAAATTCACTTTTTAGGTGAGCATATTCTTCTGCTTTTTCCTTAGCTCTTTTAAGTTGATTACTGTTTTTAAATAAGCGCTGCAAAATCCAGATAATGATAAGGGTCAATAATAAGCCAAATATTATTAGTAACGTATTGCCGAAGCGAATATCACTTGCTATTGAAAATGCGTTTTTACTCAAAAGCATTTTCTTCTTTTCTTGCTGATCAACAATAGTGGATTTTAATGAAGAAAGTATATTTTGTAAACTTTGTAATAAATTATGATTGGCGCTTAACAATGCCCTCTCTTTGGACTTGAGAGCCATAAACAAAGCTGCCTGTTCTTGTAAAGCATTTGTCTGATCTTTTAAATCTTGCTTTTTGACCTGATAAACAGAATCCAGGCTTTTTTGGTGAACTACTATAGTTTGATTAACCCTATTATATTGTTTGTTCGTAATGGCATCTTTTAAACGCCTAAATAATTTTCTTTTGGGTATTGCTGGTAAAACAATTCTTTCTAAAGTTGTATCTGCTTGTACTGACAATGGATGTGTTACACTATAGGCTGAGCTCTGTTCAATATTGTCATGGGTATGTAACTCGGATTCAGATAATTGCAACAATGAATCCAACAACAGTCTGGCTTTAATATATTGCTTGGTTTTGTTTGCTTTCTCGGTAACCAATCCTTCTACTTGTTCATTTTCAGGAAATTTATCCGATTCTGAAATAGAGTCTAAGATGACAGAAACCTGTTCAAGCTGTTGCTGATAGGCAACTGCAAATACTGAATCTTTTTGCAGTATGTATAACCTACAGTTGTTTTCGGCGGCATATAACAGGCGGATGGCATCGTCAACTCTGTCAATGCTTGACCTGGTTTCCGCTAAATCTCCAACTGCTTTTGCCAGTTTATCCGTATCCCGCTGGTTAATAAAGGCCAGAATGGAAAGACAAGATAAAGCCAAAACCAAAAAAATAACCGTTATAAAGCCATACCCCTGATTTTTAATGAGTCTGCCTTTTATCATTGTACCCTTCAATTTAATAAAGTACCGGGCTCAGGAAAGGGTCTAGCGTATTTACATTCATGTTGATTGTATATCCTTTACCCGGCACTAGATTATCAGTTCTTTCGAACCGAAATGCTCCATTCAATCATTTCCAATGCAAAAATAGGCGCTTGAATTACAATACATTGTAGATAATCTTGAATACTTATGTAGTAAATTTACGACAATACATCTGTTGTTGTATTTGATTATCAGTTGTTTAAATCTAGAACCTTTATCAGATCCGGTAAGCTTTGGATTTGTAGTTTTTCGAAAATTCTGGTTTTATAAGTACTGACCGTTGAAACGTGTAAATGCAATTCCTGAGAAATCTCCTTTAAACTCTTTCCACTTACCAACATATTAGCAATAGCTATTTCACGGTTGGATAATTGATCGAGCTGACGGCCTTTGCTTTTACTTTTTTTGTAAAAGACCAGGGAGTCTTTAACGGCGTCGCTGACATATTTCCCATTATTAAATATTTTTTCCAATGCATTTTGCATCTCTTGTTCAGAAGCTAATTTGTTTAAAAAACCGTCTGCACCACTTTCAATATATCGCATGGCATAAATTTCTTCATCCAGAGATGAAAATATAAGAATTTTGCATTGCGGGGAGTATTTCTTTAAAAGGGTATAGGCATTTAAGAAGCTTCCATTGGGCATTGAAACATCTAAAATATAAAGATCATAAGGTGTTTTCTTAGCCATTTCCAGGACGATTGAATAGTCCTGAGCTTCTTCCACTAAAACATCGGGTCTTATTTTACGAATCATCATCATCAATCCGTATCGAACAATCCCATGATCATCTGCGACTAGTATTTTTTCCACCATGTACTTTTGTTTAATTCAATCCTCCTAAAGATTCAATGGAAGGCAAAATGCCAGATAATTACCGCTGATTTCTTTATTAATTAATTCAGAAGCCAGCTTTGGTTTTTTCGTGCGAGATGTAAAATCTCTTTGTCCATTGAATCCACTTAATACTTTCCCTCCAACCATGGATAGTAATTCATAAAACATAACTTTTGGCCAATGATCTGAATGAGTTGTTACTGGTTCATTCAATTCAAAAATACCATTTTCCCATAATTCATGATGCCAGAATGATGCCGAACCTTCAATGCGAACATAAAATAGATCTTCCTGGTTAAGGTAAAGTGTGATATGTAATTGACTGTCACGATCTTGGAAAGCAGAAATATGATCTATTAATTTTTGTAATAAAAAGCTCAAAACACGTGCAAAAGTTCGGGTTACTTCAATAGAACTTGTTCCAAAAGAAACAGTTTCTGGTTCAAGTCTGGGAACGGTAGTTAATAGCAAAGCCTTGTTCAGAATAATATAGTCATTTGGTTGGTTGTTTTTTTCTGCGACTACATTTAACACCTGGATATATTGTTGAATTACTCTTAAAGTATAAATGTTTTTTTGAGTGTTTTGATTTAATTCTCTGAATACTGCTTTTGGTAAGTCGGCATCATTTATATCATCACCCAGCAGTTGAGATATCCAATTGACATTACTCAACAGACCATTAGATTCATGGAATAATACATTTAACCACCTATTTGTGATTTGGACAATCGTTCTTAATTGCCGATTGTGTTTTTTATCATTAATCCGGATCTCACTCGGAAGCTCTGTTTTTTGGTTTTCCATGTTTGTTATTCGTTAAGCTAGGGTATGGCTAAAAATACAATAAAAAATTTATTATTTAAACCATTAAGCAATTATGTTTAATTTAAATTTTACAAATTACAGTTAATTGTCATGGATGAGTTGAATTTTATACTGAGATTTTTCTCAAGAAATGATTAGGAAGCCTGGAAAATTTCCGAAGAATAAAAATTTCTGAAACCCTTTATACTCCTTTGTTTAATTCGATTGCACAAGGAGTAAAAATGCAATAAGTTGCTTAATGATTCAAGACATGTTAAGCATATTTAGTCTATTTAAACAATGGATTAGTTTTATTAATAATTTTAAGAATTATTTGGGAAAATGATCATTCTGATTGTTTTCATGAAAAGATGAAAATTATCGGGGCTTTACCTTGTATATGATTTGGGTAGCCAAAATTTTCTCTTTGTTTCATTTATTAATTGAAATAGACGGGGCTTATAAGATAGAGTAGGAGGACTAAAATTATTTCTCAGCTTATTGCTGATTTAAAATGTTGGCCCAGGTTGTTTATGCCTTCATTGGGATTTGACTGTTTTGATGAGTTGCCAGTAATTATTATTTCTCAATTGTTCTACAAATTTGTTGTAGTGGCATTTTATAGATGTGACTTGTCATAATTCCTTATTGCAATTAATTTCAGAAGTATTCACTCTGATTCAGTTCAATTGTTTTTTGGTAAAACTTGCAGTATTCGCTGAGATTTTCAAATCTTTACGCTGATTTGATTTACGTCCTTTTGTAAGGAGCCTTATAGATTGTTAAATGCGTTTTGCCGGCTGTCAACATCCCATTTGATGTTCATCTGCAACCGGTATGTTTACCTATTCCTTTATTACTAGCGTAAAGGAAGGCTGGCTGGATAAGCAAACTTATAGTCCAGCGGCCCGCAAAGCCTGGCCTTAATTAGGTGCATAGATGAAAATAATGTTATTCATAATGTCTGCGAAGGTACGAATAAGAAAAACGACCCTCTATATTGAGACCGAAAAAAATATTGGTGATTTACACGTTCAGGTACCCTTACTTTGATGTGCAGCCGCATTACTTCGTAAGTAGGAGATAGTCTTAAATCTTAAAAAATCCACCAGACAATTGCTTGCTAGCTTTTGATATTTTGCCCTGTATGCCGAAAAGCTAATTGATTTTCAAAAAAAATTGGAGAATAAATCTTTAGTATTAAATTTGGTAAAGCAAAGCTGATGTAAGCCCTTCAATATTCGAAGGAGACTAAGAGCAATATGAGAGGTCGGTATCCGATAATTATGGATACCAGATGTGAAGAAAACTACTTTGCAAGCTTAGGGATTCACTTTATATAACGAATTAATATAAGTAGGATGAAAGGTAACTTACTTATCATTCTGGTACTGTAGCAGGTTGAAGATAGTAGAGCACTGGATAGAATTGTTATCAAAAATAAATTGGGACAAATCGTTAAACAATACAAGTTTGAATAGCCAAATTAGTACCCAATATAATCAAGTACTCTTAGATTACTTTGGTCAATCGCAAAGAAAGGGTTTGTATATTATGTTATTAATCAGCAGATTGATGTTAGTCAAATGGGAGATTCCTTAACTTATTATAATGTTCAGTTCTATTTTCCGCACGGGGAATTATTTGAACAAATAAACTATTCAGTACACTGAGATGAAAAAAAATATAATTTTTTATACATTCGTGACATTTGTAGTAATAATAGCTATATTATTAGTAGATCCAATTTCAAAAAACACTAGTCATCCAGTATCTGCGTATATCTTTGTGTGTTATTTACCCCTTACGTTAATAATGAGAGGGCTACTTATAAAAGGTAAATACAAGGAAACCATGTATTATTTAAATGGAATCCTATTATTGGTAATAATACTTATTTTTAGATGGATTTATAGATAGAGGATAATTGATTGCCTGGCTTTGACTTGGGCTATGATAATAAAACTAACAGTTTAATTAATAATCAAGCTTATACCTCAGCCCGGTATGATGGTAATATAACTGGGACAGTCTGGAAAACAGTACAGGACAATAAAGTGTGTAAATATGATTATACCTATGATAATGTCGGAAGACTTACAGGCGCGGGTTTCAATCAATATACCGGAATCTCCTTTAATAAGACGGCAGGAGTAGATTATAGTGTTAGTAGTTTAAACTATGATCTCAACGGAAATATCAAAACTATGACACAAAAGAGGGCTACTCAGTTCGGGGACCTTAAGTACTATTGATCAATTATCCTATGGCTATCAAATTGGTACGAATCGGCTGGTCAAAGTAACGGACGGGGCTGCAATTGTTAGCCTTGAGAATTTAGGAGATTTTCAGGATGGTAATCAATCGGGGAATGATTACGCTTATGACGGTAATGGTAACCTGCCCCAGGATCTGAATAAGAAAATTTCTGGTATCAGCTATAATGTGTTAAATTTACCTAGTAAAATTAGTGTTACTGGTAATGGGACAATTTATTACATCTATGATGCGGCTGGTGGTAAACTAAGGAGATGGACCGTTGACTGCACATCGCTGCCCGGCATTCAGACTACCACACTTTATTTAGGTAGTACTCTTTACCAAAATGACACTTTGAAGTTCTTTGGCACAGCAGTGGGGCGAAGCCGCCCAGCTTCCAGTTACTCCAGTTGGATAAATGATTATTTTTTAAAAGACCACCTTGGTAATACCCGCGTGATTATAACGGATGATTACACGGTCAGCTCAGCGATTATTGAAGTAAATAGTTATTACCCTTATGGTCTTGAGATGAAAAACATTGGCTATCACCAGTCTGGGGTTACCGCTAATCCCTATAAATACAACTCTGGTGCTGAACTAAATCAGCAACTAGGCATTAATTTATACGAGACTACATTTAGAAGCCTTGATCCACACGGAAGATTCTGGCAGCTAGATCCTAGACCCGATCCTATGGGTAGTCTATATGCTACCATGGCTGGAAATCCTATCTTGTTTTCAGACCCTTTAGGCGATATGATTAATTATGATAATGAAGGCTAATATTCTCAGCAGGATGATATAACAGTGAATACAGGAGGAGTTCGATATTCGTACTCTGATATGGATTATGGCCAATTTTTTCATCATTTTGGAGATACACCCTTTGTTAAGGATCATCCGGGAAGTCATTATTTCGATGCAGGGATGCAAAGATTTAGTGAATCGATTCACAATCCAGAATCTTCGACAACAAAAAATAATATACAAGCACCATATATTATTCAAGATGGGAAACAGGTTCCATTGTCAAACTTTAATACTGGAATAGAAGACTTCCTAGGAAGGTTTGTTTCACAAAAGGCTTTATCTCTTGATGATGAAAAGTTGCGGAGCTACTTGGGCAGCAATAGTTCGCAATGGGTAAATTTTAGCGATAATTTGGCTATAGCTGAAATAGCGAGTACACGTCTATGTAAAGCCAATCCTTTCAATTGCCCCTGTAATTGGATTGAAAGGAAGAAATGCTAGCCTTGTTAGTTCATTATATAATCAAGTTACATTAGATTATTGGGGTCAACCGCAAAGAAATGGGTTGAATGTTATTATTTAGCAGGTTGAAATTAGTCAAATGGGAGCTTCCTTAACTTATTATAATGTTCAGTTCTATTTTCCCCAAGGGAATTATTTGAACAAATAAACTATTCAGTACACTAATATGATTAAAAAGCCAATATATTATATATACATATTATTTGTTATAGTAATTGCAATATTATTATCACGTCCAATATTAAATACCCAAATTCATCCCTCATTTACTTATATATTATTAGCTTATTCTCCATTGTTTTTTTTAATTAGAGGAATTGTTAATTTGAAATATAAAGAAAAATGGGATTATTTAGGTGGAATCCTATTATTAGTAATAATACTTATTTTTAGGTGGATTTATAGATAGAGGATTATTGACTGACTTCCAAAGATAATCTCCTTTGCTTAAGGTGAATATCATTTTGTTTGTGACCTTATAGTAACCCGCTGCGCAGGTAACCCTTTTGCCTGTGCGGTTAATAGGATATCCCCGCTACTTTTAATAACTACCGGGCCGAGCCCTTCCATGCTTTTTTTACGAAACGTCCTTCATAAAAGCCTTTCTATTGATGAAGAACAATGTAAGTGTAAAAGTAAAAGAACTGAAAATCGGTACAATGACTGACAGTAAGGGCCATTTTGACCTGAAGCTGCCCTCCGGACAAATTTTATTGGAATTCAGTACTGTGGGGTATCTCCTCATCGAGGAAACGGCCGGTGACCGTAGTGTGATTAATGTTACCTTATCCCAAAACTTGCTGATCTGGATGAAATGGTCGTTATGGCCTGTGGTAAAGAGAAGAAAGAATCGGTGGCAGGATCCATCATCATGATTAATCCGGCTAAGTTGAAGATACCCACCAGCAATCTGGCGTAGGCGCTCGCTGGGAAGTTGGCCGGGGTTATTGCTTATCAGCGCATAGGTGAACCGGGTGTCTATTACACGGAGTTCTTTATCAGGGATGCGACCATCATGATGAAGAATGTTTTGAATCGATCAATAAAAAGAAAACTGCATTATAGGCTGTAATACAAAAATTAAAAAATGCAATAATTAATTGATATTCAATTTATTATTGCATTTTTATGTGGGAGCCGGCGGCCAGATGTTGGACTTTTTGAAAGATATGGATTTAATTATCAATTGCTCTGAGTCAACTGGTTGTTGGTCTGTTCGAAAACTTGAGATTAATTTCTTTAAATGCTAAAACGTGTCTTATCTTTGAACGTCATTATAAGAATTGCTTGAAGGATAGACGACTACTCAATAGACTATTTGTTAATAATTTGTTATAAGTATAATGAGGGAAATAGAAATTTACAGCACTAAAGATGGTGATATAGAGGTAGAGGTTCAGTTCGATGGAAATACTGTTTGGTTAACCCAGCGCCAACTTATAGATTTATTTGAATCGAGTAAGGCCAATATAAGTGAACATGTCAAACACATTTTTGAGTCAGGAGAGCTTGATCGTAGTTCAACTGTTCGGAAATTCCGAACAGTTCAAATGGAGGGAAAGAGAAAAGTCGAACGATTGCTTGAACATTTTAATCTGGATGTGATTATTTCAGTTGGTTACAGGGTTAATACTAAAAGAGGTATTCAATTCCGTCAATGGGCTACAGAGCGCATAAAAGCTTATTTAGTAAAAGGCTATACTGTCAATCAAAAGAGGTTGAAGCAATTACAGCAAACGGTTAAATTGATCAGCTTGGGAGCCACTTCCCTCGATTTGCAATTACAGGAAGCCCAAGGGCTTTTGGAAATTATCCGAAATTACAGCCAAACCTTTGAGTGGTTGTATAAATTTGATAGTAATAATCTTTCAGTTCAAATGAAAGGCAAAGAAATTACCCATATCATTCAATATGAGGAGGCGAAAGTTGCAATAAGTAAATTAAAGAAGCAACTTATAATTAATCAGCAAGCATCCACTCTCTTTGGTAAAGAAAAAGATGAAGGGTTTAAAAGTTCTTTACTTAGCATTGTGCAGACGTTTGCTGGTGAATATCTTTATTCAAGTATAGAAGAGCAGGCTGCTCATTTGTTATATTTTGTGGTTAAAAATCATTCTTTCAGTGACGGGAATAAACGCATTGGTGCATTTTTATTTATTTTGTTCTTAGAGAGGAATAAGTTTCTATTTAAGAACTCTGGAGAAGCAAAGATTAATGACAATGGCCTAACGGCACTAACTCTTTTAATTGCACAAAGCAAGCCAGAAGAGAAAGAATTAATAATTAAACTTATTATTAATTTGATTGCAAATGATAGTAACTAATTGGACTACATTCAGTCTCAACAAGCAGATTTAATATTTGACCGATATCCAGCGAGGCTAAGTGTTATTCACAAGAGGGATTCAATCTTCCGGCATTATACCAGTAAATAGCGTCTCGGTTATGCATAACCCGTATAGGGACGTTACATGTATCGTCCGCCCTATGTGACCATAAAAGCAATATGTCAACTTTTGCAGGGTAAATGTATTTAAAAGTACGGACAAGTAAAGTAAAAAATAAAGCCCTAAAATGAAAAAAGCCCCGAAACACGTATGTTTCAAGACTTTTTCCCGTGTGGTCTCGACAGGGATTTCTGGAAAAGTGTAATAGCTTGAATAATAATTTATTTAGCTTTTTCTGCGGATTATTTGCGGAAAAAATATCTTGTCTTTTAGTGAGTAGGCAATGTCCCCGGTGTTAGAGTTGTAGTGCCGCCGGCTGTCAAATTGATCACTATCTTAGTCTTTGAGTAAGACGTGATTGTCCCATCCAGGAACTCAGCATTTGACATTTTAACCTGCAACCGATCGCTGTTCAGAACAAACCATGTATTACCTCCCACGCTTTCCGGGCCGGTCGAACTAATATATCCAGCCTCGTTATTATCTTGGAAAAATGCGTATCCTGTAGCGTAAACATCTCCATTTTTAGTAGTGACAGTCTCCCAAGTGCCGAATATTTTTGCATTATCGTTGCTGGCACTTGGACTGTCTTTTTTGCAACTGAAGAGTGTTATGGTAGCGAGTATAAACAGCAAATATTTCATGATTATTTCTTTAAATAAACTTCTCTGAGCGTTATCAATATTTAAAAATGTTAATAAATATTTTTGGTTTTATTTACTAATTATTATAGCTTCGGTTTCTAAATCATTAAGCTATGCTAAATAAAATTAAGAAAAAAAGCGCACCCACGAAGAAAAAAACAGATTACCGTAGCGAACATGTAAATGAAAATAGGGATATACAGCACCTTAATAACAAGAAAAGCTCATGTATTAAACACCCAAAGCTTTCTCAATGGATGCTTCTAACAAGGCTAGTTCATCAGTGTACAAAGTCCCTTTGATTTGAGCTCTAATACTTGCAAGTTCATTAATCACAAAAGCATTGAATCTATCCTGATCTGTTGCTCCTTTTGATGCATTCTTATTAATCAACTCTCCGTTACCGGTAGTCATGTATTGGATGTCTAGTTCGGGATAGATTTTATTTAATGATGTTGCTATTTCCAGACTGATAGACTTCACTCGTTCATTCCTGATGTCATAAAGCACCTGAGGACGTTTATCAATTTCGCCAGCTATTTTACCAAGAGTTTTGCCTGTATGGCCAATGATTTCCTTCAAAATCTCGTTTGCTTTTTTCATTTTATGCAGTAATGCTGTATTTTTGTTTAAAATTTGATGATATGATCAAAGATTTTATTGCATATATATATTTAGACCTGAAAAAGAATTGGTGGCAATTAATAATTAGTGTTGCCTTAGGGTTTATTTATGGTTACTTCTTTATGTAGTATCCCGCAATTAATCCCAGGCCGAAGCCAACAAGTATTTTTATTATATCCCAAGCCCCTTTGTAAATATTTTTTCTTATTTCTTTATATCTCCTCTTAGATATAATTTTAGCAAATCCGCCATCTTCAGCCAGCTTATGCCATTGGTCGGTTCTCTGATAATAGTACTTATCATTTCCAAAGCCTTCAATTCTATACATTATTTCTGGCTTATAATCACATAAATGATCAAGATAATAAGCCGCTAATTCTTTTGTTATTTGCTCTTCTTTAAATATATAATCAGTCAATGTACTTATAGTACTATGCGATCCTTTCTTTACTGGCGGTTTGAACCATACAAGTATTCGATCCAAATCTCTTATTTCCTTTTTCGTCAAATGATTTAAAAATTCATTCATTTCATATTCAATTAGTTGTAAATAGTTGCAACTCCGTTACAAAAATAATTACAGTATTTATTTTAAATAATACCGCAATACTGTATATTTGCTGTATAGATATAACGCATTGCTGTTATTCTTATCACAGAATTATTACAAACTTACTACAAAAGTAATACCAAATGACAATTTTAGAACAGGCAAATAAAGAATTGCAGGACTTGAGGCCAAATTTGGCCCCCGGTGACCTTAAAAGATGCGCAAAAGAAATCGGTATAACTGCCGAGAATGTAAGCCTTTATATGAATAGAAAGGGCGGAAATCCTCAGCGTGCAGTAGAAATACTGACTTTCTTAAAAAATATTATTTCAGACAGGAAAAGCCAATTGGCATGAGAACTTATAACATCCCAAAGGCAGAATGGGATAAGCTAATGGCGAGGTTTGATGCTGAGGACGCAATAAGCGAAGAGGAAGCTGCCAAGCTTCTGGGTATAAAACTCGTCAGCCTGAGGGTGGCCAGATGTAAAGGGACAATTCCAGCTGATTGCTGGACCAAGCCCAAAGTTGGCAACACAGTTTATTTCAAATCGCGGCTTCTAAATCTCTAATCATGACCACCACCCACATCACTAGGGCCCAGAAAAAGGAAATCATGCAGCTGATGGAAGGCCGCAGCGGGGAATTAAACGGCAGGGAATATCGGTTTGAGGACGGTGTTATTTACACCCACTGGATAGATAACTATAAACCGGCCACAAGGTACGACCTGGACAGCTGGGATGATATGGATGATGAGAATACCCTCGACAATCTCCGCTGGTTGGACCACGAAGCGTTACTCAAAGCTCTGGAAGCTTACCATATAGAGATGGACGAAGACGGCCTCAAAGAAATTGAATTTTTAATTGCCTCAGAGGCAACAACAATATAACCGCGCTGGCTACGGTAACCAGAAACACAATGAACACAGAAGTAATCGAACACAATTGCATCGTACCGCCTGAAGTAGGCTGCATTTTAACTCAATACGCCTACTCTGGATTCAGTAAAGGGCCTGATAAACGAAGCAACGTGCTTTGGCCAAAGGGCTACCAGAAGGAGGATGTAACCATACTTAACAGCCCGTCCCTGGTAGCTGTATTCCACATCACTAAAATGAATCCCCATGCAAGAAGTAATTAACTGTTTAAAACTCGCTGCCTGCATCATTGGCGTAGTGTACGCCTTTAAATGGCTGGCAGCGTATTGTAAGCATAAAATGACTGCCACCGCTTCAATAGATGTTAACCGATGGATCAGCAGGATTGAGCAGGACATGAGCTGTTGCACATCATTTGAGAGCCTGGACAGACTGGAAGAGAAAGGAAACAAAGTGCTTGAAAAAGCGAAAGCCCTGATTCCCGATACCTCGCCTTATGCAGAAAGGCTTTTAAAAGCTTACAACAGCCGGCACATTGATCTTACAAATATTCATTGTCCGGGCTGGCCACAATCAGCGCTCAGACTAATTAATCTACGATAATAAAACGCACCGGGCAACGTCTCCCGGCAACACAATGGCACAGTTACCAACACTCAAAGAGCTTCACCAGTCACCTGAGGAAGCCTTTAAGAATGATCAGTTCAGACTATTACTTAACCAGGAACCGCACATAACCTGGATTAAAAAGCACCCTTTAGCCAAAGCGAAAAACGACCAGGGCCAAACGGTCCCTGCTGAATACCTGCCGATTGACAAGATAGAATCTCTTTTGGATTACATTTTTCAGGACTGGTACCCAGAGATCCTAAGCACGCAGGCTTTATTCAACTCAATTACGGTTACCGTAAGAGTGCACTTAAAATGGCCTACTACGGGCGAATGGCGTTTTTATGACGGAGTTGGAGCCGCTACTATTCAGGTAGACAAAGGGTCCATGGCCGGAGACCTGAGCGCAATCAAAGCAAGCGCAGTTCAGATGGCCGCTCCAAGCGCAAAAAGCTATGCCATTAAAGATGCCTGCGAGCACCTAGGTAAGTTATTCGGCCGGGACCTTAACAGGAGGGACACGGTAATGTTAGCAGGGGCTTACTCCAAGGAGCAACCATTAGAACAGCAACCGGCTCCCCAGGTGCAATACCAACAGACCCCGGTTCAGGCAGCGCCACAGCAGTATCAGCCGCAAGCAGCGCCACAGCAGCAAGCTCCGCCCCAGTCCGCTCCGCAGGCATCACCCGTACAGCAATCCTTTTCTTTTAACCCCGCAAATCTTTAAACACAATGGAACAGACACAGGCAATAGAACCGGTACAGCAGGCACCAGTACAACAGCCACAGCCCCCCGCTCAGTTAATCACCATGCAGCTGACAGAGCAGCAAGCTGCATGGGCAGGCTTACCCCTTCAAAAAAACGCCCTGACAGAAGCCCTGCAACGTCAGGAACTGACCGCTCAGGGGTTATTACAGCAGGCAGAAGCCGCCGGAGACAAATGGGCAGATATTGATACCAATCTGGCTGCATACCGCAAGCTGCATATCGAAATGGTAGAAGGTCGTAAGCCTTTTACAGGGATGATACAGGATAGAATCATTGCCCCTCTGATGGCTTTTGAAAAGAGAGTAGACCCTAAGAGCAATGAAAAGTACAATGAGCTGTTCAATAAGAGTGTTGACATCCGCCGTAAGGAGAATTTAGCAGCAGCGGTTACCAATGCTAAGAATACGGAAAAAAGCAATTTTACTGCTCACTTTACTAATGAGCACGTCCGTATCGTGGGCCTTTATAAAGCCACTGTTATGAGAGAGGCTACTAACATCTATTCAAGTTACCTGAAGGGTGGCATTAAAGACCCTGCTTTGCAGGAATTAAAACAGAAGCTTGCAGAGGTGCCACAGCCGGCCATGACGGCTTTCATTCCTCAGAGATTAACCCATGAGGAAATGCAGGAACTGTACAAACAGATTGCACCTATCAACTGGCTAGAAATCTTTTCAGGCCTGATGGTGGAAGTAGACAACCTGTTTGCCAACTATGCAAGTGATCTGGCAAACGCTGAGGCTGCCATTAAAGCGCAGGAAGATGCTTTGCAGTTGGCCACTCAGGCAGCTGACAAGAAGATCCAGGAAGAGCAGGCTATTAATACACTTGTTATCAATGCAGTTACACCCACTATTGAAGGCCCTAAAATCAAAAAGAATCTTAAGGTTACCGTCCGCACGGATTGGGTTTGGATGAAAGCCGTCATGGCGGCCTTCATGGTAAACTTTGACGATCTGAGCAAATGGATATCAGTTAAAGAACCTGCTAACCTTAAGGTCGGTCAGATGGCAGACTACCTGGGCAAGCTAGCCACAGAAACAGGCTTAACTTTTAACGGGCTAGAGTTGGAGGAAGTATGCAAGTAGCCAGTAACACCTTCACAGCAGTCGCCCCTGCACCCGGGGCGGCCATTAACCCAATGCTGTTTACAGTTAGTGACGTAAAGTATTACAGGAATGTTCCCTTTGAGGATTACTTGAAGATCCCCGGCGTTTCCTTTAGCAGCATCAAAGGATTTGAAGGTGAAAAAACCGAGGGCATGAAACTAGGGGAGAGGGTGCACCAGTACCTGAATGAGCCACACCTCTATGACTGGCAGCAGTCGGAGATAGTAAGACCAATAGCAGGCGTTATCCGCTCCAAGATAGGCACCGCTTTTAAGTTTATGGAAAAGGAGCTGGCTTTTACCTGCTGGTTTCACTACATGGGAATGAAGTTGCTGTATAAAGGCCGCTCAGACCTGATCAAGACAGGGCAGGTGCTGGTGGACTACAAGGTTATGGCAGGCGGTCTGGATAATGCAATTAATCACTTTGGTTATGACAGACAGATCAGCGGTTATTGTCTGCCTACCGGTTGCAGGATGGGAATTATCATCTCTTGGAATAAAAACCAAAAGAAGCCGGAGCAGCGGACCATAATACCGGATAGTACTTTCTGGGCAACCCAAGTAGTAAGGCTGGGAGTTCCGGCGTAAATTTTTTTCATAAGCAGTTTTGGTTGCAGCCCCTTATTCTTAGGGGGCTTACCAGCCAACTGACACAAAACAAAACACAATGAAAGTAGAAAATATAGAAAAGGCAAAAGAGCTTATTAATAAAATATCTGTAGCAGAGGGTGAAATAGAAGCTATCAAAGAGTGCTATCAAATCAGGCTAGCAGATAGGCAAAACTCAATGGATTATAACCCTTTAAATGCGGTAGATATTTCATTGGGAACTGATAAAGACCTAAACGCAATCATTGAAGAGTTTAAATGCAGGGTTATAGACTATTACAAAGACCAGATTCACGATGCCAAAGAGGAGCTAAAGGAATTGTAACAAACACCCCCTGCCAATTGGGTACCGCTTCGCAAGCAACAGGGGGGCGACCGATGGTAAACCTGCACCGACACGCAGGCTCACAAAACAAAAGGAGGTACATCATGAAATAGAAAATGAATGTACATAGTCAGGGGCGGGATAAAATTAAAAAATTCAGTGGTTAGAATAATGCAGCCGCCCCTTTATTAAGCTCACAATCAATTTAAAAATAGCTGCTTAGCGGCACAAAATTTACACAATGACTAAAGAACAGTTTTTAAAAAGGTACGGTCTCACAGAAGATCAATTCGCAGGAAAGGAAATTTATAA
>NZ_FNQY01000002.1 GCF_900107765.1 Arachidicoccus rhizosphaerae | reverse complement strand
AAAGAATGAAAAAATACCCACCGATAAAAACAATGACTTTTGACAACGATTTGGCATTCGCACAACATGAAGAGATTGCAAAAGCATTAGATGTCAAGACTTACTTCACAAGGCCATATACGTCACAAGACAAAGGGACAATTGAAAACAGGAACGGAATAATCAGACTATTCTTCCCCAAAAAAACTGACTTTAATGAAATTGATAACAAGGAAATAAAAAGGGTCGAAAAGGCGATCAATAACAGACCAATAAGAAAATTTGGCTATGCCACCGCAAATGAAGTATTTTTACGATTCGAAGGTAGCGTTGCACTTATTCCTTGAACACAGGTATTGTTAGCCAAATACCCCGTTAAATAATACCACGCGCCAGCCATCGGGATCTTCATAGGTTTCACTTTTTCCCTCCCAATATGGATTTTCCGGTGATACCGGATGGCAATTCAAGCCCCGAAGCCGGTTAGTGGCCTTTTGATAGTTGGCGGGGTTATCAAAATATAAAACCAAGAGATGTTCCTTGGTCGGCCGAGGCAAATCCTTTTGCTTTAGGTTGGTATGGCTGGTAAATTCCAAATGGATCTTATTATCCGGCATCCCCAGCATGATGCCATCATAGCCATCATGATCTGAAAACTGGCCGGTAAGCACCATACCCAACCCCATTTGGTAAAACTTTGCTAGGGCCTCCAATCTTAGGGTTGGTCTGGCTATTCTTATCTGGACTGCTTGAAACATAAGATTTGACTTTTTAATACCAGCGGCACACACTGCCACCGCCGGGATGTATGTAAGCTTAAAGATAATTAGATTTGTAAATTGCGCAAACGATTGATTGTATGTTTTCCAGTTTTAATCCTTTAGTTTTAATGTGTTAAAATAAAAGGCGATTACTTTTAACCGGTCACGGATAATCGCTGCGTCTTTTGAAACAAATAATTCCTTGCAGCAAAAGCCCGTCTGTTATGAATGCCAACGGTATTTAGCGTAAAGGATAAGGAGTCCTGTTTAGTGAGGTAAATCCGTTTTTACCAACATAGACAGATCATTGCTGTCCGTAGTGCAGAGAAAATCGTGAAGTCGTTACTTTTTAAGGTAGATCGTCAATAGTGGATAGTGATGGCTGTCACTACCCGGATTTTTATGGCCTGCACTTTCCCTTACCGGAATAAAATAATGCTTTCTTTAACCTTCAAAAATATCACAAATGCAAAAAAAATTCTACGTTGTTTTAATGATGCTCGGGCTTTTATACCTGAGCCTTGTGCCGGTTGCGCCGGCAAAAGCTCAGGGGGCTGCCCCTTCTGAGCACCTGGTGTTCTATTTTCCTTCTGATGCCATTGTCAAGATGCACAAAATTAAAATTACACAGACCGCTTTCGCCTCTTATTTTGAGATGAATAGCTTTAACGGAGGATACGGCGGTCTGCAACATACCCCAGACAGTTCAAAGGGCAGCTCACATACGCTTATTTCTTCATTATGGGATCCCAATACGGCAGGCGGCATATATTCGCAGGTGGATTACGCTGCCACCAACACCTATACGGGCAGATTTGGTGGAGAAGGCGATGGATATCAGTCTATAAATCCATATAACTGGGTACTCAATACCTGGTACAACCAGGTTATCCGTGCCTGGAAATCCGGTGGCCGTTTACATGTAGCCACGTTTATACAGAACTTAAGTTCCGGTGAATGGTTCCATACGGCCACTTTATCCGTACCGGATCAGTCAGGTTACCTGGGGCAAAATAATGATGCATTTTTGGAAAACTGGACCGGGTCGGGCAGCGACAGAGACGGTCGTTATGTCCGTAAAGCATTTTTTAAAGATTGCTGGAGTTTGAATACTGCCGGAGTATGGCAAAAACACACGAGTCGTTATTTTAGCGCCAATGCGGGCGACTCTGCCCGGAATGGCATTTATGACCGGGCATTTAACAGCGGCTATGATAGCAGCGAGGACGCTTACTTTATGGTCCATGGCGGCAGCACGACACCGGACGCCGCCTTTGGGACCGGTCGTACCTTAAATTTGCCGGCGCAAACAGGTCAGGGGGACGCTCCCACGCTCACCACCGGTGAAGTAAGCAGCGTTAGCGCTGTCTACCAAAGTCAGCAGGTTATCGTTTCCTGGACAGATAATTCCAAGAAAAGTCCGCAGTTAAGTGCCACTGTGGAAATTTTGGATAACAACCAACAAATACTTGCCTCTTATACCGATACGTTGCCCGAGCGAAGACAAGACACCTTAAATACCCAGCTACCTGCAGGTACTTATACCGCTAAAGTAACGATCAGGGATATTTTCAATCAGCCGTCCACAGCCGTCACCAACAGTTTTATTGTTGCAGACGCTATTGACACAGGCTATTACAGAATAAAAAACGCAGCCAGTGGCAAATATTTAGCCGTGGAAGATTCTGCCACAGATAATCTTAAAAACATCGTTCAATATACCGGCAACAATAGTTCCGCCTTTGAGTGGAAGATACAAAATGCAGGATCATCCTATAACCTGGTTAATAAAAAAAGCAGTAAAGCCATAGATTTACCAGCCAGCACACAGACTTCCGGTACGCAACCCATTCAATATAGCCTTACAGGCGGTACCAATCAGCAATGGAACTTAATTCCGGTTGCCACTGACACTTATCTTATACAAAGCAATATGAGTAACCATTTTGTTTTAGATAATCCGGGAAGCAGTTCCGCAGATGGGACTAAAATGATCATATATGCAACCAACGGCACTCAGGGGTCTGCCAATCAAAGATGGATACTCGAGCCTGCAGACCAGCCCCAGCAAAATACAGCCGCCACTTCCCATTCAGCCCTATTGCTGAAGACCAGGAACTCCTCCGGTTTTTCGCTCTGGCCCAGTCCTGCCCAAAACAAACTGAAAGTACGGATAAATACCCCGGATAAAACAAACAAGAGTGCTATTCTCATCTATGATAATAAAGGCGTTTTGGTAAAAAAACAAAGCACAATAGACGGGGCAAGTGTCTACCAGATCAATATAGGAGATCTGCCCGCAGGCATATATCATTTAATTCATAACAAAGACCGACAGTCCTTTATTAAAAAATAATTTTCAACAGGACCTTATGATACTTGTTTACAAATGAGTATCTGCCATCTAAGTCATTAATACCTTAATCAGATGGCCAAGTAAAGGCAGCAGCAAACAGCATGCAGACCTGGCGCCTGGCGTCCGGTCTGTTTTTATTAGTTAATGGATGCGTACTTAAAATTATTTGCGAAAGGTCCTGGCAATTTTCTTTTTTTTCAATCAAAAAAGAAAGGTATCCTGCCTTTCTGCTCCTTCATAAAAAAGCCACCTGCAGGAATACAGGTGGCCGAAAAACAAAATCCAAAATATGGGATGTTTATCAGACTTCTTTATAACATTTATATCAGTAATGATTAAAGTCCAAAATTGTAAGCTACACGCAGACCCAGGAAGTTATTTGATTTGCCTGCATCATAAATCTTGCTGTCACCTTCAAATTTGACGGCAACATCCAGCGCATTGCGACCACCCAGATTAATCAAATAACCGACCTGAGGGCTATAGACAAAAGCGGCAGATTTATCGGCTGCAACATCATCTTTGCTGGTTAAAAAGCTCACACCGGCTGTACCCTGTACATACAGGTTTGTAGAAGGGAAATAATATTTAAGACCGGCACTTACCGGAATTAAACCCAGGTCTTTACCTGTTCCTACGCCTTCTTTTGCAAAGAAGTTATTGTACCCTGCATTTACGACTACATATAAATCGTTTTTCAACACAGGAAAATCAGCCTGTACGCTTCCGCCGATTGACCAGTCGTAAGCATCTTTAAAGTCTCCAAGTGGCAGTGAAGCCTGCGGGCCCACGCTCAGCTGGATACCAGAACGATCATAAGTTTTCTGTGCATTTGCATGAATGGTAAGTCCAAGTACCAATGCAAGTGATAAAACGGCTATTTTGTTTAAAATTTTCATCTTTTTCATTTTTTAGATCAATTAAAATCAATGTCGTTAATCCATTTAAAACTGCAGTTTGATTATCTCATTGACAAGGCAAAGGTATAGCGGGGCAAGCCCTTAATCAATCCCAATATTTGGGTAAAAAAGACCAATTTTCAGGCTGTACTTTATCTTGTTGTGATTACTACCTACATAAAGGAAGTTGCTATCTGATGGCGCTTTTTTGCATAGAAAAGGTGATGGATATTGCTCATTTCATCCATCACCTTTTCCAATCTTTTAAGTATATACCCGAATAATAAAGGGCAGGTATTAAGCAATATTTTTTTTCAGTGCTGTCGGCGTATATCCGGCAAATTGTTTAAAGAATCTGGAAAAATGAGAAGGGGTATCAAAATTCAATTGATCAGAAATCTCTTTCACACTTAATTGAGAATAGTTCAATAAATACAACCCCTCCAGATAAATTCTGCGATGGATAATTTTAATGGCCGTTTCTCCTGTTTCCTTTTTTACAACTTCACCCAAATACCCCGCACTTACAAACAGTTTCTCTGCATACCACTGAACCGTGCGCTGATCCATAAAATTTTCATCTACGGCTTTTTTATATTGCTGAAAGAGCTGATGTCCTCTGGAGGCCAGCGCAGGCTGGCTTTGAATTTCATCCTGGAATATTCTGCCGGAAAGATAAAAGAGTTGCATCAGCATGGACTGGATCAGCTTAACATGAAATTTTTCCTGGTTTTTGTATTCTTCATACATATCCCCAAAAAGGCCTTTTACCTTTATAAATAAGTCATCATCAAGCATGCTGATGGGCGGAAAGTCCGGAGTCTGATCCAAAATATTTTCCAACACAGCTTCCTTCAGATACATATCTGCAAAAAAGTCGCGGGTGAATAATACCATGTACAATTCAAAATCATCCGTACTCTGTTCAATAACATTAATCATACCTGGAAAAATAAAATGCAGGCTATGGGGACGAACACTAAAATTAAAATGTCCTGAAGACATTTTGGCCGTTCCACTCAGACAAAGCACAATCGCAAAATGATCAAGTCTGTAGGGGGCAGTCTTTACTATTTTACAGGTAGTTTTAAGAATGGCTAAATTATGTGTTGCCTCGCTATCCGGTAAGGCTGTTTCATTTTCCGCACCACATTTTCTTTGAATGGCATCCCTTATTGCAACTGTCTTTACCAGTTCCTTTAACTCCGTCGGTTTAGGAAGGATGTTCATAGGATAATTTTTGTTTTTCACTGGCAAAGATACGCCCTTTATTTTCCCATTGAACCATAGAATGCTGAATTCCAGCTATAAAACGGTAAACCCCCTCCCCTTATCGGTAAGTGACACGCTTTAGCAAAAGTTTAAAACTTAGCCAGGCGGGCTTCTTCCAGATCCAAAGTGTGTTCCATATCTCTTATAACACTGTCATCGTATTTCTTTTCATTTTTAATGGTATGCAGGTTTGAGCGCCGTAATTTGACCAGTTCCTGCAATACCCTACGGTTTAATTTTCGTTCAGACCTTGCGGTGGCCTCATCATTTTGTTCTGATAAATTCAGCTCACTCATGGTAATATTGCGCATAATCTGCTCCTTGGTTTTAGCCAGACTTTCATATTCCTGCAATTCCTCACTATAATGACTATCGATATAATTCAGAGAGCTTTTGGCCAGTCTTAAACGTATTTCTTCCAGCTGTTCAACCTCAGGCCGATAATCATCGATTTCTTTTAGTTTCAACAGTTTAATAAATAGAGGCAGGGTAAGCCCCTGAAAAACCAGCGTCACCAAAATCACCACAAAGGTGATAAATAAAATCAGGTTTCTATGCGGGAAGTCAGTACCGTCTGATAAAGTTATGGGAATGGCCAGGGCCGATGCCAGGGAAACCACGCCACGCATCCCTGCCCACCCGATCACAAAGGGTAATTTAAATCCAGGGCTGCGCTCTTCCTTACGTACTTTTGAAGACAGTATTCTGGGCAGAAAAAGTGCCAAGTAAACCAGGATGATCCTTATGACAATGACAATCACACTAATGACCAGTGCATAGCGTATCGCCTCTTCAATGGAATATCCTTCCAGGCTATGAATGATTTGTTTTAGTTCAAGGCCTATCAGAATAAATACGAAACCGTTTAATAAAAAGCCGATGGTGGCCCAGACTTCCTCCGTTTGCAGACGCGTGTGGTAGTTTAAAAAATCACTGGACCTAAAAGAAAGGAATAACCCGCCGCTGACCACGGCAAGCACACCCGACCAGTTAAAATATTCCGCCACCACATACATGATATAAGGAGCAATTAAAGTAATGGGCGTAGTAATACTGGATGACTTTGCCCAGTATCTTAATATAAAATACAGCAGATGCGCAATGACCAGACCTACAAAAATACCCATCACGGACAGGATCATAAAATTGGTGGCAGCCACCCTGAAAACAAACTGACTGGTTAAAATAGCGGCAATAGCAAATCTTAAAACCGTCAGAGAGGCTGCATCATTGACCAGGCTCTCCCCTTCCAGTATAACCAGGCCTCTTCTGGGCATTTTAAGGCCTTTTAAAACAGAGGTGGCCGCAACTGCATCCGGGGGCGACACAATGCCTCCCAATAAACAGCCAAGCGCAAAAGTAAACCCCGGAATAATATTAACCGAGAAGAATGCCACAGCCAAAGAAGTCATGATGACCAGGCCAAATCCAAGAGAAAAGATAGAACGCTTCCACTTCCAGAAATCATTCCAGGAAGTATACCACGCTGCTTCAAAAAGTAGTGGAGGCAAAAAGATTAAGAAAATGAGATCCGGATCAATATTAATAGGTCGCACCCCGGGAATCAGACTTATCCCCAAACCGCCTATCACTAAAAATATAGGATAGGAAATCCTGAGCCGCTGGCTCAGTACATAGAGGATCGCCATTGCGAAAAATAAAGCCAAAATCAACAGTAGATTCTGATGTATCAGGTTTTCATGGCCCATATATATAGATCTTAATAAGTTGGTTTAAAAATGGTTGTCTGTTTTCTCTTTTTAGATATCCAGCAGTAAACTGATTTACAGATGCAAGCTTTACTACTCCATCATGAAAAAGATGCATCCTAAGCATTAAATATTTAACTTCTTCTAACTGTGGAGTTAATCCTTTGGTTCTAATAACCAATTTCAGTAAGAAAGTTGCTATTCTATTCACAATCAGTCATTACTGACTATTAGTACACCCAACAAAAATAAGAAAAATCAGGGAAAATTCCGCTGAAAACAGCGGAGGTCAAGCGATTTCCCATAAAATTAAAAAAGCGCAGCGCCTTCTACTAATTTATAGTGAAAGGACGCTGCGCTTATAATAACTGTAAACCGGTGGTTTTCAGTACCAGAATCATATCGGCTCTATCAGACAGTTAGAGCGAACTTATGGCCTTTTATAATTTGGTAATCCAGCCATGTTTATCCTCAGATACGCCCAGACGGATATCATTTAATCTTTTGGCTAATTGCTGAGACACCTGGGTTTTTTCTAAATCAAAAACCATATGATGCCCCTTATAACTCAATTCCTTAATTCTGGAGATCGTAGCAGCCGTACCTGTTCCAAAGGCTTCGATAAACTCGCCTTTATCGTACGCTTCAATTAACTCTTCCACGTTGACTCTTCTTTCCTCCACATTTAAGCCCATTTCTTTCAATACGACAATCGCACTTTTACGCGTTACCCCATTTAAAATGGTTCCCTCTTCCAAAGAAGGGGTAAGGACCGCATTTTTCAGTACAAAAAAGACATTCATGGTTCCTACCTCCTGGAGCCATTTATGCTCAAATGCATCTGTCCAAAGCACCTGATCATAACCGTTTCTGACAGCGTCCTGCGCAGGTTTCAGGCTGCCACCATAGTTTCCTGCATTTTTCGCCTCTCCTACGCCACCTGGTGCTGCACGGGTATATTTTTCCTCCACCGCAATGCGCATCGGTTTATCAT
This sequence comes from Arachidicoccus rhizosphaerae, assembly GCF_900107765.1. Lineage (GTDB taxonomy): Bacteria > Bacteroidota > Bacteroidia > Chitinophagales > Chitinophagaceae > Arachidicoccus > Arachidicoccus rhizosphaerae. The sequence goes on along the minus strand of NZ_FNQY01000002.1, from coordinate 320,393 downwards.
AATAAGGACCTGTAGGACTCAGGATGATAATAAATTTATAAGTAGCAGAAGGACGCACCCCAATGAATTCATCCGTTGCAAACATGAAAGGGCGGATATATAAAGAATGATTTTCCATGGCCGGAATCCATTCTTTATCCAGATTAATGAGTTGTTTTAATCCCTCCATGAAAATCTCAGACGGAACTTCCGGCATTTCCATGCGGACAGCGGACTCATTGAATCGGTTGAAATTTTCTTCAGGACGAAAGATAACCGCTTCCCCATTGGCGTTTTTATATGCCTTAATACCCTCAAATATGGACTGCCCATAATGGATGGCCGCCAGTGAAGGGGCAAAACTTAATGATTGATAAGGTTTAATCTCTACAGACTGCCATTTGCCATCTGCGTAATCGGCCACCAGCATATGATCTGTGAAAACATGCCCGAAATGAATATTTTTAAGTTCCACCTGTGGCAACCGGCTGGAATCAGTTTTGGAAACTTTAATTGCTAAAGACTCACTCATAAAATCTGAAATTTAAATGTATATTTGACCAAATGTTTATAATTCAATAATTATGGATACGCAATTGCCTGAATTCGTGTTAGCCGGATTATATAAAGACGCGCTCGTTATTACAGAACCATCAACCCCGCCTTCAGCAAAATTGGTAGTCAAAGGTAATGAAATAAATTCACCAGAAAAGCCAAATATTGCGGAAAAACAGGTGGATATTCCAAAATGGTACCTGGGTTCAAATAACCGTCAGATAGCGGTTTTAATAGCCGACAAATCCGGTCAACTAATAAAAGACAAAGAGCTTGAATTTTTGACCAATATATTAAAGGCCTGCAAATTGAGCATAGATGATATTGCCCTGATCAATTACATCCGGACACCCCGCAGCCTGGAGGAACTCATCGCCGATCCGGGCTGTCATCAGTTTATTTTGTTCGGCCTGAGTCCGGCCCAGTTGCAATTACAATTTAATTTCCCCAATTATCAGCCTCAGACTGTGGGAGCCAGTCAAATAATGCTGGCCGCACCGCTCGCGCAGATGATGAGCCCCACCGCGGAGGCAAAAGCGGAGAAAACGAAACTCTGGAATGCGCTGCAACTCTTTTTTCAATTAAAAGCCTAACCTTTTTTGCCCTATCATGGAACTAATTTTTGCCACCAATAACCCGAATAAGGTTAAAGAAATCAGAAATGTCGTCGGGGATAAACTCCAAATATTGCCCCTGAAAGAGGCCGGGATTATTATTGAGATACCGGAGCCTCATGACTCTTTAGAAGATAATGCGCTGGAAAAGGCCCAGACCATCCATCATTTAACCGGAAAAAATTGCTTTAGTGAGGATACCGGCCTTGAGGTCCCCGCTCTTAATGGTGCGCCTGGCGTTAAAAGTGCGCGCTATGCAGGGGAAAAAGCCAGCGATCAGCAAAATATAGACTTATTACTGCACAATCTAAGTGGCAAGGAAAATCGCGGGGCCCGCTTCAGAACCGTCATTACCCTGATATGGGATCATCAGACCTATTATTTTGAGGGTATTTGTCCCGGCTCCATCAGTGAAACCCAAAAAGGTAGTGACGGTTTTGGCTATGATCCTGTTTTTATTCCGGAAGGCGGCGACGGACGTAGTTTTGCCCAGATGACCCTGGATGAAAAAAACAAATTCAGTCACCGTAAAAAAGCCACGGCGCAACTCATTGAATTTCTAAAAAGTAAAATTGGCGAGCTTAACTAAGAGCATACACCTGTGTTCTCTTTTCTTAAATAAGCGAACCGCCAACAAATTAATGGTGACGGTTCGCCCTTCTCTATACTTATGGTAGCCACTGACTAACGTAGTTGAAGATTCAAAGATCCCAGAACTAAGTTTTTTTCAAAGCCGCAGTGCTTACCTTTTGGACTTTGTTGCTTTGGGTATTCTCCCTTAAAGATTTACATTCAGATTAAAGGATAAAGCAGGATATCTGTTAACATAGGTATCGTAATAATCCTGCGGATAAGCCGTCATAGGAACTCCCTGCAAATACTGCAGCCTTACATTATTCCAGTTTAATCCAACCATAAAGCTTGGGAGCGCCTGCGAAAAAATCCAACGACCACCATGTCTGTAGACATACCCGTGTCTGCGTGCATCATAAAAGGCATGATAATCGGGAAAATAGACATGTCTGTCATAACCATAATGATGTCTGGCAGCCCATGGTGCAGGACGGAAAACGCCATGTCCTACCGGAGCACGTGCGATCCTTCTGCCCCGATAAACGGGCTGTGGACGGTTATTATAATGTCCTCTGTTAGGCGCAAACACCCGGCGGTCATTACGGCTATAATTATTTCTATTATTGTAATGCGCTCTGTTATTTTGTTTATAGGCTTTTACCTGTTGACGACGGTTACGCTGAGATTGCTTATAAGATTTATTATTATTGTGCTCTCTGGTCCCGTGACCTCTTTGTGCCATTGTTTGCTGACTTAAAAACAGGCCACCCAAACAAAGAATCCAAATATAAATTGCTTTTTTCATGTTATTACCTTTTACAGATGATGGAATCATGCATCAGGATTTCTGATTTTAAAAACGCCAAAAAACCAAAGAGACGCATGGGAAAAGAAAACATAAGAAGCGGTGGCCACGCGCCTTTGCGTTATCTTTTTCTGTTTATATAGATTGTATTTTAGTATTAAAAGTTTAATAGCGCTACCCTAAAAAAATTCGATTTCACCGAATAATTTTCAGCACCTGCCACATTTTTAATTCCAAATCGCCTTATACACAGCTGCTTTAGCAATTAATATACCGATTAAGTGACCTATCAGAAATACCTTTTTTCAAACCGTTGCCCCCAAAATAAAACGACTGATTTTCAACCAGTCATTACTTTTCCCGCTTTCCGGTCTATCCAATAAAAAAAGAGTCAACAATTAAATGCCCCAGGGAATTTAATTGTTGACTCTTTTAGGTCAGGCAGTTTTTTATCTATCTTGCTTTTGGCCGAAAACCTATTTTCTGAACCTGCGTTTTTGTTTTCGGCTCAAGATGATACATCCTGCGACTTATGATTTCAACGCCTATTTAAAGGTCTCATGTAATGAATCGAACTTTTTAAATAAAGCTTCATATTGGTCATATGCTTTCGGATCATGACCTCTGGCTTTATTCATTTTCCAGTTGTATAAATTGGCAATGATGTCCACTGCACGGTTCAAAGAAACAGATTCATTTTTATCTCTGTCCTGCTTAGCGGATAAAACATCATAGCTCTTGGTCAACCAGGCAATGGAGGTATCTGCTAAAGGAGCCTGTTCTTTTTCAATAGCATCTCTTTTTGCTTTCTTGGCTGCTTCTTCCCCTTTATTTGCAAAGAACTCATCATCCAGTTCACTGAATCTCTGATAATTTAAAATCCCCACATTGAAAGCATAAATACCGTTATGTCCCAGATTAAACGCTTTCTGATAGGCATCAATGGAAGCTGCTTTTGCGGCCGCGATTTCAGCAGTATCTTTTGTGGACTTTTCTGCATTAGCCAGGGTCTGTGCAATTTCTACATACTGGGCTTCCGTCATCTGACCGGCTGCGTCTTTTTCCTTATAGTTAGCGATAATGTCATTGACATTACCTCCGGACAGCATAGCCTGCGTTTCAATCTGGCTCCAGAGATCATTTTTATCAGGATAAGCTTTTTTGGCAATGTCTAAATACTTTGCAGCATTTTCCTTGTCTTTTTTAGCCTGATAATATTGAACCATATACTGATACATGGCCGGCATATCTTTAGTAGCGATGTTGCGGTCAGCCAATAGCGTATACATAGCCATTGCAGAATCAGCCATGGCCGGGTTCTTAAAAGTGCCACCGTTTTCCTGATCATAACCGGAAGCATTCTGTGCAGCAAAGCCGGTGTAAAGAACCGTAAAAGTATCTATCGCATTTCTGTCGGGGTTCTGACTAAATCCGTTTTTGGTGATATAATCTGCCCAGGAATAAGCTGTATGAAAATTTTTATAGGCATCATCCCATTTGCTGTCTTTAAAATCAGAAAGCCCGTTGTTGAAGGCTTTGGAATAAACAACAGAAACCGCATTAATACCCTGATCTTCGCGCATCAGTTTATTAAAAGCAGCCGTGTCCGTATTTTGTTTTAACTGATCTAAAGTGGTAGCAGTTGTCTGTAAGGCATCCGGATTACTTCCTGCCAGTGCAGAGTCTGTTGCCAGATTTGCATAAATTACTGCTTTATAAGTAATCGCCTCTTTATTATCCTGCTCTTTGGGATTGGCCAAAACCTTGTCGATCAGATCTTTTGCGTCACCGTATTTCTTCTCCGCCAAAAGTTTAAGGACATCATCCTTTTTAAACTTGACCGGTTTTTGTGCCCATGCTCCGGCTGTTATACCTAGAAGCAAAAATGAGAATACAATCCTTTTCATTTTGTTTTTTTTAGTTAACTGAATGTCTTTTAATTAAATATTGATTTGATTATTCCGCTAGACTTACATCTTATGCTGTTTCGTCATCCTCTGTATCTGCTGCATTCTGCTCATTTTGATCATCCAGGGAAGCGTCACCACTGCTTTGTGCAGGGGAAGCGTCCTCACTTTGAGTGCTGAGATCTGCTGCAGCGTCCGTTATCATCTGCTCCTGATCTTCAGCAGAGTCTTCTTCCTCCATTTGCTGTTCGTCTATTTTAGAGATCGCCGCAATTTCATCCCCCTCATCTAAACGAATCAAAATGACGCCTTGTGTATTTCTGCCTGCTTCTTTAATGGCAGCCACATCCGTACGTAAGGTAATCCCTGATTTACAGGTTATAATCAGATCATGCTGTTCTGTAACGTTTAATATACCAACAAGCTTGCCAGTTTTTTCCGTTACATTAATGGTTTTAACACCTTTTCCGCCCCGGTTGGTAACGCGGTAGACATCCTCTCCGGTTTCGTCCACGATTCTGGTTCTTTTTCCATATCCTTTCTCACTGACAACCAATACAGTATGATCTTTATCTTCTTTGTCGACATTAATCATACCGATGACTTCGTCATCGGTGGCATCCACTTCAATTCCTGTGACACCTATCGCTCCCCTGCCGGTCGCCCTTACTTTACTTTCGGGGAAACGAATGGCACGGCCGCTTTTCACAGCGAGCATGATTTCACTTTCACCGTCTGTAAGCATCGCATCCAGTAACTCATCACCTTCATTAACCGTTATGGCATTTACGCCTGTAGCCCTTGGTCTGCTGAATTCCTTTAAGGCGGTCTTTTTAATAATACCTTTTTTGGTACACAGCACTACGAAATGATTCTCAACATAGGTCTCATCCGTTAGTTTCTTAACGTTGATGATGGTTCTGACCTTGTCATCACCCGGGATCTGTATCAGATTTTGAATGGCACGACCTTTTGCATTTTTCTCCCCTTCCGGTATTTCATAGACTTTCAACCAGAATAATCGACCCTTTTCTGTGAAATACATCATGGTATCATGCGTAGAGGCCACAAACAGATGCTCTACATAGTCCTCATTTCTGGTAGCAGCGCCTTTTCCGCCACGGCCGCCGCGTTTTTGCTGGCGGTATTCAGAGGCGGAGGTTCTTTTAATGTATCCCAGATGAGAAATCGTAATCACGACGTCTTCTTCTTCAATCAGATCTTCAATGCTGATATCACTGGCGTTATATTCAATCTGGCTCTTTCGCTCGTCGCCAAATTTAGTCTTAACCTCCGTCAGTTCTTCTTTAATGACATCATAACGGGCATCCTCATCCGCCAGTAAATGTTTTAATTTGGCAATAAAGGCCATCAATTCATTATAATCTGCCTGAATCTTATCTCTTTCCATGCCGGTCAGACGTTGCAAGCGCATTTCAAGAATGGCCTGCGCCTGTACTTCATCCAAAAACTCATTGGCTGTAGCCTCACCCAATAATTGAATTACCTGAGCGTTCTTCAGTTTAATCTGAGCGGCAACCAGGTTTTCCTTGGCAATGGCTGGATTAGAAGATTCCCGGATAATACGAATCACCTCATCGAGGTTATCCAGGGCAATCAGATAGCCTCTTAACAGATGCTCTTTTTCTTCTGCTTTTCTTAATTCGAATTTAGAGCGTCTGATCACCACTTCCATCCTGAAATCGATGAATTCAGTGATCAGCTGTCTCAGGTTTAAAGTACGCGGTCTGCCTTTGCAGATAGCCACGTTATTGATACCAAAACTGGTCTGGAGTTCAGAATACTTGTATAATTGATTGATTACTACATTCGCTACAGCGTCTCTTTTCAATTCCACCACGATACGGATACCTCCGCGTTTACTGGTTTCATTGTTTACATAGGCAATCCCCTCAATGGTCTTATCGGTCGCCAGTTTACCGATTTTATCCGTTAACCCGTCCAGGCTGACCTGATAAGGCACTTCGGTAATAACGATTTTTTCACGGCCCGATTCTTTGGTTTCTACATGACATTTACCGCGAACCATGACCCTTCCACGACCGGTCATCATGGCCTGGCGTACGCCATCCATGCCAAAAATTATTCCTCCGGTCGGAAAATCAGGGGCCTTGACGATTTTCATCAGCTCTTCAATGGCTATACTACGGTCAGCAACATAGGCCAGACAACCATCAATCACCTCTGTCAGGTTATGCGGCATCATATTGGTGGCCATACCAACGGCGATACCGCTGGAACCATTGAGCAACAACTGAGGAATACGGGTAGGCAGCACACTGGGTTCCTGAAGGGAATCATCGAAGTTCGGATGAAAATCAACGGTTTCCTTTTCTATATCTTCCAGCATGGTTTCCGCCAGCTTTGACAGCCGGATTTCCGTATAACGCATGGCAGCGGGGCTGTCTCCATCCTGCGTACCAAAGTTACCCTGTCCGTCTACCAGTGTGTAGCGCATGGTAAAATCCTGCGCCATACGCACCACCGTAAAGTAAATAGAAGAGTCACCGTGCGGATGGTATTTCCCCATCACCTCCCCGACAATACGGGCGGATTTTTTATAAGGCTTGTTGCTATGATTGCTTAACTCATTCATGGAGTAAAGAACCCTGCGGTGAACGGGTTTAAACCCATCGCGAACGTCCGGCAAAGCTCTTCCGACAATAACGCTCATCGAGTAATCGATGTAAGCGGTTTTCATTTCAGTTTCGATGTTGACAGGAATTATCCGGTCGTGATCACCCGTTTCTTCGGGTAACAAATCTTTATTTTCTTCCATATATTAATTAAAAATATCTAAGGCAAATTTACGCCTTGCATGTAAGGCGTAAAGCTACGAAAATTATGCCTAAAAAGACACGAAATCAGGGCCTTCTTATCCAAATTATCCACTTCTTTTTTTTGCCTTGTGGAAAATGGCAACATAATTGCTAATGAGTTATTTGGAGTATATTTTTAGTTAACAGGGGAATAAAAAATAACTAATTTTATAACGAGTTTTTTTAAGTTCCTTTAATTCCTTATTTTTAGGTCAATCCTTTAAAACAGAAGTGCAGTACTGGCTACGCAGAAATAACATCGACAAGGGCCCACTTACGAAAGAGGCATTACTCAGCCAGGGGCTACAGACCACCGATTTAATCAAAATCGATGGCAGTTCCGAGTGGAAATCACTGACGGATTTTCCTGAATTGATGACAGCCAGTCAAAGTCAGCCAAAACCTAAATATAAGTTTACAGCTGACAAACAGCTTATTGAAATAAAAGAAGCGGCCAAAAACGCAGATACGGCCCAGAAAACGGACCCGGCCGCAGCGCCCCAAAAAGGGGCTGCTGCTCAAAGTCAGCCGAATTCTCCTTTTAAACGGATGCCCTCTGCCCTACCCAAGAAAAAAACAACATATACACCGCCGGCAGATCATACCCAGGTTCAATCCACGGAAAAAGCGAAAGAACGGGCTAAGATCACCACGCCCTTAAAAGGCAGTCCTGCCGAAGGCAGCACTGCTGCCGGCAACGCAAACAGTAGCAGTCACCACCACAGCGCCAGCGCTTCGGACCATGGACAGAAAATTCAGGCAAGAGTTCAAAGTCTGGATGACGCCCCTTTAAGAGAGGTGCGCCACCACCCTACTCCAAAGCCTGTACGTGCTGTGGCGCCCCCAAGAAATTCTCATTTTTTCAAAGAATTCTTTTTGCCGATAATCATTATCGGCGGCATTGGCTTTTTAGCCTGGTGGGGGTATAAGCAGTTTACCAGTCCCTCCGCAAATCTGGGTAATCTTTCCGGAGCAGACTCATTGACACTCATCCAGCAAAAATCCGGTACTCCGTCAGATAGCGCCAGCCAAAAGTCCAACCTGGCAGAAGGGCCGGCTGCGATTCCCGTAAAAACGGGTAGTGCCGAAGCACCGGTTCATAAAGACTCCCTGGCAGGCGCAAAATCAACGCCTGTTCTAAATGATAGCAGTAAGGCTGTGGCCACCAGCGTCAAGACGGCAGCCCCTATGGCAGCCACGCCACCACCGGCTAAGACAACCCGGCCGGCAACCGACAGCCCACAGGCGGCCACTGATCTGGCGGCCACCAAAACCGCGACACCGGTAGCCCCTCCTAAACAGGAAGACTCACCTGCCACCGCTAATACCAATACAGCCAAAAAAGAACCTGAAAAAAAGGTGGAGAAGAAGGCGCCCGTAAAAAAAGCGGCAGCTATAGGTGATTATGTAGACCTCTCCTTGAACAAAACACCGGAAGCAGGTATAAAAAATGTGAAAATCAAAGTACACAATACTTCCAGTGATGATTTAAATATCGCAGTGGTTGAAATTAAATATTTTGATAAAGACGGCAAGTTTGTCCAGGGCGAGACCCTGCAGACCGGTAAAATCGGAGCCGGTAAATCCGCCACCCTGAAAGTGCCCAGCAGTAAAAATGCGGAGAAAATTTCCTATAAAGTATCGCTGATCAGTGGAGACAATGTCTACCTGATGGGAAAATGATCTGTACTCATTTACGATAAATCAGGGTTCGTTGTCCGGATTTTTCACGGGGCCGGGTTCATCCATCAGTACGTGAACCGTTGAATCCTTATCCTTTCCATCAGCAGCTTCCCAACTATTTAAAAACCGGGTAAAAGCAGGTGCCCCCACCGGTAGCTTCCCTATTCTGAAAGCATGAGCCTGCTCTATCAGATACTGCCCCAGTTCGAGTTCATTCATCTCTCTGAGCCTGGCGGCGGTGGGCCGGTAATAAAGTCTGAGGTAGTTAATGGAGTCCTCGTTTTGAATGCCGGTATATAATTCTATAGCGTGGGAAGACAACCTGTTTTGTATATAACCTTCATCCTCCGCGTAAAGGGCAAAGCGCTTCATCCGCTCCTCCTTGTTTTTCTTTTTGTTTTGTAAAGCGAGGACAAGCCCTGAGACACTGACGCCAATGGCCAGCGGAATCGGCACTTTACCAATCTTAGGCACCTTGATTGCGTCCCCCAGGGTAGGCTTTTTATAATTAAAGATATCACTGTACAGATACCGGAGCATGGCAGAGTCTTTTTTGTAATCCCGGCCAGTCACTTTAACCGTCTGAAGTTCATGACCCTGATTCTCATGCCCCGTAAAGAATTCTCTTTCTTCCAGATAGACATTAAAAAGGTGATAGAACTGAAGATAAGTGGCAGGATAAACAGCGATAAGGCTGTCCTTTGGATTATAAAACTGAACCGAGTCTGTTATAAGTACCTGAATCTGGTAATAACCGGCCTTGTCCGATCTAACCATTCGGCCACCCAGGGTCCTGATCATAGCGCCCGTCACCGGATTTTTACCAGCATGTGTATCATAGATATACCCGGAAATAATAACCTCTACCCGTTTATTTTGCTTTTGCCCGGTTGAAAGGCTTATCTGGGCATGCAAGGCACTCGTGCCAAGCTGAAACAATAATAAGAAATATAAGATAAGGCAACTGTCCGGTCGCCGGTTAACGGACGGGGCCACAGTCATCCCCGTCCCTACTTTTATATTATCAACAAGTTTCAAAAGCAGGCCGCTACGTTTAGATTATCCACTGTTTATAAAGTAATTGTAATGCTCCTTTTAAAATTACCCTAACTTCAGCAAACACCCTTGTAAAATAAACCTAATTTTTAGGCTGCTAATATTAAAAACCAAAATGATCAACGACACCCTATGCAGCTATTGACTTGACGATAATAGAAAACCGCCATTAGAAAAATGCTTTCATTTCTCTAATGGCGGCCTTAGCTTTATGTGGAAAAAGCGGTAGCTTATTTTTTAAGATACATCACTTCCTTAACCAGTTTAACAACGCCTGCAACACTGGGCAGATAAGCTTCTACTAAAGTAGGAGCATAGTGCATAGGGGCATCTGCTGCAGTAATTCTACGGATAGGTGCATCCAGATAATCGAATCCTTCTTTTTGGATTCTGTAGGTAATTTCAGAGCTAACGGAGGCAAATGGCCATTGTTCTTCAACAATTACCAGACGATTCGTTTTCTTCACACTTTCCAGAATGGTTCTCCAATCCAGCGGGCGGATAGTTCTTAAATCAATAACTTCTGCACTGATCCCTTCTTTTTCCAGTTCCTCTGCCGCAGCCAGTGCCACTTTCATCATTTTATTGAAAGAGACGATGGTCACGTCTTTACCTGTTTTCTTGATATCAGCTTTCCCTAACTCAATATAGTATTCTTCTTCAGGCACTTCGCATTTATCACCATACATGACTTCGCTTTCCATGAAGATGACCGGATCCTGTTCATAACGAATGGCTTGTTTCAGTAAGCCTTTTGCATCATAACCATTAGATACGGATACGACTTTCAGACCAGGAATATTTGCATATAATGCTTCAAAGGCAGTAGAGTGCTGCGCACCCAGCTGGCCGGCACTTCCGTTAGGACCGCGAAGTACAATAGGACAGCCAATTTGTCCACCGCTCATAGCCAGCATTTTTGAAGCCGTATTTAAGATCTGATCCAGAGCCAGAACCGCAAAGTTCCAGGTCATATATTCGACGATCGGCAATAGTCCGTTCTGGGCAGCACCCACGGCTACACCTGTAAAGCCTAACTCAGAGATAGGCGTGTCGATTATGCGTTTAGGGCCGAACTCAGCCAGCATGCCCTGGCTCACCTTATAGGCACCATTATACTCAGCTACTTCTTCTCCCATTAAGAAAACTCGCTCATCTCTTCTCATTTCTTCATTCATCGCTTCACGCAATGCTTCACGAAAGGCTATTTGTCGCATAATATATTTATCTAATTTAATATAAGATTACTCGTAAATTACGGCGCAAAAATATATGTTTTTTCTGTAGAATTCCGAATTTATTTGCAAAATAACAAAGCAGTGCTTCTTAACAAAAAATCCGCTTTCTTTTGAGAAAGCGGATTTTTTTGTTTTACCCTGATCTTTTTAAGAATTTCAGCACAGGTTTTATATTTTTTAGGATATAAAATCAAGGAATTTTCATATATAGTAATAAAAACAATATATTACTTTTTCCCGGCTCCTGATATTTATTCTTCAGACAAGAAAGGATACGTATAATCTACTGGCGGATTTAAGGTCTCCTTTATGCTACGTGCACTTAACCAGCGATATAAATTCAGGGCGCTGCCAGCCTTGTCATTCGTACCGGAAGCTCTGGCTCCCCCGAATGGTTGCTGTCCTACGACGGCACCGGTTGGCTTATCATTGATGTAGAAGTTACCAGCAGCAAAACGCAGCTTTTCCGTTGCCAGGGCAATAGCTGCTCTGTCTTGCCCCAGGATGGAACCTGTCAGCGCATAAGGAGAAGTGGCGTTCACCAGATCCAGCGTCTGTTCAAACTTATCGGCATCATAAACGTAGATGGTTAGAACAGGGCCGAAGATCTCCTCACACATGGTCACATATTTAGGATCCTTCGCTTCAATTACGGTGGGCTCCACAAAATAACCTGCAGATTTATCGCAGTTCCCCCCTACCAGAATGCTGGCTTTACGGTCTTTCGCTGCGTTTTTCAGATAAGTAGAGATTTTATCAAAGCTCTTTTCATCAATAACGGCATTGACAAAGTTACTGAAATCATCCACTGGTCCCATTTTAAAGGTTTTAACCGTGGCGACCAGCTTGGCTTTAATTTTTTCAGCCAGGTTGGAGGGAATATAAGCCCTGGAAGCTGCCGAGCATTTCTGCCCCTGGTATTCAAAGGCGCCTCTGGCTAAAGCTGTTACCGCTTCATCTACATTGGCAGATTTATGGATCATGACAAAATCCTTACCTCCGGTTTCACCCACAATGCGTGGATAGGATTTATAACGGGAAATATTTTCACCGATCGTCTTCCAGATGGTATTGAATACAGCAGAAGAGCCTGTAAAATGAATTCCAGCAAAATCCGGATGCGCAAAGACAATTTTCCCCAGTTTCTGACCACTGACATAAATCAGGTTGATAACCCCATCCGGCAGACCCGCTTCTTTTAGGATTTTCATGACGACCTGCGCACTATAAACCTGTGAATCAGCTGGTTTCCATACAACCACATTGCCGCAAAGGGCTGCACTGGTCGGCAGATTACCGGCAATGGCCGTAAAGTTAAAGGGCGTCAGCGCCAATACAAAACCCTCTAATGGACGCCATTCCGTTCTGTTTTTAACACCAGGTGCATCATTAGGCTGCTGGCGGTAGATCTCACTTAAGAAATGGACATTAAAGCGCAAAAAGTCAATCAACTCACAGGCACTGTCAATTTCTGCCTGATATGGGTTTTTACTTTGACAAAGCATGGTGGCTGCATTGAGCTCCGCGCGGTATTTCTGAGCAATCAGATCGGCTGCTTTCAGGAAAATAGCGGCACGGTCTTCCCAGGGCATTGCTTCCCAGCCGGATTTGGCTTTTAAGGCAGCATCGATGGCCTGGTTAATATGTTTATCTTCTCCCCGATGGAAAAAGCCCAGGGTATGACTGAGTTCATGCGGAGGACGAATTTCTACTTTTTTGCCCGTTTTAACGGCACGGCCGCCGATATACATGGGTATTTCCATCTGCTTTTTCTTTGCATCGGCGATGGCCTTTTTAAGGGCTGCTCTTTCGGCAGATCCGGGTGCATATCCCAAAACAGGCTCATTTGCCGGCATCGGATAATTAAAATAACCTAGACTCATAAAATTATAATTTGTACTTGATTAAAAACTTTAAATGATTGAATCTCCACAGATGACAGCGGGTTTAAGCCTCAGCGGCAGGCCCCCCGAAATTCAAGGGAATTTCGATGGAGTCCAGATCTCTGATTTCTCCGTGTTCACTTTCAAAGCGGTGGATATTATCGGCTAAGGCGTTCAGGAGCCTTTTAGCATGCATGGGCGTCATGATAATCCTTGCCTTGACTTTACTTTTCGGGTTTCCAGGCATGACATTGACAAAATCTGTAATAAATTCTGCATTGCTGTGGGTAATGATCGCCAGATTGGAATAAGTACCTTCGGCTACTTCCTCACTGATTTCGATATTGAGCTGTTCGGGCGTCGATTTTTGATCCTTCTGATTTGCCATAATTTTAACTGGATTTGAACTGCGAATATAGCACATTCCACTGAGCCGGGGGCCTATCCAGGCAATCGTTTGTGTCTTGCGGCGGGCAGTTTTACGTTATCCTTAAGAATTCCTGTTATTTTTTTTCTGTAAAGCGTATTTTCAGCACCTTTTCACTGCCGGCGCTGATTTTAAACCGGTCATCCGGCCGCTGTCCGACGACCCAGATAATCCTGCCGGCGCTCTCCAGCACCCAAATCCTGCTTTTTTCATGAATGCCCAGTTTATTGTCCGTCAGAAAGCGGGCGACCTTTTTCTTTTTGCGCATGCCCAAAGGATAAAAATAGTCGCCCTCCTTCCACTTTCTTAACACCAAAGGAAATTGAATATCCCGGCTGTCCAGCTGAGCCACCGCCGGATCCTGGATGATTTTTACGGAGCCTGAGACTGGCTCAATAGACTGGAGTTCCAGTAAGCCTTCCCCAAATTCTACGCTGTGATCCGTGCTTGCGATTAGAACCGTCAATGCCTTTTCCGGGCTCAGCGGCGTCAGCACCAAATGCGCCCTGTTTCTGAGTATACGGTAGGTCTTTTCGGGGTTATCCATATAGGCGCCGCTCCCGGCCTCCAGTAGTTTCTCTACTTCTGAAATCTGTCCCGCACTGAAATCAAAATCCTTTAAAGCCTCCCATAAAAGCGTGGTGGCCAGTCTTGATTTCTGTAAGAGCAATACACTTAGATGCAGCTGGTCGTTTTTCCACAGGTACAGTCTTTTTTTATAGGCATCCAGCCCCTTTTGATACAAGACGCCTCCCTGCTGAAACCTGCGGGTATTATCCAACAGGGTATCCTCAATATAAGGATACTGCTTTTTAAGCGCCGGCAGGATTTCATGACGCAGAAAATTTCTGGTATAGTCTGTGGACTGATTGCTGGAATCTTCCACCCAGGGTATCTGCATGGCCCGGGCATAACGCAATAAATCAGCTCTTTTCACTTCTAATAAAGGCCTTAGAATATAATCATTTTTAAACCGCATGGCGCCCAGTCCGGCGATCCCTGTTCCTCTGAAAAAATTAAGCAATAAGGTTTCAATCTGGTCGCCGCAGTGATGCGCTGTCATTAAAAATTCCGGTGCCTGCAGTCCTGGAAGCTGTTCTATACCCGCACTATTGAGCCGATAGCTTTCCAATTTATGCGAGCCATTCAAGCTACGGAAGTCCTGCTGCAGCAGGCTTTTAAAAAAATCATAGCGCAGCTTCCGGGCTGTTTCCTCGATGGACATTTTCCATTCCTTTGCCTTTTGTTTGGCATCAAAAGACTGAACGATTAAAGGTACCTGTAAGAAGTCAGCCTGCTGACGGACAAAATCCTCATCCCGGGTGCTTTCTTCTCCCCTTAACTTAAAATTGCAATGCACCCAAATAGCAGGAAGGCCCGCTTCATAAAGCAGATGCCCCAGCACCATACTGTCCATTCCTCCGCTGACGGCCAGCAGTAGCGGACGCATTTTGCGCCGCTCCAAAGTTCTGTCGCTGCCTTTTTTCGCAAAGGGTAAGAGATAAGGAAATTTGCTTTTCAATATTTCCTTAAACCTCCGCAATAAAAGGTCCTTGTTGTCTTTAGCATCTATATGTTGATTATTCAGGGACATAAGGTGGGTACGGTTAAGTAAAACAAAGGCTTAGGGATACTTCCCCTGTTTATTTAACTTCCGCTACATTTTTATAATTTAAATGGATGGTATTGTTCTACAACCGTCAGCCTGCATTTAGCACACCTAAAATTTCTATGGTAACCTGCCGGGTAATACCCTACAACTTACTCCTGCTCTTGATCGCCCTGGCTCATCAGGGTGGCTTTTATAAAGCCATCCAGCTCACCATCCATCACAGGCTGAATATTCCCGGTTTCATAATCGGTTCTGTGGTCTTTAATCATTTTATAGGGATGAAAAACATAGCTTCTTATCTGTGAACCCCACTCGATCTTCTTCTTATTGGCATTGTTTTTATTTTGCTCCTCCTGTCTGCGTCTGAGCTCTTCTTCATATAACCGGCTCTTGAGCATCGTTAATGCAATTTCCCGGTTTTCACCCTGTGTCCTGGCCTGCTGACACTCTACAATAATACCCGAGGGTCCGTGTTTTAAGCGCACGGCAGTTTCCACCTTATTAACGTTCTGCCCCCCTTTACCTCCACTGCGATAGAATTCCCACTCAAGATCGGCAGGGTTCACCTCAATCTCAATAGAGTCATCAATTAGCGGATACACATAAACAGAGGCAAATGAAGTATGTCTGCGGGCATTGCTGTCAAAGGGCGATATTCTGACCAGACGGTGCACACCGCTCTCTCCTTTTAAGAACCCATAAGCAAAGGGGCCCTCAAATTCCAGGGCGGCACTTTTTATGCCGGCAGTCTCCCCCTGCTGATAGTCCAGCTCTGTTACTTTCCAGCCTTGTTTATCGCCATACATCCGGTACATACGCAGCAACATTTCTGCCCAGTCCTGGCTTTCCGTACCTCCTGCACCAGGATTGATCTGCACCACAGCCGGCAGTTCATCTTCGGGTTTATTAAGCGTGCTTTTAAATTCCGCTTCATCTAACTTGCTTAAAGCCAGGTCATATGCAATTTTCGTTTCTTCTTCTGTAGCATCTGAAGATTTCCAGAATTCAAAAAGGACCGCGAAGTCCTCCACCGCAGTGGCGGCACCTTCATACAACTGAATCCAATATTCCAGCGTCTGTATTTCTTTCATGATCTGCGTGGCCCGTTCATTGTTATCCCAGAACCCGGCAGAAACACTAAGTCTTCTGTCTTCTTCTAATTTAGACTGTCGGTTCTCGACGTCAAAGAAACCTCCTCAAGACCAAAACCCTGTCTCTTATATCCTTTAAATGCTCAATCGTCATTTCTGAAGTTTAATATAAAAATATAAATAAATATGTTCAGGGCAAAAATACAGCAATTAGCTGGCAAATCCTTGCCTCTGACTAAATTATGCCGGGTCTGAAAACGGGAACTCTCCCTAAAAGCCAGGGGGCTTTAAGGAGAGTTCAGCTTACATTTTAAAACCAACCCTTATGGGAAAATACCTAATTCATCATAGGAAGTCCCTACTTTATTGATGGCGACAATATAGGCTGCCGTACGCATATCCGGAATCTCGTCATTGCTGTCCCATACTTCCAGGATCTCCCGGGTGGCGGACACCATGGTTTCTTCCAGACCGCTATAGACCAGATCTACTTCATCTGCCCCATGTTCAATGAAAGCTCTTTCGGCGCTGCTTACCTTTTTGCCGGTCAGATCCTCCAGCTGCGCTAAAATCTGCTTATTCATGTTTTCAGTAAAACGCTTTTCCATTCTACCATACCGCACATGACTTAAGTTTTTCAACCACTCAAAATAAGAGACGGTTACCCCGCCGGCATTCAGATACATATCCGGAATAATGACGATCCCTTTTGCATTTAAAATGGCGTCAGCTTCAGGCGTCAGTGGGCCGTTGGCGGCCTCTCCTATTATCTTAGCCTTGATTTTATCTGCATTCCCAATATGTATGACGCTTTCTAAGGCGGCGGGTATTAAAATATCGCAGGGCGTTTCCAGGGCATCGCCACTGGAAGCCAGATTGGTCGCTCCCGGAAAATTCAAAATGGAGCCTGTTTTCTTTCTATGTTTTAATACTTCTTCTTCATTTAAACCGTCTTCACAGTAAATAGCCCCTTCGTATTCGGCGATGGCTATGACTTTTGCGCCAAAGGCACGGAAGAATTTTGCGCTGTGGAAGCCCACATTACCCAGTCCCTGAATAATCACCCGTTTTCCTTCCACACCCATAGGCAGTCCTACCTTATCCATTACCCTATGGGTATTACAGACCTCCCTGACACCGTAGAACACACCAAGACCCGTAGCTTCCGTCCTGCCTCTGACGCCGCCCTGGGAAACAGGTTTACCCGTCACACAGGCGGCACCGTCAATCTGGCCCGGGTTCATGGACATATAAGTATCCAGTATCCAGGCCATTTCCCTGGCACCGGTACCATAATCCGGCGCCGGAACGTCGATGCCCGGTCCTATAAAGTTCTTTTTGATGAGCTCCGATGTATATCGTCTGGTAATTTTCTGGAGTTCAAACTCACTGTATTTTTTGGGATTTATTTTAATGCCGCCCTTGCCGCCCGCAAATGGCACGTTGACGATGGCGCATTTGTAGGTCATCAGGGCGGCAAGCGCCATTACTTCATCCTGGTCTACGTTTTCACTAAAGCGGATGCCCCCTTTACATGGTGTCTTATGGTGGGAATGTTGCACGCGGTAGGCTTCAATCACTTCCAGGGATCCGTCATCTCTTTTAAGCGGGAACCTTAATCTTAATACTGAGTTCGCAGCTTTAATCTGCTCGAGCAGCCCTTCGGGCCATTTGGTGAATTTACTGGCTTTGTCAAAGTTCTTGTTGACATTTTCAAAAAAACTGTTTTGTTCTGCCATTGTTTGAATGTTTATGGATTATATATCATTGTTGATCATGCTCCTTTTCCATTCTGGCTATCTTTCTGTCCAAGTAAAACAGATAGGCAAATAGGGCGATAACGATTAATACCACTACCGCAACAACAACATAGATTTTTCCATTACTATTCATAAAATCTTCTGCGCCTTTCGAAGCGGCACCCTGTGCGAATAAACGGCTGCAGACGCCGGTAGCAAGAATAAGGGCTAGCAGAAAAGATTTTTTAAGAATTTGCATGGTGATTAAAGTTTCTTTTTGATTTAAGATGATTGTGAGACGATCAGGTGTTTGGTTACAACGGATGATGATTGATTATTACATGTATACTTTAACCGGCGGCCCGGTCGAGTTTCTTTTCCAGCAGCGTTCTGTAGCGGACAAAAATACTGGCGACCCAAACTCCAAGTAAGGTCCAACCAATAAATGCAGGATACATAACGGTCTTTAATCCTTCGGAGGTATCATTTGGATTCAGTCCGGGATTTCCCTGACTGCCCATGCCGCCCGGATGCAGGCTTTCGGTCAGGCGTGGCATGATCCAAAGGGTGGGGAATAACATACAGAAGGCAAAAATATTGTATACGGCACCGATCTTCGCTTTCTTGTCCATATCATTCATGGAGCCTCTTAAAACAAAATAGGCGCAATATATTAAAATGGCCATGGCCGTTCCGGTCTGTTTAGGATCATTACTCCAGGCTGCCCCCCATTGATATTTAGCCCAGATCATACCGGTAAACAGCCCGATAAGACTAAATAACAAACCGGCTCTCGCAAATTCCAATGAGATAATATCATCTTTTTTGTTACCGGTACGCAAAAATTTGATGGCATATACCACGGATACGGACAGTAAAATCATCATGGCAATCCACATGGGTACATGGAAAAACAAATTTCTGATGGACTGCTGCAGACGGTCATCCAAAACCGGAATTTTGACAAAAAAACCCTCCGTACATACATACATTAATAATATAAATGTCAGTATCTTCCACCAGTTCTTGCGCATATCTGTATTTAGTTTTTGTCCTTTGCTTTGCAAAATTATATAAAAATGCTCATCCAAACATTTGTTAGTTTGAATATTTTGTAAAAATTTTCTTCTCCCCTCCTCATCTAGGCAATTCCTGGCCAATCCGGCAATGCCTCCAGCCACCTGAAACCGGCATTTTCGATCTGCCAGCCAAAATGCTGATGTCCGTTGGTGAGAATCAGAAATTGTGCGGTCAGCTTTGCATTATATCTGAGTATTTGTTCCAGTACCTTTTGGTCAATAGCCACTTCGGGTTCTTTACATTCAATCACCAGCCAGGGCTGCGTATTATAATATACCGCAATATCATATCTTTTACTCAGTTCCCCCAGCCTGATTTGCTTTTCTATGGCAATCAGTGAGGGCGGATACCCTTTTACGCCCGTTAAAAAGCGCACAAAATTCTGCCGCACCCACTCCTCCGGCGTGAGGCGGACCCATTTTCTGCGAATGGAATCCCAGATCATTTCCTGGCCTTTTTCTCCCTGGAACCTAAAATCAGGTTCCGGGAACTCGACTGCTAACATGAGCTCAAAAGTAAGCATCTGAACTTTAAAGCGGCTGCCAATCCATTATTTTTTTGTTGGCTGGATGAATGGCGGGGGGAAAGATCGTCCTTAAATCCTAATTTTGGCACAACCATAAATTCTGTATATTCGTTTACCTGTTAGGTGCCTCAATCAAAGATTATGAATGCCTTAAAACTAAATAAAATGTAATACTGCAATTAAGGGCGACACAGGTAAGACCTTATTTTTAATTATTGAAAACTACCCTATTATCATATGCCGTTAAAAGACAGAAACGATATTGTAACCAACTGGTTACCACGTTATACCGGAGAAAAACTCAAAAATTTCGGAGAATATATACTACTGACCAATTTTGCCAATTATGTTGAAAAGTTTGCCGAGTGGAATAATGTGCCGGTGATTGGCAAGGACAAGCCCTTCCAGTGCGCAACGGCGGACAACATCACCATTATAAATTTTGGCATGGGCAGCCCGGGAGCCGCCACCATTATGGATCTTTTATCGGCCATTAAACCCAAGGCCGCATTATTTTTAGGTAAATGCGGCGGGCTGAAAAAAAGAAATAAAATCGGAGACCTGATACTACCCATTGCGGCGATACGAGGAGAAGGTACGTCCAATGATTATTTCCCGCCAGAAGTACCGGCCCTGCCGGCCTTTGCCTTACAAAAGGCCATCTCCACCACCGCCAGAGATTATAAAGTCGATTACTGGACCGGAACGGTATATACGACCAACCGCCGGGTTTGGGAACATGATGATGCCTTTAAAAAATATCTGACCCGCATTAGGGCTTACGCCGTAGATATGGAAACAGCCACGATCTTTACCGTTGGATTTTATAATCATATCCCAACGGGAGCACTGTTACTGGTCAGTGACCAGCCCATGGTGGCAGAAGGCATCAAAACTGCAGAAAGTGATAAAAAAGTGACGACTTCCTATGTGGACAACCATATAAAAATCGGTATCGACTCTTTGAAACAATTAATTAATAACGGTCTTACGGTAAGGCATCTCAGGTACCTGTAAGCGGCGTATGAACGGTTTTTTCTGAACTAAAAAAGGCTTCTTCCTTATAGGTGAAGCCTTTTTAGTTCAACATATTTGTGGCCAGGGGGTGCATCGTCTCACCCGGTTCCTCGCAACTATTCAATTTTCTTATCTGTGTTTTCAGGGGCTAGATCTTTGGAACCAAACACCGGTTTAGTCCCCAGTATTTCATTTAGTCTGGGTCGTAGTCTGGATTTAGATTTATTAAAGACATTGCGCCCTTTATCTATACCCTTTCTCAGTTCTTTTTGTCTTTCCAGTGGCATATCTACCGTGTCCAGACACTCCTTGGAACAGCAGCCCTGGTATTTTTCACGGCAATCTTCACATTGAATAAACAGCAGATGGCAGCCGTCGTTTTTACAGTTCGTATGGGTATCGCAAGGCTTTCCGCACTGATGACAATGGGCAATGACATCCCCAGTAATTCTTTCTCCAAGACGATTATCAAAAACAAAGTTTTTACCGATAAATTTTGACTCCAGCCCATTTTCCTTCACCTGATGGGCATACTGAATCACACCGCCCTCCAGGTGATAGACGTTTTTAAAGCCATTGTGTTTCATAAACGCGCTGGCTTTCTCACAACGTATACCGCCGGTGCAATACATGACCACGTTTTTATCTTCTTTGCCTTTTAAGGCCTCAAGTGCCATGGGCAGCTGATCTCTAAAAGTATCTGACGGGATTTCTATGGCATTTTCAAAATGCCCCACTTCATACTCATAATGATTACGCATGTCAATGACTGTCGTCTCTGGGTCCGCTAGCAACGTATTCATTTCCAGGGCATTTACATATTTCCCCTTATTTTCCATATTAAAGGCGGGATCCTCAATCCCGTCTGCAACGATCTTCTCCCGGACCTTGATTTTAAGCACCCAGAAAGATTTGCCGTCATCATCTACCGCAATATTTAAGCGCAGACCCTGCAAATGCGCTAAGCCATGGATATAGGTTTTAAAGGCATCAAAGTGATGTTCAGGCACGCTGATCTGTGCATTCATCCCCTCTTTAGCCACATAAATACGTCCAAATACTCCTAATGGATACAGTGCTTTGTACAGCTCATCTCTGAACTCCTGGGGGTTGACAATGGGAAAATACTGATAATAACTAATGGTAACGCGTTTAAACGGTTCTTCCATTAAACGCTGTTTCAGCTCCTGCTGGGAGATTCGGTTGTGTAATACTGCCATGTAATGTTTAGTTTCTGACATCAGGGCAATGGATAGCTGTCCATGCGTCCCAATGTTCCATTAAATAATATGGACCCGTATATCAGACGGGCGAATGCGGGGCAAAGGTAAAAAGAATTAGGCTTTGATTCGTTAAAAAATGCCTTTTAAAATGCGAAGCGCATTATACCATCCGGATAATCTCACTGCGGTATTTATCCAAAATGGAGGCTTTGGAGATAAAACCCAGCCAGTCTCCTTTTTCATCCACCACCGGGAGCACATTTTTGGCTGAATGCAGTTTTTCAAATTTATGAATAGCAGAGTGCATATCATCTTTAATCGTCAGGGTACTTTGCTTCATCATTAAATCCCCGGCCGTAATTTTCTGGTTTTCTTCCTTCTTGTTATCATCAAACAAGATCGTCTTGATATCATTTAAATAGATGACCCCCTGCAGCTTTTGAGACTGGTCGTCTCCTATCACGGCGTAAACATCCTTATCGGATGCCCTGATTTGTTCCAGCATCTCTACAAGACCGGTATGTAGCCTGAAGACCGGATAGTCTTTGCTGATTAAAAATCTGAGTTCCAGCCTGCTGAGCGCAAATCTGTCCTTATCTGTAGGATCCAGTTCTGATTGCTGGTAAAGTTTTTTCATTTCTAAGGAAAGCGGTTCAAAGGATTTTACCACGAAAAAACTGATGGCGGCCACCATCATCAGCGGGATAAACAAAGAATATCCGTTGGTCACCTCGGCCGCCAGAAATATGGCGGTTAAGGGTGCGAAAAACAGGCCGCTCAACATCCCCGCCATCCCTACTACGATCAGATTGGTGACCGGCACATCCGTATACCCTAAAAGTTGAAAAAAGCGTCCCACCACAAAGCCTAACAAGGCGCCAATGACCAGGGAAGGCGCGAAGCTCCCTCCGTTTCCGCCTCCCAGGATGGTAAAGGCCGTGCCGAAAATCTTAAAGATCATGATGCCGAAAATGAAAATCCAGATCAGCCATTCATTGTGTGTATGGGCTATCAGAATAGAATTATGAGGAATCTGACCGGTTTCGGCCAGGGTTTTAATAAAAATATAACCTTCCCCGAATATCTGAGGAAACAAAAATATGAGTACGCCTAATAGTAAGGAACCCACCAGCCAGCGTTTTACCGGACTGCCCAACGCCGCAAACTTATGATCGATCCAGTGATAAGTCCTGGAATAAAACAAGCATAGGCAACCGGCTAATAAGCCCAGTCCCAGATATAAGAATATATTGCCATAGTCAAAACTACGTATCGTATTGAATGTCAATAAAACATTATCACCCAGTAAGACTTTTGCCAGTAAAGCTCCCGTAGCCGAAGACATCAGCAGCGGGATAAAAGAGGCGATGGAGACTTCAATCATCAGTACCTCTAAGGCAAATAGGATTCCGGCAATCGGCGCTCCAAATGCAGAGGAAATACCCGAGGCAATACCGCAGGCCAACAGTAAGGTTCTCTCCTTATAAGGTAAGAAAGTGGCCCGACCGAGATTTGATCCGATGGCTGCTCCTGTAGCCACCATCGGAGATTCCAGCCCGCAGGAGCCGCCCAGCCCGACTGTCAAGCCGGCTGTCGTTATATGGGAATAACACTGGCTGAAAGGAAGGTCAGAGGATTTTTTGGCAATGGCATAGACGATTTTATCGTTCCCTTTTTTAAACTCCGATTTATATACTTTTTCAATCAGCAGACTACTTAAGCCGATACCTAATATAGGCGTCAGTGCCTGATACCAGACGATGTCACCGAGCTCAGAGCTCTCAAAGAAAAAATGTTCCAGCTTGACCACAAATAACTTAAGTGCAATAGCCCCTAAACTGGCCAGACACCCCACCACCAGACAACAAAAGATCAGAAACTGCCTTTCATGCATCCTTCTTTTTAACAATAAAAGGCTGTATTTCAGTTGCGTAAAGAATACGTGCACCGATTTGTGGGTGAATTTTCTAAAAGTATCTATTGTCATCAGAGCAGCGAAGTTAATTGAAATCCAACTAAATATTATTAGTTTTGCCCCCTGGTTACGGCAGAATTTAGTCGCCAATATTTTTTTGTACTGAAATTAAATTATTTATCCTACCTTTGCCATCCCAAAATCGGGAAACTATTACTCGTAAGGCCCAACAAGTGTTTCACACGGGGTGAAACCGCCAGCAGAGTGTAATCTTTTAGATTATTAAACATGCCTAAAGTTAAAACAAACTCAAGCGCAAAAAAACGCTTTAAAGTAACAGGTACCGGCGAATTGATGCACCAAAAACCTTTCAAACGCCACATTCTTACCAAAAAATCCACTAAACGTAAAAGAGCCCTGCGTATCAAAGGTACCGTCGCTCCTTCTCACAAACCATTTGTGCAGCGTTTACTGCGTTTAAAATAAGCAGGTAAAGAATACAGTTAAAAGGAAAATCAATTTAAAAATCACCGGTCTCCCGGTTTAAAATTAATAGAATATGCCACGTTCAGTAAATGCAGTAGCATCAAGGGCAAGAAGAAAAAGAATCTTAAAACAAGCCAAAGGTTTTTACGGTAAACGTAAAAACGTATATACCGTCGCCAAAAACGTCGTTGAAAAAGGGATGACCTACAGCTATGTAGGCCGTAAACTGAAAAAACGCGAATACCGCCAGTTATGGATTGCCCGTATCAACGCCGGTGTACGTCAGGAAGGTTTAACTTATAGTGAATTTATTCACAAATTAAACCAGAAAGGTATCGAGCTGAACCGTAAAGTTTTAGCTGATATGGCGATGAATGAGCCCGAGGCTTTCAAAGCCCTGGTTGATTCAGTAAAATAATCCACTTCCGCCTGTTAAATGTAAGGTGGAATACAAAAAGGACAGTTACTCAAGATCTCTTAAGATTAAAAGTACTGTCCTTTTTAGTTTTAAGGGCCTTCCTACCGGATACCCGTGCTCACGACCGGGCAAAAGTTTAGGGCTTCCTTAAAATATTTGGAAAATATCCAAAACAGCATCCAAATATTTAAGTTACTTTTGTGGCGTTAAAAATTTAAACTCAGATTTTTATCCATTTTGCAGATGAATAATACGTACACCGATCTGGTGAAACAAACCTTCCATTTTCCACAGGAAGGTGTCGACCTCAATAAAAATAGCGGCTACTTAGAATTCAACGGTCTTGACCTCAAACCGATTATTGAAAAATACGGTACACCATTAAAGTTGACCTATTTACCCAAAATCGGCATTAATATCAACCGTGCCAAGGATTACTTTGAAAAAGCCTTCAAAAAGCACAAATACGAGGGGGATTATTATTATTGCTATTGCACCAAAAGCTCCCACTTTTCATTTGTGGTGGAGGAAGCTTTAAAGCATAATATCCATCTGGAGACTTCTTATGCCTATGACATTGAGATTATCAATTCATTATATAAGAGAAGAAAGATCACCAAAGACGTCCATATTATCTGTAATGGATTTAAACAGAAATCCTATACCAGCCGGATTGCCAAGCTGATTAACTCCGGATTCAAAAATGTCATCCCTGTTCTGGATAATAAAGAGGAACTGCAGATGTATAAGGGACGCATCCGCACCGGTGAACCTTTCAAGTTAGGCATCCGTATTGCCGCTGAAGAAGAACCCAGCTTCCCGTTCTATACCTCCAGACTCGGCATTAAAGCCAGAGATATTCTGGAATTTTACGTGGATGAGATCGAAGGAAACGAGGACAAGTTTCAGCTGAAAATGCTGCATATCTTTTTAAATAAGGGTATCAAGGACGACATTTATTATTGGTCTGAACTCAATAAGAGCATCAACCTGTATTGTCAATTGAAAAAAATATGTCCGGAACTGGACAGTATCAATATTGGCGGCGGCTTCCCCATTAAGCACTCCCTGGCCTTTGAATATGATTACCAGTTCATGATCAATGAGATCGTAGGCAATATCAAGACAGCCTGCAAAAAAGCCAAAGTACCTATGCCCAATATCTTCACCGAATTTGGCAGCTTTACCGTAGGGGAATCCATGGCGCATATCTATTCTGTCATCGGCGAAAAAATTCAAAATGACAGAGAAACCTGGTATATGATTGACTCATCCTTTATCACCACCCTTCCCGACACCTGGGGTATCGGGGAGAAATTCCTGATGCTGCCCATCAATAAATGGGACAATGAGTACCAGCGTGTGGTATTAGGGGGTATAACCTGCGACGGTCATGATTATTATGATTCCGAGGAACATATCAATGAGGTTTTCCTGCCCAAGACCAGGAGTCAGGAACCCGAGGATGAAGAAAACAAAAAGCCTTTATATGTAGGCTTTTTCCATACCGGAGCGTATCAGGATCAGATTAGCGGCTATGGCGGCATCAAACACTGTCTGATTCCCTCTCCCAAACATGTTATCGTGGAATACGATAAGAATGGCAATCTGGATACCTGGGTATACGCGAAAGAACAAAGTGCGCAAAGCATGTTGAAAATACTGGGCTACCAATAAGACCGGGATTTATTTCCCATGGTATAACTTATAAGGCAGCAAGAAATTGCTGCCTTTATTGTAATTTTGAACGCAAAGAACGGTTTAAACCCAAAAACACATTAACAAAAAGAACTATACAATATATGTCAGAAGAGAAATCATTGAATTTTATCGAAGAGATTATAGAAAATGACCTGAAGAGCGGAAAATATAATCAGATTCTGACCCGTTTTCCTCCTGAACCTAATGGCTATCTTCATATCGGCCATGCGAAAAGCATTTGCTTAAATTTCGGGCTGGCGGCGCGCTATAACGGTAAAACCAATCTGCGTTTTGACGATACCAATCCGGAGAAAGAAGAAACTGAATACGTAGAAAGCATTAAAGCTGATATAAAATGGCTGGGCTTTGACTGGGCGAAGGAATTATATACTTCCGACTACTTTGAACAGTTATACCAGTTTGCGGTTGTTTTGATTAAAAAAGGACTGGCCTATGTGGATGACAGTACGAGTGAACAAATCGCGCACGAAAAAGGTACACCGACCACCCCTGGCGTGAACAGCCCATACCGCAACCGCACCGTTGAGGAGAATGTAGAATTATTTGAGCAAATGCGGGCAGGTAAATTCAAGGACGGTGAGAAAGTGCTGAGAGCTAAAATAGACATGGCTGCTCCCAATATGCTGCTACGCGATCCTTTAATATACCGTATTAAACATGCGACACATCATAGAACAGGTGACCAGTGGTGTATTTATCCCATGTATGATTTTGCACACGGACAAAGTGACAGTATTGAAAAAATCACCCATTCTATCTGTACGCTGGAATTTGTGCCGCACAGACCTTTATATGACTGGCTCATTGAACAACTGGAGATTTTCCCTTCCCACCAGTATGAATTTGCCCGTTTAAACATGACCTACACGGTCATGAGTAAACGTAAATTACTGCAACTGGTCAATGACAAAATAGTGGAAGGCTGGGATGACCCCAGAATGCCTACTATTTCCGGGATGCGCAGAAGAGGATATACGCCAAAAGCTATCCGGGAATTTTCCAGACAAATCGGGGTGGCCAAAAGAGAAAATCTGATTGATCTAAGCCTTTTGGAATTCTTTGTTCGGGAAGATCTCAATGAGACGGCCACCAGAAGAATGGTCGTTTTTGACCCGGTAAAATTAGTCATCACTAATTTTGAAGCAGGTGAAGTGGAGTATCTGGAAGGGGAAGACAATCCGGAGGCTACTGAAAAAACCTACCGGAAGATTCCATTTACCAGAGAGCTTTACATTGAAAGGGAAGACTTCATGGTTGATCCACCCAAAAAATTCTTCCGGTTGGCTCCTGAGAAAATGGTACGGCTCAAATATGGGTATATCATCCAATGCGATAGTTTTGAGCAGGATGACCTGGGTAATATTACCCAGATTAATTGTACTTATTTTCCCGAGAGCAAAAGCGGTAGCGGCGACAATACCCTGAAGGCAAAGGGAACCCTGCATTGGGTAAGCGCGACCCATCATGTCCCAGTCACATTACAACTTTACGACCGGCTTTTTACCGTGGAGGATATGAATAGTGCCGAAGGCGAGTATAAGGACCATTTAAACCCGGATTCACTGATTATCAATAGCCACGCACTGGCAGAACCAGCGATTCTTCAGGATCAGCCTGGCCAGGCGTATCAGTTTTTACGCAAAGGATATTTTATCCAGGATAAGCACTCAGGTGCAAACGGTCAACCCCTATTTAACCGTACGGTCGGCTTAAAAGACAGCTGGGCGAAGGAAAGTAAAAAATAACGGGACTTCCGCCTTTCGGATGGCCTATAGGTCTTAATAAAAGAATCCGCATAACGCTCAAAGAGCCCTGTGCGGGTTCTTTTATTTTTAAATACAACGAACTGATAAACAATAGCATACAAGAACGAATCAGGCGATTAAAATTCAGGGAGCCTTGCCTGGCTGTTTTTGGGTTTAAAAAATAAGCGAAAATCTGCTGAAAATGGCATAAAATATAGGGTTTTCGGGTTATTTCTGGTAATTATTGTTTAATTTTGCCGTCCCGAATCAAAACCCTCGGGATTTTTTTATGAGCGAAAACAATATTGTTAATCCAAACGCTGAACAGGAACAAGCAGCAGCTGCAACGCAGCCTGAAGCTTCAACAGCGACAACAAATGCTCCTGAAGTAATTGAATCTGCACATGATGATTTCGATTGGTCAATCGACAAACGTAATGTGGCTCATTATTCAAAAGAAGATCAAGAAAAGTACGGTAAAGTCTATGAAGATACTTTCGTACAGATCGAAGACGGCGAATTGGTAAGCGGTACGATCGTAGGACTTACTAAAACTGACGCTGTTGTCAACATCGGATTTAAAAGCGATGGACTTATTTCCCTGAATGAATTCCGTGATTTACAAGATCTGAAGATCGGTGATGAAGTGGAAGTGATGGTGCTTGAAAAAGAAGACCGTCAGGGTAATCTGCACCTGAGCCGCAAATCTGCCCGCACCTTCCGTGCTTGGGAACGTATCGTGGAAGTTCACAAAACCGGTGAAATTGTTACAGGTACCGTTACCAGCAAAACTAAAGGTGGTCTGATCGTTGATGTATTTGGTATGGAAACCTTCCTGCCAGGTTCTCAGATCGATGTTAAACCTGTAACTGATTACGATCAGTTTGTAGGTAAAACTATGGAATTCAAAGTGGTTAAGGTGAACGAGACCATCAAAAATGCCGTAGTATCCCACAAAGCACTGATTGAAAGCGATATCGAAGCACAACGTGCTCAGATCATCAGCCAACTGGAAAAAGGTCAGGTATTAGAAGGTACTGTGAAAAACATCACAGACTTTGGCGCCTTTATGGACCTGGGTGGCTTAGATGGTTTACTTTATATTACAGATATCTCATGGGGCAGAATCTCTCACCCATCTGAGGTACTGAAACTGGATCAGAAAATCCAGGTGGTTGTTCTGGACTTCGATGATGACAAACGTCGTATCAGCCTGGGTCTGAAACAACTGACTCCGCATCCTTGGGATGTTTTACCAGAAAACATTACTGAAGGTGCTACCGTAAAAGGTAAAGTAGTGAATATTGAAGACTATGGTGCATTCCTTGAAATCCAGCCAGGTGTTGAAGGTCTGGTTCACGTCAGCGAAATCACTTGGGCTAACACACCCATCAACGCTAAAGAATTCTTCACCTTAAATGATGAATACGAAGCTAAGGTTGTTACCCTGGACAAAGATTCTCGTAAAATGAGCCTGTCTATCAAACAACTGACAGAAGATCCTTGGAATACCATTGAAGATAAATTCCCTGAAAACAGCAAACACAATGGTCTGGTGAAAAACATCACTCCTTATGGTGTTTTTGTTGAACTGGAACCAGGTATCGGCGGCATGATCCACATCAGCGATCTGAGCTGGCTGAAACGCTTCAATCACCCATCCGAGTATGTAAAAGTTGGTGACAACATCGAAACTGTTATCCTGTCTATCGATAAAGAAAACCGTAAATTACAGTTAGGTCACAAACAACTGGAAGAAGATCCCTGGAATGCCCTGGAAGATACCTTCGCTGTTGGTACAAGACATGAAGCCACTGTCACTCGTAAAGATGATAAAGGTGCTTTAGTTCAGCTGCCTTACGGTCTTGAAGGTTTTGTTCCTAACCGTCATCTGGCCAAAGAAGATGGCACCAGCGTAGGACAGGACGATACTGCAGAATTTGTCGTAATCGAATTTGACAGAAACGAAAAACGTATCGTTTTAAGCCACGCTCGTATCTGGGAACAAGCTGCAGTAGAAACAAAAGAAGCAGCTAAGAAAGAAGCAAGAGCAGAATCTGAAAGCACTAAGAAAGCTGTAAAAGCTATCCAGAGCAAAGTTGAAAAAACTACCCTGGGTGACTTGGGCGCTTTAGCAGATATCAAGGCTAAATTGAAATCTGAAGAAAACGAAGCGAAAGATCAGGCTTAATCCGTCTGAACTTTATTAAGTTTCAAAAGGTTTTATACATAAATCCCTCCGCCTTTTTTGCGGAGGGATTTTTTATTTAAAGACCTCCACTACCCGGCTAAATAAATTACAGGTCATAAAATCAATGGTCTTAAAACGAAAAAGGGAAAACAGTATCACTGCTCCCCCTTTTCCTATTCTTAAAAAATGAATCCTGACATAAAGATCCCGGTTCAACGGGACTTAATCCACCAATTCATGACTGGCTCCTTTGGCGATCGGAAACACATGCAGTAACTGGGGAAAAAGCGCTTCCATGGTTTCTATTGCTCCATTTGTTGATCCTGGCAAGGTTAATACCAAGGAGTCCTTAACAAAGCCCGCCACGCCTCTTGACAGCATCGCATAGGCGGTTCGCATACCTCCATACACTCTGGCTGCTTCCATAATGCCGGGAATGCTACGCGTTAAAAGCGGACTAACGGCCTCCGGCGTGACATCTCTTTTGGAAAGGCCGGTACCGCCGGTAAAAATCACTAATTTATATCCCTGATCAGCAAAGTATCCGACTCTTTGTTGAATCAGATTAAAATCATCCGGAATAATATCATAGACGGAAGGATAGATATCATACTGCGACAACTGATCCATAATGGCCCTGCCTGCACGGTCCTGTTTAACTCCTTTTACGATACTGTCAGAACAGACGACGACCGCACAGCTAAAATCAGATCCTGCATACTGCATATAATCCGATTTTCCGCCTTTTTTATCTATCAACCGAATGCCGTCAATCTCTATTTCCTTATCCAGCGGCTTTAACATATCATAGATGGTCAAAGCTGTAACAGAGGCGCCATGCATGGCCTCCACTTCAACACCCGTTTTATAAATGGTATGTACATCCACCGTAATAATAATCTTCAGCCCTTCCAGCCTGCATCTGATGGCAGCATACTCAACCGGCAAAGGATGACAATCCGGAATTAAATCACTGGTCTTTTTAATGGCCAGCAATCCTGCCGCCCTGGCAAATTCAAAAACATTTCCCTTGGGTACGCGCCCTTCCTTAACAGCGGTGGCGGTTTCCGGTAACGATAATTTTACGATCGCCTCGGCTCTGGCTTTTCTTAAAGTGCTTATCTTATGGGTTATATTCATCATAATACATTTGCATTTGCGGGATTCAGTTTCCACTGATACCCTACTTTATCAACAATTTCCTTTCCCCAAATGGGCAGTTCTTTTTTAACCCTCGCCAGCAGTTCCTGACAGGCCAGATAGGCCGCTTCGCTATGAGCAGCTGAAACAAATATAAACAAAGAGCAGCCTCCTGTTTTAACCATACCCAGACTATGATAGACATGCATACATCTGATTGGGTATTTTTCAAATAAATCTTCTTTGATTTTTTTAATGCATTCCAGTGCCATGGATTCATAGGCCGTATATTCAATACCACTTATTTTACCGTGATCTGTCTGGTCCGCTCTGACCTGGCCTAAAAATATCTGATGCGCTCCTATATTAGTTTTAAACTGATGCTTCCTTATTTGTGCAGAAATAAAAGCTACAGATATAGGCCCCTGAATAAATAAGCTTCTTCTCATATCTTATATTTTACTTTCCATAAATTTTAAATGACCGCTTGTTATATCCTCACTGATCAGCCGCCTGAAAACGGAGGCATGAAAGCAATCGTATGGTTATTTTTAAGTAACCTGTTGGTATGAATCAACTGCCGGTCCAGGGCAATTAAATACATTTGCTTTCTGAGTTCCGGATATCTGTTTAAGACAATCTGTTCCACACTATCCGTATCCTCCACATCCCAGAGCCTGATCGAGCTCTCTCCTGTCACCTCTGTAAGATTTCCAAAAAATAAAACCTCTGCTTCTGCATTCATAGTAATACTTTTTAATTCAACTAAACTATTTTATACGTATTCCTGACTTAAAAAATGAATCCCTACCAGCTCTCCTTTCTTAATCACTGAAGCCTCTGAAGGCAGTTCAATTAAACAATTGGCCCTGGCCAGTGAACTCAGTTTATAAGACTGTTGTTCTTTTAAAATTTCTACCCAATCATTGTTGAAATATCCTTTCAGAAAATAAGTGTTACCGGCAGGCTTTTCAAATGCTTCCTGCAAATGAGCTAAAGGCGGTTGTTCAAAAATATCTGAAGCACCGCAAAGACCTCTTATAGCCTGCCTGACATACAATTGATAACAGCCAAAGGCAGCGGCCGGATTACCGGGTAACCCGAAAAGGAATTTTGAGGCGGTCTTGCCAAATAATAACGGTTTACCGGGCTTTTGGCAGATTTTATAAAAGCAGCGCTCTACCCCCAACTGTTCTAATACCTGTACTACATAATCATATTCCCCTACACTTACCCCACCTGTCAGGATAATCAGATCAGCATCTATGAGCGCCTGCTTCAACGCCTCTAATATAGCTTCCCGATCATCTTTAACCCTTTTTAGAAATACAAAATCTACTCCATCGGTTTTTAAAGCGGCCATTAACTGATAAGAATTAGCATCATAAAGTTGACTTCCCACCAGTGGCCTGCCAGGTATTTGTAACTCACTGCCGGTTACAATCAGTGAAACCCTGGGCTTCTTATACACACGTACAAGGTCAACCCCTGCACTGGCCAAAAGACCAATTTTGGCTGCGGTAAGTCTCGTTCCTTTTGCCAATAAGAGCTGCCCCTTTTTAATAGATTCCCCCTTTACTCTTATGTTTCTCCCTCTGGTGAGACCCGGGTCTTCCGCCCGAATATAATCCTCCACCCTGACCACCTTTTCCTGCACAACAACGGTATCTGCTCCATAGGGAATCGGAGCTCCCGTAAATATTCTAACGGCTTCCCCGGGTGATAATTCCCCGGGGCTTAATACTCCGGCATAATTCTCCTGGGTCACCTTTAAGGCCACGCCCCTTTCTGCCATTCTTATCGCATAACCGTCCATGGCAGACTGATCAAAACCCGGAACATCCGTAGTGGCTAAAGGAGCCGTAGCCAGATAATACCCTAGCGCGTCTAATATCCTGCGGTCTTCCTGCAAAAAATTCCCGGCGGATACTTGTTC
Source organism: Arachidicoccus rhizosphaerae (assembly GCF_900107765.1). Lineage (GTDB taxonomy): Bacteria > Bacteroidota > Bacteroidia > Chitinophagales > Chitinophagaceae > Arachidicoccus > Arachidicoccus rhizosphaerae. Next base: position 286,992 of record NZ_FNQY01000002.1, on the reverse strand, counting down.
TTTTATAATGGCTCTGGCCTCTTTCACACTTATCAAAACATTCCATTTAAATAGTTACAAATCAATATCTAGGATTCCAAGGTCTTTTTTCTTTCTGTATGTCCCAGGGGCTTATCCTTACATATCAGATCTCGGATCATTATTTTATAGAGTTTAACATCCTCGAATCCTCCGTTTTTTTTCCTGTCAAATAATTCTTTTTTGTCCAACCGAATCTGAAACCTTCCGGTTACAGCAGAAGGAGTCAGCGTTACCCCGCCTAACTCGTCCGCAAAAGTGGTTAATAATTCCTGGGCCACATAAGCAGACCTCAGCAACCACCCACATTTCGGGCAATATTCTATTTCAATAATTGGTTTAATTTTCATTTTTATTATATTTTATTACTGCCTGCAACATACTTTCACCCAACTTAACTATCCCTCTAAATATTGTAAAGCAGAAGGACTGGTGCATACAAACCCGGATTTGTCTTTCCCGCAGACCGCGCATTGATAATTATCCGGCACTTCCTGCCAGGTTGTTCCGGGTTCTATATCAAAAAACGCGTCCCCTTTTTCCGGATCATATACACTCAGACAGCTATTACACTGATAAATCTGCCTGTTATCTTCAATTTCGGCCTGTTCTGCCACCTCCGTTTCCAATGGAAATTCCTGACTCAGGTTACGGCTATAAAATTCCTTGCATAAGGAGACCAGGTAGGTGCCTATATATTCTTTTTTCACGTCCTCTCTGAAGACCACCCATTTTTGAGTATTAGGGTTAAAATCAACCGTATGTAAAATATCATACCTGTCCAAAGATTTTAATCTATGAGGATTTTTCAGGTTTTTCTTTTTAATTAAAACGGAGGAAAACAGTTTGGACATGGGCTTAATCTGCACGCCAAAACATAGCCCATAGGTACGGACATCCTCTTTATCAAAATGACGGATAACAGCTCTTTTAATACTTAGTCCTTCTTCAGAGCAATCCTCTATTTGCCAATTGAGTTCATTGGCAGCGTGACGGACATTCACCCTGTACTTACCTAAAATAAAATCCCACATGGGCCTGAGTGCCGGATCAATATCTTTAATGATCAGGCTTTTCCAGGGTGTGGTATACATCTCTGCCACTTTATTTTTCAGACACAGCTGACAGAGTTCCAGTAAAAAAGCAAGGTCAAAAAATTCATCCCGGCGGTAGATCCCCAACCAATATGAATTGCCTACTTTATTAAAGCCTTCGTAATAAGGCAAATAAAATCTGGCAATCTTCTCCGGCCCTTCTGCCTGAATATGAATGTAATGTATCTGAGAAAGTTTCTTTGTAACCAGCCTTTCAAAAAAGACAAGATCCCTGCGTAAGGCCAGAGCCGGGTCTTCAAAAACTTCTTCAATAGCCTTGGTAATAGCGCCGATATTATTGGTATAAATCCATTCACCCCAATGCAGCACTTCTTCACTTTCCGGCAATCTTAAACTCAGGCGCCAATAATGGCTCTTTTCAGTAGCCACCCAATTGATATGTCCCGTATACAGAGGTACAAAACTCTGACAAAATGTTGTTACGTTGACTTTACATTTCGGATGCTGTTCAAACTGGTCAAATACATCTTTATACACGCCTTCTCTTAACCAGCTGTCTTCCTGATAAAAATGGATCACCGGATAGGCACTCAGCATTCCAGGTTTAGCGAATCTCTTCTCTTCCAGTTCGACGCCTTCAACTGCACATGCTTTTTCAAAAAAGGGCTGACTACTTTCCTTAACATCCAGTAGTAATTGCTGGCGTAAGCCAAGTCTTACTTTGCGAACACCTGCTTTAGATGCTAACTCCAGAATATTGGCCAGGTACCCCGGAGACACAATCCCTCCCTTAAAGGGAATACTATAGGTTTTTAATTTCTGCATAGCTATTCATTTGTACTTTTTATTGCCATTATTAACTTACTAAGTTATACAGAAGATGCAGCAAGTGACCTTTCCAGAATTGCCTGGACTTCCGGTCGACAACTTCCACATCCCATTCCCGCGCCACTGGCCTGACAAAGTGCTTTTAGCTCACAGTGCCCATCGTTAATTTTATTAATGATATTGCCTTCACCGACATTTCCACAGGAGCATACAATTTTCCCAAGCACAGGTTCGGCGGCGCCTCCACTCCTCAACAGTTCCAATCTTTTTTCAGAAAGCTCTGTCCTATTCTCGATTAGTGTTTTAAATTCTAAAAATTCTGTTTTATCTCCAATCAGAATAGCTCCGACAAGCTTATCCTGATGCACAATACATTTTTTATAATATCTTTTGGCACGATCCAGGAAAATAACCTCTTCGTAGGTTGCGTCACCCTGGGGCGCATCCGAAATCCCCACGGAACACAGTTGAATGCCGTGTACCTTTAAAAGATTCATGGCTAAGGAACCGCTATAATAGGAGGCAATATCACCGTTCAGATAAGAGGCTACTATGGCGGCCTGCTCTTCAGCTGCGGCTGTAATACCAAATAGCATCCCGTTATGTTCCGCTATTTCTCCGATTGCAAAAATATCCGGCTCACTCGTCTGCAGGTAGGCATTGACCACCACCCCCCGTTTGCAATTCAGCCCTGCCTGAATGGCCAGCTCCATATTGGGTCTCGTCCCGATAGCCATTACGACTGCCTGACAGGTAATTTCATTACCACTCCTGAGTCTTATGCCCGTTAATTTTTCTTCTCCTAAAAATCTGTCAACTTCATCATTGAATAAAACTTCAATCCCTTTTTCAACTAATTCCTCATGTAACAGCTGACATCCTAAACTATCCAGCTGCCTGTCCATCAGTCTGCTGGATCGCTGCAAAATGCAGGACTGCACACCAATCTCCATTAAAGACCCTGCTAATTCTATACCCAGTAGCCCTCCACCAATGATAACGACCTTTCCACCTTTTCTGTCCAGATGTTCCATAAACTGATCCGCATCCATCCTGGTTCGCATCGCAAATATCCCAGGCATCTTGGGCGTGTCCTTCAGAATAAACGGCCGGCTGCCAGTGGCCAGTATCAGAATATCATAATGATGCCACTGGCCTTTATCATCCTTAATTCGTTTACTATCCTTATCAACGCTCACGATACTTAAGCCGCGATGCAAAACCACCTTATGATCAAGTTCTTCATCTCCGGTCATTTTCACAATCTGTTCCCAGCTTTGAGTGCCGCTTATATAATCAGGCAACATCACCCTATTATAAAAAGGCTGATCCTCCTTGCTAAAGACCTCTATTTCATCAATACCATTAAGTTCCCTGTATCTTTTGACAAAACCAAATGCGCCGGCGCCGGCACCGACAATTACTATACGCTGTTTAGGCTTTATATATTTTCTGACCTGGACTGCCGCATATTTAAAATCCGGCTGTTTGGAAACCTTGTCCAAAAGTGCATTCGTAATATTATTCGCTCTGTTTAAATCACTACCTTGCATTTTCCCCCAATGCATGGGTAAAAACACGACTCCTTTTTTAATATCGGAAGTCAGCTTCGCCTTTACCCTTACCGTTCCCCGGACACCTGTTACTTCAATTAGTTCATCTTCCGATATGGCTCTTTCAAAAGCATCCTCAGGATGTATTTCCAGAAAGCTGCGCGCAATATGTTGCTTTAATTTATTTACTTTTCCCGTTTTGGTCATGGTATGCCACTGATCTCTGATTCGACCGGTCGTTAGAATGAGCGGTAAATCCTCAGATAACGGTTCAGATTCATTTTCATCATTGGGATCATTGATAATGGCTTTCCCTGATTTTGTATAAAATCGTCCATCAGCAAATAATCTGGGCATATTTTGCAGTAAAGGCTCCTTGGGGTAAGGCCACTGTACAGATCGCTTTTCCTTTAAAATCGCATAATTCAGGCCACCAATATCCATATTCGTACCCTCGGTCAGCCTGCAATGTTCTAAAAATATCTCTTCACTGTTTTTAAACTCAAATCCGGCAAACCCCATCCTAGTTGCAAAATCACAGAGAATCTCTGCGTCAGGTCTGGCTTCACCCGGGGCTTCAGTAATACGGCTCAGATAGGTAATGCGCCTCTCTGCATTGGTCATCGTACCTTCCTTTTCGGCCCATGCGGCAGCTGGTAAAATCAAATCAGCATACTGCAAAGTTTCAGGTTTATTACTTACTTCCTGAACAACGACAAATGCAGCTTTTGCAAGTGCTGCTTCCGCCTTTCTTACATCCGGCAGGCTCACTAACGGATTGGTGCCCATAATCCAGATGGCTTTTAGGGATCCCTGCTCCATGGCATCAAACATCTGAGTTGCCGTAAGGCCGGGGGCTTCTCCAATGGGTTTTCCACCCCAGAATTGCTGCACGTATAACCGGTCCTGCTCATTAGATAATAATCTGTGGGCCGGTAAAATATTGGCCAGTCCTCCCACCTCTCTTCCTCCCATGGCATTGGGTTGTCCTGTCAGAGAAAACGGCCCGCAACCAGGCCTGCCTATGCGGCCGGTAATTAAATTGAGATTGATTAAAGACAGGTTCTTATCCACTCCACGGACACTTTGATTAAGACCCATGGTCCACATGGTGAGTAATCCTTTGGAATGCGCAATGAGTGACGCTGCCTGATAAATATCCTCCGGCGGCACGTCACAGATGATAGCCGCCTCATGAACCGTGCGCTCCATTACCTTTTTAGCCAAAGGCAGAAATCCTTCCGTATGATGATTGATATAATCCATATCAATATCCCCATTCTCTATAAGTATTCTGGCCAGGGCATGATGTAAAGTAATATCAGTGCCGGGCCTGATCTGCAAATGCACATCGGCCAGTGAACAAGTCTGCGTTTTTCTTGGATCACTGACAATTATTTTAAGGTCGGGGTTAGCAGCTTTGGCGGCTTCCACCCTTCTCCAAACTATAGGATGGCACCAGGCAGGATTAGCGCCGGCCACAAAAATGAGATCGGTTTGTTCAATATCGTCATAACAAATGGGCACACTGTCTTCTCCAAGACTCATTTTATAGGCAGCCACTGCACTACTCATACAGAGCCTGGAGTTTGTATCAATATTATTGCATCCGATAAAACCTTTAACCAGCTTATTGACGATATAATATTCCTCCGTCAGACATTGGCCGGAAGCATAGAATGCAACACTTTCAGGCCCGTATCTCTCTATAATGGAAGCAAAAACCCTGGCCGCCCTTTCCAGCGCAGTGTCCCAGCTGACCCTCTTTCTGGGCATTTGCTTATGGTAACGCATTTCCGGATACAGTAACCGGTCACTTTTATCCATAACCGTATAATGCAGATTCATGCCCTTACTGCACAACATGCCTTTATTTACAGGATGCCCTTTATCCCCTTCGGCGACAAGCATTCCATTACTATCCTTGTGGACAATAACCCCACACCCAACGCCACAGTAACAACAAGTTGTTTTAAAACTTTCTGGCATACCTCAGCTCTTTTACACGGTCCTTTAATTGAGACTAGTAAGGGACTGCCATTTGGCAGACATACTCTTATATTAATCCTTATTATCGCTGCATAATGATCATTTACGCAATATTCAGTTACCTTCCATCAGGATGCACATTGCAGGCAATCCTTATCGATCTGGGCGTTTTCGTTGATTGCGTTTTCTCCTATAAATACCTTTCCGCCTTCTACTTTCACAGGATATACCTTAATATGATAATCTTCTCCGCTTAAACATTTGCCGGAATCTAAAGAAAAAGTCTTTTTATGAAACGGACAGGCCACTTTAGGTTCTTGCTGTTCACCCACCGATCCGGTCATTCCACGGCTGAGCGCCATTTGGTGGCGATGAGGGCATAAATTCTGGGTGGCATACCATTTGTCTGTCCTGGCAAAATAAAAAAGGGCAATCTGGTCATTTCCTTTTTTTACGCAGACGCCGCCATTGTGCGGCACATCTTCTACCTGGCAGGCATGAAACCATTTAATATCATTGCTGTTTATATATTCTGTCTGATGCATATTTTTTGTTTTAATGAGTTACAATGTGCGGATGCATTTCGGGTATTCTAAACTATTGCCATTCCAATACACGTTTTTGATCCCGCATGGGCACAAATTCTATGGTCGGATCTTTCTGTTCCGGCGCATTAACGAAATGAGCGAATCTTTTTCGGATATTCGGGTCTTCAATGGCCGCCTTCCACTCACATTCATACTGGCTTAATATGGTCTGCATTTCAACCTCCCATTCCAGACATTTTCCAAGACTATCCTCTACGACCACCTTGCGCAAATAATCAATTCCGCCTTCCAGTTTATTCAACCAGGTTGCCGTGCGGGTTAACGGATCCGCCGTTTTAATATAATACATCAAAAAGCGGTCAATATAACGGATACAGGTTTCACTATCCAGGTCCTGCGCTAATAATAAGGCATGCTGTGGTTTACTTCCACCATTGCCGCAAACATACAGGTTCCAGCCTTTTTCAGTGGCGATGATACCAAAATCCTTGCTTTGTGCCTCAGCACATTCTCTGATACAACCTGAAACGGCAGATTTTAGTTTATGAGGTGCTCTTAGTCCTTTATATCTATTCTCAATCTGAATGGCAAAACTTACACTATCATGAAGTCCAAACCGACACCAGGTACTACCCACGCAGCTTTTTACCGTTCTAAGGGATTTGCCATAAGCGTGTCCGCTTTCAAATCCGGCGTCAATCAGCTCTTTCCAGATAAAAGGCAAATCACTTAAATGTGCACCAAACATATCAATACGCTGTCCTCCGGTTATCTTGGTATAGAGATTATATTTTTTAGCCACTGATGCAATTACCAATAATTTATCCGGGGTAATTTCACCGCCTGCAATTCTGGGTACAACAGAATAAGTTCCACCCTTTTGTATGTTCGCCAGAAATCTGTCATTGCTATCCTGTGCAGTATCATTATTCTTGCGCAAAATCATTTCATTCAGTGTACTGGCCAGTAGAGAGCTGACAACAGGTTTACAGACTTCACAACCGTCTCCTTTTCCATGTTTATCCAAAACCTCTTCAAATGAACTTAATTTATCGAGTCGTATCAGATCATAAAGCTGTTGTCTGCTATAAGTGAAGTGTTCACAAATATCCTTGCGCACCTCTTTACCCATCGTTTTAAGGGTCATGGCCGCCAGATCTTTCAGCATGGGTACACATCCTCCGCAACCCGTACCGGCTTTTGTACATTTTTTAAGTGCATCAACGCTTTCATGGCCATCTTTCACTGCCTGACAGATATCTGCCTTGGTAACGCCTTCACAACTACAAATCAGCGCGCCATCCGGCAATGCTGCCAGACCAGCACCTGCAGGCTTATCTCCTTTTTGCTCCGGAAAGACCAGGCTGTCCAGGGCTTCCGGTAAAAGCATGCTGTTTTTATAATACTGTAATAAATTATTGTATTGGGAGGCCTCACCAACCATCACCCCACCCAGTAAGTATTTGCCGTCCAAAGAGACATTTAACCTTTTATAAATCCCATTTACTTTATCCTCATAAATGACATGCTGGGCTTTATCAGCCGTTAAAAATGGGTCACCGAAACTGGCAACATCCACACCAATCAGTTTTAATTTAGTGCTCATGTCAAACCCGGTGAAAGTGCGTTGCTTATTTTCCCCTTCCAGATGATGGGCAATAATATGCGTCATGGCTACTTCAGCCATATCATACCCGGGAGCTACCAGACCATAAACCATTCCTCCATGCACTGCACATTCACCAATGGCGTATATGCTCGGATCTTCCGTTAACATCTGATCATCGACTATGATACCGCCTCTGCTGCCTGTAGCCAGCCCGGCAGCCTTAGCCAGTTCGTCCCGGGCATTGATGCCGGTAGAGATCACCAACATATCCAAAGAAAGCTCGCTTTCATCAACAAACTGAATTCCGGTAATTCTATCCTTGCCTAAAACCTGATAAGTATGTTTACGTGTATGGACTCTTAAACCCAGGGCAGTTAGTTTACTTCTTAATACAGCGCCACCTGCATCGTCCAGTTGCCGAGGCATTAATTTGGGTGCAAACTCAATAACATAGGTTTTTTCTACACCGATATCTACCATTGCTTTAGCAGCTTCCAGGCCTAATAACCCTCCTCCTAAAACCGCTGCCTTTTTGACATTTTTGGCATAATCCATGATTTTATCCAGATCATCAATGGTTCGGTATACAAATACGCCCGTTTTATCCACTCCGTGAATAGGTGGCACCATGGCCGCAGAACCTGTTGCCATTACCAGTATATCATAAGGAAGCTCCAACCCGCTTTGGGTGAATAATATTTTATTTTCACGGTCAATGCTCACCCCTGCATCCCCTAGATGCAGGTCAATGCCCTGCTCTTCATACCAGGAAACCGGAGCCATGGTTAACTGTTCTGCTGAAGTCCCATTAATATAGGATGTAAGGTGTACTCTATCATATGCAGGTCTGTGTTCTTCGCCTAATACAGTAATATGATAAGTCCCTTTAGGGGCTTTCGCGGCCATTTTCTCGCAAAATTTATAGCCCACCATCCCATTGCCTACGACAATTATTCTTTTCATATTATTATATTATTTTTAATTCTATATTTATATTTTTAATTAAAACAATTACTTTTTTCATTTATTTGTTCTAATTTCGATGTAAATTTAAATTCATAATTTGAATTTAGATAATTTTTTAAGCAATTTTATTATATTTATTTTTTTATAATTTATATAAATGACACAACAATCCACATTAATATTGGTAGGTGCCGGCCCGGGAGACCCCGATTTAATTACCGTGAAAGGGATTAAAGCACTGAAAGAGGCAGATATTGTGCTATATGACGCATTAATTGACCCTGAATTATTATATTATTGTAAAAAAGCATGTATTAAGCAGTATGTCGGCAAACGTGCTGGCCAGCATTCCCTGACACAAAAAGAAATCTGCAATCTTATTATTAAATTATCTAATAAGTATAAAATTATTGTTCGTCTAAAAGGTGGCGACTCTTTTGTTTTCGGAAGAGCTACGGAGGAAATCGAGGCAGCCAGATCAGTGGGCATGGAAGTAAAGGTAGTCCAGGGGATATCCAGCGCACTTGCCGTTCCCGCTTCGGCATTTATCCCCCTTACCTCCAGAGGTATCAGCCAAAGCTTCTGGGTAGCGACAGGCACCACCAAAGACGGCAAACTCTCCAAAGACATTTATTTAGCCGCCCAGTCAACCGCAACCATTGTCCTGCTAATGGCCATGAATCACCTACCGGAAATCATGTCCGTATTTTTAAATTATAACCGGGGCAATACGCCTGTTGCGATCATTCAGGAAGGATGCACCGGTCGCCAAAAAATGATTTGTGCAGATGTAAATAACATCTGTCGTTTGGCAGAGGAGCATCAGATGTCCAATCCCTCGGTGGTGATTATAGGAGACGTAGTTCTGAGTCAACAGGAACTGTCGGGTATAGTATCCTTGAAACAGGCCATTTAAGCATACAGCAAACAATACGCTTATATAAAAAAAAACAGAGATAAACAGCCCGTATATTATTAAAATAAATATACATTCCATTAATCTCTGTCTTTATTTACTTCCTGGCAAATAAGGTCATTTATAACTCAATAGGAAATAAAAGGTGGAGCTGAGGAGAGTCGAACTCCTGTCCAAACGCCGCTACCATAAGCTTTCTACATGCTTAGTTCTTTATTACTTGTCGGAAAAAGGCAGGGAAAGAACCAACCAACCTTTTCCTTAGCTGAATAAATCTTTTGTCACCGGCACAGCCTGAGGTGACAGCATCCTGTGTTTGATTTTGAGTCGGCGGCGGAGCCTGGTATCAGGACGACCTGCTCAACGCGGCCCGAACGGTTGTCTAATTAACTAATTAGGCAGCCATAGCAAACTGTCTGTTGCCATTTGAATTTTGAGTATTCAGATTTAAGCGCTAATTACACAACGCGCTGCATGCTTACACCTACCGCTACTAGCGCTGTCAAAACCAGGTACAGCCCCTTAACAAGTAAATTGTAGTCACTTTTGACTCAAAGAACTTTTACAAAGGTACAACTTTTTTACATCAAAGAGAATATTTTGCCGTTCGGCCCCTTATCTATGCAGGGTCTTCACAATTATTAACACTGGTGGATTATTTTGTTTTAAAATAAACATTTTTTTGCTTTGTTTTGTCCTAATCATTTTCACAAAGCGCCATGCACCTGAACGCCGAGCTTAATGCTTTATTTTCTTTAATAGATGATCCGGATGAAGAAATCTTCGATCTGATCTCAAAAAGAATTGTCACTTACGGCAGGGAAGTGATCCCACGGCTGGAAGACCTTTGTGAAGAAACTCCCGACGATAAGATTCAACGTCGCATTGGGGAGATCATCCGGCAGGTTCAGTTTGACAGCCTTGTCAGCGAAATCCAGCTCTGGAATGCGGAAAACACCCATGACCTTTTAACAGGCAGTCACCTGATTGCCAGCTATTCCTATCCGCATCTTTCTTTAAATGCGCTCCGGGAAAAGGTAGCCCATATCAAAAAAGAAATATGGCTGGAAACCAATGACTTACTTACATCACTGGAGACGGCCACCCTGGTATCTAAAATATTGTTTCAATTCCAGAAAATTCGCAGCGAACGAAATAACTATGAACATCTTGAGCATTTTTGCCTGCATTCAGTGGTAGAAAAGAAAAAGGGAAATGCATTATCTACTGGGATATTATACCAATTACTCTGTGAGATGCTGGAAATCCCTATTTTGCAGATCTCTGTTCCGGATCAAAATATACTAGCCTGCTTTCAAAGAGGTTTTATGGGAGATTTAGTGACTGACCAGTCTTTTCAGGCACAGATTCTATTTTATATAGACGCTACGACAGGCAAGCTCTATGGTCAATACGATCTGGACAAATACTTTCAACAATACCGCATTCCCAAAAAGGATAGTTATTTTAAACCGCTCTCCCATCAGATGATTATCGGAAATATGGCAGCTGAGCTCGGCAAATGCTACCTGTCTGCCCGAGACCTGGAACGGAAAAAAGATCTGGACAAGATTGCCAACCTTTTAACCCGCACGGAAAAATAATTGCATTTTTGCCAATATATGCATTAATTTTACCTGTACTTTTAAATTATTACAACAAACATGATAATGCCTTATCTTACTATTGCCCCTTCCGGCAATAAAGGTAGAGGAGTCTTTACCACTCAGGCTATCCCAAAAGGTCAGATTATAGAGATTTCTCCGGTAGTGGTTTTGTCTGCCAAAGACCGAAAACACATCGAAAAGACTGAATTATTCAATTATATTTTTGAATGGGGCAAATCCCGCAAAAAAGCGGCTGTCGCTTTAGGTTATGTATCTGTATATAACCACAGTTATAAGTCTAATTGCGAATATGAAATGGATTTTGATGACAACACCATTACGATTAAAACAGTTAGAGCCATATCCAAAGGTGAAGAACTTTCCATTAATTATAATGCCGATCCCAATGACAGTACGCAGGTTTGGTTTCACCATTTAATAGAGCAGCAGTAACCTATTAAAATAGAATTTCAGTAAAAATACCTCAAAGATTAAAAACAGGTAATACGGTTGTAAACAGAGGCTTTAGATTATTACACGATTGGACTCTATACCACGCTCTTCCGATTGACAATGTCGGAACGGCAGATAAAAACAAGACCAGTCTGAGCTTTATTGAAGTCAGATTGGTTTTGTTATTTTAATGACCGTTAGGGCAGGAAATGTACTAAACAGATAGGTACCTACTTTGCTGACCCCGGCTCCCGCCTCATGAAATACTTTACTATAGGTAGCCGTATGTTTAAAATCAGAAATAACGGCCGTGCCGCCCGGTTTAAGAATTCGTAAAATCTGATGACAAGCCTGAGCCCGCAGTTCTGCCTTTGGTATATTGTGTAAACACAAATTACTAAGTATTACATCAAAGCTATCATCCGCCAAATTAGTCGTACAGATATCATCACTCAGCACATCTATTCTCTCCTCCACCCCTTCGCTTCTGGCATTGGCCAGCAAGGCACCTTTTGTATTATCAGACAGGTCCTGCGTACGCCAGATGTCAAGGGCCGTCACCTGGCCATCTGTCAGGTGCTTGGCAGCCCCTATGGCAAGTAGCCCTCTGCCCGCTCCCACGTCCAATACTTTTTCATGTCCGGTAAATGAATAAAGCGCCAACATGCGATCCCTGTGCCTGAGTTTGCCGTATTTGCTATACCAGATCATCAGCAAAGCTTCAATGATCATAAATATCCCTGTATATAACATGGTCCAGTTAAGGGTTGTCAGCCACGACCCTGCATTAATCCGCGGTAATACAAAAATCCCCAGGACATAAAGCACCACGCCAATAATAATTAAATTTCTGATAACACCAGGTGCATCAATCCCATATTTTGCCTTTATTTTTGCCATAACTGCCTCTATTTTTGAGAGAAATTCCTGCCTTTTAATTTCGATGTAGGGGAAATCAAAAATACCACATACAATTTAAGCTTTTTTATTCAGAATTGTTCCTCTGAGCTAAAATTTAGCTATCAAATTACCTGCTGAGGGATAGTCTTTTTCGGATAGTGGCTAAGGCAATCATACCGATTAAAAAGAAAATGGCAAGAGCGACCACTGAGTAACGCATACTACCTGTAAGTTGTTGCACGAAACCAAAACTAAAGGTGCCCAAAACAATCGCTATTTTTTCAGTAACATCATAAAGACTAAAATAAGACGCAGTGTCTGTGGTTGCAGGCATAAACTTCGAATAAGTCGACCTGCTCAGAGACTGGATACCTCCCATCACAATACCGACCAGGGTGGCAACGATATAATAACCGGTTGCAGTCTGAATAAAATAGGCCAATATACAGATACCAATCCAGACCAGCACAACCCATAATAATACATTTATATTTCCGTAACGCCCCGATAGCCAGGCCATCATCTGGGCACCTCCAATGGCCACCAGTTGTATAATCAAAATACAACTGATGAGCTGAGTGGCGCTAAGGTTCAGTTCCTGGCTGCCAAATAAGGTCGCGGCAATCATAACCGTCTGCACTCCCATGCTATAAAAGAAAAACGCAGTCAAATATCTTTTCATCACAGGCATTGTTTTCACTTCGGAAAGGACTTTTTTCAGTTCCTTCAAGCCATTATTCCAAAGCGTAACCTGGGCGCCCGCTGTTTTTGACTTCCCAGGGAGTGCCCTAAAAGTCATCTGCGCAAAACCCATCCACCATAATCCGACTAATAAAAAGGATATTCTGGCCGCCAGTCCGTCAGACATCCCAAAAGGTTTTACCAGAACAAGCACAAAACAGATGATCTGTAGCAACACACTACCCACATAACCATAGGCGAACCCTTTGGCACTCACTTTGTCCTGCAATTCCACCGGTGCTATTTCTGGAAGATAGGCATTGTAAAACACTAAAGAGCCACAGTAGCCAATGGCAGCAATAATACAGGCTCCAAGGCCTAAAACCAGGCGTTCTTTAGTAAAAAAATAAAGCAGGCAACAGGCCACAGCCCCTAAGTAACAGAAAAACTGTAAAAAACGCTTTTTATTACCCCGGCCATCTGCTATGGAGGAGAGAATCGGGGATAAAAAAGCGATGACAAGGTAGGCGAATGCAATAGCATAGTTATAGAGAGCACCGCTCTCAACATGCCATCCAAACAGATCCACACTGCGGCTGATCACGGTGCCGCCTGTATCCTTGACTGCTGTAAGTGCATCATAATATACCGGAAATATCGTAGAGGTGATTACCAGATTGTAAGCACTATTGGCCCAATCATACATCGCCCATCCCCGGATCATCTTCTTGGAAGCAGCAGTCATTTCCATGGAGCTTAAATTTAAACTATACCATTTGTAAACTATGGCCAGAGAAAATCAAAATTAAAATCACCAGTCCTACAACTATACGATAAATACCAAACGCCTTAAAGCCGTGTTTGGTCACAAAACCAATAAAAGATTTAATAGCGATTATGGCCACTATAAATCCAACCAAATTACCTACACCTAAGATTCCCCATTCATGGCTGCTGATAACGAGACCTTGTTTATAAAAATCATAGAGCTTTTTTGCAGTAGCGCCAAACATGGTAGGTACGGCCAGGAAAAAAGAAAACTCAGCCGCAGCCTTTTTTGTCAATTTTTGTTGCATACCACCAATGATACTTGCCGCACTTCTGCTCACACCCGGAATCATTGCCAGACACTGCCAGATACCAATCTTAAAGGCACTTGGATAAGGGACATTATCCGCATTGTCCAGGGTCGGATTCTTAAATAGCTTTTCTACAAATAACAACACAATACCGCCCAACAACAGGCAAATAGCAACGATCGTAACATTGCCTAAAAAAGCTTCAATCTGCTTATTAAACAAAAGACCAAGTACTACGGCCGGTATAAAGGCCACAAACAGTTTATAATAAAAATCAAGGGATTTAAAAAAGCGCTTAAAATAAAGTACCACTACCGATAATATAGTACCTAATTGAATGGCGACGTTAAACAGTTGGACAAACTGATCATTGGGATCAATTCCTAACAGGGAACTTCCTATAATCAGATGGCCGGTAGATGAAACAGGTAAAAATTCAGTTAAACCTTCTATAATTCCAAGAATAATGGCCTGAATGTAATCCATAAAAGAGAGAAGTTAGGGTAAATAAATAAGCGGCAAAGCCGCTTGGGTTAATAATCTAAATTAAGTTTTAATTGATTTTTTAGTGCCAGTAAAGCGGGATTTTTCTTCACCATCGCATCAAAACGTTCCCTGCTGCTAGGAGGCAATTTCACTTCCATCGCCGTCGGCGGCACATATAACGTAAATGTCAGTAACCTGTTTTTAAATTTCCTTTGCAGAAAATCCAACAGCATCATTTTTTCATGTTCAATAATCTTTTTTTGCGTCACAGCCTGCACCTCAATTTGAAAGAGTTCCTCTGACTGTATGGTTAATTTTGCCGCATTAAAAGTATTCGCTGCAGAGTGCTTGCCCTGGGCCAGCAAGTTATCAGCAAATTCATCCCATAGCGGCTTTAATTTCTCCATGGTAAGCGGATCAGGGTTTTCCACTTCCCTTACCTCATATTCACGGCCGACTTTTGCCTTAATAGCATCCAGGAGATTTTGCCTGGCCGGCCTCTTCAGCGTATTTCCGGTACTACCTTCTATTTTTTGTTCCACCGGACGACTGGTAACAGAAGCAGGTGGTTCAGAAGGGCTGATTGGGTCACTTGACCGCAGATTGCCTACAACGGGATTTGCATTAAACTGCTCATTTGTGGCAGCGGGCGTTTTATTTTCAGGCTGTACATATAGCGCAGAACCTGTAGCAGATGCATTAGCGTGATGATTAAGTACCGGCGCGGCGGTCTTCTTACCAGTGGCAGAACTGGCAACATCCATGCTTAGAATCTTTCTTTCTCTATAGGCTACCGGACCATCAATCTGCTTTTTTTTTACCACCTTTCCGGACTCATCCAATGACAGTTCAATGGCCTGTTGCAAAAAATTAAGTTTAATCAGTGCCATTTCAACATGCAGTCGTTTATTTCTGGCCATCTTATATTCAATTTCCGCCTGATTTAAAATATTCAGACCGCTGACCAGAAAAGAAGCAGAGATCTGCCCTGCCCTTTCCTTATATTTCACCTGCATGGCATCAACGACATCCAATAATTCCAATGCTTTGGGCTGTTGACAAACTAGTAAGTTACGGATAAATCCTGCAAAGCCGTTGAGCACGATATCCCCCTCAAAACCCTTTTTATTTATTTGATCATATAATAACAATGCACTGGCCATATCCTGAGCGACAAGACTGTCCAGCAGCTGAAAATAATATTCATCATCCAGGATATTTAAATGCTCCAGTGTATTTTGATAGGTCACCGCTCCGTTGGTAAAGCTGACGATTTTATCCAAAATACTTAATGAATCACGCATACAGCCCTCACTTTTCTGTGCGATCAACTGTAAGGCAGCTTTTTCAGCTTCAATATGCTCTTTAGTGGCTATTTGTTCTAAATGACCAACTGTATCCTGATTGGTAATTCTTTTAAAATCAAAAATTTGACATCGACTTAAAATGGTCGGCAGAATTTTGTGCTTTTCAGTGGTGGCCAAAATAAATATCGCATAAGAAGGGGGCTCTTCCAATGTTTTCAAAAAGGCATTAAAGGCACTGGAACTTAACATATGCACCTCATCCACGATATACACTTTGTATTTCCCCGCTTGTGGTGCAAACCGCACCTGTTCCACCAGTGCCCTGATATCATCCACCGAATTATTGCTGGCAGCATCCAATTCATGAATATTCAAGGAAATCCCCTCATTAAAACTTTTGCAGGATGGACACTGGTCGCATGCTTCACCATTTGGTTGCAGATTCTCACAATTAATGGTTTTAGCCAAAATACGGGCACAGGTTGTTTTCCCCACCCCTCTTGGACCACAAAACAAGAAAGCATGTGCAAGTTGACCATTCTTAATTGCGTTCTTTAATGTTGTTGTTATATGTCCTTGACCCACAACTGTATCGAAGGTCTGGGGGCGATATTTCCTGGCTGATACTACAAAATTGTCCATATGTGATGCAAGATAAACAATTCAGCAATTTCTAAACGATCCTTTACCCAGACGACTGCTTAATGTGGATAAATTGTGCCCAGTTTCCAAAATATAGTAGGTAACCAGATGCCGCTTTCTTCAACATTATCACAAATTTTCATATATCAAAAATAAAGCAGGTATTTAAGGATTTTGGGGTTAATTTTGTCATCATTCATCAATTGAAAATAAAATCAACTATTTTATCAATTAAACATAAAAATTGTCATGCTACCGAAAATTAATCCGACAACCACACAGGCTTGGATCCTGCTGAAAAAACATTATCAGGAAGAAATGAGCCAAACGCAGATGAAAAATCTGTTTTCAAAAAGTCCCGATAGATTTAACCAATTCTCTCTTAAATTGGATGACATACTGTTTGATTATTCCAAAAACATCATTACAGATAAAACCATTAACCTGCTATTAGCCTTGGCGGAGGAATGCCAATTAAAACCGGCCATCGAAGCGATGTTCACCGGTGATAAGATCAATGAAACCGAAAACAGGTCCGTTTTACATACCGCGCTCAGAAATTTCTCCGGAAAGCCGGTATTAAGCGATGGCAAAGATGTCATGGGAGATGTTAACCGCGTCCTGCAACAGATGAAGGCATTTGCTGAAAAAATCCATAGCGGTGCCTGGACAGGTTATAGCGGCAAAAAAATCAAATATATCGTCAATATTGGCATTGGAGGCAGCGATTTAGGTCCGGTGATGGTAACTGAAGCCCTGAAACCTTATTGGGTAGAAGGAATACAACCTTATTTTGTGAGTAATGTGGACGGAACACAGATTGCCGAAACCTTAAAAAAAGTCACTCCCGAAGAAACCTTATTTTTAATTGCCTCCAAGACTTTTACTACGCAGGAAACCATGACGAATGCTCATACGGCCAGAGATTGGTTCTTAAAGTCTGCTGAGGATGAAGCGCACGTCGCAAAACATTTTGTTGCACTTTCCACTAATGAAACGGAAGTAAAGAAATTTGGTATTGACCCTGCCAATATGTTTGAGTTTTGGGATTGGGTAGGCGGTCGTTATTCTTTATGGAGTGCCATCGGACTGTCCATTGTCCTAAGTGTCGGGTATAACAACTTCGAATCTTTACTTAAAGGAGCCTATAAAACGGATGAGCACTTCAGAACAACGGCCTTTAAGGAAAACATACCGGTCATTATGGCGCTGGTCGGATTATGGTATACCAACTTTTTTGGCACCCAGACAGAGGCCATATTACCTTATGATCAATACTTACACCGTTTCAGTGCTTATTTTCAACAAGGCAATATGGAAAGCAACGGTAAAAGCGTTGACAGAAAAGGCGATGAAGTTTCTTACAGTACCGGCCCGGTCATCTGGGGTGAGCCCGGCACCAATGGTCAGCACGCATTTTATCAACTGATCCATCAGGGAACCGTTATTATCCCAGCAGATTTTATCGCACCTGCCATCAGCCACAATCCCATTGGTGATCATCATCAAAAACTGCTCAGTAACTTCTTTGCCCAAACTGAAGCTCTTATGAACGGCAAATCAGAGCAAACCGTCATAGAAGAATTAGAAGCACAAGGAAAGTCGGCTGAAGAAATTAAAAAAATTGCGCCCTTTAAGGTATTTGAAGGGAACCGCCCGACGAATTCCATTTTGGTAAAGGAAATTACGCCGGAAACGCTGGGCAGCTTAATCGCTTTATATGAGCATAAAATATTTGTGCAAGGCGTTATCTGGAATATCTTCAGTTTTGACCAATGGGGTGTTGAGCTGGGTAAACAACTGGCTGGCAAAATTCTCCCTGAATTAAAAGATGATCAAAGCGTTAGTGCACATGACAGCTCCACCAACGGTCTGATCAACGCTTATAAATCTCTTAGAAATTAACAGATACTATAAGATATCATTGTTATTAAAAAGACCATTCAATATTGAATGGTCTTTTTAATAACAATAGAACTCTCAGTAGGTTTTAGCCTTAAGAACTCTTTAAATGCGCTGATTTGAAATTTGCGGATTAATTCTCCACGGTAAAAGAAAGCTTCAGGTTCACTCTGTATTCAGTAATCTTATTGTCCACCACAACTGCACTTTGTTCCTTAACATATACGGAGCGAATACCTTTGAGCGTTTTAGAGGCTTCTGTAACTGCCTGCGCCGCCGCATCTTCCCAGCTTTTGGATGAACTGGCCATTACTTCAATAACTTTTAATACTGCCATGATATTTTTCTTTTAAAGGTTATAAATTGAAACACAATATAAGTTATTTTTATTAAAGTTCCATATTCAACCATAGGAAAATGGCGCTCCCCACATAAAAAGGAGCGCCAACAACCAACCAATTTTTAAATAAACATGGCAATTGGTTGATCAGTTTAATGAACTATTCATATCCGGGATTTTGTTTAAGTGACCCGGCAGATGCATTCAGCACATTTACACCAATAGGGAAAATCTCGGTATGGTTATCAGCATCTGGTTTTTTATCCCACCAGGTTCCGGTGTTAAAGACACCCCACCTTATTAAATCTGTCCGTCTTCTTCCTTCTACCAGAAATTCTCTTCCCCACTCATCCAGCATTTCCTGATCCGTCAATTGACTACCATCCGCTTTATATAAACTGGCTGAGCCATCCGGATAATCTCTTTTCCTGACATCATTTAATAAGGTAGCAGCGCCGGCCTTATCCCCCGCCCTGTATTTACATTCCGCTAAGGAATAATATATTTCAGCCAGCCTGATCTCAGCATAAGCCGATGTAATCCGGTTATCATCTCCGTCAGGATAAAATGGATATTTCACCGGGAATACACCTGAATTATGATCTGCATGATTCATATCAGACTCTTTATCGGCAATCCTGGTACCGGGTTTTGCATCCAGAAACATCCCAACCTGGTCTCGGATAAATAACGGATAATCTCCCTTATTGCCCCGCACCGTGTCGGGATTTCCTTCACTATTTGTATATGGCAGATAACCATATAAAAACATTCCTTCCCTTTTACTACTTCCCAGATTCTTATAAAGTTTTAATCTGTAATCATCTTTATACTTCTGGAATTTCAAAAAAGGCTTACCTAACTTAAAACTATATTCTACACTGTCCACATCTCTGCCCGGCTGCAGGGCAAATTTAGGATTGGCATCTCCGAAATCAGAGAAGCCAAAATACCTGGGAGCCTGGTATGTCACACACCAAAAATACATCCCGTCTGTATATTGCCAGTGGGTCTGATTCAGGCTACCCGGAAATCCAAATATTGTCTCTGAAGAAGTACTATTGGTATAATCAAAAGGAGCGTCCCATTTGTTCTCTAAAGAATAACTGCCATACTTTCCGCTAATGATATCCTCACATATCTTAGCACACTCAGCGTACTTATCTTCCCCGATATACACCTTAGCATTAAGATACAGTCTGACTAAAAGTGCCGCGGCTCCGGCCTTTGTCCACCTGCCTATAGCGTTTGCAGCCCCTAGATCCTGTACGGTAGGTAAATCAGGGATTGCATCGATCAATTCTTTTTCTATAAAATCAAATGTCTCTTTGGGCGTTGATTGCGTCATAGGTTCCGTGTTATCTCCTACAGAATCAACAATGATAATATTTCTGTAAAAATCAAAGGCCCGAAGATGAAACCAAGCTCTTAAAGTATGGAGTTCAGCTTTTAAATCCTTCAATTCGCCTTCTTCCATGTCCATCTTTTGAGCATCCACTTTATTTAATACTTCAAGAGAATTGGTGGTTAGCGTAATCCCCTGGTAAAAGGCGTTCCAAGCATCACTGGTATACCCATCATTTGGTGTCCAGGTATGATAATGCACTCTTTGATATTGCGCACCATCATACCAATCCCCCTGTCGGTTAAGCGTCATCAGCTCATCAGAACTGTTTTCTTGCAACATAAAAGTACTTCCCCCCTGTATACTCCAATAGGCATGTTCAAATGGCCGCAAAAAACTTCTTATAACATCATTTTTATTACTGGGAAAATCTTCTCCCTTGATCTGATCATAAACGGTTTCATCCAATTTAGTACATGCTGAATTGAACATTAACCCAAATACTAATGCGATCATCAGGATTTTATGATTCTTAAATTTATTAAGCATTATTTAATATTTTATGGATTGAATAATTTCTATCAAAACCGAATTAAAAAGTCACCTGTACCCCGAATATCAATTGCAAGGTAGAAGGGAAATAATCCAGACTATTAGTCACACCCGGATACAGTCCGTTAGTTTGAATTAATTCAGGATCACCTGCTTTAAATTTTGTAAAAGTTTTGAGATTTCTGCCTGTAATATAGGCACGTAACTGCCGAATATATGTATGCTCAAAATGGGCAGTATATCCTAGTGTTACATTATCTAATTTGACAAAACTACCTGATTCCAAAAAGTAATCACTTAAAATTGCAGATGTCGCTGCATTTGTCAATTTAGCGTATTTTCCGTTGCCATAAGCGGATGTCAAAACATTCGCATCTTGTTGAGTGGCGGGTGTTCCCAGATAAAATGCGGTTGTATTAAACACATCATAACCAAAAGCTCCCCGGAAAAACACACTCAGATCCCAGTTTTTATACGTAAAATTATTACCCAGGCTTGCCGTAAATTTAGGCAGTCCATTACCGATAAATTGCTTATCGTCATTACTGGCTTTGTCGCCTCTTATTACCTCTCCGTCTTTATTATATACCAGAAGCGCCCCGGTGCTGTCTATTCCCGCTGATTTCAGTAAATAAAAACTACCGATTCTTTTGCCCTCCTGAAGTCTTTGAATCGTGCCGGGTGATCCGGGGGCAGGCATACCCACCACATCCAAATAATTAGAGGCTTCATATAAACTATTAGAAAAGGATACAAATTCATTGCTATTAGTAGCACCGTTAAAGGAGGCGCTATAGGTGAAATTTTTCTTTCTGACAATTTGTGCATCCAATTGCAATTCAAATCCGGTATTTTTCATCGTGCCGACATTGGCATAAATACTGGTTTCAATATTGGGTGGAACCGGTATAGGATAATCGCCCAATAAATCCTTATTCCTTCTGATATAATAATTTAAGCTCCCTGAGACAAGCCCGTTTTTGATTTCGAAATCCATGCCCAGGTTAAAATTCTGTGCCTTTTCCCAGGCCAGATCCGGATTGGCCGTCTGGGTAGGTCCAATGACCTGGTAGTTCCTTCCATTAAAAGTAAAAAATCCAAACCCGCCATAGGTCAAAATAGACTTATAACTACTAAAGTCCTGGTTGCCGGTTTCTCCATAATCCACACGGAGTTTCAATTCATTTAACCAGTCAACTGATTTCATAAAGGGTTCCTGTGAGATTCTCCAGGCTGCGGAAAGCGCAGGGAAGTCCCCCCATTTGTGATTCTGTCCGAACTTAGATGACCCTTCATGGCGCAAGGAAGCAGACAGGTAAAATCGTTTATCAAAATCGTAATTTACTCTCCCAAAAAAAGCAATCAGTTTGGATTGATTTCTATAAGAGCTGGTACCGTCCACTCCTTTTTCCTGCCCATATAGTCCCGTGCCTAAATTATCCCAGGTCAGCAGATCTGATGGAAAATCCTCATTGCTGGCTCCAAAGCCGGAATTTGTAAATAACTGAAAGGAGTATCCTCCCAGTACTTTAATGGAATGAGCTCCAAAAGTTTTATCGTAATTGCCAATCCATTCAAAGCTCTTCTGGTCACTTTCATCTAATTGTTGCTTGGCGTAATTCCGGCCTGTACCTCCGTTTTCTGCGGCCCTTGTACTAAGAATAGACGGTTCAAAATCATAGTTTCTAAAAGATGAGCTGATCTCTCCCGCAGTAACAATTGTATTTAAACCCCGAGTCAGATTTAACTTAAACGAACCACTGATATCCAGATACTTGATTTCCTGTTGATCTTTTACCAAATTCGATCTTTCGACAGGATTAAAAGGGAAAAGTCCGCCATTATTTATATAGGCATAGTTCCCGTTTGCATCAAAGGGAGATAGCGTCGGATTTAAGGATAGCGCCTTGGCAAAAAAGGATTTATCTGCCAGGTTTGTCTTTGCATATCTGGGAGCTACGTTAAAATTAACCTCATACAGATTGTCCTTTGACCGGTGATTGATATTGACCCTGGCCCCGTATTCAGTTTTGGAGCTTCTAAGATCAATACCATGAGCATTACGGTAGTCAACAGTACCTATATAATTCGTATAAGAAGAGCCGCCTGAGAACTGCACAGTCTGCTTATTGGATACTGCCGGGGAACGGGTCACCGCTTTCAGCCAGTCCGTATTAGAACCATAATCTACACCACGGTCATGGGCTAAAAACTGCTGGCTGTTTAATACATCCAGTGTGTTAGTCGGATAATCCAAGGCCAAATATCCATCATACACTAACTTGGCGTCCGCACTTCCTTTTTTAGTAGTTATGACAATCACCCCATTACTACCCCTGGTTCCATAAATAGCAGAGGCTGCCCCGCCTTTTAAAACGTCAATACTCAGGATATCATTTTGATTCAGGTTATCAATATTCCCTCCTGGTATCCCGTTAATAACATATAAAGGGCCCAGTCCGGCATTCCTGGAAGAAGCCCCTCTTAGCTGAATACTCGGAGAAGAATTCGGGTCGCCGGTTGCCGTGTTGGTTACATTCAAACCGGCCACTTTACCTTGCATGGACATCAGTGCACCATTTCCGGCCACAGAAGATAATTCACTGGCATCAAGATGCGTTATGGCACTGGATACTTCCGATTTTTCCAAAGATCCATAACCGACGCTGACCAGCGTTACATCCGCCAATTGATTTGCGGCTGCAAGCAACGTAACTTTTATGTTTTTTTGTGCACCTACCAAGATTACTTTTGACGCATAGCCTATGTAATCAAATTTCAAAGAATCAGTGCCCTTGGCACTTAACTGAAAAGCACCATCCTTATCAGTCAAGGTACCTACATTGCCGCCTGCTATCTTTACGGAAACGCCTGATATCGGGCTACCGGCCGAATCCATTACCGTACCTTCAATGGGTACGTTCTGCGCCCTTGAATACAGGGATAAAAGCAAAAAAGCCAGTATCATCCCTGATTTTAAGAATTGTTTTAATTCCATGAGTTAAATAATTTAGATAATGAGAGAATGAAAGAGTATGAACAAAACATCCGCTACCAGGATAAAAGGACTCTATCCATGGCATATAAAGGCCTCACTTAGAGGCATACGAAAGCCCCAGCGACTAGCCTTGTTATCATTAATACGGCAATTTGCCTGAAGCTAATCCCCTATAATGATAAATATAATTTTTCGGGCCTTCCCTTCGCTACATTCAAAGGACCGGGAGAATGACAATTTAAATAGCAAAAAGCATTTTTCATAACAGGTCAAATTTAGAATCAAAAAAGGATAGAATAATAAGATGATTAGGCACCACACAATAATGGCCACATCAAGACCATGAAAGTAATTAAATTTATCAAAACACAATCGCCTTATTTTGAAAATTTAAACCAATATGTACCTACATTTAAACATGTAAAAATGCGTTACCATGTATTAAAAAATACATCATGCAAAAATTACATCAATAATCGCTTATCATTATTAACCACGTCTGGGCATCGGGTAAAACTGCCTCTTTCAAATAAATGCAAAAATTACATGAATATCCTAACATATACAGGCAAGTATGATCATTTTCGTTTTTTATCCGGTATCGAAAATAAAAACAAAAAAGGCTGACATCAGAACAAAGTTCATCTGCCAGCCGTAAATATGATAAGAAGAGTCCCCCGCTGTTTTTGAGAAAGGTTATCTGGTTTATTGAATGGTCCAATCAATTAATTGCCCGGTCCACTCTTCCCGGAACGGCGTATTTACACGAATATAATTATCTGTGTATCCTTCCATCATCCCATTTTTGTTATGATCTTCAAACAATACCGTTCTTTGTTTTCCTTTTTGTCCCTCAATAAAATACTGCATTTTCTTATAGGACAGATTCCTCAGCACTTTATTGCGTTCATGGCGGACATGGACAGGAACCACACCCTCTATATCCAGAGCAGGTGTTCCCGGCCTTTCAGAGTAAGTGAATACATGCAGATAGCTCACGTCCAGCTGGTGGATAAAATCGAAGGTTTCTTTGAAGTTTTCATCTGTCTCCGAAGGGAATCCGACGATCACATCCACTCCGATTCCGCAATCCGGCATCAGGCTTTTAATTTCGGCCACTCTTTCCAAATAGAGCTCTCTTTGATATCTTCTGCGCATCAGCCCCAGGATCTTATTAGAGCCACTTTGTAATGGGATATGAAAATGTGGCATAAAATGTTTACTGCCTGCCACAAATCTGATAATATCAGGCGTTAACAAGTTGGGTTCAATGGAAGATATCCGGTAACGGTCTACTCCTTCCATATTGTCGATTTGCTGAATCAGATCATAAAATGCTTCTTCGGATTTTTTCATGCCATCCGGTCCTTTTCCAAAATCCCCCAGGTTTACACCAGTTAGCACGACCTCTTTTACGTTTCCGGTATCCGCAATTTTTTGGATATTTTCAAGAACGCTTTGAATATTACTGGATCTGCTTTTGCCTCTGGCTTTGGGGATCGTACAAAATGAACAGGTATAATCACAACCGTCCTGCACCTTTAAAAAAGTTCTGGTACGGTCATTTAAGGAGAAGGCACTATTAAAACCACTGACCTGTTCAATATCACAACTGGAAATTTTGGTAGAATCGCCTTTAGTCAGTTCTTTTAAATGATCGGCTATATTAAATTTTTCCGCTGCACCCAGGACCAAATCCACGCCGGGTATTTCTGAAATTTCTTTAGGCTTTAGCTGGGCGTAACAACCGGTAATCACTACCAGACTCTGTGGAGCCTTGCGACCAATACGCCTTACGAGCTGGCGGCATTCCTTATCTGCATTATCCGTAACAGAACAAGTATTAATCACATACACATCGGCCAGATCTTCAAACTCCCGTTTCTCAAATCCCTCCGCTTCCAGCATTCTGGAAAGCGTAGATGTTTCAGAAAAGTTGAGTTTGCACCCTAGTGTATGAAATGCGACAGATTTTTGAGTATCCATGGTTGATGTAAGCTTTTACAACAGCTAATGAGCAAAATCCTGCTCATAACGCCCTTTTATTCTTTCAATAGGAGGATTATAATAACCGTATTTAAGGTTAGGGAATTCTGCATGAATTTCCTCCATCAGGTTTTTAATACCCATCATTTCTGCGGAATCTCCGACGCCTTGATGGGTTAAATACCAATCGGGGTCAATATTAAAATTCCGCCATTGAATCATATTTAAATCCGTTTGCCGGATTAATTCCCGTAAGGCCTCATATTCAGCTTCTGTATCTGTCATTCCCGGAAAGACAAAATAATTGATGCTGGTCCATCCCCCGAAACTTTTAACGACTTTCAGGCTCTCTACGATATCCTGAAAAACGTAATTATTGGGCATATAATATTTAGTATAAACAGACTCCTGAGCAGAATTCATGGAAACGCGTATGCTATTAAGCCCCACTTCACAAAGCTGACGCACTGCATCAGGCTTGGAACCGTTGGTATTGATATTTATACTGCCTTTATCCGTATGTTTGCGAATCTCAATGATAGATTCTTTAATGGTCTCCCACATTAATAAGGGTTCTCCCTCGCAGCCTTGTCCGAAGCTAACGATCGGATACGGTGCACTTAGTAAATGGGGAACCGTGAATTCGACGATTTCCTCTGCCCTTGGCTTGAAAGTAAGCCGATCCTGAGTCGATACAATCGTTTCTGTTTCTGGTTGAAAAGAGATGCAGCCCAGGCAATTGGCATTGCAGGCGGGTGATACAGGCACCGGACATTCCCATCTGCCTAAGGATAAATTTCTGGCGGCAGGGCAATGATAGGTATTACAGCAATTATCCATTAAATGTCTTACCAGCCGGTTTTCCGGATAATTTTTAAGCATATCCAAAGCCCCTGAAGCGACCAGATCATCTTTATAACCGGCGCATTCCTGCCTTATATCCTGCTCCACGCGTACAGCAGGCACGTATAATTTTTCATTATGCCAGCCGGCTGCCGTATAACAAAACAAGGGTAATTTCGGCGCGTCAGGATCTGTCGTTTCATAAGCTGCCAGGAAAAGACCGGTATAGGCTGGCGGAATAAATGCGGCGACGGCCCAGCCTTTGTCACACAATCTGAGTTCTCCTGTTTTCACGTCAAGACCAATACCTTTTCTGCCCGGAAGTTCATATAAATTCCCCCCGTTAGGCAGTTCAATCCAATCTTCAGGATCGACAGGCAAGGCATCCCAGCCAGCTCTTCCAATAGCATATAAGGAGGTATCTTCAAAGATATTTCCCTGACCATCAGAATACATCAGATATGGAGAGGCGTTTAAGGCCATAAAGTATTACAATAATTAAATGTAGAAACCAAATAAGGGTGCAAATTTACAAAATAACCGCCACTTCCTACCCAAAATCCTTATAAAAGGACTTCTGGGTCTGCTATCTTTTAAGGAAGCCAGCCGGCAAAAAATGACAACACGAATAAACCTAAGGCATCTTTAATGCTAATCCGGCCGGAACTTAGCAACCAATCAGGGAAGTTTAATGGGACTGGTACTTAATTTTTTAATTTAGCTGACACTTCTAATTGACTACGACAGAATGAATTAAACTCTTCTTCCAATGCTATGGTTACTTTATTTTGTACTTCTTTTTGGTAGAGTTTATTATTTTTAAAGTCAATGGTTAACAATCCGCCTCTTAATACGACATTACTCACCTCATCCCAGGTATAAAACCTGCTGGGAATAGAATTGGTGGTAATACCTTCTTCATCAAAACCGATTTCCTGCGGAAATTTAGCCTGTTTCTCAAATAAGCCGATCAGGACAAATAAAATGCCTAGCCAGGTCAGCCCAAATGGAGGGAAAAATAAAGCAGCGCCGCTGATCAGGAAAGCAAGCCTGTAATAGGTGATTTTACCCATTTCCTTCAGAATGATCCACAAAACACTAAAGGCAGCGATCACCACGCAAATAACAGCGTTCTTATGAAAATTGGTATTCATCAGCCTTACAGCCGTATACAAAAAAATACAAATACTGATAATCAACAAGATAAGAGAAATAACATTCACCTTCTTATCGATGTTTTTTTTAAGGGTGACCAGATAATCGTATTGTTTTGCAGCCATAAAGTCAATTCATTTATTATCTTTATTTATTACTGATAGTCAACCAGTTACATAAATGCCAAAGCATTCTTGCTCCAACATTGGCATCGGCTACTTCATTATTGGATCCAACTTCCACCAGATCAAATCCAATGAGTTTTCTTCCGGAAGATACAATCTTTTTAATAAGATAAGTAATCTGGCAAGCTTCAAAACCACCCTGAACCGGTGTACCGGTATTAGGACAAAGCTTCGGATCGAGTCCATCTATATCAAAAGATAAATATACATTTTGAGGCAGAGAAGCGACCACTTCATCTACGATAGACTGCCAGCTTTCGCCTTCATACATTCTTTCCTTAATCTGACGATCAAAAAAGGTTTTGATTCTGTCCGGATGCGCCTGGATATAATCCCATTCCTGTTCACAAAAATCTCTGATACCAATTTGAACCAGTTTTTCAACCTGTGGAATATCCTGGAGTACATTATACATAATGGACGCATGGGAATAAGTAAATCCCTCATAGGCACTCCTTAAATCACAGTGTGCATCAATTTGTAATACACCAAAAGATGGATGTGTTTCTGCCAGTGCTTTAATAAACCCATAAGGAGTACTATGATCCCCTCCCAACAGTCCGACAAGTTTACCTTTACCCAGCAGATTTTTAGTATGCTCATACACCCAGGTATTTAAATAGGCGCCCCCTTCATTAATTTCCCGGATGCTTTTACACATAAAGTTATTCTTCCCTACTTCCTCTCCGTGACAGATATAATCCACGAAAAGCTCGGCTTCTTTACGCAAGTAATCACTCTTGGTCAGGATCTTTTTATCCAGATCCATCATATAAAACCCCTTTTTCCAGGTGTCCTTATAATCAGGATCAAATAAATCAATTTGTAAACTGGCTTTTAATATTGGCTCGATGGCTCTGGCAGCCCCGCTTCCATAACTGACGGTTACCTCCCAGGGAACAGGCAAAATAATCAAATCAGCGTCTTCCACACTGTTAAAAGGAAGTCCGAACAGCCCGTTTTCGGGATTTCCTACGCTATTCGGGTCAAAGTTGGATAAATCTACCATACCTTAAAATTTGGCCTGCAAAAGTAAATAGAACTTAGCGATTATAGCACTTTTTGACCGGATTTATGATTTTGGTTATATCTCAGACCGCCCGATAAGAAATCTTTAACAATCCAAGAACCGGAAGTCAGAATTTTGTAAAATATAAAAGATAAAAAGGTCTTTTAATATTTTATAGTACCTTTGTTCTGCCTGCGCAAACAGGCCGGTTAAATAACCATTTAAATAATTAATAATCATGAACATAGAAAATTTAAGCACCACAATTGACCTGGACAAGGTTTTGGATGTCACCCTCATTGAACCTCGTTTAAAACACCCTACAATCTTTAAATATTTTGACAACCTGACTGCGGGAGATTATTTCATCATTCATAACGACCACGACCCCAAACCAGTCTATTATCAACTACTGGGAGAAAGAGGCAATATATTCACTTTTGAATATTTAAGCAAGGGTCCTGAGGACTGGTTTATCCAGATACAGAAAAACCATGATTCAGGCTCAGAAGAGCGTTCAACGGACACCGGGATTTCAGCAAAAGAACAGAAAAAAGCCGCCTATTTCGCGGCCAAAGGCCAGGATTATAGTTGTGAAAATGCGAATAAAGCCGATAAAAATGCGGACGCACCTGAACTGAAGGATGATATAATTTTACAGTATGACCAGTGGAATGCAGGGTTTCTCTGTGATTTTATCGAGCAGACCGACCACAGTTATTTTAGAGAGCAGGCCCCGCAGCTGGACGACTTAGGGGAAAATATACGACTCAAACACCAACAGACCCATCCTGAACTGGCCTCCCTTAAAATGTACCAGGACCAGCTCTTTGCCACTTTGCTTTTTCACCTGACACAGGAAAAGTCCGCATTATTTGAAGCCGTTAAACAAGTATCCAATGGTAGTCAGCCCACAGAGCCTGCTGGTACGGTAGTACTCAAGCAACTGTATACCGGAACGACCCTTAAAAAGCAAGCCAATGAAACGCTTGCAGGGCTTTTAGCGCACATCAGAAATCACACTAATGAATATAAAGCACCAGCAGATGCCTGCGATTCTTATATTTATTATTTTAAACGGCTGTCCCAATTTGATCTGAGACTAAGCAGATATCTCCATCTGGAAAACACCGTCCTACTGCCCAAAATCAGTCAATGGCTTTAAATTTCTTATGTAAAAATACAATCATTTATCATGATCATTAATAGCAATACAAAAATAAGCGAGCTATTAAAGGAAAACAGCCAGGCACTGGATGCCATATCCAGCCTGGCTAAACCTTTGGAAAAACTTCGCAATCCCATATTAAGAAAATTAATGGCGTCCAGAACGACCATTCAGGAAGCCGCCTCAATTGGGGGCTGCAGTGTTGAGGAGTTTTTTCTGGTGCTGCGTCCGCTGGGATTTGAGTCCGGGGCACCGGCCTCTGACAACAGCCCAACGGAACCAGCCGCTCCCCTGCCCGAACCCGAATGGCTGAAAGGATTGCCTGGCGAAAAAATAACCGCTCTTGACGTAAGAGCAATGCTGGCTTCAGGCCATGACCCGCTAAAAGAAATCATGGCTGCTTATAAAAAAGTAGCGCCGGGGACAGCCCTTAAAATCATCAATACCTTTGTTCCGACGCCTTTATTGAAACTACTGGAAAATAAGGGAGCAGCGACCTATGCGCAAACGCCGGAACCTAAATTGGTATATAGTTATTTTTATAAACCGGACAATGTGCAGCTGTCCGGCAGCTCTGAGCCGCAGCAGCAGGCTGAAGCGCAGCCGGAAGGCCCCCATGACCAGATTGCTACCGTGGATGAATCTACATTTATGACGGAACTGAACAAATTTGGATCAGCCCATGTTAAAATCATTGATGTCAGACAACTGGAAATGCCGGAGCCCATGCATGCCATCCTTGGTGAATTAGACATATTACCCACCCAGGACGCGCTATATGTTTATCACAAAAGGATTCCTGTTTACTTGCTCGAAGATCTTCAGCGCACCGGAACATTCAATATATTGATCTGGCCTGTTTCCGATAAAGAGGTCAAACTGTTACTGACGCATCGAAAACAATAATCCGGCTGTATATTATTGTACCTTTAATCAAAGACTAATCATTTAAATTGTGGCTGGTATTAATATAGGCAAGGCTCCGGCTAATAAGGCAGTACTACCCTTTTATGGAGCAGCGGCTGTATTCTTTATTTTGCTGGCGGTGACCTTACTTTTTCATAGCGACCTGCTTTTAGGAGGCTATTTTAATTTCCGCTTATTATCCATCGTACATCTGACAGTGGTGGGTTGGCTGACCATGCTCATTTTCGGGGCCGGTTACCAATTATTACCTGTCATTTGTGAAAGAGATTTATATAGTGAGTTGCTGGCTTTTTTATCCTTCTGGCTACTTTTGACGGGCATTGTACTGCTGGGCGGCGGCTTTTGGTATACACCTGTTTTAGCAGGTCGTTTCCCATTATGGGGGTTACTTGGCGGCCTTTTAATATTTATAGCCAGTGGCTGCTTTGTACTCAATGTCGGCTGGACCTCCCGCATTTGCAAATCTTATAATATACAGAAAACGTTTATTCTGACAGCGGCCTGCTGGCTCAGCGCTACAACGCTTGCAGGCTTTTTACTAGCCTGGAATCTGCGCTACCCTTATATTATCCATAAAAACCATCTGGAATTATTAAAACTGCATGTCCATATGGGGCTCGCCGGATGGTTTTTACAGTTAATCATTGGCGTCAGCGCCAAACTGATTCCGATGTTTTTACTGGGTAAATCCAATAAAACCTATCTTTTAAGAAATGCTTATATCCTGATTAATGCAGGCATGCTGCTTTTTTTAATAGATGGTTATTTTTTCTCTGTAACAGCCAGAGCGCTTCTTTATCTGTTGATCGTAATAGCGGGCATTGGTCACTGGCTTTTGTATCTAAGGGATGTTTATAAAAACCGGATTAAAAGGCCCATTGATGTCACCCTGCAGTTTAGCGGACTCTCCTTTGTGAACCTTATGGCGGCGCTGGTTTTTCTGACTTTATTACTTACGGGAAGCCCGCTGGGTAATGGACATATAGCCTATGGGATTCTTGCAATTCTTGGCTGGATTTCAGCACTCGGCCTAGGCATGACCTTTAAAACCCTGCCTTTTATCGTCTGGAACGGGCATTATAAACATCTGAACGGCAAAGGGAAAATACCGCTCCCTAAGGAGCTTTACCGGCAATGGCTGGTTAATGTCCAGTGGTGGCTGTTTGTTATCGCCTTATACGCTTTACTGGCAGGTGTGCTTTGGGGCTCCCCCTGGGTTACCAAAATAGCCTTAATCTTTCTTACCGGAACCTCCCTTAGCTATGGGCTGAATGTTCTGATTGTCTTAAAACATAAAACAAATTTCATACATGCAACTTCTACAACAGCTCCAAATAAATGATCCGTTTTTTGAACAAAAGAAAATTGCTCTTATCAGCCTCTATGATGTAATTGATCCGGAGCTCTTCGTAAATATCATGGATTTAGGCCTGGTCTATGGCATCAGCTTTTCCAAGGACCAGAAAATCCTGGTAACCATGACCCTCTCTACCCCTCATTGTCCGCTGGGAGAAGCCATACAGGCCGGGGTCCAAAACAGAATTCTGCAGGATTTTCCGGATTATCAGGTGGAAACACAAATAGTCTGGGATCCGGTCTGGAGTCTGGACGACGTCTCCGAGGAAGGCAGAAAACTCCTGGGTATGCCGCCTAAAATGTAAATGAATTCTTCGCCCTTATTTAACCTGTCTGCCCTTCCATTGATATTTACCGAACATCCCTAACCATCCTGCTACCACTGTGTAAAGCAGATGCAAGGGTTGCATTACTAAAAACCAGCCCATCAGATTTCGCTGATTAAAAAATGCCGCCACCCGCCACATGA
The DNA here is from genome assembly GCF_900107765.1 of Arachidicoccus rhizosphaerae. Lineage (GTDB taxonomy): Bacteria > Bacteroidota > Bacteroidia > Chitinophagales > Chitinophagaceae > Arachidicoccus > Arachidicoccus rhizosphaerae. The sequence continues at coordinate 254,120 of NZ_FNQY01000002.1, read as the reverse complement.
AAAGGAATTCTATCAGGTATTTAATCAATATCAAAATCAACCACTTCACCAGGACAACAGGGTGAAAAAGACCGGTAAAAAATAAAACGACCAGACTCAGGTTTAATAAATAAACAATCACGAGAACCAGTTTTATTTGATAGTCTTTATAGGTGCCGGCCTTACTGGCCCACCTGATTCTTTGATTGATAAAAGAACGCCAGTCGGGCATGGGCAGCGTATCCACAATGGCTGCTGTGGTGAATAAATATCCTGCACTTCCGGGCTGCAGGTCCTGCATTTTTTGCATCAAAAACATATCATCGCCGCTCGCCAGCTTATCAACGCCTTCAAATCCACCGACCTCCTTATAAAAGGCCTTCTCATACCCCAGATTGGCTCCATTACACATACTCATCACTCCGGCGCCCACTGCGGCGGCGGTGACGCCTTGCAGGCTCAAAAAATCCAGGCACTGAAACTTGCTGACAAAAGAGCCGGTATCCATAAACCTGACCGGAGCCGCGACAAAGCGCTTCCCTGTTTGTCTGATATAGCTATTATAATACGCCAGCCACTGATCAGGCAAAATACAGTCTGCATCCGTTGTCAGTATCCATTCTCCCTGCGCCTTTTCAATGGCGAGCGCCAGCGCTTTTTTCTTGTAAGAATTAATGGGACGACTATCCAGTACCTGTGCGAGTGCTATTATTTTTATCAGCGCCGGATGTTGGCTACGGAGCCTTTGTAAAATGGCGCCGGTTCCATCGGTGCTAAAATCATCTACGACAATAATTTCATATAAATCTTTGGCATAGGACCCATGCAGGATAGATTCAATACAATTTTGAATATTCTCCTGTTCATTTCTGGCTGGAATGATGACGGAGAACCGAATCCCGTCCCGGCTCCCCGCCTGAGGATGCGCATCAGGCTCCTGCTTAAGCTTTACCGGTTCCAGACGATTCCAAAATGTACGATAAACCATAATCAATAATCCATATATAATCAGGATACAGAGGGTAATATCTACTAAAAGCGTTGAAAAACTCATTTTTTAGGCAGATTAACAGGGTAACAATCCAGAAAAAGGCCGACTAATTTATCCAGATATTGAGGTCTTAATAACAGATGTCCCGCTTCCCATTTATAGATATGGAGATAAGTATTCTGGTACTTTCTGATAATCTCCGCATTATGCAGGGGAGTTACCTGATCCTTTTTACCAAATACCATCAAAACAGGTATCTTGCGGTTGGATAGCTGTCTTTGAAAGCGCTTAAGACCCGGATGTAACCGGGACATGGAAACCCACCTGGCATACAATAAAGTACTTTGTCGTTTTGAATTAACAAAACTACGTGCATAGGTATATATTGTCTTATTAATCAGCTTATTATGATACAGCCAGTTAACGGTAGGCATGGATTTCTTAGGATTTTTTAATAACCAGGCCATGAGAAAATGTCCTAACCTGGTACGGACCAATAGCTTATACAAAAAGGAGCTATATAATCCGTCCGCAGACAATAGAATCATTTTTTGAACCGGCTCCGGATTAAAGTTAAACAGCGAGATGCAGATTCTTGCCCCGAGGCTGAATCCCACTAACATATACGCCTTTGCTAATTGCTCCTGTTTCAAAATACCCTGTAAGATAGCATCCAGCTCCTCCACACGCATTTTATGCCTGCCCCATCTGGTTTGGCCATGGTAAGGCAGATCCAGGGCAATCAGGGTAAAGGAATCCCCTAACCGCGGTGCCAAAAGCTCAAACATCGTGGCGCTATTGCTATATCCATGCAGACAAAATGCCAGCTGGGGGCCGCTGCCATATCTATAATAGCAGATGCTGGCCTTTTCAAACTCAAATAAACGCTGCTGCACCATATCGACAAAAATACCACCATTGTACTAAAAATCAGGTTTTTAATCAACTTCATTCAGCTTAAAATAGTAGGTTTGTATATACAATAGCAATTTATGGAGCAAAAAAACCTTCCTTTTTACATGAAGATCAGCAGTGTATTACTGATGATTTGTCTTCTTCTCTGGCTTTTGTTTGTAGGAAAATCCATACTCGTTCCGCTTTTTATAGCGGCTATTCTTTGTATTTTTCTGATTAAACCCTGCAATTATCTGGAGCGCAAAGGCATGCATCATGCCATTGCGGCCATCCTTTGTATGCTGGCGGCCATTATCCTGATGGCAGGTATTATTTACTTCATATCAGAGCAGCTCATTGATTTTAAAGAAGATTTGCCCATACTGGAACAGCATTTCACAACAGCAGTAGGGAATCTGCAGGTCTATTTGCAAAATCATTTCCATATCAGTTCTATTAACTTACAACAGTCCGTCGAAAATCTCAGAACCAAAGTGCTGAACAGTGCGCCTGCACTGGTCGGTTCTACCGTATCCACGGTATCCACTGTCGTGGAATATACGGTACTGGTGCCTATCTATACTTTCCTGTTTCTCTTGTACCGTAACCTGATTGTACGTTTTTTAATTGCCTGTTTTAAAGAAACGCATAGCGAGGCGGTTGCGGCTGTCTTAGCTAAAACCAAATACGTTATCCGCAATTATATCTTTGGCCTACTCATAGAAATGCTCATTGTGGCCATCATGTTATTTATCGGCTTTATGATTGTGGGCGCTAAATATGCGCTGCTCATGTCTTTTGTAGTCGCACTACTGAATCTGATTCCCTATCTGGGCATTTTCACGGCTGCCATTCTTTGTCTGATTATCACAGCGACTTCAGGCAAGCTGGTCACCATTGTGGGCGTACTGATTGTTGTCTCCATTGTACATTTGATTGACAGCAATATTCTTCTACCTAAGGTGGTAGGCTCTAAAGTAAAAATAAATGCGCTGGTAACCATTGTGGGTGTTATTATCGGCAACCAGATCTGGGGTATTCCGGGCATGTTCCTGGCGGTCCCCATGATGGCCTTTTTAAAGGTATTTTTTGATGGAGTTGAGGATTTAAAACCCTGGGGTATATTACTGGGAGAAGACACCAGCAGACCCCATAAGCCACGAAGTCTGAAACTTAAAATCAAAAAGAAAATGCAGCAGAGCAGGCGGCAGGATGAGCAGCATCCATAATTTAATCCGTTCACTAACCGCTATATCTGCCCACTTTATTATTACTTTTTATTCAGATTTTAAAAATTATGACCGGTCAAGTTTATTTGATTCCCACCGTATTACAAGATGATCAAAAAGCCTTTGATGTACTGCCTGCCTATATTTTAACGGCCATAAAAAGCTGTGACGTATTTTTTGCAGAAAACATTAAAACAACCAGGCGCTATTTTAAAAAATGGTGGAAAGAAATGGTGATTGACGATTATCAGTGGTTTGCCATACATAAGCTGGAAGAACAGGTTCTTACCGACTTTAAAAACGCTTTACTAGCCGGAAAGAATATCGGCATTATCAGCGAAGCCGGCTGCCCGGGTGTAGCCGACCCTGGTCAATACCTGGTGGAGGAAGCGCAAAAATTGGAAGCCAGGGTACATCCGCTGGTCGGCCCTAATTCCATTTTACTGGCGCTGATGGCCAGTGGCATGAACGGGCAACTATTCCAGTTTAACGGTTATCTGCCTATTGATAAAATGGAAAGAAAAAAAGCGATTCAGCACCTGGAAGCAGACGCTAAAAAAAGAGGCTGTACACAGATATTCATAGAAACCCCTTACCGTAACATGCAGTTGGTGGAAGACATTATAAGTTCCTGCCATCCGGACACCAGGCTATGTGTGGCCGTGGATATCACCTCTGCGCAGGAGTCCATTATAAGCAGGAAGACCTCCTGGTGGAAAGCGCATTTCAAGGATCTGACACTCCACAAGCGCCCCGCCATCTTTTTGATACAGGCCGGGTAAATATTTGATGCGGCCGCACCAACATGCAATTAAAGACTGAATAAACAATGGAATTATATCCTTCTGTAACGGCACTGGATTTACCTTTTAAAAAGAAACTGCAGGAATCTTTAAAAATATGGGGATACTGCTTCCTGGGCTTTATCGTTTCAGCCATCATTATAAGCTTCACGGATCTTTTGATAAAAATGGCTTTTCATATCGACATAGCAAAGACGAATCAGATAACAACGGTATTCAGTTCCCCTATCCAAAAATTCCTTTTATTTCCGTTTCTTGTTCCATTTTTAGAAGAATGCATATTCAGACTTTGGCAGGACTATAAAGTAAGTCACCTAATCATGGCAGCTGGCCTCATTTTAACGCTGATTCTTTTCAGAATCACGGGCATCCATCTTTCTGCGTTTAAGTATATTTATGAAGGGATATTGGCGCTGTTGGCCCTTATCTTCATGGTTTCCACCAGAAAATCAACAACCCCTGCCTTGTCGGTCAGTTTAAAAAAAAAGGAAGATTTTTTACTATCTGGCAGCCATTATTTTTGGACTGGGGCACATTTTCAATTTCGCCCCCATCCATTATAACCTGATCTATTTTTATCCTGTTTTTGTTTTACCTCAGCTGATTATGGGTTTTGGATTTGGTTATGTCCGGATCAAATACGGCTTTTTCTTTGGTTTGTTATTGCATTGCATTACCAACACCCTGCCTTTACTATTCCATTTATTAATAGGCTCCATCTGAGCTGCGGTTTTATTTTCTTACCGGAAGCGCTCAGTGCTTTTGACCACCATTTTGACGGCAAACTGGTTGTAGCCATTGAAGGGCTAAAGACAAACAGGGCAGCCTCCAATATCCGGATAAAGCTGCCCCGTTTTACTCCATGGCGACGTTTCTAAAAGACCGCTACGCTGGATTACTTAGTTAAAGAAAGTGAGAAGGGTCTGTCTGCAGGCGCTATCCCTCTTTGCTCATTAGGCTGACTGCCCATTTTTACCTGTATCTGAGCACCGTTTAGCAGGTCCTGATGACTGATATAATTTTTTGTATACGGCTTGCCGTTCACCGTCATGCTTTCAATATACCGGTTGTCTCTACTATTTTGCGGCGCATTGATGGAAAAAGACTTCCCGTTTTCCAGTTGTACGGTCATCTTTTTAAACAAAGGGGCACCCAGGATATACTCAGCAGATGCCGGGCAGACCGGATAAAATCCCATGGCGGAAAATACATACCAGGCAGAGGTCTGGCCGTTATCCTCATCTCCGCAATATCCATCCGGGGTCGCCTTATATAGTCTATTGATGGCTTCTCTTACCCAATACTGCGCCTTCCACGGTGCGCCGGCATAACTATATAGGTAAATCATATGCTGGATGGGCTGATTCCCATGCGCATACTGCCCCATATTCATCACCTGCATTTCCCGCATTTCATGAATCATACCTCTGGCCTTATGGCCGGGTGCTGCAAAGAGCGGCGGAGCTGAGAAAACAGAATCCAGCTTTTGGATAAAATATTTTTTCCCGCCCATCAGATCCATCAATCCCTGTATATCCTGAAATACGGACCAGGTATAATGCCAGCTATTGCCCTCAATAAAATCCCGGCTCCAGCTATAGGGATCAAAATCCGCGACAAAAGAACCGTCTGCATTCTTCCCACGCATAAAATTGGTGGAAGGATCAAAAACATTTTTATAATTCAGGGCTCTTTTACGGTAAAGATCTGTCTCAGACTTTGGTTTTCCCAGCGCCTTGCCTAAGGCATATATCGCATAGTCATCGTAGGCATATTCAAGCGTGCGGGCAACGCTGTTACCTGTTTTGCTATCACTCGGGATATAACCGTATTGATCATAATCCTCAAAGCCGCTGCGTCCTGAAGCCTCTGGTCCCTTACTATGTGCACCGTGAACAATCGCCTCATATAATGTATTGATATCATATCCGCGAATACCTTTCAGGTAAGCACCGGCTACAACAGAAGCTGAATTCTGCCCAAGCATAATATTGGAATAACCAGGGCTGGACCATTCAGGTAACCATCCTCCTTCTTTATAATCATTGATCAAGCCTTGTTGCATTTCCTTATTAATGTCTGGGAATACCAGGCTTAAAAACGGATATAAAGCTCTGAAAGTATCCCAGAATCCGGTGCCTGCAAACATATATCCCGGCTTCACTTCTCCGTTATAAGGGCTCCAGTGAACGGGTTTACCCTGGGCATCTATTTCATAGAGTTTACACGGGAAAAACATCATCCGGTACAGGCAGGAATAAAATGTCCGGGTCTGATCCACAGAACCGCCTTCTGCTTTGATACGGCCTAATTTTTCATTCCAGATCTTCCGGCCTTCAGCGGCCAATTGATCAAAACTTTTGGTTCCTTGTTCTCTTTTCAGATTGAGCTCGGCCTGCGCCTCACTTATAAATGAGGAGGCGACTCTCGCATGTACCTTCTCTCCTTGTTTAGTACTAAAGCCTATGACAGCCAGAACATGGTTTGCCTGCAGCTCCTTTTTATCTGTCAAAGTGGTATCGTCATAAATCTGACTGTAACTAAAGGGCTTGTCCAGGTATATAACAAAATAATTTTTAAAGTTTTTAAGTTTACCCCTGGAATACCTGGAAGTATAACCGACAATTTTTTGTTGTTCGGGCAGCACTTTTATATAGGAGCCGCGATCAAACGCGTCGATGACAAGGGCAGCACTATCCTCATTTGGATAAGTAATCTGAAACTGCGCCGACCTTTCTGTCGGCGTCAATTCAGTCGTAACATTGGCATCCGCTAAAAAGACCTTATAATAATAGGGTTTTACGATCTCTGCTTTATGAGAGAACCAGCTGGCCCGTTTATTCTGATCTACTTTAATCCCCCCTGTGGTTGGCATAATGGAAAACTGTCCATAATCATTCATCCAGGGAGATGGCTGGTGCGTTTGTTTAAAGCCTCTTATTTTATCTGCCCCGTACGTATATTGCCATCCACTGCCCATTTCACCGGTTTGGGGTGTCCACATATTCATTCCCCAGGGCAAACCGATGGAAGGATAAGTATTCCCATTAGATAATTCAAATTTAGAGTCGGTTCCCATCAGTGGATTCACATAATCCACCGGATCCTGCAGATGCGTTACAAACTGTCCATTCACCGTGGTATGGATAAATCCGGCTGCTACCACGAGGGCGCCCATCCAGCGCCTTGTTTTCAAAAGTCTTGTTTTCATGCATTTGATTTTGATAATAAACACCTGGCATGGGCATCATTGAAAATGCACCAGGCTGCTGCCATGCCCCTAAAACCCGGCTAAGCAGTGCTGTGAATGTAGCTATTTTTGTTTTTTAGTCTGAAAATTGGAACACTAAATAACAATTCAGATAAAATTGGATAACAATTAAATAGTAGAGGAACGACTCCGCAATAGTTAGGCTTCCGTGAAAAAATAACGGGCAATTCTATAAAAGACAGGGATTAGTCGTTTTGCTTCAACATATTGGGATCCAATAACCTGTATCCTTCTTTGGGAATAATGAATGCCGCAGCAGGAACGGGTCCAAAATCAATTTTAGTGGCCGTAAAAGTAATTTTATACTTATGCATGACCTGGGCTTCATATTCTAAGATAAGGCCTGGAATCTGCTTAAACTCATATGGATTATCACCGACAGTTGTCTTAAGTTCCGGTGTATAATACATATTGATTTGTGTACCGTCTTTAAGGCTGGCAACCGCCTTAATACACCTATAGCCCAAGATCGTCTTGGTATCCTTGGCATTAAGCTGCACCTTCATATCCTTATACTTACGATATTGATTCTCCCACTGAGTCTGAGAGAGTACAGACATATAATCCTGATCGTTTAAATGATAGAGCACATAGGCCTTTTCGCCATTTTGATTATAGATGATGGACTGAGAAAAACCATTAAAAACCATGGTTGATTTTGACATGCCTCCCCTGATCAATAAGGTTTTAGAGGCAGAAGTAATTATATTAGAATCAAGGTGCTGATTATTTCCGGCGGCCAGCTCATAATTTAAGGTCAAATCGCCGACTGTTTTTTGCGCCACTGCAGCCTCGTGCCCCCCTACTATCAGGAGTGCTGCCACCAGTATGCGCAAGGTTTTCATTATGGGTCTGAATGCTGACATAGTTTTCACCAAAATATTGCAGGAAAAAAATTATTTATTAATCCCATTGCTGCTATTTCTGCCAGTGAAAATAAAACTTTATCTGCTTAATTGCAACAATTTTATTCCTTTGGAATGTTGTATATTGCTTAAAAATTGAGAAAACCCATGCCCACTCCTTCTAAAACAAAATATGAACAGCGTTATTTTGTGGACAGCAGTAAACCCGTCTGGAATTATTCTTTATTTACGGATGAAGATATCACCATGTTCCAGCAGGGCATACATTGTGGCATGCATGAATTACTGGGCAATCACCAAATCGAGGTCATGGGCTCCAGAGGTAGTTATTTTGCGGTCTGGGCGCCTAATGCCGCCAGCGTAGCCGTTGTTGGCGATTTTAACGCTTGGGACACCGACAGTCACCCACTGATTGTAAGACAGGATAGTTCAGGCATTTGGGAAGGTTTTATTCCGGGTGTCGGCATGGGTGAGCTTTATAAATACAGGATTATCACGCCTGAATCTGAAGTTTTGGATAAGGGGGATCCTTACGCCTGTTATTGGGAAAAACGTCCCCTGACAGCCACGATTACCTATCAGCCTGAATACCCCTGGACAGATAAAGAATGGATGCGTAAAAGAAAAAAAGTCAACCAGCTCAATGCACCGTTCTCCGTTTATGAAGTACATCTGGGGAGCTGGATGCGTCCCGATCCTCAAAATGAAGATAGCTATAACAGTTATCTGAATATGATTGATTTACTCGTGCCTTATGTCAAGGAAATGGGCTTTACCCATGTAGAACTGATGCCCGTTATGGAATTTCCTTATGACGGAAGCTGGGGCTATCAGGGGGTGGGGTATTTTGCCCCCACCAGCCGCTTTGGCACACCAGAGGACTTTATGAAATTAATAGATGCGTTCCATAATGAACAAATCGGCGTGATACTGGACTGGGTGCCCTCTCATTTTCCAAGAGATGCTCATGGCCTTTACCGCTTTGACGGATCGCATGTCTATGAATATGCAGATACCAGAAAAGGCTATCACCCCGACTGGAACTCCTATATTTTTAATTATTCAAGAGGTGAAGTCAGAAGCTTTTTACTGTCCAGCGCCCACTACTGGTGCGGCATCTATCATGCGGATGGTATCCGGGTGGACGCGGTAAGTTCCATCCTGCGTTTAGATTACAGTAGAGAGGAAGGACAGTGGGAGCCCAACGAATTTGGCGGAAACGGCAATACGGAAGCCATCTCATTTATCAAATTACTGAACGAGACCCTTTACCGAGACTTCCCTTCCATTCAGGTTATTGCCGAGGAGTCCACCGACTGGCCCGGCATCAGCCGGCCAACCTACCAGGGCGGCATGGGATTCGGCATGAAATGGATGATGGGCTGGATGCATGATACGATTAAATATTTTCAAAGGGAACCGGTGCATCGTCCTTATCATCAAAATGAATTCACCTTCTCCATGGCCTATTACTATAATGAGAACTTTATGTTACCATTAAGCCATGACGAAGTAGTGCATGGCAAAAGCCCGATGATCTATAAGATGCCGGGAGACGATTGGCAAAAATTTGCCAATCTGCGTTTATTATATACTTACATGTTCTGTCATCCGGGGGCTAAATTATTGTTTATGGGCAACGAAATAGCTTCCACCAAAGAATGGGATTATAAAAGCGAACTGCCCTGGTCATTACTGATGTGGCCCAGCCATCAGGGCATGAAAAAATGCATTGCTGATTTAAATATGCTGTACCGCATGGAGGCTGCATTATTTGAGAAGCAATTTGAACCGGCAGGATTTGAGTGGGTCAATCTGCATCATGAAGACCAAGCTGTTATCGTATTTAAAAGAAAAGGACTAAAATCCAAGGACGACCTGGTCATTATTTTAAATATGCGCCCCCAGGTACATTGGAATTGGGAACTGGAGTTATACGGGAAAACGAAATGGTCAGAAATTTTCAATTCCAATAAAGAGGCTTACTGGGGTACGGGAGATGTATTCAATACCGATATTATGATGGAGCCACTGGATAAAAAATCCAAGCATTACCGTTTAAAAGTACATCTGCCCGCGCTGGCGGCTATCGTATTAAAATAGCCTGAAGGCCGCTTTCGCTCCCGCTGCTCCCCTGATTTACTGTTCTGCTGGCTGTTGATGCACAAAATCAAAAACGGTACGGATAAATTCAGCGTTATTATCATAATACAACAAATGGCCGCCGTCAATTTTTTTCAGAGTCATTTGCGGGAACCTGAAAGACCGGTAGTGATTTTCGCCAATGGAATGATCTTTATTGCCGGTAATCACCAGCACCGGCACCCGGATTTTTTCTGATAAAGGAATATAGTTTTTCCAGTAGACAGGCATGTTAAATACAACTTTCGCAAACCCATAACTGCTGGGATTGCTTTGGTCAATTTTGTCCACCTCCTCTACATGCGCTTTGTTATCTGAAAGCATTTTATAATTCAATCCTTTTTCTCCAAGGGCCTGTTTGGCCCTTAGAAAAGTAGAGAAAAGCGCGCTGTCTGAATTATTCTCCGGTTTAAATGTCGTCCCCAGCAACCCGTTAATATAGGTCAATTGATTTTGTAGAGAATAAGAAAGATGTAAAGTCACATTAGCCAGGATTATGCCTGCCAGATGCTCCGGATACCGGGCTGCATAATTAACGGCCAGTATTCCCCCGAAGGAATGAGCCATCAGATATATTTTATCCACGCCGTAGTGCGTGCGGATCTGTTCAATATCACTGATCATTTTTTCCAGGCTATAATCATCCGCGGCGGCGTTTTGAGAACGTCCGCACCCTCTTTGATCATAGTAAACCATGGACAGCTCCTTTTCAAGCAGGGAACCTTTTAAATTTTCAAAAGACTTACTCCACGCGCCCGGACCTCCGTGGACAAATATACAGAGCGGGCCGTTGCCCGACTGCTTGACAAAAAGACCGGTACCGTCCTGCATCTTCAATAAAGACTGATCACTGCTTTGCGCTTTAAGCGATTGACAAACAATGACCACTAGTATTAATGCCAGCAATTTTTTCATATAGTTATTTTTTCACTGAATTTGTTGTCCAAAGTTAAAAGAATACCGCATAAAAGTTAAATTATTTCCGGGCATTGACAGAACCCCCAAAAAGAGGTAGCCGCCATTTTATAGAAAAAAGCGGGTAATTCCATAACAATTACCAAAAACAGCTAAATTTGTGATTAACAGTATACATCGGTATTATGCATGCAAAAAAAACGACCCCGGCCCTGCTCTTTATTTGTATTTTTTCCGCCCTGTTAATGAGCTGCGGCCACAAATATGCACATCCACATGTATTAATAGAAACCAAATTCGGGGATATTGAAGTAGAAATATACCCGGATCGTGCGCCACAAACCTGTAAAGCCTTCCTCTCCTATATCAAACAAGGACTGTATAATAATGCAAGTTTCTACCGGGTGCTCAATGCCGACAATCAGGCCTCAGATGCCCCCAAAGCGGAACTCATTCAAGGTGGTATCTGGCAGACGAACCCCGATAAATTACAAACCCTGAAGGGTATCGCCCATGAATCCACCAAAAGAACAGGCATTTTGCATAAAACAGGGACCATTTCCTTAGCCAGAGAAGAACCCGGCACCGCAAATGCTGAATTTTTTATTGTTATCGGCGATCAGCCCGGCTATGATTCAGGTGGTGTGAACAATCCGGACCATTTAGGTTACGCAGCCTTTGGCAGGGTTGTCCGGGGGATGGATGTCGTCATGCTATTATATAATAAACCTGAACGCGGTCAGTCCTTTGATCCTCCGATTCCCATTTATGACATTAAAGAACTCTAAGCGACCATTCATATATATCAAAAGCCTCCTTTGAAATCAATTCAAAGGAGGCTTTTGATATATAATCTAATCAGGTTGTTTTATTATTGCTGATTGGGAGATAATGCCAGGCCCAGTTCATCCAGCTGTTTCTGGTCTACACTGGCAGGCGCATCGATCATCACGTCACGCCCACTGTTGTTTTTAGGGAAGGCAATAAAATCTCGAATACTTTCACTACCACCCAGTAGCGCGCACAATCTGTCAAAACCAAAGGCCAGACCACCGTGTGGCGGCGCTCCATACTGGAAAGCACCCAGTAAAAATCCAAATTTCTCCTGCTGTTCCTTTTCATCCATTCCCAGAGCGGCAAACATTTTCTCCTGCAGCTCTCTTTGGAAGATTCTAATGGAACCTCCTCCTATTTCATTACCATTCAACACCATATCATAGGCGTTGGCCTTAATATTTGCATAAGGATGTTCCAGATATCTTTCCGGATCACTGATCGTCGGATCATTGGAAATCATATGTTCAATATCACTGGGTTTGGGTGAAGTGAACGGATGATGCCTGGCCACCCACCTATTTTCTTCCGATGCATATTCAAACAGCGGAAAGTCCAGGACCCAGAGTAATTTATATTCGTCTGATTTACGAAGCCCAAGGCGCTTACCCATTTCCAGTCGCAATTCGCTGATAGCTTTCCTTGTCCTTTCTTCCTTTCCGGCCAGTATTAATATCAAATCCCCTGGTTTCGCCCCGGTGGCTTCGGCAATTTTCTGGAGTCTGGTTGCATCATAAAATTTATCTACACTGCTTTTAAAGCTGCCATCTTCCTGACATTTGACGTATACCAGTCCCATCATGCCGATTTGAGGTCTTTTCACCCAGGCAGTCAATTCATCTATTTCCTTACGTGTATAGCTGTTGGCGCCCGGCACGGCCATGGCCACTACGGTTTCCGCTTCATTAAATACCTTAAAATCCACGTCTTCAAAAATACCGGTAACCGGCTCTTTTTCGGGGAAGGTATGTGCGGGGAATTTTAAATTGGCCAGTTCCATGCCAAAGCGGATATCTGGCTTATCGTTTCCGAAACGCCACATGGCCTCTTCCCAGCTGATACGGATGATCTCCTCCGTATACTCTTTACTCAAAACATCCTTAAACACCCTGCGAATCAGTCCTTCAAACATCTTTAGGACATCTTCCTGCTCCACAAAGGACATTTCACAGTCAATTTGTGTAAACTCGGGTTGCCGGTCGGCTCTTAAATCTTCATCTCTGAAACATTTGACAATCTGATAATAACGGTCATAACCGCTGATCATTAGTAATTGTTTAAATGTCTGGGGAGATTGGGGCAACGCATAAAACTCCCCTTCATTCATTCTGGAAGGCACGATAAAGTCCCTGGCACCCTCTGGCGTAGATTTAATCAAAAACGGCGTTTCAATATCCATAAAGGACTGTTCATGCAGATAATTTCTAACGGAACGACCTACCTGATACCGCAGTTGCAGATTTTTCTTGACGGCATTTCTTCTTAAATCCAGATACCGGTATTTCATGCGCAAGTCCTCTCCTCCATCCGTATCATCCTGGATGGTAAACGGAGGTACGGCAGATTTATTGAGAATCGTAAAGCTTTCGACCAGTATTTCAATTTCCCCGGTTGGCAGTTGGGGGTTTTTATTTGAACGCTCAGCCACCTTCCCTTTTACCTGTAATACAAATTCACGGCCCAATGGCTGTTGATCCAGCTGACCGTTTAAATTTTCTCCAAAAAGCAACTGAGTCAGCCCATAACGATCTCTTAAATCCACAAAAGTGATAGATCCGAATTTACGTATGGTTTGAACCCATCCAGACAGGGTAACTTCTTGTTGTACATTAGACAGTGTTAATTCACCGCAGGTATGTGAGCGATACATATAAAAAATGATTTCGTTTTTTGGATTGCGAAGATAAGGGTTATTGATGATTTTGGGTAAGAATTACCCCAGCTAAGGATGGCTGGCTACCGCTTTTCCAAGCAATTTCTGGAGTCCTGCGGCGGAAATATTTTTGGCGGCAATATGCCCGTCAGGACCCACCAGGATATTCTGGGGAATACGGTGAATCGCATAATCACGCACCACCGGACTATTCCAGGCCTTAGCGTCAAATACATTGAACCAGGTCGTTCCGTCTTGCTTTTTGGCATGGAGCCAGGCATTTTTATCCGTATCCACACTTACCGCCACAACTTCCAGGGGGCCCGGGGTAAACTGCTGATACACAGATATAAAAGAAGGCATCTCTGCTCTACAGGGGCCGCACCAGCTGGCCCAGAACAGTACCAAGAGGTATTTGCCTCTGTAGTTACTGCTGGAAATATTCACCCCTTTATCATCTGGCAGGCTAAAATCAATAAAAGGTTTGCCGACCTCATTATTCGCCCGCCCCTTCAGTTCCTGACTTAGATAGGTGGAATAAGCATTATCCGCTCCCGGTCCTTCCAGCAGCCCCGCCAGCGCGTTCAAGGTATCCTGATTGATTTCTATTTCTCTAAAACAGCTAATAAGCAACGCTTTGGCTGCCGTATCCTCCTTTCGGTGTGCCACGACAAATTGCCGCATCGCCGCCCTGTATGCCCCTAGTTCTTTCTGATAAGCAGCCAGGTTGGCGCTGCGCTCCATGGGGATCTGAGGTTTTTTGATGGCTTCCTGATAATGAGTAACGCTGTCTTCCAGACCGGCAAAATGCTGATTATACCAGGCAATCTCATCGGGCTCACTAAGTGCTGTCATCATATTTTGCGCCTGGGCTACTCCGCACAGCATGACAAAAAGGATAGCAAGGCCCCATTTTCTATCTAAGCGTAGACAAGTAAACCTGGTGAATAAAAGTTGCTGCATAACGTTGTAATTGAACGGAAAGAACAAGGCCATAAAAAAACTGTATTGTGGCAAATCAGGGCCACAGCCTCCAATTTTCCAAATACAGTTAATTCCGTTTTTTTAAATTTAAAGGCACACTATTTCGCTGCCTGGTCATGACGGTGACGAAGGACTTTCAATACATCTTCGAGACGGTAACCTTTTGCATTGAGTAAAATCAGATAATGGAAAAGTAAATCAGCACTTTCATTTAAGAATAGCTGCTCATCGTTATCTTTTGCCTCAATAACGACCTCCACTGCTTCCTCCCCTACTTTTTGTGCGATTTTATTAATCCCCTTTTTAAAAAGGCTGTTGACATAGGACTGCTCACCACCGGATGTTTTACGCTGTTCAATTATATTTTCAAGTTGCACCAAAAAGCTGCCACACTCATTTTTCTCATCCCAACAGGTATCAGCCCCGGTATGACATACCGGCCCCAAAGGTTCGGCTTTAATCAGTAAAGTATCATTATCACAATCTACTTTCATATCCTTTAACAGCAGATAGTTTTCACTTTGTTCTCCTTTTGTCCAAAGCCTGTTTTTGGTCCGGCTGAAAAAAGTCACTTTGCCCAGTTCCTTGGTCCTAGCCACCGCCTCCGCGTTCATAAACCCCAGCATAAGCACCTTACTGGTTTTGACATCCTGCACGATGGCAGGCACTAAACCGTCGGGATATTTTGCATAATTAATTTCCATGCTTTTAAAATTTTCTTTTTCGTACCTGTTATTTTGTTTCATCTGAATGGAGCTGCAAGCGCCTTGCCCTCCGATCTGATTACCTTCTTACATCAATACCAGCTGCCGCCAGCTCAGCTTTTAATGCGCCTATTTCTATTTCCCTGAAATGAAAAATACTGGCCGCCAGCGCCGCGTCTGCATGTGCATTTTTAAATACATCAATAAAATGCGCTACCGTACCGCCACCGCCGCTTGCAATAATCGGCACAGGAAGTGTCGTGGCTAATCTATTGGTTATATCCAGTGCAAATCCCTGCTTCGTTCCATCATTATTCATGGAGGTCAGCAGAATTTCTCCTGCCCCCAGTTCAACGCCCTTTCTGGCCCAGTCTTCACATAAAATATCGGTTTTCAACCGTCCGCCATTCAGATACACATACCAGTTGCCGTCGGCTTCCTTTTTAGTATCTATGGCCAGAACAACGCACTGACTGCCGAAAGCTTCTGCCAGTTCACTGATTAATTCCGGGCGTTTAAACGCAGCAGAATTAACCGAGGTCTTATCGGCTCCGTTATCGAGTAAAGCCTTACCGTCCTGTACAGAACTGATACCACCGCCAACCGTAAATGGAATATTGATATGCCGGGCTATTTTACTCACCAGTTCCCTTAATGTCTTTCTTTTTTCGACCGTGGCCGTAATATCTAAAAACACCAGTTCATCCGCTCCCTGATCCGCATAAAACTTACCCAGTTCAACAGGATCTCCTGCATCTCTCAGGCTCTCAAAATTAACCCCCTTTACGGTCCTGCCGTCCTTTATGTCCAGGCAGGGAATGATTCTTTTTGTTAACATAATTAATAGGAGCTCAAAATTACTGGCAATCTATGGGAAAGACAAAAAAAGAGCCATTTATAGCCTAAAAAACTACTTAAATCCTTACCGGCACAAACTACCGGTCGTTAACTAGGCCGTCAGCAAATAAGCTATTGCATTAAGCAGGTCCGGGTCTGTGGACATGCCTGGCATTCATTACCTCCCGCTATGACTGAGCTGTTTATATCTGAAAATAGCTGCGAACCTGTAATACGAACTGCGCCAGTACATTAAAATGAGAGAATAACTGACAAATCACGATTAAAAAGGCAATTCCATATAAGCCGCCGTACAGATGCGCCGAATGATTTATTCTGGAGCTGCCTCTTCTGTCCAGCCATGCGGTAATGGCCAGATAAATCACGCCGAAAATAAAAGAAGGAAGGGTAAAAAACGGAATAAATATAAGCCCGATCTCTGCGGTAGGCATCAGCAGGATACTGACAAAAACGATGGCAGATACCGCCCCTGATGCGCCCAGACTCTGATAGGCGTAATTATCTTTATTTTTTACATAAGTAGGTAACAAACAGACGAGTAAGGCCGTCACATATAATAACGCATAAAAAAATCGCCCCAGGCCATCCCCGAAAATGGACCTGAAAGCATCTTCCACCACAATGCCAAAAGTATAAAACGCATACATATTAAAGGCCAGATGCCCAAAATCAGCATGAATCAGCCCGCAACTAAAAAAACGGTACCACTGCCCGTTCTCGCTAATGGCAGGCGGATAAAAGATCAGTTTGCTCATTAAGGCCTCATTAGAAAAGGCCCTAAATGATACAATACAGGTGATAACTATAATGATAAGCGTTACACTCAGGTTTTCCATAAAATCGTCTTATTTCAATGTCACAGTTAATAATTTGAGATCCCCCGCTACATATGATGATATTTTTCTCCACGGATTATACTGCATGCCCGGTACACCTGTTCGGCTAAAATCAACCTGACCAGCATATGCGGAAAAACAAGCTTTGACAGACTCCAGACGGTATCCGCCCTTTGCCTGACCGTATCATCCACGCCAAAAGCGCCGCCAATTAAAAATACAATTCTTTTGGAACTGGCCGTAGCCTGATCTTCTATAAAGCCAGCCAGATCCGGTGAACTGAACATTTTACCCTTTTCATCCAGTAATACCAAATGATCCTGGGCTTGCAGTTGTCCTAAAATCAGCTGCCCTTCCTGCTTTTTTAAAGTAGACATATCCAGGGATGCCGCATTTTTCGGAGGAGCAATAATATGCCACGCTGCAGGGTAATATTTTTGAATCCGGTTGGTAAATTCTTCGATGGCTGCATGCAACTGCCTGTCATGTGATTTACCGACCGACCATAATGCTATTTTCATAAGCCTTTCGTTTTATGCGTATTGGACGCTTGTGCAACCGGACTTACGGCCTCCCCTTGAACAGCTGGCAGGATACTGGCAATAGTGTTCTTACCACCCTTGGTCGAAGCATCCAAAGCAGGCATTTTAAAAAATCGGGTAAATAGAAAATACATTCCCCAGCCGATCAAGGAACCCAGCAGCGCACCTGCGACGATATCTGTCGGATAATGCACACCCACATATAACTGCCCGTAACAAATCGTAGCCGCCCAGAAAAAAAACAGCCAGGTCCATTTTCCAAAATATTGCCTTAAGGTCAGAAAAAAGAAAACAGCCAGCGCAAAATGATTACTGGCATGGGAGGACGGGAAACTACCACTCTGGGGCCGGTGCCTGACTAAAAGGCGTTCCTTTAATCGCATGACCACATCATTGCAGGGTCTGACCCTGTCAAAAAACTCCTTTAAAAAATGACTGCTGATCTGATCCATCAGTGCTGCCGTGGCCAGTACAAATAAAAACCAGGGCAGCGCCTTTTTCCCAAAATTTATAAAAGCAAACAGCGCCAGAAATATATACAAAGGAATCCAGGTATTTTTATCCCGCCACCATGGCAAAACCGCGTCCAAAAATGGACTTGTCCAGACCGTATTTATTTTTAGAAATAGATATTTATCAAAATTTTCAAAGTAGGAAAATATCATTTAATAGCGTAGGTTTAAAAATTTACTACTTTTGGAGCCAAAAATCAGCTCATGAAGCGCATAAAAATACCAAGTTCTATCCAATGGTTATTGATAATTAGCATATTTTTTATAGTTCTAATGTCCGCTTTGCGCATCATTGAGATGAACGTGTTCCCCAAACCGGCATTGGATATTGACCATCCAATGGGCAGAGCTTTCTTCCTGGGTCTTCGTTATGACCTGAGGATTGTGTCGGTGGCGGCTTTGGTGGGCTTTTTACTTTCCTTGATCCCCGGACTGCATCCTTTTAAAACAAAGGCAGGAAAAAAGACGGCCTTTATATTCTGGGGCATTTTCTCTTTTCTTTTTGTCTTTTTCTATATAGCCGGTTTCGGTTATTTTGCTTATCTGGGCGCCAGTTTGAATGCAAGTGTCTTAGAATACCTGCAGGAAGACGCTTCCTTTGGGATGGTCATGGAAACTTATCCTGTTTTCTGGATTCTGCTCACGCTGATTGCAGGCACATATCTATTACATCTGTTCATACGCCGGAGCTACAGAGCTATAAAAAAAAGATGGGAAGCAAGTGGTAATCAAACCTTTAGCGTTGCAAAGAAGCCCAGGATTTCCGTTGGCATTGCTTATTTTTTACTCCTGGCATTTTTTATATTTGGCCGGCTGGGCCAGTATCCGCTCAGATGGAGTGATGCTTTTACCCTGGGCAGTGATTATGCCTCCAATATGGCGCTCAACCCCTTTCAGAGTTTTTTTAGCACCCTACAGCATTCCAATGTCTCTTATAATAAAGAGGCCGTTAAAAAAGCGTATCCGCAGCTAGTGGATTTTCTGGATATTAAGAACCCGGACGCAGAAAAATTAAATTACGAAAGAATCATAACACCGGACACCCCCAGTGTCCAGCCGCCCAATGTCGTAGTGGTGATCTGTGAATCATTCAGTTATGTCAAAAGTTCCATGTCCGGCAATACACTGAATCCGACCCCTTATTTTGATTCCCTGTCCAAGCAAGGATTGTTTTTCACCCATTGTTTCTCCCCTTCCGTCGGAACGGCCAGGGGCGTCTGGGCGGTGGTAACCGGACTACCGGACGTGGAACGCAATTCTACCTCCAGTCGTAATCCCGGGGCAGTCAACCAGCATACGATGATCAACGCCTTTAAAAACTACGACAAAAGCTATTATATCGGCGGCAGTTTAAGCTGGGCTAATATCCGGGGACTGCTTGAAAACAATATCCCAGGGTTAAAGACGATCGAACAACCCGATTATGATGCGCCCAAAATCAATGTCTGGGGTGTTTCAGACAAACATATCTTTGAAAGAGCCAATCAGGATTTTGCGCAAAAGAAAGGACCTTTCTTTGCTATCATCCAAACAGCTGATAATCATCGTCCTTACACCATACCAGAGGATGACAAAGACAGTTTCAAACTGGTGAATATCCCTGAAAAGGAAGTATTAGCCAATGGTTATACCAGCCTGGCCGAGCTGAATGCCTTCCGTTATACCGATTACTGTTACCGGCATTTTATAGAAGCCGCCAAAAAAGAGGCCTATTTTAAAAACACCATTTTTGTCTTTGTGGGTGATCACGGAACGAAAGGAGATGCCAGTAAGTACTATCCGGACGCCTGGAATAACGGTTCTTTAGTGAATATGCATATTCCGTTACTATTTTATGCGCCCGGTCTGATTCAACCCGAACAGATCAACAGCTATGCATCTCAGGTGGATTTACTACCCACCGTATTGGGTCTGGCAAAATTACCCTATAAAAACACGACGATGGGAAGAGATCTGATGAGTCCGCATATGCGGGAAAACCCGGATCATAACGGCGTATTTATCTATGATCCCAGCAATATTACCATCGGTTTAATTCAGGATTCCTTATATTATTTTTACGATGTGGACCGCCAGCAAAAGCCCAAGGTATTTAATATGTTTAACAACAACCCGGTTAAACTGACTGATTCCATCAAAAATCATTATGAATCCCTCATTAATGCCTTGTATCAGACAGATAAATACATGATTTTAAATAACAAAGTACATTAACCCGGCAGCGCTCACTTTTAGAGTACAGCCAACAATAAAGCCCCTGCATATAGGGGCTTTATTGTTGTGGAAATATCCATCGCAATGACTCAAAAAGGGTTGTTCACCCGAACCACGGCTATTTTTTTCTAAAGAAAATTCTAACCGGCACCCCTTTAAAGTTAAAATGGCTGCGTAATTGATTTTCCAGATAATTTTTATAAGGCGTCTTGATATCATCCGGGAAATTAGCAAAGAAAGCAAAGGACGGAACATGCGTGGGCAACTGCATGACATATTTAATCTTAATGGAATTGCCCCTCACTACAGGTGCATGGTAGGCCTCAATAGCCTTTAGCATCACTTCATTCAGCTTGCTGGTAGCGATTCTTTGTTTTTTATTCTCACAGACCTCCAGTGCGATTTCAATTGCCTTAAAGATTCTGGTTTTTTCCTTCGCGGAGATAAATATAATGGGGATATCATTAAAAGGCGCTATTCTTTTCTTGAGTTCATGCTCATAATCTCTGGCGGTATTGGTAGCTTTATCTTCAATCAAATCCCATTTATTGACCAGTAACACAATCCCTTTGCCTTTTCTGGCTGCCAGTGAAAAGATATTAATATCCTGGGCCGTAATTCCTTTTTCGGCGTCCAATACCAAAAGACAGGTATCTGCCTCATCCATGGCCTTGATGGCCCGGATTACGGAATAGAATTCCAAATCATCTTTTTCTTTATTCTTCTTTCTGATGCCTGCCGTATCAATCAGCATGAATTCTTTTTGAAAAAGATTATAATGGGTATGGATGGTATCACGGGTCGTACCGGCAATATCACTGACTATCGTACGCTCCTGCCCGGTTAATGCATTTAATAAAGAAGACTTACCTACATTGGGCTGGCCAATAATGGCAATTTTGGGTAAATCTGTTTTTTCAACAGCGATCTCTGCCTCAGCAGGCATCAGAGCTGTTACAGCATCCAGCAGTTCCCCTGTTCCGCTTCCGCTCATGGAGCTGATAAAAAACACCTGTTCAAAACCAAGAATATAAAATTCAGTCGCCTCTAAATACCGGTTATTATTGTCTACTTTATTTACAGCTACTAAAACAGGTTTGGTGGCCCTGCGCAGGATATTGGCCAGAGAGTCATCCAAATCGGTAATACCGGTGGCCGCATCGGTCATAAAAATAATTACATCCGCCTCATCAATGGCTGTTTTAACCTGTTTACAGATCTCTATTTCAAAGACATCCTCCGAGCCGTGGACAAACCCACCAGTATCAATCACATTAAAGGAACGGCCATTCCATTCAGTGACGCCGTATTGACGATCCCTGGTTACGCCGCTGACATCATCCACGATGGCCTTTCTTTCTTCCAACAGGCGATTAAAAAAGGTGCTCTTCCCCACATTTGGTCGCCCGACTATAGCTACTGTATAACTCATAAAATATTTTTTGGATGGATGGATCAGGGCGGCATTGAACTTGCTGGCCTCGCCATATCCTAAGATTTTAATAATCTGCCTATATGTACCTTACCCTAAAAAAACCTTGTTTACTTTGTGCGTATCTAACTGATCTATTATTATTTCATTTACTACTGACGATGGATAGGGATGACTGGATATTAATTGTATCCGTATTCCTTTAATTGTGCATCGTTTTCCCGCCATTTAGGTCGAACTTTTACAAAAAGTTCCAGGAATACTTTCTGTTCCAGGAATTTTTCGATGTCTTCTCTGGCAAGCGTTCCTATCTTTTTTATCATATTACCCTTTTCGCCGATCAGGATCATTTTCTGCGTTTCCCTTTGCACAATGATATCCGCCTGAATCTTAATCAGGGTCGATTTTTCTTTAAAAGTATTGACCATTACTGCTGTATGATAAGGAATCTCATCCTGGAAAAGCTGATAAATTTTTTCACGTATCAGCTCTCCTACAAAAAACTTTGTCGGCAGATCGGTCAGTTCATCTTCATCGTAAAAGGCCATTCCTTCCGGGAGCAGATCTACGACTGCATGAATCAGTTTTTCAAAAATTGTCTGATTGATCGCACTCAGTGTCACCACCTTTTTACAGTAGGGTAAGCTTCCAAAAAAGGCCTTGGCCTCTTTAACCTTAGCCGGATCCGCCTTGTCAATTTTGTTGATGGCAACGATACAGGGTACTTTTAATCTGAGGGCATTAAAGAGTTCCACACACGCCTGCCAGTCATCTAAAATATCCACCAGCAAAACAGCTACATCTGCATCCTCCAGGGCGCTTTTTACATTTCCCATCATTTTTTGATGGAGTTTGTATTTAGGCTCAATGATTCCGGGCGTATCTGAGAGGATAATCTGGTACTCGTCTTTTTTATTTAAAAAACCTTTAATCCGATGCCTGGTCGTCTGTACCTTACTGGAAACAATAGCCAGCTTTTCTCCTAAAAGTGCATTTAG
This sequence comes from Arachidicoccus rhizosphaerae, assembly GCF_900107765.1. Lineage (GTDB taxonomy): Bacteria > Bacteroidota > Bacteroidia > Chitinophagales > Chitinophagaceae > Arachidicoccus > Arachidicoccus rhizosphaerae. The sequence continues at coordinate 231,243 of NZ_FNQY01000002.1, read as the reverse complement.
CAGTGTGCTTTTGCCAGCATTTGGTTTTCCAAAGATATTGACGAACCCAGATTTCATGTAAAGGTGTTAAACAAATAAATAGGAACCGTTACCAGAGACAAAGGTAGAATTTTAATACCGAACGAAAAAAACCCTCCAACTAAATCTTTCTGATGCGATTACGCTTGTGAGGCAGGTAATTTTGCATGATCATTACTGAAAAATCAGATAGTAAAAAAGCCCCACAATTGTGGAGCTTTTTTGTTGTTGCGAGGGGCGGGATCGAACCACCGACCTTCGGGTTATGAGCCCGACGAGCTACCGCTGCTCTACCTCGCGATATAATCTTTATCATTAATGGGGCCAGGCCCCTTGAATTCGTTTATCGCTTTGTACTGTTTTTTTAATCCCTTCTATCCCTTTTGAAAACCGCCGGCTCATCTACCTGAGCTGCTTTCTGTATTCCTTGTTTCCCAAACGGGTTGCAAAGATAAGGAGAAAATAATTAGCAGCCAAACTTCTACCAAACTCTTTTTATAATTCTTAAAAAATGTGTGCGCTTCCGACTGATTTTTTGCTTGATTCCCTGAGAATCGATCATATCAATTCTGACCTGCCCTGAAGCGTGAATAATTTTATTCGGACCCAGTAAAATCCCGACATGCGTTATTCTGCCTTCAGCATTATCAAAAAAAGCCAGATCGCCAGGTTGTGATTCTTCCAGAAAACCAACCACTTCTCCTACTTCAGCCTGTTGATAGGCATCTCTGGGTAAATTTATTCCGAATAGTTTATATACCTGCTGTACCAGTCCACTGCAGTCGGTGCCCGCCGTTGTTTTACCACCCCATAAATAAGATGTATTCATATAGGCCATCACCGCCTGCTGCAACCCTGCCTTAGATTTCCTTTTGGTTCTTATAGAAGGCAGTTTTCCATAATCCAATTTTAAACCGGCTATCGTGTCGCTTTTCCAAACGGGCGACCCCGGATAAATGCACATAGGTTGTCCGCCCACCTTTATGGTTAAAGGTCTGTCAAGATATCCGATGACAGTCGTTTTCTCCCTCCAGCTTTCCAGCACGTCCCCTACCTGACTCGCCTGTACCCAACCTACATATTGATCAAAGACAGTTCTTACCTGCAGGAAATCTCCATCCCGGTTTAATAGTTCAGCCACTTCTCCAAATAATAACTGGCTGACCATCTCAGCGCGGTGGGACGGCTCCTGCCGGATCGGAGCAATGGGTGTAATACCTATAACGTGAAACATATATTCTCACTAAATTTAATTATCTTAGGCTGCTTTTAGCCCGAGAACAGCTTTCTTTTAAGGCATTTTATGGAATTTTCGTTTAAAATGCATCTTTTAAAAAAAACGATTCCCTTTTGAGTCACCACCATCAAAAATACAATGATGACCTTTTACTCAGCAAATATATGCAGAGTCAGGATAATTATTGGCTTGGAATCTTACTTCAGCGTTATACGGTTTTAGTTTTGGGGGTTACCATGAAGTATTTAGGCGATAGTGAACAGGCTAAAGATGCTACGCAACAGATATTTTTTCATGTTTTACAAACCGTTAGCCGACATAAAATCACTAATTTTAAGAACTGGCTCTATACAGTGGCGAAAAATCACTGTTTAATGCATTTAAGAGGCCAGAAGCATAGCAGGGTTGAACAGTTAAAGGAGGAACTCGTGGAAATACACGCAGATAACCAGTTAGAACAGTTGGAAAATCGGGAGTTATTACTGGATCAGATGCAATCGGCCCTTGAGATGCTGGGCCACGAACAGAAAACCTGTATCTCACTGTATTATCTGGAAAACCACTCCTACCAGCAAATTGCCCTTATTACCGGTTATAATGGTGATCAGGTTAAAAGTTATATCCAGAATGGTAAAAGAAACCTTAAGAACTATCTATTAAAAAATCTTCCGCCTAATGGCTGATCCCAAAAAAATATCACCCTCTGCCAGCAATAAAGAGCTGGAAAAATGGCTCCAGGAGCAATTGGACGCTGCTATGGATAGCGGACAGGGCGCTCAAGGGGATCAGGAAACCCGGGCAGAGGATCCGTTTTTCAAGGATGCGATCGAGGGGCTGAATAAATTTCAGGGGGCCAGGGAAGTCTACAGGCAGACCCACCGGATCAACAAAGCGCTTACATCTAAAACCGGGAGCAGACGACACAAAAAATCATTGGAAACCAATCACTTATTTTGGTTTATTGTAGCCATAATTATCATTATTTCAGTCATTATCATGGCTTTTGTAGTGCTCAGGATGAGAATGGGACAAATTTAGCGGATCTGTTATACATTAATTGCCACTTATAGGGTAAATTGCAGCTTTAAAGAGATTCTATTTTAAAGGTAATTAATGTAAATATATATGCAGAAAAAATTAGTTATTATAGGTGCCGGCTTTGCCGGTCTCAAGTTAGCCCGAAAACTGCATAATTCGGATTACCAGATCACCATTATTGATATTCATAATTTTCATCAGTTCCAGCCCCTTTTCTATCAGGTCGCTTCCGCCCGCCTGGAGGCAACCGCCATTTCTTTCCCTTTAAGACGTATTTTTCAGGGCAAACGCAATGTGAATGTCAGAGTGGGCATGATTCGCCAGATTGACACAAAGGCCAAAAAAGTCTTTACCAGAAACAATATCTATGATTATGATTATCTGGTGATTGCCACCGGCTGTACGAACAATTATTTTGGCAATAAAAATATTGAACAAAATGCCTTCCCGATGAAGTCCACCAATCAGGCGATTGCACTGCGCAATAAGATCCTGTTGAACTTCGAGGCTTCCTTATCTGCCCGAACCGCTGAAGATAAAGAAGCTTATAATAATATCACCATTGTCGGAGGGGGTCCCACAGGAGTTGAACTTGCCGGCGCGCTGGCCGAAATGAAATCTAAAGTGCTGCCTAAAGATTATCCGCTTATAGATTTTAGCAATCTGAAAATCAATCTGATAGAAGGCAGCTCCAGCACGCTTTCGTCCATGAGTGAGCAGTCCCAGAAAAACTCCAGGCGTTATCTGGAACAGATGGGTATTCATATTCAGACAGATATACATGTTACGGATTACGACGGTGATATTGTCTATCTGGAAAATGGTACCCAGATTCGCAGCAAAACCCTCATCTGGGCCGCCGGCGTTATTGGCAATGTGCCTGCCGGCATTCCCAAAGAATGCATCACAAGAGGTAACAGACTCATCGTCAATGAATTTCATCAGGTCAAGGACTTACCGGACGTGTACGCCGTGGGAGACATTTCCTATATGGAGACCACCCGGTGGCCAAAAGGCCATGCGCAGCTCGCACATGTGGCTAATAAGCAGGCTGAAAATCTGGCTCGCAACTTTAAGGCCCTGTCCAGAGGCAAACAACCGGCTGCCTTTACCTATAAAAGCCCGGGCACGATGGCCACCATCGGAAAACGAAAAGCCGTTGTTGATTTCCCTAAATTACACTTTCACGGAAGATTAGCCTGGCTGATATGGATGTTTTTGCATCTGATGTTAATTTTGGGCGTTCGCAATAAATTGCTGGTATTTTTCAACTGGATGATCAGTTATTTTACCAATGATTCCACCTTAAGAATAATCCTATTGCCCTCCAAAAAACAAACCTGGCTGGGACAAGAGTATGATGAACTATCTGTCTAAGGAAAAGTCATGGAGTAATAACATTGAAAAGCTGAATATAAAAGCCCGCAGTCTCACAAAAGATTTGAACACTGATTCATGCAGAAAAACATACAAAGGATTTTCTTAACTTATTTTTCCACCCGAAAACTATTGGTTAAAAAAAGGTGGACAGGATGTGTACTGGCCATTATTTTGCTGACCCTTATGGGGCAGACCCGGGTGCTGGCCCAGGTTACGGACGATTCGCAGACACAGACCTATCAGACCGATAACCAGGGACGCCCCATCGCGCCCAATCAGACTGGCAGCGACTCTCTTAAAATGAGGGACAAGTTTGAAGATTCCATTACGATCAGCTACCGGTATTTTGATTCTACCCTGGACCATCATATGGATAGCTCGATCAGTGATTTCAAAAGCAGATTGCAGCTGCCCTATAGCGCCAACGACCTTGGCAATATCGGTTCTCCGGCGCAGTCCTTACTGTTCAGTCCTTATATGCAACCCGGTTGGGACGAAGGGATACACAGCATGGATTATGCAAAGTTCACGCTAAAGAACACCCGGTATTTTACCTCTACCCGTCCTTATTCCGAACTGGGGTATATGCTGGGGGGCAAAGGGGAACAATACATTGACCTGTTGCATACTCAAAACAGAAACCGGAATGTCAATTTCACCTTTGAATACCGGCTGCTGAATGCCCCGGGTGCCTTTAAAAACCAGAACAATGCCAATAGTAATTTAAGAGCGAACGTTTCTGTCAAAAGCACCAATAAAAGATATTCTGCCAACCTGATATTTATCCGTAATAACCTGAAGGCGGCTACCAACGGCGGCCTGGTCGATCCCGAACAACTCAAGGACCTCTCCCTGGGTGATCCTTTTCAGGCCGGCGTCAAACTCGGTAACAGTAATACCTCCACCAGTAATCCGTTCAATGCAACCGTTGTCACCGGTAATACTTTTACAGACATTTCCTTATACCTGCGACAGTCATTTGATTTTGGGCAGAAGGATTCCGTGGTACAGGATACGGTGACGTATTATCAGTTTTATCCCAGACTGCGGCTGGAACACTCCGTATCCTACTCCACCCATGGATATAACTATCACGATTATAACCCGACCTCTGATGATTATCTGAATTATTATAATTTTATTGTCCCCACAGATACGATACTATTTGAAGACAAATGGAAAGACTTAACCAACCAGTTTGCCATTTATACCTACCCGGACAAAAAGAATAAAAATCAATTTTTAAAACTCCATGGTGATTTTCAGATATTAAACGGAAGGCTGGGAGAAAATTACAAAATCAATTATAATAATATTTTTGTCGGTACGGAATATCGCAACCGTTCTAAAAATGACAAATGGGATATTCAGTTAGCGGGCAATCTATACCTTGCCGGCAACTACGCCGGAGATTATAATGTACAGGGAAGCCTCAGAAGAGATTTCGGGGACAAACTCGGTGGTTTGGAACTGGGATTTATGAACGTAAACCGGACGCCTTCTTTTATTTATAATATCGGCAGCGAAGGCTCCTTTACCACCGATACGGCTAAAGTCAGCTATCATGCGCACTCAGATTTTCCGGTAATCGGCGTCAGCGACCTCAATAAAGAAAATATTTCCAGGGCCTACGCCAGGTATTACCTCCCCTCTTTTGGGCTGAGCCTGACGGGGAACTATTATTTTGTTTCCAATTACACCTATTTCAAAGACGTGTTCACGGCAGCGCAATTCAGTGGACTGTTCAATGTTTTACAGGTAGGCGCTCAAAAACATACCCGACTCGGGAAATTCTTCCACTGGTATTTAGATGCGGATGTACAGCAAAGACTCGGAGAAGCACCGGTGAATCTGCCACTGATGATCTTAAGAAACCGCATCGCATTTGAAGGTCATTTTTATAACAATCTGTATCTGGCAACAGGTATTGACGTACGTTATGTATCGCCATACAAGGCCGATAGCTATTCTCCGTTTACAGGACAATTTTACTATCAGGATGAAAACCGGATTAACAACAGGCCTGACATTTCCTTTTACGTTAATTTCCGGATTAAGCGCTTCAGATTCTTTGGCGAACTATCTAACCTGAATACCTTCAATTACAGCGGCGGCTCCTTTGGATTCAACCATTATAATTATGTCAGTTCCAATATGCCTGGTCAGGCCCTATGGCTGAGAATGGGTGTATGGTGGTATTTTATTAATTAATTCAAAGCACAAAAGATGCTTCTATATTAGATTCCTCATTTATGCAAATACAGGAAAATTATAATATCAAGTCCCTGAATACATTTGGGATTAGTGTGGACGCTCCGAAATTTGCTGCATTTGATCGGATTGAGCAGTTGAGCGCCCTGTTGAAAGACAACCAAGGGTTGCCTAAATATATATTAGGAGGGGGCAGTAATATTTTATTCACCCAGGCTTTCCAGGGTCTGCTTTTAAAAAATAACCTGAAAGGGATTCATCTGTTAAAACAGGATGCTGATTATTATTATGTTCAGGTGGCAGCCGGCGAACCCTGGCATCCATTTGTCTTGTACTGTGTGGAACACGGATATGCCGGGCTTGAAAACCTCAGCCTGATTCCTGGTCTTGCAGGAGCTTCCCCTATGCAAAATATTGGTGCTTACGGCGTTGAAATCAAAGATTATTTCTTTGAACTGGAGGCTATGCGGATGGAGGACCAGACCATCCAAACCTTTACGAAAGCTGATTGTAAGTTTGGTTATCGGGAAAGTATCTTCAAAACCGCTTTGAAAGGACAGTATATTATCTTAAGCGTAACTTTCCGGTTATTAAAAGAGCCGGTGCTGCACCTGGAATATGGTGCCATTAAAGAAGAGTTAGCGCATGCAGGCATCAACCCTGCCACCAGTATGCCCTCCATCCGGGATGTCTCAAACGCCGTTATCCGCATACGACAAAGTAAGTTACCGGATCCTACAGTGATTGGCAATGCGGGAAGTTTCTTTAAAAACCCAACCATTGATGTCAGTCATTTTGAGCACCTGAAATTGAACCATCCTAATTTACCCGGATATCCGCTTTCTCAGGAAGCGCCCAAAACTTCGCCGTCCATTAAAGTAGCTGCCGGCTTTTTAATTGAAGCCTGTGGATGGAAAGGATACCGCGATGGTGACGCCGGCGTGCACCATAAACAAGCACTGGTGCTTGTAAATTACGGCCATGCTTCCGGCAAAGACATTCTGGCCTTATCCGAAAAGATCATCCGCAGTGTAAAAGAAAAGTTTGGAATTACCCTGGAAAGGGAAGTCAATATTATATAACAATCATTCAGAAACCATATCCGTATTCTCATGTCTTTTGTCTCTATTCAACAGATCTGTCAGGTGGCCACCAGCCAGCCGCAGCCACGTTCCATTGTGCCACTGATTATATTTTTCGGCGTGATTCCTTTGGCCTTTATGGCTTACTGCCTGAAAGATATTTTGCCTAAAACCTATAGTGGCAACCTGAAAAAAGTATGGATTATTCTAATTATTATCCTGCCCATGCTGGGGCCGCTACTCTATTTGTTCATCGGACAGGACAAAGCTACCCGGTAAGGATTTTCTGGTTGCTCCTTCGGGCTTTTAACCTTTTTTACCAATCAGCCTGCTATGACGATAACCATAAATAAAGTACACAATTAGACCGACAGCCATCCAGCCAAAAAATACCAGCCAGCTCTTGGCAGGAATGGTAATCATTAAGTACAGGCAACAAAGTGTGCCCAGAACAGGTATTAATGAATAGCCTTTGATAAAACTCAGCACAGCAGCAATGATGGCCACCACGATAAACAAAATAAACAGAATCTCTTCATAAGATTCTGTAGACAAATTGGCACAGGCTGCTGATAATCTGTCCTTGAAAAAATAAATAAAAACCGCCACCAACACGGGAACAATATAACGCGCATTGATATACGGCAATTTAAACTGATCCCTGGCCTTGTTTACTTTGGGCAACACCAGCACCCCGCTGCAGACCAGTACGAATGCGAATAAAGTGCCGATGCTGGTCAGATCCGTCATCAATAGATCATCAATAAATAAGGTGGGGATCCCTACCAACAGGCCTGTTATTAAGGTAGCAAAGGCGGGTGTTTTAAACCGCTTGCTAACCTGAGCAAATCTTTTAGGCAGTAGGCCGTCCCGGCTCATACTCATCCAGATTCTGGGCTGTCCGATCTGAAATACCAGTAGTACACTGGTGGAGGCTGCCACCGCACTCACAGCGATAATCAGCCCGACTTTCGGCATATTAATTTTATTGAAGACATAGGCTAAAGGATCAGCTACGCCTTCAAATTCCTTATAATTTACCAGCCCCGTGATAACAAGTGCCACTAATATATAAATAACGGTACAGATAAGCAGCGAATACAGCATCCCTTTAGGCATGTCACGCCTGGGGTTCTTGCATTCTTCTGCTGTCGTGGAAATCGCATCAAAACCTATATAGGCGAAAAATACCGAAGACACTCCACGTAAAACCCCATCCATTCCATTAGGCAAAAACGGAGACCAGTTATCTGATGTCCCATCCGCTATAATCAGGTAAAAACCAAAAATTACGATAAAGGCCAGTAAAACCAGTTTCAGGCCTACCATAAAATTGGCACTTTTCTTACTCTCCGAAATACCGATATAGGCAAGAATGGTGATAATCACTACAATAAGGAAGGCGGGCAGATTAATGATAAACTTCAAAGGACCCACACTGGGTGCGTTGGTATACACCAAATCACCTAGTGGCAGACCTGCCGCCACCGCACTGTCATATTTAATCTTAGCGGTCTGATACCCAATGGTCAACCAATCCGGCAGGTGAATATGCATCCCGATTAGTAAATTATTAAAATAGGCACTCCAGGAAATGGCCACGACGATATTTCCGATGGCATATTCCAAAATTAGCGCCCAGCCTATTACCCAGGCAATCAATTCTCCAAAAGTAACATAGGAATAAGTATAAGCCGATCCAGACACCGGCACCCGTGAAGCAAATTCCGCATAGCAAAGGGCAGTAAAACCACAAGTAACGGCAGTAATGAGAAAAAGGAAAATAACACCCGGGCCCCCTTCAAAGGCGGCCTTGCCAATCGTTGAGAAGATACCCGCACCAATGACCGCAGCTACACCCATAAATGTCAGATCCCTTACAGTAAGCACTTTTTTAAGGTTCATGGGCTGGCCGTCTTCCTGCCCTCTGTCATATTCCTTTTGAATAGCATCAATCGACTTTTTCCTAAATAGCGCGTTACTCATTGATCTTAATTTAGTTATTTATACTTATAGAACCCGGACCGCAGCCGCAGTCTCTGGCCATCGCGGTTATCGCCACCCTCCCGACCTAGCCATCCAATTAATAATCCCTTTGTAAAAGATATTCGGCCAGTTGTTGCAGCGGCTGTTTTCTTGTACTGACTACGACCACCTGATCCAGGTGGTTCATTGCTTTTTGGGCATACTGCTCAATTAAGGCCCTGGTTACTTCCTGTACACCGGTTTTGCGGTAAATATCAAGGACACCCTTTACTTTTTCCTCTTGCTGCGCCTCTGTCTCAGGTTGAAAAGCAAGTAGATCTTCCAGTGCTTGCTTCTGCGGGCCGCCGGCCAGTTCCTTTGCTTTAATTAATAAGCAGGTCTTTTTGTTTCTTAATATATCACCACCCACCTGTTTACCAAACTTCTCAGGGTCACCGAAACAATCCAGATAATCATCCTGCAATTGAAACGCAATTCCCAGGTTTTTACCAAAACTATACACTCTGTCGCAATTGTGAACAGTAGCACCGGCGACGATAGCGCCCATTTTAAGACTTGCGGCCAATAAAACCGAAGTTTTGAGTTTAATCATTTGAATATAATCCTCCAAAGACACCTCCTTCACCGCTTCATAGTCCATATCATATTGCTGCCCTTCACATACCTCTCTTGCGGTTTGATTAAAGAGCTTCAGTATCCAGGATTGGTATTCGACAGAGATATCCTCCAGGCAGTGATATGCCTGCACCAGCATGACATCGCCGCTTAGAATGGCGGTGTTTTCCCCATTACGGACATGCACTGTTGTCTGGCCCCTTCTTAAAGCAGCCTTGTCCATAATATCATCATGCATCAGGGTAAAATTATGGAACAGCTCAATGGCGGTGGCAATTTGCCAACAATCTTCCTTAATATCTCCGAATAGTTCATTACCCATCAGACAGGCCGCCGGACGGATTCTTTTACCGCCAATGCCCAAAAAATAACTTGCCGGTTCATATAAGCCGGCAGGCGCCGTCGGGAACTGCGGCTGATTAAACCGCTCACAAAATAAATCTATTAATTCCTTAAATGAATGCACTTGATAATCAGATTTTTAGTGTTTCAGATTGAATACCCCTGCAAAATACCGGATTTGTAACGGAATGGCAAAATAATTACCAGATCCGCACCCTGTTTTCAGGAGCGATATACATGCTGTCACCAGGCTTTACATTCCAGGCCTCATAAAATGCATCTACATCTGCAAAGGGTCCGTTAACCCTGAACTTTGCGGGCGAATGCACATCTGTAAGCACCCCTTGAGCCAGCGCCTCCGGCCGGATGGTATAGAGCCAGCCAAGTGCATAGCCCATGAAAAAACGCTGTGCAGGCGTAAAGCCGTCTATTTTTTTGCCGGATGTATATTCCGGCGTCTTTTTAAATGCTTCCCAGCCGAGCAGGATCCCTCCCAGGTCAGCGATATTCTCGCCAAGGGTGGCCTCCCCGTTTATATGCAGGCTATCCACCGGAATATAACCATTAAACTGTTTGACCATTACTGCCGCCCGTTTTTTAAAGTTAGCAGCATCCTCGGCTGTCCACCAGTCGCTTAAATTGCCGTTTGCATCATAGAGCCTGCCCTGATCATCAAACCCATGTGTAATCTCATGGCCAATGGTAGAAGCACCCGCATATCCGTAAACGATGGCGTCATCCAATTGATCATCATTTTTGCCCGGTACGGTAAATATGCCGGCAGGTAAAACAATTTCATTATTGGCTGGATTGTAATAAGCGTTATAGGTCTGAGGCGTCATATCCCACTCAGAACGGTCAACCGGTTTGCCCAGTTTATTCACCTCATATTGATGCCACCATCTGGAGGCCGATATAATATTTAAAACATATGGCTGTTGCTTAATCTCCATGGCTGAAAAGTCCTTCCATTTATCCGGATAGCCTACTTTAGCCGTGATCTTACTGAGTTTATATAAGGCTTTTTGTTTGGTGGCACTGCTCATCCAGTCCAGTTGTTCGATCCGGTCTTTGAGCGCTGCTCTGATATCTTCAACCAGGTGCGTGTAGCGCTGTTTTGCCTTCTCAGGAAAATAAGCTTTGACAAACAGTTGCCCCAGGGCTTCTCCCATGCAGTTCTCCTCGACTTCCAATACCCTGCGCCATCTGGGCTTCATATCTTTGAGGCCACTCATGGTTTTGCCATAAAATTCAAAGTTTTCCTTTTCAAAATCAGTATTTACAAATTGACCTAAATGATGCAGTAAATGCCATTTAAGATAAAGTTTCCATTGCGGAAGCGGCACCGTGGTCAACAGGCCTCCTAATGCCTTATAGAATGCCGGCTGCCCCACAACGACTGAATCCACCTGAATGCCCTGCACCTGTAAATAGCTGGAAAAGTTAAAAGGAGCCTGCAGCTTATCTAAAGCACTTAGCTCAAACTTATGGTAATTGGCATAAGGATCGCGAAGCGCTTCCAGAGGCTTACTGGCAGTGGCCAGTTGTTTTTCAATATTAAAAATTTCCTGGGCCGTGGCGGCCGCCTCCTGCTTATCCATTCCTGCCAGCACAAACATCTGTGCGATATGGATTAAATAGGCAGCCCTTATTTTGACCGTCCGGGCATCCTCTTTTAAATAATAATCCCTGTTGGGCAGTCCCAGGCCTCCCTGGACAAACTGCACCACCATCTTACTGCTGTTTTTATCATCCTGACTGATATAGTTACCCAGTAAATTGGAGACGCCTTCGGCTGATAACCGCCCACTGGTCTTAATCAGGTCCTCCAGGTTTTTGATGGAATCTATCATCGACAGTTCAGGGGTGAGAATAGCAATGCTTTGCCTGGCAAGAGAGACACTGTCCATGCCGCTTTTATAGAAAGCAGCGATTTTCTGGCTGATCTTGCCGCCCGCCTGGTCTGTATTCGTTTGTTTACTCGCGGCGTCTTCATTTATTTTTTTCAGCCGCTGATACAGATCCAGCTCTACCTCGTTGCCGATGCCCCAGCTTTTATAGGCAGCCGGAATCGGATTTTTCCTGATCCAGCCTCCGTTTGCAAAGTCAAAGAAATCGTCCTGAGGCCGGACAGTCGTATCAATATGTTCAGATAGGATATCCGTATTTTGCTGGTTATCTGAATGGCAGGAAGCAAAAATGGCACAGCCTATAATAGCGGCTGTGCCCATTAATATTTTTCTGGATGAAAGAAGCATCTTGATTTATCGGGTTTAGTTGAGTCTATTTTTAACCATTTGAGCCTAAAAATAAACATTTTGCACCGAACACAAATCAATAAAACAACTTATCGTTAGTTTTTATGCATTCCAGATGCGGTCAACCTTTCCCGCCAGCATCAAAAAATCGACTAATACAATGGCTGTCATCGCCTCCAGAATAACCGGAGCTCTTAAGCCTACACATAAATCATGTCTGCCTTTGACCGAAAATTCAGATATTTCTCCGGTGTCCCAGTTTAAGGTGTTTTGCGTCTGCGGGGTAGATGAGGTGGGTTTTACCGCAATTCTGTACACCAGTTCATTTCCATTGCTGATCCCGCCGACTACGCCGCCGGCGTGATTGGTGCTGGTCGTCCCTTTGGTATCTACTATGGCATCATTATGCTCCAGCCCATACATGGCAGCTGCAGCAAATCCGGTCCCGAATTCCACTCCCCTTACGGCCGGTATCGCCATGGCGGCATGCGCTAATGCGGACTCCATACTGTCAAAGAAGGGTTCCCCCAGTCCAATGGGAAGGCCGCTTACCCGACATTCAATAATAGCCCCTACGCTGTCTTTTTTCTCAATAGCCTGTTGCAGTCCTGCCTCAATATCTTTATTGCCTCCAATCTCGGTTACCCTGGCCTCAATGCGAATGTCCTTAGGCGCCATGATTTTCTTGGCAATGACGCCGGCAGCTACAATGCCTGCCGTAAGTCTGGCGCTAAAACTGCCTCCCCCCCTGAAATCTTCAAACCCGCCAAATTTCTCATGTGCTACAAAATCGGCATGACCGGGTCTTGGATGTGAACGGTGTTTCTGGTAATCTTCAGAACGGGTATTATTGTTTTCAAAAAGTATCGTTATGGGCGCTCCTGTGGCAAAGTCGTTGAAAATACCACTTTTAAAAATAGGCAGGTCCGCTTCCTGTCTGGGGGTAGCGCCTTTTTGTTTGCCCCCTTTGCGCCTTTCCATATCCGCAATAAAATCCTCCACTGTCAGTGGCAATCCTGCCGGTACGCCATCAATATTAATACCAACGCTGGCTCCATGGGATTCTCCAAATATGGTTAATCTAAATAATCTGCCAAATCCATTCATAATATAATATTTTAAATATTGCCCTGTCAGACAACCTGGCTTATCGTTTAGTGATTGACGCCTAACGGCTCCTGCTGGCTACTGCTATATCCGGCGCAGTTGTTTTTTAACCTGGGCCACAGGCTAGTTCAGTAAAGACGCCAGCATAGCCTTAGTGCTGTTATAGTCCTTATGTACAATTCCTTTAATACCCAAAAGAGAGGCCACTTGAACGAACATCGGCCTGTCGTCTATAAATACGACCTGCTCAGGACGCATCTGGGCTATATCCAACGCTAATTTAAAAATATCCTCATCCGGTTTACGGATATGTACAAAGCTGGAAGAGATAAAAGCATCCACGAATTTATCCAGCCCAAAATGCCGGATTCTGTGATCATTAAGTTCCCTACCTTCATTACTGACCACCACAATATGCAGGTCATGCTTTTTTTTCAAGTCACTGATCAGTTCAATCATTTCGGGAATCGCCTCACTTTGGGCGAACATAAAAGCTTTAAATTCCTCCCGGGTAAAATCTCTGGGTGTATAAAACACAATCCGGTTCAGGTACTCATCCAAAGTGATTTTACCGGATTCATAGGTATCAAAGGTCAAATGATGACGTTCATTCAGTTCTTCAGCGTCCAAACCAAAGGTTTTCACCGCCAGCGCTCTTTTGGTTCTGTCCCAACCATTATTGAGTAAAACACCACCAATATCTGTAAAAATAGCCCTGATTTTCGCGGATGATTTTTCCTGTTGAGACATATTGAATAATTTTTAATACAAAAAGCTGTCTATTAATAACTTAAAGTTACACCTAAGTTTGCTAGATGCTGGTAAAAATTAGGATAAGATTTTTTAACAGCCGCGGCCTCCTGAATCTCAACCGGACCATCTGCCCCCAAAGCCGCTACAGCAGCTGCCATGGCAATGCGGTGATCATGTCTGGAATGGGTAGCGGTATTACCATTAATAATACCTCCGCCTTCAATAATCATTAAATCATCCTGCAATAATACCTGCACGCCCAGTTTTGCAAATTCCTCCTGCAAAGTAAGCGCTCTGTTGCTTTCCTTATGGGCTAACCTGGTAACCCCCTGGATGACTGATTTCCCTTCACAATAAGCAGCCAGCGCTACCAGCGGCGGGAACAGATCCGGACAATCCGTGGCATCAAACTGAAATGCTTTTAAAGGACCGGTGGCAGGGCCAATCTGAATCTGATTTTGTTCCACAGACAGCTGACAACCGCTCTGCTGCAATGCCTGCAAAATAGCTTTATCTGCCTGCGTGGATACGGGGTCCAGCCCTTTGACCGTTATCGGGCCTTTAATAGCCCCGGCCACGAGTAAAAAAGCGCCTCCGCTCCAGTCACCTTCGACCTGGTAGGTGGTGGTGGCCTGGTTGGTTGGCTTCTCTTGTTTACCAAAATAAAAACTTTCGTAATTATTATTTTGAGGAAGCTTAAGGCCAAAATCTGCCATAACCTTCAAAGTCAGATCAACATAAGGCCTGCTTTTTAAATTACTGACCGTTATGGTCACGTCCCTTGCATCAGCAGCACTATAGGCTAATAAGAGTCCGGTTAAAAACTGAGAACTTAAGGAACCGTCAATCGTGATATTTTGGGGCACCAGGGGACCCTTTATTTCCAGCGGTAATTTCCCCTGGTTACTTTTTATGGATACGCCCAACTGTGGTAAGGTTTGATCAAAAAAGTCCATAGGCCGGCTGGTCAGACTCCCCTGCCCTTCAATACGGGTCAGGCCGCTGCGTAGTGCAGCAATGGAAGTAAACATTCTGATACCAAGTCCGCTTTCGCCAAAATGAACCTTAATTTCTTGATCTGCGTCTGTGGTCAGTACCGTCGCATCCACCTCTAAAGCACCTGTAGCGGTGGCACGAACCGTCGCACCCAGTGCTTCGATAACACCTACCGACGCCTGATCATCATTGGAGATGCCGGGATTTTCTATAATGGATTTACCGCCACTTACCAGTGCCGCCGCAGCAGCTCGCTGCATGGAACTTTTAGAGGCCGGAGCAGTGATCTGTCCGGACACATTGCCCGGATGAACCCTGACGCTATATGAGATTTCTATATTTTCAAAAGTCATTGCGGAATAATAATTATTTATTTGATTGACCCTTAGCTCCCATTAATTCCACGACCGGTGCAATTTGCTCCATGGTGAGCGGTTGATGGACAGCTTTGCCAATCTTTTCCAGTAAAACAAAATGGATTTGATCTTTAACCCTTTTTTTATCGGAACGCATTTTTGCCAGCGCGTCCTGAGGATCATAATCATAATAAGCAGGCAGGCCATAGGCCTGTACCAATTTTATAATTCTTTCGGATTGATTAAAATCTAATACAGCTTTTGACAAATAGGCGGCCACCACCATACCAATAGAAACGGCACTGCCATGTGGTAACTGGTAGGTATTTTCAATGGCATGACCTAGGGTATGGCCGTAATTGAGCAATTTTCTGTCCCCTTGTTCGGTTTCGTCCAGCTGAACAACTTTAGCTTTAATCAGCACATTGCGGGCAATCAGCTGGCTTAACAAGTCAGGGGTCTTTTTAAAATCTTTCAGGCTATGCTGTTCCAGCAATTTAAACATGGCAGCATCTTTAATACAGGCATGTTTAATAATTTCTGCAAAACCTCCTACCCACTCTTCATTAGGCAGTGTTTTCAGCAAACTATAATCATATAGCAAAAATCTGGGCTGCCGTATTATGCCGGCCATGTTCTTAAATATACCGACATCCACGCCATTTTTACCTCCAATGGAGGCGTCCACCATGGCCAGGACAGAAGTGGGGATAAACCCAAAATCAACACCCCTTAAATATATAGAAGCGACAAATCCCGCGATGTCTGTAACCACACCGCCTCCCATTCCTATAATGGTGGATTTACGGTCTGCTCCGGCCTCAATCAGCTGGCCGATGAGCTGTTGGACCGCATCCATATTTTTATAGGCTTCTCCTGCCTTAATAAGTAAGACCTTCCAGCCTTTTAATTTTTTCTGATAATAATGATAGAGATTATCATCTGTAATAATAAAAGCAGCATTTTTATCTGCTAACTTATCCAGCTGATCCAGACTGCTGTCAAAATGAAAGACAGTGGTTCCGGAACTGTATTTAATTGTCTTTTTCAAGGGCTTTTTCTTTTTATAACGTTCAGCATATAGCGCTGCTGCGGCCTTTATGACAGGCCGCAGCGAGGCTTTCTTTGAAAACATTACAGCAATTACAGTTGGAGTGTATCCTGACTAATCGTTCATCACTTTATTTTGATGCGCAATGCTTTCCATATGGATGGCATCAAAATATTTGGTAATAAACTCTTTGCTAAGACCTTTTTTCTCACCCTTCAGTACAGCCTTTTCCAGAATTTCATTCCAGCGGTTAGTCTGAAGAATGGTAATACCGTTTTCTTTTTTATATTTTCCGATCTGATCGGCAATTTTCATTCTTTGACCGATTAACTGGATCATTTCATCATCTAAATGATTGATCTGCTGACGATATTTTTCCAGCGTCTGATGATCAGGAGCATGTACCGTTTCCTTGCGCCATACAATCTCATCCAGCATGGCACCCAGTCTTTCCGGTGTCACCTGCTGCTTGGCATCACTCCAGGCTTTATCCGGATCAATATGAGATTCAATAATCAAACCATCATAATCCAGATCGATGGCTTCCTGAGCCACAGCCACCAGATTATCACGACGACCACAGATATGAGACGGGTCATTGATGAACAACAGTTCAGGATAACGACGTTTCATTTCAATAGCAAGGTGCCACATAGGCGCATTGCGATATTCACTATTACCATATGAAGCGAACCCGCGGTGAATCAGTCCTATATCTTTAATACCGGCGCGGTCAATTCTTTCAACGGCACCTGTCCAAAGTTCCAGATCCGGATTAATGGGGTTTTTAATCAATACAGGTACATCAACACCACGAAGCGCATCGGCCAAGTCCTGAACGCTGAATGGGTTAACCGTAGTTCTGGCTCCCAGCCATAAAATATCAACACCAAAATGTAAGGCGTCTTCTGCTTGTTTTGGAGTGGCGACTTCTACAGCGGTTAATAAACCAGTGGCATCTTTAGCAGCCTGCAGCCAAGGCAAGCCCTTTGTACCGATCCCTTCAAAACTTCCGGGACGTGTTCTTGGTTTCCAGATACCAGCTCTTAATACATCTACTTTACCGGTAGCTTTCAGGCCAAGGGCCGTAGCCATCACCTGTTCTTCAGTCTCTGCACTGCATGGCCCAGAAATAATCAGTGGGCGTTTTTTCAGCACCTGCATAACTTTCTCTTTTTGTGCTGCAATGTTTGCTGTTTCCATTTTACAATGATTAATGATGATTAATGTTATTTTTCAAAGTTTGTGTCTAATTTTTCTCTACGCATAGCGTTATCTGCGTCCGCCTGAATCCGCATCATTCATCCTGATTTTACGACCTTTGAATTTTTTACCATCCAAAGAGCGAATCATCTGATTAGCGGCTTTCTTATCAATTTCCACCCAGGAGTTCATTTCTTTCATGTCAATGCGGCCCAGGACTTCTTTTCTCAGATCACTCATATCCAGAATAAACTGCAGGAAGCTGGCTTTATAAAAACCGTCCTTGGTACCTATATTAATAAACAATCTGGCTGTTTCTCCCTGAAAATCGCGGTTATCTCTTTTGCCGTTTCTGGCTCCCCGTTCGCCGCGATCTGAATGGTCCGAACGCTCTCTACCCATCTGACGGTCTCTGCGGTCTGCTCTGTTTTCTCCTTGTCTGACATTTAAGTCACCCGCATTTTCATAATATTGCAGGAACCTGTCAAATTCAAGAGCAGCCACTCTTTTCAGCACTTCTTCCTTGGATATATCCGCAAATCTTTCTTCCAGCATCGGAACATAGGATTCATAATCTCCGTGAGATACATCGGCTTTTAGCAGTTTATCCATAAAATAGAAGAACTGTTTACGACAAACATCCTTACCGGAAGGAATTTCCATTTTATTAAACGGAGCCTGAACTATCTTTTGAATCTGTTTGAGGCGGTAAGATTCCCTGGAGTGAATAATACTGATACAGATACCGGTTGAACCGGCCCTGCCCGTACGACCACTTCTATGCGTATATACTTCCACGTCATCTGGCAGTTCATAGTTAATGACATGGGTAATTTCTTTAACGTCTATTCCTCGTGCGGCTACGTCCGTAGCAATTAATAATTGCAGGCTTCTGTCTCTGAACTGCTTCATGACACGGTCACGCTGAGGCTGTGTAAGGTCACCATGCAAGGCGTCAATATCATAACCTTCACGGGTCAGTTTCTCTGCAATATTTTGCGCATCCGCTTTGGTACGGGTAAAAATAATCCCGTAAATACCCGGATTAAAATCAATCAACCTTTTTAAGGTCTCATATCTGTGCTGCGCAGAAGTTACATAATACTGATGATCAATATTGGTGTTTACCGTATTGGCTTTACCTACTGTAATCTCAACCGGATTATCCATATACTTTTTGGACACCTTACGGATAGCCGGTGGCATTGTTGCACTAAATAACCAGGTACTTTCTCTGATTGGCGTGTTGTTTAAGATAAACTCAATGTCATCCTGGAATCCCATATTCAGCATTTCATCCGCTTCATCCAGTACCACATATTGGATCTTTTCTAAATTCACGGCCTTTCTTTCAATCAGGTCAATGAGTCTTCCGGGAGTGGCTACAATAACCTGCACGCCTCTTTTAATGTCCCGGATCTGCAGGCTGATGGAAGCTCCTCCATAAACAGCAACTACATTTATCTCTTTCATGAATTTTTTAAACCCTACAATCTCTTTCACAATCTGCAAACAGAGTTCACGGGTAGGACACACGATTAGTGCCTGTGGATATTTTTTATCCTCCTTTAATATACTTAGCAGCGGTAAGGAAAATGCTGCTGTCTTACCTGTTCCGGTTTGTGCCAAACCAATCAGGTCCTTAGTTCCACTCAAAAGTACAGGTATTGCCTGTTCCTGAATGGGTGTTGGGTGGATGTATCCTAATTCGCTGGTAGCCTTTACCAAACGATCATCCAGTCCCAGTTGTTCAAATGTAATCATTATATGTATTTAATTGGCGCCGTTCCTTCACTGAAACCAGCACCGTGTTTACGCTTTTTAATTGTTGTCACTCCTTATTTATTCGGAGTAACTTTTTTTTGTTCTTGTTTTTCTCCTTGCTTTTTGTCCAGCACCTTTCTGATTTTATTTGAAGACTCAATAAGTTCATTTAAATACGACCAGTTTTCTTTTTCCAAAGAAGCTTTAAACTTGCGAAGCTGAGAAATATATTCATTCAATACATCCAGTACATTCTCTTTATTTTGCTTAAAGACCGGTACCCAGGTGGCGCTGTTGCTTTTTGCCAGGCGGACGGTGCTTTCAAATCCGGAACTGGCCAGATTGAAGATCGTGTCCTCTTCCTTTTCTTTTTCCAAAACGGTGTTTGCCAAAGCAAAACTAGAGATATGAGAGATATGAGACACATATGCCAGATGGGTATCATGACTTAAACTGTCCATATAAACGATTCGCATGCCAAGTGAGGTAAGTAAATACTCCACCAGGCTTAATGCATCCTTATCACTGTCTGCCGGGTCGCAGATAATATTAACAACGCCTTCCAACACATTTCTGGAAGCTGCATCCGGGCCACTGAATTCCGTTCCCCACATTGGGTGGGCAGGTACATACCGACCGCGTCTGGGATGACCTTCGGCCGCCAGGACCAGTCCTCTTTTGGTAGATCCCACATCCGTAATCACCTGATGATCAACCATGTTTAATAACTCTGGCAAGAGTTTGGCCGCGGCCGTAACCGGTATGGCCAGGATAATTAAATCTGCCGCCTTCACAGCCTCTTCCAGGGTTAACAGTTCATCAATAATCCCTAATTCAAGCGCTCTTCTGCTGTGCTCCTCATTATTATCCACACCTATAATATGCCCTGAGAGACCTTGATCTCTTAAAGCCCAGGCCATGGTACCTCCGATAAGGCCAAGTCCGATTATAGTTGTTGTCAAGTTTTTCTGTTCCATTTTTTGCTAGGCCTTTTAATAAATGACGGCCCTTTTTTCTTAAGAATGTTTCATCTTTTTTACTCTGGAAATCGCCTCATCAAAACGGCTGACATCTCCACATAAACTGATACGGATAAATCCATCTCCTTCAGAACCAAATATTCCGCCAGGAGTAATAAATACATCAGCACCGTACAGCACTGCATCTGCCAGTTCATACCCGTCTTTATATTTTGCAGGAATCTTAGCCCACATAAATAGACCAACCTGGCTTTTGTCATAGCTGCAGTTCAGTAATGCTAAAAGTTCTTCAACTTTCAGCCTTCTTTCCTTATATATCTGATTGACCTGATCATGAAAATCCTTATCCAATGTCAAAGCTTTTGCTCCTGCAAGTTGTAAAGGCAGAAACATACCACTGTCCATGTTACTTTTAAATCTTAAGATCTCCAGGATACGCTGTTCGGAGCCGAGCAGCATACCTATACGCCATCCGGCCATATTATGGGATTTGCTCAGTGAATTCAATTCAATAGCCACATCCAGTGCACCAGGTACGCTTAATAAGCTAATGGGATGATCATTTAAAATAAAGCTATATGGATTATCATGAATTAAAAGAATCTGATGTTTTCTTGCAAAATCTACCAACTTTTCAAATAACTCCTTACTGGCCGCTTTGCCGGTGGGCATGCCCGGATAGTTGACGAACATGAGCTTAATCTTTGAAAAATCAAGCTGTTCCAGCTGATCAAAATCAGGCTCCCACCCTTTACTTTCTGTAAGAGAATAGGTGACGGCTTTGGCACCGGTAAGGGCGACATTGCTGGCATAGGTCGGATACCCCGGATTGGGTACCAGGACCTCGTCGCCCGGATTCAAATAAGTCATGCAGATATGCATAATGCCTTCTTTAGATCCCATCAGTGGTAACACCTCCTTATTGGGATCCACCTGAACGCCATACCATTTGCTGTACCATTGGCTGATGGCTTCTCTAAGCCCCGCAGCTCCTTTATAAGACTGGTAACCATGAACATTGGGCTTTAACGCCTGTTCATAAAGTTCCTGAATAACAGTAGGATCCGGAGGTAAATCGGGACTTCCGATACCCAGATTAATAATCTGCTTTCCCGCCTTATTGAGTTCATCTATTTCTCTTAACTTCTTAGAGAAATAATACTCCTGAATTCCCTGTAATCTGTCTGCTACTGCTACCTGACTCATAAAATTTATTATCGCTTGATGCGTCTTATATTGTTTTGCCTTTTCTGTATATCCCGTTAATGCGCAGTTCCTCGGTCAAAGGCCGGATTAAATCCAGCGCCAGTTCAAATTTATCTCTGGAATCAAACTCCATATCTGCGTGAAAGCTATATTTCCAGTCGCTACCAGGTATAGGGAAACTCTGTAATTTGCTTAGGTTTATATCCACTTCATTGATCTTGTTGAGCACTTTGGCCAGGCTCCCCTTAGAATTATCAGTATGGAAATAAATGGAAGCTTTATTGGCATCCGGAATATCTACCACATCTTCTTCCCTGTTGAGGATTAAAAAACGGGTATAGTTGTTTTTAAGTGTATGAATATTAGGGGCAATAAGCTCTAAATCATAGATTTCGGCAGCCAGCTTACTGGCAATGACAGCCACATGCGGGCTTTTGCTTTTACTGAGCTTACGGGCACTCAGTGCGGTGTCCTCTGTTTCCACCAATTTCCAGTTATACTCATCCAAAAATTTAAAACATTGCTGAATGGCCATTGGATGAGAATGGACTTCTTTAATGTCTTCCAGTGGTACGCCAATGCTGACCATGAGGTTTTGCCTGATCAAAAGATAAACCTCTCCAACAATTTTCAGTTTGCTTTTCTGCAAAAGATTATAATTGGGTAAAATACTACCGGCAATGGTGTTTTCAATGGCCATAATGCCGCCGTCGCTTATTTTTTTATCAGAAGCAACTTTGACGACATCCCGGAAACTGTCACAGGGAATCACTTCAACCTGTTTACCATAATAATATTGAGCAGCCTCCTGATGAAAACATCCCTCATAGCCCTGAATAGCTATTTTTTTGGGAGCAGTATTACCTTTACGAGATTCCATAGTTGATTAAAATAATGCTGTTAAAACAAAAATCCCGACACCTAAATGATCGGGATGGGTTATTTATGTTTAAGATGATTAACGTTATACAACACCAGCCCTACTTCTTTTTAAAATAAAAGAAGCTAAAAAACTCAAAATAAAAATTAAAGGACTGTGCCATGGTGTTTTATTGTCTCCGAATAGTTATTAAGTATTTTTTATATACTTTTTTTTTATTTATTAACGGGGTCAAAGTTACGTACATAATTATTACCCACAAAATTTTTTTTGAAATTAACAGATCATGTGTTAGTTTTCTGATGTTCAACAGGTTCAGCGTCCTCCAGAACTACTTTGAATAACCCCGAATATTTCCCTTTTCCCCTTTGCGATGACTGGCTTTATGGTTATCAGTAAACGATTGGCACCCTCTCATCTCTCGGTTTCGGAGCTGTTTTAAGAGGTCTGCTAAAATCAAGTAATGCTCAATGTTTCTTGAAGGATGCCAGGCTATAATTTTCGGGCCCTCGAAAAGCCTGTATACAAAAAAGCCCTCCCTAAGAATAAGGACGGCCTCTAACGATTGCTTGCCATATGAAAAATCTTAAATATTTTCAGAAAAAATCTAAAAATACTATATAATAAGTCTTTAAGAAGTCAAATTCGTCTTGATAATAGCCCGAACGAATAATTCCGGCAAATACCTAAAAGAAAAAAGGAGTTAATTTTTGCCATAAAGACATGAGGATCAACTCCTTTTTACTTTTATTACTGTGTTAGACAGATTTTACTAAATATAATTATTTAGTAGCAGCGTCAGCAGCATCTTTAACAGCAGCAGCAGCAGTATCAACTGAAGCTTTTGCAGAATCAGCAGTAGCGTTTACAGAATCAACTGCAGCGTTAGCTGTAGAATCGATAGTTTCTGTAGTAGCATTTGCTAAAGAATCAGCGCTAGCAGCAGCATCAGAGTTTGCACCACCGCAAGCAGCAAAAGATAAACCTAAACCTAAAACAGCAACAAATAATAACTTTTTCATCTTGTTTTTAATTTAATTTTTGTTTTGAATTTTCAGTTATTAATACCCGAATCAGAAAAAGGTAACCCATGAATTTTATTTTTTCTAAAAAATTATTTTTCCCTTTGAAATTGGGTTACTTTTAGGCACTATTAAGCATTAAAAGAAGACCTGGGTGAATTCAGATCAGAAAGAACAGCAATTATTACGAGGATTGGTTGAAAATGACACAAAAGCCATCCAAACCATTTATGCCGGTAATTTTAGCCTGATTCAGGCACTGGTACTCAATAATAATGGCTCTTACGACGATGCAAGGGATGTCTTTCAGGAGGCGATGGTCATATTATATGAAAAAGCATGCAAAAGTGATTTCAAACTGACCTGTCAGTTGAAAACTTATTTGTATGCGATTTCTAAAAGACTGTGGCTCAAGAAATTAAAACACCATGGCCTGTTTGTAAGCAATACTGACCTCAGTATACTGGAACCGGTCATTGCTGTAGAAGAGGACCTGGAAATGGCAGAAAAGAAGGATGAAGAGTTTCAGATTATGGAATCTGCCTTTGCAAAACTTGGAGAACCCTGCAAGAGTCTGTTAGAAGCATTTTATATACAGAAAAAATCCATGGCGGATTTAGTTGAAATATTTGGCTATACGAATTCAGATAACGCCAAGACACAGAAATATAAATGTTTAATGCGCTTAAAAAAGCTATTTTTTGCGCAGTATTCAAAATAATAAAGAGACCATGAGTGAACAATTATTAATAGAAAGCCTGGAAAGGTACTTCAATGATGAGATGCTCCCCGAGGAAAAGGCCTATTTTGAACAGATGCGACTGGAAAATCCGGAATTGGATCATATGGTTGTTAGTCACAAGATATTCATGGACAAAATGGCTCAGTTTGCAGAAAGAAAAAAACTAATGACCAGTTTGAGCAGCACCCATGATCATTTACTGGAAAAAGGGTCTATCGCGGAAGATCAAAAGAAGATTTCCAAAGGCAAAATTGTCCAATTATGGCATCGGTATAAGAAAACGACCGCTATTGCCGCCTGCATCGCTGGCCTTACCGCCCTTATTATCAGTGGTGTTATTTCCACTTTTGGCACTGCAAGCCGTCAAACGGTGGAACTGCTTAGCCGAGATATTGAGCAACTGAAAAAGACCCAGGATTACCAATATAGCCAAATCAAAGAAGCGACCAAACTTCCGGAAGGTGCCGTTGTTAAAAGTGGCGGCTCCGCCTTTTTAATTGATGGCAAAGGCTTATTACTGACGAATGCCCACGTATTAAAAGGCAGCAGCGCTGTTGTAGCCAATGATCAGGGCCAGGAATTTAAAACTTCCATCGTATATGTGGATCATGTCAAGGATTTGGCGATTCTCAAAATTACTGACAGTGATTATCAGCCTTTCAAAACGCTTCCGTACGACCTGAAAAGTACGAATGTAAGTCTTGGGGCGGATGTTTTCACCTTAGGCTACCCTCGTAATGATATTACCTATAATAAAGGTTATTTAAGTGCTTTATCCGGGTTTGATGGTGATACTGCTACTGTACAGATCTCCTTACTGGCCAATCCAGGAAATTCCGGGGGACCGGTATTTAATAAATACGGAGATATTATCGGCATTTTAAGTACCCGGGAAGCCAATGCACAAGGTGTCACTTTTGCCATCAAATCCCAGGAGATCGTTCAGGCACTGCAAAGCTGGCAGGAAAAAGATACCAGTGCCGTCAACGTATCCGCATTAAAAAGCAATCATAATCTAAAAGGTGTAAACAGAGAACAACAACTCACGGCTTTACGTCAGTATGTTTTTAATGTTAAGGCATACAACTAAGATTAGGTTTTCAACGAAACATATTAAACAAGTAAGATTCGATAAAAGAGCACTTCGACGTGAAGTGCTCTTTTTTTATTCTTCTGCCTAAAGTGGCCCCTAATTAAAAGATATGAATGGGTAGTATAAATTCCCAATTGTTTTTCAGAGGATAGTTTTTATGAAGCAGATAATTATAGCGCAGACCAATGGTAATCGGATATTGATTACCAAGATTCATATCTGCATAAACAGCCCCACCGACGGAACCGTAACTCGTTCTGTATTTCTGATTATCAAAACCATAACTCTGATCAAAATAAACGTTCGCCCTGATTCTGGAGAAATAGGCCATGGAAGCGAACCCGAAATCAGGATAACAAATAGGAAGGTCATAGTCCAATCCAAATTTCCACATGGTCGCAAAAGAGGGTCTGGTATACCCTCTTGAAAATGGAAACCTGCTACTATATCCATATGCACCTACTGTATCCCTGTTTTGATAAGCCAGATTCCACCTAAAGCTATGGGTCGGTAATATTCCGGGTAAATAAATGGTAGAACTGGTCATCCACTGCTTAGGTCCCTTCCCGTCCAAAGGACTGTTTAATTCACTGTAAGTATAGAGTCCCCATCTGGGATAAAACTGACGACTGGACTGCCGGGCATTCACCGAATACTGCACCCGGGAAAATAAATACCTGATCTGGGTTAAGGCAGCCCCTGCCTTAGGCGCAGGATCAGACCAGTATAGGTCGCTCTGACTAAGCGCAGTAGATACATAAAGGCTGCGCGACCAGCGGCCACCCGTAAAATTCAGGGGTAACTGCACCCCCAGCTGACTGGTAAGTTCCTGGTATCCGTAATAATTGCCCTTACTATCGGCTGCCTGGTGATTCCAGCTATAATCCATTTGCATAAATGGCTCCAGATACCATAAGCCCAGACTCATATCAGCGCCGACAGCATTTATTTCTGTTACACGATTATAATTATAAGACAATGTCGTCTGAAGAGTATTTAAGGTATTTTGTCCTAATAATTTCAATGCATAAACAGGATCTTCCACAGATGGCTGCAGACTATGAAAATGAAACGGATGACTAAGCAAGGGATACTTTTTAATAGACTGCTGCCATTTAGACAGACTGATTTCATTTTCTAAAAGTGTATGCTTTTGATCCATATTTAAAGTGTCCGCCCCTGTCTTTGCCTGAGATGGTCCAGCCCATAATGCCGAGAATACCTCAGAATGAGCCTTGTCCTTTAAAGGCAGATAGCCTTTAAATCCCAGGAAAGAAGGCTTATCCCTTATGGCCAAAGAATCTTTATCCAGCGGTAGCGCTGAAGTAAAAAGGCGATAACCCATGGCCGTCTGAAGGCTTATGACCGCTGCTTTATTTTTACGGATAAATCCCTGCGCCCCGTCCCTGACAAACTTTTTTACCAATATTGGTTCCGCCAGTTTCGAGGTGACATTATCACTAGCTACACCACTTAAATCCAGTTGCCATAATTCCGTATACGGATTATCCTTTGTGGGCTCAACGCTTGAATAAAAAAGGTTACCATTACTGACAACAGGATAGGCCAATAACTGATCTTTTAAAGGCACTAAAAATTTTACAGCCAGATTTGACTCTTGAGTGCTAGATTCAGATGAAATGCGGTCATATCCAATGCCCATCCGGCCATCAGGCTGGCGAATCATAAATAATATCCCGGTATTTCCTTCAGCATCGCCAGTATTTAAACCCGAATCACCTTGCCGGTTCTCCTGCTGAATTACATATGGCGTAAGATTCAGATGAAAAAATTTCGGATAATTATAGATCACTCCCTTTGGCGCCGTCCACCTTTGCTTCAGTTGCCCCCTGGCATCTAACAGGTCAATGGATGATTTCTCATCAGTGGTAAGTCTGCTGGCAGCTATTAGCATCCCGGTTGGCGGCTGTTCTGGGTGCGCCTTAGTCACTTCCCGTGAGGAATCTTTTCTAAGGGTAATATCCGGCGTAAAATATCGGGACTTATGCGTAATCCTATGCCTTTGGCCGGTCAAAACATCCAAAATTTCCAGATCACTGTACTCCTTATAACTCCATCTCGGATCCACCTGAAAGCGGGTATAAATAAGATACTGATCATTATAGCCAAAATACCCGTCCCGGGAAATGGGCGCCTCTCCTACCTTCTTTTCCGTACCGTTTTGAAGTAAGACAAAATGACTTAGGGAAGTAGACGGCGTTTTAAGGGCGACGACTCCTTCCGCATCCTGTCCGTCATTTAGCCTAGTTTTAAACGGGTAAGGATACATATAATCCACTACTTCATTAGTCCTGATCTCATTTATGGGTGTAATCCGCGTATCGTCATTTGTTTGTTTGGCCTTAGGCAATGGAATTGCCATTTTACCGGAAGCCATTGTTTTCCAGTCCAACAAATCAAAAGCCTGCTGATAAGCGCTCAGCGCCTGTTCACGAAACCTTTTAAATGAAATACCCGATTGTCTTTGGATGGCTTTTTGAAATGGATAAAACAGACCTTTATACCTGGCCGCGTCCCTGATAACCCGCCCCCAGAAATCATCCCCGTATTTCTGATAACCAAAGGCTACCAGTATATAACCCAAATTATAATGGCCGGGAATAAGATCTTTATAGGAACCGTTTCTTAATTTCTGATAATTATAGTTTTTGCCGTCTTTTTTTAAAACAGGATATATATTCATAAATCTGGGCAGCCTTCCTCGCCCCTGTGTACTATGAAGGGTTTCACTATATACCGCATCTCCTTCAAAGAACCAGTTGGGAACCGCCATATCACTGAAAAGTGACCTGGCATTATCCCCCAGTGCAAAGTCCACGACTCTTGTCAGCCCTATATTGATATTATCATATTGCATGATATGGCGATACTCATGTAAAGCCAGTGTACTGGCCCAGTCTAAGCTACCCAGATTCAATACATCCATCGGGGAACTGAGATAAAACTCACTTCTATATGGCCCCATCCCTACATAACCATTACTATTAGCCGTCTCAGTCTGTATCAGGATGGGCGGATTTTCCATTCTGGGACCCAGGCTATAACCCGGATAATGACGTAAATAATTAATCTGGGCAGCTATTTTTAATGCAGTGGTATCCTGGCATTTTGGAAAAATAATATTGATGGAATCATTTTTTAGCTGTCGCCATTTTAAAGAAGGCGGGTTTCCTCCAAATTGTTGAGCCCGGGACGCGCCTATGCTCAACAATAAAATGGACAGGACAATGCCTATACCCAAAAGTAGTTGTCGACAATTTACGCCCCCTTTGTCATGCGGCCGCCTTTTGCTCATTGCTAGTTGCCTTTTGCGCATTTATACCTTTTGATTGCAATATGGGCTTCAAAGTGAGTTACCCCAAACAAAAACCCGGTAAAGAGATCATTTAAATGATTCTTCACCGGGTTTAAAGATATTAAATAAATATTTTGTTAGAACTATTTATTAAACAGGTCTGGAAAAATACCATCGGTATCCAACTGCTCTTCAATACGAATCAGTTGATTGTATTTAGCGATACGATCTGTACGGCTGGCAGATCCTGTTTTGATCTGACCGCAATTCAAGGCTACCGCTAAATCAGCAATGGTTGTGTCTTCCGTCTCACCACTTCTGTGACTCATAACGGTAGTATAACCTGCATGCTGAGCCATTTGTACTGCCTGAATGGTTTCAGTTAAGGTACCGATCTGGTTAACTTTAATCAGAATGCTGTTGGCAATATGATTATCGATACCACGTTTTAAGATTTTGCTGTTGGTAACAAACAAATCATCTCCAACCAGCTGAATTTTATCACCCAGGGCTTCGGTCAGTTTTTTCCAACCATCCCAATCTTCTTCAGCCATACCATCTTCAATGGAAACGATAGGATATTTGTTGACCCATTCTACCCAGTAAGCAACCATTTCATCTGCGGTTAATTCCTTACCTGTGCTCTTGTAGAATTTATATTTACCGTCTTTATACATTTCGCTACTAGCAGCGTCCAGTGCAATGGAAACATCTTCACCTGGTTTATACCCTGCCGCTTTAATAGCTTCTAATACGGTTTCAATCGCTTCTTCGTTGCTTTGGATATCCGGAGCAAAGCCGCCTTCATCCCCAACATTGGTGCTATAACCTTTCTTTTTCAGAACGGATTTCAACTCATGGAAGATTTCAGTACCCCAACGCAGCGCTTCACTAAAGGAAGAGGCGCCATGAGGGACAATCATATATTCCTGATAGTCAATTTTATTATCTGCATGAACACCACCATTTAAAATGTTCATCAAAGGTACTGGTAATACGGTTGCATTCACTCCGCCAATGTAGCGGTATAAAGGCAGGCCTGCTTCCTGAGCAGCAGCTTTTGCAACGGCCAGAGAAACGGCCAGAATTGCATTTGCACCTAATTTACCTTTATTGTCAGTACCATCAATTTCAAGTAATTTCTTATCAACACCTACCTGATCGGATACACTCCATCCAACCAGTTGTTCAGCGATAATATCGTTGACATTTGCAACTGCTTTTAATACGCCTTTACCCACATAAACACTTTTATCGCCATCGCGCAGTTCAACGGCTTCATGGATGCCTGTGGAAGCTCCGGAAGGAACGGCAGCACGGCCCAAAATACCATTTTCAGTTAATACATCCACTTCTACCGTTGGATTTCCACGGCTATCTAGAATCTGTCTTGCATGAATATCGGCTATAAAGCTCATATCATTAAATTTTTACAAGTATTGAAAAGAATTTTACTGCGCAATGTTATTATTTTTTTGCTAGACAGAAAAATAAATAAATAAAATTTCACATACGATTGTTAGTTATAACTCCCTTGAAATTCAGCCATTATTACTAGATTCCTGATCCATAATTGCTTGGAAAATTGAAATAAATTGAAAATTTTCAGACCCGTTTTGGAAATATTCACAGATTCTCTCCCAATATGCCCCCTGAACGGCTTGCAATAATCCCTTATTTTTCTACTGTTTTCTGCCTGAATAATACTAATTTTACCTAGAACAAATGAATTGAAAATCATTTGTTTGAGTCTGCAGGATTCTATAAAACCCTTATAAAAATTTACACAACCCGTTACATATGGAAAAAATAAGTACCAATCTGATAAAACAGGTCGTGCTTTTGATTCTGATAACTTTTATTGGAATAGAAATCATTGTACAGCTTAAATATTTTCTGCCTGGATTTTTTGGGGCAATTACCTTATATGTTCTATATAGAAGCTGGTATTATAAGCTGATTGAGCAAAAACACTGGAAAAAATGGGCGGCCGCGCTTGTATTAATCCTGGGAAGTATTATTTTGGTTGTGTTTCCAATATTTTCCATCATCAAAGTACTGATTCCGAGAATCAATCAGGCAATTGACCAAGCCCCTACCATAACAGACAAATTAACCCACACGGTAGATTTAGTCAAAAGCCATTTCCCTTCATTAGACGTATCTAATCAAGCAATTTTAGAAAACTTCAAAAAGCTGGCAGCTTATATTCCTAAAATTCTAAATGCCACAGCTTCAGTTGTTTCAAATTTAGCCGTTGCTTTTTTCATTTTTTATTTTATGCTGATGGGTGGTCGTAAAATGGAGAAGAAAATTGAATCTTTTTTGCCACTCAATGAACAAAACAAATCCACACTTTGGCAGGAAACCAAAAACATGGTGGTATCCAATGCAATAGGTATTCCTGTCCTGGCCCTTTGTCAGGCACTTTTAGCCATTTTGGGCTATTGGATCTTTGGGATTAAAGAATTTATTTTCTGGGGATTGCTGACAGGTGCCGCATCCATAATACCGGTGGTAGGAACAATGATTGTCTGGGTTCCTATTTGTATTATTACAATGGCCAATGGGGAAATTGGCATGGGTATAGGATTATTAGCCTATTGTGGTATTATTGTATCCAATAGTGACAACGTCTTGCGGTTTGCCTTAATGAAAAAATTCGGAGATGTACACCCCTTGATTACTGTTTTTGGCGTTATCCTGGGACTGCAAATTTTTGGATTGATGGGACTTATCTTCGGGCCTTTAATGATTGCCTACTTCTTATTACTTTGTCAGATTTATAAATTTGAATACGGTTCAGGCAGTTCCGGGAAGAAAAAGCAATTATTGCCCAAGAATAATGATACGGCAAAAGCTACAGGAGCTATTCCAAATAGCGAAAAAAGACAATCGGACAAAAAAGAGTCCGATCAATAGACAACGAATCACAATCCAGCTTTAT
Organism: Arachidicoccus rhizosphaerae; assembly: GCF_900107765.1. Lineage (GTDB taxonomy): Bacteria > Bacteroidota > Bacteroidia > Chitinophagales > Chitinophagaceae > Arachidicoccus > Arachidicoccus rhizosphaerae. The sequence goes on along the minus strand of NZ_FNQY01000002.1, from coordinate 199,660 downwards.
TTAAGGTAATGGAGGTACGTTTATGACCGCTAAAGCGGGCTCAATGATCCGGCGTAGCAGCTTCATGAATATCCGCTACTTCATAAATAGCTCTGTCGATGGGAAGATTTACAGCATTCACCATGGCCTGACTCAACTCCTTTAGCGTACAAAAAGAAGCAGGAAAGCATTTGCTAAGCAAGGGGAATAACCAGCTAAAATAATGATAGATTTTTAAAGTATGGCGATTGCCAGGCGTCGGAATGATTATGCTTGGACGAAAGCAAAAGACCTTGGAAAACGGTAAGCGGTCCAGGTCCCTTTCTGTTATTCCTTTCACCCGCGACCACATAATGGCACTTTTTGCAGACCTGTCCGTCCCTTTTCCGGAAATATAACAAAAAGTCATATTCTTATTGATCAGACATAGGGTTTTGGCAAACTGTAGGGTTAATTCATAAGTCAGCTTATGGTAGGCTGCTTCAGTCTTACCCAGGGAGGTCACCCCCAAACAAAAAAAACAGGCGTTATACCCGTCCAACTGACCGGCAATACCTGAACAATCAAAAAAATCCTGATGAATAATTTCTTTTAATTTAGGATGAGAGATACCTGTTGGCCTTCTACTCACTACCAAAACGGCCTCCACGTCACTGTTTTCCAAACAGGTATTTAAGACGCCTTCCCCTACCATACCGGTAGCTCCGGTAATAATGGCACGGATAGGCTGATGTCCTAACTTATTTTCATAAATATTCTTATCCATAATCGCCGCTTTAAAAGCGGGCATTAACGCCCGCCCACCATGTTTAAAAATTCCTGTTCAGAAATAATATTAACGGTGTTTAATTTTTTAGCTTTTTCGAGTTTGCTGCCTGCCGCTGCACCGGCCACCAGATAATTCAATTTAGAGGATACACCACTTAATATTTTTCCGCCTTTTGCTTCGACCATTTGTTCTGCATCATTTCTTTTTAAATGCTCCAGCGTCCCAGTAAACAAAAAAGTTAGCCCCTCAAAAGGCTGGTCTCCTTGTTGCGCCAAGCCCGTTTTCTGACCCTGAAAATTGAGTCCCGCATCTTCTAATTTTTTTAAAAGCTCATGGCTTTCCGGTGCCTCAAAAAATTCATAGATACTGCCGGCAACCTTGGGTCCGATATCTTCGAGCTCCATGAATGCTTCCAATGAAAAATCTTTCAAGTCCCATAGATTTTCTACCTTCTTAGCCAAAATCTTTGCAGTAGTCTCTCCGACAAAGCGAATACCCAGGCCAAAAATAAGTCTGTATAAGGGCTGGGTTTTACTTTTTTCAATAGCCGCCTGCAGTTTGTCCAATGATTTCTCTCCAAAACCTTCCAGTTGACCGATGCGACCAAAATCTAAGTGATAAATCCCCGGAATATCTTTTAAAATCTCTGCATTATAAAATTTACGCACGTTGGACTCCCCAAAGGAACGAATATCCATGGCATCCTTACTGACAAAATGAATCATTTTTTCAACCACCTGCGCTTCGCAGTTGGGATTAATACAACGCCAGACACTCTCTGCTTCCGGTTTATGAAGTTTAGAGTGGCAAACAGGGCAATTTTGCGGGAACAATATGGGGGTTTCCGTCCCTTTTCTAAGTTCGGTTAAAGGCTTCACGATATTGGGAATAACATCTCCTGCCCTTTCTACAAGCACCTGATCTCCAATCCGCAGGTCTTTTTCCCGGATAATATCTTCATTAAATAAAGAAATGGAACTGATCGTGACCCCGGCTAAAAAAACAGGATCAATTTTAGCGACCGGCGTAATGGCCCCCGTCCTTCCCACTTGGAATTCAACTGTTTGAATGATAGAAGTGGCCTGCCTCGCCTTAAACTTATAGGCCATAGCCCATCTTGGATGATGAGAGGTCATGCCTAATTCTTCCTGCAGACCAATACTGTTCACCTTAATAACCATTCCATCAATCTCATAGGGTAACGTATCTCGCAGCTGTTCAAAATCACCCACGTGCGCGATCACCTCTTCCATCTTATTAAAACATTCGCTTTCTTTAATGGGTGATCTAAGCCCGCATTGCCAGAGTAACTCCAGATTGCCTGTATGGGTATCTAATAAAGCGGAAGGCTGCGTACCTTTCAGCAGCACTATATTACTGATATGATACAAAAATGCATCCAGCCCCCTGTTTCTGACAGCTGCCGGATCTTTAAGACGAAGACTGCCGCTGGCAGCATTGCGTGGATTGGCCAGTACTTGCAAGCCGGCCTCCATCTGCTTTTCATTAAACTTTTGAAAGGAGCTTTTACTCATCATCACTTCTCCTCTTATTTCTACCTGTTGTATACCAAAAGAAGAAAAAGGCGCGCTTAAGGGGATGGATCTTATCTGACGGATATTGGCGGTCACATCCTCTCCTTCAATACCATCACCTCTGGTGACGGCCCGGATTAATTGATCATCCTCGTATAATAAAGAAATACTCGCTCCATCAAATTTAGGTTCTACAGAATACTTGATCAACTTCCCACCTGCAGCTTCACGAACCTTTTTATCCCAGTCCCCCAGATCATCCGCATTATAGGAATTCTCTAAAGAAAGCATAGGAACCAGATGTCTGATCGTGGCAAACTGCCCCGTCAGATTAGCCCCTACGCGCTGGGTAGGTGAATCCGGGGTGATTTCCTTAGGGTGCTCCTTTTCATAGGCTTCCAGCTTCTTATACAAAAAATCATACTCCTGATCAGAAATAAGCGGGTTATCCTCCACATAATATCTGTATTCATGAAACCGCAACACCTTACGTAACTCATCCAAATGTTCCCGCGTAATTTTTTGGGTATCCTGTAGGAACTTATTGCTGTTGAATTGAAAGGATTGAATCTGCGATGAATTGTACATATATTATGGGGCTTTACTTACTTATATGAGTGTTTTTGGAGTGTTTTCAGTGGCAATGTTAATTAAAAATTGCCAATCAGGGCTCAGTTCCTGGTTAATTCGCTATTGGGTTATTGTATCACGGCCCGGGACCGTCTTTGGTGAACCGGAGGTTCTAAAAAACAACTAACAGGGATATTCAAAAGAAAAATACACCTAATTATCAATTAGTTAAAGCAAAATTGGTCCAAAATTCTTTCAAATTTGGCTGTCTAGGCTCACTTAAGTATTTTCGCAGCCTTAAATCAAACTATCAAATGGAATACAACAAAATTATTTCCGTCACTGGACTAGGTGGTCTTTTTGAATTGATCGGTAGTAAGGCAGATGGTGCTATCGTACGTTCCTTAGAGGACAAAACCACAAAATTTGCCTCTTCCAGAAGCCACCACTTTTCCCATTTGGAAAGCATTGAGGTTTATACAATCCGCGAAAATGTGAACCTGATCGAAGTTTTCAGAGCCATGCAGGCTGCCGGAAAACCGATTCCCGATTATAAAGACATTGCTGCAGTAAAAGCTTATTTTACGGATGTATATCCAGATATGGATTTTGAAAGAGTATATACCAGCGATATGAAAAAAATGGTGAGATGGTACAATATTCTGGTAGACAATAGTGTAAGCCTGGAGTCCTCTGCAAACCAAGAGGTGGATGATGAGCTGGAAGCGCAACAGGCTCCGGCTGAACAGCCGGCCGTAGAAAAAAAGGCCAAGGCCCCTAAAAAAGCGGCTGCTAAAAAGCAAACTGCCGCAGCGGATGCCAAGCCAACAGAAGAAGCAAAGCCTAAGAAAAAGGCGGCTCCAAAGAAAAAAGCAGATAAAGAATAATGCGGCGGCCAAAATGGCCAAAGCAGTTTTAAACAATATGCTAGCAAGCGTAAGCAAAAGGTTAAAACCATTTGCTTGCGCTTTTTTTGTGGTATTTTTGACACAAACGAAGCTAGAGGGGATTCATTAACAAATTGATTCCCAATTAGATTTATTTTTATTTTGACAACATTAAAACAGATTAAAATATATGGCAAATACGACACCTACTGCTGATATTCAGAAATTGCCCAGAGAATTTGTCCCAAAGGATTTTACAGTGACCACCTGGGAAACCCTGGAACCCTTCTTTAAAGAATTATCGGAACGTTCCATCAACAGTAAATCTGATTTGGAACAGTGGTTAAAGGATCTCAGTGAATTAGAGGCTGTTATCAGTGAAGACGCTTGTTGGCGCCAGATTAAAATGACTTGTGATACAACAGATAAGGCACTGGAAGACGCATTTACCTATTTTTGTATGGAGATTCAGCCCAGACTCCAGCCCTATTCAGACAAACTCAACAGAAAATTAATTGACTCCCCCTTTGTGGAAGAACTGGAGCCTGCCTTATATCATACCTATTTAAGAAGCGTACGTAGAAGTATCGAACTTTTCCGCCCCCAGAACATTCCCATCCAGGCCGAGCTCAGTGTTTTACAACAACAATATGGCGCCATTGCCGGTAAAATGACCGTGGAAGTCGATGGCAAGGAATTTACGCTTCAGCAAGCTGCTAAATTTCTGGAAAGCCCTGAGCGAAACCTCAGACGCGATGTTTATATGAAAGTCCAGAACAGAAGGCTTCAGGATAAGGATGCGTTTAATCATTTATATTCTGAGCTGATACAAAAAAGACAACAGGTAGCCGTCAATGCCGGTTTTGAAAACTATCGGGATTACAAATTTGCAGAACTGGGCCGTTTTGATTATACCAAAGAAGATTGTTTTCAGTTCCATGAAGCCGTTAAGTTGCATGTTTTACCATTAGTGGATCAAATCAATCATTACAAAAAGCAGAAACTGGGGTTAGATGATTTAAGGCCCTGGGATCTGGAAGCCGAACCGGCCAATACAGAGCCTTTACGTCCTTTTACCAATGGCAAAGATTTGTTGGCAAAAACAGAAGCCTGTTTTGAACAACTAAATCCATTTTTTGCGGGTTGTCTGCGCAAAATGGATGAATTAAAACATTTTGACTTAGAAAGCAGAAAAGGTAAAGCGCCCGGAGGGTACAATTGTCCGCTGGCTGAAAGCGGGGCACCCTTTATATTTATGAATGCAGCCGGGCAGATGAGTGATGTCACCACTATTGTACATGAAGGCGGTCATGCGATTCATTCATTTTTAGCGCACCCTTTGGCGCTCAGTGCTTTTAAGGAGTATCCAATGGAAATTGCCGAAGTAGCTTCTATGTCAATGGAGTTACTCAGTATGGACCACTGGGATGTATTTTTTAAAGATAAAGAAGAGCTACGCCGGGCTAAAATCCATCAGTTAGAAAGAGTCATAACGATTTTTCCATGGATTGCCATTATTGATAAATTTCAGCATTGGGTTTATGAAAACCCGCAACATACGCTTGAGCAACGGGAAGCAAGCTGGCTGAGCATCTTAAATGAGTTATCTTCTTCAGTTGTCAATCAGGAAGGTCTGGAGCAGTTCCGGGCCTGCAGCTGGCAGCGTCAGCTCCATCTTTTTGAGGTCCCGTTCTATTATATAGAATATGGGATTGCACAGTTAGGGGCCATAGGCATGTGGATGCAATACCAACAAAATCATCAAGAGGCTTTGGATAATTATATAAAGGCACTCAGCCTTGGCGGCACAAGGACCTTACCAGAGTTATATGAAGCGGCTGGTTTGAAATTCGATCTTTCACCTGCTCATATTAAAAAACTGATGGACTTTGTTCATGAACAAATGCAAGCGCTTCTCGAAAATTAGCAAATGATAAAAATATAAAGTTATGATACCAGTAAAAGGATACGCTGCTCAAAATGAAAAGGACCCACTTGGTCCCTGGGATTTTGAGCGCAGAGAGGTTGGAGCGGATGACGTGGAAATAGACATATTATACTGCGGCATCTGTCACTCTGATATTCATCAGGTCAGAAGTGAATGGCGTCCTGGCATTTTCCCTATGGTGCCAGGCCATGAAATTGTCGGGCGAATTGTCCGGGTAGGTTCGCATGCCGTGAATTTTAAAGCAGGCGATCTAGTCGGTATTGGTTGTATGGTAGACAGCTGCCACGAATGCCCTAGTTGCAAAAGCGGACACGAACAATTTTGCGAGAAAGGAGAAACTGTATGGACCTACAATTCGGTGGAAAGAGACAAAAAGACACCTACGTACGGTGGCTATTCCAACAAAATAGTCTGTAACAAGGATTTTGTCGTTCGTGTTTCTGAAAAATTAGATCTTAAAGGCGTTGCCCCCCTTTTATGTGCCGGCATTACCACCTATTCTCCTATCAAAAAATGGAATATTGGCAAAGGACACAAGGTTGCCGTTTTGGGACTGGGAGGTCTGGGGCATATGGCCGTTAAATTTTTAGTTGCCCTGGGTGCGGAAGTTACCCTGCTGAGCAGATCCGAAAGTAAAAAACAGGACGCTCAAAGACTGGGTGCCCATAAGTTCTGCAATACCAAGGAGGTAGAGCAGGTTCAGCCGCTGAAACGCTATTTTGATTATATCATTGACACGGTATCCGCGCCTCATGATTATGATTTTTACATGTCTTTACTAAAAGACAATGGCGTGCATATCTGCGTGGGATTACCTCCGGGAGGACTCCAGTTAAAAGGGTTACCGTTCAACAGGGCTATCACGGGATCTTCTATCGGCGGCATTCCCGAAACTCAGGAAATGCTGGATTTTTGTGCCGAGCACCAAATTACCTCTGACGTTGAAGTCATTAACATCAGTTATGTCAATGAAGCCTACCAAAGGGTACTGAACAGTGATGTGCGTTACCGGTTCGTTATCGACATGGCCACGCTCTGACGAAAGACAACCTAAACAATTACTCTGATAAGGAAAAATAGATTTTCAATCAGGCTGATACATACAAGAGCCATTTTGGATCGACCTCCAAAATGGCTCTTGTATGTATAGATAGTGGCCTGACTTATCAATTAAAGCTACTAGCCCAAACCTGCTTAATTATAAAATACAATGTTCCCTGGGAAGTAAATATGTTTATATTCAATGGATTTGACCAAATCTCCGGTTGTCGCATCATAAAAACGTAAGAAATTACTATCTGTTTCGCTATAACCGGTAATGGACCAGGTTACGATCTGATTGTTTTGCTTGTCATAGCCGAGTCCGGTAGAATAAAAGGTCTCACCTGTTGGTAAAGTAATAAAAGGTGCATTTAATGACCCGGCGTCTCCTTTGGTGTATTTATAGATTTCATTGCCGGAATAACCACTTGTAGGTTTTGCGATATAAAAAATGGCATTCTCTTTAGAAGATGCAACCAGGCTTGGCGCATGATAAGCATAATCATCCACCCAAATGGCTTGATTGAGTGCGATCTGGGTAGTATCCTGACTAGCAGCGTTCACACTTACCAAAAGTTTGCCACCTGCACCATACACCGTACCATCTTTAGTGGTTACATAACCTTCCGTTGGTCCGTCAAAATGCTTTACCAGACTCCAATCACTTATTTTAATGATATCCACGCCGTTATTACTGCTGGCCAGAAGATAATCTCCCACTTTCAATAATTTTTTAATGTAATTCCCTGCATAAACCGGGGTGGTATTAATGGTAAGTGAATTTAAATCAATGGTATATATATCAGAGCCACTACTTACCACAGCCGTATTCGCATCTATAGCAGCAATTGCCCTGAAACTCGACCCATCCATGGTGATCTGTCCGACTTGTTGCAGCGTGGCAGCATCTGCCACTGTAATAGGACCGCCAGCGGTAGAGATCAAAAACAGGTCATTTCCGATGATCGCGCCGTCCTCTAAAGTCGCTGTACTTGTGGTAGGGCTGTTTCCATTATTGGCCGCAGCAAAGGCGCTGAGCTGTAGGGTATCTGCACCATACTGATAGAAATTAACACTCCCGTTTTCATGGCCATACCATCCTTCATTTAAAATGAAAAATCCGTTGGCGTAAGGGCCGGTGGGTGTAGTTACTGAATTGTCATCATTTTTACTACAAGCAGTCATTAAAACAATGACCATTAAGCAAGCCCAAAGCACGGGAGAAAGCTTAAATCGATTTGGGCTTTTTGTTTTTAGAGTGAATAATTGTTTCATTTTTTTCTAATTGATTAAAGTAATAAAATTTTTAAAGATTTATTTTAACAGGGACGCGTCCGCCACACTTGTCACTTCAGTGGAGAGTTCGCCTAACCAGCCCATATCCTTCATTATCCCTGTCTGAATTTTTATAAAGTCTATTCCCTTTAAAGCGATGGCATTACCGTCTGCATCAATGGCGTTGCTGATATCCAGGGAATCGCCGCCCGCTGCCGTGGCAATATTATCAACGTAACCGAATTCAAAAGGCAGACTTTTGATATAGGTAGGGTTGCTCATATCGATATTGGTATCCGGCAACTTACTTCCTTCCAAAGTATAGCTAGAGGCCGTTATCCAGGCCGGGAAATAAGACTGTTTGTGATAGACATTTAATTTCACATACCCGGTATCATTATGGTTATCTACCCACATAATATCGGAGGTTGTATTTCCGTCGCCCGGATTGAAATAAGTCACTTTGTAATTCCTTTCGTAACCCTCAGCACCATAAGCACTCCCCTTCAATTCGTACCAGGTATCATCGGGTAATCCGTTCCGGTTGGCGTCATAACTCACCCAGACGATACCGGGTTCGGCTGAGGTAGCCGCCGCATTGCCCAAAATAAGCAGATCGTTTCCTTCATTATTGATGACTGTATGGTCAAAACCTAACACAATCTGACCGCCCCAGGCCCCAAGAGAAATGGTTTTATTCTCTGTAATCTTACTAACCGTGTTAATATCTGCATAATCCGTATTTACAAACTGCCCGGGAGCAGGTGTAAAACTAAATACCGTATCCACATAGGCGCTACTGGAATCTGTAACCGGCCTTATTAACTGCTCGTCTTCAGTATCACTCACACTATCTGACTTACTACAGGAGCTTACAGCCAGCGTACAAATACAAACTGCCACAGTGGCTACTTTGATACTCCATTTCATCTTTTTCATTTACTATTGTTTTTTATTATTTCTATTTTTCATCCGTTTATGCTGCCCCTTAAAGCCAGCAATTACAAAAAGGCAATATGACCGGGAATTTCACCGGTTTGAACCTGCCAAAGCACATTACCTTCCATATCTACCCAATACAAAGTACCGGGAGAGGTATAATCTCCGGCATCTGAAATCAGAATCCTATTACCTTTAGGATCAACTTTCAGGGCATACGGAAATTGTATTTTTTCGGAAAGATTACTCGTCAGAAAGCTTCCAGCTATAGCCGACAGCGTTTTAAGATTGTAGCGCTTATAGCTTACCTTCTGATTGTTTGCCTGATAGGATGATGTAAAATAATACAGGATACTATCGCTTATGGCAAAGTTGCCGACAGGTATCTGTTCATGTTTTAATACCTCACCCGTTGACGCGTCCAGTACATAAAAGCTGGGAGCAACCTCCGCATAGTTTCCTCTGGCGCTCACTACGACATGCCCGTAATTATCTGCCTGCACATCATTCAGGTTAATGCCTAAGTCAATTGTCTTAGAGACGCTTAGGGTATTTAAATCGATCACCGATACCGTATGGTCATAGAGCGGAGGGCTGTATCCGCCGCTGTTGGCAACATACAACTGATTAGCAGCCACGGCTAAGCCTTCAGGCTCACGTCCCACCGCTATTTGCTTGTCTAGCTGAACGCTCCCAGCCCCGTTTTGTAATACGGACGTGTCAACAACACCCACAAATCCGTTATAGGAAGTAACAAAAACTTTTGAGTTCCAAAATGCCAGACTCCTGCAATTAGGGACTTCGATCTGACATAATTTTACCGCTGACCCTTTCTCCAATACTTCAACTTTGCCGGAACCGTTTACAACAACATATAGCTTTCCTCCATAAATTTCAATATCATTACCAACATCCCCCAAACCTAATGTAACACTTGGATTTACACTTTCATAGATATTCAGTGCATAGGTTCCCGCTGAATGATTGAAAAAATCCAGGCTACAATGATTGCTGCCCATATTCCCTTCATTGAGTAAATAGAAATCCATACCGGACCCATATTCACCCGGGTTCATTAATTGCGTTGTTTCAGGCGCAATCACTCCCACCTCTTTACGGCATCCGGCCATTAGCATAACCAGGATTCCAAAGGTGCAAAAGAGGATATAAGGTTTTAGAAGTTTCATATTAAAAATCAAATTGAACACCTATTTTAAAATTTCTACCCGGCATTGGATAATTTTCAATTACATCATAATGCTGATTAAAAACATTATCTACTGATAATAATAGAGCCGATGTCAGAGGCCCCTTTATTGGCAGGCGATAATTAAAGGAAACATCGTGGGTGTACCAGGCGGGCACATAACTTACCAGGCTATTAAAACGTTCACTGTACCTTTCACCGTCATAAATAAAACTATAATTCATCCCGAACCTGTCTTTTAAGATGGATAAAATAAAAGAGCCGCTATGCCTGGGTATATAAGGCAATTCATTTTTATAGGTTACGGAACCTGGCTTTGTATAATCTCTGGCATCCTGATAAGTATATTCAAGGGTAGAAAGCAACAGCCACCCGTTGAGTTCAAACGTTGATTTTGCTGTAAATTCAAGGCCTTTAATTTTAGCCAGCCCCAGATTTACCATTTGCCACCGAAATAAGCTTGTTGTAGGAATCGCCACTATCTTGTCTTTGACTTCATTATAATACCCATCCAGTTCCAATTGAAGATTTTTAAAAAGGCCCGACCAGCCTTTGTAATAGGAAATTCCAAGACTATACTGTTCACTATTTTCAGGGCGCAGCTCTGTCTGATTATACTGGGTCAGATATAAATCATTAAAAGTCGGCATCTGAAAGGACTTTTTAAAAAAAGACCTGAATTTAACGGGCAGCCCCTCAAAAGGTTGCCAGCTGGCGCTGAAAGCAGGAGATAATTTTTGTTTTCCTATTATCCCGTCATTTATCTGCTGATGGTCCCGAACATTTGTATATAGAAGATTACCTGCTAATTGAACCCTGCTAATGGTCACATAACTGGCAATAGCACCATAATAGGTCCATCTGTATGGGTTTTCCAGGCCATTGAGATCCATCCTTAAATGATCATAATGCACGTCAGCGGATAGGTCCAGATCCCAGCCAGGTAATATCTGATAAAGATTAGCCGCTGAGAAAAAATAAGAAGATTGCCTGTAATGATTGGCAAGCACTCCTTTAATTGTATCGCCATTTACCAGGTAAAGTTTATTAATTTCCGGGTTGCTGTACTTTAGATAGTTATAATTGTATTTAAACTGTACTTTAATTTTATCCTTTGTTCCTACCGGCTTAAAATAGGATGTTTGTCCATAAAAGTCCGATTCGTCCTGCCTTTCCTTATTGGTAAATTTATTGCTGACAATGGCACCAGGCAGTCCCATCTGTCTTCTGAATCCATACACAATCACGGATAAAGCGCTGCTATCCTCAAAATGCCCATACAAACTCAATTTGCCATTGAAACGTTTTACATCTCCATTATTTCTTTTAAGGGTCGTATCATATACGCCATTGGTATACGTATAAGGATAATCTCCTTTGGTAGTCATGGCATCCACACTTGCTTCTATCTGAAACAGATTCGATAACCTTTTAGCACCATAAAAGGACCCATTATATAATCCAAAAGAACCTGTACCCATACTAAGACTTCCTTTTTGCGGCCGTAGACTATCCAGGGACTCCATCCTGGATTCCAAATAAATGGCATTACTGCTTGCAAAGGCCGTTGCCGGCTGGAATATCTGACTATTTTGATTTTTGTAAATGGAGATACTGCTTAAATCATTCAATCCATATTTTCCTAAATCAACCTGGCCATTTTGTGCATTTTCAAGAGGTAAGCCATCCATTAAAACCGCCGTATGTCTGGTACCCAGACTGCGGACATCGACCGTTTTAAGTCCTCCGACACCGCCATAATCCTTTAACTGTACCCCTGAAAAATATCGTACCATATCAGATACGCTTAAACCGTCCTGCCAGACCGGGTATTTACGGGTAATTACCTGAATGGGATCTATGCAGCTAATAACAGCCGGTAAAATGGTGGTATACAGATTTACATCCTGCAATATATTTGCCGAATCATTGAAAGGCAGGGAGGTATCAGCAACCGGTCTCTCGGTGTTTTTATTCCGGGTTGGTAATGAATGAATGGAGGATTGGGCGGTTAAGACACCAGACAACAATATGAATATACATAACCCGATCCATCCTGCAAGGAATGAAGAAATTTTACGTATGCTGCCCAAATTATCATTTATCATTGTTATCAAACGATAGCAGACACCGGGGTTCCTTAAAAATAGGAAGCAGGAAAACAGCAGGACTGAAATCACCTGAACACACAGACTATGTTGAGAGAACCAACAGACAGTCTGTCCTAAGCAATAACATGCGCTGAAGACCTTTCACCCGAAAGTCTGTTTTTAGCTATTAAAATTGATCAGGCAGGTCTTCTGGCTCACTTTGCTCTGGGTCTTCCCACCAATTATTATCTGGCAGTGACACTTTTCAGAAACTTACAATCACGCATTGTAAGAAAGTTTACAGCTACGGGGATAGCGTTGGGATTGCACCAACTTCCCTTTTAATTTTGCCGAAGCAAAAACCGTATCGGCGGCAAAGGTACAAGAATTTACTAAAAAGATTTTATATTTCATAACAGTTAGCCCCAAATCAAATCAGGGCAAGAACTACCCTTAAAGTTCTCACCCTGAACACTGACACTATACCTTCCTGAAAAGAAAGGCAAATTTGGTTGCGACCCCACGAAAATCCCTCATTTATCGCAAATCTCATACAGTTTATGCGTTTTGGCAATATCAACTTAACATCGCAAATAACTTATTATTTCAGTGATTTACAATCAGTTAAAGATCAGCTAATGGATAACTCTGATTATATAGGTGATCCCTAGTCGGAAACATAAATAATCCTAACATACTGATAAATAACTGTCCAACACTGATTTTGAGTGATCCATCCATTTCCATGGATGCATAAAGAACGGTAAAATTCCATTTTTCAGTCCTACCCAAAAGGGTGGTTTTTCGCCAAAACCGGATAAAACAGTATCCTTCAATATCTTTAATGAAGCTGGATAATCACCGGCTCAAAATCAATTTACTGATTAACAATTAGTTATACATATCCCCCTATTTAAACACCGGATTATTGTTTAATCACTTTTATTACTGTAGTATTTGCATTATCCTTATACCTCAGCAAATAAATACCAGCCGCCAGACCTTGCATATCGATCTTAGTTTGTGCCCCCGTAACGGGCTGCCTACGCAATACCTTACCGGCAAAATTCAATAAGGTTAACCCCGCATTTGCAGACCTTTTTCCAATAATTTTTACCTGTAATGTATTTTGGACGGGATTGGGATAAGCCTGGACCTTAAATTCAAGAAGGTTATTTATTAAGCGAATTACATTAGAACTCTTTTTTGTCCCATTTTGATCTTCCTGAACAAAACGGTAATACGCAGTCCCGTCTAACAGCCCTGCGCGAAAACTATAATCTAAGGCGCTGCTGCTGACACCATTATAAGCCTGACTGGCCACAAAATCCAGATCCTGAAAATTAATTCCATCCATAGATTTTTGAATCCGAAAGCCTTTATTGTTGGATTCGGTGTAGGTAGTCCAGTTTAATATTACCTGCCCGCTGGCATCGACCTGTCCGCTTAAATCACTGGCATTTACCGGTAAATTTCCCCCTAACAGCTCAAATGCTCCTAAATCGATAACGTCATTTAAGATCCGTTGATTGGAAGCCAGATCAGTGCCTCCATCAGTCATGCCATCAAGATGCGTTCCCAGCAATATTTTTAAGGAATCATTGAACCCTGCATCAATGACCTCACTACCGGCCACTAAACTATAATCCCCATTTGCAGAATCAGTAAATACTGCCTGATTAACGGTCCCGTCGAGCAAGTGATTTGAGGCGTCAGCCGCCACGCCTTCTATTAGGCTATAAGACACCGCAGAAGGCAAATTCGTTAGAGAATCCGTTATGGTATGATTCTGATTTCCCCAGAAGACACTATTGGTAATATTTACATTTGATTGCATGGAATTAAATATCAGTCCCGCATCCGTTACAGGTGTTACTGCACTTTTATTATTAACAACTGTGCAATTTACAAGGCTGGAATTTGAATACATTAAATTGGCTACTATCGCATTATCATAAATTTTATACGCATCTTCATCTTCCTCACCCAACAGTTCACTTAATCCCAATACGATATTGTTATTAATCAGGCAGTTAATAAATTTAGGGGATGAATTGTAAAGGCTGACTGAGACAGATATTCCATAAGCAGTATTACCGGTGAACCTACACTTATTAAAAAGAGGTGCACCATTGTAATAACTAAAATTCGCACCGCCAATAAAGCCTTGATTTTCCAAAAATGAACAATTGTAAACATAAGGCTTTGCATTGGCATTCCAGAAAGACGAACCGTATTCATATCCATAATTAGCCTGATCCGCATCCAGTATTACCTTATTATGCTGAATGAGGCAATTTAAGATTTGAGGATCGGCTAATTTCAAATTATCCCCATCACCTTGCTCGCTATAGGAAATTACCGCAATCCCGGAACAGAAAACACTATGATTATCCACAATTTTACAATGATTCAAAACAGTGTTGGCAAATGAATTAAGAATAGTGACCCCGCTGGCAATTCTGGAGTAATCCTCCTTAAAATTAGCAGGTGTAATATTTCCATTTGCAATGGTTAAACCATCTACTAATAAGCTATCCGTTTCCGGAATATTTTGTATGCTTAAGACACAACCCACATTGTCCGTATAATCTTCCTGCACACCAATATCGCCACTTAATATAGTACCATTCGTCTCTGTATTACGGACACCTCCTCCATTAGGATATCCTCCTAATAATTTTAAATTCGATCTGCTAATGATAAAAGTGCTATCCTGGTATTTAGCGTTTTGTTGACCAGTGGGATAATAAGTTCCTTTGGCAATATGCACTTCCTTTATGGCGGTATTCTCTCTGGCCGATTCTGTTGCGTTACTTAAATACCTGAGCGCTTTTTTCCAATTGCTCCCATCCCCATTTGCTGCAGCAGTACTATCTACATAGACAATTCCGTCTGCATCCGGAACAGCTGGGACCAGGCAAACTTGCCGATCTCCATTAATAGTCCAGCTATGGGTATCAGTGAGCTCATCATGCCCCGTATTATCGCAATATTTTATGCCAGTTGCTCCCAGGGAAACATCTGACTTAACATCCTGCAACGCCCAACCGTTTAGCGTAGCCTCATAATTAGCCGTAGAAAGACCACTATTATCAAATAGTTGGTTCATCGATGTTACTTTTTCAATATCCCAGCTGCCCAGATTCTGATTAAAAGACGTAGCTCCGTTAAAAGCATCCGCCATGACCATTACGCTGGCAACATTCCAGCCCGAAATATCCTGATTAAAGGAGCTGTTGTCCATGAACATTTGACTTAAAGTCTGAACGGCCTGGGTATTCCAATTAGTAATATCCCTATTAAAACCGGTCAAACTAAACATGGCGGACATATCGGTAACGCTGGAAACATCCCATAAAGAAATATCTCCGTTAAATGCAGTTGCATTTCTAAACATCTCATACATATTGGTTACTTTGGAGACATTCCAGTTATTTAAATCCTGATTAAACTTCAAAGCGCCAAAAAACATAAGAGACATGTTTTCCACATTTGAAACGTTCCATCCGTCGATAGATTGATTAAAAGAGGTAGCAAAACCAAAGGTATTGGACATTGATTTTACATTATTCACTTTCCAATTGCTGATATTACCGTTGAAAGAAGTGGCCTGATAAAACATTAATTCCATAGTCGTATCACTGGACAGATCCCAATTGGGCAGATCTCTATTGAAAGCAGCCGCATTCTGAAACATCCCAGAAGTGGTTTTTACGGAATGAACATCCCAGGCAGCAATATCACCGTTAAATGACACCGCACTAGTAAACATATTAGACATATCCACAACTTTTGACACATCCCAGGCAGATAGATTTTGATTAAAATTTCTGGCTCCGTTAAACATTAATTCCATTTCAGTAACACTAGACACATCCCAATGACTTATATCAGCATTAAAGGCAATGGCATTGCCAAACATTTGCTGCATCGTTGTGGCACTGCCTGTATTCCACGTACTAAGATCCCCATTAAAAGCAGTCGCGTATGCAAACATTGACTGGAAATATTGAACATTCGCGACATTCCAGGAAGATAAATCACCATTAAAATGATTTGCATTAGAAAACATATATTGCATATTGGTAACATTATGAACATCCCAGGTCGATATATTTCCATTAAAAGAGGTCGCATTTTGAAACATATTGGCCGTCTCCCTTACATTACTTACATCCCATTTATCCAAATCACCATTAAAAGAATAACAATTTAAAAACATACAATATAAAGTAGCATTAGGCGCAAAAATGGGACCGTCCGCATTGGGCACGGTTACTAGATTAACGCAATTCATAAAAGCTGCATCCATCCCTTCCCAGGTACCATTACCCCATTGTAATACGGCATGAATAAGGGAGTCATTACTTGCAGGGCTTGAATTACTATTAAATTGGATGCCTGGAAATTCGCCTTTAATAGTTACCGTATAAGTCCCTTTTGAAGTGTATGTATGGGTCGCATCACCCGTTTGACCTGTAGAGTTGCTGCCATCTCCCCAGTTTACGTCATAATTATATTGACTGGCCAGCAAAGGGGTTATTGGTATAATGATTTGTTGTGCATCCTTTGTGGTGACCCATTGAGTAATAAAACCATCTGTAATAGGCCCTGCAGCATAACGATTATTGTTTTCAGTCAGCGGATCGGCCGCATAAAGCAAACACATCACATGAACAAAAGCAAATAGGAGTAAAAGTCTTTTCATGACAATAGGTTAAAATAATGATTGAATGCACAAAGAAAATCATTGCTAAAACAATAAGACCCACCCACGCGGGTAGATTTTATGCAATTAAATGGCATTCAACTGTTTCAACCTTTTTTAAACTAACAAAATCTAGAATTGTCTGTATTTGGCAATAAGTTCCGCTCTGCTCGTGACCTGCAATTTTAAATAAATATTCTTAATATGGAACTTTACGGTATCTATAGAAAGATTCATTTGATCCGCTATCGATTTATTGGAAAGGCCCTGCTCCAAAAAAGATAAGATCTCAATTTCCCGGGCGGTCAGTTTTTCATTTTCGATACTTCCTCCCTGCTTTCTTTTATTAAAATAACTGATCACCTGCATGGCAATCTTTGGAGACATGGCTGCCCCTCCATTTAGTATATCACCTATAGCTGCTTTGATTTCTGACAAAGGCGTGCTTTTAAGCATATAGCCGGATGCACCCGCACATAGAGACTGAAATATTTTTTCTTTTTGCTCAAATACCGTCAGCATTAATACGTGCGTCTTCTCACTCCTGTTTTTAATATACCACACGGCGTCAATTCCGGATTTACCTGGTAAACCAATGTCACATATAACAACATCTATTCGCCCCTCATTTTTTTGCCAATCTTCGCAAAAATCTTCAAAACTGCCACAGCAAAAGACTACCTCAAAACCTGGTTCCGCTGTAAAATAATCTTTTAATACTCCTCTGATATTAATATTATCTTCTATAATCGCTAGTTGGGTCATTTGTTTTGTGTTCTAAATATTGTAGAAGCAAAAGCAAAATACGCATAATTTTTCAAGAAAACACCTACCCAAAAGGGGGGTTTATCGCTTAATTTCATTCGCCCTTGCAGATCAATAAAATTTTAAATCCTTTGCTAATTGCAGGAAAAAAGAGTTCGGCCCCCATTAATTCAGCGCGCATCTCCATATTGCGCAACCCATGCCCCACACTTGGAAAGTGATTATCTTCAACACTAATGCTGGCCATACCTTTTCCATTATCTTCTATAGATAATTTAAAGCCATTATCATATGCGCTAAATACAACAACAACCCTGGTAGCCTTAGAATGTTTAATAATGTTAGTTATTGCCTCCTTAAAGATCAGCATCGCATTTTGCCTTATTTTTTGGGGTATAAATTGCTTCTCATTAACCCCATGGCTTTCAAATTGAATGGTAATGTCAGTTTCTCCCAAAACTTTATTACCATATCTTTCTATCCTTTGAAACAGGCTCAGACTATCATCGTTTCTAGGATCAATAGACCAGACGATATCCCCCATGGTCTGTACGGCCGCTCTTCCATTATCCGCAATGCTTTTCAAATAAGTATCCTGATGTTGACGATGGCCATTTAATAACATTTCAGCCTGCATGGACATTCCGGCCAGGGTACTTCCTATTTCATCATGCAAATCTCCTGCGATTTTAAGTCGGAGCGATCTTTCCTTTTCGGCCTGTTTTTCCCTATACTTAATCAACAACCAAATCAAAGCCATTACCAGGATTCCCATTAATAATTTAAACCAGATTGTCTGATAAAAGGCTGGTTCTACGATTATAGGTAAACTTAGCAGATTATTGCTCCAATGGCCATCGGGCAGTTTTGCAACCATTTCCAACTGATATTTACCCGGAGGCATTCCTATAAAGGATATCTTGCCGCCGTTGCCCACAGAAATCCACTGTTGTTCCTTATCCAAACGGTAATAGTAATCCAGATATTTCATCGATTGATACATACTGCCAAATCCAATAGAAAAATAAGAGGTTCCGGCAGGGATTTTAATATCTGTTTTTATCTTTTGATACGGCAAAGTATAATCATAAAAAGAATGTCCCTTTTTATCTGTGATAACCAGATCTGTAATATATAAGTCCTTTATTTTATTTTTAAACAACTCCCCTTTTAATTGATCCATTTTAAAACGGACCACTCCGTCAATGGTACCTAAATACACCTTACCCGAGCCCTGATATATAGCGGCGCTATTAAATTCATTGGCAGGCAATTGATCGATTGTAGAGTAATTAGTAATATGATGACGCTGCTTATCAATGATACTTAACCCGTTTTTTGTACCCGCCAGCACGTATTTATCTGTCGCAGCCAGGGTAAACACGATATTTGCCGCCAGTCCGTCTTTTTTTGTCAGGGTATCAATAGCTTTCCCATTCTGATCAAAAATAATAATACCGGTCCCGCTTGTCGCAGCCCAAATATTATGATCCACCTCAAGCATGCCATAGACCGAAAGACTGGCCTGATTTTCATATTGACCGTGCCGGGAAAAAACAGCAATTGAATCCGTCTTATAATTCCATTTCAGAATATTATGTTCTGTGCCTATCAGGTAATCTGATTTCCTTTTCAATATATTCAATACCTTGGTTTTAAGCAGTCTATCTTCCCTGATGGACCGTGCGGTATGCTGATAGGGATTTACCATATACAGTCTTTCATAGGTTCCTACCAAAAAATGATTGCTGTCATGACGGGTTAAAAAAGTCAGGAACTTGCCCATTGGCTTTCCTTGAATCTGATCTGATTCAAAATCTATGGGTGTCAGCTTATTTTTTGCTATCTCATACCAGAATAACCCATCCCCTTCCGTACTTAGTACTACCGAGTCCTTATTCCAAGGCAAAATGCTATAAACATATTTCCTGGCGATCACCTCCTTATCGCCTGTCTGTTCATTGTATTTCACAAAACCATCTTTATAGGAGCCCACTAAAAGCGGACCACTAGTTGGTTTGTATATAGCTCTTATACTATTTAAAGATTTTGGTTCTGCCATTAAGGTCTCAAATGGACTGGTAGAAGGAGCCAGTTCAAGCAGATAATCATTAAGAGAAAGTAATATTTTGGAACCGGTATGACTTAACCAGACAATATGATTTTCTTCTAAAAACCTGGGATAATGTAAATCCTGAACACTAAAATCATTTTTTGAAAAATCATAAATGAAGAGTTTCTCCTTCCCGATACCTGGTGTATTGGTCATCAGAATGGTCCGTACACTATCCAGTGGAACCATAAATACCTGCCCATGTGCACCTAGTTCTCCGTAAGGACCCTTTATTTTTCTGATTTCGCCGGTAAAAGCTTCCAAATAAAACAAGCCCAGGTTAGGAACCGATATGATACAATTACCTTTTGGTCCAAAACTGGCAGCCACAATTTGTTCTTTTTTGAATAAATCCTGCCCATAGAATTTTGGGGGGCCATACTTCCCGTCTTTCAAAATATCCAACCGCACCATCTTCCCGACCGAGGTACCAAACCATAACTGATGGCCCCCGGTCTGCTTAATGAAGGTTATATTGGGCAAATCATATAAATCCTTAAAAGCAGTGTTCATATCGAAAATGCAGACCAGGCTATCTTTCTGGATTTTATACACCTTTCCATTTTGGCTGCCTGCATAAACAGTTCCATTATTGTCTTCCGCCATGGTTCGGATATACCTGCTTAATGCGTCTGTCCCTGCAGGAAATTTGAGTTCTGTGGTATGCCAGGATTTAAGGTTCAAACGCGTAACCCCATCCTGAGCGCCCACCCACAGATTACCATTAGAATCTGCAAACAAGGCTTTAATATTACTGTGGGGAATACCAGGTTTTGTTTCCGGCCCAAGGTGAACGACCTCGTTACCATCAAAACGGAATAGGCCTTCGTTGGTAACAAACCATAACATCCCTAATTTATCCTGTTCCAGGCTAATGATTATTTGCTGCTCAAATCTGGCTGGTAAATCAATGGAATGAAGCACAAGCTGTCCAGGCTGTGCTTTAATTGTTAAAATACAACAAATAAAAATTAATAGCGTCAGTGGTCTTTTCATAAGGTTACACAGCTGAACATGCCAGCAATAAACTACTGACATATTATATTGATTACTAAAAGACTATTCAGACCTACTTTTACTGTCCGATACTTCTTCGAATAACTTCAGGTAAAAACATGGAAGCATCCCCACCATTTCGGATAACATCTCTGACTAAAGTAGAGGCCACAGAAGAATACTTTGGTAAACAGGTCAAAAATATAGTTTCAATTTTACTGTCAAGGCTTCGGTTCATATCCGCAATCGTCTTCTCATATTCAAAATCACTCACAAACCTGATTCCACGGATAATATATTTCGCTTCCACCTCCTTGCAAAAATTTACAGTAAGTCCTTCGTAAATCTTTGCTTCTACCCTAGGCTCATCCTTATATATTTCTCTAATCCAATCTACCCTTTGCTGTTCAGAATACATGGGTTTTTTATTGATATTGGTTCCGATACCAATAACAATTTTATCAAATAGATCGAGGGAGCGGTTTATAATGTCCACATGGCCCAAGGTCATTGGATCAAAAGTTCCTGGAAACAAGGCAATTCTTTTCATTTAATTTGGGCTTTGTTGTGAGAGCAAACCAATCAGGATTCAGAAATATCTTTTCCTGAATACAGATAAAGTGCGGCCATGCGAACAGCGACACCATTTTCAACCTGATTTAATATAATTGAAAAAGGACCATCCGCAACATCACTATCCAGTTCTACTCCTCTATTAATCGGTCCAGGATGCATAATTACGATTTCTTTATCTAAAGACTCCAATAGTTTTCTGTTGACTCCATAAGCCAGATTATACTCCCTTAAGGAAGAGAACAACGGCTGGTTTTGTCTTTCAAGCTGGATTCTTAAAACATTAGCGACATCGCACCAGGCCAACGCTTTTTTAACACTATATTCAACCCTTACATCTAAGGCCTGTGCCATATATTTCGGGATTAAAGTCGGCGGTCCTGCCACCATGACTTCTGCTCCCATCTTTTTTAACAGGTAAATATTACTCAAAGCCACCCGGCTGTGCATAACGTCCCCGATAATAGCTACCTTCAGCCCTTCAAGTTTACCAAACTTTTCTTTCATAGACAGCGCATCCAACAATGCCTGCGTAGGATGTTCATTGATACCATCCCCGGCATTCACAATAGCTGCATTGATATGCTTGGCCAAAAAATGAGGAGCTCCGCTGGCACTATGGCGCATCACCACCATATCTACTTTCATACTCAATATATTATTGACGGTATCCAGTAGTGTTTCTCCTTTTTTGACAGAAGATGCAGCGGCAGAAAAATTCAGGGTATCAGCAGAAAGCCTTTTTTCAGCCAGTTCAAAAGACATCCTGGTGCGCGTGGAATTTTCAAAAAATAAATTAACTATGGTAACATCCCTGAGTGAAGGTACTTTCTTAACGGGTCGTTGTAAAACTTCTTTAAATTGATGGGCAGTTGAAAGGATGATTTCAATATCCTTTTTAGTTATATCTTTAATGCCTAACAGATGTTGTGTAGATAGTGCCATTAAAAAACGAAGTTAGGCGTTTTTCTTTTTTGCACGCATTTTTTGCCGAAAAAAATTTCAGATATAACAATATATTTATATATAACAAGCTATTGGATAAAAAAGAATGCCTAGAGTCCGAACTTAGCGGCAAACCCTTCTCTTAAAAAATAATTAAGGGGCAGGGCATGCTGGACTGCCGAAGTATCTCCCTGATCCATTCCAACCTGATCGAGAACAGTTTGCCAGAGTTTACTCTGTAAATCAGCTTTAAAATCCTTGATCTCGGCCATTTGGTTCTTACAGGAAGTAAGCATAAACCCTCCTATGAACAAACAGCAATATAGAATTTTTCGCATAGCCAAAAATTTGATATCCAAAGATAAGGAATAACACATGAATAAAAAAATCGTGAAAATATGTATAACTTAACCCCTGATACCTACATCCGTTAGGCTGTTTTCATAAAAAAAGACTTATTATTGTAGCCTTAATAGATTATGAAGAGTAAAAGAACGTATGCAGTCGTTGATATAGAAGGTACAGGCAGTCCCGCAAGTAAGAATGGTATAACAGAAATTGCTATAGTCTTATTTGATGGCAAAAATATTGTGGACCAATATTCTACATTAGTCAACCCCACGATTCCCATACCTAAATATGTTGCAAAATTGACTGGGATCAGTGATAAAATGGTATCTGACGCACCTTTTTTTGAAGAGGTGGCGCCGACCATTTTGAAATTTTTGGAAAAAACCACTTTTGTGGCCCATAATGCCTCCTTTGATTATCCTTATTTAAAATATTTTCTGGAAAAGGCAGGGTATAGCTTAGCAGCGCCTGTATTATGCACACTGGAGCTTAGCAGAAAAGCATTCCCTAATTTAGTCAAACACGGCCTTGAAAGCCTTTGCGAGGATTTAAATATCTGTTTAGACAACAGGCACCGCGCCGGAGGTGACGCCCTGGCTACTACTAAGGTACTGGAACTCATTCTTAAAAATGGCGGAGAGCGACTAACAGAAGCTATGATCAAAAAAGAATATCAAGGATAACTTTGTCTAAGCCATTTAAAAACTGGATTTCACCAGAAAATTTTTACTTTCGCTCCCCTATTAGCTAAAAAACACATTATATATGCTGGAATTCGCACAACCTATAGCGTCTAAATTAAATCTACGCGCCGTTCAAGTCGAAGCAGTCCTGACACTGCTGCAAGAAGGCAGTACGATCCCATTTATAGCCCGTTACCGAAAAGACAAGACTGGTGCACTCGATGAAGTCCAAATCCAGTCCATTCAGGATGAGGCCAAATTTTTGAAAGAATTTACGGAGCGCAAGGCCTTTGTTGAAAACGCCATTACCGAACAGGGAAAAATGACCGACACCCTGCAGGATAAATTATCGAAAGCCACTACCCTGGCAGAGATTGAGGATATATACCTCCCTTATAAGCCAAAACGAAAAACCAAGGCGCAGGCAGCCAGAGAAGCCGGTCTGGAGCCTTTAGGACTGCGTGTATTGGAGCAGGCTGACTTCGATATAGAGGCAGAGGCTTCCAAATACCTTAATGATACGATATTAACAACCGATCAGGCTTTACAAGGAGCGCGAGATATTATCTCGGAAATGATTAATGAAGACGCCGAGACCCGCGCCGAAGTACGCAGATTATTTGAAAACGAGGCCGTTTTGGAAAGCTCTGTTATTTCCGGTAAAGAAACAGAAGGTGCCAAGTTCAAAGATTATTTTGAGTTTTCTGAATTAATATCCAAGATTCCCTCCCATAGAATTCTAGCGGTGCTGCGTGGTTTTCTGGAAGGCTTCTTAAGAATGTCCATTAGCCCATCAGAAGAAATTGCACTGCTGCAATTAGAGGATAAATATTACAAACCTAATGGCACGGCTGCCAGCCTTCAGGTCAAAAAGGCCGTCCGGGATACCTATCGTAGATTATTGCAGCCCAGCCTGGAAACGGAGTTCCGCACTCAATTAAAGCAACAGGCAGACGAAGAAGCCATCAATGTATTTGCCGAAAACTTAAGGCAACTGTTGTTGTCTTCTCCTTTAGGCAGTAAAAGAATGCTGGCAATTGATCCGGGATACCGGACGGGTTGCAAAGTGGTTATTTTAGATGATAAAGGAGATCTGCTCAAAACAGATTTGATTTACGTGCATGAAAAAAATCACCGAATAATTGAAGCTGAAAACACCATTCGCTCCCTTGTCAGGCAATTTGATATCCAGGTTTTTGCTATTGGAGATGGAACAGCGGGCAGAGAAACGGACCAATTCATTCGTTCCCTTAATTTAGGATTACCTGTATTTCTGGTCAATGAGGATGGAGCGTCTATTTATTCAGCCTCAGAAATTGCCAGAGAAGAATTTCCTGAACAGGATCTTACCATTAGAGGAGCCGTTAGTATCGGCAGACGCCTGATGGACCCTCTGGCCGAACTAGTAAAAATCGACCCGAAAAGCATTGGTGTCGGTCAGTATCAGCATGACGTCAATCAGTTCAGGCTTAAAGAAAGACTGGACCAAACGGTGGTCAGTTGTGTAAATGCCGTTGGAGTGAACCTCAATACAGCCAGCAAACATTTATTAAGCTACGTGAGTGGTATCGGCCCCTCTCTTGCAGAAAATATCATCCGTCACCGTACGGAAATTGGCGGATTTTCTACCAGAAAACAACTTTTAGAGGTTCCCAGACTTGGCGGCAAAGCCTTTGAACAATGTGCAGGTTTTATGCGAATTAAAAAAGGAACAAATCCGCTGGATGCGAGTGCGGTGCATCCTGAGTCTTATCCTTTAGTAGAGACCATGGCCAAGGATCTGCAAATTTCTGTTGGAGATTTGGTGGGCAATGAAAAACTGATTGCATCAATTGATGTCAAAAAATACATATCTGAGTCCTTTGGAGAACATACCATAAAAGATGTACTCAGCGAATTAAAAAAACCGGGATTGGATCCACGTAGTGAAATCGAGCAATTTGAATATGCCAGCATTTATAAAATCGAAGACGTCATGGTAGGCATGGTTGTTCCAGGTATTGTAACCAATATCACCCGCTTTGGGGTATTTGTGGATATCGGTGTAAAACAGGATGGCCTGGTCCATGTTTCCGAACTGGCCAACCGGTATATTACAGACCCTAACGAGGTGGTTAAATTAAACGACAAGGTAAAAGTAAAAGTAATGGAAGTGGATATTGCCCGCTCCAGAATAGGGCTATCCATCAGACAGGCGGAAGAAAACAGCTCCTCAGCACCCGCTTCGGGCAATAAACCAAGAGAAAAGGCTCGTACGGTTAATAAAAAACCGGAACAGGACTTGTCTAATCTCGCTATGGGCGACGCGTTATCCCTGCTTAAAAAGAAGTTTGGTAAATAACAGCAGGCTGCATTATAAAAGTCAGACCCAATAAAAATAAGGCCATGAGGCAGTTAAATTGAAATGTTCAAATCTTAACTGGCTCATGGCCCTTTCTTTTTTCCAGTCTATAAAGACAAAGTTCTGGCGCCAGTCCGGTGCAGTACTTGTTATCATTAAATTCGCTCGAGATAACCCATACACTCTTTTAGGGCAGCTTTCCAGTCTCTTGGCTGAACGTCATAATCCTTTTTGAGTTTATCCTTATCCAATACAGAATAAGCTGGTCTTTTGGCAGGGGTAGGAAAATCTGCCGTGGAAATTGGATTTACCTGACAATTTAAGCCGGCAATCTCCTTAATGGCTACCGCAAAATCCCACCAGGTAATTTTGCCTTCATTGCTAAAATGATAAATACCATAATGGCCGGCTCCTTTTTCAATAATATCCATTATGGCAATTGCCAAATCTCTGGCATAAGTAGGCGCCCCAAACTGGTCGCTGACAACGCCAATCGATGGCCTTTCATTCATTAATCGCAGCATGGTTTTTACAAAATTATTACCATAGGCACTATATACCCAGGCAGTGCGGATAATAATGGAAGCATTATTTGCTTCCATCGCTGCTTGCTCCCCCTGTAGTTTACTTTGGCCATAATAATTTACCGGACTAGTTGGATGATCGGGCAGATAAGGATATTCCCCATTTCCGTCAAACACATAATCTGTTGACACATGAATCAACTTCGTTCCAAACTGTTTACAAATGGCGGCAATTTTTCCAGGTGCAATACCATTCACGGACATCGCCAGTTCTTTATCTGACTCCGCCTTATCCACAGCAGTATAAGCTCCTGCATTCACAAAAAATGCAGGTTGATATTGTTCAAATAATCCGGATAATCCCTCCAAGGTTGAAAGATCCAAATCCTTTCTGTCTAAAAAAACAAACCTATAACCTGGATAAGACATCTGAATTCCCATCAGCTCACTTCCAAGCTGTCCGTTTTTCCCTGTCACCAGGATTGTTGGTGCATTTGTATTCAAAATAATTCGGGTTTAACGGTTACAGAATGCTAAAACATGCTTTGTGATATGAGCCAGTTGTTCTTCATCAAGCTCAGTATGAATGGGCAAGGAAATCACCCTTGTCGTAAGGTAATCAGTCACCGGCAAATCATAATTGGTATCAAATGCTGCAAACATTTGCTGACGATGGCCCGGAACAGGATAATAAATCATGGCCGGAATCTGCTGTTCTGCTAAATAGGATTGCAAGGCGTCACGGTCTACATTTTCCAATATCAGGGTATATTGATGAAAGACATGGTTTGAGTAATGGCTTCTGGCCGGAATTTTAATATTGGGATGACCTTCAAAAGCCGTGTCATAATAAGCAGCGGCTTTATTGCGTGCTGCAATATATTCATCTAATAGCGGCAATTTAATACCTAGAATAGCGGCCTGTATAGTATCTAATCTTGAATTAACACCTACAACTTCATGGTAGTACCTTTTGGCTGAGCCGTGAGAAGCAATAATCCTCATCTTACTAGCCAGCTCGTCATTATCTGTAAAAATAGCGCCTCCGTCTCCATAACCACCC
Organism: Arachidicoccus rhizosphaerae; assembly: GCF_900107765.1. Classification (GTDB taxonomy): domain Bacteria; phylum Bacteroidota; class Bacteroidia; order Chitinophagales; family Chitinophagaceae; genus Arachidicoccus; species Arachidicoccus rhizosphaerae. The sequence goes on along the minus strand of NZ_FNQY01000002.1, from coordinate 172,355 downwards.
AGATTTTTGGACGGAAAAAAAGAGGTGGTACCAATATCGCCGATTGTCCCCGTCTTTTTAACAGTCCCATCACTGAAGGTATAGTCACATCCAATGGCTTGGGCATTATCTTCGATGACTGCAATATTATGCGCCTTTGCCAATTGCATTAAAGGTTCCATATCGGTTGCCTGACCATATAAATGAACTGGAACGATGGCCTTGGTTTTGTCCGTAATGGCATTTTTGACAGATTCAATATCCATACAGAAGGTGCCCGGATCCACATCCACAAATACAGGCTTTATTTTTAATAGGGCCACTACTTCAGTGGTGGCAATAAAAGTAAAAGATGGTGTAATAACTTCATCCCCAGGTTGCAAATCGAGTGCCATCAAGGCAATCTGCAACGCATCGGTACCATTGGCGCAAGGAACTACATGCTTAACATTCAAATAGTTAGCTAATTTCTCTGCCAACTCAGTGACCGGTTTGCCACCAATAAAGGCAGCACTTTCCAGTACATCTATGACTGCTTTATCAATTTGAGGTTTTATTTTTTGATATTGGGTCTTTAAATCGACCATTTGTATTGGGCGCATATGAATATATTTATGTGGGCAAAAATAACGCAAAACCAAGGATTTGGAGGTTAAAATCCATATAAGGTATCTGTTGGCCCTCCAAAATCCTTTTATGCGCCTAACCCTTTGAAAAACAAAAGTGTTCCCACTTTATTCATTAATTTTGATCATCCAGTACGGTTTCTCTATATTTTTTTATATCCTGAGACAGTACCATGAATAGCATTCGGTTCACCTACTAAAAAAGAATATGAAAATCACAATATTAGATGACTATCAGGATGTTGTCCGCACTTTATCCTGTTTTAAGTTACTTCAGCATCAGGATGTTGAAATTTATAACACCACGCAGAAAGACCCTGAGATTTTGGCAAAACGGTTACTACAGACAGAAGCGCTGGTGCTTATCCGGGAGCGCACCTTAATAAATGCAGCACTGCTTCACCGGCTTCCCAATCTGAAACTTATCAGCCAAACCGGTAAAATCTCCAATCATCTAAACCTTGCCGACTGTACCAGCCATAAGGTAGCTGTGGCCGAAGGCGTCGGTTCACCCACCGCTCCTGCTGAACTCACCTGGGCCCTGCTGATGAATACGGTTAGAAAAATTCCTCAGGCCATCGAAGGCATGAAAAACGGCAACTGGCAGATCGGCATCGGAGATTGTATTTACGGCAAAACCATTGGCATCTGGGGGTATGGAAAAATAGGCAAAAAAATTGCCCAATATGCCAAAGTGTTCGGCGCCTCCGTTTTAGTTTGGGGAAGTGACAGCTCCCGGCAAAAGGCCATACTAGACGGCTTCCTTGCAGCAGACAGTAAAGCCACCTTTTTCCAATCTGCAGATATTATCACCCTGCACCTTAGACTAAATAAAGATACCCTGGGCATACTGCGCAAAGCAGATCTTTTAACAATGAAAGAGAATGCGACCCTGATAAATACCTCCAGAGCGGAACTCATTGAAGCCGGGGCCCTTCTTGAAGTACTTCAGGCTGGCAAAAAAATAAATGTCGGCTTGGATGTTTATGAGCAGGAACCCATATATGATAAAGACTATCCCCTATTGCAATTCCCTAATAATGTCTGTACGCCCCATATCGGGTATGTGGAAAAGGCGGGTTATGAGTTATATTTCAGCAAAGCCTTTGAAAACATTTTAAATTATATAAAGGGAACGCCCACAGGTATTGCCAATCCTGAAGTGCTTGAAAAGGAATCTTAAATTATGGCCAAAAGCAATCTAGGGTAAAAAGCAGCGCCTTTCTGTGGTCAAAGTTTCGTACCTTACTTTATCTAAAATCAAGGACAATGACTCCGCAACAAATAATTTCCCTAAATAGCATCCTGGATAAGGACATAGAACAATTACTTCCTGAGCTGGAAGCAATTTACAAAGACATTCACAGTCATCCTGAACTTTCCATGCAGGAATTCAGAACATCAAAGCTGGCGGCAGATCATTTAAAACAATATGGATATACAGTCACTGCACCCGTGGGCATTACAGGTGTTGTCGGCTTAATGGAAAACGGGCCGGGCGCTGTTGTAATGGTCAGAGCCGATATGGACGCCCTGCCTGTAACGGAAGCCACCGGCCTGCCCTATGCGAGCACCGTAAAAGGCAAAGATGAGGAAGGCAACGAAGTCGGTGTATCCCATGTCTGTGGTCATGATATCCATGTCACCTGGATGATAGGTGTCGCCAAACTATTTGCCACTCACAAAAGCCTTTGGCAGGGCACCCTCATGGTGGTTTTCCAGCCAGGGGAAGAAGTGGGAAAAGGTGCCCAATCCATGATAGATGATGGTATGATGGACAGGTTCCCTAAACCGGATATTATCCTTGGCCAGCACGTTATGGTGGGAGAAGCAGGAACAGTTGGTCACAGACCAGGAAAAATTCTGACGGCGGGCAATAGTCTTAAAGTAAAATTATTTGGTCAGGGCGCCCACGGCTCCTCCCCTCAGACTTCTATAGATCCGGTAATCATGGCAGCCTCGACCGCCATGCGCTTGCAAACCATCGTCTCCAGGGAAATCGATCCAAATAAAATGGCGGTACTGACTATTGGCGCATTGCAGGCAGGTATCAAAGAAAACATCATTCCGGATGATGCGACTCTTAAATTGAATATCCGAACCTTTGATGACAGCGTCAAGGACCATATTTTATCTGCCGTTCACAGAATCTGTAAAGCAGAGTGCCTGGCATCCAACGCACCAAAAGACCCTGAATTTACGACATTAGACAGTTATCCGGTTACAGAAAACGATGTCCAGGCAACTTCAAAACTCGCAGCCAGTTTTGATGCTCAATTTGGGGACAAGTCTTTTGAAACAGCCCCGGCCACTGCCAGTGAAGATTTTAGCATTTTTGGCCGCAACTGGAATGTCCCTTATGTGTTTTGGTTTGTAGGAGGTACAGACCCTGTCCTTTACCGGACAGCCAAACAAAACAATAAGTTAAATACCATACCCAGTAATCATTCCCCAAAATTCTACCCGGTCATTCACCCTACCCTAAAAACAGGCTTGCAGGCAATGATTAGTGCAGCAGCAACCTGGTTAAATCAGCCTGAATAATTCATGGATCATTTACACACCTTTTATACAGTCATTGACCTGGGAGGCACTTTTGCATTTGCTATCAGTGGCGCAATAGCGGCCAAAGTCAAAGGGCTGGATATATTTGGGATCATTGTCGTCGCCTTTACCGTAGCCTGCGGCGGAGGCATATTAAGAGATATCAGTATAGGCGCCATTCCTCCCGCAGGAATTTCTGACTGGCGATATCTTTTAACCTCCCTCATTGCTGTGGGAGTCGCTTTAGGCTTTGGCCCAATGTTAAAATTATTGAACAGGCCAGTCATATTATTTGATGCGCTGGGGTTATCGCTTTTTGCTGTTTCCGGAGCCGAAAAAGCCCTGGGATATGGGCATAATTATGAAGTGGCCGTTATGCTGGGAATACTTACGGCTGTTGGCGGCGGCGTTATCAGAGATATATTCCTAAACCGCATCCCTGTAATTTTTGAAAATGAGATCTACGCCTCAGCTGCACTGTTGGGCGCCTTGGTGGTAGTCGCCGGCGATTATTTTTCCATTCCCAATGGCTGGACATTCCCACTGGGATTCGCCTTATGCTTTGTACTTAGAATACTAGCGCTCAGGTATCACTGGAAGCTACCGTCCTTTAATAATTCAAATAAATATTCCGATGGCATTTAAAAAGACTACTTCTTTTTAAAAACGGACTTTTCATTCTCAATTTTCGTCTTGATCATGGCTTTAAATGTATCATTTATGTCTTTGAATAAAATAATCAGGCTACCTCTCTCTTTTGCATAAGGCGTCGTAATACTATCCACCAAAACCGCTTCCCGGCATTGTTTAATAAAAGGATGGCTCATTTCCTGTTGATCATCTGTAACAAGAACGATATTCTGCAGATTCATGGATAGGTGATCTGGTATCCAGTATAAATAACTCGCATTGGTACTTAGAGGCTCGGGCAGATCAAACAACTTTCGATAATAATCGACCGCTCCGGCCTGTCCATAATTATCACAGAAGATGATTGTATGCTGTTTTTGCTGAGGCGTTAACAGGTTATAGGCCTTTTGAACTTTGGCGGCCATCTCCCTCCAGCCCTGCATGTCTGCAAAATCCTGTGGCAAAGCATGATCCTTTAAATCCTCCCATTTTAAGGCCCCCGTTTTTGCTACCCCCATTTTCTGATAATACGCAGCTAATTTTACCGGCTCAAAAACAGGAATCATTAAGGGAACCAGCCAGAATCCCAGTACTACAGAAAAACATATCAGTAAGGCGACAACCACTTTTTTCCCTTTCCGAAACCAATTTTCAATAGCCAGAGCTCCAAAGGAAAATAAAAAAGGATAAGCACCTAATGCATAATAATTTTTACCATGCAGCATCATTAAAATAGTCAGTACAGATAAATAAGCAATGGCTATAAATTGATATGGACGAAATTTATGGCCCCACAACAAATATAGCAACCCTGCAACCCAAATATACACCGTAGCCAGATTCATCAATAACTGGTCTTTCAGAAATCCCATTCTATCAATATACTGCAGCTGATATTTATTAAGTAGTTCCATATGATGAACCACCGGTAAGCCGTGATGAAATTGCCAGAGTAAATTCGGTAAAAATATAATAATACCAATCAAAGTAGCATACCAAAAATGTCGGTTGAAAATAACATGCCGCTGTTTCCCTAGTAATAAACCTATCACCAGACTTATTATAAATACCCCAACGGAATATTTACTGAGCATGCCAAGTCCTGCACTGACTCCGAATAAATAAAGCCATTTTATACCCCTTGTCTGTATAAACCGGATAATGGAAAATGCACACAATGTATCAAAGAAAACTTCCAGAGAATTGGGCTGAAACAGCAAAAAGAGCCTTAGGTACACACCACACAGAAAAGGCAAATAAAGCAATAATAAGCCCAGTTTTCTCCCACCTAAAGAAAGCAAAATAGATCCAGCTAAAAGAAATGTAGCTCCTCCAAACAATCCGGGCCAAAATCTAATCCAAAACATAGATCCTCCCATCCAATGAATCATGGATGAAATTAGAGAAAGCATGGGGGGTACTTCCATAAATCCCCAGGAAAGGTGATTGCCCTCGGCCAAATATAAAAATTCATCTCTGTGCGGTTCATAATAACCGTTTAATAGTAAAAACGGAATAAATACGATGAGAAGCGCCAGTAAATAGAGTAAAATTTTATCTGAAAAATGTACCTGTTTTCCAGCAATAGAAGATGGATTATTATCAAAATCAGTACTCAAGGAAACATAATGATTAGTTGAGCTCATAGTTTGCCATTTAACTTTATGGAAAATAAAAATTTCAAAATCCCTGGCCCTTAATATCAATTAAATTTAATTCTATTTCCGCAATTTAGATATACCGTTCATCCAACACATCTTACTAGCTTATAATCAATAGTTTAAAAGACAAATTTGTCACCATAAAACCTAACAAGCCATTTTTTCTTAAATATTCCGAATTTCGAAAAACCCTTCAGTTCTAGTTCAATATTTTGCAGACATTGACAATAAAAACAAAAGAAAATCTTATTGTTAATCAGTCGTTATTAGAATGGAAAACCCTAAATTTGATATTAAAGAACGCATATTATTTAACCCGATAAACCCATAAAGAATGTTATCACAAACAATGAAGGATGCGCTAAACCAGCAAGTATTAATGGAGGCGCAATCATCTCAGGCCTATCTTGCGATGGGTAGCTGGGGCGAAATTCAACCAGGTCTAAAAGGCGTGACTCAATTTTTCTTTCGCCATAGTGAAGAAGAGCGCATGCATATGCTGAAACTGATTCATTATATTAATGAAAGAGGTGGGTTTGCTATAATCCCAAAACTGGAACAGCCAACACTAACTTTTGTTTCCTTGAAAAAAGCTTTTGAAATCCTGCTTGACCATGAAATAAAGGTCAGTAACAGTATTAACAATCTGGTCGATTTGGCCTTACAGGAAAAAGATTATGCCACCCATAACTTCCTGCAATGGTATGTCAATGAACAAATGGAAGAAGAAAGACTGGCCAGAGAATGCAATGATAAATTAGAGATGATTGGCGAGGACAGAAGCGGTCTTTATCTCTTTGATAGGGATATTATGACCATGGATGCCAGTTAAGCAAATTCTGTTTTAATCCCACTAACTTAAATATTGCCTTTATTTTTCACTTAATTTACACCACTAACTATCGACATTGGTTGATAATCGATGTAGATAGTTAGTGGTTTGATAAATAAGCATATGACGCAAATCTTAACCTAGCTTAAGGAATTAATAAGTAATTTAGTTTCCAGTGGCTATAGCGGCTGAATAATAGAAGTAAGCCCTAACAATTCATTCATAATCGCATTTAAATTCTCAAATGAAAATACTATTTAAAATTTCATATTGCCTATAAATACGCCTTGGGATAGGATAGACAATTTAGCCAGACATAATTTTAGTCTGTTCTACCAATTTCAAAGTTTCCTAAATTACAAATTATTCTGTTTCAATACTTTTTACCGGATTAACTTTTGCAGCACGAATTGTATGCCAGCTAACAGTAAGAAGTGCTATAATTAAAGATAATAATGCAGGTAAAACAAGTAGCCATCCATTTATGGGAATCCTGTAATTATAATTTTGGAGCCAAAGATTCATAATATACCATCCAAAAGGTATGGAAATAACAATAGAAATTATAACCAGGTAAATGAAATTTTTTGACAGCATCAACCAAAGTTGCACCACAGATGCTCCTAGTACTTTTCTAATTCCGATTTCTTTAATACGTTGTTCTGCCATAAATGAAGCGAGACCAAAAAGCCCAATAAAACAAATGAAAATTGCCAACGTGGCAAATAATGCAGCCAAAGTACCAACACGATCTTCGGAAGCAAATTTTTGTTTATAATTTTGGTCTACAAAGTTATAGGCAAAAGGGGCTTCAGGAATATATTTTTTAAAAACACTTTCTATATTTGAAATTGCTTCTTGCCCGCCCTTCCAATTATTCAATTTTAAAATCATCCAATTGCAATTCTGTTCATTGTCCCAAAAGTAAACAGTTTGCAAGGCAGCATGATAAGGGGATTGGGTAATTAGATTTTTCACAACCCCAATAACTTCATAAAATTTTGCCTCCGGTCCATCACCCCATTTAATTCGCTTGCCTATAGGATCTTTCAATCCCATATATTTAACAGCAGCCTCATTTAAAATGATACTTGTACTATCAGATAAACCCTTATTAGAAAAATCTCTACCATCAATTATTTTCCAGTTAACTGTTTTCCCATAATTAGGTGTCACCCAAACTGTGCCGTAACGTTGAGCAAGTCGTGGATCTTTTCCTTCCCAATCAAATGCATCATTGTATGTCCATACCTCAGTCATAGGGCTGGAAGATTCTGACATTTCAATTATAGAGCGTTTTTTTAATAACTCATTTCGTATTAAATCGTATTTCCCATAAAAATCTTTAGATTTCATTCTTATCGTTATCAATTGATCTTTATTATATCCCGGATTCCTTTTTTCAGCAAATTTTATTTGACCATATATCACACAGGTGGCAATAATTAAAATTAAAGAAATTGAAAATTGTCCAACGATTAAAACTTTCCTTGAATTTACAGTATTCTTTCCCACTCTAAATTTACCTTTTAATGCGACAATAGCATTTATTGAAGACAAATAAAATGCTGGATAACTGCCTGCAAATAATGTTGTAATTAAAATAAATAGCAAGAAACTTCCCCAAAACAGAAGGTTGTGCCAAGGAATAATAACAACAGTTTCATAAAAATTATTAAACCATTGCAAACCCATACAAACAATTATCATAGCAATAATTGAAGCTATCACACTAATTAAAAGCGTCTCAAAATAAAATTGAAGAATGAGTTGATTTCTAATTGAGCCGAGAGCCTTTCTGATACCGACCTCCTTGGATTTCCTTTCACTTCTGGCGGTATAAAGGTTCATAAAATTAATACAAGCAATCAATAATACCAACATGCCAATAAAGGAATATAACCTAATCTGAGTTATAAGACCTCCATCCTGAACACCATTTTCAAATCGATTTCTTAAATGCCAGTCTCTCATTGGTAGTAAGCGAAAAGTTGAATGTGCCGCTCTTAGATTTGGTATATTTTCTTTTCCAAAGCCATTTTGAATTATTTGGGTAATTACTTTATCATATTGACTAGATTGATTTCCGGCGAGCTCTGCAAAGAGTTGAAACGAATTATTTCCCCAATCATCCTCCGCTTCCTTTGCCCAATTATTTGATTTGAGAAATTGGTTCCAAGTTGCAATAAAGTTTTTTCCATTAAAACTATTATCCTTTTTAAAGTCTTCATATACTCCAGCTACCTCAACCGGATATTCGTTATCAATCATTAAATTTTGTCCTATAGGATTTCTATTTCCAAAGAATGCTTTAGATGCAGACTGAGAAATTAAAATGGATTCAGGATCAGAAAAATTGTCATAATTCCCATAAATCATTTTAAGAGAGAGCATATCTTCAACACCTTCATCCATATACATACCACTAATTGCCAAAGGCTTATTATGATAGCTTAAAATATGATCCTCGTCCAGACTACCTATAATGATATGTTTAAAATACTGGTTATATTTATTTTTTAATAACTTGACTAATGGGATTGGAATTGCTGATGATACTTCAATGTTTCCTTCTATCGTATCTTGTCTCATTACCTGTACAATGCTATCGTAATTTTTAAATTCTTTATCAAACTGATATTCACTAAAAATCCAAAGACCTATTAGTAATGCAACCGTCATTCCTATTGCCAAGCCTCCAATATTAATAAAAGTAAAACTTCTATTACGCAATAAATTTCTCCATGAAATTCGTAAATAGTGTCTAAGCATAGCCAATTAGAACTTTAAACATTATCAATATTTGTATTGTTCTATAATCTCACCTATTAATATGCCACACTTATATCTAACTGAAAACCAATTAATATATTATTCAATAATAATTTATAAATTGTACGCTTTTGATACAATTCGGACAATATGAATTGTATTGACTTATCCTTTGAATATGTAGGGCAAGATGAACCTAACCGAACAGATCATTAATTAATTATCCAGATTAATTATTTTTAGAGGAGCATGCATTGTTTAAATCACGATTGTTTGAGCATTCCTCAGATAGGTAATTCCTATTTTAATCCTTAAAAATTATATGATTCCGTGACTTCCCATTCACCGTCAATTAGATAATTCATTCCTTCATTAACCTTTCAGCTTTAATAAATTGATTTACAATTACATTCAAAGAAATAGCCATAATATTAAATAATCTTCCTCAGTGACTTGAATAGGCCGAATTCCAGAAATAAATAAACACCCCTCAAACACGTGTTTTATTTAACCAAATAGCACGTATAATAAAATAAACCTTATCTTTGTAAAAAGAGGAATTATGAATACGAAACTCACATTGACGATAGAAAAATCTGTTATTGAACGGGCAAAAAGATACGCGAATAAAAAGGAAAGGAGCCTGTCGGATTTAGTGGAAAGTTATCTTAAGGCGCTGACAGGAAGCTCAATCAACAGTAATGACAATACACCTATTGTCAAAGCGCTAAGAGGCTCCTATAAACTCCCCAAAAATTTCGACTACAAAAAAGAGCTTACAGATTCCTTATTAGAAAAATACTTATAATGGCGCAGAAAGTACTAATTGACACAGATGTCGTGCTTGATTTTTTCTTTGACAGGAAGCCCTTTTCTAACGATGCTACCCAGTTACTCAGCCTATGCGAAAAGGGGGAGATACAAGGGTTTGTAACACCTGTAATGATTAGCAATGTCTATTATATATTGAGGAAAACTGCCAGGCATGAAAAGGTAATAGAGAGCTTAAAAAAGTTATTGAATATTATAGAAGTTGCCCAAATAAACAAGCAAACTGTTTTAAATGCGCTACACTCAGGGTTTAAGGATTTTGAAGATGCCCTTCAAAATTTCGCCGCTGACAATGAGAAGGATGTCTCTATAATAATCACAAGAAACATCAAGGACTATAAAACAAGTGAACTATCGGTAATGACACCAGGCATTTATTTAAAAACCAGGTAGAGTATTAATTAATCTTTTTGATACTTTCTCGTCCGAGCTTCACGAATGGATAAAAATTTGTGGTTGATAAATAGATAATCTGTGCTATAGTAAAATCATCATTGCCAAGCTTATATAAAGCATGCTGAGTTGCCAATATTATCATTAGTTATAATACGATTCGAATGTGGCAAGGAAGAAGTACCTTATCGAGATTAGAAGGAATTGCAAACCCGGCATATACAGTTATTATTTCGAAGAAGAATGCAGATTCGCAATTTTATCCTATCTATTTAATATGCCTAAGGCGGCTAATCTATTATGGCAAAACTCACAATAAAATAGAATTTGCCATTCAAACTTCAATTTGGCACCGATCTTCACTTAGAATTGCCTGCTAACAAGGGATTTGTAATGCGGCATTCGTTGCCGCATGAAGGCAAAATTATGGTGCAGGCAGGTGATATCATGCCTTTTTCCGTAATGAGCCAGCACAAGGATTTTTTGCTTATGAGGCTAACCATGTTAAAACTACATACTGGCTACCTGGCAATCATGAGTATTACCATTTCGATATGGTTGCAAAAAGTGGTGTATTACATGAAAAAATCATTAGTAATATACTTTTAGTAAACAATACCTCAGTCGTACATAACAATGTCAAACTGATTTCCTCTACATTTTGGAGCAAAATCAGTTTCGCACATCAGTAGCAGATTGAAAAAAGCCTGAATGATTTTTAGCTCATCAAGTACAAGAATTATCGCTTTTCAGCCGAATAATACAATCAGTTGCATGAAGAAAGTTTAACCGGTATTCGAAAGGAATTAAAAACTTTGGAAGGGATAAGACGACTGTTTTCCGCCATCATTTTCCACTTTCTTAAACTACTCCGATGTATATAAAGGCGATGTGTTGAACGGGGCTTTTGCAGTAGAGCTATATGACCTGATTGAAGCATCGGGCATTGGCTTTTGAGCATAAGGGCATCATCACAACTACACTGCGGAATTTAGCATCGAAAATACAACCTTATTATTACCAAGAAGTTGGGTTTTGTTTAGCAAAATGAGCACAGACTATTTGAAATAAATTCAATTATTTGTAAATCAAATTAATAACTCAAAATCTGCTTAATAAAGCTTCTCACTTTATTAAGCATAAATAGAATTATTATGGAGTATCAAATGAAGAAAACAATAGAATACATACAGGAAATTTTAGGCATTCATGCAACAATAACCCAATTAGCCAAAAGCTATTTGGAAAGGCTACCTATATATCTATGGAACTTACAAAGTATATCAAGCTGATTTGTTCAACATGGATATTATTCTGGCGGAACTCAGAAATGAAGTAGAAGTGAGTATACAAAAAACTACAAAACATGCAGGCCTGAATCCGACAGAAGCCGAAAGGCTTAAAGGCGGCAAAACTACTAATGTGCTGCTGTATGATATACTGCGACAGCAATTAAAGGAAATCAACAGCATCCTGTCAGCACTTCCAAAACCGGCATTTTCACAGCCCAAAATATCGAGCGCAGCATTTTGGTATTGAAGCACCTTCCAATGAACAAAGGCTATATGGCAGCCAGCGAAAAAGCGTAAAATCCCCTAGGAGTATAAAACCTATGCCGTCTCTTCCGCAAAGGCTTCCGTGCTTCTAAGCAATGATTGGCTTTTCTGCGCACCGGAAAAACGTAAAATAGTTAGGTGAAACAATTTAAATAAAATTTTGCTAAGATCTTCGAAACTAGGCGCTGCATGAAGTACGGACAATGACAAAATGCACCATCCTCCTTTTTACCGTACGCTTTGAAATGCCGTGCCTTTTCTGTGCCTGTATCGTTACCGTTCAGTGCCGACAGGCAAGAGTGACTATTTTAGTGTCGATTTCCCCAGAAAAGCAAGCGGGCCGGCAAGGAAAGAAAATTTTTCTTTTTTCGCGTGTGGGCTGCACACCCGTGTGTCATTCGCTCATTTTTGAGTGTCTTTTAGGTGTCAAAAAATGAGGGAAAAAGCTTCAAAAAGGGGTAAAATACGACACCTCCGAAATTAAAAAACCCTTGTAAACCGAACGATTACAAGGGTTAATTGTGCCCCGGGCGGGACTTGAACCCGCACGACCATTGCTGATCACAGGATTTTAAGTCCTGCGTGTCTACCAATTCCACCACCAGGGCAGTGAAAAAAAATCCCGCGACATGCGGGATTTTTAGAGCGGAAGACCGGGCTCGAACCGGCCACCCCAACCTTGGCAAGGTTGTGCTCTACCAAATGAGCTACTTCCGCTTTTTACTTTATAAGTGCTTGTTAAAGAACTAATTACCTTGTTTCGTAATTGGAGTGCAAAGATAATATTTAATTTTACACTTCCAAATTTTTTTTCAAATTTATTTATACTGTGGCGTGTATAAAGTGCTGCTTTGAATTTCGATATCTGGTTTACCCTGATAACGGTTTGCCCAAAGTTCATAGAAAACAGTGAACATAAAAAGAACAAATCCGATTACCTGAACATAAAATAAGAATCTGGAAGAAGAGACTTTATTATAGCCATAGTCCATGTTCTTCATTTTCTCTAATTCCTGCTGATATTCATGATTTTCGTGACTCATATCCTTCGTTTTAAAATTACTTTGCAAATGTAAGTATCAAAGTGAAAACTCACAATATTATTTAGAAAAATCTTCAAACTTTTTTTTCTCTTTAATAAAATAACCAGCAACTACTGAACCTTCATAAATACCTGAAAGCATTGACATAGGCTTATTTGGGGCATCTTTTACCTTCGGTTTCGAAAAGCACCATTTATAAAATGCCATATGCGCATTCCAGATGGCTTTTAAAGAAGTAAAATCTCCTGAGAACAAACTTTTTATGGCAAAAACACCATCCAGCACAAGCCTTACCGGAATTTTCCACCATTTTTCCCGCTTACTTAAATTCCTTGACAACATCATCAGACTATTTCTAAAATTCAAAAAAGTCTTTCTGTAACCTTTGGGTAAGGTCCCCCCTCCTACATGATATACAACAGATTCGGTGCAACAGCCAATTTTAAACCCCGCGTTCTGAGCACGCCAACAAAAGTCTATTTCTTCCTGATGAGCAAAGAAAACGCCGTAAAGCCCCCCTAACTGCTTGTACACGGCTGCTTTGGCAAAAAGTGCACATCCGGAGGCCCAAAACACATTTACACTGGTTTTAAATTGATGACGGTCTTGTTCAATAGTATCGAATACCCGGCCCCTAGCAAAAGGATACCCCAGGACGTCAATAAAGCCTCCTGCAGCTCCGGCGTATTCAAATTGATCTTTTTGCTTGTAAGAAAGTATCTTGGGTTGACAAATGGCTAATTTTTCATTCGCTTCCATCAGTGCAATAACCGGCTCCATCCATCCAGGTACTACTTCTACATCAGAATTGAGCAAAATAAAATAATCTTCCTGTCTTTTAAGCAGGGCCTGATTGTACCCTTCGGCAAAACCATAATTCATTCCCAGTAAATCAAGCTCTATGTCCGGATATGCAGCCTTCATAAAGGCTGCGGAATCATCCGTTGACCCGTTATCGGCCACAACCACTTTATAATTCGGATAAGTAGACGCTAAAACAGATGGCAGAAATTTCTCCAAGAATTTCCGGCCATTAAAATTCAGAATAACAATTGCAACAAGAGGATAATGCATTACTATTTTACTGTTTCAGCAGCGAAGCTATCAATTTTGCCCTAAAAACCTGACATCCTGTATAAAAACTGCCTGGAATACGCATTAGAACTTTACTGTTCAAATGTTACAGAAAACACAACCATCTGCGTTCTAAACCGCTGCATAACATTGGAATATGGATTCTCAACATCTCTTACATGGCTGTTTCCCAAAGTATTAGATAATTTTATCTGTGGAGATATAACAGTAAATGGCAGATAAAAATTAAAGCCTATACCTCCTTCATACCCTACATCTCCTTTTCTAAATAAAGGAGGGGGATTCTGGTCTAACTGCATTGCGGCCTTATATTCTGCAGAATTAGCGCTTAGATTGATGTCATATTTCATACCGGCAAACATAAATACCCTGAAATTGTTGATTCTATCAGAATTCAGTTTTAATTGAAGTGGAATACTGAAAATATTGGCCGGTAGTTTTATATCTTCTATGGCTTTCTTATCAGGGTGTTCTTGCAAATAATCTGTTGTATAATAATAAGATAGATATTTAGAGCCCCCCAGGATTAATTTAGGAACCGTTCTGATCTCAAACCGGTCAGACAATCTTTTAGTGGCCACAAATCCTAAGGCCAGACCATTGCTGCTATGCGGCTCCACCCTTGAAAAGGTGGACTGTCCTTCAAATGCGGCAGCCCTGGTAGATTGTATATTACTATTATTATAGCCGATACTTATCCCAAAATAAAATGGTAATAAGTCATGATTTTCCCTATTTAACCTGGTTTGAGCCACAAGAAGCCCGTTCACAAATAACGCCGTTAATAAAAATATTATATGCCTGGCCCGTAAAATCATGACAATGACTTAATTAATTAAATATTAAACAAATATCTTTAAAAAACGTAACTATGGGCAATAAATTATATCAACTATCTTTAAACTAGATTTGAAATTGTAGTTTTGCAAAAATTTTGGCCGATGAGTGAGGAATTAGAACAAAACCTGATCGACGCACAGTTTGAACTGTTGTTATTCGATAAAGATGCTGCTAAGCTCCAGGAATTCCTGAATGACCAGGGGATTAGCGACGTGGTGGCCTTAATTGACCGTTATCCAGAAAATGAAGCCGCTATCATTTCCAATATGGCGGTACACAGAGCTTCCAGGGTATTTAAATTGCTGGACATTTCCACCCAGAAATCAATTATTAAAGAGCTACCACCCTTTAAAACAGCAGAGTTACTCAATCAGTTATCTCCGGATGACCGTACTGACTTTCTGGAAGAATTACCAAAGAGTGCCTTAAGAGACCTCATAAAGCTCTTAAACCCTGAAGAAGTTAAGATTACGCTTCGCATGCTGGGTTATCCGGAGGACAGCGTTGGTCGTCTGATGACACCTGACTATATCTATGTCTATGAAACAGATACGGTGGCAGAAGCATTCAGGATTATTCGCAAAAACGGTAAGAATTCTGAAACCATTGATGTGATTTATGTCATCAATAAGAAAGGAGAGCTGGTGGATGACTTCAGAATAAGGGATTTGATTCTGGCCTCATCCGACATGAAAATCAGCGAGTTAATGGATGGCAGAATCATTGCCTTAAATGTCAACGACGATCAGGAAAAAGCCGGTCATATATTCAGAATGAATAACAGAGTGGCCCTTCCCGTTGTGGATGACAATAATATACTATTAGGTATTGTAACCATTGACGATATCCTGTGGGTGACCAATGAAGAATATAGCGAGGATATGCAAAAAATGGGGGGTACCGAGGCTTTGGATGAGCCCTATCTGGACACGCCATTTTTTAAACTGATTCGAAAAAGAGCGCCCTGGCTCATTATTCTTTTTTTAAGTGAAATGCTGACAACTTCAGCGATGACACATTATTCTGATGAATTACAGAATGCGACCGTCCTGGCGCTTTTTATCCCACTGATTATGTCCAGTGGCGGAAATAGCGGTTCTCAGGCTTCCACCTTGATTATTCAGGCCATGGCAGTCGGGGAAGTAACCATCAAAGATTGGTGGCGCATTATGCGTAGAGAAATCCTTAGCGGCCTAACCTTAGGACTAATTCTAGGCATCATTGGATTTTTAAGAATTTCACTTTGGGAACTGTTACACAATCTAGGAGTCTGGGATATCACTTATGGTGAACACTGGTTAATGATTGCCCTAACTGTCGGATCTGCGCTGGTAGGCATAATTCTCTGGGGTTCTCTGACCGGTTCCATGCTGCCCATCTTATTAAAAAAACTGGGTGCGGATCCGGCCACATCCTCTGCCCCATTTGTAGCAACACTGGTGGATGTTACCGGTATTATCATATACTTTGTAACTGCTTATCTTGTTATGGGACAGTTGATCCAAAGCGGTGCTCTAAATATACCAACCGGCTAACAGAATTAAATAAGATAAATCTTTTTTGGGATTTCTGATTGAAACCTATATTTTTGCAGCCGTTAAATAACAACCGGCTCGGTAGCTCAGCTGGATAGAGCAACTGCCTTCTAAGCAGTAGGCCATTGGTTCGAATCCAATCCGGGTCACAAAGCCTCCTTATAAACAGGGGGCTTCCTTATTTTAGGTTACTAAAGTTTACTAATCTTCACTATTTTTTACTAATTTACGACTCAAATAACGACTTTAGTATGACTCAAAAGTACCACCTCTCCTATTTCAAGGGCAATAAGGATAAAAAAGGTGACGTCCGTATTTATGTACGGGTATTGCCTCAGAATATAAAGATCCCGACGGCGGTAAGAATACCAGATAAGCATTGGGGAGACCAGAAAGTCATAACCAACACCAAAGCCAGACAGTACAATTCCGTCCTTTCGGGTAAAAAGCACGACGTTGAGGCTAAAATATTAGAGGCTATCCAAAAAGGGGCGCCTATCACCAAAGATCTGTTTGAAGAAAAAGGCGGCTCCGATTTCGAGGCTTTTGTGAATAAACACATCGATTTGCATAAGGGCAAGTTTTCAGACAACCGGATAAGACACCTGGAAAGCGCATTGGAATTTGTGCTTGCCTATAAGCCTAAAATAAAATTCAGCGACATTAATATAGAATTCCTGCAAGGTTTTGAGAAGCATATCCGCCCCGGGCGGGAGGATGCCACCATAGTGAGTAAAATATCCATGGTCCTGTCTTTTATTAATGCAGCTGAAAGGAAAGGGCTTATCGATAAAAAACAGTATTCCGGCTATAAAAGACCCTCCGCAAAGCAAAAGATACCGGTTTACCTCAATGAAGACCAGATAAACGACTTTTACAATATTGTAAAGCCGCTTAAAAACGAAGCCAAGAAATCCACTGGGTATTACTTCCTACTATCCTGCTATACCGGGTACAGAATCAGCGATTGCAAGGCATTTGACTATAATACCTCAGTAAAGGGCAAAACTGTAGTTTTAAGGGCGAAAAAGAACGGAAATATTGTATCCTCTCCCATTTACCATCCCTTAGACGAGATACTAAACTACTGCAAGGACCACCCATTTATAGAATACGAACAGGACGCCCGGGAAACGGTAAAGGCCATTTGCGAAGATGCCGGGATTCCAAACCCCAAAAAAGTAAAGTTCCACTCAGGGAGGCATTCCTTTGCCATGATGTGGATTAAAAAGGGATTATCCATTGATAGAGTTGCCGAACTCCTGGGCGATAGCCCAGAGATCGCTAAAATATATGCCAGAATTGAAAATGTAGACCTCCAGAAAGAAATGCTTTCCCTGATTAAGCCAAAAACAAAATAAAAGTTTACAAGCGTTCTGTTTGTAACGATTCGTTATTTATCCACTATTGATACGGCATACACCCTGTTTACTTTTGTAGAAAGAGTAAACAGATGCATCCTACACGCATATTTAAATCACCGGAAGAACTACAAGAAGCCTGGAACGGATATAAGGACTGGATAAAGTCCGAGGGTAACCGGTGGACCAGGGTACAATATGTAGGTAAGTTTGCGGAACGAAAGGAAGACCCCTTGAAAGTACCCTATACCCTAGAGGGATTTAAGCGCTATTGCCGTGAAAATCATGGGGAAGCTCAGCATTATTTTGACAATACCGATGGGTATTATGACGACTTCTGTGCTATCTGTTCACGGATAAAAGAGGAAATCAGAGAAGACCAGATCACCGGCGGCTTATTAGGGGTGTACAATCCATCTATTACCCAACGACTTAACGGACTGACAGAGAAGACAGATATTAACCACTCCGGTGGCATCCAGATAAAATGGGAGGAAACAAAGACGTATGAATCTGACGATAAAACAGACGAAGGCGCTTGATTTCCTCGAAGATGATGTAACAACGGAGTTAGTCTTTGGAGGTGGCGCGGGCGGGGGTAAATCGGCCCTCGGTTGCTATTGGCTGCTTAAAATGTGCCTTAAATATCCCGGTACCAGATGGGTAATGGGCCGTGCGGTTCTCAAGACCTTAAAAGAAACTACCCTTAACAGCTTTTATGAGGTCGCTAAAGGGCAAGGACTAAAATCCGGCACCCACTATTCCTACAACGCCCAATCCAACATAATAAATCTGTTCAACGGCTCCCAGATATTATTGAAAGACCTTTTCCAATATCCGAGCGATAAAGAGTTTGACGAGCTGGGATCGCTTGAAATTACCGGGGCTTTCGTGGATGAGTGCAACCAGATTGTCATGAAGGCGTGGGAGGTTTTAAAATCCCGTATCAGATATAAACTTGATGAAAACGGCCTTATCCCAAAGATAATGGGGAGCTGCAATCCGTCAAAGAACTGGGTCTACAATCGATTCTATAAACCAAATAGAGACGGCAATATGCCAAAAGGGAGGGCATTTGTTCAGTCCTTGGCAACCGACAACCGATATATCAGTAGGCATTACATTGACAGCCTTAGGTCCATGACCTCAGAGGCGAGCAAACAAAGACTCCTTTTGGGTAACTGGGATTATGACAATGACCCGGCAGCCCTTATCCCATTTGAGAAGATAGTAAACGCCTTTTCAAACAGATTTGTAGATGGCGGGGAAAAGTATATCACAGCCGATATTGCCCGTTATGGCAGGGATAAAACCGTTATAGGGGTATGGGATGGTTTCAGGCTGGTTAAGATCGTGGATTTTGATAAAAACAGCGTTACCGAGGCCGCCGACGCTATTAAAGACCTGATGCTGGAGTATCATGTACCAATTTCTAACGTCCTTGTTGATGATGATGGCGTAGGCGGTGGAGTGACCGATATTTTAAACTGCACCGGTTTTGTCAATAATTCGGCCCCTATTGTAGTTGATGGCGACAAAGAGAATTTCAACAATCTGAAATCTCAATGCTCCTACAAACTGGCTCAAAAGATGTGCGCCGATGAAATATTCTTGGATATCCCGGATGGAGACGTCCAGGACCATATTAAAGAGGAATTAGGCCAGATCAAACAAAAGGATATGGATAAGGACGGTAAAAAGGCAATCATTCCGAAAGAGCAGGTAAAAGAACTTATAGGGCGGTCCCCGGACTACTCAGATATGATAATGATGCGCATGTACTTCACCCTTGAAACGTATGTGACTTTCACATTTTAAATGAAATAAAATGAATAAATTTTTAAGTAAGCTGGGGTCGATTATAGGTCTGGACCGGACAAACAGCCTATCCAATTCAATTATGATTGGCCTGTACACGTTCGATATGGATTGCTTTAAGCTGATTGAGGAAGTGTATAAGCTAAATGCTGATGCCTTCACCTGTATCGACTGGATAGCCCAGAAAGTATCAGAAGCGCCCCTTACCCTATACCACAAGATCCCCGGCAAGGAAAAGCAATGGCAGAACTTTCAACGGCTCAGGAAGTCACACGACAGCAGAGACCACGTCAAAGCGGCCCGGATGGTCGGTAGTGAGGTTGAGGAAATACCGGAACATGAACTATTAACTATCCTGAATAAGCGGCCAAACAAGACCATGACGGGATCTTTATTCATGAAGGGGCTTACCATCAACTTACTGACGATGGGCAACGGCTTCGCAGTAGGTATTGCGCCCCCAACATCACCGGGTAAGTTCAAAGAGATATACTTGCAGGATCCCCGTAAGATGCGACCGGTTGCCGCTTCTCAATTAGGCGAGGTGAAGGGATGGAAATTTACCTTACTGCTCGAAAAGACCATTCCGGTTGAGGATGTTCTACACGTCAGGTACTTTAATCCAGACTTTACCACTGAGAATCCCTACATCATGGGTATGTCTCCCTTTACGGCTGCAGCAATGCAGATAGATTCGAGCAACAAGGGCGCTAATGCGCTGTCTCGTGCATTTGATAACGGTGGTGCAATGGGTATGTTATCTCCGGCGAACGGGTCTAAGATAACACCAGAGCAAATGCAGGAACTGCAAAAGAATGTCAACCAACGAATAAAAGGTGTCGAGAATTATAAATCTATTGTTGCGGCGTCTGCCCCTATGGATTGGCTAGAATTCGGGCAATCAATCGTAGACCTCAATGTGGTGGAAGCCGGTCTAAATTCAAGCCGCAAAATAGCGAATGTCGTACACCTGAAAAGCGAGGTCGTACTAAACGATAAAGAAGGGTCTACATACAACAACATGAAGGAAGCCAGAAAGGCATGTATCACTGATGGTGTTTTCCCTGTTCAGACCATGATTGAGGACTGCCTGACCGAATGGTTAGTACCCGGATGGTTTAATGATGATTCATGGTATATCGCCTTTGACAGATCCGTTTATCCCGAATGCCAGCCAGACATGACAGAAAAGGTTAAATGGCTTAAGGATGCATGGTGGATTAACCCCAACGAAAAGAGAAAAGAAATGGACTTTGCAACAGACGGAGACCCCAACATGGATAAGATTTACGCCCCCGCCAATTTAAAACCAATCGAGGACTTAAGTTTAGATGTTACCGGGATCGGATTTGATACAGAAATAGACGATGGACAAGACGAAAATAATCAAGGAGCTGGAGTACCTGACGAAGAAAACTGAGCTTAAGGGCTTTAATATCTTTTATCCGGTACTCAAAAAGCAATATAAGGATGTGGCAAGCTTTGTCCGTCAGCACGGGTTAGAGAATACCGTCCAGGCCTTGCCTATGCTTATACAGGCGGATGAGATGCAAAAGGCTATGATCCAGTTTTACTCAGAAGCAGGGCTTATTCATGCTAAATGGCAGTACCGCAAATTATATGAGGGCTACAAGTCACTAGGCGGCAGTATAGCCAAATTTGCCCGGTCCTGGCTCAAAGACCTCCAGATGTATGTTTATTACAACCTGGGCAATATGATTCAGGATATCAACCAAAACACCCTGAATGTCATAAAAAAAGAACTTAACCGGTATATTCAGGAGGGTTATGGAGCAGAGAAGGCGGCCCGGCTCATGGATAAGGAACTGGCAGGGGAGTTAGGCAAGCGCAGGGCTTTGCTTATTACCCGCACAGAAGGGACCAGGGCGGCCAGCAAGGGTCATAAATTAGCTAGTGAATCGTGGTCAAAAGAAACCGGCTCCAGACAGTATAAGCAATGGATTCCCATAATAGACAACAGAACAAGGCCGGACCATAAAGACATGGACGAGCAACCGCCTATTCCGGCAGAAGAAAAGTTTAATGTCGGCGGCAACGGAATGGACGCCCCAGGTGACCCCAATGCCCCGATTGAAGAGACGGCTAATTGTAGGTGCAGGGCGGTTTATCTGTCTGAAAGGATGTTAAACAGGCAGCTGTAAAGATTAGTAACAAATAGTACCCAATAAATTATTAATGTTTATAAAATCATAAATACGGTGCGTGCTAATAGTTAGGTTTGTATAAATATGAAAACAGCCCTTTATACAGTAAATGTTGGCGGATATGATAATCCGATTCCTTTAAACCCTGCATACGTTCAGGGAATTGATTGCTTTATGTTCACGGATGATGTAAATATGACGTGTAAGGGCTGGCAGATGGTGGTAATACCGCAATCACTTGATGAAACGGGAAACCCAATAGATCCGGTCCTGATTCAGCGAAAATTAAAAATAATCATCCCTGACGCCCTCAAAGATTACGACACCGTAATTTACATTGACGCCAACGTTGATATAATCCGACCAGCCAGTACTTATCTCCGTTGCCACAAAGGCGGAATAAGCCTAAAAAAGCATCCTAAAAGGAATTGCGTGTACCAGGAAGGATTTGCCTGTATTGAAAAGAAAAAAGCAGATCCCGAACTACTCAAGGGGCAAATGAAAGTTGCATTAGATATGGGCATTCAACCCGGAGCCGGAATGTACGAGACAAATGTTATTATCCGGAGCAATACGGGGGAAGTCAATAGAATTTGCTCTATCTGGTGGGCTCTGATAACAAAAGGCTCTCATAGAGATCAGATGAGCATCGTACAGGCCAGGGAGATATCCGGCATAAGAATAGATGCCATACCGTACAGTTACTACCAACAGAATTTCAGAACGCACCCGCACATTAACCGGGAGCCGGTAATCATTCACTACATACAGCCATATTCCATCAATAAACAGTTCGGGCAGGCAATCAATCAGGCTATTGAAAGGCTGAATGCTGATTCAAACGACTGGATTGTATTAATGGATTACGACGCCATGTTCTTAACGCCAGACTATGGCAGGCATATTTCTGAACTTATTATAAGGAATCGGGATAAGTACGACCTGATAGGCTGCATGACTAACAGAATCAGAGCAGAACACCAGAAAGTAAAAGGGATGTTCGAGGAATACGATATCAGGAAGCATGCAAGCCTGGCTAAGGACCTGGAAGATAAATACTGGGCGCAGGTCGAACCAACAACGGGAGTAGCGGGATTTTGCATGATGTTCCCTAAAAAAGTATGGGATAAGGCTAAGTTTAAAGATTCCATCAAGTTTGACACAGAATTCAACAACGACGTCCGAAAGAATGGCGGCAAAATAGGTTTAGCAAAAGGACTTTACATGTTCCATTGTTACCGGATTCTTTCTGATGATCCCATTAATGAAACGTCACATTTAAAATGAAGCACATGAAAAAAAGCTCCTTAATGAAAGTTTTAGCCTATATCTTGGTAGTGGTAGGTGGATTCACGATGGGACACATATCAAGAGGCCTTAGTATATCAGATTGTATACTAGGTTGTATAAGTTTTTTATTGGCTTTTATCGGCGGAGTAATCCTTGTTGCGTCGCTAGTGGAAAAGCATTTTTTCGAAGATTAAATGAAGTACATGCTAAACATTCTCATCATAACCGTACTGGCACTGGTTGTAATAGCAGACGGGGTGCGGTTGCGCAGGCCCAAAGATCTGGATAGAAAAGGTGGGCCACATTATAAGGTAGATATGAGCAGCAATCATATTAACTACTTTCTACATGGCATGCCACACCCTGGCAAAGTTGATACAGAAACGCCTAGGGCTTTTATTGGAGTTGAGGCAGAATATTTAAACAGCCAGATACTTAGGGATAAAGAGGTTATAATAAATGAAGTAACCGCAGAAATTGTAGCCTTTTACAACGTAACTGGTATAAATTAATTAACGGCAGATCAGATTGATAGGTTTATCCAAATTGCTATTAAGGAGTTGAGAGAATCGGATATGGAATTATTTAACCACAAACCCAAATTATAGACATGAAATTATTATTCAAGATAGTATTATATGCGTCAATGGGAGGCATTATCGGTGCTTCTATAGGTAATTTTTTGATTGTTCCTGCTTTACATTATTGGATAGACAAACATAAAGATAAAGCCCATTTAGACGGAAAGGCGGCGTATGTTGATGGTCGGAAGTATATTCTTAAATGCAGTATAGGCCAAGTTTATAGCCTTGATTCAACAAAATTTTAAACCTAAATTATAAACCATGACAACAATTTTGATTACAGCGCTCTTGTGTATTATTTTCTTTTTTCTGGGGGCTTATGCTGAATTCAGGGCATACATTAAGGAAAAGCGGTCATTGAAGGAGAGTCTCGAATCTGAATCAAGGCTGAAAAAATCTTTCAAAAAGAGATACTACGATATGATGGATAGCCGGGATGATCATCAAAAGAAAATGATAAGCGCGAATTCATCCATCACAGTAATTCAATACGAAAACAATAATTTAAAGGAGAAAATCAAAGACCTAAACAATCAATTGAAGGGGCTTTCTGATAGCAGGGACATGTATTTTAAAATAATAAGAAATGCGGAAGATGATGTAAAGCAGCGGGCATCCCGCATCAGAGAGCTTGAAGCCGCCCTGGCAAGAGCAGAGGGGCTGAATAGAGCCTTTGCTGGTGGCGGGATTACAACCAAATTAAACAGTAAAGACGTAAGGCTATGAGCGGAGGAAGTTACAATTATCTATGCGACCAAGATGTTTGTTATCCGGGATATGGAGACATAAAAGATATGATAGCTCGCTTGAAACAGTTGGGTGGCGAAAAGCCCGCAAAGGACGCAAAAAAGGCTATTAATATGCTTCGCAAAGCAGAGGATATATTAGGCAAGCTATCGCCTGTTTTTAAATCAGTAGAATGGTATGATAGCAACGATTGGGGAATAGACAGCGTAAAAGAAGCTATTTCAGAATACAACAAAATTAACCACCCATGACCCACATACAGCAACCAACAGAAAACAATAGCATAGAGGTAAAGGGAAATCATGTGACCTATGTGTCACCATTTATTACCAGGGCGGAACTGGCCGAGTACAGGCGGTGTACATGCATGTCTATCATTAGGCGTGTTAAAAAGGGAATGATAAAGGAGTCCAGGGAGGACGGATCTATTTTGTACCACGTAAAGGAGAATAATATTAAACTCACTCCTAAGCAAGTATTGAGGTTGCAGGGTAAACTAAGAAATGAAGATGCACCCGAAGAAAGGTTTAAGTTTTTAGATGATTGATGTTGATTTTGGCAGGTTTTAGCCCCTCTTTTTTATAATCGAGGGGCTTTTTTATGTCCATATGAAAATTAATGTTTGCTATCGTTACGATTGTTAGCTATCGTTCAAAACCCTTTACTGGTAAGCCTTTCAGCGTATTTACTTTTGTGTAAAGCACTGAAAAATGAAGTGGAACCAGAAAGATTTTTCAATATCCGTTAAGGGAATCGACGAGAAAAAAGGCGTCGTAGAAGCTTATGCAAATGTTTACAATAACGTTGATTATGCTTCTGATATTTCCGCTCCCGGATCCTTCACCAAAACAGTTGCTGACAATAGAAAAAAGATACGTGTACTTAAAGATCACTTCTGGGATATCAAGCTAGGCGTTCCCTTAGAGATTAACGCTGCTGACCCCATCGGGTTATTTACGGTTACTCAATTCAATCTGAATAAGCAGGTATCGCATGACATGTTCACTGATATAATGCTTGAGCAGGAAAAGGGTCAGGATTCCGACTTATCCATCGGTTACGATGTGGTAAAGAGAGACCAGAAGGACCGCCGGATCATCACGGAGTATAAGCTACACGAATACTCTTTTCTCACCTTTTTAGGGGCCAATCCTCTTGCCGTGGTGCAGGACGCCAAATCCCTTCAATCACTCACAGACAATCAGATCACAGCTCACATGAAAGAGCTGGTTATGATGTATAACGCCAAATACTCGGACGGTAGGTTAAAGCAGATTGAAGCTGCTTTAAAAGCACTTGACGCCAAGGAGCCGGTTAATTCCACTTCTGACCAAGCCGCTCAGCTGAAAGCATGGTGTGATAAACAATCCATTACAAACTTTTTAAACCATTAATCATGGCAGAAGAATTATCAATCGAAAAACAGCTGGAGAATGTAACCGAGAAGGTGAAATCCTTCGCTACGGAAAGCATGGCAGCCAAGGCTAAAGAAGTCTTTGAGGCCGAGAAGAAAGCTCTTACCGATCAGGTAGAAGCCCTGAAAACAAAAGTAGGCGAAAACGAGACCAAGTCCGCTACTGAAAAAACCGATTTGGAAACTAAGCTAACAAAGCTAAACAAGGACATTGAGGACCTGGGCGTTAAGTTCGCTAAATCCGAAATGTTCGGCGGCGGCTCTGAAAAAGGCCAGAATTTCAATACGCTGGTAAAATCAGCCTTGAAAGAAAACAAAGGTAAATTATCCCAGATCAAAGCAGGTAGCGTTAATGATTTCCGCATGGATATCAAAGCGGCCGGTGATGAAAACATGGAGTTTACCAATTTCGCAGATGATACCTATGCAGACCTGACTACTGAACGTAGAGGATTGTATCAGGCGCCATTTGCTCCTATCTGGCTAAGAACCCTATTCCCTAACTCCACCACTACCAGTGATTCTATTCGCTATCTGAAAGAAGATGGCGGACTGGGCGCAGTTGGTCCGTGGGATGGATCTGGTGAAATCGCAGACCGTCCAGAAAAACCTGGCGTATCTTACAAGTTCACCAAAGAGACCGAAAACATTGAATGGATTGCCGGTATTACCCGTATTCCACGTGAAATGTTTGACGATATCCCTTGGCTATACGCTTACATCACACAGCAGTTAACCACTGGCAAACGTGGCCTTTTCGTGGCAGAAAACACCTTTATCACCAACAAGCTGAATGCAAATGCAACGGCATATGACGGCGATAAGACAATCCCGGTAGAAATGTTATACGATGCAGGTTTCGGTCAGCTTCGTGACAACTATTTCAATCCTTCCGCATTCTTGATGAATCACAGGGATGTTATCAACCTGATTGCCTTTAACAAGGCTAACGGTTCCGGTGAATATGACCTGCCAAACGGTACGGTTTCCATCATCGGCGGACAGCTGTACTTGTCTGGTGTACCTGTTATCGGTGCGCCCAATGTGGCTAAAGGATCTGCCCTGGCATTCGACAGAAGCGCCATTCAGTTCATTAGCCGCATGAGTCCTGAAATCAGGATGTCATACGAGGAAAGAGACAACTTCATTAAGAACTTAATCACGGTCCGTGCTGAGGAAAGAATCGGTATGTTGGTTACTGATACCCAGGCCATCGTTAAAGTAACTTTTGACGAGACTACCTAACAAAATGGGGGCTACGGCCCCCTTATTTTAATTATGTACAGCAAGACCTATCATACAAAAGATGTTAAGCCGATATACAAAAACAAAGGAGCCGATCGTGACCTACGAGGTAAAGACGCCAAATCAAAACCCCGTAGTAAGTCTGGAGGATCTGAAAAGGCATTGCCTGGTAGATTTCCCGGACGATGACGAGTTAATAGAAGATCTGGGCCGGGCAGCCGAAGAGTTCGCCGAAATAGAAACAGGATTTGGTATTGGACTAAAAACGATTACGGTTTATTCCGATGGCAACGGCGAGGGATGGCTTCCTTTAACTCCGGTAATTGACGGTGATATTGAAAAAATAGGCGCCAACAGGTTTAAAGCCACAAAGAACGAAAACCCGGGAATTGACATGGAGGTAGGGTTTGATTCAAGCACTCTTCCATACGGTTTAAAACTGGCTATTTGTAAGATGGTGGCTCAGGCTTACTGGAAAAGAGAAGATCAGTCGATTGATAGCCTTCATGAGGTGATTTTTAATTCCGGTGACTTGCTGGCAAAATTCAGACGGAGGGTGTTGTTATGATCTACCTAGCGCTAAAGGACACTATTTTTTGCGGAAAGCCTGTTAAGAAGGGAGAAAAAATAAACACCGTTTGCTGGAACTGCATTAAAGACCTGGTTAAAAACAAAGAAGTATGCAAGCTGGATCAGGATATAAAAAAATCACATTCAAAATCTTAATTCCTGGAGATCCGGACGGAACCGGCGGTACTATACCAGGAACCGGAGGTGAACAGGAGGTTTTGACTACCCGGTGTTCGTATGAGCAGGAAAGGTCACAGATTGTACTACAGGCAATGCAGTTCGGAACAAACGATGTATTCAAGGTTATTATAAGGAAAAGAGCCTCTTTTATCCCCCAGGCATTAATACACAAAGCATACATCGATTCAGAAGAATATGTAATACAGCAGGTTTTAGAGGTCGGGTTAAGAGATTATAAGTTATACCTAACGAGACGGCGATGAAGAAAGGCGGATTTAAAGGGATGCCGGATTTGATTCTAAATATCAAAAAGATCCCAAAAGAATTGGAGCAATCAGTTAAAGAGCTGGTTGAAGATACCGCGCAGGGCGTTGTAAGGGATGCTGTAAATAACGTAAGGGCGAACGGGTCTACCAATTATGGCACCTTGATGCAAAGAATAACGGCAATACCCAAAAAGAACGGGCTAAGCCAGGATGTATTTGTAGGTGTTGAATACGCCCCGTCGGTCGAATGGGGAACCAAGGGTCAGGTGAGGGTTGATTACGGATTAGAAGCATACGCCAGCCAATTTAAAGGAAAGCCAACGGGTACATGGGAAGAGTTTTTGGCGTCTGTTCTGGACTGGGTTAAAAAGAAAGGCATAACCGGTGTGTATTCGGTAAAGACCAGAAAAAGGTTAACGGGTAAAAAGTACAACAACGACGCCGAGGATGAAAGGGTGGCTTATTTGATTGCCAGATCGATTTATCTGCACGGGATAAAACCCAAGCCTTTTTTCTTTCCTGCATGGTTTAAGAACACCAAAGATTTTGAAAAGGAGTTAAACAAGATACTCAGAAATACGCTATTAAAAAGGATTGGTGGATGGTTTAAAGATAGATTATGATAGATGCTGATTACAAATTAAGGACAGAATATTACAGGCTACTTAACGGGAATGTTAAGTATCTCTCTAATAACGTCCCTGTATTTGACGATTACGCTAATATATCTACTCCCGCTCCCTACGTAGTTATAGCTGGAATAAACGGGAATGACGGTACCGATAAGGTGCATTTCGGGCATAATCTGACGGTTACCGTTGATATAGTAACTGAATTCGATAAAGGGTCAACAGATAGCAGGTATCAATGCGATATGATTTCTGGGGAAGTGACAAAAATATTGCTGCCAAAAGTGGCATGCGGATCAAACTTTAATCTATTCCCTGATTTCCAAAGCATTTCAGCAAAGAGGGTTAATTCCCAGTCATTAACAGAAGAAAGCGACACAAAAAAAGTTTATAGAAAAGTAATTCAAATTTCACACACCATTAAACAATTGAGCGATGGATGAAGAAGTATACATTGACGGCGACACCGTTGTAACGTCAATTAAAAGAGCCGGTGATACTGGATATACGGTTGTAGGATGCTCCACTGGAGATAATTTCAATGTATCCCGTACCACTACCAAAACAGCCAATAAGTGTAATTATGGATGGAGCAGCACCTCTAAAGGGTCAGCAACATGGGAGGTTACCCAAACAGGCGAGGCTATTATCGTAGATGAAGAAGGCAACCCAGCACCATCCCGGTTTAGCTTCCAGCAGCTTTTGAAACTATCTATTACGGGCGAAATCTTCTCCGTCAAGATGGCTAACGAAGACGGAAGCATTTACCGTGAAGGTAATTGCAGACTGACGTCCTACCAGGAGGCCGCACCCGTTGACGGGCATATGACCTATAACGCCACTTTCGAGGGCATAGGTGAACCCATTGTAGAAAACCCCGAAACAACCTAAGTATGAAAATTAAAATCGGCAAAAAAGAAGCGGTACTCAGTTTTGGTATGATATGCTGGGAGCAGGTGCAGGCATATCTGCTGCAAGAGTCTGCTGTTAGCGAAGGATTGAGTGACGAACAAAAGGTAAAGCGCAATCGTACCGCTAACAGCAGAAATATATCCAATCTCATCATGGCAGCAATAGCTAATGAGGAAGAGATAACCGGCCAGGAACAGGGTTTCACGTATGATGAGGTTTTCAGGTGGGTTATTTCATCAGGTGTAACAGAGGAGGGGTATAAAGCCATGCGCAAAGTAGACGAAGCCCTGTCAAATATGTTTGTGTACAAGGAGTTTATTAAGACAGCCGACAATATCAAAAAAAAAGCGATGATCCCATAGGAACCGCAAGGAGGTGTTTTTTAGGCGAAATGGGGATGTCGTGGGCTGACTATATAAGAATGCCGTATAACGCCGCTATGGCAGCATGGGAGGGCTATCAACTGAGGGTGCAAAAAACCTTAGATGCTAATTTCAGACAATTGGGATGGCTTATAATGAACTCCTTTGCGGACCCCAAAAAAATACCCAAAAGCCCGCAAAGCTGGTGGCATCTTGACATAGACGATATATGTAAGCCTGACCGAATAAATGGCGGACGCAAGCTAACACCCGAACAGTTAAAAAGGTTTCTGATGAAAATGAACTGATATTATGGCCGACAATAGAATAAGTGCAGATTTAGAGGTTAATGTCACCGGTGTAACCGCCGGTGCTAGTAAGGCTGTCAGTTCATTACAGGCTATTCAGGCTGAAATGGTCAAAACACAGAAAGCTATTGGCGAGGCTACAGACGGCACATCTGTAGACAGGCTAAGTGCGAAGCTGGCTAACCTGCAAAGAAACTTCAATGTATTGAGCGGTAAGGGTGGTGTATCCGGGATAGCCGCTCCTATCAAGGATGCCGCTACAGCAACAGAAGGTCTGACTCAAGGCATGACTAATGTCGGCAACGGGTCTAAGGCGCTATCACAGCTGATGAATAGAAATCTTCACGGTGTTGCGGAGCTTTTTATATCTCCCGGACGTGCAGCGCTGATACTTGCCAATGACTTACCACAACTAATAAACAGATATAGAGAGCTTTCGGCAGCAAATAAAGAAATCGCAGCTAGCGGAGGCAAGGCGGCATCGTCCGCCTCGATATTAAAAGCAGCTTTTGATCCGCTCAATCTTGCTATAGGATTGGGCATTGCCGTTCTTATCAAGTACGGCGGGGAAATTTACAACTGGGCAACCGGTGCGGAAGAAGCGAAGAAAAAAGCCGAAGCTCTAAAAAAAGAACAGGAAAGCCTTGATAGTGCATTCAAAAGGGGCGCAAGTTCTGTTACCGATAATATAGCTACTGTAAGGGCGCTAGTTGCCGCAATGACAGACGAGAGCGTGGCGCAAGATGTAAGATTAAGCAAGTATAATCAGCTTATAACTCTATATCCCCAATTGGCTAAAAACCTGGACGGTCAAAAGGATAAAATCAGATCTCTGGCTGATGTTATAAACCACGATTTAATCCCGGCTCTAAGGAATCAGGCTATTGCTGAGGGATTCGCAGCTCAGGCGCAACAACAGGCATCTAAAGAGGCTGAACTGATAGCGCAGCAGCCGGAATTGTTCAGAAAGGCAGTAGCAGCCAAAAAAGAATATCTGAAAGCTGGCGGAACAGGTGATAATGTGCAGGATGTGTACAATTACTTTAATGGGAAAACCGACAAAGACCTACACCTCCTTAAAAAGGCATCAGATGATGCCACGAAGGCATATTCAGACAATGTAAAAGAGGCGAAAAAGATGGAGCTTGGCATAGACGGTCTTTTTAAGTCTCAAATTAAGTATCGAAATGAAGTAGACAAATCTATATTAGGCTCACAGACTTACAAGCAAAAATTAGAGGAACAGTTAAAAGAAGCAAGGGCGGTAAGGGATAATATAGAAGACTCTTCATCTCCTGCATTCCAGAAGCAACAAAAAATAATCGATGGCCTTAATGACAAGCTAAAGGTATATAACGACCGGGTGGCAAATACTCCAAAAGCTAAAAAAACAGACACAGAAAAGCTATCTGATGAGCTTGATAAAATATCCAGGTCAAAAGAGGACCTAGACAGGCAATTTCAGGGCGGCGTTATTGATAATATTGAATACTCTACTAAACAGGTGTCATTATTATCAAACGCAATATCAACCCTGCATATAAGATTTAAGCAGCCTTTTGACTCCACGGCTATTAAGGACCTGCAAAAGCAATTATACATTGCTCAATCTACAGTGCCTGTAAGTCTTATATCATTTAAGGGCAACCCAGAGGCAAAGAATTTAAGCGAACAGATGGCCGCGGTATATAAAGACGCGAACGAGTTGGCTATAAAAGAATACAGACAGTATAAATCAGGTAAGGGTGGAGACATAGCGGATTTACTTGGTACCGACAAAGCAAATTTAGTGCAGCAGTTGCGTCAGGTAGGCGTTAATTCTGTCATGAGCCAACATATTAAAGTACCCGTCAGCCTTGACGTGCCGGAAGCGGATCTAAAAAAAGCACTCGACGAATACAGGGAACGATTAGATAACCTTTCCACCGCCGCAACAGAAATCACAAAAGAACTGGGCATAAACCTGGTAGAAAGCGTTGGGCAGGCGCTAGGGTCCGGCGACTGGAAAGGATTGGGCGCAGAATTCCTTGCAGGTCTTGGTAACGCCATAGAAAGCTTTGGTAAGGAGCTGGTAGCTCAGGCGACTGTATTTGCTACACTAAAAGAAGCGTTTGAAGCAGCAATTAAAAGCATAAATCCCTGGGCGGCGGTAGGCATTGGCGTAGCAATGATAGCGGTAGGCGCAGCGTTGCAGTCTTTCGCGCATAAAGGTCTTGGCGGCGCTTCTGGCGGTAGTTCTTCGGTAGGCTCTAATATAACCCCGCAAAATAATTTCTACGCTCCATCCAGCCCGTCTTATTCAGGAACATCAGCGTCTTACAGCGGCGGCGACAGTGTATCTGGAGGACTAGCCAATCAGATAAAAGAAATACCCGTTAACGTAACCGTAGACGGTAAAATAGAAAATAATGTAATTCGCCTGGCCAATATAAAGGCGCAAAACGATTACGACAGATAATGTATAATATTAAATATAAAATATCCTTTAATGACATGCTGGGCGCAGCGTGTATAGTCGATATATTTCTGTCTGACTACGAAGGTGATGTTATAGATTTAATAGGCGCTGAGTCTCCTGTAAGTATTTCTGCCCAGGGAGACGAAAGCAACCCGTTTGACCCAATCAGAGCAACAAAAGCCACTGTGAATATCATAAGTGACGAAAACAGTCAACTGTTTGTCCAGGATATGCAGGTCATTGACGATACCACAATGGGTATAAGGATTTCGGTAGCGGGTATAGACAGATTCTGGGGATTTGTGGTACCCGACCAGGTGGCAAGGAGCTTTGGTACATTCAAAACAGAAATAAGCATTACCGCTCAGGATTTCTTCTCTCAAATGAAAGGAACGAATGTATATGCATCCTCTACGCAATTATTATTCGGACAGCAAACATTAGGCCCTTACATTAAAAAGCAGTTAACGTCCGGAACGTCGGGATTAACGGACTTGACGTATAACATAATCGCCCCCTACACATTAGACCCATCGGCGCCGGAATTAACAGGAGTAGAATTTCTGGATCAAATAGCCGCAACGGCAGAGGGGTTTAATACCAGCGAAGGGAGGCCAGATACCGCTTATAATATTGCGGAAAAAATAATATCCTCACTATCGGCTTATTGTTTTATTGACGGATCAGAGGTTAATATAATCTGCCCATCCGATAGAGATCTATCTGTTTTCAAGACGCTCTATTTTAAGACATCCGACACCCAATCTGAATTTCTGATTGCCGACGATGAGCAAATATCATCCCTTCGTGGAGCAAAGGAGGTTAGCGCATATATCAGTTTTAATACAGAAAACGGACTATTAAAAAATCCATTCTTTTTAGGTTGGACTCCGGGTCCGCCGTACATGTACCCGTGGAGTCCGCTTGAGTGGGATTATGTCGGCTCAGGTGGCTACGAGATAGAAAGAGTAGGCAATAACCAGAGAACAGAAAGCAATTCCGGTGCGCTCGTTTCGGCAACTTGGAATGCATCTACGGACTACGGTCTTCAATCTTTTGGTACGTGGCAAGAGATAAAAGTATATAAAGGGTGGTCATACAAAGTAACCTACAATTTAGTTTATGCCGATTATAGCGGATGGGGAAGCTCTACAGATGAACCGCCAGCGCTAGGATTCTCCGGCATTATGAAATTTACTGATTTAACAGGTAAGACATACGATATAGGCACGTCAAATGGAGGGAATAATTGGTTTTTTGGCGGAACATATAACCCAATATGGATGCAGCTGCAGTCAACAAATAAAGCCCAGAGCATATCAGTAGATATACCCGCCATGCCAAATGAAGGCACCCTTAGAATACCTATTTATTCTGTTTGCTTATCTAAGGCTGATTTCGGGATAACATCCGCAAATGTAAAAGAAAGAACTGGGGTTATTTATAAAAGTGTTGTATTAAGTACCAGTATCGCTGATAGCGGGGAGACAAATTATTTAAGCCAAAGCAAAAACTTTTCCCTAAAAAAGGATAAACAGCAGGTTTACATGGATTGCGGATTACAAGAATCTGTCTCAGGTGCTTTATTCAACAGCATAGATTTTACGCAATCTGGCACAGGGACGCTTATTCCGTCCGGCTCTCTTATGCCTACTGAAGGAATTTACAAGGATGATGGAATTCCAAGGTCTTTAACTCATTACGTTGTCAGAAATTATATGTCGCTGTACCGGTCCGCTCAAACGCATGTCTTGTTTTCTGTTCTGTCAAACACTATACGATTTGGCGACCTTTTAAAATTCGACCAGGACGCATTACCGAACGTGTATATGCAGCTTGTGAATAAATACAAAGTGAAAGAGTGCGAACAGTCTATTACGGCAATTGAATTAAACCCGGTCTTTTTGCCTGATCAGACGGCGGATGACCCGGATTCAGAAAATGATCTTTACGAACACTATAATACAGCATAATGGATGATAATTATTTGATAGGCAGCAGATTTATGCTTTACGGAAGTAAGGAGGGCGCCATGCAAAAAATGTGTGGCAGCCAGAATTTCAATTTGACTACAGCAGCAGAGGTTAAAAAGGCCACAAAACCGCCAAATACCTTCTGGGCTAGCAATTATTATGGGGAATTGTCTTATACGCTTACAGCAACAGGTATATGCAACCTGAGTGATAGTTTCACCCATCGGGATATAATGAATTTGCAAATTAACAGACAGCCAATGTTTTGGGTAGGCAAAGATCTTGATAATCATGATGAGTTTTACGCAGGTCATGTTATAGTGAACTCCGTTTCCTTGGATAAGAATTACGACAATGTACAGATGTATTCCATTTCTTGTACCGGAGACGGCGGGTTGATCACAACCAACCCCTACGAAATACACCTATTCCAGACAGGAATAAACGACCCTAAATCAGTTTTAGGGGTTATGGATCAAGGAAAATTAGCACTAGTAATTAAATATGTAACAGGTGGATTACCACCAATTAAAGATTAAAATATGGCAACTGAAATAACATTACAGCCAGGGGATAAAATTGTAGTAGACCAGTGGGATGCAGATTTCCCCGTAAAAGAAACGCCAAGCTCAAATGACACCATTCTCGGCTATGACAGCCAGTCAGGAAGTCCTATAAGCATAAGGCTGGAAACCTTACAAGCTAATTCCGCTACCAACATCCTAGGCGTAGCGCATCCAACGGATTCTCCTACAGGAACAGAAGCAAACGGGCAGGGGTATGATGTGAGCAATACCAGCGGAGCGGAACAGACGTTTACGAACTTCCTCGACAGTAACGGTGATCCGATCGCACTTCCCGACGGCAAAAGCGGCGTTATCAGAAAAAGCGGCGGAAGCTGGGAGTTTGTGCCAAACGCTAACTCAACCAAAATTGTAAATTCCCTCGATAGCACAGATAGTGAAGCTGCTTTAGGCGCTGACCAAGGACCCTTGTTAACAAGAAAAAACGAAGATTTCACTCCGCAAGTAAACCTTGACGTAAAAAGTAGCCATAAGGGATATGACATAGTATCTCTAGCTCCAGATGACTTAACAGTGTCTGGGTCAGCAATAAAATTTGCGACCGGTGAAATTGTGTCACAAGCTGATTCGTCTGCTTTAGACTTTTATGAGCTGCCCGTAAATTGGGATAGTATAGACTGGTATCAACAAGCATCAGCATTTTATGGTTTGGCTTTATACGATTTATCAAAAGTATTCATTTCTCCTGCTGCAACCGATGGTACAGTGGGCATGAAATCTGTTACAAAAACCCAATACCCAAATGCGGTGTATGTTCGGTTTAGCTTCAACAAAACAGCAGCAGATTCATATAATTTCAAATTGAATATTAAAACCAGAGTTGACCTATCCAAGAACTACTATATGGTTCAGGATATGTTTGATAACAACACCTATGACAAAACAAAGGTCGCTGGTAAGTTGCGTAAGATGGTTTATAGTTCAGAGGTGCTTTCTCAAAATGGAAAAACTGTTACATCAAGTGGGGCAATTGCTGCAAATGCTTTGTTCAGTTGTTCGGTATTCCTTAACATATCCGGATTTGACACTATAAGGGCAATGATTCCTTATAGCTCCTTTACGGGAATAGCGTTATATGATGCTAGCCTGACGCTATTAAAATACGTTACTGGGGATTCAAATCTGCGTAAAAGAACATTTACCGAAGTAAAGGCAACTGACTATCCCACCGCAGTTTATGCAGTGATGAGCGAAGTAACTTCACGGAAAAATGATTTTGAATGTCATATTTATTACCCGGTTGTTTCCTACCAGGATGGCATAAATACGGAAGATGCTATCCATAGGGCTAATGGCTATGCCGTTGCCAGAATTGGATACACGACGGAACAATTTAGTTTAGCCGGTTTCTATAAAATCGACGGAACTCTAAATACATCATTTCCTAATTACAGAAGCACCCCAATAATTGCTTTACCCAGCGGCTGGAGCAAAATTAAATATTCTACTTTTCCATCATCATCGTCTGGAGTAATATTTTGGGACGCAAATATGAACGTAATAGGCATGGCGTCCATGCCGAGCAATGTAAATTATATGGAGTCTTTCATTTCAAGAGAAAGTTTCCCGACCGCAAAATATTATGGGTATTCCTGGAATGACACATTTCCCCCTCTGAACTTCAGAATTTTAAGCATCGGAGATACTGGAGCATCTTCTTCCGGGTCTTTGACTTCTGGGCAGGAGACAAGAATCGCAAATAGTAAAATGGATAGCCTAGCGACTTTTAACACCGCAAATCCTTCCACGCCCATCAGCTCTGAAATTGTATTTGCAGCCGACGATATTCCAGGGAAATCATATATACGCATTCCTACAGCCATCCTTACAAATAACAGCACTCTTTTAGTCGCTGCTGAATACAGAACAGATGCACAGGGAGGAGGAGATTTAGGAGAATTTGACGTATTTATTAAAAGAAAGGTTTCCGGCGGTTCTGGCTACGATGTAATACCGGTATTCCCTTACGATTCCTCAACTTATGGTAGGGCCATGAATCCTTCATTTGTGGTAGACAGGACTGGGGCGCACGGGGTTGTTGGTCGAATATATATGCATGTAATGACTATTCTTGACCCTACTAAAACGGCAAATGTATCTCCAAAAGCAGAATCCGACCATTTATATATCTATTCTGACGATGATGGCGTAACCTGGAGTTCACCAGTTTCACT
The DNA here is from genome assembly GCF_900107765.1 of Arachidicoccus rhizosphaerae. Classification (GTDB taxonomy): domain Bacteria; phylum Bacteroidota; class Bacteroidia; order Chitinophagales; family Chitinophagaceae; genus Arachidicoccus; species Arachidicoccus rhizosphaerae. The sequence goes on along the minus strand of NZ_FNQY01000002.1, from coordinate 134,978 downwards.
AAAATCAAAATGGGCAGCATCTGGGTATAATTTGATAGGTGTTGCTCCTAACAATGGTATTCAGACCGATGACGGCACATTTTATCTCCCATGTATGGCCGCAATAGGTTCCGGGAATTGGGAAGCCGGCCTGTTATACAAAACACCTACAGGAGACTGGACTTATTCAGGTCTTACACCTCGTACTGGAGATAGTGAATGTGTTGTTACTGAGTTCAATGGTGATATATTATTATCCTGCCGGTTTGATGGCGGATCATATTTACATTCGGTCTATAAATTCAATATCTCAACGAATAGTTTTGTCAGCCACTCGACTGATAGAACGTTTAATGGGTACCTACCATGTAAGTTCGATATTGAACGGATAACAGTTAATGGTAAAACAATTTACCTAAAAGCATTCTGCGATAAATCAGACGTTAATGCTCCAGATCCAAACAATTCCCGTTATAATTTAACGCTATGGGCATCAACAGATATGCTCAAATGGGTGCGCGTATATGTAATTGATTTGAATAGAGGTTACGGATATGCAGAACTCACCTGCTACAACAATAAATTAATAGTGGCATATGAGACCATTGTCAGCACAAAGCTTGTTATTGGAATGCAAGATCTGTCACCACTATTGACCGATAAAATATATAACGCTGTTACTTATCAGATTAATAGAACCTCAATGGAGTTAGTTAATGAGTTGATTTATAGAAAGAACTTTAATTCCTATTAATCCGGCGCCTGCTCCGGTGGCCGCTTTAAACCTAACACTTATGCCCTAACCAACACAATATAACATGAATGGAAAAACTACAATGGCTATTCGAGGTTTTCAAAAAAAGCAAGGCATTCTTTATTGTGCTGATGTTGGGGGCTGCATTGTGGTTACTCGTAAAGTTCGTTATCCCTGCCATTTACAACGGCGGGGAAGCGGCCAAAAAGGCGCAAATTGAGTTATTGACCAACGACCTTGTTACCTGCCGAAATTCAGGCGCAATGAAGGATATAAAGATAGATTCCCTGCAAGGAGTAATCAATAAAATGACCTCCGACCGCCTAAAGGAAAGTTTAGAGCGTGAAAAAGCCGAACGGGAACGAAGAAAAAAGTATGAGGATGCAATGATGACCGTTAACCAGACAAAAAAAACTATTGATAACCTTAATAAAAAAGTTCAAAATGAAATACAGTAATCTAAAGATACCCGGGCTGCTTTTAGGTATAGTATTCTGTTTTCAGCCCCACCTGAGCAGCACAGGACAGGGAACTAAAGAGACCATTAAAAAAGCGGTGGATTCGTTAAGAACGGATTCTGTTTTAAAAGCCGTTGATTCGGTTAACTGTGTGGCGGATTCGCTGGCTGAATTAAACGCCCGTGTTGTCTCTAATCTGGAAAACGTGGCTAATGACTTGCCGGGCAAAGTAAAAGCCCTGAAAAACAACGTTGATAAGCTGATTAATAAACAGCCAGACACAGTGGCCGTGGTGAAAGTAAAAACCAAATACATCCCTGTTCCCGACAAAGCGGATTATTGGAAGCGGCAAAGAGAGTATACGGACTCACTGGCACAGGCTAAAAGGGATTCGATTGATAAGGCATGGAAAGAAAGGGGGTTTATCAGGAAATTATTTGGAATCAGGCCTAAAAAGAGTAAGAAATGAGAAAGTTAAGAGATGGCATAGGATGGTGTATTATGGCCTTAATGGTGCTGACCAGCTGCAGCACCTTGAAAAAAGACCAGAATCATCTGGCGCAGATACAGGGCAGGAACCCGCAACTATTTGCCGGGGCGTGTGCTGAAAAGTTCCCGGTAACAGCAAAAGAGGGTAAAACAGACACCGTGTACAGGCAGGCAAACAATCCTGACCTTACAGATAGCCTGAACGGATTACGGCAATCATATTTTGACCTATACCAGCAGTACGAAAATGCCCTTATTGCTGCTTCCGGCGACACTTCATGTCAGAACATCATCAAGGGGTTAAAAGATCAGTTAGATGCATACCGAAAAAAGATTGAGCAGCTACAAAGAAACTATAAGCCATGCGCCCCGGACACAATACGGCTCGAAAAGACAGACACCGTGCCAGATCTTGCCGCTATCGCTGTCAGGGATGGGCAAATTTCAAAGATAACCGCCGACCGGGATAACTGGCAGGCCAAAGCAGAAAAGCGGGGGAAATGGATTATATGGCTTATTGTGGCGCTTATCCTTTCTCTGGGCTGGAATTTCAGAAAATTAATCTTTAAAATGTTTGTGTGATGACCTACAACGAAATTTTTCAGCAGCTAGTAGTAGAAACAGAAGGCTTTTACTCAAATGACAAAAACGACCCGGGCGGAGAAACTGTTTTCGGCCTAACCAGGGTTGCGGACCCCGATTGGCAGGGATGGGCAATTGTAAATCAATACCGTACAAAGTCTGGCTTCCCTAAAAACCTTCCCTATGACGTACTTAGGGCAATGGCAGCGCCGTACTACAAGGCAAAATACTGGGACTATGCTCAATTGGATAAGCTCCCTGAATCGGTGGCCTACGAAGTATTTGACCAGTCCGTAAATATGGGCAAAGGTAGGGCTATTCGTAATTTACAAATCGCTCTGAACATCTTAAACCATCAAGGCAAGGATTACCCCGATCTTATTGAAGATGGCATATTTGGGCCTAATACGATGAACGCTGTACTGAAAAATAAAAACCCCGAAGCGGTTGCAAAATACATGAACTCGTTTCAGGGTGAATATTATAAGGATCTGGCTAAAAAGAATCCTAAGTTTGAGGATTTTACGAATGGGTGGGGCAAACGTTTATAATTCCTTATCTTTGATTGCTGTTCGGCCTTAGTACGACTATGCCTGGGCGGCTCGAAACAAACTCTCAAAGTCACATGAGTAAGCCCACTACGCAAATAGGGGGCTTTTTTAATCTGGCGTATCATCCCCTACCTCATATTCATCAATTTCCAGATAGCAGTATTTTGTATCATGACTGGTCAGTTCCTCAACAAGATCATGGCCGCCAATTTTAGCTTCATCATCCGTCCACAGATACCCGGTATGTTCTGAATATGCTACGCCGTGGCTATAATCTGTACTCCCGTATAATTGCTTTATATGAGTTTTTAGCAAATCATTATACGGCATCTCTTTGTCGGCAATCCAGTACCTTGCAGATACAATTCTGCCGTTCAGGTTGTCTTCAAAGTATTCAGAAAGAGAATTGTCACCAATTGTAAGATAATCCCCTTCGCAAAATACCTTATCCTCCGCCTTTATTATTCCTTTTAATATATGCCTTTTCATGATGTGAATTTATGTAATTTCTGGTTAAGGGTACCCTATTTCAGGGTGACCTTATTTCTCATTCCATCTACCTTCTGCCAATACCCTTATCCTGCGTTCATTGGCTATCTTTATGGCATGTTTTTCATCTTTGGCCCAAACGGTGTTGCGTATTCTTGCATTATGGCTATAGTCGTTGCCAAAGAATTTTTTTTCGTCAATATATGCCTTTCCCACATAGTCTCTGTAATCTCCATAATCTGTGTTTGATTTTTCTGCTTTGGCGTTATTCCCGTCCTTATCAATGAAAACGACAAAACAGGTATTTCCATTTTGGATCTCTTCATTAAGGTTATCGGATTCATATTCCTCGATACTTGGCTCATCAAACGAATATGCTCTAATAAACTTTTCTGCGTTTTCTTTAGTGGTAAATACGCCTCTGATGCTATAATCTGAATAACACCCGTCTGTTACAATGTATATTTTCATTTTTGCTCTTTTAAAAGGCTTTTTAACTTGTTAATCTCTTTTGTTGCTTCTGTATGTTCCCGGAGTGCTGCTAAGTATTTTTTGTTGTCCTGATGGTCAACGCTCATGTAGTGTATGCACTCCCGGGATGCTGCTGTTGCTTTGTCCTGTAATTCAAGTATTTGTGCCTTTATATGCTCCTGCTCGTAATGCTGTTGTGCCAGTTCGCCTATTGCTTGTTCTTGTTCGGTCATTTCCCCTCCTGTTTATTGTATTCATTAATAAGGGCATCGGCTTCTCTCATCGCTACCCTTGCCCTGTCTTCTGGGTCTTGGTATCCGTAATTAGTATCGGTAAGGAGCGCCGCATGGAATCTGGCTGCTATCTCCAGTTTGATTGGTACGCCTGTGCTGATACTAATGTCAGTATCTCCATATTCTGTACATGGAAATACGGGGTCGTTTGGGTTTACTGTCATTGCTTATAATTTAGGGTTATCGAAAACGCTACCTATCTTTTCGGCGGAGTCTCTGGCGATAATAGCCTCCTCAATGGTTTTAAATGACTTAATATAAATTTGCATTCCAGCAACGGATGCATACGACTCATACGTTCCGCTTTTTGATATGCAGATATTTCTCTCACCGCTTTTATTCGTTACTCTTAGTCTCCTTTTATTCTTTTGACAATTAGTTCTATGAGTTACAAACTGGCAATTATTTGGGGCATAGTCCCCATTTACATCAATACGATCTATTTCTAGACCTTTTTTGTAGCCATTATTTAAAGCCCAATCGAAAAACGATTTTGGATTAAGCCTCCACTCTTCACATACTTTTATACCCCTTCCACCATAGTATTTGAAATTACCTTTACTTTTTATCTCGCACCTAGCTATCATGCCACCCCATATATTGTATAATGGGTGATTGCGCATTCCGTGCTTTGTTTGATTGTGTGTTAATATTTTCATCGTTATAAATATTTATAAGTTAATTAAATCTCCTGTTACCCATTGTCCGTTGTCTAGGCGTTTTGCCCTGAATTTTATTTGTCTCATTGGTATCCGTATTTTTTTGGGTGTTTGTAATATTGAATAATCTTTGCGGCTTCTCTGTATCCGTTACGGATAGGTCGAACTTTTACAGATCGGTTTAGTTTCCCTCTTAATGGATATGCCCCTGCATTTGGCCTTTCTTTGCTGCAAAGTCTCATACTAAACGCCTGAATAATGTAAGTTGGTTTGAATACGTCGCAAGCCTTGGTGTATTTTCCTATCATCATTTCTCTAGTTCTTTTATTTGGTTACGTAATTCCTTTACCTTTTTCAAACTTTCTTCAAGTAAAAAGCCCCTTACAATTGATATGTCCAAAAACCCTATCAACTCCTTTTGCGCCTGAACGAGGGAGCGGAGCTTATTAACCTCATCTTCATGGATATACTCTTGGTCGTACTCGTCGATATCGGAATCGGCCCATGTTACGCCCGTCAATTCTCCAAAATCAGTATCGAGAAAATCAGTATCGTCTCTGAACTCACCCAATTGTAGGTATATTTTCTTTGGTAAATTTTTCATTTTCTGGATTTATGGGTTTGTATACATATCCTATTTGCTTTGCACCAACTCGGGTACATAAAAACACAGGCTCCATGTATAGGTGTTGAATTAGCAAACTGCTTTTATTATTGTTGAAAAATGGAAGCCCGTAATCCTTTTCGTTATAGTATCGGCTTTCTTGGAACGAAACGAATATAAAATCAGTTTCAACGTTCTCTATTTTTCCGACACCATAAATAGGGCTGTACACAGTCATTCCCACTTTGCATTGATCGATTGATTTTAATTGCATTTGTTGTTTTTTAAATGTGTTTTTAAAAATTCATGTCTTTCTGTGACATCTTGAAGCATGTGTAGCTTTAAATAATCCTCCATTACCCTGCATACCTCGCCACGTAAAGCATGAGATTCGAGCTTCTTTTTTAGTTCTGGCTCAAACATTTCCAGATAGTCTTTTGGGTCGTTCATACTTTACAATTTAAAATGTTTACACGCTTTGTCGTTTTGCCGGATTGGCTTGCCTTTTTTCAGGATATCGTAGTAGTTCTTACTTTCAAGGCCGTAAGCGCAAAATGTTTTCCTTCTTAGGGTATAGCATTCTTTGCACTGCTTGCACTTTGCTTCGTAGTGGATTTCGATAACGGTCATAATCCGCCCTCCCTCATTTGTTTAGCCCAAAACGACCTTTCTACTCTGTCGATAGATTCTTGATCCTTTTTGGGCATGGATTGGATCTTTAGTATTTTGTCTGCTATTTCTTCAAAATACATTTCGCAAACAACCCTTTCAATTCCTGTATCAATGTACTCACGCTGGGAATAGTCATTGAGTATTTTTACTATATGTTCTTTTGTCATCTGTTTAGGTTTTGTGGTTACCAATTTGGGTTATTAATTAAGTCCTCTTTCAATGCTTTTTGCAAAGGAGGTAGTATCTTTTCGGCAAACTTTTGACAAGCCTGTTCGCACTTTTTACCATACAGGATGTAAGCCATCCCGGTATATAATTTTGAGCCGAAATAGTGGACATTTAGACTAATAATAAACTCCCTGAAATCTTTACCTCCTGCGTGTCGCCACACATTTGATAGATTACCATAATCCGTTACACTGGAAAACATCCCATCCTCGGTTAATACTATTTGACCTAACCATCCGCCATTTTCATCCCTTAGCTGATATGATTTACATTTAATTTGTTCCATAATCTTGCATGCCAGTTTACGTCATGGCGGACGGTTAATGTGTGATATTAAAATCTAATTTCAGACCAGTAAAGTCTCCAATCCTTTTATAAATAGCTTCCCTGAGTTGTAAAAAACTATCGTCCCCTCTTTTCAGTTTGATATATTCGGGAGTCCAGAAGCCATTATGATTCCCATCATAAATTGATATCTGTTCGGTGGAATAACTTATTTCAAAGTTTAGAAGAGGGTCAGGGCGTACGTACCGGGCATCTTCTGTCATAGTCAGTTGCTTTCCAAAATATGATCCGTCCCCATTAAATTCAATCCACATATCAGTAAACTCCTTTTCATCTTTGGGCCACATGAAGTCAATAAATGAAGCAATTAAGCCTTTGTCGTTTACCGGCTTTAATCCCTCGATTGATTGCCATTCTTTAATCTTTTCGATTAATGTCTCTTTTGTTGTCATACTCTCTATTTTGTTGGTCTTTTTTATTGAGCTTCATACTCTCTATTTTGTGGCCGGAGCCTGGTCAACGATAAATTCCCTTTTAAACCATATGTGCAACGCAAAACCGAAAAAAGATATGCGATACATAAAGTGTTCTGGTGAAGCCCACCATTTCTCAACTCCGATAAATACCCACGAATCCGGCCTGCTATAATAAGGTCTGGCCCACCTGTTATCAAACCATATCCGATCAAAAGAAATTTTGTATTTTCCTTTTTGCATTTTACTTGTTTTGCCGGAGGCGGTTACCAATCAATTCCGTTTTCTAATTCTTGTTTCAATACTTTTTGAAGCGGTGGAAGTATTTTTTCTGCAAATCTTTTACAGGCCTGCTCGCACTTTTTACCATTAAGAATAAAAGACATTCCTGTGTAAAGCTTTGTTGCGAAGTAGTCAACATTAAGTCTGCAAATGAACTCTCTAAAATCATCACAGCCAGTTCGTGGCCATGTATTGCACAGGCTGCCCCAGTCTGTATCTCCTGCAAACATCCCATCACTGGTTAAAACCACTTTGCCTAACCAGTTTCCATTTTCGGTATAAAGTGTATATACCTTTGCTTTTATTTCGTTCATTTCTCTTGCTTTGTGGCCGTGGCCGATTAATATTTAATAATTTCTGTATAACTTGTCCACCCGCAACCTCCATAAGTATCGTCCAGCCATCCAGATATTTCGGCATCTCTAAGGCCAAACGGAAGGGTATGGTATCTTAAGTCACCACTGCGGAGGGTTACTCTTATTTCGATTCCTTTTGCCATAGTTTTAAGTTTGTGGGGTTAAAGGGGGATTGCTCCCCCGTGAATTAATTACTTTTTAGAATTGTCGGGATACTGCCATAAAGAGGCGTTCTACCATCCCATTTCTCAATGAATTGTTGCTGAATCAAAAGGTTTGTAAGAGAGGATTGTCTTAATAGGTTGGCCTGCCTTTCTCCTTCAGCTACAATAACCTCTCTGCGGGCGTTAATGCTATCTCTTACCAGTTGGTTCTGCGCCTGCATGGCTTCCTGTACGGCTCTATTTTTAGAGTCCACCGCTTCAACTATACTTTTAGGGTAAACAAGGCCGGATGTAAGGCTTTCTAAATGGAATCCATCATCTGCCAGTAACTTGCCTAAGTTTGTCTCCACGCTATCCTCAAACTGCTGCCTATTGCTTATCAGTTGTTCGGTGGTGTATTTATTCATCTGAATACGGAATGCGTTTTTAACGTAGTTAAACATGGTGGTCTGTGTAATCTCGTCCAGATCTTTACGGTATTTCACGTATATAAAGGGTGCTTTACCCTGGATAACTGCATAACTTAAGGTAGGGTCAATGGTGAAAACGCTGCCATCTTTGGCGTTAACCGTAAATGCTGAATAGTCAATTGTCTTGACAAACAAGGGGAATTCAATAACATCCTGCGTAATTGGATTATACCAGACACGTCCGGTGCGGATTTCTACATTTGATACGCCTTTCTCTGAGCCGTACTGATTGACTAAAATACCCTCATAGCCTGCATCAATTCGGGTGCAGGATGCTGCGGCCAAAATAAGGCCAATAATTACTAGAACTCTTTTCATTTTGTTGATTTTTTGATAATTAAAATATTTAAAAAAATAAGAATAGCCAATCCTATCGCTCCGACCAAAACGGCTGTGCTTGTAGGAAACGCTTCCTTTATAATCCTCCATACCGCTTCCGGATTCTTTGGCTCGTTGTGTAAGACTATCCGGCCTTCTCTGAGGTCGTTGATTAGTTTTTGATTCATGGTTAATTATTTACTGGGTAAGAAATGTTTAATAAAGCCAACGTCCTTTTCGCGTTTTCTATAAAGCCGGGCTTTGCCATAGATAAATTTATTTTAAGCTGATATCTTGCTGCTTTCATTGTTGGTTCACCAGATACCGCCAGCATTCCTGAATCATAGTTACTGATCGCAATTAATGCCCCGTCCATGTGATAAAACCATTTATTACCCTGGTGTTCAAATACCCTTATTGCATCTACCTGCTTAATTCCTTCTGTTGTTGTTATGTTCAGTTTCATTTTACGCTACGTTTATTTGTGATTCCATTTGATTAATAACTTTGAATATCTCATAGGCAACTTGTGGCACCCATGCGTTGCCGAAACCTTTTATTGATTCGTTTCGGAGCCATGTTGCGAACCTTTCCGATTCTTCCTGGATCTCCATTGCCGCCAATGCAATTTCATGTGACAAGTGTGGCAGAGAGTCATTAAATTCCAAACTGAATTGTTTTTCCAGTTCCCGTCCACGTGGTGAACATCCAAATGATCCAAGGCTCCGCAATTTTCGCATGAGTCTTTGCGATGCTTTCTCGCCAAATGGTGAAAACTTCCCTTGTGCGTTATCGGGGGTCTGACATAGCTGCACTGTTTGGAGCAATATAGTCGGCTCATGAATCTTGTATAATCTTCCAATCTTCCATTGAATCTCCTCCGATTGAAAGGCTTCCCACACTTCTTGCAAATCTTTGTCGGTGTAATCTTTTCTAATTGTGGCATATACTTCTGATTTTATATTTCTAACCATGATTTGGGAAATCCCATCATACTTGCAACGAATCGGGCTGACAGCTGGGAAGTCTTGCCAGTCTGGGCGAAGAAATCCGGCAGGCTGTTGGTGGAGTTCCGCCCCGCTGCTTCTAATCCCTCTTTTGTTCGGCCGCCTTTCCAATTTTGGGCTGTCGGGGTAGGTAACATGCCCGTCCAGTTCTCCGTATTGCTCAAACCTTGTTGCTTGCTGTTCGGGCCTCTCCGTTTGAAATCTTGGGCTGTCGGAGTCGGGAGCATCCCCCGATTGGCTAATTCCCCGACCGTCATCCCAAATCCATTCCCGTTTGTGCCTTTCGCTTTCGCTTTCTCGCGCCTTGCATCTATCTTTTTTAAATCCCCTTGGTTTGTGTCCATCACTACTGGCGTGGGTAACAGACCCTGCTTCATTACGGTTGTCAATGTCGCACCCCGCCCTTGTGACTTCCAACTGCTCTGCCCGTCTTTCATCCCGTTCGCCTTGCTGCCCTGGTCGTTTTCCGATGCCCGGGGCGTAAGCAACAATCCAGATTCTATCTCTTCTGTGGGGGGCATTGACACCGCAAGCTGGAAGTAAAAACGGTGCGACTTCGTAGCCCTCATTTTCCAGGTCAGATAGCACCTCGTCGAAAACCAATCCTGACTGCCAATTAGTAAACCCACGAACGTTTTCACCCACGACGTAGCGCGGCTGAATTTCTCTAATTGCTCTAAGCATTTCCGGCCAGAGATGGCGGTCATCTTCTGTGCCTTTTCGCTTCCCGGCTGTACTGAAGGGCTGGCAAGGAAATCCGCCTGAGAGTACATCAATTCTGTTTCTCCAAATAGTGAAGTCTGTTTGTTTAATGTCTGCATATGATTTTGCTTTTGGCCAGTAATAGTCTAATATTTTACGTCCGAATGGGTTTATTTCACAGTGGAATACATTTTCCCATCCTGCCCACTCGGCTGCTAATTCGGCGCCACCTATACCTGAAAAGAGTGATCCATGTGTCATTTTTAATTGTAGTTAAGGGTTAAAAGGATAGTTTCAATTCTGTGTAGTTCATGCTACTTGTACTTTATTTGCTTTTAAATCAATTATGAATTGTTCGATAATTTCCCGTTGTTCAGGTGTGGTGTCAAATACCTGATCCATGATTTCCTGAACCTGTAAACTGGAATCTTCGTTAAACATCGATTCTTTTAATTCCTTACTGGATTCATAGCTGATTCGAGAAGTGAAGTCATTTAATATCCAGTCCAACTTTTTTATCCAGGCCCTGATCATGATTTTGACAATAGGATTGATTCTGTCTTTTAAAGCCACTTCCAGAAATAGTTTTGCATTCCGGATGTAAACAATGCTTTTGGCGAATGAAAATGTTGTGTTCATGGTTTGATAATTATGTAAAATATTCCTGTTAAGTTTTTGATTTCTTTAAGCCACTGATTGCGAACTTTTTGGCATTCTGATCTTTTGGGGTGCTTAAAAGTTCTGACCAGTTCATTGTTCATGTGTAGCTCAATGGTCACAATTAATTATTAGATAGTTCATAAATCTTGCATTTCGATTGGCACTCCAGAATAATTACTATCAATTCCCATCGTGTCCATTTTTTACTTCGGTTGCTTATTGACATCCATTCCAGTTTTTCAACCCTTTCAATACCTATTTTTCGTATCAAAAGGCGCCGATATTCCAATAAGTTCCCATGTAAAAACCTATTGCATTTCGCACATGAAAGATGAACATTGTCCTCTACGAATCGCATCCCGGGGTAATTCCCTCTGGAATAAAAATGGCTTGCGTCTGACGTATTCCAGCTTCCGCATGAAATACAGGGCTTATTTTTGTCCCGAAGCCTGATCATTTTATTGAACCAGTCTTGAGCGATCGGAAGGAGTTGGGCTACTGATTTATTTTTGTATCTCTTTGGTATTTCTAATTCCATTTTAAAAGGGGTTTTCTTCTTGTGGTATTGGTGTCCAGCCTTCGTACTGACCCATTGGCTGAATATTCTTTTCGTGATCTTTGAATGTCATACAGTGAGGTGTAAACCCTAAAACCACTTTTCCGGGTGACCCGTGCCTGTTTTTGGCTACATTAGCTACTACAAGACCATTGGCAGGTAAAACTTCGCCCTCCATTTCTACCTCGTTTATTTCGTAATATTCCGGTCTCATCAGGAAAATAACCTCATCTGCATCCTGTTCAATAGCACCGGATTCTCTTAAGTCCGACAGCATCGGCATTTTATTTTCTCTGGATTCTACACCCCTGGATAGCTGACTAAGGGCCATTACAGGAACTTCAAGTTCTTTTGCCAGTCTCTTACAGCCTCTGCTTATCTCCGATACGATGGCTTCACGGTTTTTATTCTTTTCATTCATACCTGACATGATTTGCAGGTAGTCAATGAAAATCATTTTGATACCGTATTTTCTTTTGAGAATGACTGATTTTGTCCTAATCTCGCTGATTGTCATTGCGTTGTCAATGATATGCAAAGGCGCGTTTGAGATTCTTATGCCTGATTCGTTCAAAAGATCTTCTTCCTGTTCGTTCAGGTCGCCCAGTCTTATTTTTTCATGAGAGATTTGAGTTTCGATAGAAAGTAACCGGGTAACTAACTGGCCGGAACTCATTTCGATTGAGAAAATAGCTACCGGTATACCTTGGTCTATTGCCAGTTTTTTAGCAGCTGATAACATGAGCGCCGTTTTCCCCATCCCTGGACGTGCTGCCAAAATGATCAAATCCGGTGCAACCCATCCCATTATTTTTTTGTTCAGGGCGGTAAATTTGGTATCTAATCCGATTTTACCGGTTGATTTTGCCTGTTCAATCTGATCAAAAACCTGGTCTACCAATTGAGAAATCGTAATCTCATCGCCTTTACTTACCTGCTCCTGGACTTTCATTAAATCCACCGAAGCACCATTTAAAACATCGAAAGCGTCCGCAGTCTCGTCTTTAGCTTTTGTTAAAAAATCTATTCCCAGATCGCCAACCTTACGTTTCATGTAGTACTCAATCAGCATTTTTGAATGAGTATCGAATATGCTTTGAAGCGGCGTTGTTTTGCCGACAATCTGGGAAAGATTAAAAACATCACCTTCCTGGATAGTTCCCTGTTTTTTTAAAGCCGTTACAAGCGAAATAACGTCGATTGTGTTTAAGCTGTCATACAGCCATTTTAAGCCCTTAAAAAATCTTTTGCAGCTATCTGTATAGAAATAATCAGAAACGAGCGTATCGAAGGCCTCAGCTGCCAAATTGGGGGATTGTATCATTATGCCAATGACGGATTCCTCAACTTCCTGCGAGTGCAGCGGTACGAATTGTTCCAGTTCTTTCATTAGATTTTTACGATTTTAGGGGATTTAACGGGTTCTTTCTGATCGTTTTTTTCTTTTGGTTGGTAATTGCCTTCAAGGATTTTTAAATAGTTTGAATCGTTTTCGATGATCCAGTCAAAAGCGAACCAGCCATGACTCAACAGGAATTCTGAATTACCGGCCATTTTCAGGATGTTGCAGAAATTGAAGCTTTTCTCACCAAGCCTGACTTTTAACTTTTGCCGTCGTTTCCTCGTGATATCCCTGACCTTAGGCACTCCCTTTTCCGCGGCAAATAGATTCCAGAAGTCGACATAAGGCTCTGCTTCTTTTGGTCCGGTTTTTAGATACTCCCAGATACCGGTTTTTGTTTTTTCAACAGAGTCGTATGGAAGGGGCGCTTTCTCGTCGACTACAGTCGACATAGATACTTTAGTATCTATATTCGTTTCTACTTCGTTTCGTTTCGTTTCAGGCGGACAAATGACAGCAGGTTGCGGACAAATGACAGCGGGTTGCGGACATGGATTACCTGTTTGTTGATTGTCAATATATTGCGGAAATTTTGGATTCATTGTTCTTAATCTTTGACCAAAATTTATAATATGTAAGTACTTTTTGTTATCGGCTTCATATAAGGCGATCAGACCGGAAGTCTCCAACTCTTGGATCCATCGGGTAATGTCGGCTTCTCTAAAATCTTTCAGCGGAAAACATAAGGACTTGACTAATTTTGAATTAGCATTAAAATTTCCGTAATCATCTGCTTTCATCATTAATCGAACAAATAAGCATTCGGCATTTACGCTTAGTTCATTTATCCTTTCTGAATCTGTCCAGTCTCTTAAAACTCTATTAGGCATATTGGTAAAATTCTAAAATGGGCCTTCTTTGTTGTTTGATTCGCTTTTGGAGAATTCTGGTATCTGGTAAATGGATTGAGCGTAAAACCATTGAAGCATCTTTTTTAATTCCTTCTTATCCTCTTCTTTTAGTGTGTCATTTATGGATAATTTGCCTTCACCTCTAACCCAATTACTATGGAGTTTACTAAACTTCACTCCGCTTAGTCCATATTCTGTAGAATATATTGCTATGTTGTCAGACAATATATAAGGTAGATATAGGCTGTCGTTAACAGGAAATTGCTCTACTATTAATGTTCCGTAAATCTTTACAGTCCGCCTTATTGGAGAATTATTAATCATCTCCTTTACTGCCTTGACATATCGTGCTAATTGCGATAGATGATCAAAGCTGAAGGGGACTATTTTTAGCTCAATAACATTTACAATTATCGACCCTTCTTCAAAACCAATAGTTATGATATCCGATATTCCGTATTCGCCAAACCTTAATTGCCTAAATGCTGAAATATAATATCCAAGATTAAGATGCAAACCCTTTAATTCAATTGTAGACCCTAATGTTTCTTCAATGTCTTCAAAAATTAGATCTTCAAGTTGCTTTTCGTGTATTACTATTGCCATCTTTATAATTTTACAGGTGTTTCTACTAGCTTTTTATATAGTTCAATTGCTTTTTCTTTTTCCGTTTCTTCCAGGAAATGAACTCTATACCTTCCAGGGTGTCCGAATGAGTTCTTAAATTCAACCCATTTGAAGGAAATTGTGATTTTCTGATTCAATTCGGATAGTCTAGATCTGAAGCTATTCCAGTTTTGTGTTTTTTCTGAAATAGTGTGTCCTTTTATTAATTCACTGAGCAGAAAGGACTTAATCGAGTTTGGCGGTGGTAATGATTGGTTCATTTTGGAAAGATTGAATTGTTAGGGAATAAAGGGCAGGGTTTGAAAAACATATTCACCACAACTTGTTAATAATTTTCCGCCCCCTTGTTCATTGTTGCATTAAATAGGGGATTAGTGATCTGTGTGTTACATGAGTGACAAATTTTAGGTTGACCAATTCTTTGTACGCCCTATGGCCGCAATTAAGCGACCCGGGCAATGTTTCATGCTGCTGGAGTTATAATACCTTATTGAACGTTCTTGAATACTACCGGGCTGTTTCCATATAAAGGCGTCCTCCCGTCCCATTTCTCAATAAACTGTTGTTGTATGAGCAGGTTTGTAAGGGATGATTGCCTGAGTAGGTTTGCCTGTCTTTCTCCTTCCGCCACAATCACCTCCCTTCTGGCATTGATGGAATCCCTGACTAGTTGGTTTTGCGCCTGCATGGATTCCTGAACCGCTCTGTTTTTTGCATCCACCGCCTCGACAATAGATTTTGGATATTGTAGCCCAGATGTGAGGGATTCAAGTCTGAACCCATCTGATTCTAGCGTTTTTCCTAAGTTTGCCTCTACACTGTCCTCAAATTGCTGCCTATTGCTTATTAATTGCTCTGTGGTGTACTTGTTCATCTGGATTCTAAAGGCGTTTTTCACGTAGTTGAACATTGTTGTAGTTGTAATCTCGTCTAAGTCCTTTCTGTACTTTACATAGATGAAAGGAGCTTTCCCCTGAACAACGGCATAGCTGAGTGTAGGATCGATAGTGAAAACAGATCCGTCTTTGGCGTTCACGGTAAACGCTGAATAATCAATCGTTTTTACGAACAAAGGGAATTCTACCACGTCCTGAGTGAATGGATTATACCACACACGACCCGTTTTGATCTGAACATTTGACACCCCTTTCTCTGTACCATACTGGTTTACTAAAATCCCTTCATACCCGGCATCAATTCGGGTGCATGATGCAAGCAGCGCAATAGCCGCAATCAATGTGAAAATTGTCTTTCTCATTTTGTTTTTGTTAAAAGTTTGATTAAAAAAATATTTATTAAAATAAGAGCCGCAAGCCCTATAATCCCCAAAATGACCGTTATGTCCGACGGGTAAGTAACTAATGAAGTCAGGAAGTTTGTAGCGAACATGTCAGCTATAATACAAGCCAGACCAATCATTATTTTTAAACTAATTTTCATTTTTGATGTATTTTGAATTTACTGCGAACCGCTGCCCTTTATCGTTTTCTACAATTAAGACCCCTGAATGGTCAGAAATAAGCTTTACCTGTTCGCCTTTCTTGCCTAATAACCGGCGCCATGGGTCGATAATATCTTTTGTCAGGGTCAAAGCGTATTAGCCTTTTCAGTTGAATAAGAGGTTAACTTGCCTACCAGTTCCTGAATTGAAGCCATGATCTTTTTCCCGTTGGCCGATTTCATTACAGGAACTTCCAGATCTTTGATTGACTTTATGTATTCGTTAATCTTGGTTCGATCCGGGGCCTGTTCAGCTTTAATTCTGGCTTCTTCCTCTTTTCTTAGCCGTTCCTGTTCCTCGGCGGCTTTGCGGTCTTTTTCGGCCTGCAATGCATCGGCGGCGGCTTTCTTTTTAGCTTGTTCCATTATTTCTGCCTCCATAGCCTTTCTTTCCTGGTCGATAATGATCTTTCTTTCGGTTACGGAATTTACCAGGGCATCCCATTCGGTATCGTTCAGGCTTTTGATATCACTAACCCGAACGTTAATATCTTGCTCTATGTAGGCGTTTTCTACATAATTGAATGGGATGCCCAATGAAGCAATTAGCCGTGTCCTGACGTTTTCTTTCTCCTGCTGTACCTTAAGGGCCTCTTCCTCAATTCTGGCGTTTTGTTCATCGATCAACTTTTGAGCCTCTTCCTGCTTTTTTCTTAATTCTTCCAGTTCTTTGCGTTCATCAGCTAGTTTTTTAGCCTCTGCTTCCCTTGCCAGCCTCTCTTCCTCGGCCTTTTTCTCAGCTTCCAATCTTTCAGCTTCCAACCGGGCTTGCTCGGCCTCGTAATTGGCTTTTGCGGTTTCCTGGAGTTGATTGTAATCCTCGTCAGAAAGAGACTTTAAAGCGGACAGGTCGATTTCATAACCGTACTGGCGGAGACCATCTACTCTTTTTTGAATCCTTTCTTCTTCTTTTCTGATTTCTTCAAGGCGGATTCTTTCTTTTTCAGCGTCTACTTTATCCTGTTCCTCAACAAGTCTTTTTTCTTCCTTTTCGATGATGGCGATTAGTTCCTTTTCTTTTTCAATTATATCTTTTGATACCTTATTAATAGTATCTCTCATTTCCTTACCCTGACTAGAGATAGAGACACGCTCTTTTTTGAGTTCCTTACGCTTGGCATCGGCTAATTTGTAGCCCTCTTTATCGCCTACACCGTTAATAGTAATTTCGGCTGCAGACTGTGCCAGGGCTTCCAATTCTGATTTTTTGTTGTTAAAAGCCACTAATCCGGTGTTTACTTTTTCCTGGGCTAATACCAGTTCGTTTCCGGTTTCTACGATTTCAATTGTTTGCATTTGGTAAAATTTTGTAGTTTGGTTTGCCCCGCCAAGACTGGAAGGGCGTTACCAAAACTGCTTATGTGAAAAAATTATGATACTTTCTTAAGTAATGAATTAAGATCAGGTTTGATATACGCCGTCATTTGATCCTCATATTTCTGTATAAACGCCCTTGCCTTTATGACCTTTCCGGCCAGACAATTAATCGCATCCTGATCTCTGGGAATCTCGTATTCAATTAACCTTTCCTGAATGGGGATATCGTCGTAAGTCATAGAAAGCTCCAAAGCTTCACAGGCATCCAGATATAGGGGATCTTCCGTAGTAGCCACGTTCATTTTATAGAATAGGCGCCTTTTTTCTTCTTCAATCATGGCTACAGGTGTATTTACCAGGCAGTAGGCCAAATAGGCTTTTTTTGCCCCTGTGAGCCACATGTAAGTTTGTAATTGCCACCAGTAGATAGGATTGATATCCTTTGAGTTGGTTCGGTGGAACGTAAATAAGTCCCAGGAACTCTTAATATCTATGACAGTTTGAGCGTTATGGATGGATTCACCGGTAAAAAGGTCTGGTGTACCCATAACGAAGTCGTTTTTCAGATGTTCTTCGTTCTTTTTGTAGAACTTTTTATGAAGTCTGGAATAAAGGGTAATTGAATCTTCCTCAACCTGATTGCCTTTAGTCATGTACTTGGTCTGAATATCGGTGTTACGTCCGTACTTTGCGCTTACATAGACGTCAATACAGTTTGTTTTTGCCGATTCTGACAAGTTACCGGCTTCTTTGTCGGCTTTTAATTTAGGACTGGTCATTAAATAACCCACCCCGGAAGCACGGAATAATAAATTTGAAAAGTCCATTATTTTGATTTTTTGTTAGTTAACAACTTTGATAATTCCTCTTTCTTACTCAGGAATAGATCCATTTGATCGTCGGAAACGAACTCAAAAACATTATCCAGGTCCTCAATTGTTTTGGCATCTTCGATTAACAATCTGATTCTTTCTGCTTCCTTGTCGATTGTAACAGTGTCATTATCAACATAGGTGACATCCTCCGTGTCTGCGTCATTTACTACTGACTGGTCTGTGATAACCGCCTTTTGCATCTCAATAGAAAGCGGCGCAAACTTGGAAAGGAGTAATTTTAAAACTGTCTTTTGAGCCATTGAATCGAAATCATCTTTCCATAGGCCGTAACCCTTTTTGAGCGTCTGGCTGAATCTCATTCCATGCTTTTGCAGCTCCTCTACAGTCATGTATAAGGTTTTCTCAAAACCGTTTAAAAGGGCGAAGTGAGCGGCATAACCGATTATTTTATCTGATGTTTTCGCTGTGAAATCAAATAAGAAACCTGTAAGGGGATTTTGTTCCACCAGCTGGCCTTCATATATTGGGGCAGCGGATATGGTCTTAAACTGTCCGCTTCTCTGTGCTAACTGGATGAATCCCTTATAACCCATTTGAAACTGAGCAACAACCTTGTATGAACCGTCTGGCTGCTTGGTGTTATAGGCCAAAATATAAGCAAATCCTAAGTTCTGATTCAAAGGAAGATCTAAAGTAGCCGCAACGGCTGCACTCTGATAAACGCTCATTGGATCGGCTTTTGCAAGTAGTGAATTTTGAGCCGTAATCTGTAAAACGCTTGTCATGAATGAACTGGCACGATTGCCTAATAAATCCTTGAATTTCTGCTTGACGTCCACTCTTTCAAAGAGCGATTTTGTCGTTAATTGTCTGTTTTCGTTTGACATTTTATATTTTTTAGTTGGTTAAAAAAGGCAAAAGTGATTGCGGGACCTCCGGGTGTTCGGTACAAATGAGGTAATACCTTTGTCCGTGGTATTCATCCCAGATTTTCCGATTCAATTCCTCTGCGTGTCTGGTAGTGGCCTTATTGTAAAGACAAGTTGCCCGAATCTCTACAAGCATATTTTTAAGGTCAATCATTCTCTTTTGAGACTTGATATTGGCGATTAACACACTTGTACGGTCGGCTGCTGTGATTTCAGCAGTCCGCTGCATCATTTTAGGATTGTGTCTGGCTTCGATATAAACGATCGCTACAATGATTAAAAGGAGCGCAAACATGCCGTAATTGGATATTATTTGTTCCATTTTGCTATTTCGATTTTAAATGTTTCGGAAAGTTTTTTACTGATTTGATTTTTAAAGTCCTCGGCTTTTTTATCAAGCCACCGGTAGGCTTCAAACTCCATGTCGGAGTAATCCTCCTCCGTGTAAATCGGATATGTGAAAACTTCCTGTACTGGCTTTATAAATACTAAGCCCTGTTTAATCCCTAGGTACTCCATTTCAACCTCCAAGACGGCTTTTTCATTCTCTATTCTTATATCCTGAATCCAGAACACTGGTTTAGCCTCCTCTATGTAAAACTCAATCATCTGCTCAGGGGTGAAAACTGTTTTAGTACGCATTTTTCAGGGTTTCAACGGTTAAAGAAATAATTTCACTGATGGCATCCTCTCTACTCATTTCCTCGAAGATTTCAGAATAAACCCCCAGATCCTCAAAGGAGTATTCTATCTCTTTGTCGAACTCTTCATACTCAGCTTCGTTTTCTAAACCTTGGCGCAGAATACAGTTACCCTGACCGGAGATGCCTACCTTTACACTTTCGTCTCCGATTGTAAAGTAATCGGTTCCTATTGTCCATTTCCCGGATTGCCATGTAATAACACGGTCATTAATGACTATTTCTCGTTTTTTTGCTATCTTTGTTTCCATAAACTTTGTTTTTGTGGGGTATTGTGTTCGTAGCACGTACCCCATTTTTTATAGATTAAGTCCTAATAGCTTGCTTTTATAGAAGAATTTCTTTTTATGGGCGCCGACGATATAAAACCCTTCAAACTTCTTTTCGGAAACTCTTGATCTTAAGGAGCTTAGTTTCATTCCCAATAAGTCGGCGGCTTCCTTTTCGGAGATCATATCCTTTGCTTCTAAAAGCGCTTTCATCTCCCGGATCTCTCTGGCTATTGCTGTACTGGTCATGATGGTAGGTTTTTAAGAATCGTTTTAATAGATGTCTCGTGTCCAGATCCGTAGGCCAAAACCCTGTTCAATACATTTCTGTCCACTCCTAGCATTAAAGCCGCTTCTGTTTGAGTAGAGTACCTGATAACGAATGTTCTTAATTTCGCCAGCTGGGTATCAGTAAGAGGCACGCTCTTTCTTGATTTCTTCGTTTTTGGCTTATTTATTGTTTCTAGCATAATCCTTCGTATTTTTGTATTGCATAGCAAAGATACGGGATATATACCGTAAATTAAAATAAAAATACGGTATATTTTCACAACAACGTTGCAACTATTTATAACTAATTGATTTAAAGATGAATAACATTGAAATTAACAAGCTTGAGGACTTAAGGGATAGGGTTCTAAAGCTCAGCATAGCCGGTATCAATACCGATGTTAAGATGTCGGAGGTTCTCAATGTTCCCAAAACTGAAATTTGGGATGCAGCAGTGGCAATCCAAAAGGAAAAAGATTGGTATATTTTAGATTCAACTTTTGGCGGAAAAATTATATCACTGAAACCGGACAGGGAAGATGTTCAATCGTTTTTAGATAATGGCGGATTTTCTGAACAAGAATATAGTAAGAAAATTGAGCAGGAAGAGTTGATGTCGATATTGAGTAAAATGCAAGACAATAACGATAGGATATCCGTATCTGTTGCAGATATGAGATACCCATATTTTAGGTTGCGAAAAATAATAAAATTATTAAAAGGAAACGACCTTATTAAGCCCATTACGCTTAATAAGGTTAGCGAAATTTATGAGATATCCGACAAGGGGCATATTGCGCTTAACAACAATAGTTTTTCATCCAATCAAATAAATATAGACATGAGCAGACATAACAAGTTTGAAGGCCCTACTATATATACAGAGGGCGACGTTAAAGGAGATATTAACCAGGATAATTCTAAAAAAAACGATTAGATAAGCCTAAATCTTTTTGGGGGAAGTTATGGGATCACGAACTTACAAAATGGGTATTAGGGATTCTCTCGCTTTTAATCGTAGCGTACATAACAAAAAAAATGGGATGGATCTAATATTTTGGAGGCAGAAAGTGGTGCAATAAATATAGGATGGTTGTTAGGATAACAATAAATACCGAGGCTGTATACCACCCCATCCAAAACGCTTCTGATTTACTAAGTGTATCATATTTTTTGGAAAACCATTTAATCAATCTGAACATAAAATAAATTTTCAACAAAAATAAGGGATATATCCCGTAAAAAATGGAAAATATAAAATCAAGGATTTTAGAGTTTATCGAATCTTTGCCTTATGGTCAAGATAAATTCGAGAAAAAATGCGGCCTATCCAGGGGATATGTCAATAAATTAGGCGACAATATGACCGCCAAAACTCAAGCGAAAATACAAAATGAATTTCCGGAACTCAATATGGATTGGCTTATCAAGGGCGAGGGGGAAATGCTTGAGGGGAAAGAAGCAATAAAGTCAATGGACACCAAAGACGTTGTTATTGGGTTCATTTTAAACGAAATAGCCGAAATAAAATCCTCTATGAAGGGGACTTTTTATTCTGATGAAAAAGAAGCATTATTGAGCCGTATTGCGCAGATAGACAATATGAAGAAATAGATCTTTTCTTTTTATTTACTTTCTTTATGGATTTTGGTTTAACATTCTTTTTACTCATAGCTAATCTATTTAGCTAACAAACCTAAAATAAATATTAAACAAAAACAAAAAACTTTTTGCACAATGAGAAAAATATTATTCTTTTTATTTCTTATTCCATTAATTGTTAATGCGCAAAAAAGCCCATATCAGTATTTTGAAATTAGGGATAATGTGTCATTGTTTGAGGCGGTTTATAGCGCTCCCGGCAACTCGGCAAATGATTTATCAAAGCGCCTGTTTGATATCTGTAATGGGATGTCGTCTGTGAAAGATGTAAAGAATTCAGACGGGATTATAACCGGGTTGATAACTCACATGTATTTTCCATACAAGAAATACGGACTAGGGGGTATGAATATGAATGCAGCCCTTAAATTCCCAATGAAGTTTAATTTTAAAATTAATACTAAGCAGGATAAGTATAAGGTGACTATAACTGGATTGTATTTTGACATGCAGGATTTTAAAGACGCAATGTCCGGCACTCCTGGTATATTGGCCGCCGCAACATCAAGCGACTTTACACTAGATGATTTATTATGTCGAAACAGGAAGATGGATTATAGAACATCCGGTAAGGCAATTAGAGAGAATACCTCTCTTGAAAAATTCCTGTATGAAACCTTTAAATTAAAAAAGAATGATGACACCTGGTAAATAGTTTTCTAACAACTTAAAACTTAAATTATGGGAATGTTTAAAGCAAAAATTACAGGTTTAGGAGACCTTGAAAAGGCTATAGAAAAAGCGAAATCCGAAATGAAGAACTCGGCAAAAGAGAAAGCAATAGGGATTTATGATAAAATATTGGACAAATACCCGGGCGTCAAAGAAAAGTATAATGTGAGATATGAATTTAGTCCAAACGGCGAACTTCCCGGGAAATTAGTGTCAGATCCGATGCCCGACGATCTGAAAAAACAAATAGAAGAAGACATAAATAACTATAAAGAATAGTCCTTCCCGCCTCGCCTTACGACTCAAATTGTTAAATTATAACGGAGATATTGATTCAATCCGGGTCACTTCACAAAGGCTTTAATTTCAACAAGTTAAAGCCTTTTTCTCTTTTCAATCTCTGGCATTTCTAGTATTCGATAACAAAAAAAATGAAATGCTATGTTACAACTTCAAAACAATTGCCGAATCGTTAATATTTCAGTTCATCCAAGAAACTGGCAAAGCGATAAAGCTAAAATCAATTTTGAATGGCGGATTGTTTATTGGTTCTATTGAGGATACACTAAAGAAAAAAAATCAGAGAGTCATCAAAGGAATGAATCGTTATGCCACCCTCAATGAAAGAGAGGTTATAAATCTTGTTTCAGCGAAAGACTGACCTTTTGCCCCCGTGAAACGAAACATAGAATATACCGACATTCGAAAAAAGGTTTAATAAGGACAGTTAGAAGTGGGCAGTTGGCCGGCCTTACTACTTTCTTGTCTGTACACTGGCTTTCTATATTGCAGTTCTGGAGATTTAATGTAAAACAACAGCCTATTGTTTCACCAGAACACAGCAAGTTAGGTTGTGAGGCACTTGAAATATGTTCTGTGCATCAAAACTGCTTACCATTTGCAGAGAAATAAAGACACCCTCCAAAGTCCATTGTAGAGTTATTGCTGCTACATTAAACCTTACTTTTCTTCCATTTCTCTATTTTCTTGATAAGCATTTCAAGAAGCGTATAGAGGAATTTGGTCGACTGGAAAATGATACCGGATTTGTACTTCGTCACTCAACTGTCAAGACACATGGTTGGTAAAACTAGCGAAATTTGCAGGCACGCAAACACTAACCATTACAAAATACAAGAAGTCCGTTTCATGATGTATATCAAGAAAGAAAACCCAGGTATCTAAATATAGAGCATTTGTGTATCTTTATTATGAATAAATGAGTTAACGATCATTTTATGACGACAGAGAATCATAACATAAAAACGAACATCAAAATCGGACAACAGATTTTTGAGAACCTACCCCACGACATTAAACCAGGTTGGGCCGGACTTATTCTATCCTGTTTTAACCATTACATAAAAGACATTCCAGCCTCAATTCTTGAACTTTATCAAATTATTGAAAACAAAGACCGTTGGAAGGAAGCACACGTACAGTTTACTAGAATTAGAGTATATGGACTTGACAACAAAAACTACAAGCCTGAAAATTATTTAAGACTTGCGGAGCTTGTTGCTAAAGTAACTTACAATGCTTCTGGACAAGTAGACCCATTTGACTATGATAGCGGACACTACATAGCAAGTTTAGCGCTTAAAGCGACAGAATATTTTGATGACAGCAGACTTGAAGAAGAAGTAGAATCTGTCATTCTTTTATTTAGTCGCAACAAGCGATTAAAAGACAATTTAGAGGACACCAAAGACGTTTTACTATACAAAAAAATTGACGATATACTTTGGTATGACTGGGATCCAATTGGCATCAACGATATTGCTCCAAGAGACGAATATCGAAGTTACGTTCCTGAAATTTTTAGCCTTATAAAAGCGAAAGCCGGCAAACAGGAAATTGCAAATAGGCTTCATAAATTTGAAACAGAAAATATGGCAATGAGTGGTTCAATTGAAAATTGTTTGACTATTGCAAAGAAAATAATATGCACACAATGACAGAGAGAAAAAGTAAATTACACATCACTTAAAGAATATATTCCAATGAAAGTTAATTTTGACATAAAAGACAATCACGCCATAGAAATCGCAGGACTGCATCTTGACCTACATAATGATTTTGACTTCATTGGTTTTGAATACAATGTTCCTAACAGAGAAATAAAATTATATTGGAAAAAGTCAAGTAGAGAACATATTAACAAAAATGATTTTTCAAGCTTAATTTTAATACATAAAACTGTGACATTTTTTAAAGTTTTTGAGCAAGACGAAAGAAGTCATTATAACGATGATACTTGTTTAGCAGAAATTACATTTTTCCCTTCAACAGCAAGAGAAATAAATAACAGTATTGCGCCACAATCCAAACCGAATGATGGAGACGACATTCTCTATTTTTTTGAAAATGGACAATTAATAAGAATTAACTGTGAACAAATTGAATTGAATATAAACCTCGACGAACAATTATGGTTGACAACCGTTAGATGAGATGCTTCTATGCTTGTATAATTACCCAAGTAGGATACTTCTATTGTTTTTTTTAGCCTAGGTGTCGCAATTGCGCCAAGCATCAAAATGTTACAGGTAAACCTATAGTGGTAGCATCGGTATCCAATGAATAATTCAAAAATGACTTTTGTCCTATCCTCGGATTCCAAATTCTTGTAAAAAGAGTTCGACTTTTGTATCAGTAGATTCACTACAAAAGCTTTATCCCCATTGGTTTTAAGAATTTTTCTCATCTTAAGTCACATGACGAAAATAGAAAAGCGATAAAAGCAATTTCAATATCGAATGAAGTTTCAATTCCTTACCTCCTTATTCATTCATTTGAATTAATAATCTCAATTATGCTCATGAATATTGTTTTCTCATTTCTTTCGCCTTGTTGTATCCCATTAAATTACTGGCACTCATCCACGATTATAGGGGTCAGCAAAACGCTATTAAAACAATAAATCCCTAAAATCAAATTCAGGGTTTCGCATTTCTAATTCGTTTTCTCTGGATTCCCGGATGGCCTCTCTGGCATATTGCAGCATTTTTTCTTCATAATCAGAGATGGCTGCCTCCAGTGACCTATACTCAGGGTTTAATAAATTCTCAGAAAGAATCATGGCATCCATAAGACCGGTATTCACACCCATTCCTGCAAAAGGCGGCATCAGATGGGCAGTGTCTCCAATTAGAGTGACCGGTAACGGTCTATTTATTTTCCAGGGTTTTTCTAAAGGCAATACCCTGGTGGGCAGGCCCACAAAATTGAAAGTTTTCCGAATAAGATTATGGAATATTTCAGACCAACCTTCAAGGCTGTTGATGATAAAATCCGAGACAGCCTTCGTATTTGCAAAATCAAGACCCTTGCCGGCTTGCCAACTGGCAGGTGGTTGAAAAATGAACCCATAGGTCAGGCTTTTATTATTCAGTGGATTTACGACCAGCAACTGACCATCTTTAGCGACCATCAGGCGGTGCCCGTCACATAGCTGATAAAATGAAGGTAAATTAGTTGCAGGGCTGCAAATATCTCCTTGTATGATAAAACTGCCCGTTTCAAGGACAGCTTCATCCGTCACCAGACTCCGGATCTTACTACTTCCGCCACCTGCAATGATAATTAAATCAGCCTCGGTGGTATGACCGTTACTAAAGGCCAGCCTCCACTGTCCCTGGTATTCATCTGCAGCTATCACCTTATGATTCCATCTTACCGTACCGGGCTGCAGGCTCTCTAAAAGCATCGTCCGCAAGATATTTCTGTTGATTTCAGGATTATCTTTATAATGCTCAGGACTGATACTTTTGGTGGCAATGATATCACCTTGGAAGCCTGCAAATTTAACGCCCATCGGTCGCGCAAGTTGATAATAATGTTCCAGCAGCCCAGCTGCCGCCAGAGCCTTCTGGCCCGAATCCAGGTGCAGATCCAGTGTTCCTCCCCAGATCCTGGCGTCCGCATCCAAGTCCCGCTCGTATACGTTTACCTGAAGGCCGCCGTTTTGTAATAACCGTGCCATGGTAAGTCCTACAGGCCCCGCTCCCACAATGGCGATTTGTTTATTTTCTAGTAATAACATAGTAGCTATTTTAAAATTATAGCACAAAGGTATTCCCACTTTTAAGAACAAAATAGCTATATTTGGTTAATTAATAGTCCTAAAAGACAATTTTCAATCCACCAATGCCCGGCCGTGGATAGCTATCAGCAGAATCAATGAATAAAAAATCCGGCCGGGAATAAACACTCAAAATGGTCCACTTAAACAATAAAAGTCCAAATATCCCTGAAGTACTGCGCCGGTTAGCCGCCCAAATGAATTCCCAGGTCATTGATAACAGGTTAAATATACCTGAAGCATACGGCCAGGGATTTTGTACAGGATATAACTGGGACTCCCACCTAAGGATGCTGATCCTCAATTACAGTCTGAAGCGTGATATGCTTATTGAAAACGCCGACATTGACATTTCGGGTAAAATGCTACTATTTAAGTTGCAACAGGTATTTCCACCCCCTGGTTCCACCCCTGACCTTTCCAGTCATTTTACGCCTCCTTCTTTTCTTATTGCGACCAGAAAAGTAGCGACAGACGTTTTCTTACCTGTTCACACCCATACCGGAACCATCAACATTGAAATAGACACCGCGTATCTTTCTGACCGACTGAAATCCTCCGGGCATTCAAGGATTATACAGCGTCTGCTGGAAAATGAAGAGCCATTAATCTTTGAGGAAATGATTTTTCCGGAACTATTACCCGTGATTAAAGAAGTGACAGATCATCAGCACTCAGATCCGTTTCGTAGCTATTTTATGCAGCTCAAAGCTGAGGAATTAGTATGCCGCCTGCTTAGTGTTCTTGAAAACAGAACGGCTGCTGAACTGCAGCGTCTTCATCAGTCTGACATCCAGATAATATATCAGATCAGGCATCAATTAACCCTGCATCTTGACCAGCCGCCGAATCTCTCGGAACTGGCCATAAACGCCGGCATGAGCGTATCCAAACTAAAATCATTGTTCAGACAAATTTTTGGTAAGCCTATATACGCTTATTACAATACGCTAAGAATCCAGGAAGCAGCCCGTCTGCTGCGCGCCAGGCGCCTTTCCGTCTCTGAAGTAGGATATGCTCTTGGCTTCAGTAATTTAAGCCATTTTTCCAGACTCTTCGAACAGCATATCGGACTTAAACCAAAAAAATATGCCATGCAGCAATAATTTTTTTAATCGCAGGCAACCTTTTATTTGATTTCAGCATTTTATCTATTGTAAACACACAACGCTTGGAAGCAACTACCATTATTCAGGAATGTAAAAACAATCAGCCATGGGCTCAGAAAGCCCTGTTTGAAAGGTTTGCTCCTGTCATGATGAATGTCTGCAGGCGATATATCGGCAATCATCACGACTCCGAAGAAGTGATGCTTTCAGGTTTTATGCAGTTTTTTGAAAAAATAAAGCTTTTTGAATATCGGGGAGAAGGCAGCATTCAAGCCTATCTGGGACGCATTATGGTCAACCAGTCTCTGATGTTTTTAAGAAAGCATCAGACCATGGTTTATGCAGATCTTCAGGAAAACTTCATCAGTGAATCTCAGGACGCGCTAGATGAATTATCCGCCCAGGAAATCATGCGACTGATAACAGCACTTCCCACCGGATACAGGGTCGTGTTCAATCTCTTTGTTATTGAAGGGCTGTCGCATCAGCAGATTGCTGAACTGCTTCAGATAAAAGAAGGGACTTCAAAATCCCAGTTAAGCAAGGCCAGGCGCCTCTTGCAACAAATGATCACTAAAATGGAAAATCATGGCATTCAGACAAAATAGTAATCACCAGGCGAATGATTGGTCAGAAAAGGATCAAAAGATCCGCCGTAAAATGGCAGAATTATCAGATCCTGACTATAACAGCAAAGGAGGTTGGGATAAACTCTCAAAAAGACTTCCAGGAGAAATAGTAACAGTCGAAAATGACAAGGATAGCCCTAGTAAGGACATCGTCTCTTCAAAACGCAATAAACAGTCCTTATTGCCTGTCTGGAAAATGGCAGCTGCAGCCGTAGTACTGTTAGCGGCAGGCTTTCTTGCCGGCAGGTTAACGACTGAGTTTTCCGGGCAGCATCTTCAAAATTCTCCCCGGCTAACCATGCAGTCGCAACCTAAAGGTACAGCTCAGACACCGTCCGTCCATAAAACCAGGCCTATGGCAGGATCTGCCAATTTGCCACAAAGTTTAACCGCATCTGCTTCCAATAGGGCAAGGCTAACAAGTGCGGCCACACAGGCAGCATCATTCAAGGCCCTGGTCAAAAGCAAAAAAACAAAAATGAAAGAAAATAAAGCCCCGGCATCAAAACAGATAAACGATCAAGGGCTCCTCGCTTTAACAAAAGTGCGAAAAGAAAACACAGGGCAGATTCCGGTTAATGCTAACAGCAGCTCACCCGCCGCCAACCAGCCCTTACAACTAAACACAACCCCTGAAATGAACAACAGGAAAAACCCTATTGCATTTACTAGCTTAAATGAAGCTGATCACCATAAAAAACAAGAGCCGCAACCCAAACCATTGCCTGTGATCAGTATTGCAGAAATCAATATGAATGCTCCGGACCTGGCCCTTCCTGGTAAGCCGTACCCTATGGGATCTGCTAAAAAAAGTCAGTCCAATATGTACCAGGTAATCAGCGGTCATCAGGGCGCTTCTGGAAGTTCCCCTGTGAGTATCCGCTTTTAAACGGCTTTTATAAAAGTTAAGTACCCATCAAATTTCAACACCAAACTCAAAGACAATGAAAAGTGTTCCATTATTTATCACCTGCCTGCTTTTGATGTCCTGCTCCCAACTTCAGGCCCAATACTTCGATCCCCACACAGACCTTTTAACAGGCAGACAGCCCTTAGCTCTCCCCCATAAGGCGATAGAGAAGGAAGGTTATACACTGGACCTGGGACATGGCAATCAGCTCTTTATTCCCAGGATGGACAGCTACCCCGGCTCAAAATCCGGGCTGAAAATACTGGGGCCTACCCGGCCATTATTTGAACAGGTGGAAAAAGCATACGAGGCACTAAAAGACTCTTTAAACAATCCTCTGACCATAAAAAAGATCCAGTATCTGGACTTTAACGGCAACATCAAAATCCTGGTCCACCAGAAGCCTGCTTCCGGAGAACAGACCTATTACAGAATGGATGGTCAGACCTCGCTGGTTAAACCCGACATGGACACCATCACTATTGCAAAGGTTGATTCTACCAGTAAAGACTTCAAAGCCGCAGTGTTGATTTTCAAACTAAACTCAGTCAGTGATTTAAATAAAATAGTTTCAGCCGACCTGGTAGACAGGTTCATTGACAGCATCGATGCCGCCATCCCTGAAAAAGTAGCCAATCATCTCAGATGGCGCTATAATGTCTATGGACATTACCGTCTGGACGATGCACAACATTTCTCTGGTCACCTTAAAACAATGCCTAATGCAACCAGCTCCATTACTCTTGGATTATCTGCCGACATCCAGAATATCAAAAACAGTTTTGTGCCTTCTGCTTCTGCCGGTCTTTCAATATATTTTCACTACCGCAATCAAGCCAACAGCTATAACGGCCTCGGGTTATACTGGACTCCATATTTTTTCTTTGATAAAGACGCAGATGGCAAAACAAATACCTACCGGAATGACTTTTTATTTGCCACCTACATTGCGGTAACGGATAAAAAAGCAATCAATCCTACATTTGATTTTTATCTACCTGTTTCGCTTGGCTATCTGATACACAGAAAGGGCAACTTTCTGGAGAAAAACAGCTTTGGTTTTAATATGTTTGGTGTAAAATACGGCAATGCCACCCTTAAACCATTTATTTATTTCCACAACTTATTAAAAGGGGTGACTCCCAGTATTCAGCTGAGCATCGGCATCGGAAAATAAGCTGATGCAGGGTTCATCTGCATTATTTCCCCTGATTAGAAAGGAGCAGCTTTTACCAAACTACGATAAAAAAAGGGATGAATAAATCGCCGGTCGACCATTTATTCATCCCTTTTTAATAACTACTTGCACCTAGGTTATATCAAAACCGGTAATTGATGCTAAACTTAAAGTTTCTGGGCGGTTCTGACTGCCAGGAATAGACATTTTTATCAACGCCGCCAACTTCCCAAAATCCAACATCACCGGAATAAAGGTATTTATCCAGGATATTATATACGTTCAACGTAAAGCCCAGATTACCCAGGTCATAGTTGATGCCGCCATCCAGCCTAAAATAATCCGGTAAGCTTTCCGTATCCGCATCACTGGTCCAGGTCCAGGAAGTCCGGTCTGCCTGATAACTAAACCCACCGGAAAAGCCCAGACCTTTCAATACGCCATTTTTTACTTTGTAAGTCAACCAGGTATTGATATTGTGTTTAGCAAATCCAGGTACTTTATCACCTACGCTAAGTCCGGCACCTTCACTGGTCTTAGTCACCTTAGAGTCTGTATAAGCATAATTGACAACAGCAGATAATCCTGGCAATAATTCTCCTTTCGCATCAAACTCCACACCCTGAGATAAGGTCTTGCCGATGGCCACCATATACACGCCAGTGGGATCGGTAGGATCACTGGCCGTAACGTGGTCCCTGCTGGTTCTATACACAGAAACCGAGGTAACAAACTTATCACTCGCCCAGTTTTTCTTAAGACCAAATTCCGCGTCGCTTGCCAGAATCGGAGGGACGCCTGCGCCGGTGCGCAGCTGACCGCTTTGCGGCATGAATGACTGATCAAATAAGGCATAGGCACTAAAATCATCTGTAAACGAGTATCCCAGGCCAATGCGGGGTGTAAACCTGTTTTTGGTTAAAAAGTCGCCGTAATTATTAATGGCTGCATGTGTATAGCGTCCTGCCAGCGTAAGCCTTAAGGTGTTATTGAAAAAGCCCAGTTCATCCTGTACATACAAACCGGTATAGGACTCATTATACACACTACCGATACTTCTTTGTTCTAAAGGTGTTGTATAATCAAAGCTGGCATAACCATTCACAGGCGGCTGATAGTCGGTCGAATGAACATCAAATAAATGATCCCCGTCATCCAGATCATGATACTGATTCCAGTCAGCCATATATTCCTTGTCCGTTAAGTCCAGACCGATTAACACGCGGTGATGCACCTGTCCGGTCTGTACATCCCCGTTAAAATAAGCCTGTCCGTATTTATTGATACTCTTGGCATCCCAGATGCCCACCTGACGCAGTAAATCTCCATTTTCATTGATAGAAGCGGGCCATAGGTTCGCTCCTTTTTGTCTGAAATAGAAATATCCGGTCTGCGCCGTAAATTTCCAGTCCACATTTAATTGTCTTTGAAAATTAAGCGTTAGGCTCTGATCATTAATGCTGGTTGGGTCCAGGCCCGGATCAGAGGTTGTAAAATCTCTGGGTAAGGTACCGAATCCATCTAAGGAGAAAGCATAATCAGCTCCCAGGTCAGACATTTTGGCTTTTTGATAAAGATACTCTGCTGTCAGACTTGTCTTGTCATCAATTTTATAAGTAATGACAGGCGCCACCACATATCTGTCATTGTATTCATATTTGCGGAAGGAATTCTTGTTTTGCCCGACCAGGTTCAAACGGTAAAGTAAGCTCCCGCTCTTATTTAATTTTCCATCCAGGTCAAGACCGGCTCTGTAGAAATCATAACTGCCATATACCAGATTGGCAGACCCGTTAAAATCTTTGCCGGTCGGTTTTTTAGTCACCACATTATAAGTTCCTCCAGGATCCCCTACCGACATTAAAAATCCGGCCGGGCCTTTTACAAACTCGATACGGTCAACAATACCCATGTCTTCACTAAGCGGGCCCCAGTCCCCTGTAATATTCATACCGTTTCTTAAGGCGGTGGCACGCCAGCCTCTGGTATTAATACGGGTATATAAATCCGCAAAATGTTCTATTCTGGTCATTCCGCTCACATTCTTATACACCCCATCTGCCATATTCGTCAGTATCTGATTATTGAGTAATTCAGAGGAGATAACCTGAATATTCTGGGGGGCTTCTATAATCGGCTCACTGATCCTCAGGGCTGAAGATGTGCTGCGCTGCCTGGATAACGTACTTACGGTTACCTGTTGTAACTGTTCAGAGGTCTCATCCATTGCAAAATCAACAATACTGGTCTTACCCTTCGTAATGGTTACAGTAATCGCTTGTGCTTTAATACCGACGGCACTGGCTTTAACCGTCCAGGCACCCACCTGCACACTGCGCAAACTGTAATTACCATTTTCATCCGTCATCGTCCCTTTATGCAAGGCTTCTATAGTCACAGAAATATAAGCCGCCGGCTGACCATCTTTTGTAATGACATGGCCTTTCAGGGAACCTACCGGAGTCTCCTCAAAGGCAAAGACAGATGCTGAAAAAAACAAAAAAAGGGTGGCCGTAACAATCCTGGAGCAATTGATTAGCTTCATACGTTGAATAATTTTGGCTGCAAAATTCCTACATAAGAAAGCAAATCTGTTACGAATTCGGGAAACTCTTCAGGCTAAAGCAAGGATTTCTTACAGTTACCGCGCTGTATCCAGCAGCTGTTTCAATTTTTCAAACCACCACTTATTTCTGATGATTAGCCCCATACTTCCGTAAATAATCAGAT
Source organism: Arachidicoccus rhizosphaerae (assembly GCF_900107765.1). Taxonomy (GTDB): domain Bacteria; phylum Bacteroidota; class Bacteroidia; order Chitinophagales; family Chitinophagaceae; genus Arachidicoccus; species Arachidicoccus rhizosphaerae. The sequence goes on along the minus strand of NZ_FNQY01000002.1, from coordinate 101,801 downwards.
AAATCTGTTGATGGTTCGTAAGCGTAATGCGAATAGGGGCCCAAAAAAAACCAAAGTTTTTGGTGAGTCTGGCGGGATATAGCTCATCATAACCCATAAAAATGGTCGCCATCTGATCAAAAGTGATTTGCGCCTCCGGCTGACCTGCTTTATTTTGCAGGATAATACCTTCTTCGGTCAACAGCAGACTGCCTTTATGCAACAGCAACTGAAAAACACCGGAAGTCAGCATCAGTAGATCATTTTTCTGATCCCGCCCGGCCAGTTCAAAATCATACACCCATCTAACAGGTTGCTGGCGGTTCACCCAGGAAATATTTGAATTGTCTGATCCTCCCATATTAAATGCACTTAGGATTAAAAAGAGTCGAGTGCGACTATACCCGTCCTAACAAATATAAGCTTTTCAGGTGTTAAGGGAACGGATAAATACAAAACCGCCTTGAACCAGCGTTCTTCCTTTACGTCCGCGCCGCTATAAGCATTTGGACAAGGAAAGCAGGTGGAAGGCGGTCAGGCAAATTTTATAAACCCCTTAGTTGCTGTGCTCTTTTTTCAGCGGAATACTGGCACCAATGGAAAGAATCATTTCATCAGTCGCAATAAACTGTTTGGCCCTTCCTTCATAAAGTCTCAGATTATAATACTGGGCTGCCAGTACTTTATCGGTAAATTCCAGATAGGCATACTTAAAGAAGGTCGCTCTGACGCCTGCTTCAAAGCCCAGATCAAATCCACCGAACTGAAATCCCTTTTTATTAGCATGACCATCAATTTCATTTTGTACATGTGGGATAACGATACCTGCCCCACCCTTTACCAATAAGGCCGCATCAAACCATTTTTTACCAAAACTGGTCAGATGTTTTCTATGCACTAAATTGATCAACAGAAAGTTCGCCCCATTGTTCAGCTGGTATTTCATGAAACCGGAACGATTATTAATAAAAGTGTCCACCGGCTGCCCGTTCATCATCCCTTTGGCATGCAATAACTGATTTTCAGCAACCACAAATTTAGTATGGTCAAAATTGGCTTCAATCGCCCAGTTATCTTTGAAAAAGTAGCCCAAACGGTAATTGTACTGCGGGATGGTAAATGCCCGGTTGAAAAGGCCTTCATTCCAGCCAGGGTGATCAGAGGCCAGGGTATTGGACAATACATAATCATTGCCCAGGCCGGGTTGATGAATATGGATATTGCTGGGCAAATACCATTCTTTATTATACCCCCAGGACAGGTATAATTCCCCTTTTTTCCCTACTGAATTCCCCTCGTCTGAGAGATGAAAATTATGTTTGTGCTTTTGTTCCTTTTGATACTGCGCCTGGGTGGTTGTTTGGATTCCCAGTGCGATCACACCACCTAAAATGACTTTAAAAAAGATAGAACGCATCATCTATGCATTAAGTTTTCGAATAAATTAAACCGGACCAATATGGTCCGACCACCATATCGGGCGCGAAGTTAGGATATTCCCATAAAAAAAGCGCCAACATTTAATAATAGATGGCGCTTTTTTACTATAATTAAATTCAATATTTATACAGAATTAATCCAGCCCGAATACCCCCTTATTGATAACCTGCAGCATTTCATTTTTACTGGAGGCCGGCACTAAAAAGGAAATATTATGCCTGCTTCCGCCATAACTGATCATTCTGACGGGGATATGATTAATGGTCTCAAATATATTGAGCAAAACGGCCTTTTCCTCGACAATCGCATTGCCGACAATGGAGACAATCGCCTGGTCTTTATCGATGGACACCGTTCCAAAAGGTTCCAGTTCCTTCACGATGGCTTTCAGATGCTGATCGCTGTCAATGGTCAGCGATACAGCTACCTCAGAGGTCGTGATCATATCAATGGGCGTACGGTATTTCTCAAACACTTCAAATACTTTTCTTAAGAACCCGTAGGCGAGCAGCATACGGCTGCTTTTAATCTTAATGGCGATGATGCCATCTTTGGCCGCAACAGCCTTGGCACCGATACCGTCTTCATTATCCTGAATGGTCGTCCCTTTTGCCTTAGGCGCCATGGTGTTCAGTAACTTGACCGGAACATGCGCCTGCTGCGCCGGCCAGATACAGGTCGGGTGCAGGATTTTGGCGCCAAAATAAGCCAGCTCCGCTGCCTCTTCAAAACTTAAAACTTCAATAGGACGTGTCTTTTTGACGATGCGCGGATCATTATTATGCATACCATCGATATCCGTCCATATTTCACAGACACTGGCCTTGATGGCAGAAGCGATCAAGGAAGCCGTATAATCGCTACCGCCCCGTTTCAAATTATCGACTTCGCCCCTGATGTTCTTACAGATATATCCCTGCGTCACAAACAGATCGACTTTTGAATGCTTTTTAAGGATCTTGGATAAGTCGGTTTTAATCGCCTTCAGATCAGGTTCCTCATTGGCGTCAATGCGCATAAACTCAAGTGCCGGCAACCAAAGATGCGGCACTCCTTGTTCTTCCAGATAAATGGCGAACAGTTTGGTGCTCATCAGTTCACCTTGCGCCAGAATATCTTTATTTAAGGCATCGCTAAAGGATATTTTCAGAATGATATTCAGAAATTCAAAATGCTCCGCAATGGCTGCTTTAGCCTTTTGCTGATAGTCAGCATCTTTTAAAAGCCCCTTTATGAAAGTTTGGTAATGTTTATCCAGGCCATCGATAATCTTTTTGGCAGCTGGCTTATCACCTGCAGAAAGGGCGTCACTAATACTCACCAGTGCGTTGGTCGTACCGCTTAAGGCACTCAGCACTACAATTTTGGGTTCTTTCTGTTCGGTAACGGTAGCGGCCACCTGGTGCATTCTGTCAGGTTGTCCTACACTCGTTCCACCGAATTTCATTACTTTCATCTGAAATTTTATTTTTCTTTTAATGGTCAAATGGAAAAGGGCTAACCACATCCCTATTTCCGGGTTATCAATTTAAGTACCTTTTTCAGGCACGTAAAGATAACTTCCATTTTGATTCTAACCCGATAAAATATAACCTTTTTAAATAACGGCCAATCGTTTGTATCCAGGGCCTGAACCGGTATCTGGCCCCTGAAATTCCTTGCTGCCACCATTCAGAATAACCACCGGCAAAACCAGCGGCTGCCCCCTGCCTCATGCCCGTCCTTCTTTTGTGTTCCTAAGTAATCCATTGGCAAGTCCTCTGCTCATCAAAAAAATCATACCCGGCGTATAGCTAAAATTGTATACCTTCCGTCTTCAATGGCTAAGTTCAGGGGCCTGAGGCTTTGTATGGCGGCCTATTTACATAGTCATTGAACCGTAATAACCGACTTTTTCCAAAAACAGTACAAACAATATCATAAGATTATTTTCAATCCTTTCAATATGTATAAACTTACTACGCTTCTGGCAGGTGCCCTGTTACTGATAACAAGCGTCCGGGCACAGTCTAATATTCCAAAAGACACCGCTGTTCTGACGCACCATCAGGCCACCATCAATGGCCAGAGTTTTACTTACAGTGTATATAAAGGGACGCAGCCTGTCTGGAATAAAGACGGTAAAATAGTGGCTACCTTAAGTTATACTTATTACGAAAGAGAAGGTATTAAAGATAAAAGCAACCGGCCTTTAAGCATATCCTTTAACGGAGGACCGGGCTCTGCCTCTTTATGGATGGAGCTGGGCTATACCGGACCGGTACGGGTCAATCTGGATGAGGAAGGCCGGGCCATTCAGCCTTATGGCCTGAGCCAGAACCCTTACAGCATCTTAGACGCTACTGATATTGTGTATGTAGACCCCGTCAATACAGGCTATTCCAGAATTTTAGATAAAGATGCCAAAGGCAGTGAGTTTTTTGGTGTCAATCAGGATATTGATTACCTGGCCGACTGGATTACCACTTTCTTAACCCGCAACAGCCGTTGGCTTTCCCCTAAATTTCTGATCGGGGAAAGTTATGGGACGACCCGGGTATCCGGTCTTTCAAAAGCGCTGCAGGAACCTTCCAGAGGCGTATTTTTAAACGGCGTCGTACTAGTCTCCCCCACTGAACTGGGTATTGACCGCCAGGGCGCAGTAAGTGAAGCGCTGAATATCCCTTACTATGCTGCCACCGCCTGGTATTTCAAAAAACTACCTGCCGATCTGCAGCAAAAGACCTTAACGGATATGCTACCGGAAGTGGAAGATTTCACCCTAAATAAACTCTTACCTGCCATTGCCAAAGGCAGTTCTATTTCAAATGAGGAAAAACAGACAATAGAGACCCAGCTGGAACGGTACACGGGTATCTCCAAAAAAGTATGGGACCAGAATAATCTGGATGTCCGAACAAGTCTTTTCTGGAAAGAGCTGCTCCGGGATAAAGGTTATACCATTGGCAGACTGGATTCCAGATATCTGGGCATTGATGAGAAAAATGCCGGCGATCGTCCGGACTTTAATGCAGAGATTCCGGCCTGGGCAAGGTCATTCGCACCCGCAGCCAATGATTATATGCGTAATGATCTTAATTTTAAAACAGACGTACCTTACTGGATTTTATCCGATCATGTCTATCCCTGGGATTCTGATCGCAATCAGACAGGCGACCAACTGCGCGAAGCCATGGAGGAAAACCCTTCCTTGCACCTATTCGTACAAAATGGCTATTATGACGGTTCCATCTGTAATTTTTTCAATACCCAATATACCATCTGGCAAATCACCACTACCCCCAGCCTTAAAGCCAGAACCACCTGGAAGGGATACCCCTGTGGTCATATGATTTATATGGATAAAGAAAGTATGATTAAAGGCAATGAGGATATCCGTCAATTTATATTATCCTCCATCCCGGTTAAAAACAAGTCTTCTGATTATCAGGTCAATAAATAACCAAAGGAAAATACCTACTTATATATTCAATTTATATGACATATCAATAAATTGCCTATTTTTGCAGAACAATGACTCATAAAACAAAGGCCGTCGTTCTGAGAACCGTTAAATATGGAGAATCCAGTCTGATTGTGACCATGTTCACAGCACTTTTTGGTTTACAGAGTTATATGGTAAAAGGTGTCAGAACAGCCGGCAAATCAGCCGGTGGCAAAATCAGTTTCTTTCAGCCGGCCGCTATTTTGGAGCTGGAGGCCTACCTGAATCCGCTTAAACACCTGCAGTTCATCAAAGAATACCAATGGGCTTATATCTATAAAAGCCTCTATTATGATGTCTTGAAAAATGCGGTCGCCACCTATTTAATCGAGATGATCGTCCAAACCATTAAGGAAGAGGAATCAGGCACCTCCTTATTTGATACCATTGAGCAAACCCTAGAATATATTGATCAGCACGAGGCAGCGGACATTTTAAATATCCCCTTGATATTCAGCCTGCAATTAGCCTCCCTGCTGGGATTCAGGTTCCATGGCCGATATCAGGCCAGTACGCCCGTGCTGGACTTACAGGAAGGATTATATGTCGCCCGTGCCCCCCAGCACGGCTTCTACCTGGAAGGAGAAGCTGCCGCAATCAACAGTCAGTTAATGCAAATAAAAGACCTGGCGCATGCTAAAGATGTACAAATCAGCAATATAAACCGCCGATCTCTTTTGAAATATTACCAACAGTTCTTTTCTTTGCATCTTGAAAACTATCGGGAAGCAAGAAGCTACCAGATACTCAGGACCGTATTACAATAGCGAAACCCGGCAATCAGCACGCTTTAGCTATTGGTTATTATAAACATTGAATCTTAGAAAAACAAAATCCATACTCATGAAAAAATTATTTATCGGCGCTTTTTTACTGGCTGCTGCAGCGGCACAGGCACAGGATAACGGCAGAACGGATATTAAATCAGATCTGGCTAACAAAATCGATAAAACAGGCAGAACCTTTGATTCTACTAAAAACTGGAATAAAGGCGGTTCTCTGTCCGTCAATGTCGCTCAGACTTCCCTGGGTAACTGGTCCGGCGGTGGTACGGATGCGCTTTCCGCAAACGCATTTGTCAATCTGTACGCCGACTACCTGAAAGGCAAAAACAGTTGGTCCAATAATTTAAATGTACAATATGGTTATTTGAAAACATCGGGATTGGATGGCCGTAAAAGTGCTGACCTGATTGACTTCGTATCCCTCTATGGTCATTCTTTAAATCCAAAACTGGATGTTTCCGCTTTATTTCGGCTGAGAACGCAGGGATTTAAAGGCTATACCTATGGGGAGGATGAAAACGGTAATGAGACCAAGACCTTAAGTTCTAATTTATTTGCACCGGCCTATCTGACCCTGGCTCCGGGTATTACCTATAAACCTTTTAAAAATTTCAATCTGTTTTTATCACCGGTTGCAGCCAGAGCACTGATCGTAGCAGACCACTTCTTATCCGATCAGGGAGCCTTTGGTGTGGATACTGGCAAAACCATGAAATTCCAGTTGGGTTTTTTACTGAACGCGGGTTATACAGCGGACATTACCAAAACCATCTCCTATACGGGTAATCTGGAACTGTACAGCAATTACCTGCAGGACCCGCAAAATATTTATATTTTCATGACCAATACCTTTGCCGCCAAGCTGACGAAGGCCATCGCCGTCACCTGGAATTTCAACCTGGCCTACGATGACCTGTACAGACCTGTAGTAGGGAAAGGACCTAAATTACAGACACAGTCGATCTTAGGAGTGGGTCTGCTTTATAAATTATAAAGCGGCCTCCCAATCAGGCAGACCTGCATTTTTTATACACTAATGGCCCGTTGCCCCAAAAAGACAGCGGGCCATTGGTTTATTGGCAATATCAGCCAACAATTAATACCTTTGCAATTATGACAAAGTTAGCGGACACCTCTGATCATTTGCTTTATATGCAGCGTTGTATTTCGCTGGCTAAAAAGGGCCGCGGGTATGTAGCACCCAATCCTATGGTAGGTGCCGTTTTAGTCCATAATGGCAGAATCCTGTCCGAAGGCTGGCATCAATGTTATGGTCAGGCCCACGCCGAGGTGAATTGTCTGGAAGGCGTAAAAAAAGAGGATCAGCCCTTCATCAGTCAATCAACCCTTTATGTTTCACTGGAGCCCTGTGCACATCATGGCAAGACACCACCCTGTGCGGATCTGATCATCCGACACCGGATTCCCAAAGTCGTGGTGGGATGCGTAGATATCTTCGCCCAGGTAGCTGGTAAAGGCATAGAAAAACTGAAAAATGCCGGCATTGAGGTACTGGTGGACGGCCCCTGGAATCCGGACTGTATCCACCTCAACCGGGCCTTTTTTAATTTTCATGCGAATAAAAGGCCGTATATCATCCTTAAATGGGCCACTACGGCCGACAATTTTATTGCGCCCAACCTGCAGCCAGGCGCCTCAGCGCGTTTGCTGATCTCCGGTGCTACGGCTAACAGGTGGGTCCATAAATGGCGCAGTGAAGCGGCCGCTATTTTAATCGGCAAAAATACCGCCTTAAAAGATGATCCGTTTTTAAACAACCGGCTCTATGCTGGCCCCAGTCCCATTAAAATGGTGCTGGATCCTCATCTTCAGGTTCCCCAGCAGGCAAACCTGTTTAAAGGAACTGAACGGGTTATCGTTTTTAATTTTGTCAAATCGGGTAACCTAGCCCGGTCAGAGGTCCGCTCCGCTCCTATTGAATATGTGCAGCTGGAGCCTGAGAAAAATCTGGCTCATCAAATCACGTCTTATTGTTATAAAGCACAAATACAAAGCCTGTTTATTGAAGGCGGCCAGCGTGTGCTGCAAACATTTTTGGACAGCCGGCTGTGGGATGAGTGCCGGATAATTACAAATACCCGACTGGCGACCGGGCAGGGGCTCCCGGCACCCACCTTCACTGACTATGAACTGCGCCGGGATATTTATCTGGGAGCGGATAAAATAAGCTATTTTGTGCCCGTAAAAACAACAAAGGACAACGTTTATCCATTAGAAGCTTCATGACGACATCCGATACGACATTCTACACTATTGACCAGGAGGCGACTGCAGAATTTAAAGACAGAGGCAGTAAGTTTCTGGCATATGCCTTTCCCGTAAAAAGCCCGGAAGACTTTAAAAACAGACAGGCAGCGCTGAAAAAAGAGCACGGCAAGGCCGTTCACTTTTGCTTTGCCTATAAACTGGGACCGGACAATCTGGTTTTCAGAAGCAGCGATGACGGCGAGCCCGCCGGCAGCGCCGGTAAACCTATTTTAGGCCAGATCACCAGCAAAGGGCTAACGGATGTAGCCATTATCGTGGTACGTTATTTTGGCGGCACCTTACTGGGAGTCCCTGGACTCATCAATGCCTATAAAACCGCGGCTGCCCTTTCGCTGCAAATGGTACCTATCATAAAGAAACAAATACTGGTGGATTGCCAGCTGGATTTTGATTATACCCGTCTGGGAGAAGTCATGCGGTGGATTAAAACCTTTAATGCGGTTATAAAGACGCAGGAATCACAGCTATTTTGTAAAATGGTTATTGCCATTCCAAAAGCGGTTCTGTCAGAGGCTGCCACCGTGTTCGGTTCGCTGCAGGCCGTTGATTTTAAAAAACTGGGTAAATAAATCTACACATTTAGCAGGCCGGCCAAAAATAACAATTGTTCGTAGCTATCCATTAAAACAAATAGCCTTAATTTGCCCAATAAAGGGGGAAACTCCTTAATTTTGTCAGTCTGAAACATATCTAAAAGTAAATATGAGCGAAGAAGAACTGAAATCAGAAAATAGTTATATACCGGAAGACGATAAAAAATCGGAAGGAGAGTCTAAACAACGGTGGTTTCAAAGATTACGCAAAAATATCCAAACGACAACTTCAGAGAAAAAGGAAGTGCCGGAGGGACTTTGGAGCAAATGTCCGGAATGTAACTATATCTGTACCTCCTCAGAACTGGAAGAGAATCTGTTTGTTTGTCCTAAATGCGGCTATCATCACAGAATCGGCAGTGAGGATTATTTCAAGATATTATTTGACAATAAAGAATTTAAAGAACATTTTGCGGGTATAAAAAGTGTGGACTTTTTAGGATTCACAGATTTAAAATCTTATCAGAAACGCCTGGATGATATTTATAGCAAAACCGATTTGAAAGACAGTATGCGGGTAGCCTCCGGTCAACTGAACGGAGCGCCCATTATTATTGCCTGTATGGATTTTGCATTTATCGGCGGCTCTTTAGGCAGTGTCATGGGTGAAAAATTCAGCCGGGCCGTAGACTATGCCATCAATCAGAAAATACCGTTTATGGTCATCAGTAAATCCGGGGGTGCCAGAATGATGGAAAGCGCTTTTTCTCTCATGCAGATGGCAAAGACCAGTGCTAAGCTTTCCCAGTTAAGTGATGCCCAGTTGCCTTATGTCTCCTTACTGACAGACCCGACCTTTGGTGGCGTCTCGGCCAGCTTTGCCATGCTTGGTGATATCAATATTGCTGAACCGGGTGCCCTGATCGGCTTTGCCGGTCCGCGCATTATTAAGGAAACCATCCGTAAAGATCTGCCCAAAGGCTTTCAGCGAAGTGAATTCTTGCTGGATCATGGTTTTTTAGATTTTATTGCGGACAGAATCTCCTTAAAGGACAAACTAAGCATTATGTTGCGTCATTTTAAAGTATAGGCTCAGCCGCCCACTGAATGCAGCACTAACAAGTACAAATTATCAGGTTTTACCAGACATTTTTAAGCCAGATATCTTAAGAACTGTGACCCGACTCAGGCCAGTTGCTCCGGCAAAGGTTCTAAGCAACGTCACAGTTCCGATATTTATATTATTTTCGACAACAACCACTTTCAAAGCCATGGGGGCATCACATGCAAACAGACAGGCCTATTTCCATTACAACATTGAAAATAAATATGTTGCAGGCATTGTTTTGTTAGGCACCGAGGTCAAGAGTATTCGAAGCGGTAAGGTAAGTTTCAATGACAGCTTCTGCCTGTTTGACAAAGGAGAACTATGGCTCAGAGGACTGTTTATCGGGCAATATGATTTAGGAACTTCCAATAATCATTTACCGGTTCACGACAGAAAGCTGCTGCTGACCAAAAGAGAACTAAAAAGGCTGCAAGCCAGTATTAAAGAAAAAGGATTGACAATCATACCTTTACAGATTTTCATTAATGAAAAGAACCTGGTGAAGGTGGAAATAGGTGTTGCCAAGGGTAAAAAACTCCATGACAAGCGGGAAACGCTGAAAAAACGGGACACGGACCGGGAAATCAAGCGTTATCTCAAATAAGGAGCCGGCCTCTGGCCTGCTTGCATTAAAATATTTTTAAAGTAGGCTGCATTATAGCTTTCATTAAGATCTTTGCCGTAATTTCACTGAGTAACTTCACTGCCTGAAGTGGGCGAATATTCTTTCTAACCGGAGAATGGAGCTGCTTTCAGGATGCCATTTTAAAACAAAAAAATATTACAAATGAAAAAATTAATGTTGTTATGCCTGTTTGCCATTGGTATCGGCCTGGTAGCCAGTGCTCAGGGACCCAAAAAGAGAGTCAGCCCGAAAGACAGTGTAGCCATTACCACTAAATCTGGCGTAGACATTAAGATCGTCTATGGAAGACCCTTTTTAAAAGGACGTGAGATCACCTCCATTGTACCTTATGGTAAGGTATGGCGTACCGGTGCCAACGAGGCAACCGTTTTTGAAATCAATCAGGATGTTACCATTGAAGGCAAAAGCCTGCCCGCCGGTAAATACAGCCTGTATACCATCCCAGGGGAAACCACCACCACTTTAATATTCAATAAACTCTGGAACCAATGGGGTACCAATTACGACCAGTCCAATGATTTTCTGCGGGTCGATGTTCCGATGAAAAAAAATCCTGATTCGGTAGAGGAATTTACCATTTCACTTCAAAAATCAGGTGTTGTGAATCTCAAATGGAGCCATTGGAATATTGAATTCAAGGTCAAAAAAGGATAAAACTGATTTGTCCAACATAGTCTAATCTTTAATATAGATGATCTATCTGGATTATAATGCAACCACACCAGTGGATGAAAGGGTAATATCTAGGATTTTACCCTTTTTTTCTGTTGATTTTGGTAATGCCGCCAGTGCGCATCCTTATGGACGTAAAGCCCATGAGGCGGTGGAGGCTGCCCGCGGGAGCATTGCCCGCCATATCGGTGCAGACTCCTCCGAAATCATTTTTACCTCGGGCGCGACCGAGAGCTGTAACCTGGCCCTCAAAGGATGCTTTGAATCCTACGCCGGCAAAGGCCGGCACATTATCACCGTTGCCACCGAGCACGCCGCCGTGCTGGACAGTTGCCGTTATCTAAAGACGAGAGGAGCAGAAATCACCTATCTGCCTGTTCAAAGCAGTGGCCTTATCGATCTGGAAGCGCTTGGACAAGCCATCAGAAGCGATACCATTATGGTGGCCGTCATGACCGCCAATAATGAATCGGGCGTTATTCAGCCAATAAGAGCCATTGGCCAGCTGTGTCACCAAAGAGACGTTATTTTCTTCACGGATGCCACCCAAGCCCTGGGCAAGCTGCCCATCGACGTTCAAAAAGATCAAATAGACCTGATGGCCTTTTCAGGGCATAAGATCTACGCGCCTAAAGGCGTCGGCGGTTTGTATGTCCGCAGAAAAGCACCCCGTGTCCGGCTCGCCGAACAAATGCAGGGCGGCGGTCATGAAAAGGGTATGCGCAGCGGCACTTTAAATGTCCCTGGCATTGTAGGGATGGCCGAAGCGCTGCGGCTGTTTTCCCTGCCGGAACAGCGGCAGGTTGAGGCCGGCATTCAAGCGCTCAGGGACCAGCTGGAAGCGGAACTTCTGAGGCTTCCAGGCGTCTTTAGTAATATCCCCGGCCATACCAAGAGAATGAGCCATGTGGCCAATCTGAGATTTGAGCAGATCACCGGCAAACAATTACTGGGCAGATTAAATGAGCAGCTGGCGGTTTCCAGCGGTTCTGCCTGCAGCACCGAAAGCAAGGAACCGAGTCATGTGCTGCTGGCCATGGGGCTGACCGAGGCCCAGGCACAAAGCAGTATCCGCTTTAGTCTGGGAAGATTTACCACGGCACAGCAGATCCGACAGGCAATCAGCATCATTACCTCGGCCGCTGAGGACCTGAGGCGCACATCCTGACTTGTAAAATCCCTCCGATCGGTAATTTTTGCAGGACAATTTTTTTCTACCACTTTTTTATAAAACAGCTATTTTTACCACATGAACCCTTTACCCCTATCCTCTTTGTCAACGCATATCAGTACCGTATTTGCCATGACCATTACCCATACGGAAATCATTTACGGCTGTTTCGCTGTTGTCCTGATCCTGGCCTTGCTGCTGGATCTGGGGCTCATGAGCAAAAAAGGCAAGGAGGTGACCATTAAACAGGCGACCCTGCAAACCATTTTCTGGATCGGTCTTTCGCTGATATTCTGGGGTTTTATCTGGTATGAAAACGGCTCCAATGCAGCTACTAAATACATTTCAGCTTACCTGATGGAATGGAGCCTGAGTATTGACAATATTTTTGTCTTTATCCTCATATTTGCCGCTTTCAAAATAAAAGAAACCGATATGGGTCGGGCCTTACTGGTTGGTATTCTTTTGGCCATCGTATTTAGAATTATATTTATAGCCGTAGGCATCGGCCTTATTGACCGCTTTCACTGGATCATGTACATTTTCGGGGCGTTTTTACTGTATACCGGCATAAAGCTCTTTATCCAGAAGGAATCTCATGAATTTAATATGATGGATTCCAAATTCTTCCAATGGGTAAAAAGAACGCTGCCTTTCACCGACGAGGATCCGAATGGAAAATATACCCTCAAAAAAAACGGCAAGAAGCTATTCACCTCCTTAACACTGGTCGTTATCGTGCTGGCGGTGACTGATATTGCCTTTGCCCTGGACAGCATACCGACCGTGGTATCGCTGGTGAAAGACGGTGCCAATGCCAAATTCTCCAGCAGCGATGTACTGGTGATTTATTCCAGTAACATTTTTGCCATCCTGGGGCTTAGAAGCCTGTTTTTCCTGCTTAGAGGCGCCGCCAACAAGTTCCGCTTCCTCCAACAGGGAATCGCCTTTATCCTAATCTTTATCGGTGTTAAAATGCTGATTGAATTTTTCCATATCCATATACCCATCGGTATTTCCCTGGGCGTAATCGTCCTTTGTGTGGGTGTCAGCATTGCCGCCTCCTTGCTGATTCCGGTCAAAGCAACCCCCACCCAAAACGATCTGCCGCCCAAAACAGATGCTTAGGTGCGGCGCAGCTTCAAGAACTGTCCAGCATAAAAAAGTCCGTTTCTGTTACAGAAACGGACTTTTTTATGCTGACGCCAGCAATGGATCGGTGGCGTTATCTTTTATCAGAAAAGGCTGGGCTGATCATCACCGCCCTGCGTTGATTTTTTGGGGCTGATCCATTCCATGGCCACTGATTTACTAAAATCCATGAGTTTCGCGCCTACGGCTTTCCAGCCCATGACTTCCACCAGATTGGCAATCCTAAACTTGGTCGCCCTCACGGCAGAACCACGTCCTATCTGCACTTGTAATACCGGCTCCTCATCCATGGTCACGGCTTCCACATAATTCCCCTCCCCGTCTTTGATAAAGCTGAATCTTGATTTAAGCGTCGAGGTCTCAATTTTAAACCGTTTCACATTAAACTGCTTTTTATCATTATCCAGATAAACAGCCGTAATGATTTTCTCGGGATCAAATTTTTCAATCATCAGGACTTTTTCCACATCAAAGCGCTGGTTGAGTTCGGTATCTACAATCTCATAATTACCATCATTATAAATAACCAGTATATTTTCATCATCAAAGGTGCCCAGCAGCTGCCCTTTCTCTTCGGTATTTAAGCGCCCGAATTTATCATCAAACCAAAGCTTCCTGCCTTCCAAGGTCGATTTACCTTTCTCTTTCAGCTTAATGGATCTGACCGGGTATTTCACGATCTGATTACCGTTACTGCCCCGGCCTTTGATTTCAAGGGTGCTGAAATCAAAATCCAGCTCTTTTTTCTTGGCTGAACAGTTAGGACTTAACAGGATACGGACGACCTCTGCTTCTCCGTTCGGGTTGGCCGTAAAATAGTGCACCTTGCTTTTGTCGGAGCCTTTGGTCAGATCGTAATCCTTGTCACGGGTGATGCCTGTAACATTAAAGCGCTTCGCATAACTGACACCCGACTGACCATCCACATAAATCATATTATAAGTGGTCCTTTCATCTCCTTTCTGGAAAACGGCTGCATGTAATATATCCTTACCGATAAAAACTTTATCCGCCACCCGGACGACTTTCATCACACCGGCCTTGGTAAAGCAGATAATATCATCCAGATCAGAACATTCACATAGAAAATCATTTTTCTTCAGACTGGTTCCGATAAAGCCTTCGGCGGCATTGATATAAAGTTTGGTATTAGCGATCACCACATGCTTGGCTTCAATGGAATCAAACACCTTGATCTCTGTTTTTCTTTCCCGGCCTTTTCCGAATTTTTTAATCAGGTTCTCAAAATAGGCGATGGAAAAATCTGTCAGGTGATCCAGGTTAAACTGTACCTGATTGATTTCTTCATCAATGGTTTTGATCTGTTCGATCAAGTCATTGATGTCCAGTCTATAGATACGACGAACCGGTTTCTCTGTCAGTTTGAGCAGATCCTCTCTTTCAATAGGCCTTTTGAGTTTCTTCTTAAAAGGATCAAAAGCCTTGTCAATGGCATCGATAACGACCTCCCAGCTCTTATGCTTTTGTTCCAGTTCCTTATATATTTTCTCTTCAAAGAAGATTTTTTCAAGGGAAGTATAATGCCATTTCTCCTCCAGTTCTGCCAGTTTGATTTCCAGTTCTCTTTTCAGGAGTCCTTTGGTGTTTTCCGTAGAGGTCTCCAGCAGTTCATTGACCGTAATAAAACGCGGTTTATTTTCAACAATGACACAGGCATTGGGAGAAATACTGATTTCACAATCCGTAAAAGCATACAAGGCATCAATGGTAATATCAGGAGAAATACCGGCAGCCAGCTCTACGTATATGGCTACCTCCTGGGCGGTACCGTCCGTAACTTTTTTAATTTTAATCTTACCATTATCATTGGCTTTTACAATGCTATCTACCAGGGAAGAAGTGGTTACGCCATAAGGTACACTTTTAATCACCAGCGTTTTTTTGTCCTGCTCCTCAATAATGGCTCTGACTTTTACCTTACCTCCTCTTTTCCCTTTATTATAATGAGAGACATCCACCATGCCACCGGTCAGAAAATCAGGATACAACTCAAATTTTCTACCCTTCAGATATTTGATGGATGCATCACAGAGTTCAATAAAGTTATGCGGTAATATTTTGGTGGAAAGACCTACGGCAATACCATCGGCCCCTTGGGCCAGCACCAGCGGAAATTTCATGGGCAGCGTGATGGGTTCGTTTTTACGACCATCGTAACTAAGCTGCCAATGCGTGGTTTTGGGATTAAAAGCAATTTCCAGGGCCAGTTTGGACAACCTGGCCTCGATATAACGGGAGGCCGCTGCGGGATCTCCGGTCCTGACATCTCCCCAGTTACCCTGACAATCGATCAGCAGGTCTTTTTGTCCCATATTGACCAGCGCATCTCCGATACTCATGTCCCCATGGGGATGATATTGCATGGATTGCCCGATAATATTGGCTACCTTATTGTATCTGCCATCATCCATTTCTTTCATGGCATGCAGGATCCTGCGCTGAACGGGCTTTAACCCGTCTTCAATTGCAGGAACGGCACGCTCCAAAATTACATAGGAGGCGTAATCTAAAAACCAGTTTTTATATTGCCCCTGAACACCGGTATTAATGCTCAGGTCTAATTCTCTTTTTACTTCTTTCTTTACTTCTTTTGCCATGTATGGTTAAATCCTGTTGTAATTCATTTTATATCCATGAAGCGCCCTGCTCCCGGTAAGGGCAATTTAACGGAATTATTCGCTTTTGCGCTATATGGATGCATTATTTTTTAATATCAACCGCCCGCAAATATAACATGCTTTTTGGTAAATTGCCCAGGTGTGAATAAAATATTTAGCACAATCCTCCATCCTCCTTACGGTTTACAACCAAAAGGTTTTTCTTATTAAACCCTGAAAATCAAATAATTTTCTGCAGCTGACTTAACTTGGTATATCCGATATGCCAGTCATCCTGAAGGTCACCCTCCTGCTGCTCCTTTGGCAAATCCTGAAAACTTAAATAAAATTTTTCCTTTAGCTCCGGGGCCAGAATGTCCTCCACGTTGTAAAGATCATCGATATCCACGCCGTACTGATCGTCAATATGAGAGCCTGCTGCCTGTTTATAAAACTCAGACTGCTTAGCCGCCCGGATAGCCCCCGGCTTATCTTTTTGCACCGTCAGCAACTTATAATGATACTCTTCAAATACCGCCGGCTGATAGCCTCCCATGTTGATAAAATATAATTGGCGTAGGTCAGCGGCCTGCGGTTCATTCGCCTTGCCTCCCTTGTCCGGCGACAGCGTTCTTGGCTCAACTGTCACGGCTACATCGCCGACCCGGGTCACCCGGCGCCAGGCGTCCAGATGCAGTTTACCCCCCTCAGGCCAGAAAGCTTCCATCTGACGGGTAAGCCCCTCAGCGTCCGCTGCGATGCCAAAAAAAATATCATGCTGTTCAATATGCCTGCCCTCGGGCTTACAGCCGATCAGGCACATAAATAGATGAGGTTGATGTTTTTCCATAGAATAAATATAAAAAGATTACAGCTGCTTTTGCCGCTTGTTGAAAAAAAAAATTGCCACAGGGAGCATACATGAATAAAAATTACCGCTTCCGAAAACCTGTTTAATAACTACCTTTAAGGGATGCAGATAGAGACTCATCCACATGCCCCTTTTGTACCGCATCCCTTAAAGATTTTATTGATGGGCAGTTTTCCGGGCAGAGCTGACACCTTACATAAGGACCCGGACAATCAGTGGTTTTATAGTGCCAAACGCAATCAGCTCTGGAAAATCCTGGAGATCGCCTTTAACCAGCCCTTGCCGGATACAAAAGCAAAAAGGGAGCTGCTCACCCGTCAAGGAATCGGGATTGCCGATATCCTACTACAAATCAACCGGTTAAAAGACAGCAATGCGGATCAGGATTTACAAATCATCCGCTATAATGATCAGGCTATTGCAAAAATCCTTCAAGAGCACCCCCAGGTACGCATTTGTTTTACCAGTCGTTTTGTAGAAAAACAGTTCAAACGTTGTTTCCCTACCTTTACCAACACGGAGTTATTGCCTTCTCCCTCTCCCAGATATGCACGGTTGTCTTTAGAACAAAAGGCAGCAGTTTATAAAACGATGCTCACCAGGACCTAAATCTTAATGTAAATCTACGTCCAGGATCCGAAGGCCACCGTCCAGCACACGCCTGTTTAGCCCTAAAGTAGACGGCTACCCAAAAAAGGGCAGCAGTCACTGCCAGCGTTTACTACTGGAATGCTGCTGCCCTTTTTGGGGAAGTTTCCGGCCACTCAGTCTTAATTGATTTGTCTTAGCCGGGTAAAAAGCCGGAAGGCGCCATGCCTGTTTTTTTATCCCCTAATACACCTTATACGTCTAGTAAAGGGTAAATTCTACTCTTCTGTTCTGCTGTCTGCCTTCAGCAGTATCATTGGTGGCGATGGGCTGGCTGCTGCCATATCCTACTGCCTCGATACGGGAGGCGTTCGCTCCTTTAGATACCAGATAAGCTTTTACGGCTTCCGCTCTTTCTTTGGAAAGACGCATATTCAGGGCATTACTGCCGGTATTGTCCGTATGACCGGCGAGTTTCAGACTAAAATTCTTATTGATGAGCAGTTCAGACACTCTGTCCAGACTAGGGAAAGAGCTGGGACGGATGGTCGCTTTTCCTAAATCAAATTCCAGATCCTTAATGGCTTCATCCACAATTTTACGATCCTGCTGGGTAACCACTACTTTTTCCTGTTTAATGATCTGTTTGGGTTGCGGCAGCGGACAGCCGGCCCCATCCACCCTTACCCCGTTTTCAGTATTGGGGCATTTGTCAAAAATATCAGCCACACCATCGCCATCACTGTCTTTTTTAGCGTTTTCCAGCTGACCACGCAGCCCTTCAACGGCCTGTTTATTATCTTCATTTGCCTGATCCAGCTGTCGTTTAAGATCCTGATTGCGTTCATATAAATCCATGGCTAGCTGCGCCGGCGCATTCACGACCGCAAGCTGCGGTTTATTTCGGTTGCCGAGCGCAAATTCGATTCCTATGCGCACGCCGGAAAAACGGTCATTGTGACCGCTGGCTCCCACGCCGTCAAAGTACTTGCTGTTTACAAAATTAGCGTGGTAGCTAACGTCCAGATTAATACCGGTCGCCACATTAAATTTAGCACCTACACCCACGGGAATATAAAAAGCCGTGCTGGCATCGGGTTTTGTCTGGGTCGTAACACCCTTATTTGACACATAGGTATAGGCATCATCGCCTGCTCCCACTTTTGTGTGAAAGCGCATGTAGCCTCCACCCGCGCTGATATAAGGCAATACCGTAGCCTGTTTATTGAGCCAGTTAATCGTTCCCAGTGTAAAAACACCGCTTAAGGAAGTGGCCAGATCTATATCTGTTTTAAAATTATCTGCAGTTCTTACCACGTCACCCATATCCTGGAGAATCCAGGCGTACTGGTCGGACTTATTATGCCCCTTTACCTGGCCCCGCATTACATCCAGTTGCAGGCCAAACCCGTGGTAAATCTGTTTTTTAAGGCTGAGGCCGTAAATGGCACTCAGCTGATCCATACCCAGTCTTTTAAAATCATTCCCAAAAGGGGTAACCGGCAGGGATACGCCGCCAAAGGCACCCAGTGACCAGGTTCTGTAATCACTCACGCCGGAAAAAGGCGTCACTCTTGGAATACTATAATCGGAATTTTGAGCCTGGCTGGCAACCGCCACTAAGGCGCCCATGCCAAGAAGAACATATTTTTTTATTTTCATAATAGAACAGTTTGATTTTCAGTTTTATTGCTTGTACATATTCAAAACAAACATTATGCCACAGCCCACACCCCTACGCAGGCTGCCCTCTGATCATGGCCAGATTATAGGTCCCGACAGGTAGCGGAGCAAAGCGGCTATTGATCCAAAGCGGGCAGCCCCAGCTTCCCAGCCAGGTTGTTCAGATCATCGACCACCGGCCCAATCAATGGCACGCCGGTTATACGGTACGCTGCCTCTTTTTCAGCTTCCGGCATCCCTGGTATCAGGACTCTTTGCTGGCCTTTAGCCGGTTTGGCATTTTTAAACCGGTTAATCCAGTTATCCATATTTTCAAAGAAGCTTTCCTTGCTGCGAAAGGCATCCACCCGCATGGCGCCCAGAAAATGCCCGAGCCCCTCGCCCGGCATATTTTCAGGCATGGGGATATACGCCGGAAAGGGCGGTGCCCAGGGGCCATAGGATGCCCCGCTAAGTACAGCGGAAAATATATCTACCACACTGCTCAAAGCATACCCTTTATGGCTGCCATGCGTCCTGTCTCCCCCCAGCGGCAATAATGCGCCGCCTTGTTTGACGCAGTCAGGATCTTCGCTGGCCAGTCCCTCCTTATCCTGTGCCCACCCGGCAGGAATGGACGTTTTTTTACGGGAGGCGACCTCCAGCTTACCATTGGCCACGGTCGTCGTGGCCAGATCCGCAACAAAAGGCGCCTCTTTACCCGCCGGAATCGCTACGGCTATCGGGTTGGTTCCCAGCATCCTTTCCTGAGAAAAAGTGGGCGCCACCAGGGCACTGGCATTGGTCATGGCCATGCCGATCATATCCTTTTCAAGGGCCATCATGGCATGAATGCCTGCAATCCCGAAATGATTACTGTTTTTTACACTCACCCATCCCGTACCTACCTTTTCTGCTTTCTCCATGGCAATTTTCATCGCCTCATGGGCAACGACCAGCCCCAATCCCCTGTCTCCATCTACCACGGCTGTGGAGGGTGTCTGATGCACAATCCGTATATCGGGAGTCGTGTTGACACGGCCTGCCTCCCATAGGCGGACATATCCGCTTAACCTGGCAATACCATGACTGTCCACTCCCCGCATATCTGCGCTAAGCAGGACCCTTGTGGCAATATCAGCATCTGAATCATTACAGCCTATTTTTAAAAATACAGCCTTTGTAAATATGGACAGCTGCTGATAACTATAAGAACTTTGCATATATAATAAATTGAGTAGCAAAGATAGGATAAGCAGACCGCTTTCTAAGTGCAGTATTTTTTACGACGCTTTACACCTTATTTTAACCTGCTTTCACATCCGGCGGCTGAATATAGTACTTTTGTGGCTGCATTTTTGGATGATGAGTGCCAATAGCGACAAATTTTGATAAAAATGTAGCCGTCTAAAAGCAAGTTTACCGCTTAGACAAATAATAAAACATCACTTAATTTATACCGTGTAATGGATTCACAGATAACAGCTTCTTTTCCTTTTAAACAAACCATTTATTCCAGCGGCCATGCCTTACAGCGCTGTTCTGTCCGGATTTGTATCTATATCGTCAGCGCCTGCCTGCTGCTGCCTTTAGCTACCAGGGCGCAGGTGAGTGACAGTACCACCCGGCCACCCGTCACAGACACCGTAAATCAGGCGCCCGCAAACCGAATTAATCGCCCCCAGACCACGGTTCCTGTAAGCAGCCCTATAATGGCCACAGACAGCCCTCAGGTGTATGTACCCCGTATTATCCATTATGAAAAGGCCGGCATCCACAGCGATTTTGTGCTGACAGCCAGAAGAAACAGTTTTAAAAATTACCTGATGGATAAAACGATCAGAGAAACTTTTTCCGGTCCCCTGAATCAATATACCGATTATAAATTTGAGAATGCCTGTTTATCCGCTACCCAGTTTTTAATCAAAAATCAATACAGTCAGAGAGGCTTTGAGAAAATGTTTGAACAGTATTACCGGCTGGACGCTTCTACCCGGCAGGCGCTGCTGACAGCCGTCTATGGCATCTATCCGACCGGCTTCAAAGACCAGGTATCACAGGTACTGCCTTATGAAAGAGACCCCAAATTATTTGCCATCGCCGCACTGTACGCTTACAGAGCCGACAGCACGCTTAGTAACCGCAACCGTTTACTGGGTCAGATCAACAAACAATTTGCACAGAGTAACCAAAGTCCCCTGTTTATTCAGCTGCGCGGTTATCTGCTGCATCACCAGGCGGACCAGCACACTCCTACGCCCTCCGTGCTTGAATTATTCAGATATCAGCAGCTCTGGCACCAAAAAACGGTCTATAGCTTTCAGCGGTGGGACCGAAATTATAGCGGGCTATGCATCGTCCAGTATGAAGACGGGCATTTTGCCAGAGACAAAAATGGCCGCCTTAAAATATTCAGGCAACTGGCCAGATCCGGCAGCGGTCTGCCTTCCTTTATTACGAATGGCAACACCCCGCAAGGTGTATACAGAATTGCAGGCTCCCGGGTGTCCATCGATAAACTCATCGGCCCCACCCCGACCCTGCAGTCCATTTTACCCTTCCAGGCAGATTCGGTGTTTTTCAGAAACCTGCCTTATGACAGTACCGGCACCAAACTAGACAATTATAAATTGTTATTACCGCCTTCCTGGCAATCCTATGCCCCCATGCAGGAAAGCTTCTGGGCGGGAGCCATAGGCAGACGCTATATTGTCATTCACGGTTCCACGCTGGATGGCAGCTTCTTTGAAGGCTGGTCTTTTTACCCCAATTCACCCACAGACGGCTGCCTGTCTACACTGGAGAGCTGGGACAGCACCACAGGCGGCATTGACCACAGTGATCAGTTAGAGCTGGTCAATACCTTTCATGCAACGCCTGGCGGACTGGGGCTGCTGGAAGTAATCAATCTGGATAATCAGAAAAAGAATGTGACGGAGGCAGAAATCAATGCCCTGGTGGAGCAGTTTGAGCAGAAAAAATAGACTGGCAGCAGGGGCAGCCATCTAAGCGTTGTTTCCTCCCGGATACAACAACGAACCTGCCCGGCTTTAACCGGTCCTGAGGGACCGACAAAACGGGACAGGTTCGTTTGCCAAGGTCGGCATTAAGGTTTTTTACTTCGTATATTGTCCGTCACTTAAAAAGGCAGATCATCGCCATCCGCTGAATCTATACCGCTGCCGCTCTGGGCACCGGAAGACCCGCCGCTATCTGGCTGATTATATCCTGAGGCTCCTGAGCCCTCTGAAGGTCCCATTGACCCTTCCTGACCATAATTATCACTGGGTCTGGAACCCAGTAGTTGAACATTATGAATTCTTAGGGTAAGTGATATTTTATTCTCTCCGCTTTGGGTGGTATAAGAACGGGTATCGGGCGTTCCTTCCGCATATACCTGCGTTCCTTTTTTAAGATAAGGAGCAATGGCCGTCTTCTCCGTCCAGTAAGCACATTCCACCCAAATGGTTTTAGGTTTCATTTCACCGGTCGTGCTGTCGCGGTACCTTTCAGTATGGGCGACGCTGAAATTAATCACCGTACGTCCGTTTACATTATTTACGGTACAGTCCCGACCCAGATTTCCAATCACTTGCAATTTAATCATAAAATGTCAATTAAAATTTGGAGGCAAATATGTTTGCAGCAATATACATTTTTTTGCTACAAAATGTACAAATCGCCGTAAAAATTGAGAAAACGCCAGTTTTATGCCAGAATGCACTTCTGAGCAAAAAAAAATCAGGAACAGACGATCAAAATGATGGTCTGTATCCTGATTGATTTTGGTTTATAGTCAGCTTATCCCAGATACCTTAACTTAAGCAGTACAAGGTATAGGGTTTGTTTTGTCTGTTGTTAGAGCTGAGAAGGGTCTTTGACCATGGAACGCACTTTGGCGCTAGGCAAAAAGACCTGTACACCAAAGTTTACCCCCAGAGAATGCAGGTAATTCGTATTACCGCCGCCTACAATTGCATTATATTTCACCAGACCTTCCAAGGCAACATTAGGCGTTAAAAAATAAGAATAGCCGGGACCAAAGCCAAAGGCGAAACCATTGGTGGTTACACCTGGTTTGGTATTGCTACCTGCAAAACCGGCATTGGCTTCCGCAAAGAAACGGCCATGCTGTAACAGGTTGTCCACGCCTTTCTCACCTGGAGATAAATAATAACGACCTAATGCCTGGATACCGTAAGTAGTGGTTTTAATGGCGCCATCGCCTTTACCATCTTTGTCGAAACCAAGATTAACAACACCACCGACCATTAAATTATCCTTGACAAAATAGCCTACTTTAGGGCTGATTCCGACATTATATCCTGCACCGCTGTTTAATCCGAAATTAAGACCAAACAGGCTTCCGTTGCCAGCATTAGCAACCCCGCTTCCCAGGTCAGTGCCCAGCATCAGATTGCCTTTCTGGATTTGAGCATTAGTCACAGTCAGGGCACCAAAAAGTCCCGCTACTGTTAAAAAAAGTAATTTTTTCATGTTTTACAATTTAGTTTGTTTGGAATGTAAATACCCACGTCCCTTGTATAATCCAATGTATCTGTTCTAAGCTAAAAATTCGTGCCAAAAGCACTCAAAACGCGAAAAATGTAAAAAATAATGAAATCACAATTCCTTATTTGTCAGCATTTTACCATGATGCAAAGATATCTTTTCTCGCGGAATAATAAAATCCCCATATCCAAAAAATATCATAAATCAGTTTTATGACAAGGCTGTGACGGGTATTCAAACAACAATTGTGGCAATAATCTTACCTTTGCAAAAATTTTAAACAGTGAGTAAGGGAAAGGTTTTGGTGGCAATGAGTGGTGGTATTGACAGTACTGTCGTAGCCCTCATGCTCCACAAACAAGGTTATGAAGTGATCGGGATCACCATGAAAACCTGGGATTATGCCAGCAGCGGCTCCGGTTCCAAGGAAACAGGGTGCTGCAATGTGGACAGCTTTAATGATGCCCGTCAGGCAGCAGTACAACACGGATTTCCGCATTTTATATTAGATATCAGAGATGAGTTCGGGGATTTTGTCATCGACAATTTTGTGGAGGAATATATTGCCGGTCGTACCCCTAATCCCTGTGTGATGTGTAACACCCACATTAAGTGGCGGGCCTTACTCAAAAGAGCCAACGCACTAGGCTGTGATTATATTGCGACGGGACATTATGCCAATATCCATAAAGGCGAGGATGGCCGCTATTATTTAAGCAAAGGCCTGGATGAGACCAAGGATCAGAGTTATGTCCTTTGGGGACTCGAGCAGGATTTACTCAGTAGAACCCTGCTTCCCTTGGGTGGTTATCATAAAACAGAGATTCGTCAGCTGGCGGCCGATTACGGTTATCCGGAACTGGCCAAAAAAAGCGAGAGCTATGAAATCTGCTTCGTACCGGACAATGACTACCGCGGCTTTTTAAAGCGCCGGGTGGACGGGCTGGAGCAGCGCGTACAGGGCGGTTGGTTTGTGGATAAGACCGGTAAAAAGCTAGGACAGCATAGTGGCTATCCGTTTTATACCATCGGCCAGCGTAAAGGCCTGATAGCCATGGGACATCCGGTATATGTCACCCATATTGACCCGGCCACCAATACCGTTGTACTCGGTGATCTGTCCGATCTGGACAAATCAGAACTTACCGTAGGCAAACTGAACTGGCAAAAATACCAGGCAGTCCAAGACGGCATGGAAGTGCTGGTAAAAATCAGGTATAAGGATAAAGGCACCATGGGGCACTTATATATGGATGGCGATCAGGTTCGGGTAGAATTACTGGCTCCGGCAGCAGGCATCGCCCCCGGTCAGAGCGCCGTCTTCTATGAAGGAGACACCGTTATCGGCGGCGGTATTATTAAAAGGCAGGAGGAATTTATATTTTCTTAAAAATTTATTTGAAAATTTGATGATATCCATTTAATTTTGGCCTCACAAATGAACAGCATAAAGAAACATACTAAGAAGATTAAACCATCTAAACAGGAAGGGTGAACTTGGTATGTGTCACAATATAAAAAAAGCCTTCCTGAATCAGGAAGGCTTTTTTCATAAGTGCCCTATCGAATAATTCCCTGTTTCTTTACCTGTCGATTTTAGAATCGCTCATTATATAACAAAAAAAATAAACAATGAAAGTAGCCGTAGTCGGTGCTACCGGTCTGGTAGGAACAAAAATGATGCAGGTGCTGGAAGAAAGAAATTTTCCGGTAACAGAATTATTACCTGTAGCCTCTGAAAGAAGTGTGGGTAAAGAAGTCAGCTTTAAAGGCAAGACCTATAAGGTCATTTCCATGCAGCAGGCTATTGACGAAAAGCCCGAAGTGGCTATTTTTTCAGCGGGCGGCGGCACTTCTTTAGAGTGGGCACCCAAATTTGCGGCAGCCGGCATTACGGTCATTGACAACTCCTCTGCCTGGAGAATGGATCCCACCAAAAAACTGGTCGTTCCGGAAATCAACGCTTCCGTTTTGACCAGCGAAGATAAAATCATCGCCAACCCCAACTGTTCTACCATTCAGATGGTGGTAGCGCTCAACCCGCTGCACAAGGCCTATAAGATGAAAAGAGTGATTGTAAGCACTTACCAGAGTGTCACCGGGACCGGTAAAAAAGCCGTAGATCAGCTCTTTAACGAAAGAAGTGGCAAAGACGGCGAAAAAGCCTATGCTCATCCTATAGATCTGAATGTAATTCCACAGATTGACGTCTTTACAGACAATGGTTACACCAAGGAAGAAATGAAAATGACCAATGAAACCGTGAAAATCCTGGGAGACGACTCCATTCGTCTGACCGCTACGGCCATTCGTATTCCGGTAATCGGCGGTCATAGCGAGAGCATCAATGTGGAGTTTGAAAATGAATTCGAACTGGATGAGGTTCGCAGGATTCTAAGTGAAGCTCCGGGCGTTATTTTGCAGGATAATGTGGCTGAAGGCCAGTATCCCATGCCCCTGAATGCTCATGAAAAAGATGAGGTATTTGTAGGCCGTTTACGCAGAGATGAAACCCAGCCTAAAACATTGAACCTGTGGGTAGTCAGCGATAACCTGCGCAAGGGTGCGGCCACCAATGCCGTTCAGATCGCGGAATACTTAATGGCAGAAAAGTTAATCTAAGACGCTTCGTTAGATAAAAAACTTAAAGCGTCCTGTCCTTTTAAAAGCTGCGCGGCCTTTAAAAGGACAGGACGCTTTTGTACTCATGCATCTATGTATCCGTGCATCCGTTTTATTTGGGTTCTTTTCTTTCCAGCCACCGCCACCGGGGCCTTTGTGGCAGGATATTGTAATGACTATTAATAAATTTGCGGATATAATCCATCCCGTCATCAATGCTATCGGTAATAAATACCAGATCCATATCGATGGGTGCAATGGTCCCCGCCCCTGCAAATCCTTTCATCAGTTCCACGATAGGCTGATAGAAGTCCGACCCGAATAATACAATGGGATACCGGTCTACTGATTTTGTCTGTACCAGGGTCAGGATTTCATAAAATTCGTCCATGGTGCCAAAACCGCCAGGCATGACCACAAAGGCATAAGAGTGCTTGACTAACAATACTTTTCTGGTAAAAAAATGCTCAAACACAACAGAAGTGGTCAGATAAGGATTCTCATGCTGTTCATGCGGTAACACAATATTCATCCCAACAGACATACCGCCTGCTTCAAAGGCCCCTTTATTAGCGGCTTCCATAATACCGGGGCCGCCACCGGTGATCGTGGTAAACTTCATAGCCGCTATCCTTCTGCCAAATTCTACCGCCGCTTCATAGTAAGGAGTCCCTTCTTCCAGCCTGGCTGAACCGAAGACCGTGATGCCGGGACCTATATTATGCAGTTTACGCATATTATACATTAACTGCCAGGCTACTTTCAGGGCGAATCCAATCTCCCAGATTCCTTTTTTGGGACTATCTAAATAAATAATCTTTTTCCTACGTATAACTTTTCCTTTCATCTGCTTGAATTGTCTTTTGTCGGTTCGGATAACACATCGTCATAAATCCCTGAGGGTGATAGACAATGGTTTGGTATCTTTTATAATAGTGTAAACTTATGGATAAAATTTTTATTTTCCAGATTTGTACAGTTGCCCAACCCTCTGGTAAAAAAGCAGCTGACAGCTGCTTATAAATATGGGCCGGGAAAACATCTTCAAAATTTATTCAGTTTTAGCTCAGATTTGAAAGTATCTCATAGACTGAAACTACCGTGGTTACTGATAAGTGTCAAGATATACATTACCAGTAGGATGTTTATATGCGCGGATAAAAACTTTGCTAATAAAGTGGCTTTTAGGGTTAATTTATTTTAACACCAAATCCTGTCCGATTTTGGGATGATCATTGGTTTCAGAAAGTTTCAGCGAGGAATTTTTCTTTAACAGTATTGAGAACCAATTAAATATTTTGTTAATAAATAAAACCCACTTAGCCAAGTATTGAACTGGACTGTAAATTTATCGTCCAATGAACATTACAAGCAACGATCAGATAGTTGCCATGAAAGGTTCAAAACTAAATATTGAAAAAGCAACCGCCCCTTCGATGCTGCAGTTAAGTCAACTGTTAATGGTTCACTTATGCTGCGTCAAGGGATTTATTAACTATTAAAATATAATAAACAGATGAAATGGAAAAATGTACTGTTTGTCGTCTTTATCAGCGCAGCCACTGCTATAGGAAGTGTATGGGGGTTTAGCAAATACCAGCGCATGCAAACAGCCGGCACCCAGGAGCCCGGTAAGCTTCCTGCTAACTATGCAAGTTTTTTTGATAAATCAAGCGCGCCATCCAGCGCCATTGACTTTACGGCAGCCAGCGCTTCCGCTACCCCTGCCGTTGTACATATTAAAGTAGAAACCAAATCCAGAAAAGTCACCAATAACCTGCCCAGCAGCCCTTTCGGGGATCTGTTCGGGGATGACAGTCCTTTCGGTGATTTCTTCGGTGGGCCCAGAGTACAGACCATCCCTGGCGAAAGAGCCAGCGGCAGTGGTGTGATCATCAGTGACGACGGATATATCGTTACCAACAATCACGTGGTAGCCAATGCGGATAAAATTACCGTGACCACCAGTGATAAAAAAACCTATAAAGCCCGCGTCATCGGGACAGACCCCAGCAGTGATCTGGCGGTGGTAAAAATTGAAGCCAGTCATCTGCCTTATTTAGTATATGGCAACAGTGATGATTTAAAATTAGGCCAATGGGTGATTGCCATCGGTTATCCCTTTACGCTGGATGTAACGGTTACGGCCGGTATTGTCAGCGCCAAGGCCAGAGATATCGGTCTTGGAAGATCCAAAAGCAACGGCAGTGCTACGACCATAGAGTCCTATATCCAGACAGATGCAGCCGTCAACCCCGGTAACAGTGGTGGTGCCTTAATCAATACGGATGGTCAGTTAATCGGCATTAATAGTGCCATCGCCTCTCCGACAGGTAGCTTTACCGGTTATTCCTTTGCCATTCCTGTCAACATCGCCAAAAAAGTCGTCAACGACATTATCAAATATGGTGCGGTACAAAGAGGTTATATCGGTATCACTTTCTTAGATATTACCACCCTTAGCGATGAACAGAAAAAAGAACTCAAGATTGACAATTACAACACCGGTCTTTATGTAGGCGATGTCAGTGAAGACGGGGCAGCTCAGGCAGCCGGCCTGAAAAAAGGCGATGTCATCACGGCCATCAACGACAGACCTGTTAATAATTCAGGTCAGATGTCCGCCATCATGGGCGAGAAAAAACCAGGCGATAAATTAAATGTTACGTATATGCGTGACGGCAAGCAACTACAGGGCACACTGACCCTTAAAAACAGCCTGGGTACTTATAAACAAATGACTGCCGAGGAAGCTTCCTCTTCCAAATTAGGCGCAGACCTGGTCACCCTGACTCCGGAACAGGCCAGCAAATATGGCATTAACGGCGGTGTGCAGGTCACCAATCTGAAAGACGGGGCCTTTAAGAAAGCCAAGATTCAAAACGGCTTTATCATCATCAGCATCGATGGACAAACCGTTCATAAAGCAGAAGATGCCCGCAAGATCTTAAAGGAAAGCACCGGACTGATTCAGTTAAGAGGTATTTATCCGGATGGCGATGCCATTTACGGTTATCCTTTAAGACTGGATAATGAGGATAGCGACAATAGTGGAAATTAGAGAACACGACATACTAATAATTGGAAAAATGGGGCCGGATTTTTGATTAAAATCCGGCCCTTTTGTGTTTTTAACATCCACCGGTAAAGGAAGTCTCTTTTTGATATCCACCGTACAACCCGGCTGCTGTCCATAAACTGACCATTTATCCCTTAAAATCAACCTTTATCACAAAAAAATGACGGTGTGTAGCAATTTATTAACAATTTGCCAAAAAACTGTGGTATTTTCGTTACCTATAACCCCTCAACTAATTAAAAAACAATGGCAATACTTGAACTTTCGCACCTCAAAAAATACTATGCGACACAAAAGGCAGTCGATGATGTCAGTTTTTCCATAGAACCGGGACAGATTTTCGGCCTTTTAGGGCCAAACGGGGCAGGCAAAACGACGTTACTGCGCATGATTACGGGTATCTTCTATCCGGATGAAGGCACTATTACTTTTGACGGGAAAAAATTTGATCCGGAAAATGACATTCAGCGCATCGGTTATATGCCCGAAGAAAGAGGGCTGTATAAGAAAATGAAAATCGGCGATCAGGCCATGTTTCTGGCCCGGCTCAAAGGACTTTCGCAGCCCGAGGCCATGGCTAAAATAAAATACT
Organism: Arachidicoccus rhizosphaerae; assembly: GCF_900107765.1. Classification (GTDB taxonomy): domain Bacteria; phylum Bacteroidota; class Bacteroidia; order Chitinophagales; family Chitinophagaceae; genus Arachidicoccus; species Arachidicoccus rhizosphaerae. The sequence goes on along the minus strand of NZ_FNQY01000002.1, from coordinate 71,998 downwards.
GGTTTGAACGACTGGAAATGCAATCCTGGTGGGATAAAAAAGTAGAAGACCTCAGCAAGGGCATGAGCCAGAAACTGCAGTTTGTCATTACTGTTTTACATGAACCTAAGCTGATTATCCTGGACGAGCCCTTCAGCGGGCTGGATCCGGTCAATGCCAACCTGATCAAAGACCAGATATTTGAGCTGGCCCAAAAAGGCAGCACGATTATTTTCTCTACCCACCGTATGGAACAGGTAGAAGAGATCTGCGATCAGATTGCCCTGATCAATCTGGGTAAGAAAGTACTTGATGGAAAGGTAGAGGATATCCGTCAGCAGTATAAGGAGCATCTTTATGAAATCAAACTGGACCGGGAAATAGCAGCCGGTGCCACTTCCTCGGTTTTTGAAACAGTCAACCAGGCCGGCAATAAAATGATTGTCCGCATAAACGAAGGCCGCACCGGTAATGATATCCTCAGATACTTCCTGGATCAGAACATTGAAGTGCAGCATTTTGGAGAGATCCTGCCCTCACTCAATGAAATTTTCATCCGCCTGGTGCACGGAACCAATGCCGTAACCCGCAGTTTCCACAACATCTAAACCTTCTAGTGATCATGAATAAGATATTTTTAGTATTAAAAAGAGAATTTTTAAGCCGGGTGCAGAAAAAGACGTTCCTGTTAGTCACCATTGGCCTGCCGGTGTTGATTTTCGGCATTTATGCCGCTATTTTCTACTTTAGCGTGAACAGCAGTTCCAAAACCAAAATTATGGTAGTGGACGATGCGGGGTTATTTAAAGATACCATCGCGGCCAGTTCCAAGGATGTCACTTATGTATTTACCAACGGCGTAGCCAGCTCTGAGCTTGAACAAAAAGCGAAAAGCAAGGAAATAGACGGCTATATCGTGGTGCCCAAAGGAGCCAGCCTGGATGACAAGATCAATCTGGTTACCGGCACCAAGATCGGCATTATGACCCGCGGCACCATCACCGATGCGATCCAGGCCAGACTGGAAAAGCTGAAAATGGACGCCCTGCCTGTCTCTCAGGATCTGCTGAAAAAAGCTAAAGCAGAAAACAAGGTTGATTTTGTCAATATCAACGATAAAAATGATTCGGGGATGCGCGCCGGTGTCAGCTACGGCGTTGGCGTGTTCTGCGGTATTTTGATTTATATGGTGTTATTACTGTACGGCACTTCCGTTATGCGCGGTGTCATGGAGGAGAAAGTCTCCAGGATCGCAGAAATCGTCGTCAGCAGTATCAAGCCTTTCCAGCTGATGATGGGGAAAATTCTGGGAATCGGCGCTGTCGGCCTGTTACAGTTTGTCATCTGGATTGTGCTGGGTGTCGGACTCAGGCTCATCTTAATTCCTATTTTATTTCCCGAGGCTTCCCATATGGTGGCCACGGGAGCCATGGGCGCCGGCGGTTCTGCAGCGGATATGGCAGGCGTCATGCAGGCACTCAGCTCCATTAATTATCCACTCATCATTACCATGTTCTTTGTTTATTTTCTGGGCGGTTACTTTATTTATGCTTCCTTATTTGCGGCTATCGGCTGTTCTGTCAGTGACGGACAGCAGGATGCTCAGGGGCTCACACTGCCGGTCACCTTACCGATTATTATCGGTTTTGTCATTATGATGCAGGCGGTCAATGATCCGACCAGCGGACTTGCGGTATTCGGGAGTTTATTCCCGCTTACCTCTCCTATCGTAATGATGGCCCGTGTTACACAAGGCGTACCGGATGCGGTCTCCTGGTGGGAACTGGCCCTGAGTATCGTGCTGCTATTCGGCTCTTTTATCATTACCACCTGGTTTGCCGGCAAGATTTACCGAACCGGCATTTTAATGTATGGTAAAAAGCCCACCTGGAAGGAGCTATTTAAATGGGCCTTCCGTAAAAACTAAACCTGATTTTTATTAACCGGAAAACTCTGATTGCGTGAACAGATTAGATCGCCTTTTTGCTATACTGGTTTTACTGCAGTCCAAAAAATACGTGACCGCAGAATCCATCAGTGAGCGTTTTGATATCAGTCTGAGAACCGTTTACCGGGACATCAAGGCCCTGGGCGCCTCCGGCATACCCATCAGTTATGAAGCGCCCAGGGGTTATTTTATTGTTGCCGGTTTTTTCCTCTCTCCGGTGGCATTCAGCATGGAAGAGTCCAGCGCCTTGCTACTGATGGAAAAAATGGTACGCGCACTGGCAGACAAGGCAACAGCAGACCAGTACAGTCGTGCCATGACCAAGATCCGCTCGGTCATGAAAAGCAGCCAGCAGGACCTGCTGGACATCTTGGATGAAAATACGCAGCTCCAGTTCAGTGCCAACTGGCTGCTCCAGGAAAATTTTATCCCCAAAGTGCAAAACGCCATTGCCCATAAACAGCAACTGCAGATTCAATATAAAGACAAGTCAGAGCAGCAAAGCCTGCGCTTAATTGAACCTGTCGGCCTTATTTTCTATGCCTTCAGCTGGCATATTTTTGCCTGGTGTCACTTAAGGCAGGACTACCGGGATTTTAAACTTAACCGCATCCTGCAGGTACTGGAGCCCGGCACCGGCTTTGAAAAAACCGACCATCTGCCCATCAGTCATTTTATGGAAAACCTGCCGGTAAATTACTAAACCGGTCATTTATGTAACTAAGCATCCAGCCTCATGCTGTAAAAAGGGCAGATTTTTTATAATCTGCCCTTTTTTATTTTTTTTAGGATATCAGACTGCCATAGGGTTGTCAGTTGGCCTGTTTTATTTTGTTATCAGAAAGCCGGTGACCGGCTTTCTGATATTTAAACACTTTTAAACCTAAAAAAAATGAGCAGCACAAACATTGCGACAAACCTTGCTACCAACGAATCCGCATCAACAGCGCAAAACACCACCCGCCCTTCGAGCCTGGACCATATCCCGGTCCTTTTAAAAGAAATGGAAAAAGAAAACCGGACGACCCGGGAAATGCTCTCCCGTATCCCGGATACTATTTATGATTGGCAACCCCATCCCAAAAGCATGACGGTAAAGCAACTGGCCAATCACCTGGCAGAGCTGCCCGCCTGGGCGGCGATGGTCCTTCACACCAGCGGACTGGACTTTGCAGCGAGCCCCTATGAGCCCACTCACGCAGTCACCACCCAGGATGTACTGGCCTTATATGACAAATCCTATCAGCAAGGGCACGAGGCCATTCAGTCGGCTACCGAAGACATACTTATTGATACCTGGACTTTAAGCAACGGCGATATAACGCTTGCAGAAGATACCAAACTGGCCACCCTGCGCATGTGTTTTTGTCAGATTGTCCACCATAGGGCTCAGTTAGGGGTGTATTTAAGACTAAATAATATCCCGCTTCCTCCCAGTTATGGCCCGAGCGCTGACCAAAGTACTTTATAGCCGGAGTTTAAAACCAGGCCATAACCTAAAGAACCAGGGCTACTTACCTCCTGCCATGAAGATGTAAGTAGCCCTGGTTCTTTAGTTGTATCCTCTTAAATAAGCAGCAGTAAAGTCCTTTAAATACAATGCTGCAGTGTACGGCCTAACCGGGCGTTTTATATTCAAAGTTCCATTCATTCAAGTGGGATAAAGTTCTTTTTTTCATCAGCTGCTCTATTTTTTGCACAATATCCGGATGAGCGGCCGCCTGATCAATTTTCTCTGCCGGATCTGTTTTCAGGTTATAGAGTAAAACAGGGCCACTGGGATCCTCTTTGGCATTTAGGCGAATCCCCTTCCAGTCCCCCAGCCTGACCGCCTGTTCCCCGTTGTGACGGCTGGCCAGCTCCCAGTACAGATACGCATGAGTGCTTTGCTGTCCCTTTCCCGTGAGTAAAGGCGCAATGGAAATCCCTTGTGTTTCCACCCTGCCGGCAAAGCTGTTTTCTGGAATCTTGGTTCCGGATAAATCGCAAAAGGTCGCAAACATATCCCAAATCGTTGTTGGATGATCCGTTTGGCTGCCCGCCTGAATAACACCCGGCCAGCAGGCAATCAGCGGTACCCGGATACCTCCTTCAAAAACATCGCCTTTATACCCGCGCCACGGTCCATTGGCTTCAAAATAACGTGCCGGTGTGCCGCCTTCCCCGTCCGGAGCGCCATTGTCACTGGTAAAAATAATCAGGGTATTATCCAGTAACCCCTGTTCTTTTAAAGTGGCTACTATCTGCCCGACGTAATCATCCAGCAAGGAGATCATGGCGGCATAAGTCTGCCTTGGACGAAAAGAAGGCAGGTAGCCCGTATTCGGCATCGGCTGATCATCAAACTGTCCTTCATATCTTTCTAATGCTTTCTGAGTCACCTGTAAAGCCACATGAGGAATGGTCGGGGAAAACTCCAAAAAGAAAGGACGGGAGGTATGTTCCCTGATAAAGCGAAGGACATCGGCTGCCATGGTATCGCAGGAATAAACCCGGCCGCTGTACCTGGCGTAGTTTTTTATATCATTGGGATCAGCTCCCTTAGCAAAGGACTGATGCGGTGAAAAATAAGTATTGCCCAGCATTACTTTCTGGTCATTTCGCCATAAATGCGTCGGATAATAATTATGCGCCTGACGCTGTCCCAGATAACCGAAGAAGTAATTAAATCCCTGCCTGGTCGGCACACCGGAAGTATTAGGTCCTCCCAGCCCCCATTTACCAATCAGGGCCGTTGTATAACCTCCCTGCCTTAAGAGTCCCGGAAAGGTCACCGTATTATCCGGCAAAGGCATCTGTCCTCTTTCTCCGGCGTCGGTAAAATCAAAGCCGCCTATTTCATAGTTATCCCGGATATAAGCATGGGCCATATCTTTTCCCGTGAGCAGACCGCATCTGGAAGGACTGCAAATCGGGTCTGCATAATACTGGGTGAATTTCAGGCCGGAGGCGGCCAGCCGGTCAATATTGGGCGTTTTAATCTTCGTTTGTCCGTAGCAGCCCAGTGAGCCATAGCCCAGGTCGTCTGCCATAATAAAAATAATATTGGGACGCCTGGCCACCTGGGCCTGCAAACCGGGCGTTATCCCTGTAAGCGCCAGCAGTATGGTGGCCAGCAGCAGGCATGTTTTTGAGAACCCTTTTTTTGTCATCTGTGTCATGCTTTAAAGTATGGTGCTTTACAATTGCGGCAACAAAATAGACAAAAAATCCGGGACTTTGGCAGAGAAAAAGGAAAAATATGTTGGACATATTAAAAGAGCAGGACCTCCCTTTTTATTCATCCTCCGCGTCCAGTTTAAAAATGTGCTCCACCGGCTTTTCAAAATACCGGGCGATTTTAAGCGCCAGCACGGTAGACGGTACGTATTTTTTCTTTTCGATGGCATTAATGGTCTGGCGGCTGACACCAATGATCTGGGCCAGCTGCTCCTGGGTAATGTCCTTAATGGCCCGCTGTACTTTTAAGGTATTGGTCATCTTTAAGCGTGCTTGCTGCGAATCAGCAAATAATGGAACCGGATGATATAAAACAACAAGGTCGTAAACATATTGATTGCAATAATATTTAAAAAACTCCAACCATAAAAAATCAAATTGCATAAAAACAAGATCAGGTAATTGATCAGTATGGCCCACAGGGCGGAAGAAAGTCTTAATTGATCAATAAATTCATCCTCTGTTTTTTCCTTGGAAAATACAACAAGTAAAGCCCCTGCCAGTATACCGGCTATCAGCACAGTGGAAATGATATCAAAAAATACATTTTTATAATACAAATTCACCACAAAAGTAAGCGTCTGCTTGTCATTGATGATATACCATTTCAGCAGACCCAGTACCAGGGAAGGAACCAGTAAAATCCAGCCCAGCTTTTTATATCGGTAAGGCAATAATTGTGTTTTCATGTATCCTTTATTTTCCACAAAAGTAAAATAAACTTTACATTATATCAAATATTATTTACAAAAAGAATTGCTTAATTTATGAATACCTCCTACGCACTGCCCCAAAAAAAAGTGTTGTGTATTGTTCTTAAACGATTAAAAACAATACACAACACTTTTTTATAACTGCTCAAAAGCGCTTCAGGCTTTATGTGCTTACAATAACTCCTTAAGCATCCTTACCATGACAGTTCTTGTATTTTTTACCGCTGCCGCATGGACATGGATCATTGCGTCCGATTTTAGGAGCGGCCACTACCGGCTGCTGCTTTTCCGGACTGCTGGGATCGAAATAGTCATTTTCATTCGCTGCGTAATCACTGCCAGCCGCATCTACGGCCTCTTTATTCGCATTCAGTTTGCTTAAATCTGTTTTCTGTTCATGACCTTCATGAATTTGATTGCTATTACCCTGCTGCACTTCCACCGGGATATTGGAATGAGACAGGAAAGTAACGATTTCCACATTCACCTGGCTGTTCATTTTAGAGAACAGGCCAAAGGCTTCCTGCTTATAAATAACCAACGGATCTTTCTGTTCGTATTGTACTGTTCTCACACTTTGTTTCAGATCATCCATGGAACGCAGATGCTCTTTCCAGGCGTCATCAATAAAACCCAGCATCAGGGTTTTCTCCAGCGCGTTGACCAGCTCTTCTCCATTTGAATCCAGGGTTTTCTGCATCGGCGCCAGAACCTGTAAGGCTTTTCTGCCGTCGGCAAAAGGAACCACCACATTTTCAATACGGTCTCCCTGAATTTTACGGATGTTTTCAAAGACAGGATGCGCTGTTTTAGCGATCTCTTCGCGGTGTTTCTGGTAATTTTCAAAAGCTTCCTGATACAGGTCTTCGGTCAGCTCACTGATATTGCTTTTACCAAAGGCGGCCTCCGTAATCCTTGTATCCAGCGCAAAGTGAACAATGGCGCTTAAACGGAAACCTTCATAATCATTGGTCTCTTTATGATTGACGACCAGCATTTCTGCCACATAGTAAAAGGCACTGTCAATATCCAGGGCCAGTCTTTCCCCGAACAGCGCGTGATTACGTTTGGTATAAATCACCGTACGCTGTTTATTCATGACATCATCATATTCCAGCAGGTGCTTACGGATACCAAAGTTATTTTCCTCTACTTTCTTCTGCGCTCTTTCAATGGATTTGGTAATCATACCGCTTTCAATGGCTTCCCCTTCTTTATAACCGGCAAAGTCCATTACTTTAGCAATACGTTCGCTACCAAACATACGCATCAGGTCATCTTCCAAAGAAACATAGAACAGGGAAGAACCGGGGTCACCCTGACGACCGGCACGGCCGCGTAACTGCAGGTCCACGCGTCGGCTGTCATGTCTTTCCGTACCAATGATAGCCAGACCACCCGCATCTTTAACGCCTTCACCAAGTTTAATATCCGTACCACGACCGGCCATATTGGTGGCGATGGTTACAGCGCCCTGCAGACCGGCTTCGGCTACGACCTGCGCTTCCTTTCCGTGCTGCTTGGCGTTCAGTACATTGTGTGGGATTTGTTTTTGCCGTAACATACGGCTTAATAATTCACTGATTTCAACAGAGGTCGTACCTACCAGCACCGGACGACCGGCCTCACGGTATTCTACGATCTTATTGATCACAGCCCCATATTTTTCACGTTTCGTCTTGTACACCAAATCATGCTGGTCTTGTCTGATAACCGGCACATTGGTGGGGATAGAGACCACGTCCAGTTTATAGATTTCCCAAAGCTCAGCTGCTTCCGTCTCCGCGGTACCGGTCATACCACTGAGTTTATGGTACATCCTGAAATAGTTCTGCAAGGTAACCGTGGCATAAGTCTGGGTAGAGGCTTCAATCTTTACGTTTTCCTTGGCTTCCAGCGCCTGGTGCAGCCCGTCAGAATAACGACGGCCCTCCATTATACGCCCTGTCTGCTCGTCCACGATCTTCACCTGACCGTCCATGACGACGTACTCATCGTCTTTTTCAAATAATGTATAGGCTTTCAGTAACTGCTGAACCGTGTGGATCCGTTCTGTCTTGGCACTATATTCATTATAGAGCTGTTCTTTACGAATCATTTTATCCTCTGCAGCAAGATTTTCATCCTTTTCCACATGCGCCAGTTCGGTGGCGATATCAGGTAATACGAAAAAGGTAGGATCTTCATTCAGACCGGTCATGGCTTTAATGCCTTTATCGGTCAGTTCAACGGTGTTGTTCTTCTCATCGATATAAAATAAGAGTTCCGCATCTGCCTTAGGCATTTCTCTTTGCTGGTCTGCCAGATGATAGTTCTCTACTTTTTGTAATTTCTGACGGATACCGGGTTCACTCAGATATTTAATCAGGCTGCTGGTTTTGGGTAAACCTCTGTGGGCCCTGAACAGCGCCAGACCTCCACCGCCTTCTTTTACATCATCGTTGCCTTCCGCAATTTTCTTTTTGGCTTCGATTAAAAAATTATTACAGATCTGTCTTTGACGGGCGACCAGTTGAGAAACCCGGTCTTTATATTCAAAAAACAGCTGGGTAGAATTGTCCTTGCCTACAGGTCCAGAGATAATCAAGGGTGTACGGGCATCGTCAATCAGGACGCTGTCCACCTCATCGATCATGGCGTAATGGTGCTTGCGTTGTACCATTTCATCAGGATTGTGCACCATGTTATCCCTTAAATAATCAAAACCAAATTCATTGTTGGTACCATAGGTAATATCACACAGATAGGCATTTCTTCTGGCAGGTGTATTGGGCTGATGTTTGTCGATACAGTCTACTGTCAGACCCAGCCATTCGTAAATGGGGCCGTTCCACTCACTGTCACGACGAGACAGGTAGTCATTGACCGTTACAATATGAACCCCCTCTCCGGCCAGCGCATTTAAATAGGCCGGCAAGGTAGAAACCAGGGTTTTACCTTCACCGGTGGCCATTTCTGCGATTTTCCCCTGGTGCAGCACGATACCACCGATTAACTGTACATCATAGTGCAGCATATTCCAGCTCACCGGCACGCCGGCTGCTTCCCAGCTGGTATTATAGGTGACATTTTCACCGTCAATACGCATATAGCTTTTTTTAACGGCCAGCTGTCTGTCCAGATCCGTAGCCTTGGAAACGACCTCCTCGCTTTCTTTAAAGCGTCTGGCCGTTTCTTTTACCACTGCAAAAGCCTCGGGTAATATATTATTTAAGATTTCTTCAATTTTCTTGTCGCGATCTTTCTTGTGTTCGTCGATTTCCCGGTACAGGTTATCCCTGCCTACCATATCAGCGGAAGGTAAAGCCTCGGCGGCTTCCTTTTTGGATTGAATGGTCTGATCAATATCATTCAGGTAATCCTTGATCCTGGCTTTAAATTCTGTGGTCTTCGCACGTAACTCATCATTGGACAAGGCGCTAAGTTGCTCGTATTGCTTATTGATATCTGCTACCAGGGGCTGAATCTTCTTTACATCCTTTTCAGATTTATTGCCACCGAGCAGCTTGCTTAATATGCCTTTCATTAATTTTTTTTTATAAATGTTTAGATCTCGATTTTTTATAGGCCCGAAAGTGCCAAAATATACATTTCTTACCAAAAGGTAGTCAAAAACAATGCAGATTGCCCCTTCAGGCCAAATTGACAGTTTTCAGGGATGCAAATGTAGGGAATAATTCGGGAATAAAACCCGGGCTGTAAAGGGGATTTCAGGGGAAAGCCCCACCCTGTCCACGGTCCGGATAAATGCCGGACCAAGGAGTCAACCCCATAAAAGCGGCAGCCATTTTAACGGTTATTGAGCGGTATTAGCTGCTAAAATAGCAGTCGTTTGTTTGTAATCAGCTAAAAAGAGGTAGTCTTAGGGCAAATAAACGAACCAAAATACCGCTCAAACAGACAGATAATCAGAGAAATTACACATTAATATGGGCTTTGTGGAAAAAATTGCCGGCCCCTCCCCCTGAAAATGGGTTCAAATTTTGTCTTATTGATTGTATTTGGTTACTTTTGCAGCCAAATTCAAAGTCCATGTCAGGCCAATTAAAAGAAGTACGTATTAGGATCCAGTCTGTGCAATCCACACAGCAAATTACTAAAGCCATGAAGATGGTTAGTGCGGCTAAATTACGCCGTGCGCAGGAAGCCATTACACAAATGAGACCTTACGCCCAGAAACTGCAGGAAGTGCTGAGTAATATTGTCAGCAGCCTGAGTGGTGAATCAAATATTCAGTTAGCTGAACACAGGGAAGTGGAAAAAGTATTGTTGATTGTTATTACCAGCGACCGCGGTCTGGCTGGTGCCTACAACGCCAATATTGTAAAAGCCGCCAAAAATGCAGCTGCCACCAAATATAAAGCAGCACTGGATAAGGGCAACGTTACGATCTGGAATATTGGTAAAAAAGGTTTTGAAGCACTCAGCAAAGCCGGTTACCAAACCGATGCTACTTATAAGGATCTGTTTATCAACCTGAGCTTTGAAAATGTACAGCAGGCCGCACAGGCAGCGATCAAGGCTTTTGAAGACAGGACTTTTGATGCAATAGATATTGTTTACAGTGAATTTGTCAATGCAGCCGTTCAACGCTACGCCGTAGAGCAGTTCTTGCCGATTCCTAAAATTGAGGCAAAGGCCGGAAAGAAAAACGTAGATTTTATTTTCGATCCTGAAAAAGAAGAGCTGGTCGCCCAGTTAATGCCTAAAATCCTGAATACTCAGTTATATAAAGCCGTACTGGACGCCCAGGCAAGTGAGCATGGTGCCCGTATGACCGCTATGGATAAGGCCAGCGAAAACGCCAATGAGATTTTACGTAATCTGAAAATCTCTTATAACCGTGCCCGTCAGGCCGCCATCACCACCGAACTTACCGAAATCGTAAGTGGTGCAGCCGCCCTTCAGGGTTAATCAATAAGAAAGGCGCGGGGGGAATTCCGGGACGCAAGGAGCAGAATTGCAAGATTTAAAACGTTCAAATCAAATCTTCTCCTTATCTTTAGTTATAGACAATTTATAATCTTTTATAGACTGCAAGTTTTAGACTTGCAGTTTTAGTTTACGATAAGTTATGGAGTTAAGTGAAATCATACCCCACATTGAAGCATTGATTTTTGCCAGTGACCGGCCGCTGACGAATCTGGATCTGGTCGATCTGATTAATAACGCGTTCGGGTTTATGGAAGAACAGATCACCCTGGATCAGGTAGAGACCGCGCTGGAAGGAATACGGGAAAAATACAGTTCAGATTTTTATCCCTTTGAAGTTTTTCAAAGTGGCGGAGGCTGGCAGTTTTTAAGTAAACCGGCTTTCCATACCACGATCGCCCAGCTTAACGGAGGTAAATTCTTAAAAAAGCTCTCCAATGCTGCCATGGAAACCTTATCCATCATTGCCTATAAACAACCCATTACCAAAGGAGAAATAGAAAGTATCCGTGGGGTGAACAGTGATTATAGTGTACAAAAACTCCTGGAAAAAGAACTGATTGTGATTTCCGGAAGAAATGAAGAATTACCAGGTAAACCACTCATCTATGAAACCTCCAAAAGCTTCATGGATTATTTCGGGCTGAATACCACTTCCGATTTGCCAAAAATCAAAGAAGTACTGGCAGAACAAATCGAACCCACCCAGCAACAAAGAGTTACGGAAGAAAATGCCGATTTTGGCATATTCCGTAAATTCGATGAAGGGCCGGATACGGACAATCCCTCTTCTTTGGATGCTACCGGAGATCTGGAGCTGGCTGATGATGAACGCCGGGAAGCCCTTCAGGAGGCGACCTCAGACTTAGACGCCGAACTGCACCCTGATTTGAGTCATCTGCAGCCAGAGGCAACCGACGCAGCATTGACATATGACAATCCGGAAGACGACAATCTCCAGGAAGAAGAACTGGCAGATCTGGAACAGGATGAAGCCCAATCAACAACAGCAGAAAAGGCATTAAATTCCGAAGAGGAAGAAGTGGAAGACCTAGACGAAGAAGAGGACGATGAGGAGCTAGACGATGACGATGACGAGGATGACGAAGAAGAGGAAGATGAGGACGATGAGGATGACGATGAGGACGATGAGGACGATGACGATGACGATGACGAAGAAGATGAAGATGATGATGAGGAGGACGATGAAGATGATGATGAAGATGATGATGAAGATGATGATGAGGACGAAGATGAAGATGAAGATGAAGAAGATGATGAGGACGAAGATGACGATGAGGATGAAGATGAGGACGAGAAGCCTAAAAGAAATTAATTAAATACCTCATTTTCAATATATTAAAACTTAAACTTTTTAATAAACAACATGGCAGCAGAATATAACTTACAACCTACTGCGCTGGTAGGCATAATCATGGGCAGTGACAGCGATCTGAAGTTTATGCAGGATGCAGCGCAGATCTTAAAACATTTTGAAGTGCCTTATGAGTTAACGGTTGTCTCTGCGCACCGGACTCCGGAAAGAATGTTCCAGTATGCCAAGACTGCGGCGGACAGAGGGATAAAAGTCATCATTGCCGGAGCGGGCGGAGCCGCCCATTTACCAGGCATGATTGCTTCTTTGACCCATCTGCCGGTCATAGGAGTGCCCATTAAATCCTCCAACTCCATTGATGGCTGGGATTCCGTACTGTCAATTTTACAAATGCCCAATGGAGTGCCTGTGGCTACCGTCGCATTGAACGCTTCCAAAAATGCAGGGTTATTAGCCACTCAGATCCTGGGGACGGGAGATGATGATTTTGCAGATAAATACAAGGCTTTTAAAGAAAGTCTGAAAGATTCCGTTCAGGAAAAAATCAATAAATTATCCTTTGACTGGAATAATGAATTTGACCGTTAATAAAGTATTACGCTCTGTAAACTTAAAATATTAAAAAGGGGTAAGCTTTTAACGTTTACCCCTTTTTAATATTCCACATTAATAATCCCGCACAAACTGCGCAGCATCCAACTCAGCGCTGAATCAACCGGGCTGATTAATCCAAAATCTGGTTCAGTATTCTGGCCAGTCTTAACCCGCCATCCAATAACTGGGCATTCAACCGGTCGAAAAACAAATAATTATAACTATAACTTAGCCTGGAGCCATCAGGGGTTTTATCATAGATCACATCAGACAGCTCATGAGACTGGTAAAACCAGTCCTCCAGGCTACCTGCCTGGATCTGCATGATTTCATCCTTGTTAACCGTATCAATATTGGTGGCATATTCCGTATAACTCCATTTTTGATAATCAATTAACTCGCTATCCCATACGGTATGCAGATTACTGGGTTTGCCGAACCAGGTAACTTTGATCTTATTGCCTCCGGCGTCTTCATCTCTGCCCACATGCAGGGGCTGATGCAAATCCCCGATAAAATGAATTAAAAAACGAAGGGCTATCTGTCTTTGTTCCAGTGGCAGCTCCTTATTTTTTAAAAGGCTTTCCATCTGCTGAATCTGTGTATACAGGTTTTTTCCCTGTAGGGCTTCCAAATCATGGGTAAATTCCTCTTTATCCAGATGCCCGGGTAGGTCTACGTAATGCCAGTTTCCGGTCTGCGTCCACTTATCGGTGGTATCACTTTTAATATAATCAGGCCAGTTGGCCCAGAACGCTAGGGGCGCTTTGCCAATAAGTTTCTCCAGATTTTTCCGGGCCTTTTTACTTAAATGACGCTGTGCGATTTCAGCAATGATCCGGTGCCCGGTAAGCCCCCAGGCCATGGCAGCACTATTGGTGCCGATCATAAGACCGGTGGCAAGTATTAAATAAATAAAAATACGTTTCATGAATAAAGACTTTTAAACAATTTTGGAGCGCTCCTTTTAATTAAATGCAAAAACAGAGACCTGTAAGACCGCATCAATGCTAATTACAATAATATTACAACAACAGGATAATGACGACTATCCTCTGAGCCTGTCTGCACTTTTAAGTAGTTTCATATCCCGGCTGATGCCCCGGATAGCCATAATGATAAAGACCGGGATCAGAAAGACAAATACGGAGGTCAAAGCCAGGGTCCCGCTGCCCGGCAGATAATGCGCCTGAATCTCCTGGTAGTAAAAATAATATAACCCCAGGCTTAAGATCAGATCCACCACCGACAGCAACATCTGCTGTTTTCGGTTCTTATACATAAAGATGGTAATCAGACTCACCACAATGATCACCACCGTGGCCGCAAACACCAAAATAGAAGGGTTATGCCCGTTTAACACGATCTGCGGATGCTGCACACCTTCATTTAACCAGGTGCCTACATAAAAACCAAATTTCAGGGAAAGCGCTGCCAGTATCACAACCACTAACAGCCAAAAAGACTGAATACGTTGAATCATAGGAATAAAATTTTAATCATCATCCAATTAAAAAACCGAAAAGATTATGCAGTTAAAGGTACAATATCTGGCGGTAAGCCAGTTGATTTTTAAGGAATTAAATTATTAAGGACAGGAGATTAAACAAGTATCTCCTGCCCTGCGTATATTTTTTTTGCACGGCCAGCCTGCATTTTTACTGAAATAAAAGGTCTCTGCCTGAATTTCCGGGGCAGCAACCGGCCACTAAACGATGCTACCTTCGCTTAAGACCGCCCATGCCGCCCATCATTCCTGCCATCGGCATTTTATTAAACATTTTCATCATCTGACGCATCTGGTCAAACTGCTTCATGAAAGCATTGACCTCCTGGAGTTGTTTGCCAGACCCCTTGGCAATTCTCTGGCGACGGGAAGGATCAATACTGTCAGGGTTGGCTCTTTCGTAGGGCGTCATGGAGTTAATAATGGCTTCCACGCCTTTAAAGGCGTCATCGCTGATATCCACATCCTTGATCGCTTTACCTACGCCGGGCAGCATCCCCATGATGTCCTTTAAGTTACCCATGCGTTTGATCTGCTGTAACTGATCGATAAAATCCTGAAAATCAAATTGATTTTTCCTGATCTTCTTTTCCAGCTTCTTGGCTTTCTCTTCATCGAATTGCTCCTGGGCCTTTTCTACCAGGGAGGTGATATCCCCCATCCCTAAAATACGCTGCGCCATTCTGTCCGGATAGAAAACATCCAGGGTATCCATCTTCTCACCGCTGGAGACAAACTTAATGGGCTTATTGACGGTATATTGAATACTCAGGGCCGCACCACCACGGGTATCCCCGTCCAGTTTAGTCAGTACTACTCCTGTAAAATCCAGACGGTCGTTAAAGGCCTTGGCGGTATTGACCGCATCCTGGCCTGTCATGGAATCTACGACAAAGAGGATTTCATTCGGGTTAATGGCGTTTTTAATATTAGCGACCTCGGTCATCATTACCTCATCTACTGCCAGACGACCGGCCGTATCGATGATGATAACGTTCTTGGCGTGCTCCTTGGCATAGGCCAGCGCGTTTTTAGCGATGGAGACTGCGTCCTTGTTTTCCCTTTCACTGTACACCTCAACGCCCACCTGTTCTCCCAGGACATGCAGCTGGTCGATGGCTGCCGGCCGGTAGATATCTGCCGCTACCAGCAACGGACGTTTTGCTTTTTTGGTCTTCAAAAAGTTAGAGAGCTTACCGGAAAAAGTAGTCTTACCACTCCCCTGCAGACCTGCGATCAAAATGATGGTCGGATTGCCGCTGATGTCAAAACTGGCTTCCCGGCCTCCCATCAGTTCCGTCAGCTCATCCTGAACAATTTTTACCATTAATTGTCCCGGGCTGATGGCATTAATAACCTTCTCTCCGGTGGCCTTTGCCTTCACCTTATCGGTGAACTCCTTGGCTATCTTATAGTTGACATCCGCATCCAATAAAGCCCGGCGGATATCCTTAAGGGTGGTGGCAATATTAAGCTCAGAAATCCGGGCCTCCCCTTTGAGGTTTTTGAAGGCCGATTCCAGACGATCGGATAGATTATTAAACATACTTGGGTCGTATTTTAGACGATATATTATTAAAAAATGATCAGCAAGCCAAGCAGCCTGCCTTTGTTATACGAACAGCGCCACAGAACACTTTAGTCTATAACGGCGGCAAAAATAGGAAAATAATACAAATACCGCTCATGACACGCCCCTATATATTCAGCTAAGTGACCGGGAGCCGATAAATCGAATAATTGTTATTTATAGTATCCGCATTATTAACGTGTTGGAGCTATTAAGAGTACCCGGTAGCAGGCTATAATTTTGTTCTCCAAAAATCCCTATTATTTAACGTTGATTTCATTCAATTTTATTACCTTTGCGCCTTAAAAACCAAATAAAAGGCAGATTCAGGGCATTTTATGCGGTTTTTTGAACAATTTATAAAACAAAAATTATATGGCGGATTTAAAATTACAGCGCAATTTCGGTATTGCTGCGCATATCGATGCCGGTAAAACCACTACAACTGAGCGTATTTTGCGTTACACTGGTATGATTCACAGAATCGGTGAAGTGCATGATGGTGGTGCAACTACTGACTGGATGGAACAGGAAAAAGAAAGAGGTATTACCATTACTTCTGCGGCAGTTAGCTGCCAATGGCCTTTCCCTACCAACAACGGTCAGGTGACTGCTGAAACAAAAAAATACGGCTTCAATATCATCGACACTCCGGGTCACGTGGACTTTACCGTTGAGGTAGAACGTTCTATGCGTGTACTGGACGGGTTGATCGCTCTGTTCTCCGCCGTAGATGGTGTGGAACCACAATCTGAAACTGTATGGCGTCAGGCCAACCGTTACAAGGTTCCTCGTATCGGTTTTGTCAACAAAATGGACCGTTCCGGTGCTGACTTCTTAAACGTGGTTCACCAGGTAAAAGAAATGCTGGGTGCAAACGCTGTACCGCTGCAGTTACCGATCGGTGCTGAAGATAACTTTAAAGGTGTAGTAGACCTGATTAAAAATATTGGTATCATCTGGGATGATTCTACTGAAGGTATGACTTATACTGAGGTGGCTATCCCTGAAGATATGGCGGAAGAAGTAGAAGAATGGCGCGCTAAACTGATCGAATCAGTAGCTGAATATGATGATACTTTAATGGAAAAATTCTTTGAAGATCCAAACAGCATCAGCGAAGATGAAATCCACGAAGCGATCAGAAAAGCCTGTATCGACCTGAGCATCATCCCGATGATGTGTGGTTCTTCTTTCAAAAACAAAGGTGTACAGACTGCTCTGGACGCTGTTTGTCGTTACCTGCCTTCACCAGCAGATATCGAAGCTATTGAAGGTCACGATCCTAACGATCCTGAAAAAGTATTAACCCGTAAGCCAAGTGCAAAAGAACCTTTTGCTGCGCTGGCTTTCAAAATCATGACTGACCCGTTTGTGGGCCGTCTGGCATTCTTCAGAGTATACTCTGGTCACCTGGACGCCGGTTCTTATGTACTGAATGTAAGAAGTGGTAAAAACGAGCGTATCAGCCGTATCATGAAGATGTTCGCCAACAAGCAGAATCCGGTAGATTTCATCGAAGCCGGTGATATCGGAGCTGCTGTCGGATTTAAAGAAATCAAAACCGGGGATACCCTTTGCGATGAAAAACATCCGATTGTTTTAGAAAACATGTTTATCCCTGAACCGGTAATCGCTATCGCCATCGAGCCTAAAACACAGGCCGACGTTGATAAAATGGGTATGGCGATTGCTAAACTGGTAGAAGAAGATCCTACTTTACGTGTCAATACAGATGAAGATACCGGTCAGACCATCCTGCGTGGTATGGGTGAATTACACCTGGAAATCATCATCGATCGTCTGAGAAGAGAATTCAAAGTAGAAGTTAACCAGGGTAATCCTCAGGTAGCCTACAAAGAAACCTTCCAGTCTACCATCCAGCACCGTGAGGTACTGAAAAAACAATCTGGTGGTCGTGGTAAATTTGCGGATATCCAGTTTGAAATCGGACCTGCTGAAGAAGAATGGATGAAAGAAAACGAAGGCAAGCACTTCCAGTTTGTGAACAACATCGTGGGTGGTTCTATTCCTCGTGAATTTATCCCTGCTATCCAGAAAGGTTTTGAAACCGCAATGTCTACAGGTGTACTGGCTGGTTATCCTGTTGATAATATGAAAATCCGCATCTTTGACGGTAGCTTCCACAATGTGGACTCCGATGCGATGTCCTTTGAGCTTTGTGCTAAAAGTGGTTTCCGTGAAGCCGGTCGCAAAGCAAAACCAGTATTACTGGAACCTATCATGAAAGTGGAAGTAACCACTCCTGACCAGTATATGGGTGATGTAACCGGTGACCTTAACCGTCGTCGCGGTCTGATGGAAGGTATGGATACCCGTGGTAATGCACAGGTGATTAAAGCTAAAGTTCCACTGAGTGAAATGTTTGGTTATGTAACCCAACTGCGTTCACTGTCCTCCGGACGTGCCGCTTCTACCATGGAATTTGATCACTATGCTCCGGCTCCGAACAACATCTCTGAAGAGGTGATTGCCAAGAACAAAGGCAAAGTAAAATCTGAAGAAGATTAGTCTATTTCATTAGACTACCTATCTGAACTATAAAGCCCTGTTACGTCTTGCACTAACAGGGCTTTTTCGTGGAAACGCCAGGACAAATGCCCGGCACCACTTCAACCCCCTGTTTTCTGAGCCGGTATTTGGTCCGGATCCACTACCTTTGGGCTTCTATTTAGATTATGGCAGGCATTTATATTCATATCCCTTACTGCAGCAAAGCCTGCCACTACTGTAATTTTCATTTTTCCACGACCCGTTTTAATGCCAGGGAAATGGTGGACAGTATTTTGCTGGAGGCCCGCTATAGAAAAGACTTTTTCCAACAGGCGCCAGCGGATACGCTTATACTGAAAACGCCGCCAACCATTTCAACTATTTATTTCGGAGGTGGCACGCCCTCCATTTTACCGGGGGACTGGATCATTCAGCTGATTCAAACAATCAAGGACCTATACCCGGTAGAGCCGGCGGCTGAAATCACCCTTGAAGCAAATCCGGATGACATCACCCCTAATGCGCTTGAGCAGTGGCAGACAGCTGGCGTAAACAGGTTAAGCATAGGCGTACAGTCCTTTATTCAAGAGGATCTGAAATGGATGAACCGGGCACATACTACAAGTCAGGCTGGCAACTCCGTTATACTGGCTCAGCAGGCAGGACTATCCAATATATCGCTGGATCTGATTTATGGAACCCCCTATTTAACGGATAGTTTATGGCTGGATAACCTTAAAAAGGCAAATGATCTGGGCGTGGATCACCTATCCGCCTACGCCCTGACGGTAGAGCCCAGAACGGCTCTTTTTAAACTGATTGAAAGAGGCAAAATTCCACCGGTAGACCCTGAGAAACAAAGCCGGCATTTTGATTTGCTGATGGATTGGGCCGGACAAAACGGGTTTGAACATTATGAAATATCTAATTTATCCAGGCCCGGTCACAAGAGTCGCCATAACAGCAGTTACTGGCAGGGACTGCCTTATCTCGGACTGGGTCCCTCCGCCCATAGTTATGATGGCGACGTAACACGCAGCTGGAATATTGAGAGTAACCCTTTATATATTAAAATCCTGAAGCAGGGAAATCTGGCGCTTACGGAGGAGAAACTCAGCCTGGAAAACAGCATCAATGAAATGATCATGATCCAGCTAAGGATGCTCACGGGACTGGACCTGTTAAGTTTTGAACAGCGTTTTGGCAAAGCAGCCAAAGACAAACTCTTGGAACTGGCAGAGCCGGCCATAACGAGCGGCCAGGTGATCTGTCTGCAGGATCATTTACGACTGACCCGCAAGGGCAAGCACTTTGCCGATCATATTGCCATGGAACTGTTTGTCTGAAAAACCGTTATTATTGCTTCAGACTGATTTTCAAAAAAAGTAAAAAATTAGACCGGACGGGAACCAAGATTGATTCAATAAGGCCATCTATTTAATGTATGAGATTTCATACATTACCAGAATATATTCTATTGAATGACTGAAATATCATACACTGAAAACAATATTATATCAATATGCGTTCCAGATCCAGAAAGGCCGATTCCGCTGCCGCATTCTGCCAAAGAATCTGATAGATAGTGAGCGCAATCGGAATTTCTGCTGCAAGGTTACTATTTAAATCATGGATACATTTACTGGCATTATAGCCTTCGGCTACCATGCCCAGTTCCAGTTGAGCGGCTTTTACGCTGTAGCCCTTACCGATCATCGTACCAAACATCCGGTTACGACTATAAAGAGAATAACAGGTCACCAGCAGATCACCCAGATAAACGGAACTGGCATAATTAGGTTTCTGGGACAATGCCCGGGTAGCCGTTATTTTTTGCAAAAACCTCGTCATTTCACTGGCAGCATTGGCAATAAAGACACTGAGAAAATTATCCCCGTAATCCAGGCCATGGGCAATACCGGCCCCCAGCGCATAGATATTTTTCATAACAGCTGCATACTGGACGCCGATTACATCATCATTGATACGCGTATTTAAATAAAGGGTTTCAAAGTAACCGGACAGTTGCTGCGTCATCTCACCGTTGAGCCCTGAAAAAGTCAGATAAGAGAGTTTTTCACTGGCCACTTCTTCCGCATGACAAGGCCCTAAAACGGTAATAAAACGTTCCAGCGGTATATCAAATACCCTTTTTAAATAATCACTGATGAGTTCTGTTTTTTCCGGTAAAATACCCTTAACCGCCGATATAATCCATTTGCCCTCAAAAGCATCCTTTGGCAGAGCGTCCAGTGCCTGCTGCAGGTAAGCTGAAGGTGTGGCCAAAAGAACCGCCTCCGCATTTTCAATGACATACGCCAGAGAATCACTGAAACGTATACGGCTCAGATCAAAATAGGATTTAGATAAATAGGAAGGATTATGGCCCCGCTGCTTAAAATGTTCCATGGCAGGCGTATTTCTGAACCACCAAAAAAGCTCCACTTTATTATCTGTGAGTAATTTAGCCAGGGCAGTTGCCCAGCTTCCACTCCCTACAATTGCTATTTTCATTATTTTTCTTCGTTTCGCCCAACCGGGAATAATGGATGCTGTTTGTATTTGATTGACTATACACAAAAACGCTACTCACCTGAAATCACTCGTTTTCCAGGCTTCCTACGTCAACTGGCATCCATTTGCAAGCAAAATTCACCTAAAATTAATGATTTTCCAAGTAAAAATAACAGACATAAGTATTTTCGCCGGTTCTTGTTGCGGAATCGGAGCCTGGTAAAGACTGTAAAAAATAGGCAAAATCCAAGGGGAATCCGGCTTTTAAACCTGTTTTCTTTATGCACAGGCGTTTGTGCATAAAAGCAGACATTTACTGTAAAAAACACAAATCTGGTGCATAAGTTTCTGTTATTTGTGCATAAACTTAGGAATTCTGTTAATATCTTTGTGCATTGGATATGTAAAAATAATAAGAGAAACAAAGTTTTTTCCCAGGTTGAGCCTTGCTATATTCGCTTGAAATTGACAGGTACTTTAATTTTTCATGATTAAATTGTTACCTGCCTTGCAGATGCGGTTATAAGCGGCCTTTGCAGGATTTAACCCGGGAAAATGCCGCATTTTTACGCAAAAAAACCGGCAATTTAACAACATATACTAAAATTACTTTATATAAATGGACAATTTATCGAATATTAACCGCAAGGTCGGCCGTAAAAAACCGACCACCGACATCAATACCATGATGTATGGCAAAGTGCCTCCCCAGGCAAGAGACCTGGAAGAAGCTATTTTAGGAGCGGTCATGCTGGAAAAAGCAGCCTTCGATAATGTTATTGAGATCATTCGGGCCGAGTGTTTTTATGTAGATGCCCATCAGCGTATTTTTAAGGCCTGTGAAAAACTGGCCCAGAAAAATATGCCCATTGATATGCTGACCGTGGTGGAGGAATTAAAATCCACCGAGGAACTGGACCTGGTAGGCGGTGCTTTTTATGTCTCCAAACTGACCATGGCCGTCGCATCTTCTGCCAATATTGAGACCCATGCGCGTATTCTGCTGGAAAAGTTTATTCAGCGAAAACTCATTGAAATCAGTGGCGAAATCATTACCGAAGCTTATGTAGAAAGTACCGATGTCTTTAATCTGCTGGATGATGCGGAACAGAAAATCTTTAATATCACCAATAACTATCTGAAAAAGAACTATGATGATATTGGAGACGCGCTGGCAAAAGCGCTGGAACGCATCGATAAACTCAGGCTGCAGACCAATGAAATCTCCGGTGTGCCCAGTGGTTTCCCGAGTCTGGATAAAGTAACCTATGGCTGGCAACCCAGTGACCTGATCATCCTGGCAGCCCGTCCTGCGGTGGGTAAGACAGCCTTTGCCTTGAACCTGGTGCGTAATGCGGCCATGCATCCGACCAACCCCGTCCCGGTGGCTTTTTTCTCCCTGGAAATGAGCTCGGCTCAGTTGGTACAGCGTATCTTATCCGCCCAGAGCGAAATCAAACTGGAGAAAATTTCCAGAGGTAACCTGGAGGATTATGAATACAAGCAATTACAGGCTAAAGGGATCAAACCGCTGGAGACCTCCCCTATTTTTATTGATGATACCGCGGCCCTGAACATCTTTGAGTTCAGAGCCAAGGCCAGAAGGCTGGTCAATAAAAACAAGGTCGGCATGATTATCATCGACTATCTGCAGCTGATGAGTGGCTCCGGTGATAAAAACTCCAACCGTGAGCAGGAGATCAGTACCATCTCCAGAAACTTAAAAGTACTGGCCAAGGAGCTGATGATTCCCATTATTGCCCTCTCTCAGTTAAGCCGTGCGGTGGAATCCAGAAAGGAAAGCAAGATTCCGCAGTTAAGTGACCTTAGAGAATCCGGAGCCATTGAGCAGGATGCGGATATGGTCATCTTTATTTACCGGCCGGATTATTATGAAAACACTTCCAATGAGATGGGCGAATCCATAGAAGGTGAAACCCATATCAAGATAGCGAAGCACCGTAACGGTTCTTTGGAAACCATTATATTAAAAGCCCGGTTGGATATCCAGAAATTTGAAGACCTGGGCACGCAGGGGGGTAACTTTAATAAGGGCGGCAGTTGGCCGGAGCTGCCTTCTGGCGGCGGTCCGGGTGGCTTTGGCGGTCAGGCGGACGGCGGCGGCAGCTTTCAGGTGATGTCCAGCCGTATGAACGGTCCTGAGTTTGACGCCGGTTTTGATGACGCGCCGCCGTTTTAGGCCATGACTCAAACGAACTTTCTTAAAAATCCCTTTTTTTTAGAAAACATTATCAGTTCCCTTTGTGCCTGCGGGAGCTACTACAAAAATATCCCTTAACTTAGAGGGATATTTTTTTTGTTAAATACGTACAATTAAACATTCATTATAAACCCACTATGTACATGACACTGCGTTACGCAAAAAAATTACTCAGGCTAAGCATGCTGACTGCGCTACTATGGACGACAATCTGTTCAGGGATTGCCAGTGCACAAAGAATCGATACCCTGATTAATAACTACGCTGCCAAATACCCACAGGAAAGAATCCATTTACAGTTTGACCGACATAATTATGCCCCTAAGGAGGACGTGTGGTTCAAGGCCTATATCATCACCGGCATCATGCCCGATGAGTTAAGCAAAACCCTGTATGTGGATTTTAGTGATGAAACCGGTAAAGTGCTGGCCCATGATGCCTATCCCATAGCAGCCGGAACCACCAGAGGGCAGTTTACGGTTCCTGACAGTATTCACGGCAATCTGCTGCATGTAAGAGCCTATACCAAATGGATGCTCAATTTTGATACGACTTTTTTATTCAACCATGATCTGGGGATTATCCAGCCAGCCTCCAAACGCATCAAAGGCTCCCCGCCGGCAAATGTGGCCAAAATTTATTTTTTCCCGGAAGGGGGTGATCTGATTGCAGGGTTGAACACCCGCGTGGCCTTTATGGCAGAAGACCAGTACGGCCAGCCCGTCAAGGTAAAAGGGGTGGTCAAAGACGCTAAAGGAAATGAAGTCGCTCAGATCAG
Source organism: Arachidicoccus rhizosphaerae (assembly GCF_900107765.1). Taxonomy (GTDB): domain Bacteria; phylum Bacteroidota; class Bacteroidia; order Chitinophagales; family Chitinophagaceae; genus Arachidicoccus; species Arachidicoccus rhizosphaerae. The sequence goes on along the minus strand of NZ_FNQY01000002.1, from coordinate 48,173 downwards.
TCCCGACCATGACGGCATGGGCAGCTTTCATTTACTGCCCAACACCTCAGATGTATATACCGCCACCTGGACAGATGAAAAATCAGAAAGCCATACCACGCAGCTTCCGGCAGTAAAAGCTGCAGGTGCCGCACTTGTGGCCAGACCGGGAGCCGGTTCTACCCTGTTTGCCATCCAGCGTTCAGAAAACGCACCGGATAATCTGAAGAGCCTGCATATTGTGGCGACCACCTATCAGCAGCTGGTCTATATGGCCAATGTATCACTGGAGGATAAATCCATGGTGAGCGGCGCGATTCCGACCTCCAACTTCCCCAGCGGGATCCTGCAGCTGACTTTATTTGACGCTGCCTGGAAACCAGTTTCCGAAAGGATTGTTTTTGTCAATAACGGCGAGGCCGTCTTTCATCCGGAGGTCGGGTTTTCTAAACTTAGTTTTGACAAAAGAGGACAAAATGAAATAGTCATCGATGTACCGGATTCCGTGCCGGCTAACCTGTCTGTGGCAGTGACAGACGCCTCCGTTGGTTCTGACAGTTCCAGCAATCTGATTTCCCGGATGCTGCTGACCTCTCAGATTAAAGGACGGGTGTATCATCCTTTTTATTATTTCTCCGATACCACCAAAGAGGTCAGGGAGAACCTGGACCTTGTCATGCTGACACACGGATGGAGAAGATATAACTGGGAAAAACTAGTCGCACATGAAGATCCCAAGATTACCTATCCTGCCGATACCAGTTATATGACTTTCTCCGGAAAAGTCTATGGAGCCAGTCCCGCGCAGATTACCGCCAACAACACGCTGGTAGCCATTGCCAAATCCAAAACGGATACCACTGGCAGATTTATTATGGTGCAACTTCAAAAAGACGGATCCTTTAATGACCCGAATACCATCTTCTTTGACTCCCTGCAGGTCTATTATAAGTTCTCCGGTAAAAATAACCCGATGGAGCGCTCCGCTACCATTAGTTTTATGCCGGACCGTCTTAAATCTCCCGGCACCATTCAACTGGATCAAAATGATATCATCAAAGCCAGGGTCTACGATACCTCCGGTCTTGCTGCCAGCAGAAGACTTTTTGATCAGTACTGGGCAGCCTCCCATATGGAGACCAATCTGGAGGATGTAACGGTTAAGGCAAAGGCAAAATCACCGGCAGAAGAGCTTAACGATAAATATGCCAGCGGCCTGTTTAAAAGCGATAACGGGTACACCTTTGATCTGATGAATGATATTGCCGCACAAAGTTCCTTTAATATCTTCAGCTACCTGCAGGGCCGCGTGGCCGGTCTGCAGATCTCCAATGCACAGAGCGGCACCCCTTCCATGACCTGGAGAGGTAGTACGCCTTCACTCTTCCTGGATGAAATGCCTATTCAGGATGCCAGCCAGCTCTCCAATATCAGTATGAATGATATTGCCATGGTCAAGGTATTCCGACCTCCTTTTATGGGTGGTTTTGGCGGCAGCCCTGGTGGCGCCATTGCGGTATATACCAGAAAAGGCGGTGACGTACAAAGAGAAAAAGGAGAAGGGATGCCGCATAAGACCATTGCAGGCTACTCCGTCATTAAAGAGTTTTATGTCCCGGATTACCTGAGCCTGACACAGGATTTAAGCAAGCTGGACAGCCGGGCTACGCTGTACTGGAACTCCCTGATCATGACCACCCCTCAGGATCATGAACTCCGGCTTAAATTCTTCAATAATGACATCACTAAATCCTACCGGATTATCCTGGAAGGCATAAACAACCAGGGACAGTTCTCCCATATTGAGAAAGTGATTCAGTAATACTTCTTAACTCATTATAAGTTCCGACCACCCTGCAGGCAGCATCATGCCACCAGCAGGGCGGTCGTTTTATCTACCTGTAAGAGAATTGTGTTACTCATTAGACAGTGGAAAATCCTTAGAAATAACGAAATATTAATGCTTAAAAACACTGAATTAGTTTGATATTCATTAATTTGTTGAGCAAATTCATTTTTTAAACCTATTTAAACCCGATTTTATGAGCGAACAAAATAATCAGCAGGAAGAAAAAAGCTTTTTTGACAAAGCCAAAGAAGGCCTGGGCCATTTAAAGGATAAGGCCGCTGAAACCTGGGATAATATTGAAGATAAGGCAGAGGACATCTGGGATGCCACGAAAGAAAAAGCAGGTGAAGCTTTGGATACGGTGAAAGAAAAAACCGCTGATCTGAGTGATAAAGCCGGTGATGCCTGGGAAAACCTGAAGGATAAGGCAGAAGACGCCACGGAAAACTTAAAAAGTAAAATCCACAGTTCTGAAGCGGACGCTAGTGCAGCTGCGGCAAAAAAAGCAAGCGATGCAGCCAGCGCGGCAGCGGACGCGGCAAAAAATGCGGCCGACAATGCCAGTGACGCAGCCAGTAAGGCCTGATCTGCGGATTATCCTTAGAAATACAGCCTTTCATTTTTTAGCAATTAAGTATAGTCCGGTACACAACCCGGATAAATAACAAAGCAGCCCTTCTGATAATGGTATCATCAGGGCTGCTTTTATTGTATAGGCTGCTAATTATAAAAGAAGCGGAGGCCTTTATAAAGGAAGACTCCCGCTTAAAAAAAATCCTCCATCCCCTAAGGGATGAAGGATTTTTTAATCAACACAAACCCGTCGGTGGGCCGGTCCTTTTGTTTATGATAAGTCCTCCTTAAGGCCTGTCCGCCGCAGCCTTCCCAAAATCCTTATTAGGTGTAGCCCCCATGGTAAATTCCAGGGTTCCTCCGTTCATAATATCCTGATAGGTGATATAAGATTTTGTATAAGGCTTGCCGTTTAACTGAACGGACTGGATATAAATATTTTTATCCGTCAGGCTGCCGGCCGTCACCACAAAGGTTTTACCTTCTGCTACATGTACGGTTGCCTTATCAAAGAAAGGTGTTCCGAATACAAAGACGCCGCTGGCAGGATTTACCTGGTAAAAACCTAAGGAAGAGAGTACATACCAGCCACTCATTTCACCGCAGTCGTCATTACCACAGAGGCCGTCCGGTTTGTCGGTATAGAATTTAGTAGCAATCTCATGTACTTTTTCTGCTGTTTTCCAGCTCTGGCCTGCGTAAGCATACAGATAAGGGACATGATGCTCCGGCTCATTACCCTGGGCATACATACCGATCAGACCGGAAATATCCGGGGAAGCCTGGGCGCCTAAATCGCCGGTCACCACAAACAGGCTGTCTAGTTTTCTGACAAAAGGCTCATCGCCGCCAAACAGACCGATTAAGCCATGTACATCCTGAGGTACCAGCCAGATATACTGCCAGGCGTTGCCTTCCGTATAATCATTTTCTCTGTGTACGCTCTGGAAAGGATTAAAAGGAGAACGGAAACTGCCATCACTCATCACACCCCGCATAAAGCCGGTAGTGGAATCAAAATATCTTCTATAATACTGGGCTCTTTTACTAAAGGTATCGTAGATCTCTGTTTTGCCTAGTTTTTTTGCGGCCAGCGCAATGCTGCCGTCATCGACGGCATATTCCAGCGCTTTGGAGACCGACTCGTTTTCTTTATCTGCCGGAATATAACCCAGATCCTTCAGATAATTAAGCCCGAACTCGCCATTAGTGGCGGTTTTAACCAGTGCCTCTATGGCCAGTTCCTTGTCAAAGCCATCCAGGCCTTTGACAATTGCATCCGCAATAACCGGTGCTGCGCTATAGCCAACCATACAGTTGGTTTCATTGCCGTTCAGATGCCAGACGGGCAGCTTACCCTGCTGTCTGTATATGGCCAGCATGGAATTGATAAAATCTGTCACCCGCGGTCTTTGTATCAGGGTGTAAAGCGGATTCAGGGCCCTATAAGTATCCCACATGGAGAATACAGAGTAATTGTCAAAAGGCGCATGCTCATACACCTTTTTGTCGGTACCTCTGTACGTGCTGTCATGATCATTAAATAAAGCAGGATCAATCATGGAGTGATACATGGCGGTATAGAAAATTCGTTTTTTAGCGGTATCCGGCGTTTCGATTTCTATAGTGGCAAGGGCTTTTCTCCAGCTGCTTTGAGCACTGTCTTTAATAGCTGCGAAATTCCATCCCGGCATCTCCGCATCGATATTGCCAAGGGCGCCTTGCGTGCTCACCGGAGAGATCCCAATTTTAAAGGAAACGGATTTCAGGTCTTTGCCATAGGAAATCACCCCCTTGGTCCTGACTGCCGTAAGTGAATCATTGGATTTGAATGCCGTGGAGTCAAACACGTCCCATCTGTTGATCGGTTCAGAGCTGCGGATGGCAAACCACAGCCGCTGATCATTGGCCCAGCCTTTTGAAAACCGGTAGCCTACCAGTGTGGTATCATTGAGCCGGGAGATATGCGTCTGGACCGGCTGATCCCAGCCGATGCCCTGTTCCAGATCAATGATGACCCTTGCACTGTCCGTGCCGGGAAATTCATATTTCTGCAAGGCAACACGCTTGGAGGCGGTCAGTTCCACCTTGATATCGTTATCAGATAATTGTACGCTATAATAACCGGGAGCAACTGTTTCATGATCATGACTATAATGCGCGCTGTAACCGGAGGTTGGATCCTGCTGCGTACCGGTCATGGTACGTAGCGGTCCCAGGTAAGGCATCATCAGGACATCTCCTAAATCACCGATACCGGTTCCGCTTAAATGCAGTTGCGAGAACCCTCTGACCACGCTGTCCGAATAATTATAGCCGGAACACCAGTCCCAGCCCTGGGTAATATTGGTAGGTCCTACCTGAACGGCTCCAAAAGGCACACTGGCCCCCACAAATACGTGGCCATGTGCGGCGGATCCTATATAGGGGTCCACATACTGTAAAACATCCTGCTTGGCGCCGGATTCTGACTGGGTAGCGCATCCTGCCAGTAACAGAAACGCTGCTGATACAATCATTGTACTTTTCATGAATAGCTTACTTTAAACTGATTATTAATGGCGTTGCCCTAAAACAAACGCCTGTCAGCGAATTTATTTAAATTGCACAACAGGCGTCGTTAATGAATTCCCTGAAATGTTAATGAAGCGTTATGCTGTTCACATTTCTGTATTTTATAAATAAACAGCAGCTTATTTTAATTCCCAGACCAGTGCACTGGCACCCAGAATGGCGGCGTCAGATTCTTTAAGTTCACTGGGGATAATCTGCACTTTATTTTTATAGATCGGCAAAAGGTTCTCTTCCATCACCCTTTTAGCAGGCTGGAAAATTAGGGCACCTGCCTTACATAATCCGCCAAACAAGATGATGGCTTCCGGAGAAGAAAACATCACAAAGTTAGCCAGTGCCTTACCCAGGATTTCACCGGTAAAGGTATAGGTATCGCGGGCGATATCATCTCCCTGAATAGCGCAGTCATAGACTAGACGGCTATCTATCTCGTTTTCTTCATAATGCCTGAGAATACTGGGTTTGTCCGGATTGTTTTTGAGCAGCTCTATGGCCGTCAGGCTGACACCTGTTGCGGAGGCGTAGGTTTCCAAGGACCCTTCTGCTCCGGTAGACCAGTGCTTGCGTCCGCCAGGTATAATAATGGTATGGCCCAGCTCACCGGCAAAACCGTCATGGCCGTACACCATTTCTCCGTTTACCACAATACCGCTGCCCACCCCGGTACCCAGGGTAATCATGATAAAATCCTTCATGCCCTTGGCAGCGCCATAGGTCATCTCTCCCACTGCTGCCGCGTTGGCATCATTGGTCAGGGCTGAAGGCAGATTGAATTTCTGCTGAATCAAAGAGGCCAGCGGAATTTTTCCTTTCCAGGGCAAATTCGGTGCGTATTCGATATTGCCGTTATAGTAGTTGCCATTAGGAGCACCAATACCAATACCTCTGACCAGTTTGTCACTGCCAAACTGATTGAGGGCCGGCATAATCGCATTATACAGTTCCTCTATATAATCGTCGACATTGTCGTGCTTTTTTGTTGAGATTGCCCCACGGTAAGCGATTTCGCCTCTGTGGTCTACTATACCAAATACCGTGTTGGTCCCACCGATATCAATACCAATGGCCATTTGTTGTGAAATAGGAATAGATAACATAGTTGTTTTTACGATGATTGCTTTTAGATTAAACGGGTTAAATTAGCGTAAAACCAGATTGCCTGCAAAGTTAATGCCCGCCGCTGACTTTTACGTCATAATCGATGCCCTGACTTGCTAATATTTTTTTAACTCTCCAGGCGTAGAAGGCCAGATAAGCGAAACAACAGACCGGAATGAAGTAACTATGCTGGATGCCCAGGATATCGGGAGAAGCCAGAAAACCCTGGAAAAGGCTCATCACACCACCCCCCATAATCATCATAATCAACAGACTAGAGCCTTTATTGGTGTATTTACCCAGCCCAGCGATACCCAGGGTGAAAATACAAGGCCATAAAGTAGAGCAGAACAGACCTACGCTGATAAAGGCATAGACGCTGACCATACCATCGGCAAAAATACCGATCAGCAAGGCAATGATTCCCATGAAACTGAAAATCAACAGCTGACGTGCCGGATTACCCTTACTTAAGAAATCACAGATAATCAGCCCCAGGATGATAATCACATAGATGTAAAAAGGAGTAACGTCATGCTGGGCTATTTTATTGACGGCTAAGAACACCCCAAAAGCGATATAAGGCATCAGTACTCTTAAGACGCCTTTAGCTCCCTGAGAGATATCAAAGGCTCCAATGGACCCTGTCCAACGGCCGATCATAAGGCTCGCCCAGTATAAGGATACAAAAGGTGCGATATTTTCTGTAGCCGTTCCTAAATGCTCTTTCATGAACTCCGGCAGGTTAGAGGCCGTGGATACTTCCACCCCAACATATAAAAACAGGGCCACCATACCCAGCACTAACTGCGGGTATTTAAAAACGCTGGATCTGTGCAGCACCTTGGAATCATCTGCAGCTTCTTCTTCGGCTACTTCTTCCAGATTGATCTTATTAGGCACACTCGAGAACTTAAAGATAATGGCTACCAGGATAAAGGCAGCACCCAGCACCAGATACGGAACCTTAATACTGCTGATGGAAGCGTGGGAGTGATCTCCAGTGACAGAACCGAAAATGGCAAAACTGACAATCAGGGGGCCGATCGTGGTACCGAAGTTATTAATACCACCCGCCAGGCTTAAACGCTGAGAACCGGTTTTAGGGTCTCCCATAATCACCGCCAGTGGGTTGGCGGCTATCTGTTGCAAGGCAAAACCCAGCCCTACGATAAACAGTCCTGAGATAAACAGGGGGAAGGAAGATGTCTGGGCTGCAGGAAAAAACAGCAGGGTTCCCAGGGCAGAGATAATCAAGCCCACAGAAATACCGTTTTTATATCCTAAATCCTGTAACAAGTCTTTTTTACGGGTTTCACTGATCACCATAAAGATGATAGAGCCTACCGTATAGGCAAAATAAAAGGCAAAAGAGACCATCTGGCTATGCGCCTGGGATAAGTGCAGATTCTCTTTAAAGACGGGAATCAGGATGTCATTGCTGGCGGCCACAAAGCCCCAGAAGAAGAAAACAATAATCAGGACTAAGAACTGTCCCCATTGAGTTTTCTGCATGGTTTGGTTGTTTTGCATGAATAAATTTTAAAGTTTTGTATAATGAGGTGGCTAAAATACTATAAGTTTTTATTTTTTTGTGATTAATCTCTAAATAGCAGATCATAAAGTTCTTCAACTTTGCCGAGCGCCGTCACTTTTATACCCTTAACCTGCTGATCAAAACCCTTTTTATTGTATTTGGAGACGATGATCTGTTCAAATCCCAGCTTCTCTGCCTCCTGGACCCGCTGTTCGATCCGGTTGACTGCGCGAATTTCGCCGTTCAGCCCCACTTCTCCGGCAAAACAGATGGTTGGCGGCAGCGGTTTATCTTCATAGGAAGAGAGTAAAGCCGAGATAACGGCCAGATCTATGGACGGGTCTTCCACCTTCAGACCGCCGGCGATATTAATAAAGACGTCTTTCATGCCAAATAAAAATCCGCCTCGTTTTTCCAGCACAGCGAGCAGTAGCTGCAACCTTCTTAGGTCAAAGCCGCTGACCGTTCTTTGCGGGGTGCCATAGACGCTCTGCGTTACCAGCGCCTGGACTTCGAGCAGTAAGGGGCGCATGCCTTCCATACTGGCGGCAATGGCACTGCCACTTAACTCCTCGGTTTTCTGGGTAATCAGAATCTCTGAAGGATTGCTTACCGGACGCATCCCGGTAGCTGTCATCTCATAGATACCCAGTTCAGCGGTAGAGCCAAACCTGTTTTTTAAGGTTCTGAGTATCCGGTAGGCATAATGGCGGTCCCCCTCAAACTGCAGGACGGTATCCACCATATGTTCCAAAATTTTAGGTCCTGCAATGGAGCCGTCTTTGGTAATATGTCCGATTAAAAAAACAGGCGTATTCGTTTCTTTGGCAAACCTTTGAAACTCAGCGGCACATTCCCTGATCTGGGATATGGAGCCCGGAGAAGACTCAATAATATTGGACTGCAGGGTTTGTATGGAATCTACAATTAAAACCTCTGGTTTTAATTTACGGATTTCCTTAAAGATTTCCTGGGTAACCGTCTCTGTCAGTAAATAGAACTGGTCATTTTGGCTACTGATGCGGGCAGCCCGCATTTTTATCTGCTGCTCGCTTTCTTCACCGCTGATATATAAAACCCGGTAATTACTGAGTTCCAGCCCTGCCTGTAAAAATAAAGTACTCTTGCCGATACCCGGTTCACCCGCTACCAGCACAATGGAACCCGGTACAATACCTCCCCCCAATACCCGGTTGATTTCTGCATCTGCGGCCTGAATACGGGCCTCTTCCCTGGTCTGAATCTGATCCAGGGTCACGATTTTGGTACCCTTACTTTTGCCGCTGTTGCCTGTTGCAGATGGCTGGTCTGCAGGTTGATGATAGTCTCCCCAACTGGTCGCCTGAGACGGGTTGGCTCCTGTCTGAATCACTTCTTCCACAAAAGTGTTCCAGTTACCACAACTGGGACACTTGCCCAGCCATTTGGGGCTCTCATAACCGCAACTATTACAAAAAAAGGCTTTTTTAATTTTCGCCATAGAATGCTTCAATACGCTGAACGCAGGACGGTACCTGCCAATCAATGATTTGTTTACTTATTAGTTCTTGATGGGTTATAAAAATAACCGCGCTTTTTAACCTGACCCTTACAAAAATAAGTGACTTTTATGACCCAAATAAATAAGCCTGTCAAAAATAAGGGCTAAGTACCAGGTTTTCCCCGAAGACTTCTTCCTTAACAAGCTCATTAACAAGCACTAGACCTGCCTTCAGTGCGCTGATCCCCGGCGTGGCCATCCGGTGAGCCTGCCGGATCAGGCCGGGCGCTGCTTACCATGCCGCAGCCCAGGGGCCATACACGCAGGCTACTAATAAAGTCACCCTTAAAGGACGAAACCACCATCGCCGCTTTATATTAATCTATTGAGTGATCAAAGCACTTCAATTAAAATGCAGCTCTGAATGAGCTGCATTTTAAATTCCTTTTAAATATTACAGGTATTTAGTATACAATTTATACAAGACCTTTCTTTCTGCCGGTGACAAGACTTTTGCGGTGGATTCTATTCCACAGAAATGTCTTCTGAAGGCGATGATGGCTTTACTGACATCAGAGACGTCATAACCAATAATGCGCAGGGCAAGGTACTCATTGAAATCCTTGGGTACCTCCACACCGGTCGTGTCACCATACCAATAGCCAAACCCTTTGCTGGCCAGTTTAGCCCAGGGGAAATTGACATTGGGGTCATTTTTTCGAACCGGGGCATAATCCCCATGGCCTATAAAATTAGACTGCGGAATAGCGAAACGTTCTTTAAGTGCCTGCAGCACCTTTAACAAAGCGTCAATCTGCTTGTCCGTAAAAGGCTCTACCCCATTGTTATCCAGTTCAATGCCAATGGAACAGGAGTTCATGTCGTCAATATTATTCCATCTGCCTTTGCCGGCCTGCCAGGCCCTGAGATAATCATTAAGCATATGCTGGACGGTACCGTCTCTGCTGATCACATAATGGGCGCTTACCTGGGTTCTTTCCAAGGTAAAGGTATATACGGTCTGTTTTAGAGAATTCTGAGAGGTATGGTGAATAATCACATATTGCGGTTTACGCAAATTAAAGTTAGTCGTGCCGACAAAGGCCTCCCCGTATTGAACATCTTTAATACGCTCCGCAGGTTTGGCAAGGATGGTATCTGCATAATCCTGGGTCAGCTTATCATAAGTCTGATTGGCAAAGGCCGTATCCACTAAAAATGGGTCCGCCTTAACCGGTTGCGGCAGCTTTTCCACTGTATGGTGGTTGGAGGCGGTGGACTTGCTCTTTTTGGATTTACTTTTCTTAGACTTTTTACCAAGCTCTACCGGTTTATCTGTGGCCGTTTCGCCGGAGGCTCCGCCACCCATCGCCAGATCTCTTTCGGCCTTAAGCCGGTCAATACGTCCCGGAACCGTGCCTCTGGAACAGCTGGCCATACATAAAAAGGTAATACTTATGCCGAGTGCAAACAGGTTGTACTTTCTTGTCATCATCATCTTTTAAGGGCATTTAAGGGTTTTCTTAGCGCTCTTTTGTTATTATCTTGTCAACTTTGACCGGGTAATTTATCCAAAGTAAAGATTTCACGGGGAACTACCTTGCCTTTTTCATTAATTTTAACGGTACAGCACTGATTTACAGCATCGTGTTCAAAAAATATTATATATTGCTCCTCCAGGGCTTTTTGCAAAAAAGCCTCTTTTTCCGCCATGGCCATTAATGGAAATACATCAAAGCTGGCGATATAAGGTAGTGGAAAATGGCTGGCGGTTGGAATCAGATCCGTAACATATACCAAGGTCCTGCTTCCGATTTTTATATAAGGCACCATCATGCCCCGGGTGTGACCACCTACGACCTGGTAGCTTATGTGCTCGGTAAAAGGGAGTAAATCGCTGGTCCACGATTTACCTAATTCGCTGAAATCATGTCCATTATCATGCTTAATTAAAATTTTATCTGAATTTGGATATTGGGTCGGTAAAAATTTTAAACGGCCGCTGTTTTCAATAGGAAGTAGATTTTCCGGTAAAAAGGAGGCTTTTTCCCGGGCATTGGGGTTAGCGGCCCAGTCCCAGTGCAGTTGATTGGACCAGTAGGTCGCATTTGGAAAACTTAGGGTCAGATGTCCGGTATCCTCCTTTTGGACAGCGCCCCCTACATGATCAAAATGCAGATGCGTTAAAAATACATCCGTGATGTCGGAGCGGTTATATCCGATTTTTTGTAAGGATTGATCTAAGGTATCCGGACCGTGTAAATGATACCTGGAGAAAAACTTTTCGTCCTGTTTATTACCAATGCCCGTATCGATCAGAATTAAGCGACTCCCCTCTTTTATCAGCAGCAGGCGCATGGCCAGATCACACATATTATGCGCATCCGCCGGCAGGCTTTTCTCCCATAGACTTTTAGGTACGACCCCGAACATGGCCCCGCCGTCCAGTTTAAATAATTCCGTATCTATACTGTAGATTTCTATTTGCTGCTCCATCATACTTGCATATTAATGACCGGACAGCCAGACCGGATCATATACCCTGAATTATGCTTCCTGCATCCACCGGTCTCTGTCATCGGGCGAGAACTGCCACGGCGCAAAGTTGTTTTCTATATTCTGGAACATACTGTTCCATTCCTGAGGTGCCTTGCTTTCTTCCATGACCAGGAAACGACGCAACTGAAAGATGATATCCAGCGGCGATATACTGACCGGACATTCTTCCACACAGGCATTACAGGTGGTACAGGCATTTAATTCTTCAACCGTAATGTAATCATACATCAGGCTTTTGCCGTCTTGCTGAAAGGTCTTGTTTTTCTGAATATTTTTACCCACTTCTTCAACCCGGTCCCTGGTTTTCATCATGATCAGCCGGGGACTTAATGCCTTGCCCGTACCGGCTGCAGGACAGGCCTGGGTACAGCGGCCGCATTCCGTACAGCTGTAGGCATCCATCAGATTTTTCCAGCTCAGGTCAAAGATATCTTTAGCGCCGAATGGCTGTGGCGGCAGCGGCTGCCCATCCTGATCCAGTTCAGGCTGCGCTGCGGGAGCGTCCGGTTCCATCGCCATTAATACTTCTTTTTGGATATCTGGCATATTAGGCATCTCTCCTTTCGGCTCCAGGCTGGCATAATACGCATTGGGAAAGGCCAGAATAATATGTAAATGCTTGGAATAGGGAAGATAGTTCATGAAAGCCAGTATGCCTATAATATGCAGCCACCAACAACTGCGTTCTATCGCAATTAAAGCACTACTACTCAACCCATTAAATAATCCATGGAGGACACCGGAGATCAAAAAATGCGTCGTTGGGGTATTGACGTATTCCCCCACCCCTCTGCCGGCAAGGATGGTGTCGCAGCTATTCATGATTAAAAACAGGGACATCAGGGTAATCTCTGCAATCAGGATATAATTGGCATCATCATGGGGCCAGCCATTCAGATCTGAAGAAACCAGTCTTTTAACCTTTAAGATGTTTCTTCGAACCAGAAATATGGCACAGCTTGCCAGCACCAGGAAGGCCAATACTTCAAAAGCATTAATCAAAAAGATATACAGACCGCCGATGCCGGAAAACAGGCGGTGATACCCTAAGAGCCCATCCAGAATAATTTCCAGTATTTCTATATTAATGATTATAAAACCACCATAAACAAATAAGTGCAGAATAGCCACTAGTGGATTGCGGAACATTTTTTTCTGCCCCAGCGCCAGCAGCAGTACATTTTTAATTCGCTCAGATTTACGGTCGGTTATTTTTTTATCCCGGCCAAGATTAATATTTCTTTTTATTTGTCTGCATTTTTTAGTAAACTGCCATATGGCCACCGCAAAAAGCACGACAAATAAAAACTGAGATATAATATGCATACATTTTAGTTGATGCGCTAAGATAGCCTATAATTATGAATGTTATAGCAGATTATAACTGATATATACTAATTTTAGGGCCTCAAACAGTTTCTAAAAAAATGCGACCTTTAGAAAATGGATTCAAGGTCATTTATTTATAAGCATTATGATGGCAAAAGATTCGATATTAAGCAAAAGTTCCGCCCGGGAAAAATTACACCGGATGGCCCTTGAAATTGCAGAAAATTTAGGAGATGACACCGCGGAGCTGGTGTTGATTGGCGTGGAGCAAAACGGTACTGCCATGGCCAGACAGCTGGAAGGTTTTATCCGGCAGTATATTTCCACTACCATTAAAATACTGACCGTTAGTCTGGACAAAATTCATCCCGGAACGGTGACGCTGTCTGAACCGATGGATTTTAACCAGAAAAATATCATCATTATCGATGATGTCAGTAACTCGGGAAAGACTTTGCTGTATGCAACGAAGCCTTTGCTGGAATATCACCCCAGAAGGATCCAGACGCTGGTAATGATTGAACGCATGCACCGGCTTTTTCCCATTAAACCGGATTATATCGGTCTCTCACTGGCAACCACCGGACAGGATCATATCCGGGTAGAAATAGAAAATGCAGAGATAACAGGCGTTATTTTTGACACGGAAAAACCAAATAAAATATAGCAAAAGACGCAACGGACCTTTGTTCAGACAATCGACAAAAAACAAAACCCTTAATATTCTTAAACGATTTAATCCCTAAGATTATGGCAGAAAATACAGATGCACAAATCCAGCAGCATGTTCAGGCAAAAATTGACAGCTGGCTGAATGGCAATTATGATGATCAGACCAAGGCGGAGATCAGAAGATTACAGACAGAAAATCCGGATGATTTAACGGAAGCCTTTTATAAAGATCTGGAATTTGGAACCGGTGGCCTCAGAGGCATTATGGGAGTTGGCACCAACCGGATGAATAAATATACGGTCGGTATGGCCACTCAGGGATTTGCCAACTATCTGAACAAATCCTTTCCAGGCAAAGAAATTAAGGTAGCCCTGGCACATGACCCTCGCAATAACAGTCGTTTTTTTGCAGAAACAGCCGCAGGCGTATTTGCAGCCAATGGCATTAAAGTCTATTTATTTGATGATCTGCGTCCTACGCCGGAGCTCTCTTTTGCTATCCGCCATTTAGGATGTCAGGGGGGTGTCGTTTGTACCGCCTCCCATAATCCAAAAGAATATAATGGCTATAAAGCTTATTGGGATGATGGCGCCCAGCTGGTTCCTCCACATGACATCAATGTCATGGATGAGGTAGCCAAGATTAAAAATATTGAAGACGTTAAATTTACCGGTGGTGAATCCCTCATTGAAATTATCGGCCAGCAGGTTGACCAGGCTTATATCCAGATGGTGAAAGGTCTGAGCGTTTATCCGGATGCCATCGAGCAGCAAAAAGATCTGAAAATTGTTTACACCCCGATTCATGGTTCCGGCATCAAACTGGTACCGGATGTACTGAAGACTTTTGGCTTTGAGAATGTACATATTGTGGAAGAACAAAAAGTTCCCAATGGGAATTTCCCGACAGTCGTCTACCCTAATCCTGAAGAGTCTGAAGCGATGAGCCTGGGCTTAAAACTGGCTAAAGAATTAGATGCGGATATCCTGCTGGGTACCGATCCGGACGCCGACAGAGTGGGTATCGGCATTAAAAACCATAAGGGTGAATGGGTTTTGATGAATGGCAATCAGACGGCTGTATTAGCCTTCACTTATATTATGGAATCCAGAAAAGCGAAAAAGATCGCCCGTCCGGATGATATGGTCGTAAAAACCATTGTTACCACCGACATGATTGATAAAATTGCCGCAAACAATCAGGTTCATTGCTATAATGTACTCACCGGTTTTAAGTGGATTGCCGAAATGATCCGCGATAGAGCCGGCAAGGAACATTATATTATTGGCGGCGAAGAGTCCTTCGGACTGATGATCGGCGATCAGGTGCGTGATAAAGACGCCGTTTCTGCTGTGGCGCTATTATGTGAAATGGCAGCCTACGAAAAAAACCAGGGAAAGACTTTATATGACAAACTCATTGAACTGTATATAGAATACGGCTTATTTTATGAGAAACTCAAAAGCATTACCCGTAAAGGAATGCGCGGACAGGAAGAAATTGCTGAAATGATGCAGGGTTTCAGAGAGCATCCGCCTAAGTCCCTGAACGGCTCCCAGGTCGTTCAGTTACTGGACTATCAGCTTAAAAAAGGTAAAAACCTTTCAAGTGGAGAAAGCTGGGACATCGATCTTCCCAAAAGCAATGTATTGCAGTTTATCCTGGCAGACGGCACGAAAATCTCTGCGCGTCCTTCCGGTACTGAACCTAAAATTAAATTTTATTTTAGTGTGCAGACGCCGCTGGAATCAAAAGAGGCTTTTGACAGCAAACTGGAATCCCTCAATGCAAAAATTGAAGGAATTATTTCAGAGTTGAGCCTCTAATGCTAACAATATAGTGACTGAACGACTATTTATCTTATGAGCTGTGCGTACAAAAACACACGGCTCATATGCTAACTAAGCAGTAAGACACACTGATAAATATAGTATGATTGAAATCAGAACGGTACAAGTTACACGCTATGTAACCCCTTTGAAGGAAGGAGGTTCTCTGCCTGCTATTGCAGAGGCCGATGACGACTTTACTTATGTCGTTAAGTTCCGTGGTGCTGGTCAGGGTATCAAGGCCCTGGTTGCAGAGCTTATCGGCGGAGAGCTGGCACGGGTCCTGGGGCTGAAAGTGCCGGAGATCGTTTTCGCACAACTAGACAGCAGTTTTGGCAGAACAGAACCTGATGAGGAAATCCAGGATTTGCTCAAAGCAAGTATAGGAGAAAACCTGGCTTTGCATTATCTGGCAGGTGCGATCACGTATGACCCTTCGGTTAATAAAGTGGACCCGATCATGGCCTCTAAGATTGTCTGGTTGGACGCTTTAATTACCAATATGGACAGAACTGCCAGAAATGCCAATATGCTCATCTGGCATAGAGAACTCTGGCTAATTGACCATGGAGCTGCGCTTTATTTCCACCACAACTGGACGGGGCATGAGACGGCCAGCAAAAGCACCTTTCCCATGATAAAAGACCATATACTTTTAGCCCAGGCAACGGAACTGGAAAAGACAGATGCTACTTGTAAGGCTTTAATCAGCGAAGAAAAGCTTAAGGAAATCATTAACCTGATACCTGATAGCTGGCTGCAGGATTATGATCCTGATTATACCCCGGAAATGGTTAAGAAGACCTATTTTGATTTTATCTGGTACCGCATACAACATTCTGAAATCTTTTTAAATACAGCCATTGATGCAAGAGCTGCACTTATATGAATATGCCATAATCCGGCTCGTGCCTAGGGTAGACCGGGAGGAGTTTATCAATATAGGTGTAATCGTATATTGTAAAGAACGCTCCTATCTGGACTGCAAGTATCATTTAAATGAAAAGAGGATTCAATGCCTGACGACTAAAGAACTCGATTTTGATGAATTAAAAGCGCATCTGGATTCTTTTGTAGCCATAGCAAAAGGAGAAAAAATCAACCACCCCATCTCCCGTTTAGATCCCGGATCCAGGTTCAGGTGGTTAACGGCCATCAGAAGCACCATTATACAAAGCTCAAGAATACACCCGGGCAGATCTATAGATCCTGCAAAGGCCTTTGAAAACTTATTTGAGAAAATGGTCTTATAAAAGTTGCGCCACTAAAATCCCTCGTGTTTGGTATCCCTATCCGAATGCGTTTAGTAAAAACAAGTATTTTAAACAAAGGCCTCCAGTGTTAGCTGAAGGCCTTTGTTTTTTAAGAAACTATTGTAGATTTTATTTTCTGATGACTTTGGTGGATACTGTATGTGTACCCTGAATCACTTGTACAATATAAACTCCGGTCGTCAGATGAGGCGTATTGATGGATATTCTGCCATTGCCTGAAGCAGTAACCGATCGATTCAATAAAACCCGGCCACTCATGTCCGTAAGTTTGATTATTACAGAAGTGCTTTCTTTTGAGGAAAGAATTAACTGTAATTGGTCCTGCGTGATCGGATTTGGCGCAACCGTTACCGTCCAGGTAGGCCAAGTTGGATGGACGTTTACGATTTGACTATAATAATTATATCCTTCTTTATCTACTGCAACAATGCGGTAATAAACGGTTGCCGGCTGGCCTGACAAAGACTGGATATTATCTAAAGCACTATAGGAAATATCGTTAGTCCCGTCACCCAGGCTGTTTATTCTGGAAACTTCCTGATACGTTTTACCATCTGAACTTCTTTGTACAATATAATAATCACTGTTTATTGAAGTCAAAATATGCCAGGAAAGCGAAACTGAATAATCAGATACGAGTGTTGCAGTCACTTTGCCAAAGTCAATAGGCAGTGATGCTGATTTTACATAAAAGGACTGAACCAGGCTATTATTTTCCAACGTTTGTTCTATCGGAGTATTATCCGGGTTCAAAGAAATACTCAACGTATTATTCCCTGCTAATGCAGATGTCTGCACATCCAGAGGACTGAGTGTTGGATTAGCCGCATTGTACTTGCTATAGTACCCAGGAATGACAAAACGCAGCATAGCCGTATCTCCAGGTTCCAAAGGCTTTAAGCGGCTCACTGGAATCGTATAAACCCGATTGTTAGAGTCTTTAATAGTGATGCTAGCTTTAATTGAATCACTATAAGTTTGATTACTAACATTCTGGAATGCGATTGCAAAATTGTAATCATCTCCTAAATCCAAAGTATCTTTTAATTCGAGTCCCAGATTACCGGCCAAAGCCCCTTCCGGCACCGGCGTATACATAACATGCCAATATCTTAACTCATAAGGTGTATAATTAATACTATCTGCGTTCCGTAATCTCAGCTGCAAATAAGGATAATTAGTTGCATCAATAGAAGAAATATCAACATCTTGCTCGTTACTATTTAGTGTTCGCAAAACACTAGTTGCCCCATTTGAAGTAACGCCGATAACATCCACACTTGCATGATCGGTACTAATTTCCTCATTACTTTTTCCATTCCATTGAATAGATGCCCATTGTTTGGCAGGTCCAAATTTAGGAGATGTCACATAACCAATTGAGTCCTTTCCTTGAAAAGTTTCAGTTAATAATAATTGTCCATTAACATCACCTGTAAGCTTTTGGATTGGAGTCAATGAATTATTGTTTTTTCGGAATATAAAAATACCCGCTTGCGGTTGTGTAAAATCATCTAATAATGTAAGCCCCTGTGCCATTAATTTAGAATAAAGATTGGCATCTCCACTTGCATCATTTTTCCATGTATCAATTAAGGACACATTATTAAACGGCTCTTTTACAAAAAGCCTCATCACTACATAGGTACCATTAGGGATCCAATCTATGAAATCAACAATTTTATTTCTATCCTCTTCCGTTTGATAACTAAATTGAAAATTCCCTTTGTTGGTATTGGGATGTCCTGTGGGGTCAGTATCATAAGAATAACTACCTGTTAGACAAGCTGAAGTCGCCCCCATAAAGCCGCCTATAGAGCCTGTTTCAACAGTAGAAGGGACACTTTGATTTATGTATGGTTTAAAACTATTAGGATCAAAAATATTAAATAATAGAGAACTATTCAGTTTCGTGCAGTAATAGGAGGAAATGGGGTCAGTGCCAATGATAATTTTAAAATTACTGTATCCTGTTGATATCCCCGAACCAACCACTGCCTGACCTATAATCATCGAAACATCCCTATCCTTAAATGACCAGTCCCTATCAGTTGTATCAATATTTATACCATCAAATGTCGATTTTAAATGCTGCATAAAGTGAGATTGTCCAATTCCTTCTGATCCCTCTCCCCCATTTGGAGCAATATATTGGAAACTACTATTAGCCCATCTATAGTCCTCTCCAATAGCAGGAACTGGGCTTACTCGCCAATAGTAAACAACACTATCCTGATATATTATTCCCGGATCAAAGGAAATGACTCCTCCTACTGATTTAATTGTTTGTGAAATAAGATTTGTCGAATTAAAATTCTTGGTAGTATCCATTTCCATTATATAATTATCTTCTGGAGCAAGCGCATTAGAAGTTGACGCAAATACACTTCCAGATGATTTACGAATTATGGAATACTGATAAGGGAAAACAGGAGTAATCCCATTGGTATACATATGAATATTCTTGGAAACCACATTGTTCGTTTCGCTTATTTCATCATATTTATTATCATCATCAATACTTAAAGTAATTTGGTTCATTCCTCCATCTTTATTTGGGTCGATGGGAACATCTAATTCCAGAGAATCGATATTTTTAATGGATGAGATATTATTATTATATAAGGTCACTTCTTCTCCATTAGTCCTTTTTTGTTGGATAATTACATGAACAGTAGAACCAGTTGACTGTCCAATATTATGTAAATAGGCTTTTAAATGAAAGGTTCCCTCAGTTATGGAAGCTGCATTTGGCATCTCAAGATCAGATAGTCCAACAGCAAAATCGGGTTTATTAAAATAATAAAGGCTAATAGCAGGATCACCAAAAAAATTGGTCTGCTCTGCATGCGCATAGCAAGTAATTGAATCTCTAGAATTCTTTCCCGCTTTGTCCACTATATCCGCCTGACTTAAAGCCATACTAGTAGTAATAGGTTTCCCGTAATTGGAAGAAGCCAAACTATTATAAAAGGACGTATTATAAATATTCAGATAAGAAGTTACTCCAAGATATGTTTCAGCTACAAATCCCACACTCCCTTTTTCTTTACTTAAAAGGTATCTTTCAGTAATATTATTAATCGTACTCGCTCTACCACTCATAAAACTATAACAATCTCCTACATCACAGCCACTAGTAACCAAAATAGGATATCGATTATTATAATTAAAGGCAGATGGGTCGATTAATTGATTGTAACCAATTGTTGTACTACTGCCATGACCATAATAACTAATAAGACCAACTCCATTTTCAATATACCTACCAAAGGCAGCAGCATCTGCAGACTCTCCGATATCATTATTGACTTTACTCAGATTAAGACTAAAGGCTCCATATAAATCCCCACTTAAAATAGATCGATATCCGTCTAAATAAGAATTAAATAAATTATCCTCTGTTGTACTACTCCCACCTGAAATATACACAACCTTCTTTTTCCAAGCATTATTCTCTACTGTATTATCATCAGTTTTCTGAGCCAATTCATAAACTTTTACCTTTTCTAAATAATTAGCCACCTCATCTGGTTTAACAGCAGATAAGCGACCAATGGCAGTGGCAGCTATTGGCTCTTTATTATCTGATGCCAACATTATATCAGATGCCGGCCAACCAAAGGTTGGAATTAAAGCTTGCGCCTGATATTCGGCATTCGCAGCATTAGCTCCCTGTAAATTATTAAAGCTTAACCCTCTACCAATCAAAAAGACAAACTTAGGAGTTGTTGAGAAGTTATTTCTCGCATATTTAAGGAAGTTTATAATGCTTAATGGGCTAGAATGCACACCAAAGGCAAACATATCTTCTAAGTCGTCAATATTATAAATATGCGGATTATATCCACCTCCTGCAGCAGATTTTCTGTAGGTTGCATACTGGGCAACATAATCACCGCTTCCATAAAGTGTTGTATTGGATATAATCAGATAATCTCCCTGCTGGTCCGTACTACTGTAATCAGGAAAAACTCTTTTAGTAATAGCGGTGCCGGTTATTGAAGCGTAGCTGCTCGCTGATTGTCCTACTAAGGCAAAAGAACTGGAATCCACCACAGGAGGTAAAACGAATAAATAATTTGAGCCACTGGTCACTGCCGTATATCTTTTATGAGAAGTCAAGTCTAATAATACAGGTATACTACCATTTGCATTAAAATGGCTGATGTTTAATAATCGGGCAGTTGAGCTAGCTCCCAGATCAAAACCAAAACAAGTTGTATCTCCAAATTCAAAAGTATGTGGGTAGTGTAAGGAAACAAAACTCGCATTGATTTTATCCGTCGTATTGCTGCTTCCATTCGTAACCGTAACAGTGTAACTAGAAGTAATTTTCGCTCCACTAACGTTGATCACTTTTGCTTCAAAATTACCCAGGGCTGTTACAGTATTAGCTCCATCTGTACCCTTGACGGTAATACTTCTATTATTGCCATCTGTGGAAGCGCCAGCAATTCCGGCACTTATTATTCCGGTCACAGTTGCATCACTTGTATAAGCGTTTAAATTATTAAAAGTAATACTGGTATTCTTGGTTCCTTGCACCACAACGCCAAAACATTTTCCCTTATAATCAGACATATAGACATATTCTCCATTATAAGATGTTGCCGCACCCGCATTAAAAGTGCTGCCCAATTCCTTTTGAACCGTATTATAAAAATAAGGTTCAGCGGTCATACCGGCCGCTTCAGTTGCTGCGATATTAGCTTCATTAGTATACCTCAGATTTTGACTTGTTGCATTGATGGTCAAAAAATAGGTAGCACTATCACCTTCAAAACTTTTGGCTTTATTTAATTGATCGGCGGTATTTTTAAATAATGCGGTATCTACACTGCCATCATTATGCTGTCCCCAGAACTCAATATAATCTGTTGAGCCTAAGGCACCAGTAGTACTGACAGAAATGGGGATTTGCACACCATTTCTCCATAGCTGTAGATTAGCTCCAATTGGATTTGACAGTCCCGCTGCACTCAGATTGCTACCAGTGATACGGTAGAGGCCGTCTGTTGCAATCTTAAACTTATAATAAGTATTGCCATTCACAATCCACTCATTGTTATAAGTCTGCGCTTGAGTTATGTTTTGCAGACCTAATAATATCACGAATAGCAAAAACGCTATTCCTCCCCTACGCCAGTTTTTACACATATACAGTTTTTAAGCATTAGTTTAGTCTAAATAGTGACATTCGCCTTGACGTGACATGATGCCCTTTAGTAATAAACGAAATAATAAAAAGCTTATTTCAATTCAATTACTAAATAACAACCAGTCAGCCCAATTTTAATAAGGAAAGCCTTGGCCATAGAGCCAATTTTAATTTTGCCCTAATACCGCATGTCTCCAGTTAGTCTAATTCTAGTCATGTTGTTTGTTGGGTTTACCGGGCAAAAATAGATATTTTTACACAATCATAACATTATTTATAGGAAATATTCTTTTATGGATATCAATCCTAGCCAGGATCAGAAATCCAAAATCAAAATGGCCTGGAAATAGAATTTCCAAGCCATTTTGATTTTGAAAAACTTAACCCAATTAACTAATTATCAGTCTATTGTATTATTATCCCGATTGATATCGGCCATTTGCTGGTAGGGATCAATCTGAACCGATTTTATATCGGTATTTGGCCTGGAAAGCTCTAGTTGATAAGTCGGACTTGTCCATCTCCATTCCTTGGCAAAAATCCAAGGGTAATAATCATTATCAGCAGGCTTATGGCCAAACATCATACCCAAAGGAATATTATACATCTCCTGTTTTCCATCTTTATAAGTAACCAGGACATCCAAAGGCATAGGCATTTCTCCTTTTCTGGACAATTCTACGACTGCATGATCATTCTGTGATGAAATCTTATCTATCGCATAATCAATTGTTTTGGTAGAGTATACCCAATAATTCTTATACCATTCCAGTTCCAAACCACTTTCTTTTTCAGCGACCCGGATCAGGTCATTGGCATTCGGATGTTTAAAACCCCAGGTATTAAAATAACGCAACAAAAAAGCATCCATATTCTTTTTTCCTATAATATATCCCAATTGATCATAAAATACGGCCCCTTTTCCATAAGCCGCCGCGCCATATGCAAAATTGGTATTATAATGATCAGAATGGGTGCTCATGGGCTCTTCTAATCCACTTTTGGCCAGATAATAATAGGATTTATAACTTGGGCTGTACCAGGTACTATCGTGATGCAACCAGCCATATATTCTTGTCTGAAAATAGGTGGCACCACCTTCATCCATCCAGGGATATAAACTCTCATTACTACCTAAAATACCCTGATACCAGTTATGACCGAATTCATGGAGGGCTGTTCCTAAACTGGCACTTTTAATTAAGGTAGCCATCGGATATTCCATACCGCCATCTCCTCCTTGGATAAAGGAATAATTATGATAAGGATAAGCACCAAATGTACGGGCAATATAAGGATATACGTAAGCTACAGAATCTGCTAATGTATTCCAATCAGAATCATCTTTTTCAGATTTGCTTTTATATACAAAATAGAAAAGCGGACCCTTTTCTATTTTCCTTTTAATTAATTTATATTGATTATCAGCAGCCCAAACAAAATCATGTACGCTATCTGCTGTAAAATGCCAGGTAGTTTCTTCCGAAGCATTTTCAGGGACCCCGGCTAATTTACCATATCCAAAACCTACCTCATCCGGATTTTGAACCGTGCCGGTTGCTGCTACCAGGTAATGCTTATCCAAAGTTAACTGTACATCATAACTTCCCCATACACCATAAAATTCTCTGGCTATATAAGGATTCGCATTCCAGCCCTGGTAATCGTATTCTACCATTTTGGGATACCATTGGCTCATGCTGTATCTAACGCCTTCTTCATTATCACGTCCGCTTCTACGAATCTGTTCAGGAACCTGCGCTTCAAAATTAATAGCAAGATCCGTTGCAGAGTGCGGCAGGATAGGCTTTTTCAACTGGACTTCCAAAATCGTCTCATGTTCTACCAGATTTTGCTGCTGCCCATCAATAGTCAGTGATTTTACCCTTTGGTAACCAATCTCCTTTTCATTTAAATTTGAGATTCTGTCCCGAACACGGGGATCCCAGTCCTGTACAGGTTCCCCCTTTCTGTTTTTTCCTAAAATGATTTTGCCTAGTTCCTTGCTTCTTACATCCATCATTGATCCTGGCTGGAAAGCATTCCAATACAAATGGATAAATAAACGATTCAGCGTGTCAGGAGAATTATTCCAGTAGGTAATTTTCTCTTTTCCGTTAACGATATTGGTATTGACATCCAGGTTAGCATCAATGGTATATTTAATTTTTTGCTGCCATCTTTCCGGTTGCGCTTGCAAAGTAAAACCATAGCCTGCCCCAAGTAATAATAGTAAATATTTCTTCATATTTTTCTTAATTAACATATCAACATTGAATAGATAGCTTGCTAAATTAAGCAATTACTACCAACTGTTCATATTTAAGTAGGATTTTTAATTTCAGTTTAATAACCAACAAAGCCTTGCCAGGATCCGTCACTTCTTTGTTCAAATCTTATGATATTGCTTTCAGAACTTTCATTGTTTTCCCGGTCCACACTGGTAACGGATACATAGAACTTTTTACTGCCTGCAGGTATATTACTATAATTAAGATTAAAGCCAAATACGCTGCCTCTATTATCACCAACAATGATTTGTTCCGGATGATTGCCGAGTTCTTGGATGGTTCTACCCGTATAAAGAACATATTTGTTGACTATTTCTCTTTGAGAAAGCTCATCTAATGCTCCTTGTATTTGTGGTAATCTACCGTTGATAGCCCAGATTTCAGGGGCCTTAGGCGGATTTTTATCAATCCATAACATGGGTGGGATTAGCGCCGGTTTACGGTAATAATTGTTTTTTAAACTATCCACAAAGCCATTTGGATTGGAATTAAAGGATTTATTGCTAAAAAATATACTGCCCTGTACTTTATCGGGATACTGACGAATAAATTGTATCTCATTAGGCAGTTCTTTGGTATCTGACCAACCGGATACGTCCCTTTCGTCTGCATGGTAAACCGCTTGTCCAATATACAAATCTCTGCCATAGGTATGATTGGCCCACCAATCTAGCAGAATTCTAAAATCCTGCCCTGTTTTCCCGATCTTCCAATATAACTGGGGGGCAACGTAATCAATCCAACCTTCCTTTAACCACAGAAGGATGTCCGCATATAGGTCATGGTAATTAGTAGATCCTCTTGTATCGCTACCTCCAGAGTCCTGGGTTTTATTTTGATAAATACCAAAAGGACTTACCCCAAACTTAACCATCGGTTTTAGTTCCAAAATGGCATTATGCACCTTTTTTATAGCAGAATCGCAATTAGATCTTCGCCAATCGGCTAGACTTAAGCCATGCCCATATTTTTGATAAGCAGCATCATCATTAAAATGCTGACTGGTCGGATAAGGATAAAAATAATCATCCAGGTGAATACCATCTATATCATATCTATGAACGATATCCTTGACCACTCCCACCAGAAAATCGATTGTTTCTGGCAGTCCTGGATTAAATATCAATTGTTTGCCATATCTAACGAACCATTCCGGGTGCATTTTTGTAACATGATTGGCAGCAATTGAGGACCTGGTTACATCAAAGACCATTCTGTAAGGATTGATCCATGCATGGAATTCCATTCCTCTTTTATGTGCCTCCTCAATCATGAATTTCAAAGGGTCATAATACGGCTGTGGAGCTTGCCCTTGTTTACCGGTAAGATATTCACTCCATGGATCATATTGGGATGGATAAAAAGCATCCCCTGATGGACGCACCTGGACAAAGACGGCATTGATTCCCATTGCCTTATCTTTTTCCAGGATCCGAATATATTCACTTTTTTGTTGTTCCGTAGGAAGTCCCGGTTTGCTCGGCCAGTCAATATTTAAAACAGTAGCAATCCAAACACCCCGCATTTCATATTTAGGAGGATTGGGCTGTGCACATACGCTCCCATATCCAATAATATTCAGAAGGGTGCAAATACAAATAAATTTCAATAAATCTTGGAACCTTGTTTTTGACATATTTTGAATAAATAATACGATGAGAAAAGGCCGATTTAATCTTTGAACCTAGTTAATTCATGTAGATTTTCAGCAACAAATTTCTGGTTCAGACCCTCTCATTTTACTTAACAAAGCACAAAGCGTAGCCGCTTCCTCCTCGCTAATATTATCTCGAATAGGTTTTTCCAGGGCAGAAACTTTACCCTTAATTTCAGCTAATAATTCAAGACCCTTTTCGGTTATATAAACTTCTACTAACCTTTTATCAATAACGGAAACTTTTTTAATTACAAGTTCTTTTAAAATTAAACGGTCAATCAATCTGCTGGCATCACACATTTTCTCCAGCATCTTTTCGCGGATCTGCAAAATACTTAAAGGAACTTCACTGGCCTCCACAATACGCATAATGTTGTATTGCTGAGCAGTAATGTCAAATTCATCAAAGAACTTTCTCACAGACTCCATGAGCCAGCTTTCTGTAAGGAAAATGCTGAGTCTGACCATGTGAAAATCATTTTTGAATTCCGGGAATTCAATATTTTTTAGTTTGTCTTCCATCGTATTTTGCATTAATCTTCCCATACAGATAGTCCCTCAGAACAATTGGCGCAGATATCGATATTTTTTCTGCCAGCCATTAATTCACTTCGGAACTGTTTATAATTATCATTATGCCAGATCTCTTTGAAGGACTGGTTTTTTAAATTACCCAGCCGGTGCATCGCATCTTTATCAAAACAACAAGGTACAACTAAACCATCCCAAGTGATTACATTTGACTGCCAAAGTTTCCAACAATGGTTTTTCATGCCACTTTTTACCTGCATTTCGCCATTCTTATCTTTTCTGTAACGACTATATTTATCGATTGTCGGTATCAATCCGTTTGGATCATTCTGATAATCATAAACTTGTGCAGTTTTAAACCGAACTTGGTCCACCCCTATTTCTTTAGCCAGCGCTTTAACATCTTCTATTTGGTGTTCATTGGGTTTGACGACTAAAAACTGGAAAAAAACAAACGGCGTCTTACTATTCAGCTTCTTTTTCCATTTTACAATATTACGAGCGCCTTCCAGCACTTTCTCAAGTTTTCCCCCGACACGATAGGATTCATAAACTTCCTGCGTAGTTCCATCAATGGATATAATTAATCGATCAAGTCCACTTTCTATCGTTTCTTTCGCTTTTTCATCCGTTAAATAATGCGCATTTGTCGATGTTGCCGTATATATGCCCTTATCATGGGCATATTTTACCATTTTCAAAAAATCCGGATTCAGATAAGGCTCACCTTGGAAATAAAATATCAAATACATTATTTCCTCATATATATCATCAATAGTATCAGTAAAGAAATTATTTTTAAGCATCCCTTTTTCCCTGGTAAAGGCCCTGAGTCCACTTGGACACTCCGGACATCTCAGATTACATGAAGTGGTTGGCTCAAAAGAAATGGACATCGGATAACCCCATTGAATTGGCTTTTTCAATAATTTGCTCAATTCAAAGCTCATCGTAACTTTTGCAGCATTCCAAAAACGCTTAAAAGTGAGCTTACGCATTAAATTTATACTGTCATTCCAATTAAAATACATAACCACAAAAATAATGTTTAAACGTATATCTACAGGTGGATTCTTGATAATTTTGCAGTTTATGGCTAAATTGATGCCACATTAAGCCCTGTTCTTATAAAAATCAGAAAAATAACAACTATTAATATTTAGGATAATCTCTTTATCTTCGCAATCGATCAATAATAATTTAGTCTGTGCAAAACAATGAACACCATTATGTTGTAATTCTTGCGGGCGGAATAGGCAGCCGCTTGTGGCCCAAGAGTTTAATGGCAAAACCTAAGCAATTTCTGGATATTCTACATACCGGCAAAACACTTATTCGGCAAACCTTTGAGCGGTTTACCCCATTTATTCAATTAGACCACATTTTTATCGCCACTACGGAAGAATACGCAGATCTGACACATGAACAGATTCCTGAACTTCCTTTGGAAAATATAATCAGAGAGCCTAGCAGGAAAAGTACAGCTCCCTGTGTTGCTTATATCTCGATGAAATTACTGGAAAAAGACCCTGATGCAAATCTGATTGTAGCTCCCAGTGATCATATAATTATGGACACGGTAGAATTTACAAAAGCGATAGAGACCGCACTTGATTTTTCAGCGCATCTGAATGCTTTGGTAACATTAGGAATCAAACCATTATATCCGAATACAGGCTATGGTTACATACAATATGAGACCAGAGAAGTCGCTTCAGATATTTATAAAGTAAAAACTTTCACTGAAAAACCAAATCTTGAATTGGCTAAAGTCTTTTTGGAAAGTGGAGAGTTTTTATGGAACTCAGGCATATTTGTCTGGCGTGTGAAAAGTGTTTTAAATGCCATCGAGAAACATCAGCCGGAAATGTTTGAAGTGTTTGATGCTGAAAAGGAAAATTTCAATACAGATAAGGAACTAGCTGCTATCAAACGCATTTATCCATTGTGCACCAATATCTCTATTGATTTTGCCATTATGGAAAAATCAGAAAATGTATACGTAATACCATCTTCTTTTGGATGGAGCGATTTAGGAACCTGGAACAGTGCCTATGAAAATCTGGAAAAAGATTATTTAGGCAATGCAGTGACCGGAAAACATATTGTCGTCATTGATGCGACAAAATGCATGATCAGTGCTCCTGATAAAAAATTGGTCGTATTACAAGGGCTGGATGATTGTATTGTGATTGATACCAAGGATTCTCTCTTAATCTGTAAAAAGGATAAAGAACAGGAAATCAAGGATTATGTTGCGGAGGTGCGTAGAAATTTTGACGATGATTATCTATAATTGAATTTAGCTGATAGACAAAAAATCCGGGCTAAGAACCGGATTTTTTTGATAGTACTTTTTCATAAACCTCTACAATTTGCCTACCTACAACTTCGGGATTATATTTAGCTTGTGCCTGTTGAGAAATTTTTTCCCTGTCGTATCTGGAATAATTTAGAATCATATCCTCCATAGCCAGATATAGCGCCTCCTCATCACCAGGAGGCACAAGTATTCCGTTCGAATCATTCACCATTTCTGGAACACCATTAATGGAAGACGAAATGACTGGTAATCCACAACAAAGACTTTCTGCAACTACGCAAGGGAGATTTTCATAATCACTAAACAAAATAAAGGAATTTGCTTTCCTCATATTGATTGCCACATCACTATGATCTAACATTCCATAAAGTAAAACATTTCTTTCTTTAAGAAAGTCCGAATCATATTCATCAACTTTGTAAATACCTACTATTAACAAAAAAAGGTTAAGATCAGCGACTTTATTTAACCTTAAAAAACTGCTAACAATTTTTCCAACATTTTTTACTGGTTTCCCAGAGGAAACATGAATAAATGAAAAATTTATAGAGCTTTTCTTGTCAAAATAAAACAATTTATTATCTACCACATTTGGAATCACCTTTGTTCTTTTTATTCCAAAATCGTTAATTAAACTGCATTCTAAGTCCCTACTAACGGGCATTACCACAGAGGCATTCTTAAATATTTTTTTCAAAATGAATTTAAATATAAATCCTTTATTTTTATATTCATTTATTCTTCCTTTAGAAAATAAAGTCCAATGTTCAGTTAAAACATATGGAATTCCAAATCTTATTTTTAACCAAAGAGCCACTAATCCCGCTTTATATGATACATGGACATGCACTAAATCTATTCTAGTTTCATTGCTAAAATAGGTCGAAATATATTCATTATAATAATAAATATATTTGATAAAGTTTATACTCCCTATAAGACTAAAAGAAGGAAATAAAACAACTCTTTCATCACAATCCTTATTTAAACATAAATCATATACAGTTCTCCTATTAACTTTTTTAGATGATTGAATAAATAAAAGGCGAATATTAGCATAAAAGGAAGTAGCGTGTGCATGCCGCTCAATAAAATCTCCATTTTGTAAAGATTCAATTGAAGGATACCAGCTTGGGAGCCATAAGACATTAATCATAATCCTAAAATATTTTCTCCTTTTTTGTAAAAAATTGTTGAATACTCCGCCCCAAACCCATTTGGTTTTACAGAAGAAAAGGTAACAAATGCAAATCCTTTTATTTGATAAAAATCAAAAATTTCTTTATATTTTACTCTATCACTATCATCTAATATTAATACACCTGAATCTTTCAATTTAGAATAGGCCCTTATTGCACATTCCACTCTTTGCCTTCCATCGATTATCACCATATCAAAAAAAGTATCTATTTGAACTATTTTATTTGAATATGCATTCCCCAATTCACAATAAATATACCTAACGTTATTTAACTCTTGGACAATGATTTTTTTAGAAATCAAATCGAACCATTTTTTATCATACTCTATTGAATACAACTCCCTCACATGTTTAGCAAAGAAAAGTGTAGAATTTCCAGAACCAAATTCAAACACTTCAAAGTTTTTATTAATTCTTTCTGCCAAAAAAGAGAAAAGGCTATAATTCATCCACGGAACAGGATTATAAAAGAGATCAACAGGTTCTCCAGAAATGAATGAATTAACGTAACCAATTTGAACCAACCAAGAATCAGGAGACACCATTAAACTCCAACCATGTTTTAGGAGATCCATTCGCTTCTTCATTTTAAAAGGAGCCAAAATATAGAAAAATCTAAAAACAAAACTACCAAGACGCCCCATAGGTAAATATTGAAAGTAATAAACCAAAATTAATCAATTTATTATAAGAAAGTTTAATTTAGCACAAAAATCCAAAGGCGCTTTTGTATGCTTAAAAAAAATATTATATATAATACGATACTACAAATAAGCCAATTAATATTTCCCTTGATAACTTTTCCATATGCGGCTAGAGTCCTCGAGCCAAATGCAATCGGAGCCGTTAACTTTGCAAGCTACTTTACACAATATTTTTTAACCTTTGCCTTTTTAGGAATCCCTGTATATGGAATTAGGGAAATAGCTAAAGTTAGTGATAATCCCATCTTATTAAAAAAAACTTTCTCTGAATTATTTTATTTTAATTGTATTACTACCACAATTGTTAGCGGAATATTTTTAATTATTGTAAGAATTATATCAAGTCTAAATTCTGATTTATTACTATTTTATATTGGATTTGCAATTCTATGGTCTAATTTATTTTTCATAGAATGGTATTACAATGGCATTCAAGAATTTAAATATATTACATTACGATCAGTAATTATAAGAAGTATTTCAGTAATTTTAATATTCACCCTAATTAAATCACCTACTGACAAGGCGACCTATTATTCAATAGAATTATTTGTAATTTCTCTTTCAGCAATAATAAATTTCATGAAAGCGAAACATTTGCTAGTATTTAATCTAAACCAATTAAACATTAGAAAGCATTTAAAGCCTATTGTGACTTTATTCTCCCTGAGTGTAATGATTAGCATCTATGTTTATGCGAATTCGATTATACTTGGATTTTTTAAACCTAAACAAGAAGTGGCATATTATACGGTATCAGAAAAAATTAGTAAGCTTGCCATTGCTTTTATTAAAACAGGAGGGGTTGTTCTTATTCCTGAGCTAAGCAAATTATTTGGAATAAATAATAATCAAAATAGAACTCGTGCTATTGAATTACTAAATAAATCATTTTATTACACAGCTTTTCTTAGTATCCCAATATCCTTTGGTGTTTTTATTTATTCAAGAGAGTTAATAAATTTAATTGCGGGAAAAAATTATTACTCCGCTACAATTTCTTTAATGATCTTATCTCCATTACCAATTCTATTAGGATTAGCATTCGTTTATAGTCGACAAATATTATTCCCTTTAGGAAAGGAGAAACAAATGTTTAAATTATCAATCTGGGGAATGGCTTGTAATTTGATAATCAACTTAATCCTTATTCCAAAATTCGGTTATATAGGAGCAAGCATCTCATATTTATTTACAGAAATATTAATGGTAACATTAGTGTATATTGAAAGTAGAAAATATATCAAGTTAAATATTAAATTAAAAGATCCACTTATCTGCATTATATTAAGTAGTTTATTTATTCCAATTCATTATTTTATTGGACGTTTTAACCCTAATATGACTATAAATTTAATATTGGGAATTATGCTATGCGCCAGTTGTTATATGTTTTTTCAATTAAAGGTTTTTAAGAATCGAATTGCTACTGAAATTTATAATTATATAGTATTTAGAGCAATGAAAATTAAATTATAAAAATGAACCCTGTATTTTCGATATGCGTCACAACTTACAATATGGCAGAATTTCTCGATAGAGCAATTCAAAGCATACTCTCTCAAAATTTTAATTTCAATATAGAAGTATTAATTTGTAATGACTGTTCAACTGATGAAACAATAAAAATATTAGAAAATTATTCAAAATATTCAAATTTTACTATAATAAATAACATAGAAAATCAGGGAGTTCTTAAGAGTCTAAGCCATTTACTAAAAATAGCCCAAGGAGAATATATTGCACTATTAGATGCGGACGATTATTGGAATTCTATCAACCATTTACAACTTCATTACGAAGTTTACAAAACAAATTCAAAAATAGGATTCATATTTGGGAATTATTTGATTGAGGCAGAGGACCAAATTCAAGAACAATATGGTTATCATTCTTCCTTTAAATTCCCAGAAAATAATCAATTCGAATTCTCGCTTTTGTCTTATCCTATCCTCACCTCTACTTCTTCATTCAGAAGAGCACTATTAATGGAGGAAGAAATAGAAGAATATATAAAATACAATTTTCCCACCTCTGATTATGGGATTTATTTAGGCCTCATGTTAAAAACAAAAGGATCATATTTACATCAAACGACAACTACTTACAATTTCAGAAATAATTCTCAAAGTAGAAAGATTGACATCTATGCCCGCATTAATCATTTTATAAAAAGACATACAATAGCAGACTACTTTATCAGTAAACATACAATCCCAGACTCCCTTGCATCAAAAAGAGAATTCCTTTTTAATCAAAAAATCCTTCTTGCAAGTTGGCTAAGTAACAATCCAGAGTTTATAAAGGAAAAATCAAATAAACTATCGATTTTGCAATTCCTTAAATATAATCCAAAGGCCACCTACATATTTATTGCTTCAAAAAACAAACTATTATATAGAATATTTCGGCCATGGGTTCTTCGAAATAGAGCACCTGGGAAGTAAGCTTTAAACTTATGCTTCTACTACATAAGTTCCACTTAAAAAATCATGCAAGGTTCTTCCATCCAAAAAGGGAATAAAAAACATATCAATAACCGTCAATCTCACCAGCGAACGTACCAAAACTTGAAAGAAAGAAGCCTTCTTCCCTTCTTTGTTCACAACCTTACTTATGCTTAACCATTTACCTGGTGTTTTCCGCCAGATGGATTCAAAAATTAAGTAATAAACAAATAGACTTACAAAAAAGAAAGCGTAAGGAGGAAAAGGCGGATAACCCCAATACATAACATGAAAATTATACCATTTTGCAAAGGTAAAACTTATTATAAAAACAAGTAATGTATCAATTAAAAAATTCAATACCCGAGTTCCTGTCCCAACAACTTTCATTGTCTAAAGTTTAAAATTTGCACGAAGATAGCAAACTCAAGCATTTAATTTAAAAGTTATCGCATCAAGTACATTTTGCCGTACCCTTTGTTAAAGTATTTACCTGTGTTAATTTCATTACCATTGGTATCCTTAATGGTAAAATGATCCAGCTTCTTACCATCCTGATTGGTTATCACCCTATAAATATAGACGCCATTCGCCAATTTCTGTCCATAATTATCCGTTCCATCCCATTTATAATCAGTAATATTTCTACCTACATGCAAAGGCCCTAATTCTTCTTTCGTAATTTCCTTGACAATCTTTCCTGTAACGGTTAAAATCTGAATTCTAATATTCTGCGGCACTTGTGAACCTGTTATGGTAAATACAAATGCAGTAGAGGTCGTAAATGGATTCGGATAATTAAACATATCAGAAATCATCGGTTTATTATAAACCTGGAAATTGACACTATAATCAGTAGCCGTTGTTGCATTACCCGTTTTACCCTGACCTTTAATTATAAGTTCATACGTACCATCTTGAGTCAAATAAGGCCTAAAATCAATTAAAGCTTCATTTTTAGTGCTATCGGTAGCCGGACTAAAGGTCAATGTATCAGAATTATATCCAAAATTCTTAATGGAACCATCCGGATATACCAATGAGATTTTAGCTACTGCAGTATCATTAAGTAATAAATATTTAGAATCATCACTGACTCTGATCGCAACCACAGGTTTAGCTGCAACTATATCATTATCAAGGATATGTACCCCATCAAATGTTACATCCAATTGAGTATTATGCTCTTCAGTACGAATGTATATGGATTTGTATAGGAAATTATTATCATGTGTATATTCCAATGGACTTAAAGAAGGATTAATGTCTAAACCTAAAGTTACAGCCCCTCCTAAATTCATTGTTCCTATCGGCATTCGGTCATTCGGATGTGCAGCATTATATTCAGTCGTATCTCCTGGAATAGTAACGTAAACCATCGCAGTATCTCCCACCTGAATTGGTTTCAACATCTGGATGGGAATTGTAAATAATTGATTGTCTTTATCTCTAAGAGTCACATTTGCCTTAATAGAATCACTATAAATCTGATCACTTACATTCTTAAAAGCAATACCAAAAGTCAAATCCTGTCCTAAATCAATAGTATCTTTACTTTCCAAGGCAATATTACCTGCCAAAGCCCCTTCCGACACCGGTGTATATAATATGTGCCAATATCTCAATTGAAAAGGTGTGTAATAAATACTATCTGCATTTCTTAATTTAAGTTGAAGATATGGATAAGTTGAGGCATCTATTGAAGAAATGTCAGAATTTTGTTCATCAGAATTTAAGGTTTTTAATAACATATTTGCACCAGAACTAGTAACTCCCCACACTTCTAAACTGGTGTGATCAGTTTTTATTAGATCCTTACTCAACCCATTCCATTGAATTGATTTCCAATCTTTTGCAGGACCGAATTTTGGAGATGTAATATAACCAATCGAATCTTTTCCTGTCAATGACTCCGTTAATAAAAGTTGTCCATTAACATCTCCTGTCAACGCTTGGATTGGTGTAAATAATTTATTATTTTTTCTAAAAACAAAAATCCCTCCTTGTGGCTGTGTAAATTGATCTAATGAAGTTAATCCCTGTGCCAATAAAGTATTATACAAATTAGCATTTCCCCCGGCGTCATTTTTCCAAGCATCAATTAATGGGACATTATTGAAAGGCTCCTTTACAAAAAGCCTCATCACAACATAAGTCCCATCAGGAATCCAATTAAAAAAATCTACAATCTTCGCCCGATCAGCTTCGGTCTGATAACTAAATTGAAAATTTGATTTATTGGTATTCGGATGTCCTACTGGATCCGTATCATAAGAATAAGCTCCAGTTTTACAAGCCGATGTCGCTCCCATAAATCCACCAATTTCCCCACTCTCTATTACTGAGGGTACATTTTGGTTAATATAAGGTTTAAAACTTAATGGATCAAAGACATTAAACATTAATGAGCTATTAAGTTTTGTACAGTAATAAGAAGATACAGGATCCTTATCCACTATAATTTTAAAATTACTGTATCCTGTGGAAATGCCACTTCCAATTACAGCTTGCCCTATTACAAATTCAACATTTCTATCCGTAAACGCCCATTCTCTATTAAGGCTATCCAACTGAATACTTTCGAGCGTGGATTGTAAGTGTTGGAAATAATGGCTTTGACCTACCCCATCATTTTGCGTACCATCATCTGTAATGTATTGAAATGAACTATAAGCCCATTTATAATCTTCTCCATCTATAATTGCTGGACTAATTCTCCAATAATAAACAACACTATCTTTATAAGTTATACCCGGATCAAAACTAATAGCACCACCGACGGATTTTATAGATTTTGTAACTAAAAAAGGAGAGTTGAATAATTTAGAAGTATCTAATTCCATTATATATGTTGCAGAAGATGCTAATGCATCCGAGGTTGATCCAACTAATGGAGCAGTCGCATTATGAATGATGGAATAATTATATGGATAAACTGGAGTTATCCCATTAGCATAAATATTTACATTTTTACTTACTGAATTATTACTTTCATTAAGTTCATCATATGTATTATCATTATCAATAGTTATAACAAATTGATTATTTCCAACAGATTTATTTGCATCAATCGTTACATCTAAAGAAAGTGAATCAATATAATGAATTGATTTAATTTTTTTATCAAATAAATTTTCTTGAGATCCATCTGGAAATTTATGCACCACCGTAATATTAACAGAATCCCCGATTGCTCTTCCAATATTATACAAATAAGCTTTCAAATTAAACTTCCCTGAAGAAATCGAAACCGAACTTGGCGCAATAACGCCATCGTCTTCAACAGCAAAATCAGGTTTATTAAAATTATATAAGCTGATAGCGGGGTCACCATAATAATTTGTTTGTTCCGCATGCGCATAATTGGTAATTGTATCACTTATTTTTAATCTTTCAGGAGTAATCATTGCTGATTGACATTTTTGCATAACTACAGAAATAGGTTGCCCATAATAATCATGCGCCAAATCTTTATACAAAACCAAATTATAAGTCTGCAGAAAGGAAGTTACCCCCAAATAGGTTTCCGCTACAAAACCAATGCTACCTTTATCAGCACCAAACATATACCTTTCAGTAATATTATTTATGGTAGTCGTACGCCCAGTCATAAAGCTAAAACAATCTCCCACATCACAACCACTTGTAAATATTATTGGAAAACGACCATTGTTTTCAAATGCAGATGGATCACTTAATTCACTATAACCTATTGTAGTACTGGCTCCATGACCAAAATAGCTAATTATGCCAAGCCCCTTTCCTACTAACTGCTTTAATTCCAGTGCTTGACCAGAAGAGACCTGATCGGAAGTAATCTTACTTAAATAATAACTTTGAGCTCCAAATAAACTATCATTTAAAATAGTTTTGTAGTCATTCAAATAACTTGTAAATAAATTATTCTCTGAAGATGTACTTCCACCCGATATAAACACCACATTTTTCTTCCAGGCATTATTTGCAATCGTATGATCAGTACTTTGCTGAGCAGCCTCATACACCTTGACTTTCTCTAGGTAATTTTTAATTTCATCTGGTTTGACTGCAGATAGTCGGCCGATAGGCACAGCAGCCACAGGTTCACTGTTATCGGCTGCCAACATAATATCCGAAGCAGGCCAGCCAAAAGTTGGCACAAGATTCTGGTCCTGATATTCAGAATTTGAAGCGTTTGCCCCTTGCATATTATCAAAGGTCAATCCCCTTCCAATTAAAAAAGCAAATTTAGGCTTAGCAGCAAATGTATTGCGCGCGTATCTTAAAAAATTCTTGATGCTTAGAGGGCTTGAATGTACCCCAAAGGCAAACATATCTTCAAGATCATCAATATTATAAATATGAACATTATACCCCCCTCCTGTTGAAGACTTTCTGTATGCAGCATACTGAGATACATAATCTCCTCTGCCATACAAAGCCTTATTGGATATAATCAGATAATCTCCTTGTTGATCGCTAACTGTAAGATTCGGGAACAACCTGGATGTAATATCTGCCGCACTAATGGAGGTATAACTTGTTGCACTTTGACCAACCAGGGCTAAATGGCTGGAATCCATCGCCGGCAGTACAAATTGATAAGTTGAGCCATTGACAACGCCCTCATATCGTAATCCGTGAGTAATGTCCAGTAATACCGGAGTGCTTCCTCCAGCAGAGAAATTGGTTATATTTAAAAGCCTGGCCTTACTGCTTGCAGATAAATTAAAAGCAAAACTAGAAGCGCCTCCAAAATTAAAAGTCCTGGGATAATATAGAGACACAAAACTGACATTTACCTGATCATTGGCATTAGAACTTCCATTGGTAACAGTCACTGTATAACTAGAGCTAACCTTTGCTCCACCTGCACTGATTACCTTTCCTTCAAAATTTCCCAAGGATTGTGTAACGGTAGCGCCATCGCTCCCCTTAACCGTTATCGTTCGGTTACTCCCCAAGGTGGAGGCTCCAGCCATTCCAGAACTTATAATTCCGGTTCCCCCAGAATAACCATATAAATTAGTAAAACTGGCAGAGGTGCTTTTAGTTCCCTTTATAATAGTACCAAAACATTTTGCTTTATAATCAGACATGTAGACATAATCTGATCCATAGGCAGTTGCCGGTCCACGGTTAAAAGTAGAACCCAGGTCTTTTTGAATCGTATAATAAAAATAAGGTTCAGCAGTTAAGCTACTGCCAAGACCTGCTACATCATTTGTGGCTTTTGTATATCTTAAATTCTGGCTGGAATTTGTATTAATAGTCAAAAAATAGCTGGAACTATCACCTTCAAAACTCTCAGCCTTGTTAAGCTGATCTGAAGCATTTTTAAAGAGGGCTTTATCTACACTGCCATCGTTGTGTTCGCCCCAAAATTCAATATAATCATTTGTCCCCAGCGTTCCTGTATTACTGGTATAAATCGGCACCTGTTCCCCGTTTCTCCATAACTGCAAACTACTTCCCACTGCACTTGCTATCCCCACAGAAGACAGCGTTGTGCCAGATATTCTATATAGTCCATCCGTTGCAATCTTAAATTTATAGTAAGTCTGTCCGTTTACAATCCACTCATTATTATAAGTTTGTGCGGTCACCTTACCAGTCGTAAATAATAAGCCAAGTACTAGCAGTAATAAAGTCCCAATATGTAAATTTCTTTTTGTCATCTTAAAAGAAAATAGAATAAATAAATTGTCTAAAAAGAACCTAATCAATTAATATTTCTTTTTTTCCAGATCAACCCTTAGCGAGAAAATATGGGTATATAAAGGATTGGATTGGTTGGCCAGATTGGTAAAAGCATAGTCTATCACAACATTCCCTAATTTAAAGCCTGCCCCCAAACTTGGTTGAAAAATCCAGACTCTTTTTTGATTGGTTGTATCAGAATCAGCTAAGCCTCTTTGAAAATTTGAGATACCTGCCCTGATAAATACTTTATCCATAATATTACCTTCAATACCTAAATGCGGATCAATGCTTATCGGGTCACTGCTTACCAGCGTATTTCTTTTCCCGTCAAAAGTCACATCCAAATTGGTTTCTGCAAGCAAACTAAACTTCTCATTAAACACAAAATTATAGCCACCACCCAGAATTAACCTTGGCTGAGTAAGCTCTGTGGATTTTGTAGGAATATCATTATTGGTTAGATATAATACTTCCTTTTCTTTATCGGTGAAATTAAAAGACCATGCATTATAGGTAGTTGTGAGATCTCTTGCCACAACGCCGACACGCCAGGTAGGTGTTCTTATCATTAATCCGGCATCGATACCTAATCCCAGTGCATTGGCAAAACTACCAACATGACGATATAAAATCTTTACATTTCCCCCTAAAGAAATTTGCATATCCGGGGTATTCTTAAGTAATTGACCATATGAAAGTAAAAAGCCATAATCAGCAGATGAGAATGCTGAGATATTATTATAATTCAATTGCCCGGTCTGGGGATCCACCAAAAACAGGGTATTGGGAATATCATCTACTCCAAATCTAATGGCAGTAATTCCGATCGTTCTCCGGTCATCGTTTAAGGGAATAGCAGCCGACAAATAGTCATATTTTCCAATTCCCGAAAAATAAGACGCATGCATTGCAGAAATTGTAGGTACTTCCCTAACATAACTTAAACCAGCAGGATTCCAATAGCCCGCTGTAGCATCAATTGCACTACTCACCTGCGCTCCTCCCATTCCCAGCCCTCTGGCACCGGCACCAATATTCATAAATTCATTAGAATAAGCTCGGAACTGGCTGATTGCCAGATTAGATATTGCACAAAACGCTGATAAAAGCAGCACTATTTTGAATCGCTTCATTTGGTATTTTGATATTATAAGCACCTAGAAACACCTTAAAACGGCACTTCTATTCATTTAATATCAATAACGATATCCATTTAAAAATATTGCAAAAAGAAGCTGCCATAACCGGAAAATAATGATTAAAGCAAAAAAACTGAGTTTGAATAATTTTTGTATTATAAAAAAATATAATTTACATCTAGTTTTTAACCGTTTTTTCAATCCGGTTTTATATTATAACAGGGTTCATTTACCTTTGCCAAAATTTTGAAGATGAATTTAATACAAGAACTAAGTTGGAGAGGAATGTTGCAGGACATCATTCCAGGAACAGAGGAGCAATTACTCAAAGAAAAGACCTCTGGTTATATTGGCTTTGACCCAACTGCCGACAGCCTGCATATTGGCAGTCTGGTTCCTATATTATTATTGGTTCATTTACAGAAAGCAGGTCATAAACCGTATGCCTTGGTCGGTGGTGCCACAGGCATGATCGGGGACCCTAGTGGCAAAAGCGCTGAAAGAAATTTACTCAGCGAGGAGCAACTTTCCCAAAACATAGAAGGCATTCAAAAGCAGCTTTCCAAATTCTTGAATTTCAATGCGCAAGAAGAAAATAGTGCCGTTTTAATCAACAACTATGACTGGTTTAAAAACATTTCATTTATAGAATTCCTCAGAGACACCGGAAAACATATTACAGTAAATTATATGATGTCCAAAGAAAGCGTCAAAAAGCGTTTTTCGGGGGACGTGGGCATTTCTTACACTGAATTTGCTTACCAGCTAATGCAGGGATACGATTTTTATCACTTATACCAAACCAATGGTCTGAAGCTCCAAATGGGTGGTAGTGACCAGTGGGGTAATATAACTACCGGTACTGAGCTTATCCGTCGCAAAGCGGGTGGAGAGGCTTTTGCCTTTACCTGTCCGTTAATTAAAAAAGCAGACGGAACGAAATTTGGCAAAACAGAGCAAGGCAATGTCTGGCTGGATCCAGAAAAAACTTCTCCTTACCAGTTCTATCAATTCTGGTTGAACAGCAGTGATGAAGATGTAAAAAACTGGATTAAAATATTTACCTTCCTGACGCCGGATGAAGTGAACGAACTTTTGACTAATCATGACCAGAGACCGGAAGCCAGAATCCTTCAGAAAAAACTGGCGGAAGAAATCACCAGATTTGTTCATGGAGAGGAAGCATTGGCCTCAGCGGTAGAAGTTACTCAAAAGCTGTTCAGCAATCAAAATGCGCCGGCAGAAGAGTTATCTATTGAAGATCTGAAAACGATGGAGGGCGTTCAGAAAATGAGTTTTCCAAAAGCAGAATTTGATACAGAACCGGATGTTGTCACCTTTTTAGCAGCAGCTAATATATTCGAGAGCAAAGGTGCTGCACGCAAAATGGTTCAGGGAGGAGGCGTCAGTATAAACCGTCACAAAATTAATGACATTGCAAGTAAGGTAGACAATAACCAGTTACTTCATGGAAAATACCTATTGGTGCAAAGAGGCAAAAAGAACTATTATTTAGTTGAAATCAGCTAAGATCAACTTTATTAAATATAACTCAAAAAAGGGGCAGCTAAAATAAAGTAGCTGCCCTTTTGAATTTTATTAATCAGGATAATCCCAGCTTGTTTAATGCACCTTTTATTTCAGCCACTAAGAATACACTTCCGCAAATTAAGATGAGATCTCCTTTCTGGTAGGCGGCTATCGCAGCCTTAATCGCCGCAGAAATATCTGCAAAATCCTTTCCCTTAAGGTTAAAGCTTTCCGCCATATTTTTTAATAAGGCTGCATCCAGCGCTCTGGGAATCGGGGCCTGCGTAAAATAATAGTTTGCCGTTTGGGGCAATTCTTTTAAAGAAGCAGAGACATCCTTATCTTTTACGAAACCAGTAATAATATGGAGATTTTTGTATTGCATGTGGCTAAGCTGTTCCTTTATCATTCTGATTCCATCAACATTATGCCCCACATCTGCAATCATCCAGGGATCTGTTAATACCTGATCCCACCTACCTACAAAACCCGTTAATTTCTTTACCTGCTTAAGTCCTTCGTGAACGGCGTCCAATGGTATTGACCAACCTAATCGACGCATTTGATAAATAGTCTCCAGGACTCCCTGCGCATTTTTTAACTGATAATGTCCAGTCAAGTCTAATTGATAATCACAAGATAGATCATCCGGGCCAACTCCCTGGCGAATCGCATTGATACAGAGCGCAGGAAGGTCCTGTTGATCTGCCGTTATATTATAGTTTTCATTTTCCTTTACACACCAAAGATCCTGGGCGAAAAATATTGGGGACTTTAGATTGGCGGCAGTTTTTTCAAAAACAGTTTTGGTTTCCGGAAGATATTCAGAGATTACAACAGGCCTGTTCTTTTTAATGATACCGGCCTTTTCTGTAGCGATTTCGGGCAAAGTGTTTCCCAGAAATTGCATATGGTCAAAGCCGATATTGGTAATCAAAGATAATTCAGGCAATACTACATTCGTGCTATCCAGCCTTCCTCC
Source organism: Arachidicoccus rhizosphaerae (assembly GCF_900107765.1). Taxonomy (GTDB): domain Bacteria; phylum Bacteroidota; class Bacteroidia; order Chitinophagales; family Chitinophagaceae; genus Arachidicoccus; species Arachidicoccus rhizosphaerae. The sequence continues at coordinate 5,771 of NZ_FNQY01000002.1, read as the reverse complement.
TAATCCAGTTTCAATGATAGCAATATCTACTTTTTGTTCTACAAAATAGGCGAACGCCATAGCTACTGTAATCTCGAAAAAAGAGGGTTGAATTTCGTCTAATTCCGGCTTAATCCTTTCCACAAAACGAACGACAAACTCTTCCGTACACAGCATCCCGTTGACTCTGATCCTTTCTCTAAAATCATATAAATGAGGAGAAGTATAAAGACCGGTCTTATATCCTGCTTTTTGAAAAACAGCTGCCAGCATATGACTGGAGGAACCTTTACCATTGGTTCCGGCAATATGTATGGATTTAAATTTTGTCTGAGGAGCTTCCAAGGCCGCACAAAGGGCCAGAGTATTACTTAAATCTTTTTTAAACGCAGATGCTCCATCCCTGCTAAACATGGGCAATTGCTGGAATAAAAAATCAATCGTTTCTTTATAATCCATGGAATGAATAAATAATTACGCGCAAGTTAGCACACATTCATTGACCATAGACGGATATTATCCATTTAATTTAAAATTAAATACGATGGTTCCTGTTTGTGCATCAACAGTCCCCTGGTTGAATTTCAATTCTTTAGCTTTTCTTATAGCTATACTCAAAATAGTTGAATTCGTAGTTGTTGTCCCTCTTGGATTAACACTGGCACTGGTTACACTACCATTTTTATTGACAACAATATCAACCGCAACTTTCGCATTTTCATTAAATTTACCCGTAAAGCTCCTGTCCCCTACAAATCTCCTGTTCGATAAACCGCTGCGGATGCTAATACCACTTGTTCCTGTACCGCCATTTCCATTATAATTATCTGAGGCAGGATTGCCATTTATTTTGCCCTGGTCGCCATTGCCTCCGGCTATACCTTGATTTCTTTTTCCATTATAGCTATCCGCATTATTTCCCCCTGTACCTTTATTAGTACCTCCATTATAAACGGCTTTAGGACTGGGCGGAGCCGGCGTCTTATTAATAACTTTCTTTTCAGTGGTCTTTTTGACCGATTTTTCAACAGCCTTTGGTTCAGGCTTTTTCACCTCTTTTGGCTTCGGAGAAGTCTTAACAACAGGAACATCCTCTTTGCTATCGGCTACTTCTTTATATTCCTGAGGCTGTGTTTCAGTAGCCACCATTGGTGGTGGATTATCCGTGGGAGTCTGATCATCAGAAGTTGGTTCACCAGGCAACTGAGGAGCAATATCCCCCATCCCCTGATCAGAATTACCCAAATTAACCTCTATGCCATTGTCCACCACTTCCGGCGGAGGCGTCGGGAGTGTCCAACTGGCAAAAATAAGTGCCACAGCCAAAGCTCCACAGGTTAATATGGTATATCCTAATGCTTTTAGATTTTTCTGTTTTTCCTGACTTTCCAAGATTAATAAGATTTATATGCAACAAATTTATTAAAAATAATGGTTTTAAACGGCCCAATGGCTAAATCCTTTTGACTTTAAGAAGTTCTTTAGGTTAAAATTGAAAAATGAATAAAAAACTTTTTTAGTAAAGGATTTGAATATGACTACATTTAATTAAATCCCTTGAAACATTATTTCGTTTTTTAACGCTAAAACAATTTGATTAACAGTATAATATAAAATATATATTTACATATGCATACATCAAAATTTAAGGCTGATCTATCCTGGGGACTGGCTACTATCATTTCCTGAAAGGCTTTTTCTTTTAAAGAACTTTCAAGGGGATATAATTAATGCATATTATCCAACCAAATCGTTAAAACAAACAATCATTAGCCTACAATGATTATAATACATTAAAAATCAGCTCACAAAACAATTTTTTATATAAGTCAAAAATTACATTTCCCTTGAAGGTTTTTAACTACATTCCCTTATTTTTGTACACATTATTGTAAAATTTAAAATAGTTGTTGACTAATGGCTGAAAAAATCAAAGTGGCCAATCCAGTGGTGGAATTGGATGGCGATGAAATGACACGAATAATTTGGAAATTTATCAAAGACAAATTGATTCTCCCTTATCTGGATATAGATATTAAATATTATGATCTCGGCGTTGAACACCGTGATGCAACCGATGACCAAGTTACCGTAGATGCAGCCAACGCCATCAAACAATATGGTGTAGGTATCAAATGCGCAACCATCACACCAGATGAAGCACGTGTTGAAGAATTTGGTCTGAAGAAAATGTGGCGGTCTCCTAATGGTACCATCAGAAATATTCTAGACGGTACTGTATTTCGCGAACCAATCGTTTGTCAAAATGTACCAAGATTAGTTCCAAACTGGACAGCTCCTATTTGTATTGGCCGTCACGCATTTGGAGATCAGTACCGTGCTACTGATTTTGTAACCAAAGGCAAAGGAAAACTGACCGTTAAATTTGAAGGAGAAGATGGAACCGTTCAGGAATATGAAGTGCACAATTTCAATGGCGATGGCGTAGCCATGGCTATGTATAATACGGATGAAAGTATTCGCGGATTTGCTCATGCTTGTTTCAATCAGGCATTAGCTAAAGGCTGGCCTTTGTATCTTTCTACTAAAAACACCATCCTCAAAAAATACGATGGCCGTTTTAAAGATATTTTTGAAGAAATCTACCAAAATGAATTCAAAGCCAAGTTTGAAGCAGCGGGCATTACTTATGAACATCGTCTGATTGATGACATGGTGGCCTCTGCCTTAAAATGGAATGGCAATTTCGTATGGGCCTGTAAAAACTATGACGGGGACGTACAAAGCGATACAGTAGCACAAGGGTTCGGCAGCTTAGGTCTGATGACTTCTACCCTGGTAACCCCGGATGGTAAAGTCATGGAAGCAGAAGCAGCCCATGGTACTGTTACCCGTCACTACCGTGAACATCAGAAAGGTAACAAAACCTCTACTAATCCTATTGCCTCTATTTTTGCATGGACCAGAGGTCTGGCATTCCGTGGGAAGTTGGATGACAATCAGCCATTGGTTGACTTCGCTAATACCCTGGAAAAAGTTTGTGTGGAAACCGTTGAAAGCGGCAAAATGACAAAAGACCTGGCGATTTGCGTGCATGGCAATAAAGTAAAAGCAGGTGTTGATTATCTGACAACTGAAGAATTCCTGGACGCATTAGACCAGAATCTGCAGGCTAAAATCGGGTAAGATCCACTATGCCTTAAGAAAAGAATAAACTGAATGCGCAACATCTATTTTTTGTTGCGCATTCTTTTTAATAGAACATTAAACGCTTACAACAAATTATGCAAATTATACCAGCCATCGATCTTATAGACGGCAAATGTGTCCGGTTAACCCAGGGTGATTATAGCCAGAAAACCATTTATAATGAGAATCCCGTTGAAGTTGCCAAATCCTTTGAGGCCGCAGGTCTTACAAGGCTTCATCTGGTGGATCTGGATGGAGCCAAAGCAGGCAAGGTAACCAATTGGAAAGTACTGGAAAATATCGCTTCATCCACTGAACTGATTATTGATTTCGGGGGCGGCATTAAAACAGAAAAAGATGTAGAGATTGTTTTAGGTTCCGGGGCTAAATTTGCTACCATTGGCTCGATTGCCGTTAAAAATGAAACCTTATTTACGGACTGGATTCAAAAGTATGGCCCCAGCCAGTTTTTGTTAGGAGCAGATGTCAAAAACACCTTGATTACCATTGGCGGCTGGTTAGAAACCACCAATCTCTCCGTTTTTGATTTTATTGATAAATATCAAAAAATAGGGATCCAAAACGTATTTTGTACAGATGTATCCAAAGACGGGCTTCTTCAGGGACCGTCCCTGCCCTTATATACAGAGATTATCCATAAATTTCCCGAACTGTATTTTATAGCCAGTGGTGGAGTCAGTTCACTGGAAGACCTTATTCAGCTCAAAGCAATTGGCTGTAGTGCTGCCATTGTAGGGAAAGCTATTTATGAAGGCAAGGTCACCTTAAAAGAATTAAGTCAGTTTTAATTTTCAGAATTTTTCAGTTAAGTTTCAGGGAGATAAAAGTTAAATCCTCATATAAACAAAGAAATCCACCTTTGCACATTGACCGAGTTGACTTATCTTCGTGCAACTAAAAATCTTAAATTTAGTCTTATGAATTTGCATGAATACCAGGCAAAAGAGCTATTAAAAAAATACAATGTTCCTGTACAGGAAGGTATTTCCGCTGACTCCGTAATGGCAGCCGAAGAAGCCTATCGCCAGATAAAATCAGAAACCAACAGTAAGTTCGCCGTCATTAAGGCACAAATCCATGCAGGCGGACGTGGAAAGGGATTGATTCAGGGAACAGAACAACATGGTGTTCAAGTAGTTAAAAGTGCAGAAGAGGCAGCAGCCGTTGCGCGCAATATTCTGGGCGGTGTTCTGGTAACTAAGCAAACTGGAGCTGAAGGGAAAAAAGTCAATAAAATCTTTGTTGCAAAAGATGCCTATTACGAAGGAGAACATCCCGTAGCAGAATTCTACCTATCTATCCTTTTGGACAGATCAAAAGGTCAGAATGTAATTATGTACAGCACGGAAGGTGGTATGGATATCGAAGAAGTTGCAGAAAAAACACCTGAGAAAATCTTCAAAGAATGGGTTTACCCAGGTGGTGGATTAATGCCTTATCAGGCCAGAGAAATTGCTTTCAACTTAGGGTTATCCGGTACAGCTTTTAAGAACTGCGTGAAATTTGTCACCAATTTATATAATGCTTATATTGGGACTGACGCTTCCATGCTGGAAATCAACCCACTGTTTAAGACTTCCGATGACAAAATCATCGCAGTTGACTGTAAGCTCAATATTGATGAGAATGCGCTGATGCGCCATCCGGATATTGAAGCGTTAAGGGATGTCACTGAAGAAGATCCGACAGAAGTTGAAGCCGGTCAATATAACCTGAACTTCGTAAAACTGGACGGCAACGTTGGTTGTATGGTAAATGGAGCAGGTCTTGCAATGGCTACTATGGATATGATTAAATTAAGCGGTGGTGATCCTGCCAACTTCCTGGATGTTGGTGGTACCGCCAATGCAGAAACAGTTGAGGCCGGTTTCCGCATTATCTTAAAGGACCCCAACGTTAAAGCCATCCTGATTAATATCTTTGGCGGTATCGTTCGTTGCGACAGAGTTGCGGCCGGTGTTATTGAAGCTTTCAATAAATTAGGCAATATTGAAATCCCGATTATTGTAAGGCTGCAAGGGACCAACGCAGAAGAAGCCAAAAAGCTCATTGATGAGAGTGGCCTTAAAGTACAGTCTGCCATCTTACTGAGTGAAGCAGCTGACCTGGTTAAAAAAGCAGTAGCATAAGCTAATAAACAATCTTTTATAAAAAAACCGTAGGCAGGATCCTTAGGATTCCTTCTACGGTTTTTTTGTATTCACTTCTTTTAAAGCAGAACTAGTTGGTCAGAAAAAGTTGGCAAAATTGGCCAAAACGCCTTATTGAGCAAAGTCTGAATGGAGTTTATTGCAAGAAATAATTAGAGTCTGCTCAATAACTCACCGCTAGGTGGTCATTAACACATTATAATAATTTTTAATTCTGAAATTTCCGGCTAGCCTGACTACATGATAGGCTAGCCAATTTTGTATCCTTAATAGTAGGGATACAGGTGCCTGCCTGGTCATCCGGACCAGGTTTAGCACCAGGGCTATAGTAGATATCCATGAAGTACTTGTATTGGCCAGCTTGGCTTTTATATTGTCCATGCCATATCTGGTCTTTGCTTGGCCAAATTTTCCCTCTATTGGATTTCTTTCGCCCGGTCTTATGTGATTTTTCACTGCCGTTGCGGATGG
>NZ_FNQY01000001.1 GCF_900107765.1 Arachidicoccus rhizosphaerae | reverse complement strand
AACCGCTAGGTCGTCCATCCGCAACGGCAGTGAAAAATCACATAAGACCGGGCGAAAGAAATCCAATAGAGGGAAAATTTGGCCAAGCAAAGACCAGATATGGCATGGACAATATAAAAGCCAAGCTGGCCAATACAAGTACTTCATGGATATCTACTATAGCCCTGGTGCTAAACCTGGTCCGGATGACCAGGCAGGCACCTGTATCCCTACTATTAAGGATACAAAATTGGCTAGCCTATCATGTAGTCAGGCTAGCCGGAAATTTCAGAATTAAAAATTATTATAATGTGTTAATGACCACCTAGCGGTGAGTTATTGAGCAGACTCTAATTATGTGGTGTCCAATGGAGACGCCCACTTAAAAAATTTCTCTTTGCTAAAACTGGACAATGGGGAGTACAGGCTTACGCCTGCTTATGACCTTTTATGCACCGTGTTACACACTAACTATGAATCTGACACAGCGCTGGATCTTTATGAGGATAGCCTGGATTCTCCATTTTATTCCGTATATGGTTATTATGGGAGGCCGGATTTTCTGGAACTGGCAAGGCGTTTAGGTATCCTTGAAAAAAGGGCAATCAAAATAATTGATTCTTTTATCCGGTCAGAACCACTCGTAAAATCCTTTATAGAAAGGTCTCAGCTCACAAAGGCCAGTAAGGGAAAATACCTATATAAATTAGCCGACAAAACCAGCAGGTTAAAACCTCGCATGGATAAAAATCCGCCTGTCGCATAAACGGATGAGCAGCCCATAAATTCATTGGAAAATAATATCCGGAAGGTTAACAGCAGCGGAGCCGTTTTGCAATCGTAATGCTCAGCTATTAATGGCAACATATGGGATGACCTAAATTTGGGCAAGAATTGAGCTTGGATTCCGGTATCATCTACCCCATTTTCTTTGATTATTTTGTATTAAGGATTTCTTTGATCACGCCCCGTCCATAAAAATGCAGCGCCTCTTTTTTCTCAGAAAAATTCCCACTTTCAAATACTCTTTGAATAACGGCTTTTTTTGTCTTTGCCAGTCGATGGATTCAATTTTTGTGTCCCAAAACAAAACGCGTCTAAATTTAGAAATATCCGGTATCTTCCGCATCGACAACGCTCATTTTTTCTTTTTAATATCAAAAAATACCTGTAAGGTCATCAGATACCCCTCTTCCAATCCCAGCGCCTCTTCTATTCGCATGGACAGATCAATATTCATATCCATTTTGCCGTCAATAATAGCGTCTATGATTTTAGGAGCAACCTGAATAGACCGTGCCAATTGACCTTGAGCAATATTGCGAATCAATAGTTCTCTTTGCAGGATGAGGCCGGGATGTATACCCTTTACTATTTCCAATTCTGACAGCATCCATCAAAAATAAACATTTTTGATTACCCCCATATGCTTCCTGACTCATGTTTTAAAACATAACAGCAAATCTACCCCGCCCCCACACAAAAAATCAATCCTAAAAAGTCAAAAATCCTTCCCCGGCAAAAACAACAATAGCCATCTGCTTTCCTAAAAACAGATGGCTATCGTTGTTTATTTTGTAATCAGACCGGCATTTTCAGCCGCCATGATTATCCTTATCTTTTAATTATTCAGCCTTTTTGCTGGTGTCGGTACCTGCTGCAGCAGGAGCCGGAGTGGCAGCCGGAGCTTCCATTTTATGCACTTCAGGTGTTTCATGGCCTTCATGTCCTTCTTCAGCCGGAAATTCCATCGGAAGCTGCGCATGTTCCACGTGATACGGGTCCATTCTGGCTCTTAAATCTTTATAGGACTGACCATCACCCAGGAAAGCTGCGATAAACCAGACAAAGAGGATGGAAGGAATCGAAATTACCATAATCATATTACGAACCTCATGACGCAGGTGCATAAAGTATCCGATAATATAGAAAGCCTTCCAAAGCATAAGGGCCATTACAAGGCCTTTTACCAGGTGTCTTTTCAGACTGTCTTCCGGCCAAGGCATCATGATAAAGCCCAAAATAAGTTCCACCACTGTCAGAATAGACAGATATAAGGTGATTCTCCAGATCTCTCTTTTTACTTTCTTGGAATCAAATGCATGTGCATGTGTGTGTCCGCCGCTCTCTAATTGTTCTAAATTTGACATGTATAATGAATTTGTAGCAAATTAATAGGTTAACTTATACCAGGTAAAAACAGGTAAATACAAATACCCAGACCAGATCCACAAAGTGCCAGTACAGACCTGCTTTTTCAATCATCAGGTAATGGCCTCTTTGTTCAAACTTATTGCAGAGGGTCATAATCAACATAATCACATTGATACAAACACCTGAGAATACGTGGAAACCATGGAAACCGGTGATGGTGAAAAAGAAGTTGGTAAAGTTCTGTGTAGACTGTGTTCCATTAGAGTTGGCAAATGGATTGGCACCCCACCACGCTCCTTCATGAAACAGGTGTGTCCATTCCCAGGCCTGACAGCCCAAGAAAATCAGCCCACCGATAATGGTCAGAATTAAATACCGGACCACGTCTTTTTTATTCATTTCCTTTCCGGCCTGAACTGCCAGTACCATCGTAACGGAACTGATAATCAGGATAAAAGTCATCAGACTCACAAAGGCCAGCGGTGCATTGGCACTGATGCCCGGGAACTTATTAAAAGCAACGTTCGGGTCAGGCCAGCCAATGGTGGCAAACCTGGTAGTACCATAAGAAATCAGTAAAGCTCCAAAAGTAAAGGAGTCACTCAGCAAAAAGAACCACATCATCAATTTGCCATATTCTACTTTAAAGGGACTGCTACCACCGCTCCATTTGCTCGGCTTTTCAGTATGTATTGCTGCTGTATGTGCCATAATAAAGAATAAAAATGAATTATCTTATTTTTTAATGCTTCTTAATTTATCTGATAATCTGCCTGTTATGTTAATTCTACATAAAGCTAAAGAACAAAAACAGGTAGATCCATAATATATCTACAAAATGCCAGTAAATGGCGACGATCTCAATGGGTGTTTTGTCATAGCGCTTCACTTTCGTGCCATAGGCCCTGAAAAATATGATCAACAGCGCTATAATCCCCCCTATCACGTGTAATGCGTGTAACCCGACGATGATTCCCAAAAAGGAAGCCGATGCATTACTGCCTATCCCAAAGATCTGAATGCCCTTTTCATGGAGCTGGGTGAAACCGTATAACTGCAACGCCGCAAATAATAAACCTAAAACTGCGGTGACCGTAATCAGGTTCTTATATTTTTTCCGCTCGTGGGCCTTAAAATTCTTTAAAGCCAGATGCATCGTCAGTGAACTCACCAAAATCACTATCGTAGAAACCCAGAAAACAGAAGGCAGCCCGAACTCCATCCAGTTGCTAAAAGTTCTTTTTACAACATAGGCACTGGTCAGACCCGCAAACATCATGACAATGCTTGCCATGCCCACCCACAGTAAAAACTTATGCGGATGTAATTTGCCTTTATTTTCAGTAACACTCACGGTTGTCATTTAAAATGTTTTGTTCACTGCCGACAGTAAAGCTAACAGCACCACCGGCAAATAAATATAACTACTGAACATCACTCTTCTGGCTGACTTCACATCCATATTGATGTATAACTGGATGCATTGCACCACCATAAACAAGTTACAGATCAGTACAATGGCAAAGCTGATTTTTCCGGCCAGCGTGCCGGCATCATTTAAAGGATGTCCGCCGCCCAGTGGAATAAAAGCCAGCATCCCTACAGGCACCATCAGCGCTGCATATACAACCGCTTTCATGGCCGTGTTCCTGGTAGGGCCTTTGTCAGAAGGCAATAACTTAAAGCCGGCCTTGGTATAGTCGCCATGCGCCACCCAGGCAATCGCCCAAAAATGGGGAAACTGCCAGAGGAACTGTATTAAAAACAGTACCAGACCGCCATACCAGCTGTTATCGCCGCCCGCTACAAATCCTGCTACCCAGCCAATCAGACAGGGAAACGCTCCCGGAAAAGCACCTACCAGTACCGCGATGGAATTCTTTTTCTTTAAAGGGGTGTATATATAAGCATATAAAAACATGCTGAAGGCCGATAATAAGGCAGACTGTGCATTAAAACAGTACCACATCATGGCCACACCCAGAATCCCTGTAACATAGGCAAAGATCAGCGCATTTTGCTGACTGATCCTGCCGGCTGCTACCGGACGGTTGGCGGTTCTTTTCATCAAGGCATCCGTATCCTTTTCAACGGCCTGATTGATGGCATTAGCGGCACCCGTAACGAGTAACCCTGCTACAAAGAGCTCAATAATCTTCGCCACATTGGATACCAAGGTATTCGGTGACAAAAGATAACTAATCACACAGGAAAAGACAACCGTAAAGCTCAAAGTGAACTTAGTAAGCGTCATATAGTCTTTAATCAAGACATTCAGCTTACCCGGCGCCGTATTCGTATTAGCATTAACACTATCCTGTTTCAAAAATCTTATTTTTTGCAGGCAGATCCCTTTGAATCAAAGATCTACCTGTAATTATTCAATTTCTATTACCTGCTTGCGACCAGGCTTAAGCCCGGGCCAACCGGTAATTATGCATGCGCTTTTTTGTGCGCTTTTGCCGGCTCTTCTTCTACCTTGATACCGGTAAATTCTGCCGAAGTATACAGCGGATTGTCTTCTTCACCAACAGGAACTGTCTGAGGGATGAAGTCATGACCGTCCTTGCTGTAGTCATATGGCCAGCGGTGAACCTCAGGGATTTCACCAGGCCAGTTGCCATGACCCACATTAATTGGCGTAGTCCATTCCAGTGCATTGGACTTCCATGGGTTCTTCACGGTCAGTTTCCTACCCTTGAAAATAGAATGGAAGAAGTTAAACAGGAACAGGAACTGTGCCGCAAACGTGATGATCACACAGATACTGATAAATCTGTTCAGCTCAACAAACTGTTTGAAGCTTTCCCAGCTGCTGTAATCATAATATCTTCTTGGCATACCGGCCAGACCTTCATAGTGCATTGGCCAGAAAATCAAATAAGCACCCACCAGCGTAACCCAGAAGTGGATATAGCCCAGGGTATTATTCATGTGACGACCATACATTTTGGGGAACCAGTGGTAAACACCGCAGAACATACCAAAGAAGGCAGCCACACCCATTACCAGGTGGAAGTGTGCGATAATAAAGTAAGTATCGTGGATATGGATATCAATAGCGGAGTTACCGGTATAGATACCTGTCAGACCTCCGGAGATAAATACACTCACAAAGCCGATCGCGAACAGCATACCTGGCGTAAACCGCAGGTTACCTTTCCAGAGGGTTGTCAGCCAGTTAAATACCTTGATGGCCGACGGCACCGCGATCAGTAGCGTTAACAGTACGAAGATCGATCCGAGGAACGGATTCATACCGGTTACGAACATGTGATGCGCCCATACTAAGAAGGCCAGTACCACAATCGCAAACATGGACATTACCATCGCAGAGTAACCAAAGATAGGTTTACGACCATTGGTAGACATTACCTCAGATACGATACCCATGGCTGGCAAAATAACGATATAAACCTCTGGGTGACCCAGGAACCAGAATAAGTGTTGATATAAAATCGCATTACCACCTTCGTGCGGTAAAGCACCTACACCCTGAATATAGATATCAGACAGGTAGAAGCTGGTACCGAAGTGACGGTCAAAAATCAACAGGATAAAGCCGGCAAATAATACAGGGAAAGAAAGTACACCCAGTACAGCCTGCAGGAATACACCCCAGGTACTCAGTGGCATACGCATCATGCTCATACCCTTGGTACGCATATTCAGTACAGTGGAGATATAGTTCAGACCTGCTAATAACTGCGATACAACAAACAGAATCAGCGAAGCCAGCCATAAGTCCATCCCTGTTTTAGAACCCGGTGAAGCGTCACCTAAGGCACTTAAAGGAGGATAGGCCGTCCAGCCACCGGCAAAAGGACCGGTTTCTACAAAGAAAGAACTTAACATGATCACACTGGCGGTAAAGAAAAACCAGTAGCTCAGCATATTCATTAAAGGAGATGCCATATCTCTGGCACCAATCTGTAGCGGAATAAGGAAGTTGGCAAAGGTACCGGAAAGGCCCCCTGTGAGTACAAAGAAGATCATGACCGTACCATGGATGGTCGTCAGTGAGTAATAAGCCTCAGCGGTGATATGTCCGTCTTTGGCCCAGTGACCTATAACAGTAGACAGCCAAGGAAAGGAAGTATCCGGGAAACCCAGTTGCAGCCTGAATAATACAGACATAAAACCTCCAATCAGTGCCCATATAATACCGGTAATCAAAAACTGCTTACCAATGGTTTTATGGTCCTGGCTGAAAATATATTTTGTAATAAAAGATTGCTTATGGTGGTGATGCGCCTCTCCGTGGTCTCCAGCCACATGAAGTGTGGCAGCACCTGCCTGCAATACAGCTTCGTTGTTCATGATTGTATCTTTAAAAATTCAAATGCTTTATCTGTACGTAATCTAGTATCTATCAATTCTAAAAATAATACTTATCTGAGTGCCAGGGCAGCGGTATCATGCGCTGCTCTTAAGGCGGTTGCAGCGCCGGGAGCAGCAGTTGAATCTGTTGCTGCAGCAGGCTGCTGATTAGACGGATCCTTATCCGGGAACGCACGGAAGTAAGCAGGCTTTTGTTTAGCCATGATTACATCATACTCCTGCTGGGTAACCACTTCAATGACTGCACGCATGGAGTAGTGTCCGTTACCGCAGAGCTGATCACAGGCCAACTCATAGGTATAATGAGGATTACCGGTTATCTTTCTCATCTCTTCGGTGGTATACTTGGGCGTAAACCAAAGACGCGTAGGCGTACCGGGAACCGCATCCATTTTCATTCTGAACTGAGGAAGACCCACGTCATGGATAACATCCTGAGAATTAATTAAAAGTTCTACAGGTTTATTCTTAACCAGGTACATGGTCCCTGAAATAATAATATCATCAAAGGTAGCGGGATCTGCTTTTTGTTTTAAAGCAGCGTTATCCTGCCAGATAAGACCCAGTGTATTGGAGTTGGCAGGGTCAATATCCTTAAAATACTTTTTACCAAATACGCCATCCTCACCCGGATATCTGAACTCCCATCCGAACTGGTGACCGGTTACTTCGATCTGCATGGCACCTTTTGGCGCGTCACCGGTAAACAAAAACCAGCTGCGCAGACCGTATACAATCATAATCAACAGTACGATGGTAGGAACGGAGGTCCAGATAATTTCCATGGTATTGTTATGCGGAAAATAAAAGGCTTTTCTGTTTTCCTTATACTGATAACGGAAGGCGAACCAGAACAGTAAGATTTGTGTCGCAAAAAATACAATACCTGTCAAAATCAAAGTAATCCAGAACAGTTTATCCACCTGTTCCCCTTCGATACTGGCAGATCCTTCTCTGAAGGTCATCCTGGGGTAGAGTAATTTGTTGCACCAATAAACACCAATAAGCCCAAGGATAAGGAATACAATCATAAGTACCCCATTTACCTTATTGCTCTGTTTAAAGGATTGCTCTTCGCCTTTTAGCACGGAGACATACTCAGTTGCTTTAGCAATCTGGAAGATTACTATCACAATTAAGAAGAAGGCGGCGACGGTAAAAAACATTGACATAATGTATATTGCTTAAAATATTTTTCTAAATCAGATTTTGACGTGCGTACTTGTAAGGCTTAGGTATGGTGAATGATACTTTCCTTGAGGAAGGGATCATATTTAGGAACCAGCGGCCTTTTTGCTAAAGCCTTACCGACCAGGTAGATCGTAATACCTACAAATAATGCTGCAATACCAAAATCCAGCCAGCCCAGTGTGATATGGTGAACAGAGACGCTACCCATGATAATCTGGTAGAAATCCAGCCAGTGACCGAACAGTAATAATACCGCCATAAAGGTCATCATGGTATAGTTACGTTTTGCAGGTCTGCTCATCAGAATCAAAATCGGACATACAAAGTTAATAACTAAATTCAGGAAAAAGACACCTTTGAACTCACCCTGAATACGGGTCTTAAAATAAATGGTTTCTTCGGGAATGTTCGCATACCAGATCAGCATATACTGTGCAAACCAGATATAGGTCCAGAAGATAGAGAAAGCGAACAGGAATTTACCCAAGTCATGCAGGTGTTCCTGGTTGGTTAACTCTAAATAACCTTTATTTTTAAGATATATAACAAATAAGGTAATCAGCGCCAGACCTCCTACGAAACTACTGGCAAAGATATACCAGCTATACATAGTAGAGTACCAGTGCGGATCCAGGCTCATCAGCCACATCCATGGTGTAACACAACCGGCAGTCACCGCAAACCAGGCTAAGAATAAAGAAGCGTTAACGGTTTTACGGAAAATAAATTTTTGTTTATGATGCGGATCTTCAAAAGGTTGATCTGCTTCCTGGGTGAACTTACGCATTCTGGCACCCAGTAAAGCCCATAGACCAATGGAAGCTACGGTCCATAAGATATAAAAAGGCGCATTTAAAAATCCGTGTTTGTGCGTCAGAATAGCATCTGCTTTCACCGCATCTACGTCTGTCCAGTGGTAAATATGGGATTTGGTCACTACCAGACCGATTAACAGGACACCGGCTACCAGTCCCAGTACAGGAACAGCAGCTGAAATCGCTTCGGCTACCCTGCTGAAGGAAACCTGCCAGGCGGACATCCCCAGGGTCAGCGCGCAGTAAAAGAACATCGCTATATTGGTAATCAACAGGAAATAGACCGAATTATACATAATAGTACCCCAGAAAGTGGCGCTCTGGTGTGGATCGCTGCTCATTCCCATGGTAAAAAAACCAATCAGAAAGGCAAGAATCCCCACACCCATCAGTCCATAGGACCAGGTCTTCATCTTGGCTGGAATTACAAATTGTGTTTTTATTGATGCCATTTTATATCGTATATAATGTTTAACTATAATGTTTAGAGCTAAGCTTTATTTATTAACCCTTATCTACTGTCTGTACGGTTATTAATTAGTAGCGGCCAGTGCTGTTGAATCTGCTACGTCAGCCGGATCAACCGGAATACCTTCTGCCTGATGCTGTCTGGCTTTAATATAATGAACCAGCTGCCAGCGCTGTTTGCGGCTTAACTGTGAAGCGTAGCTTCCCATCATTCCCTTACCATATTCAATGGAATAAAACATCTGGCCTTCCGGCATTTTAAGTACGACTGCATCTCCTAACAGATTTTTAGGCGCTGCGGCAAAAGGCCCGTTACCATCATTATATAAAGGTCCGTTACCATCCATTTTCGCTCCGTGGCAGATACCACAGTTAATCAGATATAAACGGTGAATTTCTGTAGTCTGGTCAGCGGTAAGTGGTCCTTCCGGATTGGCCAGTGCTTTGGAAGCCACATAGTTGGTGGTATCTCCAGTCGCATCCTTTGCCAGTGGGAAAGGCAGATCCTCTCCTGCAGCGATGGTACCAGCCACCGGCTGATTGTTATAGAATATTTTACGACCAGCTTCGGCCTCATTTTCAGTAAATTGAGTAGAATCCCGCTGAGCATAAGTCTCATAGGCTCTGCTGTAGAACATATCCGGCATGTAAACATGACCCGGATCGCGTCTTACGCCGCTACCACAACTTACCAGGGTTGCCCCGCTAATGAAAATAAGTGCTATGACAGATAATTTTTTCATCCTCATATTTGATTTCTGTATAAAAAGCCGAATATTAAACGGCTAGAATTTTTAATTAATTTGCGATTGCCCGCTTATAATACTTCCACTGCGTTCTCATTGATGATCTGCTGCTCTTTATCAAAGCGGCCCCACCACCAGCCGGCTTCCGCCTCCTGGATTTCAACGCTTACCGTGCCTTTATCATCAAAGAACCTTTCCAGTTCAGCTACATCTGTCTGGGCAGTGCATTCTACCGCCATTACAAAGATATCGTCTGTCTGTCTTGGGTGAAAGATGTGCTTTTTCACAAAAGGAGCCAGCTGACACAGCCAGCAGAAAGTATATACCATCCCTACCGCTGCAAAGAGTACGGTCAACTCAAATGTAATCGGAATAAAAGCTGGTAATGCAAAGTGTGGCTTACCATCATAAATCTGAGGCCAGTCAGATACAAAAATCCAGGACATACAACCCAGTGCTGTACAGGTACCCAGGATACCATAGATAAAACCTGCAGTATGCAAACTGGTTTCTCTCAGACCCATTACATGATCCAGACCATGCATCGGGAAGGGCGTATAAACGTCATGAATCTTATATCCGGCCTTACGGGTCTTTTCAACCGCAGGGAACAGATTTGCCTCATCATCAAAACTAGCTACAACAAATTTCTTTTTTGCCATTGTATTATTCAATTAAGCACCAGTAATCAGCGCTATGAATGAAATCATTTATAATTATATATCTCTATGCCCAGCGGAGCCGGCCCTTAGTGGGCGTATTCGTGAGCAAATACTTCTGGTTCTTTTGTTTCCACCGGAGCCACTGCCCATTTATGGTTGTCACCGGATGTTTTCGCGATACTCTTGATTTCCGCAATGGCGATAACCGGGAAGTATTTAGAGAACAGGAAGAAACAGGTAAAGAATAAACCAAATGTACCGATATAGAAGCCCATTTCCCAGATGGTCGGGTGATAGTACACCGTCCAGGCAGAAGGCACATAGTCTCTGTAAATTGAGGTAACGATGATTACAAAACGTTCGAACCACATACCGATATTTACGATGATACTCATAAAGAAGGTCACAAACAGGTTACGTCTCATTTTACGGAACCAGAAGATCTGCGGGCTCAGTACGTTAAAGGCAATCATACCCCAGTAGCTCCATCCCAGCGGGCTGAACAGATCCGCACGGCTGTAGAAGAAAGCATAGGCTTCATAGCGGTTGCCACTGTACCAGGCGATAAACAGCTCAGACAGATAAGCCACCCCTACGATAGAACCGGTCAGCACGATTACTTTATTCATGGCCTCAATGTGACCGATGGTAATATACTGCTGCAGGTTCATCATCTTACGCACAATCAGTAACAGTGAGTTTACCATCGCAAAACCGGAGAATACCGCACCAGCCACAAAGTATGGAGGGAAGATCGTGGTATGCCAGCCCGGAATAACGGAGGTAGCAAAGTCAAAGGATACGATGGTGTGTACGGAAAGTACCAGTGGTGTTGCCAGACCGGCCAGTACTAAGGACAGGGCCTCGTGTCTTTGCCAGTGTTTGGTGGAACCTGTCCAGCCAAAAGAAGCAATACCGTATAATAACTTTCTAAGTTTTGTTTTGGCACGGTCACGAACCGTTGCAAAGTCAGGCAGCAGACCGGTATACCAGAACAATACGGAAACCGTAAAGTATGTAGAGATCGCAAATACGTCCCACAGCAAGGGAGAGTCAAAGTTAGGCCATAAAGGACCACGTGTATTTGGATAAGGCATTACGAAGAACCCGTCCCATACACGACCCATGTGGAAGATCGGGAACTGACCGGCACACATTACCGCGAAGATCGTCATCGCTTCTGCTGCACGGTTAACCCCGGTACGCCATCCCTGACGGAAAAGCAGTAAGATCGCAGAGATCAGGGTACCCGCGTGACCAATACCTACCCACCATACGAAGTTGGTGATATCCCATCCCCAACCCACGGTCTTATTCAGGTTCCACTGACCAATACCGTATACCACTTCGGTATAGACACTGATCACCCCAAAAAGCAAAAGACAGAGGGCGATAAAAAACCCGATGTACCATAGTTTACCTGGTTTCACTTCAATGGGTGCAACAAGATCTTCCGTAATCTGATGGTACGATTTGCTGCCCTTCACCAAGGGTTCTCTGAGTTCTGATTCGTATTTAAATAATGACATTCGGTTTCGTTTATAACCAATAAATAATTATTATTAAATCCTAATTAAGCTGTTGGAGTTTCTGGCTCCTTAACATCTGTATTACGCACTTTTGCAAAATAGTTGACATTCGGCATGGTATGTAATTGTTCCAAAGAATGGAATAATCTAAGTGGATTTTCTCTTCTTACTTTAGAGATTGCACTGTTTTTGTCATTTACATTACCAAAAACGATACAGTCGCTGGCACAAGCCTGCTGGCAGGCGGTCTTCACATCCCATTCGTTGTTCTCACCGGATTTCAGTGGTCTGCTTTCTTTCTTCGCTTTTAACTTACCATCCTGCAGACGTTGTACGCAGAAAGAACATTTTTCCATAACACCTCTGGAACGAACGGTAACATCCGGGTTCAGCACCATTCTGGACAGATCGTCCATTCTGTCATGTACGGTAGCGTCGAGTTTACCGACAGTGGTCTGATCCTGATTATTGGGGAAGGAATCTGCTCCTGTATAATCAGCCCAGTTGAAACGACGTACTTTATATGGACAGTTATTCGCGCAATAACGAGTACCGATACAACGGTTATAAGCCATCTGGTTCAGACCTTCCGTACTGTGGTTGGTCGCATTCACCGGACATACGTTTTCACAAGGGGCGTTGTCGCAGTGCTGACAAAGCATCGGCTGGAATACAACATTCGGATTGTCAATATCACCGGTGTAGTAGCGGTCAATACGCAGCCAGTGCATATCGTGGAAACGGGCTACCTCGTCTTTACCTACGATCGGCACATTGTTTTCAATGTTACAGGCCACCACGCAGGCTCCGCAACCGTTACAAGCGTTCATATCCACACTCATCGCCCAGTGAATACCTGGTTTGTCATAATATGGATAGATCGTACCTTGTTTTTCGAAGTTCTCAACACCACCATACGGTCCGAGTTCTTCTTCACGGTCTCTGAGTATTTCTTTCGGATCTTCCTGGAACTCAGGGAGATTGAGTACTTTGAGTACTTCGGTACGTTTACCTCCGATTACTGAATCGTAACGGTCATGTACCTGGATCTGGGCAACTTTGGATTTTTTACCGGTGGTTTCAATTTTGACATCGTATTGTTCAAAAAGAACCGTTCCGTTTGCGATCTGCGCCAGTGGATAGGCATTTTTACCATATCCGTCTGCGGCTTTACCGATTTTACCGGTTCTGCCATACCCTACCGCGATACCAATGGTATTTGGATGGGTGCCCGGAATCACCAGGATTGGTAATTCAACGGAGTTTCCTCCGGCAGTCACCTTGATCACCGGTTTTTCCGGATATACTTCATATTCATCGGCTCTGCCTTCACTGTAGATATCAATACCTAACAGTTCTTTGGCCATAGCCGGAGAAATCATTACATAGTTGTCCCAGGTTGCTCTGGAGATCGGATCCGGCATTTCCTGCAGGAACGGGTTGCTCGCACCCTGTCCTTCACCGATAGCTATTTTCTGATATAATACCAGTTCATATTTACCTGCTTTCTTCTTGGTGCTGATGGCAGTCATCGCAGCCTGGACAGGAGCGATATTAAAGGCTGCAGGTGCTGCGGTGGCAGCAGCCGGGTTGATCACCCCATTTTGAATGGTTTTCAGCCACATGGTTTCACCACCACCCAGTTTGTTGATCCAGTAAGTTTTAAGGAAAGTTTCGTAATCCGTCGGTTCACCGGCCCATTTCAGCAGGCTGTCCTGCCACTGGCGGGTTTTGAACAGCGGATTAATGGTAGGCTGGATAAAGCTATAATGACCGGTTCTTGGTTCAGCATCACCCCAGCTTTCCAAAAAATGATTGCTTGGAACCACGTATTTACAAAGCTGTGTGGTCTCGTCTGCTTTCTCAGCCAGGGAGATCGTTGTTTTTACTTTTTTCAGGGCCGCGGTAAAATCATCCGTTTTCTGCCAGCTATAAGCCGGATTGGCATTGTATACGATTAAGGTAGATACCGTGCCTGCTTTCATATCACTTAAAAGCTGAGCAAAATCGCTGTCGGTTCCCTGTTTTGTATTGTTTAAAACGCTCCAGTCAATGGTAGTACCATTGGCACCTAAAGCCTCATTGATGGCGTTTACGACAATCTGTACGTTTTTATCAGCGCTGCCCGAAACAACCAAAGCTGCGCCTTTATTAGCGGTCAGGTCTTTCGCAACTTTTTGAATACCAGCTTTTAATTTAGCGTCATCAATTCCGGCTATTACGCCGCCATTAATAGCGCTTAATAAAGCCGCTGCAACCTGACCTAACTCAGAAGGACGGGTCTGGAATCTTTCATCAGCACTGGCACCAGTCGGGCTTAAAATACCTTCGAACTGGTAATGCTTGCTCATTTTGATGTCTTTCTCGTTGATCTTACGACCTTCAGCATATTGCTTGGAGAACTGAACAGGAGCGAGCCAGGTACCCAGGAAATCCGCACCCAGACCAACGATGATGTTGGCTTTCTCAAAATGATAAGAAGGAATGGCTTTTTTACCGTAGGTGGCCTCGTTGGCTTCCAGTAAAGAGCTGTAAGAAACGCTGTTATATACAACGTGACGGCTGCCCGGATATTTAGCGATAAACTTATTGATCACTTCCAGACCGGTAGGTGAGGTTACAGGCGTGGTTAAAATCACGGCAGGTCCCTGCAGGGTCTGACCGATGGATTTATCGACCGCTTCAAAAGTAACTTCTTTACCGTCAATGGTTGGGTAACGTAGTCTGGCAGTATTGTATAATTCGATAACGGAAGCCTGAAGGCGGGCGGAGGTACCACCACCGGAAACGGCACTCAGCTCATTTCCTTCCAGTTTGATAGGCCGACCGTCTCTTACTTTTGCAAGGACACTGATGGCGTCTCCGTCTTCCACATAAGTAGTTGCGTAGTAGTTGGCTACACCCGGAACGATGTCCTCAGGTTTGTTGGCAAAAGGAATGACCTTACGAACAGGGGTCTCACAACTGGCAGCCAGGGCTGCAGCAGCAGTGGAGAAACCTAAATATTTTAAAAAATCTCTTCTGGGCGTTGGCGCGCTTAAAAACCCGCCGTCAACTTCTTCAAAAGGAAGTAAGTCTTCGGTGAATTCGTTTTTGTTTGCGTCCTGAAATGCCTTTGTATTTCCACGCTCACCAAAACTTTGCCAGTGTTTTTTGTTCGCCATTTATCGAAATTTGAAAAATTTAAAAAGTATAGTATTGAATTCGGTTATGGATGGGTTTGATTAATAGTGACATTTCTGACACTCTGTACCACCAATCATTTCCACGGTGATTCCTTTTGCAGAATCGATGGTTCCGTTCTTCAATCCTTCGTGATATTTTTGATATATACTATAGAATCCGTTGTCTTTAAACTGTACATCCGTAGTACGGTGACAGTTGATACACCAGCCCATGCTCAGCGGTGCAAATTGTTTCACCTCATCCATTTTGGTGATATCACCATGACAGGTCTGACACTGTACCTTACCCACCATTACGTGTTGAGAGTGGTTGAAATAAACGTGGTCAGGTAATTCATGGATACGAACCCACTCGATTGGTTTTGCTTTGGAAGCATCCCAGGGTTGTCCCTGAACATAACCGGCATATTTGTACAGTTTCTGGATTTCTGCAGATCCGTCTACTTCTTCCCCTTCTGCGGTAAAGAGCTTAGGACCTGTATATTCTGTAATGGCCATATGACAGTTCATACAAACATTGACAGAAGGAATCGTAGCGTGTCTGCTATACTGCGCGTTGGTATGACAATACAGACAGTTGATCTGGTTGATACCGGCATGTACTTTATGCGAGTAGAAGATCGGCTGTTTAGGCTCATAGTTCTGGGAGTGTCCCAGACCGATGGCGCCGCTGGCCAGCCAATAACCTATATAAATAAAGATTAAAATAGCGACAACTGCGATAAATTTCTTATTTCTGTAAAAAGGAATCGGTCCGATTACCGGATGACCTTCTTTCTTATTAGAGAGTCTTTTCAGGCTGCTGTTCACCTGTAACAGGATGATCGCAACAATGGCAAGTACACAGGTTAATACAACGTATAATAAGGTGTTATCTGACTGAGCGCCGGCACCCTGGGTAGCAGAGGCTGCAGCACCCGCTTCAGGCTTTTTGGCGCCTTCGACCTTTACATAGTCTAAAATCGCATCGACATCTTTATCAGACAATACGCCTTCAAAATGCGTCATCGGCGTCTTCCACTTGGCGAACAGGTCGGTTGCGTATTTATCGCCGGAAGCGATTACCTTGGAGCTGTTATGCACCCATGCGATTATGTGGGCTCGGTCTGGCCAACGGCTTTCAACACCTTCGAGTGCCGGGCCGGTCATATCTTTATGGACACTGTGACAAGAAGCACAATTTGCTGTAAATAAGGCCTTGCCATCTTGCGCTTTTACATTTTGCGCAAATGACATTAAGATGATAAAACTAACAATTAAACCAACCTTCTCGGTTACTTTTCTTATTTGGATCATATTCACAATTCAGTTGTTGGAATGTGGAGAAATATCCCTGACAGCCGCAAAAATATGACACGAAATTGACAAAAGAACATCCAAGCATTATTTTTTTAAATAAACCAGTTGGTTTTATCGGCTACAACACAATAGCAACAAGGGTTGTAAGAGTTATTATCTGGTAAATATTTTTTTAGTTTCTTATGAGGTAGCTATTATTTTTAAGCAAATAACTCCCTGATTTCAACTTATTGACAGACCTTTGTCATATGCACAAAAAAACAAACATGGCAATCTTTGCCTCGGGGGCTGGCTCCAATGCTGAAAAAATTATGGAGCACTTTGAAAATCATCCGTCTGTATGTGTTAAACTGGTCGTTGCCAGTAAAAAAAATGCAGGGGTGCTGGATAGGGCTGCGAGATTTGGCGTGGAAACGATGATTTTGAATAAGACTATTTTTTTTGATACTAATATATATGTAAAGGAACTACAAAACCGACACATCGATATCGTCATCCTAGCTGGTTTCCTTTGGAAAGTGCCTGCCAATTTAGTGGTGGCTTTTCAGGGCAGAATTTTAAATATTCATCCGGCCTTATTGCCCGGTTATGGAGGCAAGGGTATGTATGGTCATTTTGTGCATGAAGCAGTAATTGCGGCCGGGGAAAAAGAGTCCGGTATTACCATCCATTTAGTGGATGAAGTCTATGATCACGGCAAGCATTTATATCAGGCGACCTGTAGTGTTGAACCTACGGATAGCCCGGATGACCTGGCTAAAAAGATTCACGAACTGGAACACCGGCATTTTGCAGCGGTGATTGAAAACTATATTCAGGAAAATCCGGTTTTATTTGGTGCGGCGTAGCAATAAATGGTGAGTCGTTGGCTGGATTTGGACAATTTACACTTTATGATATTCCCAAGGTTGAAATCCTTATTTAATTCTAAGTCAAGTGCTTATAAATTAATTGGCCTTCTATCTTGGAATAGAAGGCCAAAGAAACCAAATCATCTCATCATTAAACAAAAAGACTATATGTCGTTTATCTAAGGGCAAGGTAGAGATAGTTTTAATGCTAACAAATATTTGTTTTATAATTTTTATTTTATTTAACATATAGTATAATAAATATATATAATGGCAACCTGGTTACATATAGATTCAGCAGTGGAAGAGGCATCGGTCAGCCTTTGGGAAAACGATAAAAATCTGGCAGAAATGACTCATGAAGACCAAAAATCACATGCATCCTTCTTACAGACGTCCATTCTTAACATATTAGAAAAAACAGGTAAACAATTGACCGAGATCGACGCAGTATCAGTCAGCGGCGGCCCGGGCTCTTATACCGGCCTTAGGGTAGGTCTGGCCTCAGCTAAGGGAATCTGTTACACACTGAATAAACCGCTGGTTTTACTCAATACGCTGGAGATTATGGCTGAAAAACTCATTTTGAACCAAAAAGACCCGGCGGATTTTCTCTATGCACCCATGATTGATGCCCGTCGCATGGAGGTCTTTTGCGCCTTGTATGACCACGAGCTGAATGCTTTACTGCCACCCGGTGCTTACTTACTGGATGGCAAGGATTTTGAGCACCCTTTTCTGGATCAACGCAAAACCGTTTGTTTTTTTGGTTCAGGTATGCAAAAATGGAAAGAAATGACTCCGAAAGGCAATTTTGTATTTGCCGATTTACCCAGTGGAAGCAAAGCACAGCATGTTTTGGCTAAGCGTTATTTTGATCAGAATCGCTTGGCTGACGTAGCTTACAGCGAACCGTTATACTTTAAATCTTTCTATACGACAGCCAAGGTTCACTAACCTATTAATATGTTAAAAATATGTCATTTTAATATATATATTCAAGAAAAACAGCAAATATTGTATAACTTTATACATTAATTTATAACCGATTATTAAAAATATCTATTTATAATATGAGCAACGCAGCGCAAAACATCATTATCAAGGATCCAAAAAGTCAAGAAGAAATCACGATAGATTTCCTGAGAATGAAAAAGGCCGCGTTAATCCTACGCGCAATTAACCATAAACTCCGTTTACAGGTCATCAAACTCATTCAGGAAAACGAAAAGATTACCGTTACAGAGATTTATGTAAAACTAAGATTAGAACAATCTGTCGTTTCTCAGCATTTAGCTATCCTAAGAAGAGCAGGCCTGGTGACTACTCAAAGAGACGGAAAATTCATCTACTACACCATCAATTACAACAGGATGACGGAACTCGTCACTTTTGTAGACGAATTGCTAAAATAATCTGTAGTCTAAGGGAATTCTATTTGTATTAACGCACTGTCCTATAAGTCGTGTTGTACCTTTGTGTGCAACACAAATTTTTTTTCATGTACATCCAACAACTATATACGGGCTGTCTGAGTGAAGCCGCCTATTACATTGAAAGTGAAGGTGAAGCTGCCATTATCGACCCCATGCGAGACACCCATGCTTACAGCGAACTGGCGGCACAAAGGGGAGCTCAGATTAAATATATTTTTGAAACCCATTTTCACGCGGATTTTATCAGTGGCCACCTGGATTTGCAAAAGGCCACCGGGGCTCCGATCATTTACGGTCCCCAGACCAAAGCAGGTTTTGATGTGGAGGTAGCCAGCGATCACCAGATTTTCCCACTGGGGAAATGTATGATTGAGGTGCTTCATACGCCGGGCCATACGCTGGAGAGCACCTGTTATCTGCTCAGGGACGAAAAGGATAAGCCGCATGCGCTTTTTACGGGGGATACTTTATTTGTCGGGGATGTAGGCAGACCGGATCTCGCCCAAAAAGGGGCGGAACTCACCAAAGAAGACCTGGCAGGCATGCTTTACGACAGCCTGCAGTCTAAAATTGTCACATTACCGGATGATGTCCTTGTCTATCCGGCCCACGGTGCCGGCAGCAGCTGCGGTAAAAACCTCGGCGCTACTACTTATAGTACCATCGGGGAACAAAAACAAACGAATTACGCCTTAAAGGCAGATAATAAAACCGCATTTATCAAGGCAGTGACGGCTGATTTGCCGGAACCGCCCAGCTATTTTCCAATTAACGCAGCCATGAACAAAAAAGGATACGCCAGCCTGGAAGAAGTGCTGGGGCGTGCCATGCAACCTTTATCTCCCAAAGACTTTCAACTGGCGGCTAAACAGCCGGATACCTGGATTATCGACACCAGGGATAAAGAGATGTTTACCCAGGGATTTGTTCCGGGATCTGTCTTTATTGGCCTGAACGGCCGTTTTGCGGAATGGGCAGGCAGCATGATTCCTTTTGATAAAAAATTACTGGTCGTCACCGACCCCGGACAGGAAAATGAGGCCATGACCCGACTGGCCCGAGTAGGTTTTGACAAAATGAACGGTTATCTGGACGGCGGATTTGAAGCCTGGCAAAAAGCAGGGCTTCCCGTGGACATGATTATCGACGTGGAAAGTGATGAACTGGCCATGGATCTTCCTTTTGATCAGCATCTCCTGGTCCTGGATGTCCGGAAGGAAACAGAATTTGACGCCGGACATGTGGCTGACGCCGTCAATATTCCCCTACCCCAGCTACTGGATCCTATCCGGGTGGCAGCCATCGAGGATACCGACAATATTTATATCCATTGTCAGAGTGGATACCGTAGCGTAATCGGCGCCTCCATTCTTAAAAAACAAGGCTTCCATAACCTGCGCAATGTACTGGGCGGTTATAAAGCAATAGAACAGGAAAGTAAAATTCCTATTGCGGTGACAGTAACCGAAGAACAGCTAAAAGATGATCAGGACGATCAGCCCAAACAAGATTAGGTTATTTGCTGATATCCTGTGTCGTAATGCTTGAGATATTTACCATAGGTAAAAAACAAGAGTATCATGGAAGAACTATGTAACAAAAGACTTTGTGAGGGCTGAACTCAGTGAGATCAGCAGTGAAATGACCCAGATCCCGCTTGAAATGAGTCAACTCTCGGAGCATCTGACCCTGCAAACGAATGGCATGTTTTTCAAAACCGTACTCATGCTTTTAATTCTGATGATGATCATGATCATTGGATTGTGTTTCAAAAGATAGGATGTACAACAACACTTAAATCATAAACCGGGGACGCTTTATACAAATAAGCATCCCCGGTTTTATTATATTATTGGGTAGGCCGTGTAATCATCATGGAGTATCTTGGCGGTAAATAATAAAATGGCCGAATGAAATTCCAACCCACATTACAAGGCATACAGCTTTCTGGCGCATTATTTTTTACCCTTACGATCTCCTCTATTGCGCACTCCCCCCTTACCTAGATTTCCATTATCTGCATACCAGTCGCACCACCAGTGCTTTCAAATTTAATCGTCCACTTACTTGCCCCAGCCTCGCCAAGCAACTCCTTCAACTTTTCAGGATGATCCCTTAGCTGACTTACCCCGATATTATTGACAGACAAGATGCGTGCCCCCATAGGCAATCCGTTAGCAGGCGGCGCTATACCGACATAATTCTGGAAGCGCAGATCGCCTTTCACATCAAATCCAAATAACATATTTGAACGTGCAAAATCAGGGGGATAATGAAAACTTTTATTAGGGGTCAGCACAATCTGCTTTGCCTGTAAGTTGATTGTAAAATTATACCGACTGATCAACCGGGTTCCAATTGAGCCATCAAAGCCGGGATTCCAGGATTCACTCTGCCCTCCCCCACTCATAAGCGTCACAGATAACCCATTAAGCGCTGGCAGATTGCCAAACTGAAACTGCTCGGCCTGCCCTGTAAATGTCGGCGTCGTCATCCCGAGGCTGGTTGTTGTACCTGAATAGTCTGGTTTAAAACCATCCACCAGTAAGCGGTTATGGCGAACAAATGGTCTAAAACAAATCAACCCATAGCCGGCTCCCAAATCAAATACAAAATCCCCTTTGTACGTTTTCCCTTTTGTAACAGAAAGCTGGCCCGGGATGATAATGACACCGGAAGGCATCGTAACATCCACCACATGGCCTGTGGCCGCACTATTATTTTTTTCAGCGTAGTCTCCAAAATTATAGAAGGAGATCGTCTGCTTATCATAATTCACCTCCGTAATAAAAGCACGGGCAATTGTATTACCAATAATACCATCATAGGAATCTACCTTATTAAAAAAGGCAATGCTTTGATGAGCTAACGAGAGTCCCCCCAAATGCACCGTATTATCCCTGGATATCTCAATATCCATTTTCCCTCCCACAACAGAAGTAGATTGCTTCAGATCTGCTTTCAGGCCCAGGGAGTCGGCCAGCTTTTTGGATAAGGCCATGCCGTCAGCGCCGGTATCAAAGAGCAGCTTCAATACCCTATCACTGTTATTGAGTTTCACAAAGAGTACCACACTGCCATGGTCATCCGTTTCAAAAGGAACTTCAGCAACCAGCTCAGAATGCGCGGTACGGTCCATGCCATAGAGCCGATCAAACACATCAATAAAAAGAATTTGATTACTGTCATCCAGATGTATGTGTCCCAAAAGATCCTTTTGACCCTTTTTACTGAAAACGACCTGTAGTACATGCGGCTTATCCGTTTTATCTTTACGAACCCGGACCTGTTCATATTCAAATTTATCTGCTATATTTTTCAGACATCCAAAAGCCGATGGCATACTATAAGGCCCCACGGAAAAACCCGGCGATAGCACACTTTTTAAGGTGTCCGCATTATGTGCGTTCAGCATATTTTGCAAGGCCTGCTCTACTGTCTTGAGTGGGCTAGGCTGCCCCATAGCCCCAAAATGAAAAGTCAATAACATACATGGTATTAAAAACCATTTTACCGGAAAGCGTCCCGAAAAATCATTGACTCTTTTATAATTCCCTGTTTTACGTGTAAACATGTGTATTACTATATTGTATTCTGATTCGTATCCCGAAAAAATGACTAGGCTACCCCCCACCCTTATTATTTTAAATAAAAAAGCCGTCAAACTTTATTCCCAGGTAAACAGCGAACGCCGTTACAAAGGATTTACAGTAGTGACGGCAGGTACATGAGCCTTTTAATAACGCTAGTTATAGGGTGTAAGTGTAATTATAACCGCGATCCCTTGTTTACTCTTGCAAAGAGGCCTCCAGCATCTTTTTTAATTCAGGAGTAGAAGGTCTGGGTGCATCCACACTTACTATTTTTCCTTTTTTATCAAATACCATAAAACGTGGAATACCTTTTATCTGATAATATTTAGCCAGTCCTGACTGCTGATCCCAGCCACCGGCAAAGAGCTGCGTACCCCCTAACTTAGCAGTATCAATAAAATGCAGCCATTTTTGTTTGTCTTTCTCCACGTCAACAGAGATGCTGACAAACTGTACATCCTGGCCTTTCATCTCTTCTTCCAGTTGCTTCAGATAAGGGATTTCTGCTTTACAAGGTCCGCACCAGGTGGCCCATACGTCTACCATGACCACTTTGCCTTTCATATCGGCAAGACTGGTGGTGTCGCCATGATTATCCACATAAGAGAAATTAAATGCATCATCCCCTTTTTTATATTTCAGTAGGGGTGTAAGAATGGCTATCTGTTTCAGCTTCTGACTATCCGTTAAAATATAACTGCCATAGCTATCCATCAGGTCTTTATACTGGCCATAATCTCTAAGTGAGGCTGCTCTGCCAAGGACCATTTCTCCTCTTAAAGTATCATTGAGGATATAGGGTTCAAAAGCCTTGATCATATCGGTTCCCTGCCCAAAAGTGCCTCCGTTCATGCGGTATTTTATCTGTGCCATACCTTCCATGGTACGTACGCCCCAGGGGAAGGAATAAACAGGCTCGGTATGTGTAGTGATATCCGTTGGCTGAATCGTGGAATAATAAGAGCTGAACTCCTCAACGGACGGATGAGCAGAGCGCGGTGTATTTAAAAAATTGGTGGCGATCATCGTCATATACATCTTCATATATCCTGGCATTGCCTGATCAAATTTTGCATTGCCGGTCTTTTTACCATTCCACCAGTTTCCTGCTTTGGCGGCAGTTGCTTCCAGCTGTGGAAAGAAATCAACGTAAGTACTCATCGTTCCCATAAAATTGATGGATTTCTGATAAATCGTATCTATTACCTGATGCCAGCTGTATAGCGTCTTGTTCTCCTTCGTATTCTCTCCCGTTAATTTATAATCCCAGTCTGTCAGCTCTACCGAGAGGTTATCCCCTTCTTTAAAATAGAAGGCAAAGTTATAGTTGGGGGACAACTCATTGCCACGACCTAATACATAGAGTCCTTCATAGGAAGGAAAAAACATAAAACCAAATTTACCTTCCGGAGTCGGCGTTGTCTGCGCAATCTCAAAGCATTTTCCATTTACTACTTTAAAGAGTTTGACCTCGGCTGGTTTAAACCGGTCAAAATTCATCGTCCCCGTCACTGTGGCGGGCTTTTGCGCCATTACTGAGAGTGCTGCAAAGCATAGTGCTGCCACCCCTAAAATCTTTTTCATCATTTTTCTAAGGTTTTTTTAAATTTTTCAATTGTCTTAATTCTCCCTATGGATCTGATCGAGTATCTTTTGAGATCCGGATGGATCCCTGTTATTTTGTTTAGCTTTTGTGAGAGCCCAGCCTGCCAGGCGGCCTGCCTCTTCCTTTCTGTTTTCGGTGAGCAGAACACTGGCGGCTACCTCCAACGCATCCTGAGCGGAGTGTTGATTGAGTACTTTTGTGGCCCAGCTCAGATACAGGTCTTTTTGCGTTGCAGTTGCATTTGCTCCAGTTAAACGCATGCCCATATACCGGACTTTATTATCGTCGTCATTAAAATGAGTAGCTGCAAATTTAAAAAAGGCATCCAGATCCTTTAAATAATTCACATAATAGGATTCTGCGATATTCAATGTTACATAAGGCCAGTCAGCATCGTTGATATACTGCTTGATATGTCCAAGAAACGTATTTAACCACAACTCTTTGTCCTCACCGGTGCCATTGGCAAATTTATTTTGCAGCGAACGCATCAGCTGCACTTCGACAAGTCCTTTGCCGAAACTTTTTTCAAGCTGGTTGTAATTTTTCAGGACAAAATCCATCAGATCACTTGTCAGACCCCTTGTCATGAGCAGCGGCATGACAGCCTCTTCTTTAAAAGGAAATTCCAGCCCTTTTTTGTTGTCCGTTAAATAGCTTTCCAGCTGCTGCGGACTATAGGATTTACGCTCTTTAAAATATGCACTGTAGAATTCAGGATATGGAACATCCGGTACGTTGGAAAAGCCATTCAAAACAATTCCGGCCCTGGCTTTTCCGGCCGCCTTTCGAAGCAGCGATTCAAAAAGGTCTGCCTCTTTGTACCCGGAGAAATAATCAACCAGGTGTCCGTCACTGGTAAAGATCAGATAAGTAGGAAATCCTGTTATACCATATTTAATCTGTAACTGCTTTCCAAAATCTTCTTTTAAAATATCTGTTTTGACACCAACAAAGGCGCTGTCCATTAATTGACTGATAGCCGGATGTGGGAACACCTCATCATCCATTTGCTTACAGGGGTGACACCCTTCAAAATAGCAATCTATAATCACCATTTTATGCGCTGTGGTAGCTAAAGAAAAGAGGTCCTTCCAGTTAGTAGCCGTTGTAAATCTGTTTTGCGCCGTCAATGACAGTGTCATTAAACAGCTCAGTACTAATAACAACTTTTTCATTATCTCTGATAATAGATTAATAGTTATTTAAATAGGTATTTGAACCTGTACTTGGGGACACATATAAAACATCGCCTACTTCACCTGTTCCTTCCAGCGTGACCTCAGGGGTAGTCGCAAGGTTCCCGGATGACTTAGTAAACATGCGAACTTTATAGTTGCCAGCCTGTTTGGTTCCAATCATAATATAGTTATAAGCATATCCGGTTTCTTTATAAGCACGATGTCTTAAAAAAGTAATGTCTTCACCGGAAGGAGCCTCCCATTGCATTTTTTCAAAATCATTGGCCATATTATGTGACCAAACCTGGTTACCTACAACGAAATACACTATATTTTCTTCCGTATTCACGGCGAACCGTGTTGCAGTCTGCATGACAGCAGAGGCACTCACGGTATCATTGATGGCAGTGAAATTGCTGCCATTGGTAGCAACAGAGGAGACGATCAACAACGTCGGATTGGTCTTGTCTCTAAGTACCGCAATGCCTTCCAAGGGATAATTAGACCGGGTCCCCATATACAGACAGGTTTTGTTGGTATTTTGGGCTTCCATGGTCGTAGAGGAGGAATTTTTATAACTTGTCATCGTTGTACCACTCCCAGTGGCTGTGACAAAGGAACCGGACAATTCATCAAATAGTACGGGACCATCTGCCAGCCCACTACCAATATGATACTTTGAAAGTCTATAAGGAGTCGCCTCATCATCCATAATTTTTTCGGTTCCGAACTGTCCGGTATTGGCGCTCATAGAATAAATACTGGTCAACTGACCGTTATTGCTAAAATACAGCGCGGCACTAGCAGCGGAAACAAAGTCAGGTTGCTTAACAGAAGGTGCCTGATAGAATATACCATCCAGATCATGGATCTGGTCCAGGGAATTTATATCTACTACTGACATGCCTTTATCTGCAATAATGAACATGGATTTGGTATTGACAAAGGTCCCTGCTACCAGGACATCCGATTTATAGTCATTGTAGTAATTCAACAACATGGCTTTACCAGGTATCTTATGCCCGTTTACGGTGCTGAACACATTTTCTACTTTAGAATCCGGCACAATGGTCTCGGGTGTAAGGAATAAATCCAGATCCGTATTGGAGCCGTCATCCTTGGCCACATACCAGCCTCTGGTATAAGGTGTGACGACATTCAGGCTGGAAGTAAAAAATTGAGCATATCCGGTTTGGGTATTGGTCACTCTAAGCACCAGCACCCAGCCTTTAGCTGGCAACTGAACATTATAATTCAACTCCTTTGTACTCGCCAGCGTATCCAAAACAGGAGCATAACCCTGCACATTGGTCTCATAGATTCCCCACATGTATTCCAGCTCGCCTTCTTTATTGGAAGAAGCAACCGGATCGATCCGAAGGTTATCCATGCCGGATACGGCTGTAATGCTTGGCTCCAGGCCCGATACCGTAATCACTTCCGGCTGGGAGAAATTGTAATTGCTTTCGTCTTTCAGGCAGCCCGCAAGCAATAGAGATAAGCATAATATATAAAAGACTGACTTTTTCATTGTATAAAAAATTTTGGATTAAGGGAAGATTACCAGCTGACCATATTCATCTTTCAGAGGGTCACTTTTGTGTATGTTATTATACTTAATCAGGGCATTCTTACATACACCTTTCCAATAGGACAATAAGGCGTAATCTGCATAAATTTCTGTAATAAAATCATCATCCCATTTTTTGCCGGTGCTGTCAATCATGAACTTATGTTTGGTCACGCTGTAATCCCCGAAATAATATTTTGCGAAAGTAGCGTCCCAGCGTCCGGGCTGACTTAGACGGTCCGTAAATCCAATCTGACGCCATAGATTGTCCTGCTGGCCAACGGCAAAATCACCACCATCCACCACTTCAAATTTCAGTACCACACTTGTATCTTTTAAGGATGCATCTCTAAGCAGAATAATCGGTACTCTTTTATGAACGGAATCAGCAGGGATTACAAAATTCCTGATGGCATCCGGATTATCAAAGCCGACATAATGCTTATCCGGTTGGGCATTCATGAGGCCATCAACCTGAACCTGAGCTAACTTAAACTGCCGGTCTTTTTTACTGGTACCACCTACTGTATAGATATCAAAAAATACAGTATCCTGATGGATGGCTTCATCTTCATACACAAAGGTGAAGGACTTGACCGTATCAGCTAGTTCATAACCGGAGCGGTATTGGAAGCTGGGATCGGGGCCGAACTGGATCCTGCCGGTATCATTATACAGAAAATATTTGTCTTTCTGGCAGCCAGCCGTTGCAGCCAGTCCTGCTGCCAGAAATATATAGATCAGTTTTTTCATTGTAATACAGTTTTTTAAATGCTGTTTTTAGTTGACACTTTCATTTTTAGGCATAGGAATCAGATAATTCATTTCCTGAACCGTAGTGGGAGCAAAAATCACATCTGATTTAGGAGCATTTACCCGCTTATAGGCAAAAAACGCCTGACCTTCCGCGTAGAATTCCTTACGGTATTCTTTTAAAATCGCCTGTGTTTTCAGCGTCTGATCATCCGGCAATGCGGTTTGATCAAGGTTTCTGGATAACCGGAAGCTATCCCAGTACTGCTGAGCTGCGCCGACGGGCGCCGTTTCAGCCGCAATCAGATACATCTCACTGATGCGCAGCATGGGAATTTGTTTAAAATCAGCATTTAATGAAGTTGGACTTTCTACTACCTCATATTTCCTGATAACATAACATTTTGCCTGATTAGATAGCGTAATCACATTCCAGAGGCTGGTCTCTCTGATATCCGTACCCGTATTACCATATAATTGGGTGTTAATTACTGTGGCCGAGGTACTTTTTTTAAAAGAACCGCTCGCAAAATTATTGGTATACGTATCAAACATATCAAAATCGTAGAGACCGAAGATTTGTTCCGGAATCAGGCTGTAATCTTTGTCTGCAAAATCGGAAGACTGACCAAGTCTGAACTTCGGTGTTCCATCTTCATTTGTTGCATCAATAACTTCTTTAGCTGCCCCGTAGGCCTGATCTTTATCGCCATACCAAAGATTAGCGCGGGCTTCCAACGCTTTAATCGCATAATAGTTCATTCTGAGATACCGATATCCGACATAGTCATCAGTTGGATTAAAAGCCTTACCGACGCCCAGGTTTCTGAGTTCAGAAAGGGAATAGGTTAAAATGGGATCTACATTTTCAGACAAAGCTGCTGCATCTTTTAAATCCTGCATCAGAGCTGCTTTATACGCCTCGTAGCTGATATGATCATTGGGTTGATTACTCAGTTGTTTCACATAGGCCAGCTCATTTCCGTTTGAAGGATCAGTAGGTATGGGACCAAAGAGTCTGATTAAATCCAGATGGCAATATGCTCTCAGCGCCAGACATTCGGATTTAATCATTTCATACATACCCGGTGTAGTAAAAACAGATTTTTGCTGATCAATCTTATCTAAAATCGCATTAAGGCTTGCAATAACCTTGTACTCGGCGCCGAATATAGATGAAAGATTATTTTGTACGGTTTCATCATTATAATCGAACTCACCTATTTTTTTCTGCCAGGAACCGGCGTCAGTGTCCCAGCTGGAAACCAGGTATTCAATCGTGGAGTAGCTGAGTGCCCGGCCATAGACGGAACTGCCTTTCAGCTGAATATACACGCCGGTTAAAGCATCTTTAAAGCCGCTTTCCGTACTGAAAAGCACATCCTGAGGCATTTCTGTTTTAGGGTTGACCGTTAGAAATTTCTTACAGGAAACCCCTGATGTCATAACCAGTGCCAGGATTATTATATAACCAAACTTCTTCATTGTTTTCAATTTAAAAGGTCGCATTAAGAGTTAGAGAGAACATTCTGGAGAAAGGATAATCCAAACCTCTCTCCCTTCTGACGGTAGACAGATAGAAAGGATCAGCCATGTTAGCGGTAATGGATAACACTTCAAGCCCCAGCTTCCTGTACAGAGATTTGGAACGGATATCATACTGAACATTGATATTCTGACAGTTCAGCGTGTTCTCGTCCTGGACAAAACGGGATGTCTTATAGGTGGGGGTCGTGACAAGCAAGCCCTTAAAGGCGGCGATATCACCCGGTTTCTGCCAACGGTCATCATAAACCCGTTGATCGACATTGTATTTATAGCTGCCGGTCTCCACACGATCAATCAACGTCTGATTGTACTGCTGCCCACCCAATCGGTATCCGAAGGATACATTAACAGAAAGGTTTTTATATCGGACGAAAGTGCTGAAATTACCAAAAACCTTGGCCTCTGTGTTGCCAACCGCAACTACATCATCTCCGCTCCAGGTATAAGTAGAGGCGCCATCTTTAGTCAGATAAAGTTCTTTACCCGTACTCGGATCAATACCCAGGGATTTGACTACCCAGATGGCCGTGGTGGAATATCCTTCCATATACAACTGTCCGGGATTACCGGTGGCATTCTGGATGGATTTTTGCGCATCCTTAAGTGCCTGAGATGTTTCCAGTACTTTATTTAAATTTTGAACCGCAGCACCTGTAATGCTCCAGGTCAGCCCTTTTTCCGTATTATTCAGGATATAATAGGTTGCCTGGATTTCAAAACCTTTATTGCGCAGCTTACCAATATTATCAATATAGCTGGTAAATCCGTTAGATGCCGGTAAATTGACCGAGGATACCAGGTTATTCGTTGTTTCAATATAATAATCTGCCCGGATACTTAGCCTTCTGTTGAAAAATTCTGCATCCGTTCCTACATCGAATTTAGTCGCCTGCTGCCACTGAAGGTCAGGATTGCCCAGCCCTAACAGGTAAGCACCATTCCAGTTAAAATACCGGTCATCCGTATAATACTGGTAGGTGGACAAGGACTGATAGGAAGAGAAATTCTGCGAACCTGTAATCCCTACGGAGCCTCTGAGTTTCAAGCGATTGACAACGGAGCTGCTTTTAAGAAAATTCTCATTGTGCATATTCCAGCCAATACCGGTGGACCAGAACGGAGCAAATTTGCGGTCTGAACCGAACTGCGAGGAACCGTCCATGCGGAATGACCCGTCTACAAAATACCGGTTATCATAAATATAATTGATATTGCCAGTCAATCCGACGCTTCTGGTCAGGCTCTCTGATCCGGAAGGTTTACCCCCTTTGGCATATTGCAGTGCCATGGAAATAAAATCAAAATTAGGATTAGAGAAACCCTCGGCTTTAAAACCATAATATGAATTCTGTGCCTGACGGACATTATAATCCATACCTGCAAACAAGGTATGTTTGCTGGCAAAAACTTTGGTATAACTTAGGTTTATGGAACCATCATAACGCAGCGCGTTTGTAATGCCATAACTATAATCTCCCTTGCGGAAAATGTCAACATCCGAATAATTTGCAAATGCTGTATTTTCTGCAGAGCGGAAAACATCGCTCTGATTCACATCTTTGGTAATGCCAAACTGAGCAGCTGCGGTCAGATTCTTAAATAAAATCCATTCCAGCCTAGTCTGGTTAATAATCTCTGAAGTGGATGTTTTATCAAATCCGTTAAGCGTCGCGTTATATAGTGGATTGGTCGGAAGTGAACTCCACCTGCCGGTATAATCATAATTACCGGGATCTCCCAAAAACTTGTTGACATTGCCTAAGGAGTCGTACGGTGCCCAATAGGGATTGAGCTGTACATAGTCCCCAAAGGAGCCATAGGGAGAATTTCTCGTACTCCCCTGCGTGATCATCAAGTTATTTTTGATACGTACATTCTTATAGGTATAGGCCAGAGAAATCGTCCCATTGAAAGTCCTTCTGTAAGACCCTTTCATGACGCCTTCAATATCATTATATCCCACGGTGGCCGAATAACGGAAGGAATTATCACCACCCTCCATACGGATGTTATGCCGCTGACCGATACCGTTTCTCAGCGGGATGGCCATCCAGTCGGTATTCACCCCACGGTTGACCTGATTCAGCAGATAGTTATAATAGCGTTTTAATGGCAGGTCACTTTCTGCACGTGCATTATTATAATAACCGGCTTTATATTCCAAATCAAGCTTGTCCCGGGCGTTAAGCAGGTGATAGCTGGAGAGATCCGGCAGTTCTGCAGTCAGATCAGCCCGGTAGCTCACCCGCAACTTGCCAGGCTTAGGAGCGCGGGTCGTGATCACCACAACGCCGTTAGAGCCTCTGGAACCATAGATCGCGGTGGCAGAAGCATCTTTTAATATGGTGATGGTTTCTACATCATTGCTGTTGATATCCAGTAATTTTTCAAGCGTAGACTCAAAGCCATCCAGGATAATCAGGGGCGTATTAAGCGCCACGCGTGTCTGATCCTGCAGCTGATCTACGTTCGGCAGACTGGAATTACCGCGGATTTGTATTTCCGGCAAATGGTTCGGATCTGAACCAAAGCTGTTATTGTCGACAATATTGAAGGCCGGATCGATGTTACGTAATGAGGTGATCAGGTTGCGGTTACCAAAACGTTGCAGTTCCTCTCTGGTGACGGTGGTAGAAGCGCCGGTAAAACTCTTATCTGCCTTGGCAAAGATACCGGTAGAGATCTTGACATCTTCCAGGGAAGATTCAGTAGGTGTAATGACAACGGTAAAATGCGCTTCATCCTCCTTTAAATCCTGTTCCACCGTCTTTTGTACATAACCCACATACACAATGGTGAAATTGTATCTTCCTTTGGCCAGTTTCATGGTAAAACTGCCGGTATTATCTGTAAATGCATGTGTCTTTTGAGACCTGCTGGAAAAATTCCCGCGAGAGAAGCGCTCAGCAATCACCGTAGCGCCTACAATAGGCTGTCCCTGCTCATTTAGGACAGTCGCGTTCAGGTTAACGCTGAGCATTCCAGTATCGCGACGCACCAGGACCGCATAAACCGGCGCAACAGTATCTGTTCTTTTTACGATGACGATATTGTCTGCATTCTGCATGTAATTCAGATGCCGGGTGGCAAGTATATCATTTAGTACCCTGGCCAGGGACTCCTTTAAGGCCATATAGGTCACGGGAGGTACCTGAGAAATATCGGCATCCTTGTAGGCAAAATTAAAACCTGAAATCGTCCCTAATTGTTTAAAAACCTGCTTTAAAGGTGCATGGTTAAATCGAACGGTAATATTTTTTTCGTCCACACGCTGACCCTTGCTGTTATTTGCATAGGTCACAAAAAACAGCAGCATCATAACGGACATAATGGTAAAACGCATGAGCCATTTTCTTTTGGAAGGGGGAAAGAATCGCACAGCAAAAAGTGCTTCGCAAATTTTGCGAATCGCTGAGAATTGCATAACTTTATACAGTTTTTTTAGTTCAAGAATCGGATTAAATAAGCTTAACGCCGTTGCAGGTAGCCGCCTGTAACGGTTTTTTTTTGAGGCTCCATTTACTTCATTACCTTAGACCTTTCATTCTTATCAATTTTATTCGTTTTTTAGTTCATAATTGTTTTGCCAGCTTGGGCACCTCGATGTTTTCAATAATTCGTGGTTTTATAAAATTTTCTTATTCAATAATATATTTCTGATCCACTATTTGCAGCCGGCTGCCTGTCAACATACATAAGGTTTTCAGGATTTTTTCGATACCGTCTGCCCTGTTGAAAGTAGTGGTGATCACTTCTCCGGACAGCTGTTTATTTTTAAGATCAATCTGAATATTATATACTCTTTCCAGATCATGGAGCACATCTAAAAGCTCGGAGGCATCATACGACAATTTACCTTCGGTCCATGAGGCAATATTTTCTTTTTTTACCGCCTGGACAACCGGTTGGATGTCATGGTTTTCCTCCATTTTAATCTGCTGACCTACGGTAAGTGTGGCGAGCGATTTTTCATCCTTACTGACTCTAACCTTGCCCCTTTTAACCGAAACCGAAAATGCTTTACTTCCATAAGCCTTAATGTCAAAGGCAGTACCCAAAACGGTGGTCGTGAAATTATTAGGCATATGAATAATAAAAGGCACTTTATCCGCATGCTTCACGTCAAAGAACGCCTCCCCTTTCAGAAAAACAACTCTTTTGTCGCTGTCAAACTGATCTGGAATAATCAGTGAGCTTTCTGCGTTCAGCCAGACCTCGGTACCATCGGGCAAAATCAGATGTTTTTGTTCCGCCCTCGTGGTCTGTTGATTCTTGTAAGGCCCCTTAGGCAGCTTATCCGCCTGGACCTTGGCTGTTAAGTCTGCCCCTTGCACCAGGCGCCTACTCGTATGCTGCCATACATAAGCGCCGCCGGCAGCAATAAGCAGGCAGGCAGCAGCCACGGCTGCGTAAAGGCGGTAACGACGACCTTTTCTGGCATTTGGAAATGCCATCTCTGTCCCCTCCCTTGTTTCACCCAGGAGCTGGTCATTCACGGGTAAATCCTGGTGAATATCCAAGCCGTCCATCTGCTCTCCCGCTTCCGAATCTGTAAAAGAACGATCAATATCCTGATACACTTTTTTCAACATGGATCTGAAAGCAGTTTCATGTTCATTTCGCTGCAATATCTCCATTAACTGATCCAGTTCCTGTTGACTACAGGTACCATTCAAGAACTTTTGAAATAATATCTTAGCTGTTTGTTCCATTTGTTCCATTGTTCATATGACGAGTAAGGTGTTAAAAACTACTAGTCAAAATAAAAAAAATTAAAAAATAAATAACAAAGGACGAATATATACAATAACTATCTATTTATCTGTCAGATACAGATAAAGTATTATATGCATAACAAAAAAGAATAATTGTTCTTGTTGTTTGGGGGATATAAAAGGAGGATTTTAAAAGAAGATCCAGCTCGTCATATTCTGACGAACATACAGGCCGATTTGCTTAAAGGCTTCAGAGAGATGATTGCGTACCGTATGCGGAGAGATCTGCAGTTCCTCGGCAATCTGGGCCTGCTTTTTCCCTTCCCTTTTGCTGAGCTGATAGACCCTTCTTCGCTGCTCCGGTAAACGCAGGATTGCTTTTTCTATAATGGCATTGTACTCTCTGTCAATCATGGTATGACTGTGATCGCGCGTGGTTTCCTGCATTCTTTGCCAGAGTTCCTGTCTGGCTCTTTTCTCAACAGCAGCGTGGCGCAGGTAATCATACACCTGATTTTCAGCTAACTTATAAAGATATGCGTTCAGGTTCTGAATGCCGGCAACTTTTTCTCTGATGGACCAGAGTTTTAAAAAGACTTCCTGAACGATATCCTGAGCCAGTTGTTCAGAGCGTAATGTCCGAACGACAAATATAAACAGACGACGTTCATATTCTCTGAAAATTTCAGAGAACAGTTCCTCTTCTTTATCATTAAATTGTTCAAATATTGCCGGCTCCTGACTCATCAACGGAAGAATTCTCAGGATGTTATTAACATTACTTCAGATGCAAAATAGTTAAAACAATCTAAATTGGTGGTAATTATTTTTCAATTTGAAGACATATTTTGCATTACTTAATAAAAAATCTGATGTAAAATTTTCAGTATCAAAAGACTAGTCCTGCAAAAAATTACGAAAATTTTTCTTGTCTAGCTAACCCTTCTGTTATTATCCGGCCATAATGAACACTTGTTCGGACTTTTAAAGCCTGCAGCAAAATAGGTCTTTATAAATCCTATTGCACCTCTTATAAAAACAGGTGTTGCAACCTGTGCTCCTTCCTTCAAAGAAAATATCGGGACAATTACCGCTATATCTGCACTCAGCCCATAAGGCGTTTTCTAAAAAGGCCCCATACGTCCCTGCAATTAAAAAAAGATAAATGGCGAATTTTTTAGACTAAGGGAGTGAAAAAGAGACCTGCTTGTGGAATTTTTTAGATTAAAACCGGTTTTTGGGCGAATTTTTTAGATTAAGCGGAAAATCTTTTGTTCAGCAATTGATTTATTTTATACCCGGTCACTTCCTACATATGTCCCTTCCCTATATTCTAATGCGGAAGTTTTCCTTTAAAATAACCATATACCCAGGTTCCCAGTATAGCACTTAAAAGCGTTACGATAACAACCGTGGCCCCTGTGCCGATCTGCGCAAAAAGCGGTCCCGGACAGGCCCCTGTAATCGCCCAGCCAAATCCAAAAATAAGTCCGCCAAATATCTGCCCCTTATTGAAGGTTTTGGGCGCAATTTTAATGGGCTGTCCGTCCATGGTTTTAATATTGAACTTCTTTATCAGCCATACAGAAACAATGCCTACGACTACAGCGCTGCCGATTACCCCATACATATGAAATGCCTGTAAACGAAACATCTCCTGAATCCTAAACCAGCTGATGACTTCGGATTTAACCAGTATTATTCCAAACAGGATCCCGACCAACAGGTATTTTACATAGCTGTACCAGGTGTCCGCATACAATTTTTCCTGGATAGATTCAGGTTGCTCCAATTGCCCCTGAACGCTTTTATGATGATCCGGTAACATGTAAATAAAATTTAAAGTAACAAAATATAGGGCAGAATCAGATTGGCCATGATAAATCCACCAATCATAAAACAGGTAGTGGCAATTAAAGAAGGAAACTGCAGATTAGATAATCCCATGATGGCATGTCCACTGGTGCACCCACCGGCATACCGGGTACCAAATCCCACTAAAAAGCCGCCGACTACCATGAGAAAAAATCCTTTTAGCGTCCATAGGGAATGCCAATTGATAATATCCTGAGGAACCATATTGCTGTAATCCGTAATGCCGTAACCGGCCAGCTCTTTAACCAATTTCGGATTTACACTGACCGGCCCCGGCGCTGAAAGAAACTGAACCGAGATAACCCCGCCCAGGAAAATGCCAAGGACAAAAAATAAATTCCACTTCTCTTTTCTCCAGTCATATTTAAAAAACTGAATCCCGGAAGGAATACAGGAAGCACAAATATGCCTCAGCGAGGAGCTGACACCTAATGGCTTATTTCCTAATATCAATAAGGCAGGAACCGTTAAGCCGATGAGTGGACCTGCTATATACCAGGGCCAGGGCTGTTTTAAAAATTCAAGCATATCCTTTCAATTTAAGTTTACAGATCAAATTTAAGCGCTTTTCTCTCCATAACAGTGAGAAAATACAGCTATCTATAGTTTCCGCTCTGACACACACAAAGAGGCGTATTTTCCAGATAAATAGTCATCAACCCGGGCTAAAAAGTGATTTCTCCGGGCTTCATAAAAATTAATGGAATAAAATACGCTATTATTTTTTAAGCAATTTTAATAACATTAAACATAATTCATAATTATAAACCGCTATTTAAATTTAAAAAACAATTCAAAAATTCGGCTGATAAAACTGCACAAATTTGGCAGGGGTTTTATACCCCATTTTGGCAGATGAAAAACGGGGAAGTTGAAAAATTTAATTTGGAAATCAATGGATAAGAGATGTATTTTTGGTATAAATATGGAATCTAGGATTGCATTGCATATGAAAAAATCACCTTTATTGGTTGCATGATTTTGGGTTTCTGAACGCATGTTTCATTCTCCTAATCGCCCAGTCAGCAATCCATAAAAATCAGTCCAGTTTATCTGCATTGAAAATCATGTAACCAATTTAGGTGAACTTTTGAAGAAAATTTATTCAATCAAATTATAAAACATGGATATTAACTCAGGCCAACATCAAAACAATCAGACGCTCAATCATCCTATGCAGGGGATTGCCCCTCACAAGACGAATGTCATAAGTCCTTTGGTCCAGTTCATTGTAGCCGCGCTGGCTCCATCAAAAATATATAAAATAAAACGACCCGAACAAAGTCATATGGATCCGGATCCATATATTGATCTTATGGTGGTGTTGCCCTCTAAAAGCAATCCATCTTTTTTTGAACTGCAGTCCGGTTTAGAATTGTCTTATATAAAAGACAATAAAGTGGCATGCTCCATTCAGAATGAAGAGGAACTGTTGAAACGGTTACAAGAAGGCCAGATATTCTACGCTTTACATTGCACTCCCGAAAATTTGGTATATGACGATCA
The DNA here is from genome assembly GCF_900107765.1 of Arachidicoccus rhizosphaerae. Lineage (GTDB taxonomy): Bacteria > Bacteroidota > Bacteroidia > Chitinophagales > Chitinophagaceae > Arachidicoccus > Arachidicoccus rhizosphaerae. Next base: position 561,650 of record NZ_FNQY01000001.1, on the reverse strand, counting down.
GGCCTTGGATTATCCGGTCCCCGCGCCTGAACTTATAAAAACAACGAAAGAAGATGCGATGATCGATTTTGAAAAGAATTATGCAAAAGCACTGGCTTTCAGATCGGCCGCTACTTCCCTGTTAGAAAACGATACGACAACGGTTGCCATTTTCTTATTGCACCAGGCAGCGGAGCTTAGTCTGCGCGCATTGCTACTTAGTCTGAGCGGTCAGGAAACTAAAACCCATGAAATCAGACGCATCCAAAAACAGGTCCACAGGTACGCACCACCGCTCTCTGATATTTTTCCGGAAGAAACGCTGGAGGAGCGGTTTCTTTTGGAAGAGTTCGACCTGGCCTATACACACGCGCGCTATTGCGATGCTTATAAAATAGCGGCAGCAGATCTGGATATCATTATCCATAAAGTCAACTTGCTGCTGGAGAGGACACGGCAGACAGCAGACAGCTATTTAAAAATTTAGTACCCGTCTTTTAAACGGTTGCTTGCCACAAATAATACGGGGATGCCTAATTGAATTAAGCATCCCCGTATCTGTTATCATTTAAGCCGGGAATAACCATTTTGCATACAAAGATTATTTCCAGTTGCTATTTACTATTCACTGATCGCTGCAATACCTGGTAAAATTTTACCTTCAAAATATTCCAGTAAAGCACCACCACCGGTGGAGACATAACTGATTTTATCTCCCAGATTAAATTTATTGACAGCAGCAACGCTATCTCCGCCACCCACTAAAGAAAAGGCACCGTTAGCTGTTGCCTCTGCCACCGCTTCCGCAATGCATTTGGTACCGCCCTGGAAGTTTTCCATTTCAAAAACACCCATTGGTCCGTTCCATAAAATGGTTTTGGAATTTTTGATGACATTGGAGAAACTCTTACGCGCTTCTTCCGCAATATCCAGTCCCAGCCAGCCGGCAGGGATATTCGTGCTGGGCGCTGCAGAGACTTCCGCATCGGCAGCAAATTTATCGGCAATGATAGAGTCACTTGGCAGGTGGATATTAACCCCTTTGTCTGCTGCTTTTTTCAGCAGCTCCAGGGCCGTATCGAGCCTGTCTTCTTCGCAAAGTGAGCTCCCGATCTGACCGCCCTGCGCCTTGAAGAAGGTATAGGCCATACCGCCTCCGATAATGATATCGGTGGCTCTTTCCAGCAGGTTTTCAATAATTAAGATTTTATCGGATACTTTGGCACCTCCGATAATGGCGCAAAATGGATTCTCTGCTTTGTGCAGTACTTTTTCAGCACTGGCAACTTCTGCCTGCATTAAAAGACCGAACATTTTTTTATCTGCTGCAAAGAATTGTGCAATGACGGCGGTAGAAGCGTGGGCTCTGTGTGCTGTTCCAAAGGCATCATTAACGTACACATCGCCTAATTTGCTGAGTTTTTCAGCGAAGGCTTTGTCTCCTTTTTCTTCCTCAGGATAAAAACGCAGGTTTTCCAGCAGTAACACCTGACCCGGAAGCAAGGCTGCCGCTTTCTCAGTGGCCTCTGCACCAATACAGTCATCTGCAAACTGAACATCCACACCTAAGAGTTCACTGACGCGGCCCATGATATGTTTTAAAGAGAATTTATCTTCCGGACCGCTTTTAGGTCGGCCTAAATGGCTCATCAGTATCACACTGCCGCCATCCGCCAGAATTTTTTTAATGGTAGGTACCGCTGCCCGGATGCGGGTATCATCGGTAACGGCCAGTGTCTGTTTATCTAAAGGCACATTAAAATCCACGCGGATCAGCGCTTTTTGCCCTTTAAAATCGTAATCGTTAAACTTGCTCATGCTTTTTTGTTTTTGTTTGATGTGAGTGGAGGAGGTCTTGCTTACTAGCTGCTACACAGCGCCGGTAAATTGCTGTAGGAAACGAATATCATTTTGAGAGTATAACCGGAGGTCGTTGACCCGGTACTTCAGCTGTGTGATACGCTCTACGCCCATACCAAAGGCAAAGCCGGTATATTTATTGGAATCTATGCCAAAATTCTCCAGCACGTTGGGGTGGACCATACCACTACCGAGTATCTCTACCCAACCGGTATGTTTACATACGTTACAGCCTTTTCCTTCACAGATAAGGCAGCTGATATCCATTTCTGCACTGGGCTCTGTAAAGGGGAAATAACTGGGTCTGAATCTTACCTTCACCTCTTTGCCGAACATTTCCTGTACGAAGAAGTATAAAGTCTGTTTGAGATCTGCAAAGCTTACATTCTCAGCGATATATAACCCTTCTACCTGATGGAAAAAACAGTGCGCACGGGCACTGATGGTTTCATTGCGGTAAACCCTGCCGGGGCAGATGACCCGGATAGGCGGTTTTTGGGATTCCATCACCCTGGCCTGTACACTGCTCGTGTGGGTTCTGAGCAGCCAGGACGGGTTCTGGGAAATATAAAAGGTATCCTGCATATCTCTGGCAGGATGGTCTTCGGGCAGGTTCATGGCCCCGAAATTGTGCCAGTCGTCCTCAATATCCGGCCCTTCTGCGATTGCAAAACCGAGCTTTTTAAAGATGGAGACAATTCTGCCACGCACGATGCTTAACGGATGCCTGGTGCCGACCCCGACAAAATCGCCCGGCAGGGACAGATCAAATTTCTGATCATCTTCACCAGCCGACTCGTTGGCATCCTGGAGGCTTTCCAGTTTGGCTTCTGCCAGTTTTTTAAATTCATTAAGCGCCTGGCCGGCTGCCTTGCGCTGGTCGGGCTGAATATCCTTCATGGAACCCATGAGGCTTTTTACAATCCCCTTGGTGCCCAGGTACTGGATACGGAAGGCTTCGACCTGCTCCCTACCGGAAGGAGAAGCGGCCTCTATGGCCGCTGTATATTGCTGAATCTGTTTAAGTAATTCGTCCATAATCTGTTGGGGTGAAGGAAAACACCCCCTTTATTCCTTAGATCTCCATGATTTCTTTTTCTTTGGCGGCCAGCACATTATCCACTTCCAGGATAAACTTATCGGTGAGTTCCTGTACGCTTTTCTCGCCCCCTTTGGCTAAATCCTCACTCAGCCCGTCTTTTTGCAGCTTTTTAATCTGTTCGATGCTGTCTCTGCGGATGGTCCGGATGCCGACTTTGCCGTTTTCTCCTTCCGCAGTAGCTCTTTTAAAGAGCTCTCTTCTGCGCTCTTCTGTGAGCGGTGGTAAAAACAGGCGGATCTGTACCCCGTCATTTTGCGGTGTCAGCCCGATATTAGCGGCCATAATGGCTCTTTCTATAACGCTGAGCATGTTTTTTTCCCAGGGCTGGATAGTTATGGTTCTGGCATCCATCACGCTTATATTAGCCACCTGGCTGATCGGGGTCGGATTGCCATAATATTCGGCCACTACCCCGTCTAAGATGGAGACAGAGGCCTTACCCGCCCGGATCCTGGATAGTTCAACATCCAGGTGCGCCATGCGCTTTTTCATTCCCGACTGGGCTTCACTTAATATCGACTCTATTGTATCTGACATAAAAATTCCATTTTAAGTGTGGCGAAATTAACTTAAAAGATCGTTTGTGCCATGATTTTTTCCCAAATATTTAGTTATTCTATAACCTGTACATGCCCGCAGCGCTCCTTGTAAACCCTTACTAAAAGCCTGTTTTACAAAAACAATCGTTCGCTTAAAACAGGTGAACCGGCTACGGCCCCCCTGTTTTCGAAGCGCCTTGTCTGCTGCAGGCAAATTCCCCAAAATCATTGGAGCTGACTTGAACACATTAGACTAAAATGCTTTATCTTCGAAGCTGAAAAAATCATTGAACAAAAAAGCATTTAAACAAAAAAGACTACACTACATGGCAGATAGTAAACAACTGGAGCAGACTGCAACGCAGATCCGCCGCGATATCGTCAGAATGGTACATGGTTGTCAAAGTGGTCACCCCGGAGGCTCTCTGGGTTGTGCTGACTACTTTACCGCCCTTTACTTTGATGTAATGAAACGTAAAGAAGGTTTTGATATGGATGGGATCGGAGAAGACCTGTTCTTCCTGTCAAATGGCCATATTTCTCCTGTATTTTACGCAACACTTGCGCGTGCAGGCTATTTTGATCCTAAAGAATTAGCGACTTTCCGTCAGATCAACTCTCGTCTGCAGGGTCATCCGACCACTCATGAACATTTACCAGGTATCCGGATTGCCAGCGGTTCGCTGGGTCAGGGCTTAAGTGTTGCACTTGGAGCAGCACTGGCTAAAAAACAAAACGGAGACGATAACTACGTTTATGCATTATGCGGAGACGGTGAACTGGAAGAAGGTCAGAACTGGGAAGCTATCATGGCCATCCCGAACCTGGATGTGGAAAGACTGATTGTAACCGTTGACTGGAATGGCCAGCAAATCGACGGACCCACTAAAGAAGTAATGGATCTTGGCGACTTACCGGCTAAATTCAAGGCCTTTAAATGGCAGGTGATTGTCCTGGAACAGGGTAATGACATTGCTGCTATCTCTGCCGCCTTAAAACAGGCCAAAGAGCAGGCTAAACCAGGCAGCCCCGTGGTTATCCTGATGAAGACCGTTATGGGTAAAGGGGTCGACTTCATGGAAGGTCACCACGAATGGCATGGCATCGCTCCTAATGATGAGCAACTGGCCAGCGCCTTAAAACAATTACCGGAAACTTCAATCGGTGACTATTAACCTTAAATAGCCTGCTGATTTTACCAGTATAATTTTATGATTTTCAAACGGGGTAGCTCTGCTGCCCCGTTTTTTTTTGGGCTCCTTACCGCCTCCATCCGTTTACTCGCCGATTTACTTTGCGGGTTCTTTTAAATTGTGGTAACTTTAGTAGCATATTAAATCCATCCCCATGAAAACAGCATTTATCGCCCTGTTCTCCATGGCTATACTCAGCCTTGCCGCCTGCAGTGCCACTAAGAGTAATATAGATAAAACCGCCGAACAGGAGAAAGTCGGCACCCTGGTACAGTCCGGTAGCTTTGTTTATAATGCGACCAGCGCCAACCCTTTAAGGACCAATGTGCTGAGCATCCTGCCAAATGGCGGCGGTCAGCAGCTGCGGCAATTAGGAGCGGGTTATTATCTGTCCGTGACGAGGGATTCCTTAAAAGTGCACCTGCCCTTTTACGGCAGGTCTTATCAGGCAGAAATGGATCCCACCAAAGGCGGCATTGACTTCGAGAGTACGGATTTTAAATACAGCTATGAGACCTCCAAAAGAGGTTATTATATTGCCACCATCAAGGTGAACAATCAAAAATCAGCCGATAAGCTGATTTTAAATATCTCTTCCAATGGCTATACCACCTTACAGGTGCAGAGCATCAACCGGGATCAGATGGGCTTTTATGGAAAAATAGAGGCTCAAAAATCAGATATCCTCAATGGCAATTAGCCTGGTGTACCTCCCCACTTAGAACCGGCTTTTTTACCGTATTAATAGCAAAAAAAACACCCTGCCGGTTTACCTGACAGGGTGTTCTTTTCTTCTTTCTCTTTCTTTCTTCTTAAACTAAACTTCTATTCTTCTCGAATCTTCATCTATCTGCTAAAAAACCTGTAGGCTGTTTTTAGCCTGTCCACACTATTCAAGGCCTGCGCTATCCGCTTTAGGCTTTCATGCTTTTGGATTGTTTTCTTCTGTCTTCTTCATTTAACAGCGTCTTACGCAGACGAATGCTTTTGGGTGTCACTTCAATACACTCATCATCCTGAATATATTCCATGCACTCTTCCAGCGTCATCTGGATTTTAGGAACGATTCTCACAGAATCATCACTACCGCTCGCCCGCATGTTGGTCAGTTTTTTACCTTCCGTTGCATTCACGACCAGATCACCTGGTTTGATATGCTCAGCAATAATCTGGCCGATATAAACGTCTTCTCCCGGATCTACAAAGAAGGAGCCTCTGTCTTGTAATTTATCAATAGAGTAAGCGGTGGTGCTCGCCTGGTTCTTAGAAATCAACACACCGTTGTTTCTGCCGGGGATCACACCTTTCCAGGGTTTGTAATCAATGAAACGATGAGCCATTACCGCCTCACCGGCAGTATTGGTCAGCATCTGAGAACGCAGACCGATCAGTCCTCTGGAAGGAATCTCAAATTCCAGGTGCTGCATTTCACCCTTGCTTTCCATGATCAGCATCTCACCTTTACGTTGTGTAACCAGGTCAATGACTTTGCCGGAGAAATCAGCCGGTACGTCTACAACCAGGTTTTCATAAGGTTCATTCTTTTTACCATCGATTTGCTTCACCAGTACCTGTGGCTGTCCGACAGTCAGCTCATATCCTTCCCTGCGCATGGTTTCAATCAGTACTCCTAAGTGCAGGATACCACGGCCATAAACCAGGAAGCTGTCAGCGCTGTCTGTATCTTCTACTTTTAAAGCCAGATTTTTCTCTGTCTCTTTAAACAGACGGTCTCTTAAGTGTCTGGAAGTAACAAATTTACCTTCCTTACCAAAGAACGGAGAGGTGTTGATGGAAAACATCATGCTCATGGTCGGTTCATCTACCGCAATGACGGGCAATGCTTCGGGAACTTCTGAGTCGCAGATGGTGTCTCCGATATTAAAATCCTCCAGTCCTACTACAGCACAAAGGTCACCGGCCATCACTTCCGTAGCCCGGCGTTTACCCATGCCTTCAAAAACATAGAGTTCTTTTACTTTAGATTTTTTGATGGAACCGTCCGCCTGTACCAGGGCGATCTGCTGTGCTTCCTTGATGGATCCGCGGGTTACCTTACCTACGGCGATACGGCCCAGGAAGGAAGAGTAATCCAAAGAAGTAATCTGCATCTGCAAAGGACCTTCATTGACGACAGGTTCCGGAACATATTTCAGGATACCATCCATTAGTGGCTCAATGCCTTCAATCTCGGTTAAAGAGTCATTGAACCAGCCGTTTTTACCACTACCATAGAAGGTAGGGAAATCCAGCTGCTCTTCGGTAGCATCCAGGTTAAAGAACAGTTCGAATACTGCGTCATGTACCTCGTCGGGACGGCAGTTCGGTTTATCGACTTTATTGATAACGACAATCGGCTTTAAATTCAGTTGTAAAGCTTTTTGCAGTACAAATCTTGTCTGTGGCATCGGACCTTCAAAAGCATCCACCAATAATATAACGCCATCGGCCATTTTCAGGACGCGCTCTACCTCTCCGCCAAAGTCGGAGTGACCGGGCGTATCGATAACGTTAATTTTTATGCCTTTATAATTAACCGCCGCATTTTTACTGAAAATGGTAATCCCTCTTTCTCTTTCCAGATCATTATTATCCATGATCAGTTCACCGGAGTCCTGGTTTTCACGGAAGACCTTGGTTGTGTGTAAGATCTTGTCTACCAGTGTGGTTTTACCGTGGTCAACGTGCGCAATTATGGCAATGTTTCTGATGTCCATTAAAATAATTTTATATTAAGGGCGCAAAGGTACTAAATATTCAACGCAATTCGTGGCAATCAGCCGGGTTTTATAATGTTTAATCATAAAATAACCTGAAAAGGGAGGCAGATAACCTGCATTTACCGGAAAATATCCCCCTGGTTCGTTTAGATGATTAAGCCACCTTCCAGCACCAACAAGCCCCTTTTTTATAAGCAGTTACTTATAAAAAAGGGGCTTCTGTCTTGTTATTTTTAAGCCGGTTGTCTTTTACCTGGCTACATTGACGGCTCTTTTCTCGCGGATAACGGTCACCTTGATCTGACCGGGATAGGTCATTTCTGTCTGGATTTTCTGTGCGATCTCAAAACTGAGTTTATTGGAATCCTCATCGGTTACCTTGTCTGCCTCCACAATCACGCGCAGCTCACGACCCGCCTGGATGGCATAGGCCTTTTCCACACCGCTGTATGCCTGTGCCAGCGATTCCAGGTCTTTGATACGCTGGATATACTGCTGCATGATCTCTCTACGGGCGCCCGGGCGGGCACCGCTGATGGCGTCACAGGCCTGTACGATAGGAGAAATGACATAGAGCATTTCCATTTCATCGTGGTGGGCACCGATGGCGTTCACGACCGCCGGATTTTCCCCGTATTTTTCAGCCAGTTTGGCGCCATATAACGCATGGCTTAATTCTGTTTCTTCATCCGGCACTTTACCGATGTCATGCAGTAAGCCAGCTCTTTTGGCCAGTTTAGGGTTCAGCCCTAACTCAGAGGCCATAATACCACAAAGATTGGCGGTTTCCCTACTGTGCATCAGCAGGTTCTGTCCGTAAGAGGACCTGAAGCGCATTTTTCCGACGATGCGCACCAGTTCTTTATGCAGCCCGTGAATACCGAGCTCAATAATCGTACGCTCCCCGATCTCCATGACCTGCTCTTCGAGCTGACGGCGGGTTTTTTCCACCACTTCCTCGATTCTTGCCGGGTGGATACGTCCGTCAGAGACCAGGCGCTGTAAGGACAGGCGGGCGATCTCACGACGCAGGGGATCAAAACTGGATAAGATGACCGCTTCCGGGGTATCATCTACAATCAGATCCACACCGGTGGCTGCTTCAATGGCCCGGATATTACGTCCTTCCCTACCGATAATCTGTCCTTTGACTTCATCGGTTTCCAGGTTGAATACCGTGACGGTATTTTCAATGGTCTGCTCCGCTGCCGTACGCTGAATGGACTGGATAATGATTTTTCTGGCCTCTTTATTGGCTTTCTGCTTGGCATCTTCAATGATTTCCTGTTGCAGGCTGAGGGCCTGTGTACGGGCTTCACTTTTCAGATTTTCAATGAGTTGCGCCTTGGCTTCTTCAGAAGATAGATTGGAGATTTTTTCCAGGCGGCGGATATGCTCTTCCTGGTGCTTTTCCAGTTCTGTACGTTTTAAGTTCACGACTTCAATCTGTTTATTCAGATTGTCTTTAATAACATTGTTTTCCTTAATCTGCTTATCCAGGGAATTTTCCTTTTGGTTGATGGTATTCTCCTTTTGCTTGATTTTATTTTCAATGTCTCCGATCTTTTTATTTCTCTCCAGGATCTCTTTGTCGTGTTCTGCCTTTAATTGTACAAATTTTTCTTTTGCTTCTAACTGTTTCTCTTTTTTGATGGTTTCAGCGCGCAGATGTGCTTCTTTTACAATGCCTTTCGCCTTTAGCTCGGCCTCCTCTAGTTGCTTGCGGTTATCTTTTGCGAAGATGAACTTGCCCGCTATAATACCCGCTACCACGCCAACAATGGCCACGATAGCTTCAAATATCAATTCCGACGTCATTTTATTTTGATTAAGTTTTTCGTTATGTAAATGGTTGCCTAATGCTCATTAGCTTAGGCTAATAACCCACAAATGTAACGAAAGGAAATTAGAAAATATGCATGAAAATAAGAGGAAATTTCCATTATATCCTCTGAATCAAAAAATAAGATGCGATTTTTTTAATATTTCCGGGGTGTTTTATTCATAGCGCAGGGCCTGAATCGGGTTCAGGCGGGCGGCTTTAATAGCCGGATAGAGTCCGGCCAGCAGCCCTACGGCTGAACAGACTAGCACACCGGCAATCACCCAGCCCCAGGGTATGATAAAGCCGGTACCCATTACAATGGCAAAAAGATTGCCCACCAAGATACCCAGCAGTATCCCGATAAGTGCCCCCAGGAGGCTGATCATCGTAGATTCAAAAAGAAACTGTCTGCGGATATCTTTTCTTTTACCTCCGATGGCTTTGACCAGGCCTATCTCCTTGGTTCTTTCACTGACAGCCACCAGCATGATATTGGTCAGGCCGATGGCGGCGCCGATCAGGGTAATAAAGCCAATGGCTACGGCGCCCCCTTCAATAGAGCCCAAAGAACCGATGAGCTTTTCTGCCAGCTCATCGCTTTTGTTAATGACAAAATTATCCGCTTCCGTGGGCTGCAGCTTTCTGACCCTTCTGAAATCAGCCACAGCAGCCTCGGCTGCCTGGTTGACCAGGGCCACGTTTGTGGAGGCGATCCCCATGGAAAAGGAGCTGGCTGAGCTTAATTTAGCGCGTCTGATATTATTATAAGAGGTGAGTATGAAATTATCCTGGCTGCCGCCGGCACCGGAGCCCTTGGCTGCCAGTACGCCGATAACCCGGTAAGGCAGTGCCCCTACCAGGATGGTTTTATCCAGGGCGGACTGGGGCCGGCCCCCAAAAAGCTTACCTGCCACATCGTTTCCCAGCACGCAGACATTTCTGCCGGACTGCACATCGGCTGCATTTAGATTTCTGCCATAGGCCATGGTGAAGCCATTGACCGTCAGGTAGTTTTCATCTCCGCCACTGACCCCTACATTAGGATTGGTCTTGACATTCAGGTAATGGAGTTCCGCACTTCCCTGGGCGTCCAGCGCAATACTGACGGTCGCGGGGAACTTATAAATGGATTTAAACAGCTCGGCTTCCTGCAGGCTGATCGGTTTATCCAGGTTGGATTTTTTATGCAGCTTGCCGTCATCTGATTTTTCTTTGACCTGATTGCCAAAACGGGCCCGGTCTTTATAGGTAATGGTAAACCCGTTGGCCCCCATGGAAGAAAAGCTGGAACGCATTTTATCCTTGATGGCAGTCGTCGCCGTTACAATACCGATTAAAGCCATGATTCCCAGGGCGATAATGGTTACTGTGATACCGGTTCTGAGCTTATTGCTTTTTACCGTCTGAAAGGCCAGTCTTATAGAATCCGTAAGCACCATAGGATAAAGATAAGCGCCGGGAAGTATTTGACCTTATTTTTTAGAAGAAAGGACAAACAGTTATTTAAATGGCGCTTACGACCCTGCGAGCCCGGCCTTGCCGGCTATAAAACCAGGCTGACTTTCTTGATTTTTACGGGGTGGTAAAGACGCTGAACGCTCTTTAAATAACGCCCTGGTTTTGAAAATAAAACAGTACATGGTCCTTGAGCAGGTTCTCCTGTTCAAAAAGACTCTGGGCCTTATGTTCTTTCAGCTGGTTAAAATGCGGCCAGCCGTCTTCATCCACATGGTCCAGCTCATAATAACCGCTGGGCATCAGCACCGTACATAGTGCCACATGCATCAGATCCTGTTTTTGTTCCTTTGAGATATTGTCCTGTATAAATCCGGTTTCCTGTAATCCTATTAAAAAAAGTATTGATTCTAAATCAGGTTTCTTGCCAAACTTGTCCATGAGCGTTTGCTCGAGCTGCCACCATCTTTGTATTAAGTCATCTTGTGCATTCATAGAAGCAAATGTAGGTTTTTTAACAGCTTTTGAGATAGCTTTCTGGTGGCCTAAGCCCTAAAAGGCGCTTTCCGGCAAGTTAGTATCCAGGTAATTGCTTATTTTTAAGGAGTTTTTAGAGGTTCACGGGTGGTGAACCCTAGAAAGCGGACCTGTAATAATCTTAACAAAGAAACAAAGACGATGAAACAACTAACCTATCCTAAGTCTCTTTTAATGCAAATGCCTAAACGGCTTTTATTACTACTACCGGTATTGCTGTTATGCTCGGTTCAGACTAGCAGGGCCGGCGCCGGTACCCTGAACGCCTCCTTAGTAAGTGATACGGATTCTATTATTACCGGGGCTGATCAGACCAGCGAGTATCTGCCGCTTTTACAGGGAAAGCGGGTGGCCATCCTGGCCAACCCCTCTTCCATCATTGGTCAGGAGTCACTGGTGGACAGTCTGCTTGCTTTAGGGGTACAGGTAGTAAAAGTCTTTGGCCCTGAGCATGGCTTCAGGGGGAATGCCAGCAACGGCGCCCAGGTGGGTAATGAAGTGGACGCTAAAACGGGTATTCCCATTATCTCTTTATATGGTAAGAAAAAAAGCCCTTCCGCCCAGGATCTGGCGGATGTAGATGTGTTTATATTTGATATCCAGGATGTAGGCTGCAGGTTTTATACCTATATAAATGTGCTCAGAAACGCCATGCAGTCCTGCGCTACCAATCATAAACCTTTTATTGTACTGGACCGCCCCAATCCAAACGGCTACCTGGTGGACGGCCCTATATTAGATATGCGCTTAAAATCCGGTATTGGCCAGTTCCCGGTTCCGATCAGCTATGGCATGACCATCGGTGAATTTGCCCGGATGATTAACGGTGAGGGCTGGATGGGTAAGGGCCTGCACTGTGACTTAAAGGTGATTACCCTTAAAAATTATACACATCAGACGCGCTATACGCTGCCAGTGGCGCCTTCTCCTAACCTGAATACACAGCAGAGCATCCTGCTATACCCGACGCTCTGTTTATTTGAAGGTACCATCATCAGTCAGGGGCGCGGCACCCATTTTCCTTTTACGGTTTTAGGCGCCCCCCTGTTAAAAGGGAAATATGATTTTTCTTTTACCCCCAAAGGCATCCAAGGCATGAGTGAACATCCTTTGCATGAGAACAACACCTGTTACGGACTGGATTTAAGGGATTATCCGGTGGACAGCCTGGAGGCCTCCGGGCAGCTGCACCTGCAGTGGCTGATAGACCTATACGAGGCCTATCCGGATAAGGCCCGTTTTTTTGACCGCAGTCAAAGCAGCCAGATGGGTAATTTTGATTACCTGGCCGGCAATTACGACCTTAAACAACAAATCATCCGTCATACCCCGATAGAAAAAATCCGGGCCTCCTGGGAGCCCGGACTCAATGCCTTTAAGAAAATTCGCAGCAAATACCTGCTCTATCCTTAAAGAAGATATTGTTTACTGTTCTATTTAGTAATCAACGCTTTACCAAAATAACGTTGGACGGCTGCCGGCACCTTGATGCCTTCGGGGGTCTGGTTATTTTCTAATAATGCGGCCAGAATCCTAGGTAAGGCCAGGGAGCTGCCGTTCAGGGTATGCACCAGCTGCGTTTTACCGCTCTCGTTTTTAAAGCGGCATTTTAACCGGTTGGCCTGATAGGTTTCAAAGTTGCTGACACTGCTTACTTCCAGCCAGCGCTGCTGGGCAGCACTAAAGACCTCAAAATCATAGGTTATGGCACTGGTAAAGCTCATATCTCCCCCGCATAAACGAAGGATTCTATAGGGCAGCTCTAAAGACTGCAACAGCTTTTCTACATGAGACACCATCTGCTGGAAAGCTTCGTTTGATTTTTCCGGATGGGTCAGCTGGATAATTTCCACTTTTTCAAACTGGTGAACGCGGTTCAGCCCCCTGACGTCTTTACCAAAACTGCCCGCCTCTCTTCTGAAACAAGGTGAATAGGCGGTAAGTTTTAAAGGCAGTTCTGCCTCCTGGACAATACTGTCTCTGTAAATATTGGTCACGGGCACTTCTGCTGTAGGTATCAGATAGAAACCATCTTCTGTTACGTGATACATCTGCCCTTCTTTATCCGGCAGCTGGCCGGTAGCGAAGGCTGAGGCTTCATTGACCATAAATGGGGGTATAAACTCTTTATAACCGGCCTCGGTATTAAAATCCAGAAAATACTGAATCAGTGCTCTTTGGTATTTAGCGCCCTGTCCGGTATAAAGCGGAAAGCCTCGTCCGGTAATCTTGGCACCGGTCTCAAAATCTACCAGATCATAATCTACAATCAACTCCCAGTGGGGCTTTCCACCGCCTGCCGGCGGCTGGATATCACCCAGCTGTCGTACCACTTCATTATCCTCGGCGGATTTACCCTGCGGAACCTCATCCTGAGGTAAGTTGGGCAGTAATACCAGTTTATTTTGCAGCTCCTGCTCTACTGCTGTATATTGAGCCTTAATGGGTTCCAGACTGGGTTTCAGCTCAGCAATTTCTTTTTTAAGCGCTTCTGCCTCGTCTTTTTTCCCTTGGGCCATGAAAGCACCGATGTTTTTGGATGCAGCATTTATTTTTGACTGGACTTCGTCAAACTTGGCCTGCGACGCCTTTCTCTGGTCATCGAGCTGGATGATTTCATCAACCAGTTCGAGGGGCTGAAAGTTCTTTACGGCTAATTTTTGTTTGACCGCTTCTGGGTCCTGTCTGAGTACTGCTACTTGTAACATAATAATATTAAATCAAAAAATAATTGAATGTAGTTCAATCCGGGAAGCAAAGGTAAAGTTTAAAGAGGAAATCAAAACCGGTAAGGTAAAAGAAAAGGAGGCTTGCTAACAAAATAACCATTTTTGAGAAGCGCTGAATTGCCCCAGCCAGTTGTTTGTAGTAAGGGGCATAACCGGCGGTGTGATCAAAGTACCCCACAAGAACGACGGCTTTAATCACGCTTAATATGATATTTTTTTACAACTCCTCCACCAGATACTCCGACACCGCTCTTTGTTTTGACGAAAAGCTGACGGCGACCGCAAGTTTCTTGCGGGTATCGGAAAGATAAGGCTCAAGATAACCTTTCTGCTTAATTTGTGAAAGGGCTTCCGCAGCTGTCCCGTCCAGCTTGAGTTCTATTGCATAGATATATTTATCCGTAAGTACCAGTAAATCACACCTGCCTTTGGAGCTGTGCTGTTCAGGATAGACCCCGTCCACCACAAAGCGGAAGGTTAAAAAGGTAATAATGGTAAAAATAGACTCTGTATCAGCATTCCAGTAATCATAAGGAATAGAGGAGATCAGCGCATTTAAACGACTGACCACTCCCGGAATATCGCCATTACTTAAGGCGTTTTGAACAGCTTCAAGCAGGGGTGTAGAACCTGCCGGATAGGTTTGTCTATAAGCGCTGAGCAGGCCGTCCAAAAAACTGTTTTTCACTTCCCGGTTCGGGAAGCCAAGTGTAAAAACCTGACCGCTGGGTGAAATATCCTTAATCGTTAAATACCCCGTCTGAAAAAGCAGGGAACTTGAATCCGGACTACTTGGTTCAAAGGTTGAGAGGCCCAGTTCTCCCATCTGGATGTTTTCCACATCACAGATCTTTTTGCGACTCAGTGCTTTCATTAAAAAAGTGGGTGTTCCGGTAGCGAACCAATAATTTCTAAACTTTGAATCTGCCATGAAATTTAATAAGGCAAAAGGATTATACACCCATTCCTTCATATTCCAGGTATATCCATTATACCAGTCTTTAATCTGGTTTATTATGTCAGGTCTGCTTTTTTGCAGTTCAGCAATCTCGGGAGCGAAGTTCTCTTCCAGCTCAGTTTGGGAGATTCCTACTAACCCTCCATAATGACTGGAAAGGGTTATATTGTCCAGATTATTCAGATCCGAGAAAATACTTGCAGGGCTGAACTGACTGACGCCTGTTATCAGCAAAAATTTGATAAAGGCATCACTGCCTTTTAATATGGAATAAAAGCTTTTTAAAATGGAACGGATGGTTTCCATCATATCCGGGTCATCCAGAAAATCGATAATTGGTTTATCGTGCTCATCAATTAAGATCACTACTTTGCCCCTTGCGGCAGCCTTAGTAATTAGCTCCTTGAAACGCTGGTCATAGCTATTTGAGCTTAGACTCAATCCCAGCCTTTTCATATTTTCTTCTAACCCTATATTAATAGCAGCTTCAAGTCCTTGCGTTCTAACGCCAATATTTGCAAAGCTAAAATGGATAACCGGGTTGGTGGTTGTCCAGTCCCATTTATCCTGAATCCAGAGACCTTCAAACAGCTCTTTACTGCCTTCAAATAACTCTTTAATGGTATTGATTAGCAGACTTTTGCCAAAACGTCTGGGGCGAGCAAGAAAATAATATACGCCTGTTTCCACGAGCCTGTGGATGACCTTCGTCTTATCAATATAGACATAACCCCCTTCCCGGATATTCCGGAAACTCTGCAAGCCAATCGGATATTTGCGAATCATATAGCGAAGATACAAAAAGCCCTAGTGATTCCTACAGAAAATAGGTGGTTGATATAGGGGGGGGTATAACCCCGAATAAATAGGGAGGGACACACTTCTGGTGAGTCCCTCCCTATTACACCCAAAAAGTCCGAAAAGTATTCTTGATCCGAGTTATGACTATGGTTATGATTCGGATGTCGCACCGGGTGTACGTCCGGAGGTTGAAGTGGCTTTTAAGGACGACTCAACGCTTATGGCTGTTGCGCCATCCCCATTTGTCTCCCCGAGCATCTGCCTGATTTTACCGGCAATAGAGGAGCTGTCATAGCCTGCTTCTATAAATAAGTCTTTAGGGGTTCCATGTTCTACAATCCTGTCAGGGATACCCATGATTTCTACCGTTGCCTGATAGTGATGGGCGGCCATGAACTCTAGCACCGCACCGCCAAAACCACCTTTGACGGTTCCGTCTTCTACGGTGATCACCTGACTATAATTCTGGAAGACTTCATGAAGCAAGGCTTCGTCGAGTGGTTTACAAAAACGCATATCGTAGTGCGCCGGATCCAGGCCATCACGCTGCACTTCTCTAATGGCTGCCGCAGCAAAATTGCCGGGATGGCCATAGGTTAAAATGGCCAGCTCTTTACCCGTCTTCATACGGCGACCGCGGCCTATCTGAATCTCCTGCATGGGTTTTTGCCAGTCGGCCATCACACCATTGCCTCGGGGATAGCGGATGACCATCGGAAAATCCGTTTTATCTAGCTGAGCGGTATACATCAGATTACGCAGTTCCTGTTCATTCATAGGCGCTGCCAGCACCATATTGGGAATACACCGGAAATAAGCAATATCGTAAGCCCCGTGATGGGTAGGCCCGTCTTCTCCCACCAACCCTGCCCTGTCCAGACAGAAGATTACCGGCAGATTCTGAATGGCTACATCATGCACCACCTGATCAAAGGCCCTTTGCATAAAGGATGAGTATATATTACAGAAGACCTTTAAGCCTTGAGTGGCCATACCGGCGGATACGGTCACTGCATGCTGCTCACAGATACCCACGTCAAAGGCTCTGTCCGGCATGCTGTCCATCATAAATTTCATGGAACAGCCGCTCGGCATGGCGGGTGTGACCCCCATGATCAGCGGGTTCTGACCGGCCAGTTCTACCAGCGTATGCCCGAAGACATCCTGATATTTAGGCGGTTGGGCCACGTCAAATTTCTTTTTATAGATCTCTCCCGTGATTTTGTCAAACAGCCCGGGCGCATGCCACTTGGTCTGCTCTTTTTCCGCAGGCGCATAGCCCTTGCCTTTTACCGTGATGATATGCAAGATCTTCGGCCCCGGGATCTTTTTCAGTTCTTTTAAGGTCTGCACCAGATTGGTAATATTATGGCCGTCAATCGGACCAAAATACCTGATTTTAAAGGACTCAAAAAGATTTGAGCTCTTATTGACCATGCCTTTTAAACTATCTGCCAGTTTGCTGGCCATGGCACGGGTAAAGGTCTTGCCGATCGGCAGTTTACCCAACGCATTCCAGACGTCTTCCTTGAACTTATTATAGGTTCTGGAAACGGAGATATCGGTTAAATATTCTTTGAGCGCCCCTACATTGGGGTCGATACTCATATTGTTATCGTTTAGGATAATCAGCATATCGGCGTCGCTGACGCCGGCATGGTTCATGGCCTCAAAGGCCATACCGGCCGTTAAGGCCCCGTCCCCGATAATAGCCACTGATTTACGGTCTTCCTGCTTGTATTTAGCTGCAATAGCCATGCCCAGGGCGGCAGAGATGGAAGTAGATGAATGTCCTACTCCAAAGGTATCGTAGGGGCTTTCGCTGCGTTTTGGGAAGCCGCTGATGCCTTTGTATTTCCTATTGGTATAAAAATTATCTCTTCTGCCTGTCAGAATCTTATGACCGTAGGCCTGATGGCCTACGTCCCAGACCAGCTGGTCATAAGGCGTATTATAGATATAATGCAGGGCAACGGTGAGCTCCACCACGCCCAGGCTGGCCGCAAAATGCCCCCCGTGTACACTGACCACGTCAATAATATATTGTCTGAGCTCTTCACATACCTGATGTAACTGAGCAGGATCTAATTTTTTCAGATCCTCTGGGCTGTCGATGGTCTTTAATAAAATGCCGGGTTCTATTTGCATGTGCGTCGCCTTAACTTGCTTATCCAATAGTAGTTTTCAAGCTTCAAAAGTACAATTTTCAGCCAATATCTGCTTTTTTTATGCCTTTGGCTGGTGTTAGCAGCCATGGACTTGCTCCCTAAACAGCGAAAATAATGCCAGTATAAGGGTTTTATATATATTGATTACCAATAATTTAATTGTATATCACGGGCTGAGAACCCGCCTTGGCGCCCCCATCTGATCAGGACAGCCAAGGCATCCTATACAGCCTATTGACCATTGGTGTAATAACAAAGCATGCCTTTGGTAACTTATGTAACTTTGAGCCTAATGAAAAGAGTCCCTATTTTTTGGCCGGTGCAGATCCTGGGATGGCTGTGTTATTATGTTATTATCAGCTTTATCTACCTGACGATCTCCCCTAAGATCATCCCCAACTTTTTGTTGGTGGGTGGCCTGGAGGTAATCTGTGTCATTATCATTACCTCTATGCTGCGTTTTGGTATTATCAAAACGGGCGTACTCCAAAAAAAGCTCACCGGGCAGATCCTTTTTATTTTTCTCTCGGCTATTGTCGTGTCTCTGGTCGTCTCTATCTGCAATCAGGCCATTGAGGTCCTTTTAAAGTCTCCGACTAAAGAGGTGCATAAAGAGGCCTTACTCTTTGTCGCCTGGGTGGGTAATTTTGCCATTATTTTTATCTGGAACCTGCTGTATTTTGCCTATCACTATGTTGTTAAAAGCAATAAGGAGATTTTGGATAAGGCCCGGCTGGAATCCGTGGTCAAAGAACTGGAACTGAAAACCATTAAAGCACATATCAACCCCCACTTTATCTTTAATGCCTTAAACAGCATCCGGTATCTGGTGGATGAAAACCCGGGGCAGGCCAGGTATGCCATTACGGAGCTCAGCAAGCTGCTGCGCAGCAGCATGCATGCGGAGAATATCAGCACCACCCGGCTGGATTCAGAAATAGAAATCGTACAGTCTTATCTGGAGCTGGAAAAGATCCGCTTTGAGGAAAGACTGGAAGTGCAGTGGTCGGTCAGCCCGGAAGCCTACAGATTCCAGGTGCCTCCCATGATGCTGCAGACACTGGTAGAGAATTCCATCAAACATGGCATCAGCCATCAGATTGAAGGGGGCCTGATAAAGATTACCGCTTTTCTGGAGGATCATATGCTGCATCTGCGTATTGAAAACACCGGCCATCTTTTAAAAGAGATTAAACATGACAGCTTTGGCCTAAAAAGCACCCGTAACAGGTTACAGCTGTTATTTGGGGAACAGGCCAGTTTTTCTATCCAAGAGTCAGGTCATGACAGTGTCATTGTAGATGTAAAAATCCCGGCCATCGAACAAGAAATTCCACTGACCGCTCAGCTACAACTCTAACCCTATAAATGCACAGTAATGTTGATTAAAGCTATTATCATTGACGACGAAAGACCGGCCAGGGCGGAACTTAAAAAACTGCTCCAGGCTTATCCTGAAATAGAGATACTGGATGAGGCGCAGAACAGTAAAGAAGCCATCGAGAAAATTCATGAGCACAACCCGGATCTGATCTTTTTGGATATCCAGATGCCGGGGCAAAATGGCTTTGAACTGCTTTCTGAACTGGTCAGTGCCCCCAAGGTCATCTTCACTACCGCTTTTGATGAATATGCCTTAAAAGCTTTTGAAGTCAATGCGCTGGACTACCTGCTAAAACCCGTTGACAGCAAAAGACTGGCGGAAGCCATCCAGAAACTTTCCGCACAGTTCCAGTCACAGGTACAACAAAAAGAAAACAAAACGGTGCTCACAGAGAACGAACAGTTCTTTGTCAAGGACGGGGATAAATGTTGGTTTGTCAAACTCTCCGATGTCCGGCTCTTTGAGAGCGCCGGCAACTATGCAAAAGTCTATTTTGACAACTATAAACCCCTTATATTAAAATCGCTGAACGCCCTGGAGGAAAGACTGGATGAACATCATTTTTTCCGGGTCAACCGCAAGCATATCGTCAACCTTAAATGGATCTCCAAAATAGAGCCTTATTTTAACGGCGGTCTGCTGCTGGAACTTAAAAACGGGGAGAAAATAGAGGTCAGCCGCCGGCAGTCGGCAAAATTTAAGGAAATGATGAGCCTGTAGTGCCGCCGGAATGGTTAATTTTGCCGTTAGGGACGGTTCGTGTTGTCCTTTTACGCTAAGCACGCTAAACAGATTAACCCATTAAAAAAACGGGCAATCTGTTTATCCAACGACCTTGAGATTTTATAACAATAAATACATGTCAGAGAGTATCGTCATTATAGAAGGCACCCGACAGCAACAATACGAAAGCCTGCTGCCACAGATATCAGCCATCATTACGGGAGAGACGGATCTTATCGCCAATATGGCCAATATCTCCAGCGCCCTGAAAGAACAGTTTAACTGGTGGTGGGTTGGCTTTTATCTGGTAAAAAATGATGAGCTGGTGCTGGGGCCTTTTCAGGGGCCGATTGCCTGCACTCGTATCAAAAAAGGACGCGGCGTATGCGGGGGCAGCTGGGCTGAGGATAAAACGCTGATCGTCCAGGATGTCAATCAGTTCCCGGGACATATTGCCTGTAGCAGCCGCAGTCAGTCAGAAATCGTACTACCGGTTCGCCGTAATGGAGCTGTAATCGCTGTACTGGACATAGACAGTGAACTCCTGGGTCATTTTGACGAGCTGGATCAGAAATATCTGGAGCAAATGATTCATGAGCTGGAAAAGACGCTCGCTTAGTTTTTTTGCAAAACACGTCTTGCTGCATACTTTGGTGCAGACGACGGATCAGCCGTCTGCTGTTTTCAATACTTCTGCTTATCCAAAAACAACTTAACCTAAAGCAAAAGTCTACCCCTGCTGTACAGTCTTTGATTTGTTTTCAAGGGTAGCCCCAGCGGCCGGCAATAAAAATAGTCTCCCTGCTTTTTTCAATAATTAATGACAATACCCTATATTTGTTATCATTGTCGTAATAATCAAGGGTTTATTTACATCATACTAAACAGCTCAAAAGAAAATCTGACAAGGGAAATAATTATCTTTTGACGACCCCTGGAGTATCGTCAAATAAAACACTGACCGCTATTCAAAATGGTAAAACTAAAACGCAGATACGCTTTACTTACTTTTATTTTCTCACTTTGTCTTGGAGCGGCAAAGATGAGTTTAGCACAAGACAGCATCAAAGTATACGCTGACCCGGAAAGCATAACCGGTTTTAAAGCTTCCAGGTTTATTGAAAAAATAGATTTTTTGCCCCTGCAGACCACAAAGCAGAGTAAATACCTCACGGCATCCCAGTTTATGATGGCCGGTGACGCTATTGTGATAAGGGACAATCAGAATCATATCCTTTATCTGTTTGATAAAAGCTCCGGTAAATTCCTGTATGCCTTTAAAAATGACAAAAAAAGATACGTCATTGATAATATTCAATATGTGCCTTCTAAAAACGCGCTTTTAATAAAGAGCCTTAATAAGCATTATACCATTACGGATAAGAAAAATACAGAGCTGGTCCATAAATGGCAGGGACGCGATATCTCCAGATTCGTCAGCCTGCAGTGGCTCTTTCTGGGAGATCATTATCGCCGCCAGTCTGCCCCTGTCCCATCCATTGCCTTAAACAATGACCTCTTTTACTATGACGACGGATTTATTTACCGCAATTACGGCAATGACAAACACTCAAAAGACAGCGTCCTGTACCGCCTGGTACAGTATGACAGCCATAACCGGATAAAGCACCAATACTTCCCGTTTTTCAATCTTCCGGGTCTGTGGTCTGATTATTACAGATACAGGTTGCAACTATCGGATAATGCCTCCCTGGATAACAAGAATCTGTTATTCCAGCTGGATTTCAGTCCCGCCATTTATGAACTGACGCCGGATACGATTACAGAAAAATATCAGTTTGTGTTCCCGATGTCCAGTGTTATGCCGCAGGATTTTAACCAGCTCAGCTTTAGAAACAATATTGATTATCAAAAATACAAAGATAAAAACGAGCAGGCCTTTTCAGATTATTACGGCCTGATCGAGCATGGCAATTATCTCTTTTTTAATGCCAATACCCTCGCTAACCGGAACCGACATTTTATGTTGACAAAAAATATTTTATATGACATCAACAAAGTAACGACGGACAGTAGTATCTATAACTTACCGCCCCGTATTCTGCCCAGAATTTTTGGTCAGGATCAGCGCTATGTATATTCTATCATCGACATTCCGACCATCATCAAATTAAAAGAGTCGCTGCTGAAGGATAAAACGATTTCCAAGGACTTTAAAGACTATTTATCCGTTATGACCAAAGACGACAATGATATCATCTTAAAAATCCAGTTAAAATAATCCTACTCATGCGGGCAATTCTACTCGGTCTATTTTTCACGCTAGTCGCCTTCAGCACCTTCGCTCAATCTAAACAGGACAAAGCAAAAGGCGCCACCGTAAAAGGGATTATTTATGATTCCATCAATGATGTCCCGTTAAACGGCGCTTCCATTGTTTTTTATAATAAAGCGGATTCTACCATCAAGGGATTTGCCATTACCGACTATGCCGGTGCTTTTGCATCCGGGGATCTTCCCATAAAACTGCCCATGTATTACGTGGTTACCTATACCGGTTACAACCCGCTTTCTGATTCCATCCGACTGGACTCCATGGGCAGCCAGCTGGACCTGGGTAAGATAAATATCCATCAGCTTGCCGCAGGCAGCCTGGAGGATGTAGTGGTAAAGTCTGTGGTGCCGATCAAGATGAATAACGATACACTGGAAATCAATCCGGATGCGTTTAAACTGGACTCCAATGCGGTTGTGGAAGATATGCTGCTCCGGGTCCCGGGTATGGTGGTGTGGTCTGACGGAACCATCACGATGAATGGTAAAAAAATCGAAAAGCTACTGGTGGACGGAAAGCCATTTTTTGGCGGAGACACAAAGATTGCCACGCAGAATCTGCCTAAAAACGCGATTAAGAAAATCCAGTTGTACCAGCAAAAGGATCTTACCAAAATAGAAGGTGTAGATAATGACAAAAAGGATTCTTTATACAGCATGAATGTCCAGTTAAAAGAAGATAAGAAAAAAGGCATGTTCGGTAAAGTAAATGCAGGCTATGGCACGGACCAGCGCTATGACGGATCCGGAGTCCTGCAGGTGTATAACCCCAAGAACCAGGCAGGCATCGCTTTTGGCCTGGATAACACCAATAAAACCAGCGGGATCGGCAACGACGCTTTTTTACAAAACACCTTTAAGCAGAGCTTTATGTACTTCGGTTACGGAGATCCTAATCTAAACGGCATAAAGAAAAATATCTGGGGCAGCGCCAAATGGCAGCATAGCTTCAATGAAGCCAATAACGGGCAGTTTTATAGCAGACTAACCGGCGATTACACCTTTAAGCATACCGACCTGGATAATACCAGCTCCACGCAGCAAACAGATAATCTGCTTAGTTACAGCCAGACCAGCAATGCGAACTCCACCAGCCATAATTCCATGAACTCACATGATGCGAACATCCTGTACGACAGGCGTAACAAGTATCAGAATTTTATAAATATCAGCTCTAAATTCAATCATACTTCGCAGGAAAATAATAGTACGTCCAGCAATAATGTCTTTAGAAATGACAGCGCGATAAGTGCCAATCAGGTAAAAAATTACTCCAGCAGTAATGGCAATAATGTCTCCTTAAATATGATGACCACCAGCAATGGCTGGCTTAATCAGGATAATTCACTCAACAGTTATAACTTATATTTAAACTCCAATTATGGTTCAAACAATTCCTTTAATCATACGGAAAATATCTTTAACTCTTTTGTAGATACCATTTCCTCCAATACGCTGATCAGAAATTATAATACCAACTCGGACAATTTTAATGTAAATGCCAATCTCCGCTACAACTCTTTAAGGCAGCTTTTGATGGGTATCTATAACTTTTACAATATTCAGATTGGATTAAATAATGGCGTCGGCTTTTCAAGAAATACCATGAACAGCAGGGTTCAGGACCTGGATACCGTCAGCCATAAATATATAACCAATGACTACCTGACCAATAATAATACGCTGTCCGTTTTTTCCTATTCGCCGGGACTTAATATGTCCAAGACCATCAATAAGAGCAAACAGGGGCAATATTTTTATTTTATCGTCATGGCCTCCCTGGATCATCAGTGGCTCAGCCAGAAAAACAGTTCTTCTATTTTATACCGGAACATTGATAAAAATTACCATTTCTGGCAACCCTCCCTGAACATGAATTTTTATAAGTCCAAACAAGATCATTATGAAGTGCAGGGGTATTTTTATGGCAGTTATTACCCCAGTACACCGGATATTGATCAACTGGTACCGATCGTAGATACGACCAACCGGTATAACGTGACTGTCGGCAACCCTTATTTAAAGGTCGGCAGAAACCTGGACGGTCATTACCAGATGAATATCAACCGGTCCAAAAATTCCAGCAAAAGCAGCTATGGCCTCTCTGTAAACCTGGACTACAGCAGTAGCCATAATGGCATTATTGACAGCGTTGTCTATGACGCCGCCGGCAAAAGTATCCGGTATTTACTCAATGGTGACGGGCGCCGTAATCTTGGCATTGGGGCAAATACCCGCTTTTCCAGCAAAATGGGTGAAAAATATCAGTTGCAGTTTAAATATTCGCCCTCCTACAATATAAGTACCCTTCCGGGCTTTATTAACGGTATTCAGTCCACCTCCCGCAATACCAACTGGAAAAATGCGTTTTCGGCGTCTTTTATCATCCTTGAAAAATTCAATACCACCCTTGGCGAGACCATCAGCAGCAATAAAAACAGTCAGGCGGGTGCCTATGGCATTTCTCCCACCATCAGAAACTATACGACCTCTGTTAACGCGACCTATTCCATTACCAAAAAATGGTCTCTTTCCTCGAATTTTGACTATCAGTCCAATCAGGCTCAGACCAACAGCTCCACGGCCTCCATCTGGAATGCGACCTCTACCTTCCGGTTTATGAATGAAATGGCGGAACTTAAATTTACCGCTTTTGACCTCCTCCACGAGAACAAAAACATTGTCAATTTCCTGAATAACAATAGCATCGGGACGACCGTCACCAATGGACTGCAGCAGTATTTTATGCTGACCTTTTCTTATTATCCCAGAAAATTCGGCGGAAAAGAAGGCAGAAGAAATAATATCCGGCTTTAAGGAGGTCATTATAATAGCCTACGGTCACGGAACACCGTAAAAAAGCAATTGTTTTTCGGGCAGCGTTATTTTACCCCCGTTGCCGGCTTATAATCTCTGATATCAATGATACCGGTACAAAAACCGTATTCCTCCTTGTCATTACTGCTGACAATGACCAGGCGGTCCCGGCTAAAGCGGCTGATGAGGTCCTGATAGAGTTCAAAACCTACCTGATCCATATTAGAGCAGGGCTCATCCAGTAAAATAACGGGTACATCGGTAAAAAAGCCCTGCGCCAGTTTCATGCGCTGCTTCATCCCGCTGGAAAAATATCGGATTTGTTTGGAGGCGGCCGTTTTTAATTGTACAGCTTCCAGCACCTGAGGGGTGCTATAACCGGAAATTAAAGGTTTGAAGCTTTTATGAAAATCCATGAACTCACGGGCGGTCATCTCTTCAATGAGTTCCAGATAGGGTGCTACGATACTTAATTGCCGGTGAATTTTTTCATGGGGTAAGGCCCCAGACGGGCCGTTGTCCACAGACGCTTTCTTATCCGGACGCTCTGCCTGCCACTGCATATGACCTTCACTAAGTTCACTGGCACCGGCAATGGCCTGTAAAAGAGTGCTTTTGCCGCTGCCATTATTACCCGTAATCGCATAGGCTTTCCCTGAAACAAACTGGTAATCAAGTGCCCGGAAAATCCAGTCACGGTTAAAACGCTTACCGGCATTATCAAGGGTAATTCTCATAAGGTTTACTCCCCTATGGCACCACCTTTATTGCCACGTTTAACGATTCCTCGTTCACTTTCACGGATAAAGGAAATGATTTCGTCCCTTTCATCACTGGCTCTGAACTCTTGTTCAATATATTCAAGTGCTTGTGTTGTATTGAGTCCCTGATTATAAATAACCCGGTAGATATCTAAAATCTCATTGATCTGGTTCAGGTTATAACCTCTTCTTTTAAGGCCGACGCTGTTTACGCCGCCATAGGATAATGGCTGACGAATCGCCTTGATATAAGGCGGAACGTCTTTACTGACCAGGCTGCCGCCGCCGATATAGGCGTGGGCGCCGATCTTTGAAAACTGATGCACGGCGGACATACCGGCTATAATCGCCCAGTCGCCCATCACGACGTGACCGGCCATCTGGGTATTGTTACTTAAAATGCAATGATCTCCAATAATGCAGTCATGGGCGATATGACTATAGGCCATTATCAGACAATTACTTCCGATAACGGTTTTATAGCGGTCAACCGTACCCCGGTTGATGCTCACGAACTCTCTGATGGTGGTATTATCGCCAATCTCAACCGTCGTGGCCTCTCCCTCGAATTTTAAATCCTGGGGAATAGCAGAGATGATAGCCCCCGGAAAGATACGGCAGTTCTTGCCGATACGGGCGCCATCCATAATAGTCACATTACTGCCAATCCAGGTTCCTTCACCAATCACTACATCAGGATGGATTACGGAAAATGGGTCAACTTTTACATTCGGGGCCAGTTTTGCGCCTGAGTGAATATAGGTATGCGGTTGGATCATTGAATAAATTTAAAACCCGGTATAATCAAACGTTTGATTTTTTGCCGGCACAAAAATAGAGAAATAGATTATACTTATTGATAAAATAATAATATAATATACGAATATGCCATAAATTTTGACGAAATTGCAATTTTAAGCCACCTAAGTGGCTTTTATTCAATACATCTTTTTACATTTGTATGGATTAGAATGCTCAAAGAATCAAAAACTTCACCCAAAGCTGTTAAGTCTTTTTAAAAATTCCCAATTCATGATGAAAAAAATAGCCCAACCAGTACAAGGTACGCTGCTCATCCTATTTATCTCATTGATATTCAGCGCCTGTAGTTCTACCTCTAACCCGGGACTCAAATATGTTCCTAAAGACGCCAATATTGTCATGTCTTTCAATATCATGCAAATGCATGATAAACTCAAAGACGGCAACTTTAATGTTGACTCTTTGATGAATAGTCTTAAAACGCAGGACAGCGCTTTTTCGCTACTGCAATATATCAATTTAAAAAATCCCGTTTTAAGTTTTATCCAGTATAAATCCACCGTCATGAGCGGTCAGGATATCGTTTTCGCCGCTATTGCGGAGCTCAGCGACAAATCCGGCTTTGAAAAACAAATCCCGGTCCTTTATCCCGGTAAAAGCATTGAGAAAAAAGAGGGATTCAGTCTTTTAAACCTTAATGATAATAGTTGTTATATCTGGAATGATAAGATGGTCGTCTTATACGGCGGTAAGAATATCGCGACGCAGGCTCCCGCCCTGTTTGCCTTAAAAAAAGACGAATCATTGTCTGAGGATAAAAACGCCTCTAAACAACTCAGCCAAAAAGGAGATATCAATATTTATACCGGCAGCAAAGACGGCGCTACCGGCATTCCGATGCTGTCCATGACCAAAATTTCCGACCTGCTGAAAGACAACTACGGTGGCGCTACCATTAATTTTGAGAAAGGTCGCATTGTCATGAATGGCGACGGGTATTATAACAGCACCGTTACGGATCTCATTAAAAAGAATCCGACCAAAGACCTCAATAAAGCCGTCCTGGCTCATTTCCCGGGCAAACCACTGGGCTTATTCCAGATATCGCTGAACCTGAAGCAGATTTTCAGCTTCCTGGATTACGCAGGGGTTACCTCTATGATCGAAGGATATATGAAAAACCTGGGTATTACCCTGGATGATGTTGCCAAGGCTTTTTCCGGTGATGTCGCTATAGCGGTCGGATCCGTAAATGGCAGTGAGGTAGATAAATCAGCCCCTAAAATGATTCTCTCCGTACCCATCGGCGATAAGGCCAGCTTTGATAAAGTAATGGGCGCGCTGGCCAAAATGGAAATTGTATATAATCAGGGCGGTCAGTGGTTGCCCAAAGGAACGAGTCCGGAGCAGGCCTGGTCTTTCCATTCAGATAATAAAGCCCTTGTTATCAGCACGGATAAAGCCACCAGTGAGGCTTATATTTCAGGCAGTGGTCAGATGGTCTATCCGAAAGACCTTGATTTTTCCGGTAATACCTGTGTGATGTATGCCGACCTGAGCACCATTTTCGCCCAGATGGACACCACTCAACATACCGGAGACTCCACAGGCATTCAGCTGGCTGCACAAACGCTGGAAGATTTCAGTTTTACGGCCTCTAATATGAAAGGCAATCATGCAACCGCGAACCTGACGCTGAATTTAAAAAATAAATCAGAAAACAGCCTGCCTGTACTAATTGGCATATTTCAGCAATTGGATAAATATAATAAGGCAAGGGAATCAGTCGTAGTTACAGATTCAGTCAGTGCGCTGCCTGCGATCCCCAAAGATTTGCAGGATGGAGAATAGATACGTATTTTAAACAATACAATACAAGTTGATTTTCTATATTCAAACTTTAAGTTAACAAAAGGGCCGATTTATTAAAAATCGGCCCTTTTTCGTTAAACAGAGGCTAGAAAATCGATAAAATGGCTGTTTTTTGAGTAAAAACACACGAAAACGGGGCCTGTTCAGCCTTTTGGCCTAGCTTTTGATTTTATGCCATTCCTACTTCTTGAAAAAAAATAGCGAGATTAACCTGATGCAAAAAAAGAAAAGACATGTTTCCCTGAAAAAGGGAGCGAGTAAAGGAATACTAACCGCCTGTTTATGTGCAGGACTACTGATGAGCAGCTGTGGTATTTTTGATTCAAAATCTGACAAGGATGCGGTCCAGGAAATCAGTCTGCCCGTATACCGGGTGGATACAGGTACGGCCTATATCACCAAAGAATTTCTGGGAACCATAGAAGGAAAGGTAAACGTAGAGATTCGTCCGCAGGTTGAAGGCCTGCTGGATCAGATCTATGTGGACGAAGGTGATTTTGTACAAAAAGGCCAGGATCTTTTTAAAGTAAACCCTCAGTCCTATCAGGAACTGCTGAACAATGCAGAGGCGAATGAAAACGTAGAGAAAGCCAAACTGGAAAATGCACGCATCGAGCTGGAACGGATTCGCCCGCTGGTAAAAAACGAAGTAATTTCTCCGGTCCGTCTTAAAAAGACGGAATCCGATTATGATATTGCCAAGGCTTCTTTAGCCCAGGCACAGGCGGCAGTAGCCAGTGCCAAAATCAATATGAACTTTACAACGATTAAAGCACCCGTCAGCGGCTATATCGGCCGTATCCCTAAAAGAATCGGGAACCTGGTCAGCAGTAAGGATAAGGAACCCATCACCGTGCTGACAGATGTACATGAAGTATATGTGTATTTTTCCATGAGTGAATCTGACTTCCTGCATTTTTCCAAAGCCAAAAAGGAAGAGGCCCAAAAGCAGCTGACCGGCAAGGATACCAGTCATCTTTCTTCCTTTAAACCGACCGTTACCCTGACGCTGGCTGACGGGACTTCCTATCCCCACGAAGGCGTGGTGGACGCCGTAGCCGGTCAGGTGAATCGTAATACGGGCGCTATATCTTTAAGAGCTACTTTCCCCAACGAGGAAAATATTTTAAGGGCCGGTAATACCGGAACATTAAACATGACAGAAACCAAACGCAGTGAAGTCTTGATTCCGCAGGAAGCAACCCTTACCCTGCAGGATAAGACTTTTGTCATGAAGCTGGACACCTCCGGCAAAACAGTGCGCCAGCTGATTACCATCAGCGGCTCTGCCGGTAATCAGTATATGATATCCTCCGGCCTCCAAAAAGGGGACGTCATTATTACGGAAGGGTTTGACAAGATTTCCGAAGGGATGAAAATAAATCCGGTATTCCCCCAGGCGCCTGAGGCCGGTACAACAAACGGTACGCCTGCTGCAGGTACAAATCAGCCGGCCGGCGGCTCTTCTTTAATCATTCCACAAAGCAGCCGTGACAGTGATTAGCGGGCTGGCGGTCAGAACATGTAACATGATCCGGCCGCAGGACTAAGTTCCGCTTCTTACTACACAAAGGCTAATATAAATATTTTAACCTGTTATGCTGAAAACCTTTATACACCGGCCCATACTGGCGACAGTTGTCTCATTGCTGCTAGTCCTGTTAGGACTTGTAGGCATTAAACAGCTGCCAGTGACCCGGTTCCCTGAAATTGCCCCTCCCAGTGTTGTTGTTTCTCTATCCTATCCCGGCGCCAACGCAGAGACCGTCGCCGAGAGTGCCATACTGCCCATCGAAGAGGCGATCAATGGCGTGGAAGGAATGACTTATATCAAGAGCTCCGCCAGCAACTCCGGCTCAGGGAGTATCAACGTATTCTTTAAGGCCGGTACCAATCCGGACCAGGCCTCCGTAAATGTCCAGACACGTATTTCGAAGGCGGCCAGCCGTATCCCTTCCGAAGTAAACGAATCCGGTATCACCGTCATGCCCCGGCAAAGCGGGGTCATTATGACCATCAACCTCTACAGTACCGATCCGCAGGGAGCCTATGATGAGACCTTCCTGCAGGCATTCTCTCAGATCAATATCAACAGGGAATTATTGCGCGTGGACGGGGTGGCAGAAGTCTCCAGAGTCGGCGCCCGTGACTATTCCATGCGCGTCTGGCTGATTCCTGATAAGCTGGCGGCCTATAACCTGGTACCCCAGGATGTTATCAAGGCCATCAAGGATCAGAACTTTGAGATCGCCTCCGGTAAGTTCGGGGAAACCTCCAATGAGACCTTTGAAACGATATTAAAACATAAGGGGCGTTTTAGCAACCCCAAGGATTTTAAAAACCTGGTTATCCGAACCAATGAGGATGGCACCATCCTGTACTTAAAAGATATTGCAAGAGTGGAACTGGGCGCCTCCAATGAAGGGGCGGATAACTCCGTAGACGGACATCCGGGGCTGACCTTGAATATCACCCAGACCAGCGGCTCCAATGCCCGGGAAATCGACATGCAGGTGCGTAAAATCCTGGAAAAAATATCCAAGGATTTTCCTTCAGGCATCCATTATGATATTACCTATAGCGTGCGCGATCAGGTAGATGAATCCGTAAACCAGGTACTTCATACTATTTTGGAAGCCTTTATCCTGGTATTTATCATCGTATTTATCTTCCTGCAGGACCTGCGCTCCACCCTTATCCCGGCCATTGCCATCCCGGTATCCTTAATCGGCACCATGTTCTTCTTGTCGGTATATGGGTTCTCCATTAATATCCTGACCATGTTCGCCCTGGTACTGGCCATTGGGATTGTGGTGGATGATGCCATTGTGGTGGTGGAGGCCATCCACCAGAAAATGGAACTCACGAATCTCAGCGCCAAAAATGCGACACTCGCCACCATGAAGGAAATCACACCGGCGATCTTGTCGATTACCATGGTGATGGCAGCGGTGTTTTTACCCATTGGGTTTATGGAAGGGCCTACGGGATTATTTTATCGCCAATTTGCCTATACCATGGCCACGGCGATTTTACTCTCGGCGCTCTGTGCCCTTACTTTGAGTCCAGCGCTTTCTGCCCTGATTCTTAAAAAGCCCAATCACGAGCACCGCAAACAACTGGCCGGACTCTCTAAAGATGAAGTGGGGCAAAAAGACCGTAAGACTAAGACAAAGGCATTTGTATTCAGGTTCTTTGATTATTTTAATGAAGGACTCCAGAAACTGACCCAGAAATACATCGGGGCCGTTAAATGGCTGATCAGCAAAAAAGCTTTTGCAATGGCAGCCCTGATTCTGGTGGTACTACTGGGTTTCTTACTGATGCGTACAACGCCTACCGCCTTTATCCCTAATGAGGATGACGGTTTTATTACCTATACCATCAAAATGCCGCCGGGCGCTACGCTTGCCCGTACAACGGAAGTACTGAATAAAGCAGAAAAAATACTGAAAAGACACAAGGAGATTAAAACCATGACCAGCATCTCCGGCTATAATGCCATTGATGGGGCCACCAGTAGTGCCTATGCTGTCGGATACCTGAACATGTATCCCCATAAGGAGCGTAGGGGCATAACAGGTATTGAGGAATTTATGGATACCATCCGTAAGGATTTGTCTACCATCAATGAAGCGTCCTTTTCTGTATTCCCCAGACCTACCGTACAGGGATTCGGGGATGTGGCTGGTCTGCAGCTGGTATTAGAAGATAAACTAGGGGGCAGCTTCCAGCAATTTGGTCATGTGTCCGATTCCTTTATTACGGCTCTGGAAAAACGTCCGGAAATCCTTTCTGCCAGCACACCTTTCCAGGCAAATTTCCCGCAATATGTAATGGACATCAATTACGTGAAGGCCAAGGCCATGGGCGTCAGTGTACAGGAAATGATGACCACGATTCGTGATTATTTTGGCAGGGCCCAGGCCAGTGACTTTACCAGCTTCGGCAGACAGTACCGCGTATATGTCCAATCGGATTATCAATATAGAAAAACACCGGAATCTTTTAAATCTATCTATATTAAAAATGATAAGGGACAAATGGTACCGGCCAACACCCTGATTACCCTGGAAAAAAATGTAGGTCCGGAGGTCGTCAACCGCTATAATCTCTATAATAGTATTTCTATTAATGCCACCCCGGCCAAAGGATACAGTACCGGGGATGCGATGAAGGCCGTTGAACAGGTGGCTAAGAATAATCTCCCGGGCAATTACCAGTTGGAGTGGACCGGCATGAGTCTGGATGAAAAATCGTCCTCCGGACAGACGGCCTTTATTTTGCTACTCAGTGTATTATTTGTCTACTTCCTGCTCTCCGGTCAATATGAAAGCTATATCATGCCTTTTGCGATACTGTTATCCATCCCTGTAGGACTGGTGGGTGTATACGGGGCCGTTAAACTGGTCGGCCTGCAAAATAATATATATGTTCAGTTAGGGCTGATCATGCTGATAGGCCTGCTCGCTAAAAACGCCATCCTGATGGTGGAGTACTCCATGCAGCGAAGAAAAGCCGGGCTCAGCATCTTTGACGCCGCTATCCAGGGGGCTACTTTGAGGCTTCGCCCTATCTTAATGACCTCTTTGGCATTCGTAGCGGGACTTGTTCCATTAATGTGGACCCAGGGGCCGTCTGCCCAGGGTAACCATTCCATCAGTTATGGTGCCGCCGGCGGGATGATTATGGGGGTACTGCTTGGGATCTTTATTATTCCGGTATTATTCATCATCTTCAGAACTTTAGATGAGAAACTAAAATTAAAATTTCAGAAAAGTGAAGATTAATACAAGAAAAAATATCATTGGAACATCCTTGATTTTAATGGCTGCAGCGCTTTTTTTGCAGGCCTGTAAAGTCACAGAGGATTATAAACGACCGGACTTTAACATGCCGAGTGCCTATAAATTGCCGGACTCTCTGGTCACCAGCTCTATGGATGCCATTCCTTCCTGGAAAGATTATTTTAAGGACTCGACCCTGTTGAATCTACTGGATAGCGCCCTTACCTATAATCTGGATTTAAAGGATGCGATTAAAAATATTCAGATTACCGATCAGCTCTATAAACAGTCTAAATCTTTATATGCACCGGATATAGATCTGAACTTACTGAATGTGACCCGTGAATACCGAAGTCATGATTATTATTCCAGCCCCTCTTCCGGATGGTATGATAAAAGGGGTAAAACCGCGCCCAAGGACTTATATCTGTATCAGTCTCACTTTGCCAATACGGTAGCTGTGGATTGGGAAATTGATATCTGGGGTAAGATTAAAAGAGAAAAGGAACAGGCTAAAAGCCATTATCTGGAAACATTTGAGGCTAAAAAGGCGGTTCAGACCGCCCTGGTGGCTGATGTAGCCGACGCTTACTATAACCTGATTATGCTGGACGAGCAGCTGCAGGTCGCGACCCGTAACTATCATTTACGCAGTAATACCTTAAAAATGGTTGAATTGCAGTATCAGGCAGCAGAGGTAACGGCTCTTGC
This sequence comes from Arachidicoccus rhizosphaerae, assembly GCF_900107765.1. Taxonomy (GTDB): domain Bacteria; phylum Bacteroidota; class Bacteroidia; order Chitinophagales; family Chitinophagaceae; genus Arachidicoccus; species Arachidicoccus rhizosphaerae. The sequence goes on along the minus strand of NZ_FNQY01000001.1, from coordinate 527,672 downwards.
GGTCCAACAAACCAAAAATCAGGTATTGAAGGCACAGGCGCTGATCCCGGACCTGAAAAAAGAAATCGCTGTCCAGGAAAATGCCTTAAAAATGCTGACGGGCAATATCAGTTTAAATGTAGGTAAACGTAGTGCACTGTCCGAGATCCCGGCTGACTCTCTGTATAAGGAAATCCCTTTATATTATGTGCAGAATAGACCGGATGTCTTAGCGGCCGAATACGACCTGATGGCCGCCAACGCTGCCGTAGGGGTGGCTCAGGCCAGCAGGCTCCCTAATTTGTCCATCACTTTTGAAGGCGGTATGGATGCCATGCTGCCTAAAAACTGGTTTAATATTCCGGGTTCCTTGCTGGGAGACTTTTTTGGCGGCATCACGCAGCCTGTTTTTCATAAGCGTAAACTAAAAACCGAATACGAAGTTTCCAAACTGGAAAGGGATCAATCTGAGATTGCCTTTCAAAAAGCAGTGTATGGCGGTATTACCGAGGTCAGAAATGCCCTGGTGGCGGTAAGGCAACTCTCCGAACAGCTGACCATCGCCAAAGAGCAGGTGGCCGTTTCTCAAAAAGCGGTTCATAGTGCGGCGCTTTTATTTACAGCAGGGGAAGCGACTTATCTGGAAGTCATTACGGCACAAAGTAATGAACTGGATAGCGAGCTTAACCTGGCTTCCTTAAAAGCTGAGTTAATGAGTGCCCGCATACAACTCTACCGTGCACTGGGCGGTGGCTGGAAATAAAAGCCGGCCATAATTTTTTTGTGACCAAAATATTTTCCGACTAAAAAAGCCCGGATGCTTTACAGCTCCGGACTTTTTTTATGGATGACCTTATCCCACCGGCAGCACCTACTACTCCGGCTTTTCCCGGCTGATATCATATTGTCCGGTGTCATCTTTGAGGTAAGCCTCCTTCGTTGAATTCAAAAGAAACTCATCGGATACTGTAAAGATTTTTTCCGGTTGCAGATCTGTATAGCTGTGCAGTTTGCCATCGTATTTTATTTTGTCCGGCAGCTCCATTATATGTGCCTTATATATATTCTCCTTTTGTCCATTATCCATCACGACTAAGTCAAGCGTATAATATTTTGAAGTGCCGCCATGGTTGCCGCTGCCAAATACCGCCTCTACCCCGTAGGCCGTTTCCACCTGTATGGTTCTGTCTTTCAGGATCCATTCATAGGAACATACGTCAAAGCCGTGATCGATAAAAAAAGCATAGGCGGGTGCCCCGTATTTTTTCTGAAAGACCTCAAGGGCTGCCTTTCTGGTCGCCGCCTGATCATATCTTGAGGTGGCATAATAGGCTACCGGTTTTTTATTTTTGTCCGTTAGTGTGCGGAGCGAATTAAAATACAGCTGATCAAACCTTACCAGGCTGTCGATCTCTTTGCTTTTATATAGATAACCAAAGTCATTTTGTGGTAATCTGAAGCCCATGCTTTCTGATAGCAGACTGCTGATCTTATAGCGGAAAACGGAGTCAGGCAGCCTCTTAAAAGGCAGACTATCCAGGGTATAATCCACCTCTGTACGGTTCAGGGTTTTATCATGATACAAGCTGTCGATTTTTTCCTGAAAACCGGCAGCGGCCAGATCAAAAACCTGATTCTCTTTTACCTGCCCGCAGCCGGATAGTCCCCTGCAGGCAAACAGCAACAATAAGACGATTATAAGCGGAGGATATTTCATGGATCAATTTTTCAGGGTCATTCAATAGGGCTACTACGCACGTATCTTATACAATTTACGAACAATATTTTTATTTCAGGGATTTGGGCGGAGCCAACCGTAAATAACTATGAGACCGGGTTTTTAGTTATCTTAGCAGCAGGGTCGTACAATAACAATAACTAAACATTCCTGATCCCGATATGATAAGAAAAATACTACTTACCTCCTTTAGCCTGCTGCTCATCCTTTGTGCAGTCAAAAGCCAGAAATACCGGGCGGTCATGCGGACGGACTCCGGCAAGATTACCCTGGAACTTTTTGACGGGACGCCTAAGCACCGTGATAATTTTATAAAGCTTGCTCGTAAGCATTTTTATGACGGCGTTTTATTTCACCGGGTGATCCCTGGCTTTATGATTCAGGGCGGTGATCCTGATTCTAAAAACGCCAAGCCTGGTGTTATGCTGGGAGACGGAGATGTGGGCTATACCGTACCCGCTGAGTTCAGGCCTGAGTATTTTCACAGGCGTGGTGCGCTGGCGGCCGCCAGAGAGGATAATCCCGCCAAGGCATCCTCCGGTTGTCAGTTTTATATTGTAACCGGAAAAAAATTCTCTGATGAGCAGTTAGATAAAGCCGAAAAAAGATCGGGGCATACTATCGCTGCAGATCACAGGAAAATCTATAAATCTGTCGGAGGTGCACCGCACCTGGACCAGAACTATACGGTTTACGGACAGGTTCTAAAGGGCATGGAGGTCGCAGATAAAATAGTCAATGCCAAACGGGATAAAAATGACCGTCCGCTTAAAGACGAGCGTATCAAAAAGATCAGAATCCGGAAAAAAATACTGGGATTCTGGCTGTAAAAAAGCCAGATGCGATGGAAAGAATGATTAATTAGCAGACGGACTGGGCTGATCGGGAAATAACCCCTCGGCCTGGTCCAGCGCTTGATTTCCGATTAGTTTTTCTTCTGCGCTCTGCCCTTCTGCTGCAGGGGCAGGATCTTCAGAAAGCGTGTTTTCAGGGATGGGATTCGCCGCAAGTTCTTCATCTCTGTTATCATTCCATTCCACGATAAAATTGTTTTTCCCCTCTCCCACCTGCAAGGTCATAAAGCGCATCTGGGAGAGCTCCAGCAGGGAAAGGAAAAGAAACAGCGCGTGGATTCTGTCTTCGCAGACATTGAAAATGGACTCAAAGGACATGGAATGTGATTTTTTAACAGTCGTCAGGATATACTCCCTGCTGCCTTCCATGGTCCAGTTATAATGTACTACCGTATGCACCGGCTTATTATTGCGATCCATCACCCGCTGCATGACCTTTTCAAAGGTCTTCATAATTTTAAAGAGGTTAATTGTCTGTATCTCAGTGCCCTCTGCTGCATCTTCCCCGATTTTGCTGAGTTCAGCCATCAGGTTACCTCTTTTTTGCATCAGCTGGCGAAGTGTTTCTTTTTCCGCCAGTTCAATGGCAGCCTCTTTAAAACGTTTGTATTCCAGGATTTTATCTACCAGTTCCTGACGCGGATCAATCTCATTACCCTTATCATCCAGCTCTTTTCTGGGGAGCAGCATTTTAGCTTTAATGCGCATCAGCGTCGAGATAAACAATATAAACTCACTGCTGAGTTCTATATTTAAACTGCGCTGCTGATGCAGATAATCCAAGAAGTCCTTGGTTATCTGTGTGATCGGTATATTATAGATATCCAGCTCATCTCTTTCAATGAAGAACAGCAAAAGGTCAAAAGGCCCTTCGAATTGCGGTAATTTAATCTGATAGATTGATGGTTTCAAAATACACCCTAATTTATAACGATAATAATCAATTGAAATACAAAAAACCTCCTGCCTGGCATCTGATTTTCAACAAACTAGTTAAAATCATGCGCCAGGCAGGCAGGTAAAATTAAGAAAATCCCCCGAGGGAATCCATAAAAATTCTCCGAAGCTTATTTGGCGCGGATAGCGTCTCTGATTTCTTGTAGCAATATCTCTTCTTTTGTTGGTTCCGGTGCTGCAGCAGGAGCTTCTTCTTCTTTCCTTTTCAGTCTCATCATCGCCTTAACCATCATAAAGATGACCAGGGCCAACAGTAAGAAGTTGATAGCCACGGTAATAAAGTTACCGTAGGCGAAAATAGCAGCACCCTCAACTTTTTTGGCGTCTGCTAATGCCAGACCGGAAGCCGCTTTATGATTGAGGTCAATCCATAAATTGCTGAAATCGGGCTGACCCACTATTTTGGCGACCACAGGCATCACCAGGTCATCAATTATACTGGTGACAATTTTGCCAAAAGCACCACCTATGATCACACCGACAGCCAGATCAACCGCATTACCTTTTATAGCAAATTCTTTAAAGTCTTTTACAAATCCCATGATTTTAAATTTTAGTCGTTTTAAAATAGATTATTAAAGGCAGTCAAATATAGAACAAAAATTTTCAATAACTTACATATACGAAACACTTAGGAAGTCTGTTCTAACCCGGGATATTTAGGGTTTATTTTCCGGATCAGATCATGTACCGCCTTGGCAACTATGTATTCTTTATACCAGTTTTTATTGGCCGGAACAATAATCCAGGGTACTTCATTACAATGCTCAAAACAATCTTCATAACATTTCTGGTATTCTATCCAGCTTTTAGCCTCGACGGCGTCTCCCGGATTGTATTTCCACATTTTCCTTTTGATCTGCATTCTCTCGGCCAGCCTTTCTGACTGCACTTCCGGCGTGATGTGTAAATAGAATTTTAAGATATGGGTGTGATTTTTAGTGAGTAGCTGCTCAAATTCATTAATGGATTTCATGCGCTCCTTAGCCGTTTTGTCATTAATGGTCTTATGCACTCTTGTAACCAGAATGTCCTCATAATGAGAACGGTTAAAGATTTTAATCATTCCTTTTTCGGGGGTCTGCTTATGAATACGCCATAAAAAATCATGATCCAGTTCTTCTTTGGTAGGCACTTTAAATGAATGGACACTGATGCCTTGCGGATTTACTTCACTAAAAACACTGCGCACGGCGCCATCCTTGCCGGAGGCATCCATCCCTTGGAAAACAATCAAAATAGCATCATTATGCGCCGCGTACAACTTATTCTGCCACTCATCAATTGCCTTTTGATATTCCTTTGTCTTTTTCTTAAAAGAATCTTTGTCAGCATCTTTTGGAGGATCTGCGGATATCTTGTCCAGTCTGAGTTTTGCCATTGTGGGTAAATAAAAATGTGAAAGAATCAGCGCCATGGAAGACCGATTATCTGGCCGCCTGTCCTAAAATTAAATAAATAAATTCAAAAATTCTGCCATTTATTTTAAAAAGGAGACAATTGTGGTTGATTTTATTAAGAAAATATTAAACAATTTTTATTATCAATATTTATAATCACCCATTAATTTAAATCGATTGCAAAATTGATTTACAATTCAATAGGAATATAAAATTACATGGCCATTTTTATCATTTGACTTATGTTAACAATATGTTGGTTATTCATTAACCGCAAACGGTTGTGTATTCAGATAATTTTATTAAACAATTGTGAAAGTTGTCATCCGACTAATTGCTTATGCGTATGGATTATAAACGTTCACAAACACTAAACTCAAATTTTTAAACTGTATGAAATGGAATTAAAAAAGCTAAAATGCAGATGGAGAATAACGCTGCTATTAAGTTTTGGATTTTTCCTGACTGCGACCGGCCTCCAGGCGCAGAATGAAACGACACAACAGGAAACAATCAACCTTACCGGTAACATTAAGGATAATCTGGGTACGAACCTGGAAGGGGTTACCGTGAGAGATATTACCTCGGGAAAAACCGTTATTTCGGACGCGGATGGTAATTATAAAATCGAGGCCAGCAAAGGCGATTCCCTGATTGCCTCCTACATTGGCTATCAGGATTACCGCTGGCAATTTAGTGACAGGATTATTGTCAACATCGTCTTGGAACCTATCAGCGGCGGCTTAAATGACGTAGCTGTCGTCGGCTATGGTCGTCAGAAAAAAATAAGCCTGGTTGGTGCACAGGCAACAGTAAAGGTAGAGGAATTAAAACAACCTGTTGCAAACCTGAACACCATGCTGGCAGGTCGTATATCTGGACTTGTTGGCGTGCAGCGTTCAGGACTGCCAGGAAGCAATTCGGCTGATATCTGGATCAGAGGTATTTCCACCTTTGGTTCCAGCGGCAGCGGTCCACTGGTTATCATTGACGGCGTTCAGGGTCGTAATACCAATGATCTTGATCCTGAAGATGTAGAAGATTTCACCATCTTAAAGGACGCTACAGCAACAGCTGTATATGGTGCCCTGGGTGCCAATGGAGTTATTATCATTAATACAAAAAGAGGTAGTGCCAGTAAGGTTAATTTGATGGCCAATTATCTTGAAGGTGTAACTGCATTTACCAAAGTCCCTGAAATGGCGGATGCTGAAACCTATATGAACCTGAGAAATGAGGCTATGGTGGCTTCTGGATTTACGCCGGCCTATTCACAGGACTATATAGACAGCACTCTTGATCCGAATGCCAATCACTATGTATACCCGAATGTTGACTGGATGAAAACCCTGTTCAATAATTTATCGCACAACCGTCGCTTTAATTTCAGTGCACGGGGAGGATCGGATAATGTACAATTTTATACATCTTTGGCTTATTATGAAGAATCTTCTTTATTAAAAACAGATGGTCTTCAAAATTATGATGCCGGCACAAAATATCAGCGGTACAACTTTGTTTCTAACGTTGATATGAAGTGGACAAAAACAACTAAATTTTCATTAGGTATTAACGGCTACATATCTCAATTAAATGAGCCCGGTTCCGGAGCCACCTCTGCATTTAGTAATGCGATGAGCGTAAGCCCGGTCCGCTACCCTGTTATGTATCCCGGAAACCTGGTATCAGGCATTGCGGAAGGGTCTACGCCTTCTCCAAACCCATGGGCAGACATCACCCAAACCGGATACAAAGAGGCCTTCCAGTCAAAAATTGCGACCACGGCACAGGTAAAACAAGATTTCGACTTCATAACGAAAGGACTTAGTGCAAATGTTTTATACTCATTTGACACATACAGCAATAATAACCAATACAGAAAGCGTCAAAGAAGCGTTTATTATTTAAACCAATCAGATCCTTATAATGATGACGGCTCTTTAAATCTGGAACAAGTCATTTCAGGGGTAGACGTTTTGAGCTACGATAAAGACTATTCTCAGGACAGGCAGTTTTCCCTGCAAGGTCAGGTCAATTGGGCAAGAAATTTTGGTGACCACCATGTACAGGCAATGGTTGTTTATAGTCAGCTTAGCCAGCCCAATCCTACGGCGGACAGCTACCAGGACGCTATTCCTACCAGACAACAAAACTACGCTGCCAGGGCAACCTACTCTTATCTGGACAAATATTTTGCAGAATTTGATGCAGGTTACACCGGCTCACAGGTTTTCTCTCCTGAAAACAGATACGGGTTCTTCCCTTCCTTAGGTGTTGGCTGGGTTTTGTCCAATGAAAAGTGGTGGAAACCGCTCTCCAATGTGTTTAACTTTTTCAAAATCAGATACTCCAACGGGTTCTCCGGGGCCATCGGAGGTTCAAGATTTGATTATATCACAACCATCACCGACGGCGCCAAAGGGACCAATTTCGGAAGAGTTGGTTCAAGTGTAAATTATTCCGGTATCAACATTCTTCACTATGGCGCCAATGTTAAATGGGCCAAATCGCATGACCAGGATGTCGGACTTGAATTTAATGTTTTGAATAATAAACTGACTTTTATAGTAGACTGGTTCCAAAAATACAGAACCGGCATATTCCTTACCAGAGCCAATTTCCCAGCATTTGCGGGTTTGCAATACCAACCTGATGGCAACTATGGAACGACTATAAACAGAGGATTTGATGCCACTGTAGAATTATTACCCATCCCATTAACGGATAAATTGTCTATATCCTTCAGAGGCACCTTCACCTACAACAAGGATAAACTCCTGGAAAACAGCGCCGCGCCTTACGAAGAACCTTATATGGATCCACGTGGGCAGAAAATCCTTACCAACTACGGTTATATTGCTGAAGGATTATTTCAGAGTGAGGCCGACATCGCCAATCACGCTGATCAGTCCGGCGTAGGCGGCATCCCCAGAGTAGGTGATATCATGTATAAAGATTTAAATGGTGACGGTCTTATCAACGTTTATGATAAAACTTATATCGGCCATGGAGATGTGGCTCCTCTTACCTTTGGTTTAGCAACCAATATCCAATATGGAAATTGGTACGTGAGTGCATTTTTTGAAGGCGTACAGGGAGCAGACCGGGAATTAACGGGTAATGCCAGAAGTCCGTTCTCCGGTTCTGATGATAATAATATTTTTGCAAATGCCGTTGACAGATGGACAGAGGATAATCATGCAACGAATCCTTTTTATCCAAGACTGGCCTATGGCACGGTTCCCAACGCGAATAATAATGTAACGAGCACCTGGTGGATTAAGGATATCTCTTTTATCCGTTTTAAAACACTGAATATCGGTTACAACTTACCTAATAAGATTTTCAAAAATACCGGGTTCAAAAATGCGACCATTTATTTTGACGCAGTCAATTTATGTTATTGGAGCCCATTCAAATTATGGGATCCGGAAATGAATACCGGCAACGGTAACACATATCCAAATACCAGAAATATGGCCATTGGATTTAAGGTGAATTTCGATTAAGAGGAACCTTTTGAACATCTATTAAAAAAATGAATTATGAAAATTAAAATATTATTAATCAGTTTTATTGTATTAGTCGGGGCATCAGTAATGTCCTCCTGCAATAAGTTTTTAGATCAGGTACCGGATATCACCTTATCTGATGATTCCATATTCGCCAACCTGACCAATACCAAAAGATACCTGGCGCAGGTTTATGCCAATATTCCTGACCCTTATGCCAATAGAGGCGGATGGGGATCTGATGACGCATCCTATAGTCAGTTAGCCGACGAATCCAATTATTTTGCTGAACATGATTTCTCCATCAGCGCCTTCAGTTACAATACTTTATCAGCCTCTTTCGGCGCTTTTGAATACATATGGGGAGAATTCTATAAACCAGTCAGAACAGCTACTGATTTTATCAATAAAATAGACGGAGCTAACGCCAGAGAAGTGGACGCCTATCATAAGGCACACTTCAAGGCAGAAGCCAGAGCCATGCGCGCGATTTTCTATTATTGGTTAATCAGATTATACGGTCCAGTGCCTATTATTAATCAGCCCCTGCCAATCAGTGCCAGTAATGAAGAGCTAGCGCTGGCAAGAACTCCTTTTGATACCTGCGTTAATTATATCGTAACGCAACTGGACAGTGCCTATAATGAGTTAAAGGCGATTTCAACCTCCAGCCAGCCAACCAATATGCCGTTAGACGAAGAATATGGCCGGGTGACAACAGGCATTTGTAAAGCTTACAAGGCTCAGGTTTTATTACTTGCAGCAAGTCCTTTATTCAATGGCAATACAATGTATAAGAGTGTAGCCAATAAAGATGGTACAAAATTATTCCCTCAGGCCTATGACCAGAATAAATGGAAATTAGCGGCTGATGCAGCCAAGGATTTTATTGATGAATTTGTCCCGGGCACCTACGACCTGTTTACGGTATCAGACAGCGATCCTTATATGGCGGCCTATAAGGCTTGCAGGGATGTCATTTCCACTGACTGGAACAATGAATGGATTTTTGCCAAATCAATGAGCGGCAGCATAGGAACCTATACTTATAATGCGATTCCTAAATTTGTCGGATATGGCTCCAGTGTTACCAAAGGCGGAGGCTATTTAGCCGTTAACCAATCTATGGTAGATGCCTTTTATATGAAAAACGGTTTAGCCATCACGGATCCTAATTCCGGGTATAAAAAATCTGGTTTCTCAGAATTTCAGAGTCCTTTTGACATCAAACAAAGAACTACTTTTAACCAGTGGGTTGACCGGGAACCTCGGTTTTACGCAGATGTTACCTACAGTAATAGTTACTGGTTAAATCAGGGAAGTAGCTCTGATGAAGTTATTGTTGACTTTACCTATCACGGATCTTGTGGTAAAATCCAGAGCGACCATGACTATTCCTCTACAGGTTATCTGATTAGAAAAAACATTACAAAAGGAAATGATTCCAGAGGCTGGTGTCATTTAAGGCTCGCAAAAATCTATCTGGATTATGCGGAAGCACTCAATGAATACGACCCGGGGAATCCGGACATTTTAAAATATCTGAACCTGATTCGTAAACGTGCCGGAATCCCACAATACGGATCTGGTGCTAATGATATTGCCGCACCAACTACACAAACGGCCATGCGTACAGCCATTCACCATGAGAGACAAGTAGAGTTCGCATTTGAACAGGTTAGATATTTTGACTTACGCAGATGGTTAGACGCCGCAACCGAACTGAATAAACCCGTTTATGGGATGGATATTGATGCTGATGGAGATGACTTTTACAAACAAAAGGTTATACAAAATATATCATTCACGCAACGTTGTTACCTCTGGGCAATCCCAAGTGCGGATATCAGAAAGGATGACAACTTAGTTCAAAATCCGGGTTGGTAATTTTTAAGTATAAACGATTAAAAGCATTAAAAATGAAACGATTAATCAATAAAAACAGCCGACCACTTATTTGGTTGATGCTCATGACGGCATCCATAATGGCGTTTAGCTGTAATAAATGGGATGACTTAACCTCACCCAACGAGAGTAGTGTGTATATGGCTCAATCAGGAGAAAGAGGTGAATTACACTTTTATAGAATAGATTCAGTACAGGAATTTTATTTCGGGGCTTCCGTCGGAGGGTTTAACGGAGCTCCGCAGAATATGAATGTGAGTTTTGAAGTGGACCCATCTTTGGTCAGCACCTTCAACACCGACCACTCTTATTTAAACTATAATTTTGTAGAGCTACCCGATTCTTCTTATACTATTTCAGGACTAGAATCCACCATTGACAAAGGGGTTTCTGATTCAAAAGCACTGAAAGTAAGTGTTATGGTCAATAAGCTGGATCCGTATACGGACTATGTACTGCCCATAAAGATAAAAAGTATATCCGCCGGAAATCTGGATACGACAATGAGTGTCAGCTATTTTTTCATTGACTCTCTTTATATCCGCTCAAGGACAGTATCCGGAACACTCACTGTTTCTAATGAAAACAGTGGCGGCGCCAATGCAAAAGAGGGCTCGGTCAGATTAAACGACAACGACTATTCCACCAAGTTCCTATATAATTATGTGGATAATTCATGGATGCAGCTAAAATTAGATGCGCCTGCAAAATTAAACGCATATGAACTTACTTCTGGAAATGATGCCGATGACAGAGATCCTAAAAACTGGCAATTTTTGGGATCTAATGATGGATCTAACTGGACGGTGCTGGACGAGCATACGGATTATAAATTCTATAACAGAAGTCAGACCATTAGATTTGAGTACAATGACCCAAGCGGGGAACAGTATCAGTATTATCGCCTGCTCATTCAGAAAAATAATGGCTCCAATTTATTCCAGATGACGGAATGGACCCTTTTACAATACTATTAGTAGATAGTTGGAATATAGTCATTTTTATTGGGGAGAGGCCTTTTAGGCTTCTCCCCTTTTTTACACAATATCGTAAGCGTGACGTCTTTTCCTTATTGAATTCCCCTTATCTTTACCCCTGATTCAAAAAACTATCCCAAATAAATCGCCATGGATTACCAATACGACAAAGAAAAAGACTGCTTAACGATACAATTCTCCGGACTATCCAGCCCCGCGGGCAATAGTGCCCAATTACTGGCTGGCGCTGAGCATCCGGGTATTCAGTTGATTTTATCAGAAGATGGAAAACTCTCCGGTCTTGAAATTTCAACAGCGTCTGTTTATTTTGATAAGATTAAATTGGACAATTATGCGCCACGTCCAAGCGGAACACCAGGTAATCAGACCTCCGGATTTCACGCCCTTTCCCCATCAGAATTTACTGAGCTGGATTGCCCTACGCTCTTTCACGATAAAGAGAATGATTCGTTTTTTGGTTACATCCAGAAAGGAAACTTTTCATTTAAATTTGGCTGGGTGAGAGAAACTTCTACGCCAAGCATTACCTGGCTCAGTCAAAATAGCTGCGCCCTGGGCCTGGATAAAAATTTCGCGATGATCGATTTTAATGCAGGAGAAGTACGCTCTAATATAGCGCTTGATACTTATTTTGTAGGCACTTATCCTACCACGGATGCTTTACTGGTTGCCACGCAATTAGAAGTGCTTGCATTAGATCTTTTCACGTATGAAATCCTGTCAACCACTGAACTGCCTGATTTTCTGGTGAGCATGGATACCGATCAAAGGCCCTATACGGCTCATTGTTTTGACGGCTCTTCTGTTAAGGTCCAGTAATAAGAATATTTTTATACAAAAGAATTTGCATACCATCCGGTTCTTAGAAGCTTACAGCTCAGTGAACCGGATTTTATATTGACCGGTCAGCTTGTCCGTGCGAACTTTAAACTGAATTCTATATACCTGCTCACCCCAGCTGTGCGCAAGACTCGGATCAGATAGTGCTTTTGTTTCTACTGTCGGTTCCAGTTGCCTGCCATTAAAGGACAGCTTCAGCCCTTTACCCGTTTTTTTATCCTTCAAAAGCAGAAAATCCTTACCGCTGGTAACTGTCAGTGGTGTTATCAGCGATAACTTACTGGGTGCTGTATACTTGTTTAACGCATAGGACTCGCTGAGTTCAACGGCAGTACCTAAAAACGCTATTTTTCTTTTCCAAAACCGGACCCCGGCCTCCTTTGGATAGGCATCTGCCAGATCCATAGCAAGTGTCGTCCCGTCTTTTCCCTGAACCAACTGTATATCTTTTGCCCTGTATGCCTTACCCTCCTTTTGCATGTACCCATTGATCACCGGCAGATTATGCCAGGCGGACTGCATCGTAAAAATCTGGTACCTTTCCTTACTAAAAGTCTGTTTGGTATAGGTCCCCACGCCTAAATCTATAATAGCGGGCTGCCCATCCACATAAATGATAAAATTTCCTACGTCATTGTGATTATGACTGGCACCGTTGGTGCCTCCTTTAGCGGCTAAAAATAATCCCTCATCTGATCCCGCTTGAGCTCGAACCGTTAACTGTTCCAAATCAGGAAGCCAGGACTGTTTTATATAAGGGAGGGACCCTGCCCCTTGCGCTAAACTTTGGCAAATCATCAGATCATCCACGAAATTTTCCAGGCCACCGCTCACGCTTAATAAATAATGATAAGGACTGCCCTTTTCTTTGGCGAACCAGGCGGCAAACTGTTTTAAAGTATCATTTTTACAGGATTCTCCGAACTGATAAAGAGCACTGACGTTTGGTGTTACCGTGGCGTGAGCATCTCCATAATTTACAAAATAATGCCCGGCAATATTCGACCGGTAAATAAATGCACCCATTTTGCCGATTAAAGGCCTGTCTGCTATATCAATTTTACCCTGAGTAGCCGACTGTAATTTACTTAAGTAGCCGATTAATGCGCCTGCCGCCATACTCCAATAGCCAGGCCCTTCGTCACAGCCCCCATCTTCAGGATACTGATTAATAAAATGGTCGACGCTCTGCATCGTTTTATGAACAACGGAGTCTAGTCGGCCTTGATTTTTCTCAACCAGTAAGGAGGTCAGCAACACACTTTTATTGACAAAGGGATTCCAGTTATTGACCGATTGCCCTTTAAAACCCATCCACCAAAAATCTGAGCGGGTCAGATAAGGCTCCATTACCCTTTTCTCCAGCTCAAAATACATTCTTTCAGACAGGACACGGGATACTTTATCCAAATATCCGCCTGCTAAAAGATAGACCCAACTCATTAATTCAGAAGTGCTTCCATTGCCCAGATCAAGGATGTTTTCTCCCGGATTTGGAAACGGGGTATATTTCCTCTGTAAAGCTAAATGGGCCGGATAGGCCCAGGTACTTTCCTCACAGATGGCCCAAATACCGTTCACCATGGCTGGCAGATAGCTCGTGTCACCACTGATTAATAGTCCGATCGTTAGGGCGCTGAGGGCCTGCCTTCGATCCCTTCTTATTTTCTCATACCTGGTCCGGTTGCCGTTTTGGCTGAATTCCAGAAAGGTGGTAGCCGGTAAATTAGGCCAGTCAAATTTTTGATAATGAGCGGCCTGCCTTATGAGCTGTTGTTTAACGGAGTCGGGTAATGCGTGCAGGGCCTCCATAACCGTTTGCTTTTGAGACTGGCGCCACTGGTTAATCCCTGCTAAATCACCTGTCATCTGATCTAATGATGCTGCACCGGAAAGCCAGTTGCGTTGTGAGGATACAGTATTGACTCGTATAAAAAGGATAAAGGCTCCCATTAGCAAAACACGCATTAATATTTTCATCATATATGTATTTGGAAAGTTGTCGCTCAGTATATTTTAAAAAGCTACCCAATATACAAATTATACCGTTGCCCTCCACAACATATGCCCCTATAAATTAAAAATTCATTATATTATATATTTTATTATACAATAATTATATACAAACTAACACATATTTTGAATTAGTAATTTTATTTTTATGGCATATTAAATGATTTAGTTGTCTATTTTTATTACAATTTAAATATTTAATAAATATAGTTTTAATTTTAATGTATTAAAAATTTATTGCTTTACTATAAATATTCAAAAAGCTCCATTTATCAATCACGGCTCAAAAACAATCATTAAACAAATGCGAATTAAAAAAAACAAAAAACAAAACATGTTAAAAACGGGTGTATGTAAACCTCAAGGCTTTGTAAGCCTTTCTCTTGCCCTATGCCTGCTGCTTTTCAGTCATCACACGAATGCGCAAAGCGCGGGCAGCCCCAAACTTTCCTTATGGGATGGGATGATCGTCGCCGGATATGTAGGTCATGGCGGATATGCAGATTTTGGCGGCCCCTCTATTAAATGGTCCATGAAACCCTGCTCTATTGCACTGGGTTTGTTTCCTGCGGTACGTATCAAGGAAGATAAAGTAGCGGAAGGTGCTAAAAAGAATTCTTCCATCGTGCCGTCTACCGGCTTTGGCATCACATCCAGCTTCAAACATTTAGTCATCCAGATTCCGGTATTTTATGATGCCAAAACAGCTTCCGCGGATGGGAAATGGAATCTTGGGGTTGGCATTGGCTATAAATTTTAATCTCTTCAATTTAAATTAAACCATATGGAATATAATAAACCAACAGAAGTTATCAGCGCCATGATCAGTGCGGGCATCAACAAAACCAACTTAAGCGCTAAAGATTTATTGATCCGGGGTATGCTCTCCGGGGGGCTGCTGGGCATTGGCACCTCGCTGGCTTTTACCGGGATTGTTCAGACGGGTCTTGGCATCGTAGGCGCCCTGCTCTTCCCGGCCTGTTTTGTCATTGTCATTATTTTAGGGCTGGAGCTGGTAACCGGAAGCTTTGCCGTTTTGCCTGCTGCCCTGTATGATAAACAGATTCGTTTCTCGGATATGATAAAAAATCTGGGTCTCGTCTACTTGGGTAATCTGATCGGCGGATTGCTGTATGCCCTGCTTTTCTGGGTATCCATTACCAATTTGGGACACACGCCGGACTCGCCCCTGGCCACTGCAATTATTAAAGCGGCTGAAGGCAAGACGCTTCATTACGCTGAATTTGGCTTTGACGGCACCATCACGGCCTTTACAAAAGCGGTCCTATGTAACTGGATGGTAACAACTGCCGTAGTCATGGCTTTCGCCTCCAACTCAGCCGGGGGGAAGATCCTTGGGGCCTGGATACCCATTCTGATATTTTTCGCCCAGGGATATGAACACGCCGTGGTCAATATGTTTCTGATACCAGCCGGTATGCTGCTGGGTGCAAAAATCTCCATTGCTGACTGGTGGATTTATAACCAGATTCCTGTCACACTTGGCAATATGGTTGGCGGCGCCTTGTGTACAGCACTGGCCTTATATGTGACCTACAGCATTAAAAAAGGGAAAAAGAGCAAAACACCTGAATGGCAGGCTGAAGACCAGGAAAGTAACATGACACTGGAGCAAGTACAATCAAACGCTATGAATTAATAGCGTATATACTAAGGAAGGACACAGATAGTAACACCTTTCCTTTACAGTAAAAAGCAGTATGACCGGTATGTCATACTGCTTTTGTTCTTTTTATATACCATCTCCGGATGGAGGATGCTTGTATAATACTGTCTGTCAGGCAATTTCACGGTTCAGCTGCAGCGCTTCACTGGTCCAGGACCTCATTTGCTGACAAAGATCCGGACGTTTTTCTAAGGACTCACCAAAGGTGGGCACCATCTTTTTTAATTTGCTCTGCCAGGCTTCTGACTGAAACTCTTTAGGGAAACAGCGCTGGATAAGCTCAAGCATAATCGGCACCGAGGTGGAAGCACCTGGAGATGCACCCAGCAGAGCCGATATAGAGCCGTCCGCACTGGTGACAACCTCGGTTCCAAACTGTAAAATACCGCCCTTTTTAGGGTCTTTTTTAATTACCTGGACGCGCTGTCCGGCAATTTCCAGCTCCCAGTCTTTGCCGTCTGCATTGATATAGAATTTTCTGAGTGCATTGACTCTGTCGGCAGGCGATTGTTTGATTTGCTGGATCAGGTATTTGAGTAAGGCAAAATTGGTCAGTCCGACTTTAATCATAGGCCATAGATTGCTCCATTTAATAGATAAAGGCAGATCCCAATAAGAACCGTTCTTTAAAAATTTAGAGGAGAAACCGGCAAATGGCCCGAATAATAAGGCTCTTTCCCCATTAATCATTCTGGTATCTAAATGCGGATCGCTCATCGGTGGCGCACCAACGGCAGGTTTACCGTATACTTTTGCCTCGTGTTGTTTAATGATATCCGGATTGGTACATCTCAGCCATTGTCCGCTGGCCGGGAATCCCCCAAAACCCTTTCCTTCTGGTATTTTTGATTTTTCCAGTAAAGGCAGCGCTCCGCCGCCGGCACCGATAAATACAAATTTTGCGGTCGTCTTTTTGATTTCCCCGCTTGCCAGATCCTTTATTTTTAATTGCCAGCTGCCATCAGATTGTTTTTTCAGATTTGTTACTTCCTGGCCGGTAAATAATTTTACGCCGGCTGTATGACTCAGATATTCAATCATCTGTCTGGCCAGAGATCCAAAATTAACATCCGTTCCTATATCCATTTTAGTGGCTGCAACAGGCTGACTCGGATCTCTGTCCTGCATAATGAGGGGGATCCATTTTTTCAGCTGCTCCTGATTATCAGAAAACTGCATCCCTTTAAACAGGTTATAGGTCTGCAACTTGTCGTAGCGCTTCTTTAAGAAGCTGACATTTTCGCTGCCCCATACAAAACTCATATGCGGAATCGGGGAGATAAAGTCCTTTGGATCTTTTAATAGTTTGGATTCGGATAAATAAGCCCAGTATTGTTTAGACAGTTCAAATTGTTCGGCTACCCGTAAGGCTTTGGTGGCGTCAATCGTTCCATCAGCAAGTTCCGGTGTATAATTGAGTTCACAAAGAGCGGAATGACCTGTCCCTGCATTATTCCAGGCATCTGAACTTTCCTGAGCAATTTGATTTAGGCGTTCATAAATCTCTATGGTTGCACTGGGCATCAATTGATTAAGCATGGATCCTAATGTTGCACTCATAATGCCTGCGCCAATCAATATGATATCCGGATTACTATTACTATTCATTATAATTTTTTTCTATATTACCTCTGGATGTGTACAAATTTACAATCCAAAAGGCACCTACAAAAAATAAATAGAAATTTTGGCAACAATCTTTATTAAATGATTCAAATTCAACGTAGATTAACAAAATGTTAATCAAACGTTTGTTTAATTGTTTTCTTTTTTTTACCTTTATGTTCTTACGTAAATTAGTATCCCATTAAGCGGTTCCCTCCTCTTACTGGAGGTGAGCCTGAACCTATTCGTCTTTAATAGCATATGGCAAATTTACCTAAACCCATATTTGAGAAAGCTCCTAAAGAAGATATCTTCAAAGCCATCGCAGAGGAAGTGCATACCCTGGTAAAACAAAAGCCAGGTCTGGTAAGAATGGGTATTTATAAAGTCTTCATTTTTCTGGCAGTTTACGGAATCAGTTATCTGGGCATATTCCTTTGGGGTAATCATACCTGGGCTTTGTTTGCCTGTTACGCAGTTTGCGGCCTGATGATGTTTCTTATATTTCTAAACGGATTTCATGACGCTGCTCATAATGCACTTTTTACTTCCTCAAAAGCCAATCACAGGTTTTGCTATATACTGGAACTTTTTGGCAGCAACAGCTTTATCTGGCGTAAACGCCATTTACTGCTCCATCATCCTTATCCCAATATCGCGCACTGGGATATTGATGTCAAACAAAGCGATCTGGCAAGAATTCACCCGACGGCCAAATGGCTGCCGGTACATAGATACCAGCATATCTATATGTGGTTTCTTTATTCTTTATATACCCTCAACTGGCTTTACATAAGAGACTTTAAAGATTTTTTCTCAACAAGGGATAACTACCTGAAAAGAGTTGTCCGTATCCCAAAGATGGAATATTTCAAATTATTTTTCTTTAAAGTATTGAATTTGTTGCTGCTTATAGGAGCGCCTTTGGACCTGCTTGATCAACCAGCACACATGATCTTACTGGGTTGGCTGGTAATGCATGTGGTCGCCAGCAGTTTTGGAGCAGTTGCACTTCTTTCTACGCATGTAGATGAACACGCTGTTTTCCCAACGCCGGCCCCTGATGGTCAAATCCATAATACCTGGTTTGGTCACCAGCTGTCTGTGACTAAGGACTTCAGCACAGACAGCAAGGTGATCAATTATTTATATGGCGGCTTTAGCCTGCATGTCGCCCACCATTTATTTCCCGGAATCTCTCATAGTTATTATCCGGCCATCACCAGAATTATCCGGAAATATGCCAGAGATAACAACCTGCCTTACATTAATTACCCTTTTTATAATGCCATCAGAAGTCACTACCGGCTGCTGAAAAAAAACGGCCTGGAACATAATTTATTTACAACCGGAGAATTGTAAAATGGCCTCAGTGGCCTGTTCCAAGGTCATGATAACAGACCGAAGGCAACCCCTGTTGGGCACTAATTAAACAGCCGGGGTAGGAAGAGCGACTTAGGCTACCCCCCTTCCTTTTATCATCCGTCTGTTCCTCCCTTTTATTTAAAAGCAGACAAGGCTTTTGTAGGTTTTCCATCAGACTGCCAGCAGCTCAGCTTATACTCACTCCAGCTGCGGGCTCCTTCAGGCTCCCAGTAAAAAACACCCAGCCCCCGATTTCCGGGAACTGCTGCAGTTGTTTTAATTACGGCCTTTAGCATATCATAGGTATTTTGAACGGCCATATCTGCCCCGCCCACTTCCACCACCATTACGGGCTTATTATAACGGCTGACCATATCATTTAAATTATTATTTAAATCATTTACATTCTCAGTATAATCCTGATTGAGCCAGAAGGGATAATAAGAAAGACCGATAATATCATAATTGACGTTATTGGCCTTGGCAGAGTCATAAAACCATCTGGATCTGCTATTGTTATTGCCCTGATCAATGTGTACGATTACTTTTATGGATGGATCAACTGCCTTTGTAGCAGCATAGCCTTTATTCAAGAGTTTTGACAGCGCAGGCCAGTTATCCGTACTGCCGGTAGGCCAGAGCATACCGCCTGTGATCTCATTGCCCACTTGTACCCAGGTAGGTGTCACTCCCTGACTTTTTAATGTATCCAGAACATGATAGGTATAATCATATACATCCTGTAACAGCGTAGTAAGGTCGTCATTTTGCCAGACTGCGGGTTTGTTCTGGTGAGAGGGATCAGCCCAGGAGTCGCTGTAATGAAAATCAATCATGATTTTAAAACCTTTGGCCAAGCACCTTTTTGCAAGGGCCAGGGTTTCGGCGGTTGAGCAATGCCCGCTGATCTTATCATCTGAGGGATGGACAAATACTCTTAACCGGATGGCATTTATACCGTTATCCTTTAATATATCCAGGCAATCTGCCGCCTTTCCATTTTCATCATAAAATTTAAATCCGGTAGCTTCCATCTGAGGCAACCAACTGATGTCTGCTCCTTTGAAAAAGGTTGTATCAATTTCAGATGGTGAATTTGTCCCGGAACCGGTGGTTCCGCTACCCACGGCGGGCAAAACCTCACTTTTTGATTTACTTGCAGAATTGATGCTGGCTAAAATAGCCATCATGATAAAACCGAAGCCTAGAACTTTTTTGATATAACGCTTCATCGTCTTATAATTTTTGTTATTCCAATTGGTATTAATTTTTAGTCACTGCAAAGCTGTAATTTCCATTTCCTGCCCTAAGATCCAGCCTTGCGCTGCAAATAAGATTTTGGTTTCTTTAATAATTTAGGACTTGAGAAATCGCATTTAATATTAACTAGCTTCTACGAAAGGTAAAATGCCATTTACTTCTAATTTCAAGTTCCCAAACTCGACAAATACTTTGGGGCTTGCGTTTATTTGACCCAAATTATTTACACTGGTATTTCCTACAAGAATAATAGAATTAGTTATTTTTACTTTATTCATTGCCGAATCATAAAAACTAAACTCATTCCAAACCAAATTTCTATTGGTCGAATTTGTAATACTGATTACGTACTCGCCATTGACATTATTAACAACTATTACAATATCATTAAAAATCAAGCCTTGACCTATTTCCCTGTATTCATAAATAAAATCATGTAACAGAAGTTTTTTTACTAAACTATCTACATCTGTATAAGGATTTACTTCGTAAATCGTGTATAGAGGGTTATTTGAATTCAGCCAATTCCTCAACCACGAAGCATTTCCAAAGGCTTTAAGATTTTTGTCTTGTATTTTGGGATAAAGATTATAATCCCCAGATTTCGCATAATCTTCTAAATATTTCTCACCATCACAAAACTTATCATTTATAATATTTGCGGACTTTGTGAAACTATAATTATTTCTTTCAAAATGCAGTAAGATCCACATTTCAAATGAGATGCTTGAAAATGCGACATTGATTTTGTTCTCCTTAGCTAAATTAAATGCTTTCTTGTGTTTTGTGTAACCGTCCTTATCAAAAACAACCCATAATTCATCAAATTCCTCTTTCCGTTCAATTGCAACATTTACTAAACCAACTGCATCTGTTTTAGGGTTCTTATCAAGGTCTTTGTCTGGATAAACGGTGACAGCATAGGGATAATCATCATTGTCTTCCATTACTTCTTTGAGCTTTTCAAAGTACAATGGTTCAGTGTTGCTTCCTTCGCAGGCAATGAAAATACTAATCCCTGGTTTTCTTTTCTTTGCCATATTTACTCGTAAATAAATTCTATTTCTTTAATTTTCGGATTTCCTCCAAATTTGCCTGTTCTATACCAAAGTTCAAAATTGGTATTATCTCTAACCCCTTCAAACTCATTGGCACAATACAACTCTGAACAACCAAATTTGTTTTTTTGTGCAAACCAAATTTGATCTTTTCTAAATACATCTTTGTCTAAAAGAGTTACTTCATGGGTCGCAAAAATAAGCTGTGCATTTTTAGGATTGGAAATTTTACTATTAAAAAGCCTAATCAAAAACTTACATAGTTTCGGATGCAAGCTATTATCTAATTCGTCAAATACCACAACACCGCCATTTTCTAAGGTTTTAAGAATTTTACCGCCTAAAGCAAATAAAACTTTTGTCCCTGTTGACTCTTTCGCATTAAAGTCAAACTCCCTTAACCCTTTTTCATCCTTTCCATCAAAAACTTTATGATATGAAAAAGTCCTGATTCTATTATTTTCGTAAAACTTATCTACAATTTCCCCAGGAAGCTCCTCAGGCAGTTTAAAACTTTTTCTTTTAAGCTCCTTGGAGCTTATACTTTCTATTTTTGTATCTGAAATTCTAATTAATTTACTCAACCTGTTTTTGAATTTTTCATTCTCTGGCTGAGCAATCAACTCAGATATTTCTTTCGACAAATCATTAATTGTACGTTTATTGGACGCATTCCACACATTAATATTAGTTAAATATCTATAGACAGTAGTAAGTTGATCGTGAGGGGTATCAATGCCAAACTTCGAAAGATATAATTGATTTTTAAATACCTTTTTAGGAATTCGTTTATCCACAAGATTTTTTCCGAGTTCAATGGTATCGTAATCGCTATCCTCCGACAACACTCTTTCAAATAAATTTGAAGTTTGGCCTTTAGGTGAAAAATCTAATTTTTCAAAGTCAATTTTGCGCTTACTAAATGAAATCTCATAGTCGTACTTAATTGCATCTATGGCAAATGAAATTTTAAAATTTACTGGAGAATCCTGAGTATTTATGTCTAACTCAAAGGGTTCATAGCATTCAATTTGCTGTTTGTTCAATTCAAATTTATACGAGTTTTTAATTAGCCAAGTAAACGCAAGAAATGCTTTTATAAAATTACTCTTGCCGCTTGCATTTGCACCATAAACAACAGCGGTCTTCAAAAGAGAAATAGTATTGCCCGAATTGAAATCAACCTCAAACGTATTATCAATTTTGGACTTAATAGAGTCTGCTTTTAAAGTAAACTCTGTATTATCTTTAAAGGACCTATAATTACTGAATGAAAAATCTATTACCATAACAATTGAATCAATATTTGTAACAAAGATACAAAAAACAACACAATAAGTTTATTTTATTTGTTTTTTGATAAACTATTAGTCAAAAATGTTAAAATATTGCCTATACTTCAGCAAAAAACACTGTTGAATATAAAGGGGCTAAAAGAGGGGTAGGCGAAGAGCATGCAATGTTCCTGATCTTTGTACAGGACTACATGTATTATCCTGTCTAGCAGCACAACGATATAAATTCAGTACCTTCACCTACTCAATACTTATTGATCAACTTACCTATTAGTGGAACCTTTAATCAGACATATTCATCATCAATTACATCTTACTACAGAAGAACAGCAACAGGTTATCCGTCATTTTACAAGAATCAACGTAGCCAAAAAAGCCATTATTTTAAAAGAAGGCAGTTATTGCAGGGACCTTTTTTTTGTGGAAAAAGGATGCCTGCGCCTTTATTTTATTGATGAAAAAGGAAGAGAACAAATCACGCATTTTGCCATTGAAAACTGGTGGCTGACGGATTATCTGGCTTTTGACACGGCAAATACGGCAGCTTTCAGTATCCAAGCCGTAGAAAACTGTACTTTATTACAAATAAGCCGTGAGCAATTAGACAACCTTACCCAGGCAGTTCCTTTAATGGACCGGTATTTCAGGCTCAATTTGCAAAGGGCCTTTGGAGCCGCCCAGCGGCGCATCATGATGATGTATGAGAAGTCCAAGGAAGATTATTTTTACGAGTTTAATGAGAAGCATCCTGAGTTTGTCCAAAGGGTCCCCCAATATATGCTGGCCTCTTTTCTGGGCTTAACCCCGGAGTACTTAAGTGAACTGCGCAAAAAACTCAGATAACCGGCAATTTTCATTTCTTAAACCAGATTAAGCAAATCTCTAAGCCTGGGTTTTACCTTTGACTTATCTAAAAAGTATAGATTATGCAAAAAAGAATGAACATCTTAAAAGATCTGCCGGCTGCATATGCAGCGCAGTCAGCCATGGAAAAATACGTCAGCACCACCTCTCTGACACCCATTGAAAAGGAGTTGATCAAAATCCGCGCCTCCCAGATTAACGGCTGTGCTTTCTGTTTAAACATGCATACAACAGATGCCCGTAAAAACGGGGAGACAGAGCAGCGTATTTACCTGTTGAATGCCTGGCGAGAAACGGATCTGTATACAGAAACAGAAAAAGCCATCCTGGCCCTAACGGAAGAAGTAACGTTGATCTCTAAAGGTGGTGTAAGTGACGCGACCTATCAAGCAGCAGTAACGTTATTAGGTGAACATAAAGTGGCGGAAGTCATCATGGCAATCATCACCATTAACGGCTGGAACAGAATAGCCATCAGCACCCAACAACCGGTGGCTAAAGCAGAGTAGCACAGCTGGTTCCTTTGGGTATGAAGCATAAAAAAACATCTGGCGATTGTCCTAGAGAAAAGGTATTACCAGATGTTTTTTCTTATATAAACCGCCAAATTGTACGTTTTTAAACTAGCTACTACCGGTCTTTTCTTGTAAGACGGTAGAAATCCTTTTGCTGAGCACAAACATAACAAGACCTGCCACCGCAGCAGCAATTACCAGTATCAAGAAATAGTTCTGCTTATGGGTGAAGCTATCCCAGAAAGTTGCCATAAGCCCCGCTAATTTACCGGCAATGGCATTGACGATAAACCAGGCCCCCATCATAAGGGCGGTGATTCTGGGCGGCGATAGTTTAGACACCAGTGATAAACCTATCGGGCTGACCAGTAACTCCCCAATGGTAAAGATGGCATAGGTGGCCACTATCCAGTAGGCCTCCGTTTTATTATGAAATACATCTGTGGACATAATAGCGATATACATCACCAGTGATGACAGGCCGGCAAACCAGATTCCCAGTCCAACCTTGCGCGGCGTACTGGGCTCCCTTTTCTTCCTGGCCATCCTGCCAAAGAGCCAGACCAGAATAGGCGTAAACAGTACTATAAAAAATGGATTAATGGATTGGAAAATTTCCGTCGAGAGTAGATTTAAATGCCCCTCTTTGGGCCAGTCTTTTTGTGGTAGATTATTGAAATAAGTGTCTGGACCCTGTGTCTTCACCAGTTTACCATCGGGACCCTGGGTCGATCTAAAATACTGATCATATTTGATGACTTCATGCGGCGCTGTAGTGACCGGTTCCAAAAAGCCAAATGGTTTGGTGACTTTTTCCAGACTCGCCGGCATTTCCCGGTTCGTATACTGGTCTGCCCAGATAGTAAGGCCCGTGCTGTTTTGGTTATAAATGACCCAAAATACAATGGATACCAGGAAGAAAGAGAATAAAGCGCCCAGGCCTCTTTTGTCCTCTCTGCTGGCTTTTATAAATAAGCCAATATAAAAGATGATGATAGGAACACAGGCAAACATAAAGGCATCATTGGAGGTCGTCCCAAAGATGGTATGACCAAGCATTGCCTGCATATTCCAGCCTATGGCGCCGGCGATGGCCGCCGGCAAAAAGACGTAGCCCAGAATCTTTTTCATTGGCATGTCTTCCTTTTGAACCGGTTTCTTAACATCTCCCTCGGCTACGGATTTATAACCAATGATAAACCAGACTAGTGCTATGGTCATCCCAACACCCGCCGCCATAAATGCATAACCCCAGCCATAATGATTACGCATATAAGCAGCGACAAAATTGCAGACAAAGGCGCCTATATTAATCCCCATATAAAAGATATTATAGGCATTGTCCTTTCGGGCTTTCAGTTCTTCTTTATTATAAATATTACCCAGCAGTGTACTGATATTCGGTTTAAAAAATCCATTACCCGTTACCAGTAAGAGTAAGGCAATATACATGGGCGTTTTACCCGGTATAGCAAGGACAAAATAGCCCGCTGCCAGCAGGGCTCCTCCCAGGATAATGGCCTTTCTATATCCTAAATACCTGTCCGCAATGAGCCCACCGATAAAGGGTGTCAGATAAGCCATCGCAATATAAGACCCTACCAGGTCCGTTGCCATTTTTAGATTAAATCCTGCGCCCCCATTGCTAATGGGGTCTTTTAAATACAATAGGAATATCCCTACCATCAGGTAATAACCAAAACGCTCCCACATTTCTGTTCCAAACAGGATCCATAAGCCTTTGTGGTGTTTTAGTTTTGCCGGTTGTACGGTTGCCATAATAAATCTTTAAAATAATTAATGTTCGTTAGTTATTAAAACTGGCCTAAAAGTAAGCCATTATTACATTTAGAGGCCAAAATACTTAAGAAAATCCGTGTTTTGTTGATTTTTGCCGTATAATTTTCATAAAACCCGCCATATATAAGCTTTTGGTGCCTGTACTCAGGGAAAGCCGATTATACACAACTCTTAACGATAAATTTCAGACCTTTGTAACAAACCGGTATTATGGAAGATGTAATCGTCAATAAAGTAGCAGAGAGTGGCATTATAACTATTGATCTGGAGGATTTTTATCCTAAGGGAGACATTATAGGCATTGATATGAAAGAATGGCTATTTATGGAAATGCTGTTAAAAGAGAAGCCTTTCAGAGAATCTTTGAAAAATAATGACTGGTCTGTCTATAAAGGCCGGCTCGTGGCTATTTACTGCTCCACCGATGCGATCATCCCCAGATGGGCTTATATGCTGCTGGCTACCTACCTTACGCCTATTGCTGCCGATGTTTTTATCGGGACTCCGGATGAGATGGCCATGCAAATAACAGAAAGACAGGTCCATCAATTAGATATCACCCCCTATCAGGACAAACGCGTCATTTTAAAGGGTTGCGGGAAAAAGGACGTAAATGCCGCTGTTTATTTTGCCATGACTAAGCGACTCTTACCCCATGTGCAGAGTATTATGTACGGCGAGGCCTGTAGTAGCGTGCCTGTATACAAACGTAAAAAGTAAGAAGCGGTCATCATTTCCCATCCACAAAGGACAAGATTACGATTAAAGCTGAGTGAATAAAGCATCCATGGTAACCTCATTGTCAACTAGTTGAATCTTATAATCATTGGTAGCCACCCCATATGTTGTAATAAAGGTCAATAACAGAGCGTAACCTCTGGGAAGGTCTTGCTGAAATGCATTTATCTTTTGACCTATTTCCTGGCTGTATTTTTTATCAATGACAAAAGTTTTCGAACTATATTTAACCTCGCAAACCTGGATGGTATTATCACTGCGTTCTAACAAAAGATCAATTTGCCCACCATCCGTGGTTTGATTGCCGGGCTTGTACCAGGAAGAATAAGAAATATTCATTCCTGCAATGCCTAGCGCTTTTTTGATTTGAGGGATATGCGTCATACATATATTCTCGAATGCATATCCGCACCAGGACATATATTTAGGCGTTTTACTTATGGACAACCAATCCGATTTACCACTGCTCCCATCCATGAATTTTAAATAAAAGAGAGAAAATGGATCTATCAAACGGTAAAGGCTTTCTTTTTTCTTTTTTCTAAACGGGTCAATTTTTTCAATGAATCCACTTTCTAATAATTCATCCAATACGCTGGTTAATCCTCCTCCTTTTACCACATTTGATCTGTCAAGTAATTCATTGCGTGTCATGCCTTTGTTTTTCAGAGCCAAGGCATGAATAACATTATAATGACGCTGTGCATGCGTAAATAGTGCCTCATAAAGATTCTTAAACTCAGGAACTAGTACGCCATTTCTTTTGAAACATGCATTATCTATAGCCTGATGGAGGCTTTCTCCCCTTCGCACTGTATTTAAATAATGGGGAATCCCACCCATCACCATATATAATTGAAGAATCTGATAATCACTAAAAGCTATTCGTTTATATTTCAAATATGCCTTTGTCTCATATAAATCGAAAGGTTGCAACCGAAGATGCTGTGTTATTCTATTGTGCAATCCCCCCTTATTATTCACAATTTTCTTAATCATCCAGGAAGCTGCCGAACCGCAGATGACTACCAGAATATCCCTTCTTTCAGATAAATATATATTCCAAAAATATCCAAAAGCTGACAAAAATCCCGACTTATGTGTATCTAGCCAAGGCAGCTCATCAAAAAAAATCACTTTTTTACCTTTCTTATCAAGTGTCTCAAGACATGCACGCAATACAACAAAAGCCTGTTGCCAGTTTGCAGGAGCCTGAAGTTGTCTACTTTCCGGAAACCAGATATTCATCTGGTCCTGAAAATTATGAAGCTGTCTTTGTTGATTTGCACCAGCTTCTCCCGAACAAATAAATTTTAGATGATCCGCATAATAATTTTTTATTAGATAGGTTTTCCCTACGCGTCTTCTGCCATAAATAGCTAACAACTCCGGCTGGTCACTATCTAACAAGCGTTCCAAAGTTTTTATTTCCTTCTCTCTGCCAATAATTTCTGATTTCATAGCTTGTTGTCTATCAAATATAACATGTGAGGCTTGTCAACAAATAATCCCATTTCTCACTCAAATCTACGCCATATTTACCACATTTGGCAATTAATAAATTTTATTGCCTGCCAAATCTATGCAAAAATGACCACATTTGGCAATTAATAAATTTTATTGGCTGCCAAATCTATGTCAAAATGAGAGATTTGGCAGCCAATAAAAAGATTCGCAGCATTGAAAACAGCAGTATCGTCAATACAAGGCCCTATTTTCACCATTTGAAAGATGTCTGGGTGCCCCTCTGTACCTTAACATCAATAGACAAAACTATTCTCTATTGATTATAGTACGCGGGCCATTGAGCCATAAAAACGGCATGGGCCTGAGCTAATTATAAAGCTCAGGCCCATGCCGTTTATAGTGATATCCTCCATCTGAATCAATTTCCCTGGCAGGATAAGTGAATCAGATTAAAAATATAAAAAGTTCAAAATAACCTGCGGGAAAGCGCCCAGTAGAATAATAATCAGTGCCATTACCACAGCCAGGATTTTAAACCCTTTGGTTACCGGATATTTCAATTCAACGGTACCTTCTTTAAAATACATGGACCATATCACTCTAAAATAATAGAAGACACTGATCACGGCAAAAATAACGCCCACGATAGCAACCCACATATAACCGCCGGTCTGGATAACCGCCATCAACATATAATATTTGGCAAAAAAGCCAATAGTCAGCGGTATACCGGATAAAGAGAGTAAAAAGATCGCATTTGCAAAAGCAAGCGTCGGATGGGATTTGGCCATACCGTTATAACCGGCCAGCGTATAATCCTTCATCTTTGCCAGGATACCGAACAGGCCTATGGTTGCAACGCTATAGGCTACAACATATAATAACAGGCCTTCTTTTGCAGTGTCATTTAAACTTAACAGCGAAAAAAGCATAAAACCAGCCTGTGCGATGGAAGAGTAGGCCAGCATGCGTTTTACACTTTGCTGGAAAATAGCCGTAATATTACCAAAGAGTAAGGTGGCTACGATTATTATGGAGAAGAGCATCTTCCAGTCTACTCCTATAATGGCATTTTCTAAAATCGTCGTTTCTTCTTCTCTGATGGCAAACAGGCGGATAAAGGCTATAAATGCGCCTGCCTTTACAATGGTTGCCATAAAGGAAGTAAATACACTGGGAGAACCGTCATAAATATCTGGTGCCCAAAAATGAAATGGAGCGGCAGACACTTTAAAGCACATACCGGTAAGGATCAGAATCATTCCCGCTACATCCAGAAAGGACATTCTTTTATTCATGGCACCTGCAATGGAAGTACTGATATCCTGACCATGATGGACCAGGGCAAAATCGCCGGTTCCTCCATAGACTAAAGCAATCCCCATGAGCAGGATCCCGGTTGAGAAAGATCCCATTAAAAAATACTTCAAGGACGCTTCATTGCTTTTCAGGTTTTCCTTTCTGGCGCCGGTCAGTATATATAAAGGAATAGACATAATTTCTATCCCGATGAATAACATCAAAAGGTTATTGTAGGAGGACAGGATAAAAATACCACAGAGCACAAAGAAAATGAGTGCAAAATACTCTCCTATGTACCGGCCGACTCTTTCTATCTCTCTTTGAGAAAAAGCACTGAACAGAATCGTACAGGCAATCGCCAGGGTATTAAAATAAAGGCCGAACCGGCTGAATTCCAGCATATCAAACGTAGGGATATTCAGCCAGGCATGACTATAGGTCTCGCAAATATTGGCCAGCAATAACAAAATAAGCCCGACCAGCGCAATGCTTTTATAGGCTTTTGTATTCTTTACAAATGCACTGCTTAGCATCATCACTATTCCAAAAATTGCTGACAGTATGATTGCGTTCATAGTTCTAACGAATTTTATTGACGTAGGGCTAAAGGACCCGCCCTTTTTATTTTTCTATTTTCAAATCCGGCCAGTAGGCCGTTTCAACTTTTTAAATACTCTTTTCATTGGCCTTAACGGCCTACTATTTTACATGAAGCACCGCCTGCACGGTATCTCTGGTTAAATCCAGCAGCGGAGCCGGATAAACCCCTAATATGATAATCACAATGGTGATAACAATTAGCGCGTACTGTGTATTTTTGGGAGCCTCTACTGCATTTTGTGTAAAGGAAGACACTTCTCCGTAAAACATTTTCTGCATGGCCCATAGCGAGTAAATAGCGACCAGGATAATACTGATACAGGCAACAGCGCCGGCCCACACATTATAACGGAATAGTCCGTTAAACATCAGAAACTCTCCGATAAAGGAGTTGGTGAGCGGAAGAGATACGTTTGCCAGTGTCATGACCATAAATAAAATCGCCAGTACCGGAGCCTTCATGGCCAGACCACCCATTTCACTGAGTTTACGGGTACCGGTCTGCTGTTCAATGGCAGTGGCCACGATCCATAAACCAAGGACGTTTACCCCATGGTTAAACATTTGTACCAGCACCCCCTGCAGACCAACCTGCTGTAAAGAGAATACGGCCGCACACATTAAACCAATGTGGGCAATGGAGGAATACGCGATCAGCCTTTTTAAATCATCTTGTCTGATGGCGATAAAGGAAGCGTATAATAACCCGATGACCGAAAAAATAATAATAATGTGATTAAAGGATAAAGTAGCTGCAGGGAAAATAGGCAACACATAGCGGATGGTCGCATAAATACCCATTTTTACCATTACGGCACTTAAAATCATAGTGCCGGCACTAGGTGCCTGCTCATAGGCATCCGGCTGCCAGGTATGCAATGGAAATACCGGCATCTTAATGGCAAAGGCCACAAAAAACAACCAGAATCCGATATTTTGCTCTGTACCTGTTAACTGTAAATGATAAAAAGAGCTGAGTGCAAAACTGTGATCCGGCGTTTTAAGATAAAGGTAAATTATACCTATCAATAAAAACAAGGAACCTAAAAAGGTATAAATGAAGAATTTAAAGGTCGCCTGAATTTTCCGGTCACCTCCGTACTGAGAACAAAGAAAGTAAATCGGAATCAGCGCCAGCTCCCAGAAAAAATAAAACAACAACACATCAGCAGCTAAGAACACGCCCATCATCCCGGCCTGGGTCAGCAGCAGTAATCCAAAGAAATTTCCCTTATCGCTGTATTTCTCTCTGATAGTAGAAGATAAAATCAGCGGTAAGGCTACTGCATTTAATAAGCAAAGCATTTTAGCCATGCCATCCATGGACAGGGAAAAGTTACTGCCGATTTGTGGCAGCCACTCTTTTTCCAGGGTGACCGTTCCTTTTGAAGTGATGACAAGTAGCAAGGCTACCAGAAAGGTCAAAAGTGAACCGGCCAGCGCCAATGAGCGGGCAGCTTTCCCATTTTTTACAAAAAAGGAGAGCACACCTGCGACAACCGGAATTAAAATGAGTAAAACTATCATATCTGTATTGTAATCTCTTTACAAATGTTTTTAATGGATACTACTACCTAATCTTATTTAAATATCCAGTGGATAAACCTTAATATATATGCCTGATTCCAGAAGGCCACAAATAATACAACCAGGGACAACACCATCATCAGGATATAGCCGCCCACCTGACCGCTTTGCACCAGTCGCAGCTGCCTGGAGGTATACTGAACAAAACGACCGGTTCCGTTTACGATCCCGTCGATGACTCTTTTATCGATGATGTTCTTTAAAAAGCCACTGAACTTAAGTAAAGGTTTTGCGATAACCGCGTCATAGATCTCATCTACATACCACTTATTGGCCAGGACTTTGCCGATACCAGACGGTTCAGAAGCGTCCAGTTGATAACTACTGAATTTCTTCCATGCCCAGACAATGGATACAATCACAAGGATGGTAGTTACGCCCATAAGCATCCATTCTGTGCCGTGGCTTAAGTGTTCTGCGTGCTCCGGCAAATCACTGAATACAGGTGCCAGGAAGTTTTCCAGCAGGTGCGCATGAGGTGCAAATAAGGCCGGGATGCCGACAAAACCAGCCACTACGGCCAGTACGGCCAATATGGACAGCGGAATGGTCATGGCCTTAGGACTCTCATGGAGATGATGCTCCTGGTCATGCGTGCCCCGGAAATCCCCCAGGAAGGTCATTGCATAAATACGGAACATATAAAATGCGGTAAACAAAGCGCCTAAGACACCAAAATAATATAATACCGGACTGGAAGCGTAGGCCGCTGCCAGGATCTCATCTTTGGAGAAAAAGCCTGAGAACGGAGGAACACCCGCAATGGCCAGACAGGCCAACAGAAAAGTGATATGGGTAACGGGCATATATTTTTTAAGTCCGCCCATATAGCGGCTGTCCTGCTGTCCGCCCATGGCATGAATGACGGAACCGGCCCCTAGGAATAATAAGGCTTTAAAGAAGGCATGTGTCATTACATGGAATACGGCACCTCCATAGGCCCCTACTCCGAGGCCCAGGAACATATAACCCAGCTGGCTGACGGTAGAATAAGCCAGTACTTTTTTAATATCGTTTTGTTTTAAGGCAATGGAAGCGGCAAAGACCGCTGTGGCCACACCGATAATGGCAATAATCTGATTGGTAAACGGTGCCAGTGAATACAGTAAATGACTTCTGGCAATCATATAAATACCGGCTGTTACCATCGTAGCCGCGTGAATCAGCGCAGACACCGGTGTAGGACCCGCCATGGCGTCGGGCAGCCAGGTATATAAAGGTATCTGTGCACTTTTACCAGTCGCCCCTACAAATAATAATAAGGTGATAGCGGTAATATCTGCCTGGCTGAACTTTGCCAGCATGGCAGGCGTAAACAGTTCACTGTAAGTCAGGGTGCCGGCTCTTGCCAGTATCCAGAACAAGGCCACCAAAAAGCCTAAGTCCCCAATTCTGTTCATCACAAAAGCCTTTCTGGCTGCATAGTTAAACTGGTTGTTTTTGAACCAGTAACCGATCAACAGGTATGAACACAGACCAACCCCTTCCCAGCCGATGAACATAATCAGGAAGTTGGCGCCCATAACCAGCAGCAACATGGAAAACACAAACAGGTTCAGATAAGCAAAATAACGGGCAAAATGATCGCTGGTCTCCTCATGCATATATGCACTGGAGTATACATGAATCAAAAAGCCCACACCGGTAATAATAAGTAAGAATAACGCAGTTAACTGATCAACCTGGAAGGCAAAGGGTATTTTAAAATCCGCTACGTTTATAAAATCAAAATACGCCCTGGTAGCAGCCCCTCCTGTTTTGACATCACAAAATAAAACCAGGCTGACAATAAAGGAAGCCAATAGCGCCCCGCAGCCTACCAGGGTAACAGCTTGTTTAGAAAGCTGTTTACGGAAAAGCCCGTTGATTAAAAAACCAACCAAGGGAAATAATGGTACCAGATATGCTAAATTCATAATGATTATTAATCAGTTCTAAATAGTAATATGCTTAAACCTTGTTATATACTTTTATAATAAGCAGGCGATAACCTGCTTGTCCTTAGTTTTTTAACCGGTTGAGAAAATCCACATCCACCGAATGCGTATTGCGATACAGCATCACAATAATAGCCAGGCCCACACTTACCTCCGCTGCGGCCACGACCATTACAAAAAATACAAATAACTGCCCGTCAATACCTGCCAGTGGTGCTACGCTGGTTGCAGGATGGGTTTTGGAAAAGGCAACCAGTAACAGATTGGCGGCATTGAGCATGAGTTCAATACACATGAAAACGATAATCGCATTACGACGTATCAGTACCCCTACCACCCCGATACTAAATAAGGTGACTGCCAGTGCGATATAATATTGTATAGGCATAAACTTAAATTATAATTCTTTTTAATATCATTAATAACCGCCGTATCAGATACGCGGGTCTATTAGTTTTTCTT
Organism: Arachidicoccus rhizosphaerae; assembly: GCF_900107765.1. Classification (GTDB taxonomy): domain Bacteria; phylum Bacteroidota; class Bacteroidia; order Chitinophagales; family Chitinophagaceae; genus Arachidicoccus; species Arachidicoccus rhizosphaerae. The sequence continues at coordinate 493,934 of NZ_FNQY01000001.1, read as the reverse complement.
ACCAATCACCACAGCGCCTACCATGGCACTGAGGAAAAGCACACTACAGAGCTCAAAGGGAAGTGCGTACTGCGTAAACAGCACATGACCCAGGTTTTTAATCAGACCAATCTCTCCTGTATTGACACTGGCTATTTTCGGATGGCCCTTGGACTGTTCTGCATAGGTTCTCACCACAGAAATCAGAATCCATAGGAGCATCCCCCCGGAAATAACACCTCCGAGCTTCATCCAAAGATTCTTTTTCATCTCGGTCTTGGTGTTCAGGTTCATGAGCATGATCACAAACAGGAACAGTACCATAATCGCCCCGGCATAGACGATGACATTGACAATGGCCAGGAACTGGGCATTGAGCATGATATAATGCCCGGATATGGAAAAGAAAGTAGCGACCAGCCAAAGAACACTATGCACCGGATTTTTACTGACCAGTACCATAATGGCACTGAACAGTGTCAGTGCACTTAATATCCAAAAAACAATAGCGGTTATTCCCATCTTAATAGTTTCAAAATAATACTAAATGATCAATCCCTTCCTGTTGCCTTAATCTTCAAAAACCGATGCAGCCATGTTACAACAGGTTGTATTTAAATGCTGTTTTTACTTTTTTAGTTTTTCAAATGCCTCAGCCGTTGTCTCCACATTTCTGCCCAGGGCCTTTTGATATGCTTCGGGCTCTGTTACCGGATTAGGGATTAACAGATCGGGCTTGCCGTAAACAAATTTCTTACGGGCAAAATCCGCTGGCGTATAAGTCTCAGACAGGTAGATCGCATCTTTAGGACAGGCTTCTTCGCAAAGACCGCAAAAGATACAGCGCAGCATATTGATTTCATATCTGGCCGCGTATTTTTCCTCGCGGTACAGGTTTTCTTCTCCCGGAAGTCTTTCTGCGGCCTCCATGGTGATGGCCTCAGCGGGACAGGCAACGGCGCAAAGTCCGCAGGCCGTGCAGCGCTCTCTACCCTGTTCATCTCTATTAAGCACATGTAAGCCTCTGAATACAGAGCTGAATGGCCTTTTTTGTTCAGGAAAGCTGTACGTCGCCTTCTTTTTAAAGAAGTGCTTCAGTGTAATGGCCATACCTCTTGCGATTTCAGGGATATAAATCTTCTCCGCAAAAGTCATGGGACTCCTGTTGACGTCAATCTTTCTATTGGTTAAAGACTGCATAATTGCTTTTCTTTTTCTATTGTTTTCAGAGATCTGCCGGACACCTCTGTGTTGTGGCCGGGCTGAGCTCTGACTTTGCTGTTCTAAAATTATACGGATAATCCGTATGAATATATGTCGATAATTCCTTTACTCTTTATTTATGCTGCAGCCACAAAATCACGATAGCCGTAATCAGCATATTGGCCAGCGCTAATGGCAGGAGCTTTTTCCAGCCCAGTTCCATTAACTGGTCATACCTGAATCTCGGGATGGTCCAGCGTACCCACATAAAGATGAATATAAAAATCACGATTTTTACCATCAGCGCGATGATGCCCACAAGGGCCGCCACATTCGGTGACAACAGGCTCTCATTTAAGAAAGGCACATCATAGCCGCCAAAATAAAGGGTGGCCATGACCGCACTGGCCACAAACATATTGACGTATTCTGCAAACAGGTAAAACCCGAGTTTCATGGACGAGTACTCCTGATGATAACCCATGTTTAATTCGTTTTCCGCTTCAGAAAGGTCAAAAGGCGTACGGTTACATTCAGCAAATATGCAGACGATAAAAATCAAAAATCCAAGGGGTTGATAGACGATATTCCAGTAATGACCGGGTGCCATTTGCTGCTCCACGATCTCTTTTAAACTCAAAGTACCGGTCAGCATCAGCAGCGCAATCAGGGCAATACCCATGGCCAGTTCATAACTGATGGCCTGGGAAGCGCCTCTTAAGGCCGCCAAAAGGGAGAATTTATTATTGGAAGCCCAGCCTCCGATCATAATACCGTACACACCTAGGCTTACCGCCCCAAAAATATACAGGATCCCGATATTGACATCGGCGACCTGTAAAGGCATGATCCTGCCGGCTATTTCCAGATGACTGGACCAGGGAATAACGGCACTAGTAATCAAAGCCGCCGTCATGGCCATGCCGGGCCCCAGGATAAACAGCCATTTATTGGCCGAGTTCGGGATAATTTCTTCTTTGAATATCAGTTTGGCACCATCCGCGAAGGGTTGTAATAATCCCAGCGGACCTGCACGGTTAGGACCGATACGGTCTTGCATAAAAGCGGCTACTTTTCTCTCAGCCCAGGTAGAATACAGGGCAATGCCCAGTGATCCGAATATCACCACGGCGATCAGAACCAGTTTTTCAATAAAAAGTGCCCAGTCAAAAGCTAATAATGTCATGCCTTATCGGATTTACTGTTTTTTTTCGTCTTTTTCCTTAAAATCTGTTGAATGTGCCGGACCTTCTATCAGGCTCAGGTCTCTGTCTTTTTCATTGACCTGGCTCACATCGTGGATATCCAAAAAGAGTCTTGGCTCTTTACCGATGACTTCATCAATGGTCTCTTTTGGTTTAACCATGCCAATGTATTTGTTCTGGCTGATAACGGAGTGACGGGAGATCTCTCGGGGTCCTTCAATAACCCAGTCGCTGGTCTTTTTCTTATCAAAACGGCATTCGTTACAAATCCAGTCTTCTACCTCGCCCCACTGATCCTTACGGGCCGTTACCCTGAAAACTTCGTCTCCTCTGTTCCAAAGGGTTACTTTACCGCTACAGGTCGGACAGTCTCTATGTGCATTGAGTGGTTTTAAAAACCATACTCTGTTTTTAAAACGGAAGGTCTTATCGGTCAGCGCTCCTACCGGGCACACATCAATGACATTACCGATAAATTCTTTATCCAGGCTCTTTTCCAGATAATCTGAGATCTCAGCTCTTTCGCCACGCTCCAGTACACCGTGCTCTCTTTGCCCGGTTAACTGATCAGCGACCATGACGCAGCGGTAGCATAAAATGCAACGCGTCATGTGTAACTGGATTTTATCTCCCAGGGAGTGCTTTTCAAAAGTACGGCGCTGGAACTCATACCTTGTTCCGGACGCTCCGTGATTATAGGACAAATCCTGCAGATGACATTCACCGGCCTGATCACAGATAGGACAGTCCAAAGGATGGTTAATCAACAGGAACTCAACGACGCCTTTGCGGGCATCCACCACTCTTTCGGAGGTTAGGTTCTTTACTTCCATCCCGTCCATTACCGTAGTACGGCAACTGGCAACCAGTTTAGGCATGGGTCTGGGGTCTCTGTCCGAGCCCTTGGAGACTTCTACCAGACAGGTTCGGCATTTACCGCCACTGCCTTCCAGTTTAGAATAATAACACATGGCGGGAGGGGCCACCTCAGGCCCGGCCTTGCGCGCTGCCTGCAGGATGGTGGTGCCAGCCGGCACTTCCACCGTTACATTATCTATGGTTACCTTAAAAAGAGGTTGTTCTGCCATCACAATTTAATTTATCCCGGTGCTTTATCATCTACCGGGCTTTTAAAAACCTTTTCCGCCCTTTTATTTGTTTAATATCGGTTATGCGACCGGTACTTCTCTCGGATCTGCATAATGGGCGATACCGTAATTACGCTGCTGAGCTTCTTCGGGATTTAATACATGCCATTCAAATTCATCCCGGAAATGACGGATGGCTGCTGCCACCGGCCAGGCGGCCGCATCTCCCAATGGACAAATGGTATTCCCTTCTATTCTGCGTTGTACATCCCAGAGCAGATCGATATCTTCCATCTTGCCCTTTCCGTTTTCAATATTTTTAAGGATACGCCACATCCAGCCGGTTCCTTCTCTGCAGGGGCTGCACTGTCCGCAGCTCTCATGCATATAGAAATGTGCCAGGGTCATGGTATGTTTTACCACGCACTGATCCTCATCCAGCACAATAAATCCGCCTGAACCCAGCATGGTGCCGGTCTGGAAACCGCCATCGGAGAGACTCTCGTAGTTCATATAACGGGTTTCGCCTTTCGCTGTTTTCAGCAGCAGGTTCGCTGGTACAATGGGAACAGAGGATCCCCCCGGAATACAGGCTTTCAGCCTTTTACCGTTAGGAATACCGCCGCACCACTCATCACTATAAATAAAGTCTTCTACAGAAAGATCAAAGGGAATCTCATAAACGCCCGGTTTGTTTAAATTACCACAGGCGGAGATCAGTTTGGTGCCGGTTGATTTTCCCACACCGATATTGCCGTAGGCTTCACCGCCCATATTAATAATAGGTACGATGGTAGCCAGGGTTTCTACGTTATTGACAACAGTCGGACGCATCCAGACACCCTGCACGGCAGGGAACGGCGGTTTGATACGGGGATTGCCCCTTTTGCCTTCCAGGCTCTCGATCAGCGCGGTTTCTTCTCCGCAGATATAGGCCCCCGCACCGCGGTGTACATATATTTCCAGATCAAAGCCGGTACCCAGAATATTTTTACCCAGAAAGCCGTTGTTTTTGGCTTCCTGAATCGCCTGCTCTAAAATATCCGGTATCCAGGCGTATTCGCCGCGGATATATATATATGTGGCATTTGATCCCAGTGCAAAACTGGAAACAATTAAGCCCTCAATTAATAAATGGGGTAGAAACTCCATCAGATATCGGTCCTTAAAAGTACCGGGTTCTGACTCATCCGCATTGCAGACCAGGTGTCTGGGTACGCCTTCGGGTTTGGCTAAAAAGCTCCATTTGAGTCCTGTCGGAAACCCCGCACCGCCACGTCCGCGCAGCCCGCTTTTTTTGACTTCCTCCACAATCTCATCGGGAGTCATCTTCAGGGCCTTTTCCACACTTCTGTAGCCGCCATTTTTACGGTAGGCCTCAAAATAGCGGATTCCTTCAATATGTGCGTTTTCTAATAATAGTTTCATTATCTGTCTTATCTAAAATTTGTCAGCAAAAGGTGAAGATAACGGATGAGAACCCTTTTATGTTTAACCCGTTTATTTATGACCTTTTGCATTTCAAAAATCTTTTTCTTTTTCTCTTTGGTGCTATTGCTGTTCTTTTTGATCGGCATAGTCAAAGTTCAACATCCAGCGGATACCAAACTTATCGGTTACCATGGCGAACTTAGCGCCCCAGGCCGTCTTTTCCAGTGGGAGGGTGATCTGCCCTTCCTTGGATAGATTATGATAGACCTGGTCAATTTCCTGTTCTGATGTAAAGTTAAGCGCCAGTTGCAGCTGATCGCCTGCGCTGACCTTTGTCTGCCCATCCGGCGTATCACTGAACATCAGCTGCAGATCTCCGGACTGAAAGGCTGCGTGCATCACTTTATCTTTCCAGTCTTCCGGTAAATCAGGTTCCATATAGGACTGTCTGAAAGTCTGGCTATATAAAACCCTGCCGCCTAACGCCTCCGTGTAAAAGGTAAGTGCTTCTATCGCATTGCCTTCAAAGGTCAGATATGGGATTACCGCTTCCATCTATGTTTAATCTATTTTCATATTACCTGACCGGCACTGCTCAATAATCTCGTCTACTTTCTCTCTGGTCAGGTGTTCTTTATAATATTTGCCGAGCTGCATCATGGGCGCATAACCGCAGGCACCCAGACATTCGGCAGGCTTTAAGGTGAACAGCCCGTCCGGGGTCGTTTCTCCTGGTTTTATGCCGAGCTTATCTTCTATATATTTAATAATATCGTCACTGCCATTAATCATACAAGGGCCGGTCTTACATACTTCAAATACGTATTTACCTACCGGCTTTGTATTAAACATGGTATAAAAAGTAGCCACTTCATATACTTCAATGGGTTTGATATCCAGCAAGCTGGCTACATAATCCATTACCGGTACATCCAGCCAGCCTCCAAATGTGCCTTGTGCCAGGTGCAAGACCGGAATAAGCGCACTTTTTTGTTTTCCCTCAGGGTAGCGAGCTATAATTTCCTTTACCTTTTCTAAGGCTTCCCCGGAGAACTGGATATCCGTATTTGCCATATTTTCTATTGTTTCCATTGATTCAGTACTTTGAGTCAACTTTTTGAGTCTGTCTTCTTTTATAATAATCCTACACAGTCATAGCCTTATTTACTAGGCGTCCATTTCTCCGGCGATCAGATTCAGGCTACTCATCACGATGATCGCATCGCTGATCATGGCACCTTTTGTCATCTCTGAATAAGCCTGGTAATAGATAAAGCACGGTCTTCTGAAATGCAGGCGGTAAGGCGTACGGCCTCCGTCACTGATCAGATAGAATCCCAGTTCGCCATTTCCGCCTTCTACGCTGTGGTAAACTTCTCCTTTTGGCATGGCGGTCTCACCCATCACGATCTTAAAGTGATAGATCAACGCCTCCATACTGCTATAAACATCCGCCTTCTTAGGCAGGTAGTAATCAGGCGCATCCGCATGGAAGATATCGGCCTCCGTACCCTTAAATTCCTGAATTTTCTGGTAGGCCTGATTAATGATTTTAAGGGATTCCCACATTTCACCGTTACGAACCAGGTAGCGGTCATAACAGTCTCCGGTGGTGCCCACCGGTACATTAAAATCAAAATCTTCGTAACTGCTATATGGAGTATGTACGCGAACATCGTAATCTACCCCGGCAGCCCGAAGATTGGGACCTGTAAAACCATAGTTTAAAGCGCGCTCAGCCGAAATCGGCCCCGCACCTATACATCTGTCCATCACAATTCTGTTGCGCTGGGTCAGTGCTTCAAATTCTTTTAAGGCTTTAGGGTATTCTCTTAGGAATTTCTCCAGTTTACCCCATACCGTACTATTAAAATTGCGTTCAAAACCGCCGATACGACCAATATTGGTCGTAAGTCTGGAACCGCAAATTTCTTCATAGATTTCATAAATCAACTCCCGGTATTCCATCAGATACAGGAAGGGAGTGAACCCGCCGGCATCCACAATCATAATGGAATTACAGATTAAATGATCGGAAATCCTGGCCAGCTCCATAATAATCACCCTTAGATAATCCACTCTTTTAGGTGTTTTAATGCCTAAAAGCTTTTCGCAGGTCATATGCCAGCCCATATTATTTAATGGACTGCTACAATAGTTCAGCCTGTCTGTAAGGGGAGTGATCTGATATAATGGTCTTCTTTCTGCGATCTTTTCAAAAGCACGATGAATATACCCGATGGTCTGTTCGGCAGAGACGATGCGCTCGCCGTCCACTTCCAGGATGTTTTGGAAAACCCCATGGGTTGCCGGATGGGTTGGGCCCAGATTCAGGGTAGTCGTTGTTTTTTCGATTGACCCTTCCGGAAGCTTAATATTATTTTGAACCTGTTGTTCTGTTATTTCCATAACCTTCGTACTTTCTCTTTATTATAATGGGAATAAGTGACCGCACCTACATCACAACTGCTCAAAACAGCACTTACTTACTCCTAAACGAATGTCTTATTTCCAGTTTATTGCCGGCAGCGGCTTTCGGATGCCTGCAATAATTGATTAATTACCTCGCCTGGATTTTATCTGTTGATCCTCTCTGGTGTCCCCTTTTTTATTAAGGGCCTTGGAACCCCAATAAATCACGGCCCCGACGGCGGTAATAACCAGTATTTTTTCAATGGACTTTACAATCAAAAACAAAATGAGCCATACCACGATAAAACCCCAGATTTTGCGATTGCTCCCCTGTCTTGTTTTATTTGTCACGGTTATGCTCCTTTTTTTGATGGATGGAAGCGCAGCCTTTAAATGACACTGCCGCCTCTTCCAAACATTTCATCATCCTTATCTGTTCTGGATTGATCCTCTAGTGGAAACTCCTTACGCATCGGGAAATAATCCATTTCCTCTACATTCATGATGCGTTTCAGGTTGGGATGACCTTTAAAAATTACACCGTAGAAATCATAAGCTTCTCTTTCCTGCCAGTTGGCAGATTCAAAAAGTACCGTTGCTGTATTGATTTCCGGATTTTCAATATCTATAAAGCATTTAAACCGAAAGCGGATATTATCTACCAGATTGTGTAAATGGTATACCACCGCCAGCTCTCTACCCTTATCATCAGGATAATGCACAACGGTTACATCTGTTAGAAAGCGAAAGGCCAGGTCTGGCTCATCATATAGATATTGTAAAAGTTCTATATTTTTATCTGCAGCAATTTCAAAGGTCAGCATGCCATAAGGCTCTTCAAAGCCTGTTACGGACGCGCCGAATTTGTCCTGGATTTTTTGCTGTATCGTTTCGTTTGTCATTGGTAGATTCTCTTTTAGATACCCTATAGATACCTTTCTATATATTACTGGATGCCGTAGCTGCCCATTAATTTTTTATAATGCTCGCTGTTACGGCGACGCAGACTCTCATGACCGGCCAGCTCCTGGATACGCATAAAACCATCCAGAATGGCTTCGGGCCTTGGAGGACATCCCGGAACATACACGTCTACGGGTACAACCTGGTCGATGCCCTGGAGTACGGAATAAGTATCGAAAATCCCGCCAGAAGACGCACAGGCACCAACGGCCATGACCCAACGGGGTTCAGCCATCTGCATATATACCTGCCGTACGATAGGTGCCATCTTTTTAGCGATAGTGCCCATCACCATTAACAAATCACATTGTCTGGGGGTAAATGCCATACGCTCAGCACCAAAACGGGCGAGGTCATAAGTAGCGGCTGCAGTAGCCATAAATTCAATACCACAACAGGAGGTAGCGAATGGCAGCGGCCAAAGGGAATTTTTCCTTCCCAGCGCAACTACCTTCTCCAGATTGGTGGCAAAATAACCTTCACCATTCAATCCGTCGGGCATCTCTGCAATAGCTATATTATCGTGTATATCGGTTTGCTTAGGATGAATATTAAATCTTACTGGACGTGCCATTATTTTCTCCTTTTCTAAAAAGCACCTCTAGGCGCTTGGTCTATAATCACAATTGAGCTACAAAAGTAGCATTCTAGCGGCAATATTAATAATTTTAATTAATGAATTGCCTATTTTTATAAATAGAATTAGCAAACAATTGTTAGCTGACAAACCTTTGATAGTGTACCACACAGCAAAAATCAACCTGGTTTTAAAGACGGTAATATGTCTGATTTTTGAGGGTAATTAAAAAATAAATTTTGCAACTAATTTTTTAGTTGTATATTTGGTTTATTAATTGGAGCGGTACCCTCCAAGGTTATAAAAAGAAAATTTCAATGAAAACATTAACAAAAGCAGAAGAACAGGTCATGCAGGCACTCTGGAAGGTGGAAAAGGGATTTCTGAAAGATATTACAGATGCCATCGCGGAGCCTAAACCTCATACAAATACAGTAGCAACCATACTTAAAATCCTCATCGAAAAACAGTTCGTTGATTTTGAAGTATTTAGCAGGGCTCATCGGTATTTTCCGCTGGTCAGCAAGGAAAGTTATTCCAAGGGTTCCCTGAGCAAGTTTGTAGATAACTATTTCAGCGGCTCTTACCAACAGGCGGTTTCTTTTCTGGTAAAAGAAAAAGAGATGTCTATCCAGGACCTGGAAAAGTTACTGCAGCAACTCAAAAAGAAGTAGCATCTGTCCGGACGAAAAGCTAGTTAGTTGATAAAGCATGTTATAAACATGTAATTTCTTATGCATAATTATTATAGTCATGAACCATCTTACCTATTTACTGAAGGTCATCTTATGTTCAGCTATTTTCTTTGCCTATTACCTTTTAGTGCTTAGAAACAAAAACTTCCACCCCTATAACCGGTTTTACCTGTTGTCTACGGCCATCCTCAGCACCTTACTGCCGCTGCTGCATATCAGTATGTTTGATTTTAGCAGCGACAATCAAAGGATACTGGAATTACTGCAGCTCATTGGCAGCGGCCAGCTGCCGGACGTCGTGGTGGGCGGTGCTGCCCCATCCATTGACTGGACGCAGGTAATATTTCTGGGTTCTTTATCAGTAAGCCTGGTTTTGGCTATTATTATGATAACCAATATCTTAAAAGTATTCAGACTCAAAAGGCAGTTTCCCGTTCATACGGTAGACAAGGTGAACTTCATTAATACGAACATCGATCAGGCCCCTTTTTCCTTCTGGAACAATCTGTTCTGGAGAAAGGATATTCAGCTATCCGATGAGATTGGTGAACAGATCTATCAGCATGAAATGGCACATATCCGCCAAAAGCACAGTTTGGATAAGCTGCTGATGCAAATCATTCGCATCATCTTCTGGATGAATCCTGTTTATTATTATATGCAAAGAGAGCTTTTGCTTATCCATGAATACATGGCCGACCAGAAAGCGGTCAGGGACGGGGACGCCGACGCCTTCGCCCGGATGCTGCTGGCCACTCAATTTAGCGGATTCGCCTTTGAACCGGCACATCCGCTGTCTTATTCATCTATTAAAAAAAGATTACACATGATTACCAATAGTCATACCCCCAAATACAGTTATTTAAGACGGCTCTTATTTTTGCCGTTACTCTTTCTGGTCACTTTTGCCTTTGCACTCAGGGCGCACCATAGTAAAATGGAGCAACAGACCAAAGATCTGGAACATATACTGGCAACCACCCAGGCGGAGCAAAATGACAAGGTTGCCTTTAGCCCTGCAGATACGACCCAAGTGGTAAAACTTCAGTTAAAAGGCAACGTTACTTTTACCAAGTCAGACTCTACGGGACCTGACAGTACAGAGCCCCGTCTGCAAATAAGAGGCGAGGCAGGTAAAAAGCCGCTGATTATTCTGGATGGCAAACAGCAGGATGCCGATTTTGAATTAAATTCCATCCCTTCAGACCAGATTGAAAGTATTAATATATTAAAGGATCAATACGCCACCAGGTCCTACGGGGACAAGGCCAAAGACGGCGCTATTCTTATTACCACCAAAGCCTATGCAAAACAGCACAGCAAGGACGCCCTAAGGCCTGTTACAGTAGTTGGATACAAAGCGGACGGAGATGACTCAACAGAACCACCTGCCGCAGCAGCCACTAACAATAATCAACACAAAGAAATCATAGTTGTAGGTTACGGAAAAGCCACCAAACAGGCAAAGGATACCGGCAAAGTGATGGGCATATCTGTGAACAGATCCAAAGGTCTTGGAACGGTTACCACCGGCAATGGCAATCCTTTATATGTATTAGACGGTAAGCCCATCAATAAAGAGGCATTTAAAGCGGTAAACCCTACTGATATCAGTCAGATCTCTGTTTTGAAAGACAAAAGCGCTACTGCTATTTATGGAGATAAAGCCAAAGACGGCGTGATTCTTATTACGACTAAAAAAGGAATAGACGAACTTAAGAAAAGTGCTGGTAACGCACCGGAATTTATCACAGTCCAGCAGGAGCCCAGTTTTCCGGGGGGTAAGGAAGCCTGGGCCAAATACCTGGAACGCAATTTAAGACAACAGATTCCGGTAGACAATAAAGCACCGGTAGGAACATACAATGTCATCGTTTCCTTTCTGGTGGATAAGGATGGCGATCTCTCAGAAATTAAAACCATCAGTAAAGATGACAAAGATTACGGCACCGCAGCAGAAGCCGTCCGGGTTATTGCTCACAGTGGCAAGTGGATTCCTGCGAAACAAAACGGCAAGAATGTCGCCTACCGGGAAAAGCAAAAAATAGTATTTGAAGTTGCCAAGTAATGTTAACCGGGACGGATCCTGCAAGTATCATTTTTACAGTAGCCATGTCTGACTATTGACAAATCCTACCGGACCCTTTATTCATAGCTTTTATATTAAAAATCGCCTAGCCTCAATTAATTGAGGCTAGGCGATTTTTAATTGATTAAGGATGGCGATATATCCTAAAATTTCTACCCGGCTAACAGCCGGTAAATCTCTTATAAACCCGGATTGGTATCCCTGGAAATAATGTTTTTATAAAAAGATGCAAGATCCTGTCACTGTTTCTTAACTTCCAGCTCATTTTTGAGGGCCAGCACATAGTCTTCCTCAACGGCTGCAGCCTTTGCTATAGATGAAACAGAAAACTCTCCGGCACTCAAAAGATTTTTTATGATCTCCATCTTAGCCTTGGCGGCGCCACGTTCTTCACCCATTATTTCACCTTCTTCCCTTGCGGTCATACGGATGGCATAGTTATCGGCTAACTTTTTGAGGTTAAGCTCATAATCTTCTTTTTGCTTTTTTGTCATATTTGCTATTTCTGCAATTTCTAAAAGTCTTTTAAAGGGGCCTTTACCCAGGTATTCCGGCACTTTTTCCAGTGTATGCAATTTTTTGAAGGCAAAAATTAAATGAGGCTAGTCGATTTTTAATTAAGGATGGCGATACATCCTAAAATTTCTACCCGGATAACAGCCGGTATATCTCTTATAAACCCGGATTGGTATCCCTGGAAATAATGTTTTTATAATAAGATGCAAGACCCTGTCACTGTTTCTCTGCTTCCAGCTCATTTTTGAGGGCCAGCACATAATCTTCCTCAACGCCTGCAGCCTTTGCTATAGATGAAACAGAAAACTCTCCTGCACTCAAAAGATTTTTTATGATCTCGATCTTAGCCTTGGCGGCACCTTCTTCCCTTGCGGTCATACGGATGGCATAGTTATCGGCTAACTGTTTGAGGCTAAGCTCATAATCTTCTTTTTGCTTTTTTGTCATATTTGCTATTTCTGCAATTTCTAAAAGTCTTTTAAAGGGGCCTTTACCCAGGTATTCCGGCGCTTTTTCCAGTGTATGCAATTTTTTGAAGGCAAATAACCATTTATTCAGATTGGCGGAGTCCGCAGAAAGCCCATTGCCAATCATCCGTTCAAATTTAGGCAATTCTAAGAATATAAAGCTCAATTTTTCATAAAAGACCTTCTTGGATCTGATGTCGCAAAGCTGTAAAAAGTGCTCAAATTGATCAGGTAAGCTTTCCTTTATATCGAAATCAAGTATTCCAATAAATATAAGTGGTTTTTGATAAAAATCCCAGTTTGAAAAGGCTTCCTTTCCTTTGGGTGCATTGTCCCGGATACGAGAACTCGCATAAAAAACGGATCGGTCCAGAAAAAACTTCTGGCTGATGCGCTGTATTTCCACAATAAACTCCCTGTTTTGGTCATCTTCGCATAACAGGTCAAACACAGCAATTCTATTATTTTTATCCCTTCCCAGGGATTCTTTATCCAGGTAGGTAATTTTTTGAATATGGGGAGCGCCCTCCAGCAGGTCATTCAAAAAATCAATGGCCAGCTCCTGGACCTTTAATACGGATTTAAACCCATAGTCAGTCAATAAGTTCATGTATTTTGACGGATGAAGGTCTAAAACCGGGGTAGTTACGCTTTGAAAGGGCGTGTTTTTTTTCATATGAATAACTTTGTAGGCGTAAGAAGACCGGGATCATTACCGGTACTGTAATCATCTTTGCCTGGGTGAATTTTTAGGTTTATTTTTCTAATGCTGATGGCTGTCTTTTTTCATCATGGCGTTTTTGCTATCCGCTATTTTAAGGCCGCATCGTTATGCTTTTAGACTGGACGTATAAAGACGCCTCAAGTCTGTTTTCCAAATAATATCCGGTTATCCGCGGTAAGCAAACGAAACGGGTTTTTTAATAAGAAGCAATCCTTGACCGCGTATCCATGACAAAAATAAATACCTTTTTCACTCAGACCCAAATAAACGGACAGCCGAAGCGGTAGGCTTTTCTGCCAAAATGGGGTATTTTTTCTCTGCATTTTCTCAGCTTATTTTTGAAGTTTCGGCAGAGGATTTTTATTAATTTAAAAACAATGATTTATATATTGTTTTATTATTCAATATAAGGTATTTTGTCATGGAGAAATTTAAGCGTATTTTATACCATTAATTTTATTTAAGCCCTAAAAGTCACACGCCTCCTTGCCGATGGCCTCATAAAAGACAAGCGCGTCATCATTCAAACTTATTGCAATGACTGATCACTAGAAACCGCAAAGGATGATCTGGTCAAAAGCGGTGTTAATCGGGAACTTAGTAAAACAGCTGACGCTTGCCTTTAGGCAAAAAAGGCTGCCTTACCCATGGTTATTACACCTACTTATTGCAGCGAAAACAAAATATTTTTGGCGTAGTATTTGTTTATATCAATTTTGTTGTAATTTGTAACTTATTCTGATAGGGGGACAAACAACATAATCAATCACATCTAAACTAATACATTATGAATAGCAATATTCTGAATTATGCCAAGGAGTTATTGAGTGGAAATTTTGCCGATCAGGTTGCCGGTAAACTCGGTGAAAATGCAGACGGAGTAAAAAGTGCCATTTCTGCTATCATTCCCACGATTTTTGGAGGTATCGCCCAAAAAGTAGCGAATGAGCCATCTTTCTTATCCACCGTTATTAGTGAAGCAAAAAACATATTCACCAATCATTCCTTATCCGACCTCTCCGGCTTTATCTCAGGTGACAGCAAAACACCGGAAGCCACCCAGGCCGGATCTTTTATTTATGACCTTTTTGGTGGTAAACTGCATGGTATCTTAGAGAAGATTGCCAGCTTTGCCGGCATTAAACTCGAAAACGTCCGTAAATTATTTGATACAGCACAACTGGCTGCCCTGGGAAGTATTGGTAAACACCTGACAGATGAAGGTGGCAATGAATCCTCTGTTGCTGCTTTCCTTTCTGATAACAAAGGGGCATTTTTAAGTGCCATTCCCGCCTCCTTAGGTTTTGGAAATCTGCTCTCCGGTGTGCATGAAGTTAAACAGGCAGCCCCTCACACGGCAGCGACCCATTCAGATGCGCATTATCATAATGTACAACCTCAGGATAAAGCGAAAGGAGACAATCGTTTCTTTGTTCCACTGATTCTGACGATCATCATTTTAGGCCTGATTATCTGGCTGTTCAGAGGTTGCTGGGGCAATGAAAAAGAGCATGATAGTGTAATGGGCAGCCATGAAGATACAACAGCTGTCGTATCCACTGAAAACAATACAGCCAGCGCATCTGCAGCCGGTACACTGGATACCGTAACTGGTAATTATATCTATAACACCGGTGATTTAACCACCATTTCTTTGCCTAACGGGACAAAAATCGAAGGAGTTGGGGTAAATAGTACAGAAAATAAACTGTTCCAGTTCTTAAATGACGCAAATGCCACTGTTGACACGGTAGATAAGACTAAAGGATGGATCTCTTTTGACCGACTTTACTTTAAAACTTCCAGCAGTGATCTGACGGATGAATCTAAAAAACAATTAGAGAATATCTCCTTGATATTGAAAGCCTTCCCTAATGCAACTGTCAAATTAGGCGGTTATACAGATAACTCTGGCAACCCGGACAGCAATCTGAAGCTGAGCACGAGCCGCGCAAGTGCAGCTCAGGCTGCCTTAATTGCTGACGGCATTGAAGCTGGCAGACTGGCCGCAGAAGGATATGGAGAACAACATCCGATTGCGACCAATGAAACCGCTGAGGGTAAAGCACAAAACAGAAGAATAGATGTCAGAGTCACTAAAAAATAGGAACTGCTATCTAAATAGTCTGGATTTTATAAAAAAGGGGCAATTCTGCTCCTTTTTTATTGTAAATCACGGGTAAAGACAAGGCTTCCCTCCATTTACCGCCAATTGTTGTTGTTTACCGAAGCTAAAGGGCCATTGAGCGAAAAATGCTTTCTCATCCTGGTAAAGGCCGTTATTTTTGTTGTATAAATTCTTAGAAATGGAAAACGAAGAAAATAAATCCTGGACACAGCCGCAGGCGGATCCCAAATTGCAGGAGAAAAGGGACCAGTACGAGGCAATGTTTCGTTCCAGGGTAAGTCATAATAAAGCCCTGGTCGGCGTCTTTATTGTCATTATCGGCGTTGCCTTATTGCTAAAACAAATTCCGAGCATTGGCCATATCCTGCCTGACTGGTTATATAGCTGGCCCATGATTATGATTGTTGTGGGCGCCTTCATCTTTTTAAAGAATGGCTTCGGCGGCCTTCCTTTTATTCTTTTTGGCCTTTTCTTTTTATTAAAAGAGGAGGATATTATCAACGAACAGGTCCGAAATTATGCCATCCCGGTTTTAGTAATCCTGATCGGACTGATCTTTATCTTAAAAAGGAATCATTACCCGGCCTTTCAGCGCAACCATTTTAGAAGAAAGTTCAGACATCGTGGTTATATGGAAAACGAGTGCCGCATGGGACACTGGCACAGCAATGATAATAGTGAAGAAGATTTTATTGATATTAATTCCATCTTTGGCAATGCAGAAAAATCCATGTTCACCAAGACCTTCAGAGGCGGCAATATCAATTGTGCCTTCGGGGGCGCTAAAATCAACCTGACCAATGCAGATATAGAACAAAAGGCGGTTTTGAATATTTCAGTAGCCTTTGGCGGAACAGAGGTAACCGTTCCGGCCAACTGGCAGGTACAAAACGAGCTTACAGCCATATTAGGCGGAATAGAAGATAAAAGGAGAATGACCGCTATGGATGAGACGAAAAAAACTTTAGTCTTAAGAGGAGGGATTTTTTGCGGAGGCGTAGAAATTAAAAACTAAACGGAAACGATGCCCATTCACGTCAATAAGCTAAATATTAAGTTAAGCACACTGGTTCTTTTGGTTTGTTTGGCACTCGGGCAGTTTATCTGGTTGTATTGCGCCTATCATATTGATCCGCTGGTAGCTACGGCAGACAGCCTGGGTTCTTACTTTTTAATGTATGGGTTAATCTTATTTATCAGATACAGTCCCGTTTTTTATATACCCAAATATATCAAATATGGCATCATAGAAGTACCGAGCCTGATTCTTGCATTTCTCTGGGTCTTTTTCTCCAAGCATATCCTGCTGGAACTCTTTGGGAGCAATACGGCCTATGTGGATGCCTGGGATAAAACCTTTATCGGGCGGGCAGTTATCGGATGGCTGTTATTAAGTACCGGGATCATCTGTCATTTAATCCTCTCGGAGCTAAAAAAAGCAGAGGAGGCGGTTAAAATTCAACAACAGGCGGAAGACCTCAGAAAGGAAGCCGAATTATTTAAATTAAGACAACAATTACAGCCGCATTTTCTTTTCAATAGCTTAAACTCTATTAATGCGCTGATCAACAAACAACCCAAGGATGCCAGGGCCATGGTACAGCAACTCTCTGATTATCTTCGCAACACCTTAAGAAAGGAAGACGATCATAGTGTGCTTTTAAAAGAAGAGCTTCAGGACTTACAGCTCTATCTGGCCATTGAAAAAGTAAGATTTGGTCACCGGTTGAACGTAAATGTGGACATCCAGATTAGTAATGAACAGACAAAAGTGCCGCCGTTTCTTATTCAGCCGCTGGTAGAAAATGCGATTAAATATGGATTATATGGTACGACCGGTGAGGTAAACATTAATCTTATCGTCAAAAGCCATAATGGTAACCTGATTTTTAAAATAAGTAACCCCTATGATAAAGACGGGGTCAGCGTAAAAGGAACCGGTTTTGGATTGGAATCCATTAAAAGGCGCCTTTACCTCTTATACGCGCGCAATGATTTATTAAAAATAGAAAGACTCACATTGAGACATGATGAAAGGTCCGAAGAAATTCAGCTCTTCGTGGCCATACTGATAATACCCATGGATTACATTAAGGATTAAATTTTTATTTATGCGTACGATTATTATTGATGACGAACCACTAGCCAGAAGTTTACTGATGGAAATTCTGGAAGATCACAAGGATATAGAAATCATAGCTGAGTGCAATGACGGATATGAAGGCATTAAGGCCATCCAGGAATTGCAGCCGGACCTGATCTTCCTGGATATTCAAATGCCCAAAATCACCGGCTTTGAAATGCTGGAGCTGCTGGACTATACGCCTAAAATAATATTTACCACTGCATACGATGAATATGCATTAAAAGCATTTGAAGTAAATGCGCTGGATTATCTATTAAAACCTATTCATGCAGAAAGACTGGCCTCCGCTCTCAGCAAGGTGCGCAGTTACGGTCAGGGTAATAACGGCATTTCCAAGGATCAGATCATCACTCAGTTGCCTGAACAGATGCAACGTATCGTCGTTAAAGTCAACGGTGAAGTAAAGATTCTTCCCATAAAGGATGTGTATTATTTAGAAGCGGCTGATGATTATGTAAAAGTACATTCTACTGATAAATATTATCTGAAGCATCAGACAATGAGTCATTTTGAGAAGCATTTACCGGAGCACCAGTTTATCAGAATCCACCGTTCTTATATTGTCAATATCCAGCATATCCATAAGGTGGACCTGTATGAAAAGGACCAGTATTGTGTCATCCTTAGAAATGATGTTCGGCTCCAGGTGAGCAGGACGGGATACGCTAAACTAAAAGCTGAATTAAAATTTTAAAATCACCTCATCAAATATATGCTCATGGAACTCGCAAAAAGACTGGCTAACCTAAGAAAAGCAAAGGGACTGACCCAGCAGGCGCTCGCCGAAATGACAGGGGCACATCCAAACCTTATCGGCAAATACGAGCTCGGACTGGCGCTTCCTTCCGTAGAAATGGTGCAGAAATTAGCTGACGGGTTGAATGTATCTATTGACTACCTGGTTGGCAATATTGAAGAAAACCTGGACAATTCTTTAATGGATAAATTAAAGACCTTGCTAAAATTACCGGAGGATGTGAAAAAGTCCGTTTTGTTTTCTCTTGATGTACTTATCGGCAAGGCCAAATCACAAAAAGGCCTGGCCTGAGTACAAATAGAACTCCAGCAAATAGTATAAATAGAAAATCGAGACCAAAAGGTCCCGATTTTTCTATTTATAGCTCTGCCAAACGCGACTACTAAACGTCATAGGTGGTAGAAGAAGTTTCTCCACCACGGCCCGTCCAGTTGGTATGGAAGAACTGCCCGCGCGGCTTGCCCAGTAACTCATAAGTATGAGCCCCGAAATAATCCCGTTGCGCCTGTAACAAGTTGGCCGGAAGTCTCTGGCAACGATAACCGTCAAAATAATTCAGCCCTGCACTAATACAAGGTATAGGGATACCGTTTGTGGCTGCGGTGGCGACAACTCTACGCCAGCCGTCTTGAGCGGACTGGATCTTGTCTTTAAAGAAATCATCTAAAATCAGATTTTGCAGCGAAGGATTTTTATCGAAGGCTTCCTTAATCTTGCCCAGGAAGACCGAGCGGATAATACAACCTTCACGCCACATCAGTGCAATACTGCCGAAGTTGAGCTCCCATCCAAACTCTTTTGCAGCAGCAGCCATCATTTGATACCCCTGCGCATAAGAGATCACTTTTGCGGCATATAAAGCATCACGCAGGTCATTGATAAACGCTTTTTTATCTCCATTGAAGGATGGTGTCGGGCCGCTAAGTACTTTGGAAGCGGCTACTCGCTCCTCTTTTAAGGCAGACAGACAACGCGCAAATACGGACTCTGCAATCAGCGTAAGCGGCACGCCAAGGTCTAAGGCCACCGTTCCGGTCCACTTACCGGTGCCTTTCTGACCAGCTGTATCCAGAATCTTGTCGACCAGCGGCTGTCCGTCGGTATCTTTAAAGGCCAGGATGTCTCTGGTAATCTCAATCAGATAACTACCTAATTCTCCTTCATTCCACTCTTTGAATACCTCATGCATCTCATCAGCTGTCATACCCAAAACATCTTTCATGATCTGGTAGGTCTCATTGATCAGCTGCATATCGCCATATTCGATACCGTTATGCACCATTTTGACAAAGTGCCCGGCACCGCCATTTCCGACCCAGTCACAGCATGGAGATCCGTCGGCAACCTTTGCCGCAATCGCCTGAAAAATTTCCTTAACAGCCGGCCATGCAGCTGGAGAGCCTCCCGGCATGATGGACGGCCCTAACAAAGCGCCTTCCTCTCCGCCTGATACTCCGGTGCCAATATAATACAAACCTTTACTTTCTACATATTTTGTTCTGCGCTCTGTGTCAGGGAAGTGAGAATTACCACCATCAATGATGATATCTCCCTTATCCAGATGTGGGATCAGCAGCTCAATAAAGTCATCAACCGGTTTGCCTGCTTTTACCATTAACATCACTTTGCGGGGACTTTTTAAGGATTGAATCAAGTCCTCAATAGATGTTGCGCCATAGATATTTTTACCTTTTGCGCGGCCATTTACAAAACGTTCCACTTTATCTACTGTACGGTTATAGGCCGTCACATGAAACCCTTTGCTTTCCATGTTCAGGATGAGGTTCTCCCCCATCACGGCGATGCCAATTACGCCAATGTCTGATTTTCCTTGCATACTTGTATTATTTTGTTTTCAAAATTATTTTATTTCTTATTAAAACCAAAGCTATGATCTTAAGCTGACAACTTCCATGTTACAGGACGAAATAGCATGCTATGCTATGATGTCTTTTACGAATGTATCCTGACAGTAACCCATAACCTAACCTATAGCATCCTTCCTGTCTGCCTTGTTTGCCTAAACACCACCGCTTAACCTGTTTGGTTAGAGGGTGCCTTGTCCTTCATAACTTTCTTAGTCATTGCCCATAAAGTCTTTCTGATCCTGGCTGACCTTTTCAAGCGCAGCCTTTCTCTGCTCGTCAGATAATGATGTGCCTGACTGCCCCGCAGCCCCCTGTCCACCGGACTTAAGCTGCGTCTTGAGCCGCATCACATCGCTGGCTTTATAGATCGAAGACAGCTGGGCCTGAACCGACTGCAGCTCTAAAGTATCGCTTGCCGGCACCTGTGAACCCGGATATTCCATCCGGGCAATGATTTTTATCTTCCCCTGTCTTAAGGTCGTCCGGACCAGCGCAGGCGCCGTACCCCAGATTAGCCGGTGAGGATTAATGCCTGGCGTAGTAGCGCCGATGAGTATCCCTTCCCCTTGAACCTCAAAGTGCACCAATGGTTCACTTAGTCTTTTAACGGTTCCTCTACCGTCCTGCATCTGCGCAAAGACAGGGATAATAAAGCTGCCATCTGCCGTTGGTTTCAGGCTGCTGAGATCTGCCCTCAGTTTTAATCTAGAAGCACGTTTAGCAGGATGCCGCAGAGTGCGGATAACCTCTTGGCCTCCGGCGTAACCAACGGCGACCAGGGCGTCCCAGTTTTCCGGCGTCTTACGGCCCTTTTTAACCCGATCCAGGTCTCTGACATCACTAAAATGATAGATATCTTTAAAAATTAAAGGCGGATGCGGCATATGAGCCGTCTTGTCCGCAGACAGTGTCAGACTGTCCTTACCATAGGCGATCAGCTTTACAGAATCGCAGTTGGTATAGATAGTCACATCTTCAGGGGAGAAAGGCGACATGATATTAGCAATGTATAAGGTATAAGGGTTTTTTGCCGCGCTATAATAAGTGGCGCTTGGGTCCTGCGATTCCTTTTGAACATAATCTGAATGAGGATCCTCTTCGCTTTTAAATAGCCAGTAGGCATACTTTGGCTGTCGGAACATATCTACTATGCCTCCATAGAAGGGGTCCGGATGATACCCTCGCTGGGTGTCAAAGAAATGCCAGAGACAGCCGCCAATCAGCTGTTTAGGCGTCTGGTAGAATTTCTCCCACGACTCATTGGTATATGCAGCGTTTGAATAATGAGTTGCCTGAATCAACTGTGGGTCTTCGCCCCAGGCCCTGCTGGCCCTGCTAGGTGAGTTATGCGCCGTCCAGTTGTCTACATAGTCGCCCCACTCCCTGGTAAACAGGCACTTGTCTGTCTTCTGCTCAGCGCCAGCAAAAGGATGGGCATATAATAGGTCAAACTCTTGCCAGTCTGCGCTACCCAAATCGCAGGTAGCGATACAGTCTGGATTCGGATCCTCGCCGTGGGTAACCCTATAGGCCCTTTTAGCATAGCTGGCCGGATAATGTGTCTCGTTTGGGACGGGTTCCCAGCCAAAGATACAGGCGTGATTTCTGTTTTGACGAATCAGTTGACGGATATCGCTTAACATCTGATTCACAAAGACACTGTCGTTATTCCAATACTGCCATCCAGGAGTTGGAACGATAGTAAAAATCCCCAACTCATCACAGGCATCCATAAAGGCGTTGGCCTGCGGATAATGTGAAAGGCGCAGGACGCGGATGCCTGCCTCCCGGATCCTGACCGCGTCGTTATAAAAAAGATTATCCGGCACCGCATTACCGATATATGCATAGTCCTGATGGTGATTGGCCCCTATCAGCTTACCACTGAAAGGTTCGCCGTTGATATATACACCGTCTCTACCTTTAAGCACGACTGACTTGATACCTATGCGCTGGTAATAGCCGTCCAGAATTTGATCTTTATTTTTAATCACTGTATACAGGTCATAGAGATAGGGATGATCCGGATGCCAGAGCAACGGACGCTGGATGGTTAACTGCTTTTCAATGGTACCCGTAGCATGTATGGCCACCTTTAAATTTTGTTCAGATCTTGCCACCACCCTACCGTCTTTGTCTTTCAGGTAGGTCTCGATAGTCAACTTTTGGCTTTTCGCAGTCTCATTAATCAGGTTAACCGACAGGTTAAGGGTAGCTGATTGTTTTGAGACCTTTTCAAAGGCGATTTTAATACCTCTATCGGACAGCGGCGTTATCACGTTAGCATCTGTAATATGTACGGGCGAGGTCGCCAGCAGCCAGGCATTTCTATAGATCCCTCCGAAGTAGCAAAAATCAAGTGCGTACTGCGGCTTGCCGGGGGGATAAGACCCGTCGTCGCTGTTGTCCGCCATAACCGAGATAAGGTTTTCCCGGCCGTCGGTATAGACGGTGGCTCCATTATTACTCAGATTAATCACGATAGGCAGATACCCGCCTTTATGGGTGGCCACCTGGTGGCCGTTTAGAAAAATCCGGCATTTACCCATAATCGCCTCAAAAGTGATCGACAGTTTTTTGTCTCGGATACTGTTCGGGATGACAAAATGCTTCCGGTACCAGACGACACCTTGGTAGTTAACCCCACCGCTGGCCTCTTCCGGTAATATATCTATGCCATGTGGCAGCTGTACCTCTTGCCAGCGACTATCGTCATAACCTGTCCTGTCAGCGCCAGCTATATCTCCTTTATGATAGAGCCAGCCGTTATTAAAGCTGAAAATCTCTCTTGCATTATTGTCCGGCAACTTAAAAAAGCCGTCTGTCGAAAACCTGGGGCCCGCAGGACAGTAATTGTCAGAGGGAATTGAGCGCTGAGCCGGCTGTGCAAAACAACTGACAACTACCAGCAGCAGCATGGGTAATAAAAATTGCTGAATACGCATCTGTATCTATTCTGGTTATTTTTTGATTTTCTTGCTTTCTGGGTCTTGATTCTGTCAGCTACTGCTGGTAGCCCTTTAGCATAGGTGTATTTGTCCAGACTATATCTTTCACATCTGTCATCCTGTAAGGGAGAATGCCGGTCACCTCTGGCGCCTTGAGATTATCAATTAAAACATCCTGTGCGTCCTGCATAATCATAACTGGCCGTAGATCGGCAGTGCCCGTCTTAAAAGTAATGTCCCGTAAATCCAGTCCTTTTACGTGACGCACGAAAAGTCCATAGGCCGGACATGGTCCGATCTGCATAGGTTCAGGATATCCCTTAGCCAGCTCCGGATAGTCTTTACGTCCTAGTTCTGCCGTACCGCCACCCTGATAGTTGACCTGAATATTGCTGAGCCGGATATTTTCTAAGGGTTTTTCAGGTAGTCCTGTAATCTGGATCCCGGAATAAGGATCCGCATCATCTACCGTAATATTACTGATCTGTATATTACCCCCATAGGAGGTGTCGTTAATCGATTCTGGGCCCCGGTTTCTTTTTCCGGTCGTAATGTAGATCGGATAATAATGGGTATGAGACATTGAGATATTGGTAATGACAATATTATCCATTTTTCCCTGATCTACTTCTTCCAGTGCGATACCATTGGAATAGAGGCAGGTGCAGTTGCTGATGGTAATGTTATTATAGCCGCCGTTGGATTCGGTCCCCAGCTTGATCCGCCCGCAGACCCAGTTAACTTTATGGGGGCTATAAGAACCGTCTATCAAAGAGCCTTCATCAAAGCCCGTGACAGTGCAGTTGGTAATAAGCACATTTTCTGTAGCAACGGATTTGTTTAAAGCAAAGGAACTTTTAAGTACGATTGCGTCATCGTTAGGCGTATTGACTTTACAATTGCTGACTGTGACGTGCTTTGAGCAGTCTATATCAATCCCGTCCCTATTGGTATCGACTAACAGGTTATCCAGGGTAACCAGATCGCAGCCGGTCACGATGATCCCAAAATGGCCCCCATGGTAAATCGTTATGTCCCGAATCAGGACGTTTCTGCAGTTTTTAAGAGCGATGGCTTTGTCACCTGTTCCGATGGAACCGCCAGACACGACGCCTGCCCGTTCATTATCCTTTCTGGTGAGTCCGCCGCCATCAATCATGCCCCTGCCGGTAATAGACACATTTTTCAGGTTCTCACCCCATATAAGACTGTTATGAAAGAAAGTATGACCGCCGTCCTGATATTGTTTTCCTGAAAAAGATTCCGGAGCATCATAGGCTTTCATGGAGGCAGGAGCACCTACAATGGTTGCGCCTGCCTCCAGGTTAAGCGTGATATTGCTAAGTAGGTGGATGCTGCCCGAGAGATATTTGCCGGCCGGGATATTGACCGTGCCTCCGCCATGGGCAGCACAGTCAGCAATGGCTTTGTTAATGGCGGTATGATCCAGCTGTTCACCATCCCCCTTAGCACCATAGTTTTTTACATTATAGGCCTGTGCCGACACCCAAAAAACGGCTATCGTCATCACAAAAGTCAACATCACTCGCTTCATCTGATAGAAATTTTTATATTCCTGATAATCTATTCCAATATATAAATAGCACTGTGCTGTTGAGGGCAGCCAACCTTTTTCGACCATTTTAATTACCCTCTTAGTCTGAGATGGGATTCCCGGAACCGGTCCAGGAAGAACCGTTCATGGTAAGTCCGGAAATTTTTAATACATTACCATATGTAGACGGTGCTTCTACCGGCAGATTTACCAGAAGACCTTTTTCGGACCAATTAAATCCCAGCCTTTCTTTTTTGCCCAGAAGGGAAACGGTGCCAACCGCTCCCTGTAAACGGCCTGTCTTAGCAAGAGCAGGCAGCAGGATCTTACCCTTCGGCCACTCGCCCAAAATGATAGCGTATAGGCTATTACCCCTGACCGTATAGCGGATTACAGGCGTTTTACCATCTTCTCCGAATTTTATCCAGTTATGGGTGTTGTAAATGGCTTCTCCGTTTACGGATAGCCATTGGCCGACTTCCAGTAATGTCTTTTTCTGATCTTCGGGAATCCGGCCGTCAGCTGTAGGAGAGATGTTTAACAGCAGGGTGCCATTCTTACTTACTACGTCGGCAAGAGTTGCGATAATCTTGCCGGCACCCGCTACCGTCATATCTTTTGTATAGCCCCAGGTAGAACCGATCTTACTGTCTACCTGCCATTCGCCGGTGCGTATTCCTGACGGGATTCGGCCTTCAAAATCCAATATAGAACCTGTTGTATGAATATTGGTTCCTTCAGGAGCAAAGGCTGCTTTTTTGGAGCTAATGGAGACTTGTTTGCCCCACTCTTTTGCCCGGTTATAATAATAAGCGGCGACTTGCAACTTTAACGGGTCCAGATATCGCTGATCAATGCCATTGTCAAACCATAGGATATCGGGACGATACTTATCAATCAACTCTACGTTGCGTTCATACCAATTTACCAGAAACTGTTTGCAGGCGCTGTCACTCCGATCGGCTACATGGTAAAAACCCTCCCATTTTGGATCGAATAAATCTGCTCTTTCTGCCTGCATCTTTTCCAGCATGGCCTGTGGTGGATTGATAAACTGAAAGTTTTCAATGCCGTGGTTGGACACCCCGAACTTCAGTCCGACCTTGCGTACGGCAGTGCAAAGCTCGCCAATCAGGTCTTGCTTTGGCCCCATCTGCTTGGCATTATAAGGAGTGACCTTGCTGTCCCACATGGCAAAATTATCATGGTGCTGGGCAGTGGGAATGACAAACCGGGCACCGGAGGCCTTAAAAAGCGCCGCCCACTCGTCTGCCCTGAAATTTTGCTGCGTGAATAAGGGAATAAAATCCTTATACCCGAATTTATCCTGGGGACCGTAATGAGCCTCATGCCATTTTATGGTGCCCGGGTCGCCATACATATGTTTTTCGTACCATTCACTCTGATGGGCCGGAACTGAATACAATCCCCAGTGCATAAACAGGCCAAACTTAGCGCCTTCAAACCAAGCCGGCACCTTATAATGTTCCTGAATAGAGGCCCAGGTAGGATTAAAAGGTCCATTAGCCTTGGCCAAATTAGCAGGGATCGCTTTAACAGCCGCTTGTACCACCTCTAGGGTCGTCTCGGGGGCCATATCAAAACCGGTGTCATTGCCCGCTTCTCCGATTTGTTTATTGACGACCTTAGTGACCGGCTTGTCATGTATAGGCTTTCCGGAAGGACCCGGTATATGTACCTGCGCCTGCAAGGCAGCCGGACTGGTTGCCAGACAGCCGCAGACCATTAGAATGCCGACGGATAGAGTTCTATATCTTTTTTTCATCAAATTGGTTTGCTTTATGGTTGTTTTGGGCATGGTTTACCGGTTACCTGCTAGGTGACCGGTCCGCTCTTTTTTAATGTAGGCACTGATCTGATCATTAATCTGGGCCATACCTTTTATGGAAGGATGCCCGCTTTGTTTGTCAATGCCGGTTAGCTTAATACAATCTATATTGTAATGCTTACAGATTTCTATTACAGACTTATTGATGCTATCTTTTAAGCCGTCATTAAGCAGAAAATAGATTTTGGTATCCGGATACTGCTTAACCATATGCGCCAGCATATAGGCCATAGCAGGACGGAAGGAATACAGCTGCGCTGTTTTCCAGTCACTATACTGGTAGTCACCGATAGGAGAATCTGCCCAACTATCGTTTGTAGCCCCGAATATAAAAATAATGTCCGGATGCCCCAGGTTGTACATCCTGGCGACAAAGGATTCCCGGCTATAGTCATCTTTATGGTAACCGGTATAACAAATGGTGGCCCCGGAAAAGGAGTTATTGGTCTCGAGTACATCCTGATGGCCTTTAATAAACAGATGCCACCAGGTCTGAGAGACTTTACGAACGTCGTTTTTCTGTCTGGGTATTTTATAATACCAGTTATAGTTAGAATCAGGGGTCAGATAACCTTCAAAGGTGGAATAAGAGTCGCCCAGTATGGAGACTTTTTTGGGTGTATGCGACTGTCCAAGACCGGTCAGACTATAGCACAGGGCACTCATTATCAGCAAATAGACAGTCCATAAATTTTTCATTTTCTTTCTTTTTATGATTGAATTAAAATTTATAATACGGTTGTAAACTTAAACCATTTACTTCCTTCTCCCTTCACGAACCGCTCGGATTATCAGTGAGCTGTTTAAATCCAGGAAACGTAACATTAGGTCAACCTGTAAGCCTGTGTGGCACCAGTCATTTCCATTAACAATATTAATACGTTTTTGCAGTGCAACTATCCTGTACCGTCCTGTATGGGAGGCCACAAGTCCAGTCAAATCTTTTAAAAAGAAGCAGTCCCCTAAAACGCTTTCAGCTCGTATAGTCTTTTTAACGAAGCAACCGAGCCTTTACAACTTGCATGTTACGTCAGGGAGACTGTCCTTAGGCCCGCTTAATCTCCTCCAAAATCTCCTGTATTGTTGAATCCAGCGCAGGAGCTGACTTTAAAACATCCGTCGGATACTCCTCCTTTAATAGTCGCAGACAAGCAAAATATATGGGACGTAGCCACACTCTGAAAGTCTCTTTACCTTTTGCAAATAACTGCATAGCCCAATTGTACTGGTTTTTAGTCAACAACTTTATAAAAAATGAGATTAACTCACGAACCAATTTCTGTTTATCTGCCTCATTTGTCCCATCCATCACAAAAGCAATTTTGTCTTCATGTGCCGTCAATAAATGGCATGGACACTCAAAATAACCTTGGTCTATTATCAGTGTTGCATAAACAACAGCCATATACGGATCATCAAAACGCTGGTTACTTATATTTTGAAGTTCCTTATCAATTGCAACCTGAACTTCCCCTGATTTATAAAAGCCGTTGGGATTTGCAGACTTAAGGTTGCGCAAATTATTTAATCCTGGAAACTGAATAATCGTAGATTCGGAACTAATTGCCTCTTCAGTATCACCATCTTGGTCTTTAATGCCAATCCACACTTCACAAAATCGAATTAAGGCAGCCGCATCAGCCATATTCCCATAGCGCAAGTTATACCACATATTGAATAGAAAATCATGTATACGATATAAGTGATTTTTTGAATCAGTTTCAATTTTGTCTACTGCTTTATTTTTTCTAAGGGTGCTTAATATGGAAGAAATGTATTTGCTCTCCATACCGGTTCCATGGACAATGTCTTTTACAGCTACCGCGTCCAGTCTACCTGCAATATAATCAATAACTCTTTGCTGTTGGTAGGGCATCTGCTCCATCTCCGTTTTATAACGTAACGTCAACAAATCCAACAACAAGAAAATGTCATCAACCCCGTTATTGCTTCCGTTTTGCATACTCTGGTACATATACCCCATAAGCCTTGGATTACCTTTTGTTAAACGTCGAAGCGCTTCAATACGGGCAGAATACCTCTTTGGTATCTGTTCCTCTTTTTTTGACTTCAATGACGGTTCAATGGTCTTCGCATACATATGCTCTGCCTCTTTCCGATTCAGCCCCTTTAGTTGAATTACTTTGAGATACTCATAAAATGGCAGATGATAATTTGAGACTTCATTAAAAAGGGAAGTAGCAGATCCGATAATACGGATATCCCTGGAAGTAGAGAGGACTTCCCTTAACCTTTGCTGTCCGTTTTTCCCTATTTTCCGGAAAAACGCATCCAGATTTTCAATAAACAAAATGACTTTTTTACTTCGCTCCTTTAGCATTTTTTCCAGCTTATAATAAGCCGATTCCTCATTTGCTTTTTCAAATAAAATTTCGACGGAATAAGCAGTGTCTTTTTTTTCGGGTAATGGGAAGCATTCAATTTGTGATGCAACATAATTCCAAAGCGTTTCTAAATCACCAAGAAAATATTGTTCTTCCTTAAAAATCACAGGAACAATCAGATTGCTAAGTTCGAGGTCGTCTTCAATAGCATATTTTATCCGCCATAAAAGCATCGTTTTCCCAATGCCATGTTCACCAATAACCAGGTAGCACTGCAAAGGCCCATTGTATGTGGTACCACGAAGCTCCAGCAGTATAATATCCAAAACACGCTGGTTAGCAACAAAGCCATCTATAAGTTCTTTTTTGCCCAAAAGGCCTGTATTATTTCTAACTTTATTATCCATAACTTAACACTCATGTCGTTTCCACCACTGCATGAGCACTGGCGATTTGAATTTATAAAAATTGTCATCCACAATTTCAATATATCCATCATAATTTAAGTTCTCCAATATTCTATTCATCGCATTCTCAGATAATATGCCTGAACCTAAATTTAACACAGATTCTCTACTAAGAACAATGCTCCCACAAAGCTGGCAAAGTAATTTTTGGATAAACGACCTTTCGTGTTCACTAAAAATTCTTTTTAACCGGGTTACAATTTCCCTAATGATAACAATAAATATATTGTCAAAATTAACGACAATATATTTATTGTCAAATAAAATCAAATAATGGCCTATCCTTCCCTAATACCGAAGAATACATTAGAATATGATATTCAATAAATTAGATTTATGTGAAAAAGAAAAATAAAAAGCACGAAGTAATAAACATGGACAAAATGCCGACAATACCTATCCTGCGGCGTGGCATCAATACGGGCATTTACAAAAATGGGCCAACCGTTCGGATGTAAATCCCATACTACCTTTTTCCCTGCGTTGGTCCCGGCCAGTCATCCGACCTGAATGGAGAAGCCGGAATATTGCTGTCATTGGTTAGGTTAGGGTCATCGGGATTATTATTAAACGCATACCGTACTGCGATCGGTTTTTTGACTTCTTTACTTGTTACCCTTATCTGATGAGTATTTATAATTTTGGCTTCGCCCCAGTACCATTTATGATCCGCACCGGCCAAAGCAAAACTTTGCGGTAATTTGCCATCGACAGTTTTTAACCCTTTTCCAACCTGGTCAAAATCTACAGTAACGGTTTTACCTGAATAAGTCGCTTTTATAAATCTTGGTCCTGAGGGCAGGATATTTTGTCCATACACGGCCCCTAAGGCCCAGGTTAACATGCGCTCGCCTACAATCTGTTTGTTATGAGGATGAATATTGTGCGCTTCACCCGCATCAATCAGTACAATCAGACCTGTTTTAGCCAGGCTATCGGAAGTCCTTCGTTGGGCATCTCTTAAAAAACTCCAGGCTCCGTCTACCGGCAGCTGGCTTTTATCCCTGTAATTGGGTAACTGGATAATGCCAAAAGGAAGTTCATACCCCCACTTGTCACGCCAGGACTGAATCATGGCAGGTAATAGAGACCTGTATTGTTCTGCCCGGCCTTCATTATTCTCTCCCTGATACCAGAATACTCCTTTTATCTGATAGGGAATCAATGGTTGGACCATATGATTATAAATGGAGGATGTCGGTCGGTAATCTCTCAGCGCTTCCGGCTGATGAGGTGCTTCTTTAGGTTTTCGCCCCGCTGCCTTTTCCTTTTCAGCATATGCCCTCCAGTCTTCCAGCTCTTTTGCATAACTAACCTGTACATTGGCTCTTTGTGAAGCCCACATGGTATCGCGGTCTATGCAAGGCTGTAATGCAGGTGTCCTTAAATATTCTCTGGGCGTCCAGGCTTCTGCCTGCGATCCTCCAAAAGAAGCATTGATGATACCCACCGGCACTTTAAGCTGCTTTTCTAACCCCAGTCCAAAATAATATCCTGCTGCGGAAAATTCCTTAACGGATTGAGGAGTACAGGGCTCCCAAGTCCCTATTGCCCCCCTGGTGTGACCAAAGGAATTTTCCCGGCTTACATTAAAGAGATGCAGCATCGGGTAATTGGCGGACGCAATAACGGAATCCCCTTTATTGGTCATTGGTAAAACAAGTTGCATATTAGACTGTCCTGCACATAACCAGACTTCTCCCACCACCACATCCTTTAAATGGATGGCATTAATACCCTGAATTAAAAGAGTCTGACCTGTTGCACTAGCCTCCAGCGGATCCAGGAAGATTTTCCAGTTGCCCGACATATCTGCCTTGGTTTGATGGAGCTGAGAGCCAAAAGTCACTTTAATATCTTCGCCCGGAAGCGCTGTACCCCAAATAGGGACAGCTGTATTACGTTGCAACACCATCCCGCTGGATAAAATATCCGGCAGTTTTACAAACCCATAAGACTTGACACCCAGAACAATAGCTATCAATAAAATATATAATCTTTTCATTTACATTCAATTTGTCATTTCCACGCCTAATTTCTTACCCAAAACCTACAACCTGGGTTTTTCGTAGAACTCTACCTCTATGATGCCTAAAGAACCTTTTAACTCGGAACCGGCTGCTTTAATCCCGTCACCTAACTTTTTACCATTTACTTCCCCTTCGATATCATCTTCCGTTTTAGCATTTCCGATAAGACTGATCATCACCTTCTTTCCTTTCGTTGGCGGGAACTCGATGCTGAAGTATCCCAAGCTCCTTTCTGTAAGCCCTCTAAAGACTTCGGTATCTTCTACCTTTACAGCAATCGGATACTGTTTGGTCCTGAAATTATTCAGTTTAATGTCTATTGCACTCAGTTGCGCTTCTCTTTCCAGCGTAAACTCCATCCAGGCTGTCTGAATTTTACCGTCATTGGACCAGCCGGATTTTTCGTTATCATCATAACATTTGCCAGCATCCTGTTGATTGACCCCTGCTCTGGCTGCGGAAACTTCCACAGGAATTCTACTGATGACATAAGAGGGTGTCTCAGGAGTAGTCCCCCTTGTTAACTGTCCGTTCAATCCATCAGATGGCAGGTTTTTGGCCAGTCCGTTTATAACCGTTACAGGCTTAGATTCAAACTGAATGGTCTGGGATTTTAGTCCTTCAGCCACAGCTGCAACGCTTATCAGACCAGGCTGTCTGGTAGCTCTGATAAACACCCGGTTTACTCCTCCTTCCACTGGAAGGATCTTGGCTCCGATATAGTTTCCGGGGCCCACAGCAATACCGCCTTTCCAAAGGGCAGGTCCATTTAACTTAAATTCAATCATATTTAAAGCCGTAGGGCACCTGTTGCCTTCCTTATCAACTACTTCAACTTCCAATAGTTGCAAATCATGACCGTCCGCAAGAAACGCCGTAGGCCGGTCAACTAAAGTAAGCTTTAAGGCTGCCGGCGTACCGGCAGTTTGTAACTGATGGGTCACAATGGCAGTATTATTTTTGTCATATCCCCTGGCCACTAACTGACCCTTTGCCCATTTGACATTTTTAAACTTAAATAAGAACTCTTTACTTTGTTCTCCATAGCCCAGGGATTTTCCATTCAAAAACAATGCTACTTTCGGGGCAGTTGAGACCACATATATATCCTTTTCAGTTCCTTCTGTATAGTTCCAGTGACCGATAATATGGATTCTTTGCTTTTCTGTATCTACCCAACCATCCCACATTACCTGATTGGCAAAGAAATTCTGCTTTTTAATCCGCATAGCATCTACCTCTCCACTGGTACGGTATACTTCCTGGCCTCTGTGGTGGGTATTGGAATCAGAAAACACGATATTCACACCTCCCGAACTGACCCTGCATCCTGTACCAGGCCGCACTTTCCAGTAATCATACCACCTGTTTACATTTTCAATGGCATGAGACTGCATATTGTGGTTATATTCCGGGGCGGGCTTTCCTCTATATAAAGGGCCGTCACCATCCTTGTGATAGGGAGGTGTATAGTCATCCCAATACTTGCGCAGACCTTCATCCCGGGAGAATTCCATTTCCCATAAAGGCTTGGTCGCACTTTTATCGATATACAGCATTTCTCCTCCGTATTCAGCTATCTGGCTGTCCAGCATTTCTCTGGATCCAATGGCTCTGCCTCCGTGCGGATCAAACTGATCCCGGATGGCCTTCATCTCCTGCATCTGGCTATCTATAATCCCTTTATTGCCACATTCATAGAAAATAATACTTGGATTATTTCTGTTATAAATAATGGCATCCCGCATCAGTTCCTTACGCTGTACCCATCTTTGGTCTTTTACATCGCCTTCGGAATCCCCGGCCGGCATGGCCTGCATCAGCCCCACCCTGTCACAGCTTTCAACGTCCTGCTTCCAAGGAGTAACATGCATCCATCTAACCAGATTTGCATTGCTTTCTATCATTAACCCGTTGCTATAATCACTTAACCAGGCTGGCACCGCATTACCGATAGCAGGCCATTCATTGGTCGTCCTTTGTGCATATCCATGTATATTAATAACCCGGTCGTTGAGATAGATCATGCCATTTTCAAAAGCGGTTTTTCTAAATCCTGTACGGGTGGTTACTGTATCTACAACGCTGTCACCCTGTTTAACAGTTGTCTGAACGTCATAAAGATATCCATATCCCCAACTCCAGAACTGAAGACCTTTGACCAGGTCGTCCGCTTTTAATACCGCTGTGCTGCCACGGGTCACCATCGTGGGTTTTCCCAAAAAACGTGCAACCTGCTTACCTCCCAAATCTTTTATTAATACTTCTAAATACAGACTTTTATCTGCTTCACTTTCATTTTTGACTTCTGATTCCACATGAACCTGAGCCGCACTTCCCGGTATATCAAAATTGGTCCCGTAAATATATATCCCGGTCGTAGCCAGGCTGGAAAATAAGGGCAGGGTCTGATATACCTGCGGTTTAATATGCAGATATAGATTTTTATTTAACCCTCCGTAATTGGCATAAAAATTCTTATCATTCCATTGATACCGGCTACCTGTTGCCTGCTGCCGATAATCCCAGCTGTTATCCGTTTTTACAGCTAGTACGTTTTCTTTGTCTCCATAAAACAAATAATCTGTCAAATCAAATCCGGAGGCCATCACACCGTTTTCACTTTTTCCAATCAGCTGACCATTTAAATAGAAAAAACCCGCCTGGCGGAGTCCTTCACATTCCAGAAATATTTTGTGTCCTTTAAAAGAGGCTGGAATACTAAAATGTTTCCTGTACCAGGCAATGCCAGTAGATAATTCTGCTATATCCTTTTTAAAAGCATCATTTTCATTCCAGGCATAGGGTAAGCTTCTGCTGTCCCAGGAGGAATCATTAAAATCCTTATTGGACGCATCAGTGGCATCCCCCACCAAGACCTTCCAGTCAGGATTAAAATTAAACTTGACGGAGCTACTCTTTGGACCATTTAACAGCTCCTCCATAAAATGATCTGTGTGGTCATTTTGGAAAGAATATCTACCAAACACCTTGGGTGCAATAGCTAGAGGAGCTATGCCTCCCAGCAATTTTAACGCTCTTCTTCTGGATATGCCCATGGATAAAAATTTAAATTTCGGAATTTAGATACCTTTTTCAAGCAGGGGTATTTAAACCAAAATATAATCTATTGAAATGGTTAAAAAGCGTGTTCCCAAAAAACCAGCGGGAACACGCAAACAAACCACCTTATAACGTCTTCTAAATATTTTAATGTGTCGCTAAAAGCAGTGTACTGCCTTTTAAGCCGGGGGCATTTACACGAATGGAAACAGCTCCGGGCTTTTGATCTGCCCTGAGAATACACATCGCAAACCCGTTATGAAGCTTGCGTACAGGCTGATCAAAAAGCTCATCGCTATATTGGTCTCCATTATCAACTGCGAGTAACTTGGCGGCCCCGGTGACACTAAAGGTGACAGCTTCCGGACTTACGTTATATACGCGCGCACCATTTTTATCTACCGCATATACCTTTATATAATTCAGCGACATACCATCTGCAGTCCAGTTATTGTTTTCTGCCACTAGCTTCAATGCTACGGCCTTTCCGGTCGTTTTAAGCTGATGTCTGGCGACTTCTTTACCATTATTTCTGGCCACGGCCACAATTTCCCCAGGCTGATACACTACATCTTTCCATAAAATGACATTTTGTTTGTCCCCGGTTCCTTCATTTTTCCTGATTCCTATAGATTTTCCGTTTACGAACAGTTCTACTTGCTCAGCGTTGGTATAGGTATAAATATTATACTTTCTGCCGGCTTCCCAGTTCCAATTGGATTGTACATTATTTCTGCCAACGACTATATCATTCCATGTAATAGAATCTGCAGCTGTTCCCTGAACAGCAATATGTACCAATGGTTCCTCTTTAAAAATGCTCTTTATGAGGTATGCCTGAGGGTAGGCATTTAAAGCATGATCAAAAAAGGAAAAATCCCATCCTTTTTTAGGCCATCCGTTTGACTCCCCCCAATAGGAGATGGCTCCCCAATAAGCCAGACCGATCATCTTTTCGCGGTTCATTCCAAAATAAGGCGCTGTCAACTCATTGGTAGAGGCCTCACTCTGGAATATATTCATATCCGGTGCGTGCTTTAAGTAATCGGGATAGTTTTTCCACCGGTAGTTAAAGCTGGAAACCTCAGTTACGGTAGCGAGCTCAGGAGGGAATATTTTTATATCAAAATCAGGATCTGTCTTCCCGATTGCCCCCGCTCTGGCAGGAAACATGGCAACGGTCGTCTTTCTGGTAGAATCATATCTTTTGGCCAGGACATTCATTATTCTATAGGTCGTCACACCCCAGTCCTCGGTCGGAAATCCAGCAAAATCCTCTCGCATCTGTAACTCATTGCCAAAGGACCACAAAATAACGGAAGGATGATTTCTGTCTCTTTTTAACCATTCTATTTCATTCTGATACCAGATGGAAGTCCAAGGCTTGCTTCCCGCCCAGTAGTCGTCGTTACTCCATTTATCATATAGCTCGTCTATAATAAGCAGCCCCTTTTCATCAGCCAAACGTAAAAATGTGCTGGAATAGGGATTATGTGAGGTCCGGATGGCATTAAAACCATAGGCTTTAAGCGTATCCATTTCTCTTGCAATGGCCGTCTGATAGGCAGCTACACCAACAGCACCCAGGTCATCATGATTGGCAATACCTTTAATAAATACCTTTTTCCCGTTCAGTTTAAACCCGAAATCCTTTGAAAATTCAATGGTCCTTATACCAAACTGCTGCTGAACACGGTCTATTACTTTTCCATCAAGGACAAGACTAAGTCTGGCTGTATATAAGTTCGGCGTTTCACAGGACCATAACTTAGGATTTAAAACCTTCACCATAGGCAACTTCGCTTCTACGGTATGTAGTTTATTTCTCTGAGGCGCCGGCAAATGAGTCTCTGCCACCTTGTTTCCCGCAGCATCGAATATTTCCGCTTCAATATTAAGGTCATAGCTTTTGTTTCTAATGCCATCTATACCAATCTGAATAGCAACGCTGGCCTCCTCTTTATTAATTTGGGGAGTTGTAATATAAATGCCATGCCTGGCGACGGATATCGGATTTTTAACGATCAGGTGTACATCTCTGAATAGCCCTCCTCCGGTATACCATCTGGAACCATTCCTCTTCCCGGTTGAAGCCCTTACAGCCAGTACATTGGTGCTGTCATATTTAATCAGGTTTGTGATATCTGCGCCAAAGCCAAGGTATCCGTAATCTGTTTCACCAATAGGATGTCCGTTTAACCAGGCCTCTCCGGTAAGCATGATACCTTCAAAATCCAATAACACTTTTTGTCCCTTCCAGCTGGGATCTGCGTTAAAGGATTTTCGATACCAGCCAACACCCATTTTCTTAAATCCTCTGGCTCCTCCGCTAGCGGAATCCCAGGGTTGATTAATCTGAAAATCATGCGGAATATTAAGCGTGGTCCAGTCTGCATCATTTAAAGAGGGATTTTGTCCGTTGGCAATGTCTCCATAGTGAAACTTCCATCCAAAATCAAATAACTCCTGAATGCGGCCATTATTTGAACTTTGACTTTTGCCGGCTATGACAAAAAATAGAAAATAAAATACAGCCCAGTATTTTTTACCCATGATTAAAAAAGTATTGCATAAGATCGATAAAAACAGCATCAATTCATTCCAAACAAATATAAGTTAAGGCAGGGATACAACTATCCTGCACCGTCCTGTACGCCCTTCATCACTAGGTTATAAATCAATGACTGGATTTTATAATCCTTATATCCGGTTTGGGAGGCGCTGTCATGCCTTCTCCCAGATAATAATCCGTGTAGGCAGGCTGATTGTACCCGACATTTTGCCAGGCAATACCCATTCTGTATTGAGGATTGTGCATCAGTGTATACAGCCTGTGGCTGGTTGGAATCCCGGTGGAAAAAATCCTCAATTCTTTATTATCCATGGTTCTGTATATCACTTCTTCTCTCCAGTCTCCCAGTAAATCTGCAGCCAGTACCGGATTTGACTTGGTGCCGTTATTGGAAACGCAGTTAAAATTTCTGGCATCAAATAATCTTTGCTGGGAAGAATCTTTCCAGTTCCATTTATCAATATGAGTTCCGTCTAAAAGCTCACTCAATAAATCACCGTCCCACCAAATCCTGAAATTAGTACTTCTGGGAGAACGCTTACTAATCACTTGGCCTTTAATGTCTTTAAGGCCGCCGCTTCCACCCCAAAGCTCATACCCTTTAAACCTGGGATCTATATCCGCGGCAAGTCCCCTGCCGACATCCTGATCAACATTGTCATACCACAGGATCTTACCGGTTCTGGCATTAAACAATGCGGCGCCCAACCCTTGAGCTCCATTCTCTAATTCATGTATACCCCAAACCAGCTGATCTTTATTATCCGGATCAAAATGGCTCACATGGACCGCATCGCCGTGCCGAAGTCCGGTGGTATATAACCCATTGCCGTTATCATCCACACACATGCTGCCATAAATGATTTCATCTTTACCATCATGATCCACATCTGCTACGGATAAATTATGATATCCTTGTCCTGAAAAGGGGTTTTTGCCATCGTGAGAATCAAAAACCCATCTGGAAACCAGTTTTTTATCCTTAAAATCCCAGGCCGCCAGTACAGAGCGTCCATAATAGCCCCGGCACATGACAACACTTGGATGTTTACCATCTAAATAAGCGATACAGGCCAAAAACCGGTCTGCCCTGTTTCCATAATGATCATTGCCTTTATTGCCGCCGATACCGCCCCAGCCGCCAATATCACCCCGTGGTGGGATATATGGCACCGTAGAAACAGCCTTCCCTGTCTGCCCATCGAAAACGGTTAAATATTCGGGGCCTTCCAGTATCCGGCCGCGGCTGTTCCGATAATCTTTTGTAGCGTCTCCTATCACATTCCCCTTTCCATCTATGGTTCCGTCTGCTGTTTTCATGACCACTTCGGCTTTGCCGTCGCCATCCAGATCGTATACCATAAACTGTGTATAATGAGCCCCTTCTCTGATATTCTTGCCCAGATTTATTTCCCATAGCAAGGTTCCGTCCAGTTTATAGGCTTGAAATATGGGCGGATCCGTTATCCCGTCCTGGGAATTATCATGGCCTCTTCCGGTCTGATGCAGGATTATCTCATACTGACCGTCACCATCCAGATCCCCCACTGAGGCGTCGTTGGGGGTGTATCCCTTGGGTGTCTTGAGCACAATGGATAGATATACGGGCTGATGCGGCTTTAAGGCAAAAGAGCCGTCCGTTGACTTTTCAATACCCCCCTTTACCGTCCGGACAAAATAAGTATTTACAGCACTAGTATCCGACGTATTGTCAGTAAAATCCGTACCTTCCATTAACGGCTTCTGATTCAGCCTGGTGGTATCGCCATTGGTAACACGGTACAAATTAAATCCTACACTGTTATCCTCATTTTC
The DNA here is from genome assembly GCF_900107765.1 of Arachidicoccus rhizosphaerae. Taxonomy (GTDB): domain Bacteria; phylum Bacteroidota; class Bacteroidia; order Chitinophagales; family Chitinophagaceae; genus Arachidicoccus; species Arachidicoccus rhizosphaerae. The sequence continues at coordinate 455,042 of NZ_FNQY01000001.1, read as the reverse complement.
AAATAATCTCCAGGAAACAAAGACCTGGCCATTGCCTTCATTTATGGCATACACCCCTCTGTCTAAATATTCCATGGTCCGCTGGCCTTTTGCCGCTGGTAAAAAAACCAGTCCCGAAAGCATTGCCAGCCCTAAAAAGCTGCTAACTTTTCCAATCATTGTCATAAGATTTTGGTTTTAGTTCCCGTAAGGTTTTGCTTCTGAAAACATGGGTGTCACTGGCAAGGTCCAGTTCTTAAATGCATCCGGATGGCGTACATCGAAGGCATCGAGGTCGTCTTTTAAATATTTTTTGAGCGCCAGATCGGAACTTTGAATGCCCTTAACCATACATTTAGCCAAAACATAAGCCCCGAAAGTGCTGAAATGCGTATTATCCTCTAATAACCGGTTCTGCCCCGGAAAAGAGCCGATCGGATATTGAACAAATAACTTTCGGGAGGCACTGTCGCCATAAGCTTCATACAGCGTTTTAGTCATTTCATTTAAATCTATCAGTGAAACCCCTTCTTTCTTTGCCTCAAGACGCATGGCGTCAGGAAAATCCCCCAATGTATTAATCACCTTGCCATTTTTATCAAAATTTCTCCGATTCGTGGAAGTTACAAATACAGGAATCGCACCATGATTTCTGGCTGAATCCGCAAATATTTTTAAGTACTTATTATACGTGGTATATGCCAGCTCTCCGGATCCTTTCTTTTGATCATTATGGGCAAATTCAATAAATACATAATCGCCCTTGTGCAACATGGAAGCCACCTTGTCCAGTCTTTTCCTGCTAAAAGAAGATTTTAAAGTTTCTCCGGAGGCCGCCATATTGGTGACCACGACTTTGTCATCCTTAAAAAATGCAGGAATCATCTGACCCCAGCAGCACCAGGGCTCCAGTGCCTGATTGGTGACCGTGGAATTACCCATTAAAAACACTTGAATGGGTCGATCAATGGGTTCTATCGTAAGGGAATTAATGCATGGATTTGTATTGCTAAACTCCAGGGTCAGTTTATTATCCCAGTCCAGTTTATCTTGTTCCCGGGGTTTAAGATGCACCATTTTATCTCCCGAAATAATACTATCCCAGACACTTACGTTAAAAGAAATCTTTTTTAATTCACCTGGCTTTGTATCGACTTCCTTTACCATCAGCCTTCTGGATTCTGCTTTTATCGTTGTAGAAGTAGCCCTTTGCGCATCACCTAAGATAACGGTTACTTTATAATTCCCCTGAGGGAGTTTGGTGGAGAAAAAAAGAGAACCTACTGCTGTGCAATAATCTCCAGTCGCAATAGGGTTGCAGCCTAAATCAAAGCCAAACCCTCTGGCTTCATTATAAGTATCTATAGCCGTTACTTTTGTATAACCCGGCTCCTCATGGCCGGTTCCAAAATCAAATTTTTGAATAATCTGGGCATTCATGCTGCAAATGCAGCCACAACAAAACAATACAACAAAAACGATTCGTTTCATAACTAGATGTTTTTCTTTATAAAATATACGTATCAATTGGGGATATCTTTTGGGATTTAATAGCCGAGGCGACGATTCCCGCCACCATTTTTGCTCCGGAAAGTCTGAGGTGCGTATTATCTGTTTTACCCTCAGGGTAGGCTTTATATAATCCGGGGCCGAAATTCATAAATAAGGCTTTGGATTTTTCAGGCCCTAGCTGAATAATCTCTTTAGCAAAAAGACTGTCTATATCAAGAACCGGCACATTGCATATCTGGGCTGCCTTTTTCGCCTCCGCTGGGTAAAGGCCGTGACCATCATGATAAATTCCGTTCTTATCAAAATTGCGCATGGCTATCGGGGTCAGAATAATGGGATTGGCTCCTTTTGCCCGGACATCACCAATCATCGCAATTAAGTTATTTTTATATTCCTCAGGTGTTGTATAGCGCTCGGGCTTTCTTTTGTCATGGTCATTATGCCCAAATTCAATAATGACCCAATCATCTTTACGTAACTGATTCAACAGACCTTGCCAATGGCCTTCTGCCTTAAAACTCCTGGTACTTCTTCCCCCTCTTGCCAGATCATGAATTTCCACGTTTTGTTTAAAACAGGCGCCAAAGACCTGCCCCCACCCCCTTTGCGGTGTATTTAGCGTGTCATACAATTGCATGGTAGAATCTCCGGCCATAAAGATTCTGAGCCTGGGCTGTTCTGGTACTAAAAAAGAACAGCAACAAATCAATACCAACAAATAACGAAATGTCTTCATAATAATATTTCTAAAAAGAACCCCACTTAATCAAACATATGGATTAAATGGGGCAATCTTTAAATGTACAACGATATAAAAATCCAGTTACAACAAAAGTAATTAAGTGTTAATTATTCACTTGATTAGATTTTATGATGATTAAATCCGTTTAATCCCAATTAAAGGGCAAAAACCAGTTTTTTGTATCCGCCAGTCTTGAACTTACGGAAGCCGCTAAATCAGTTCGTCCGCTTGCCTTAAATTTGGCACTAATTGCATTTTGAAGGAAACTTACCCCGCTTCCGGCCTTTTGTTTTTCCCTGCGAAGAGCAACTCTGAGTAAATCCGGCCACCTGCTTCCTTCAAAAGCCAGTTCCATGCCTGAATAATGCAATAAATCATCCATCATATCCAGTTCCAGACTATCCTGGCTGCTGGCTGTAAGGAATTGCCTGGGTAAAACGGTCGTATCAAAATATTTCGCAGAATCAATTATCTCGGCAGGGACGGAGACCCGTCCGTTTATTCCAGTATTTCTATACCAGGGCGCCCTGTAAGATGGATAATCTCCCATTCTGGCGTCAAAATCATAAGGTGCACCAAAACTTTGCATATAATCAGACACATCATCCGTCTGGGCCAGACCTAAGGGGTTAAATCCGCCTCTTATCCCATTATTCATTAATGAATAGGCTAAGCGGGTTCTACCGTCATGAATAGCACACTCACTATAATGGAAATGCAGGGTGGCGGCACGGTACAATACCCATTTATCCGCTGTCTTAAAGGGATCCATCGGATCAAAATTTGAGCTGAACTTATTGACGACTGGCTGTCCACCGACCAATTTGTAAGATGCGCCGTTCCCTCTGTAATCACCAGGGGTACTGTCTGTTCTGATTTGTTTATCCCACTCGTTGATTATAAGTTGCGAAGGCTTCAATAAATACCCGTTACCGGAATTATAAAATAAATTAACGAACGGGTTCTCCGGTGCAAAATTATCATCAAATGGCAGATCCCATATAATTTCATAATTAGAATAACGCTCTCCATAAGTCTCGACAAATATATTGGACCAGTTAGCACCATTAATCTGTGCAGTATAAGCAACCTTATAGGTCTCATAATACTGCTCGCTATTCATGGCCGGATAGAGCTGATCACTATAGTTCATAACAGAATGATAGTAAGTGGCAGCAGTCGTATAATTCCCTTTCCACAAATACAGGTCTCCCAGTAATAATTCTATTGGAATAAAGAATTTATCCGTAGCATATCCATCAATGGTCGTTAACAGAGAGGTCCCGGTAGGAAAAGGTTTTTTATAAGGCAGGCTTTCAGCAAAAACAGTTAATGAATCCAGTAAGGCGGAAAACTCCAGCCTTGGATAATTCGATTGATTTTTAACCGCATCCACATCTTTTAATGGATTGGTAACATAAGGAATGGTCCCGTACTGGACTCCCAGTTGCAGATATAGCCAGGTTCTGATAGCCCCCACTGCGGAATAGCGAATATCAAAAGCTTCCTGGGTCAACCTGTTATCCTTTAACATCTCTTTGAAATTAGCGATAGCGTCATTGCAATTCATGATCACTTTATAAAATGGTCTTGGATCTGCATAAGGGTTATCCTGGGAAGAGGTTTCCTGATTGAGTTCGATTAAATATTTATCTGCATTGGAGGTCACGTCCATCAAATCCCCCCTTAATTCATTCAAAACCACATATTGCTTGGAAAGTCCCATCACCTGACCGTAAATCCCGAAAATTGCGGCATCCGCATCGTTGACATCTCTATACACCTGGGATTCGTCCAGCACATTATCCGGTTTTATATCAAAAGTCTTTTGACAGGAGTAAAGCATGCCGGACAGCACTAAAATCCCTAAAAACCATTTTGAAACATTATTAAATAAAGTAGTCATCACTAATTTTTTAAATTGATTTAGAAGCCACTATAAACAACTTCACTATATAAATTATTAGAACCCGAGCCGTACACCTGCCTGAACCGTTTTATATACAGGTGCCAGTCCCAGATCCACTCCCTGACCATACAGGCTATTGGTTGAACTGAATTCCGGGTCATAACCCAGATATTTAGTCCAGGTAAACAGGTTATTTCCGGTCAGATAAATTCTTACGTATTTCAGCGTTGCTGTCTTAACAGGAATATCATAGGATAGGGTGACTGTTCTGAGCCTTAAATAGGATCCATCTTCAATCCATCTGTCAGAGAATCTGGCATTGCCGGCCGGGTCGCCCCATGCAGCTCTTGGAACCGATGTCTGCTGTCCATCGTATCTCCACCTGTTATTTACCGCATCTGACTGATTGTTATAATTACTCATGGATTCTAACTGCATTCTGGTATAATTATAAATATCGTTGCCCTGACTGAACGTAAACAAGGTATTTAAAGTCCAGTGTTTCCAGGAAAAATCGTTGGAGATGCCTCCGAAAAGTGTTGGGTTAGGGTTGCCAATGACGACTCTGTCCGCATCATTAATGATATGATTCCCGTCTTTGTCATAAAACTTCACATCGCCACCGGCAAAGCTGACTATATTGCCGGCAGCATCTTCATATTGAAGTCCGGAAGCCTGGGCTTCTGCATCGGAGCTAAATACGCCCTGGGTTTTAAATCCATAAAACTGATTGGCGGCAGCCCCGGCCTTTGTTATATAAGTAGCGCCAACATAATCCGTCAATAAGGCTCCTATCGGGAATTTGGAGACTTTATTGGTATACTTGCCTAAGTTAATCCCAAAATCCCATTTAAACTTATGATTAATCAATCTTGCATTTAAAGCCAGATTAATCCCGTTATTGCCTAAGGTGCTGTTGTTAGAGACTATATTATCGATTCCGACATACTCAGCAGTCTGATCAATAGTAATGACGTTATAGCTTTTGTTATGAAAATAATCAAAACTGAAATTCAGTCTTTCATTAAATAAAGCGGCGTCTAAGCCGACATTCAACTGATCGGTGGTTTCCCATTCCAGGGCAGGATTTCCGATGTTACCCCTGACGATTCCCTGACTGCCCACCAAGTTCTGGGATTCATAATAAGTTCTGGCACTATAATTACCAATATCATCATTTCCCACACGGCTAAAAGAGGCGCGTAACTTTAAATTATCGACAAAACGAACATTTTTGAAAAACTGTTCAGAACTGATAAGCCAACCCAGTGCCAGCGAAGGATTTAATGCGAATTTAACGCCGCCCAGGCTTAAGCCGTCAGGAGCCTGTTTACCAAACCTGGAAGAAGCATCGGCCGCAACGTTTAAAGCAATATAATACCGGTCCTTAATGGAATAATCTCCATGTAAATAATTATTCATCCAATTCCATTTTCCATTGGACCCCCCAACAGTTCTCAAGGATGAACTACCCATGCCCACACTCACAAACTCATCTGTCGCAGAGTTGTAACCATGTCCATATTCGTTCTCATATTTATTATTTTCAACCCTGTACCCTAAATCCACCTGCAATTTATGGTTGCTATTAAACTGCTTGGTATAAGACAAAGCGGTATTATTATAGAAAGAAGAATACCTCGCCATGTTGCTGCCGGAACGATTAAAAGCAACAGCAGTCTGTAAAGTATCAGGTACAATCCCTGCTTCAGGCACAAACATATCCTCCTGCATCTTGTCAAAAGTCAACCCTAAAATAGTTTTAATAGAGAAATTGTCATTTAGTTCATAGTTGAATTTAACGGTCCCGGTAAAACGATAGCTTTTATTTTTCCCCTGCATATTATTGGAAATTGCAACTGGATTGGATACCCTAAAGGTGTCATAATCAGAAAGGTTGGGTGATGCGACACCATTGTCATCCCTTACGTTTACCCCTAAAAAAGGTGCTTTAATCAAGGCAATTGACAACGGGCTTAAGACACCCTCTCCCCCTTGCTCCATTAAATTCTGCTGGGTAGATACCAGTCCGAGGTTAACAGATGCGGTTAGCTTTTTTGACAACAATAAATCTCCATTAAAGCGCATCTGATATTTATTGAGATCGGCATTTTTCAGAACGCCGCCGTTGGTGAGATATCCTAAAGAAAGGGCATATTTGGCGATATTATCACCTCCCGTAACTTTGAGATAGTAATTATTATTATAACTGCTGTTCAGCACCTGCCTTTGCCAATCCGTATTATTATGATACGTATAATAATCATCTGCCGATTTATGATCATTCATATAAGGCAAATCATCAATTTGCTCAGCAGACAATCCTTTCGTTTTTAATAACTCAGAAAGCATAATCCTGTAATCGTCCGCATTCATTACAGGCAAATTGGATGGCAGAAAATTATAACCCCCATAAGCTGCGAAATCTATCCTGGTCGCCAATTCCTGTGATCTGGCCGTTGTAATTAAAATCACACCGTTTGCTCCTTTTGTCCCATACGTAGAATTACCACCTTTGATAACTGTAATATTATCTATATCCTTTATATCAATATCAGACAAAGGATTATACATATTGCCTAAGACCAGCGAGTGTCCATATTCATTATTATCAAAAGGAACACCATCCACAACTATTAAAGGCTGATTGGTCGCGTTAAATGAATTGATCCCATTTAAAGCCATATTCGCACCAATTCCCGGGGTTCCGGAATGCCTGATGACATTCAACCCGGCAATTTTTCCCTGCAGGTATGAATCAGGCGTCTCGGTCACACTCTGTCCCCATCGGTTATCAGCGCTAAATGCCTGAATAGAATAAGGAATGTAATCTTTAGGCTTTTTACCGAATACCAAGGAAGCGCTTGCGTATTGGGAATTATACCCCTGCTCAAATAAGTCAACAGTAACTTTATTTCGACCACGGAGTGCCACCTGTTTATCCTGCAACCCATCACCACTCAAATAAAGAACTGACTGTAAATCATGCACAGCAATTTTAAAGTAGCCACTGTCATCGGAAATGGCAGCAGCATAACCGGGCACGGAAACTGAAATACCGCCTATCGCATTTTTACTGGCTGCAGAACGGATAACACCATTTACAAAAACAGTATCCTTTACAACACTTGCACTATTTAGTTTTGTTGGTACGTTATTTTGGGCATCCACATTTGTGAAAAACACCAAAGCGGTAAAAAAAGTAAGTGGTAAAACTTTGAAAATAATATTAGTTCGATGCATAGTTTTAATTTAGAACGGGTACTAATTTTATATAATCACAAACAATTGTATTCTTACCATTTGAAGTCGTATTATTCCCAATCAGAAATACATCCTCCAATCCATGCTTAACTGGGGTAAAATCTCCTATATAAACATCACTGTAATCCGTAAGCCCCACATCAGTATAAGGCATAGAATAATCAAAAGGTATATTTTTGGGGTCAGCAAATGCCGTATCCACATGTTGATTAAAGGCCAGCATCATAGGGAAAGTCCCTGTTTGAAAATCATTCACTGCACGCCAATATACTTTATAAGTCACGGCATTCAGGGTAACCGGATAACGGACCCAATAAGAAGCAATACCAAAATTCTCCATAAGTAAATCCTTGAAAACAGAATCCGTCGCCGGATCTCTTCTTTTTCTGATGGTATAACTTTTTGTATTATCATACCGGTCGTAGAAGCTTTCGGCTTCAATGGTGACAGGCTTTATTTTAGTTCCCAAATCATAACTTAGGGAATTCACGACATATACAATCCCGTTACTTACGTTGATTGTCTTTACGATACTGCTTGCATTCAGATGAATCGCCAGGCTGTCTTTCGCTGAATAAACAGTCTGCGGAATACTTCCCGGTTGAATAACACCGTTGATTGTTAAGTCTTTAATTATATTCCACTGGTTTACACTATCTGTCACTGCCTGTGTAGAATCAGTAAAGAAAGGTAGCAATTTTGACTCTTCTGCCTGATAAGCCTGGTCGGTTAAAACGATATAGGTCAATAAAGAGTCTTCGCTATCGATATTTATTTTCCGAAAATAGGTGTTAAGTTTTGGAAGAATCACATTTGCGCTTTTCAAAGAATCTCTATATAGACTATCTATGGATGCACTGTAATACAAAGTCTTTAAATAACCATATTGCAAGCCTGTCGCATAATTATCACGTAAATATTCAAAGGCATTAACCTGAGGCTTAATAGCGGAATTAATTTTATAGAGTACACCGTTTTTTGCGCTTATATCCTTTGCCGTAAATGCAATTCCATTTATAGAGTCTTTTGAAAACAGCACTCTTTTTCCGCTATATGTTCGGATGCGAATGGAAGAGTCTGCCGCCTCTTTTGAATAAAAGGACTGACTGCCAATACAGTTTGATATGAACAACTTTAAACTCACAGAGTCACTTACGTAAGAATCATCAAGAGCCTCCAACGCGGTATTATCCGGAGCCCATACGGTGAACGTCTTGGAAGATGAGAGCACCTTATCATAACCGGTTTTTACTAAATATTTAGAAAACAGACTTAAATCTGAATCCGCATTAATCAAATCCATCAGGCTTTCCGTTCCTGCCACAGAGGTTACCTCTGTTCTATTATCCCACTGTTCCTTACGACAGGAACCAAGCAAAATGATGGAGACGAGCACTAATATTAAAAATTTATATAATCTCATTTATTTTTCATTTTTCTAAGTCATTATAAAAAGAGTCAAAATGAGGGGCCGACCTAAACCATCAACCCCTAGCAAACACAACACTATTCACTGGCACTATAGTGCGCTATTCCATCCTGGTCAAAACGAGGCCATTGTTGATCCATATCTGAAGGGATAAACTGTATCATATCCAACCAGTTATAGTTATCTCCGCCAGACAAGGCTGTAAATCTGATGGTATGCTGGCCAGTTGTCTGAATGTTTATCGTACCTACCAGGTAAGCCGGAACATTACTGGATGTACTCGTTGTATAATGCTTCCACCCCTGGGCTTCAAGCACCGCATCTGTTCCTGACGGAAGATATATGGACTTATTATAAGTTCTCTGCATAACGGTGCTATCTATGGAGACCTGTAAAATCTGGCTCTTGCCGGCAGTTCTCCAACAAATCCAGACTTTATATGTACCTGCCACGAGCATTGGCGTTTTTAATTCGACCCAGTCCATTCTATTGCTACCCATAGGCAACTCCAAATAATCGTAATTTACCACAGGGCTGCTTCCGCTGGCACCACCAACATAACCAATTTGCGGACGTGAGGATTTACCATCAGCTGCCGTAATAAAGGAGGGCAGTTGATCCCATGGGTAATAATAGGATTGTTTGCCATAGTAAGCCGGAAGGTTCATGATTTCGGTGTACTGGCATACATCCCAATAAACCGGGAATGGCGACCTTTGTTTAATGGATAACAGAGAAGTGGTTTTATGTAATACCCCGTTGGTTGCAGACACATCGCTTCCTGTTCTCGGAATTAAAATACCTGGCTCATGCACGCCATTGAAAACATCATCATTTAATAAGATAGAGTCATTGCTGTATTTAACGGTAAGTGCTTGTAAGGGGGCCCAGGTTGAGTACGAAGTAACAGTAACGATATCCGCCAAATAGTTAGCCCGATTAACAATGTGATAATCAACAAATAAATGCAAACTATCATAAGGGTCTTTTGGGTTTCCGGTATTACTGTATTTTTCTTTCAGGTCCTCATAAGAGTTTATGCCGTTTGCATTAAAAACGGAGTCCGTCTGTGCAAATAGCGTTAACCAGGCTTTTGTGCTGTCCGCATTATCAACCGCAGCAATATTTAAAGAATCATACAACCCTGTTGCTTTAAGAGCCTCGGCAAAAATAGAATAGTCGGGATCAGCACTTACTAAACCCGCTAATGTTTTAGTGGCTGGCGTTAATACGTTATCAATAACATGAATAACCCCGTTGCCTTCTCTTAGGTTACTTTCAATGATATTGGCCTGTCTGTTTACTCTGTAATAGGTCGAGCCGTTAGAATTACTGGCCCCGGTAACCAGATACTGCCCATACATTGTCAGATAAGGTAATTTCCCATCGGTAAATGAAATGGTATAAACGGTATCATTAATTAAATGAAATTTCAAAAAGTCCTTGACACTATCAACATTCAACTGGCTAATGGAGTCTTTACTTCTGCTTTTAAGATAACTCTGGACGGCCGAGTTGGTAGGAAGAAACAAAGTATAACTGCCGTAGGCACTTAAAAACCCGTCATATCCTGTTACGGAAAGCATTTGCCTGAATAAAGAAAAAGAGTCAAGATGTTCATCAATATAGCCAACTATATTCACATCCGTAGATGTTGAATATACAATCGGTACCTTTCTGCAACTTAACCAGATCCCTGAAATAAAGCTTAATGCAATAACTGCAAACAGAACCCTTTGTTTAAAAACCTTTTTCATGCTTTATATATTTATCGCTAAGCGTGTTTTTTATTTAAATCCCCGAATCAATTTTAATTATGGCCTCTACTGTTAATTTCCATAAAATGGATTTTGAACCAGCTTTTTATCTGCCTGAAGTTCATCTGTATTGATGGGCAGATAATGACTATTGATGTCCTTATATTTATTGATGATGGTTTGTATTACGTTTTTTGGTGCATTTATAATCGCAGCTTCCGTCAGAACGCTCAGATTTTTATAATTATCACGTTTGGCGTAACGCAATAAATCAAACCATCTTTTCCCTTCAAAAGCAAATTCTCTGGCGCGTTCATCCAGGACATATTTGGCAATATCTTCAGTTGCACTGGGGTCTTCTGACTCTTGGGTTAAATCAATTGCCTGCCCTCTGTCACGTACCATATTTATTAAATCCAGCGCTTCCTGCCCTCTGTTCAGATAACAAAGTGCCTCAGCCTTCATTAAGAGAACGTCCGCATAGCGGTAGACAATCCAATGTGCATAAGACTCATCAGAAGTACGCAAAGTATAATCTTCTCCTGCACTGGCACCTGCATATTTTAAAATAGTTCCGTTTGTTCCGACATATGACCCATTGTTACCCCGAATATCCGCAGCAAGTCCGGTCTGATCAAGACCATAGATATCATTACTTAGATGATCTGTAGAAGCAATATACTGGTTAGAAGAGGTAATCAGCATGCTATAAAACGGATTCAGCGCCTGGGCATCAAATTGAAGTTCAAAAATCCCTTCACTGGAATTTCCGGTATAATACAAATCGTTAAACCAGTTTTCCTGGGTTTTACCTGCTACCAGGGTATACAGCCCGGAATTAATGATGGAATCACATGCAATCACACAGCTATCATATTTATCATCCCACAAGTAAGCATCGGCCTCCATGGCAAATACAGCATATTTAGTTATTCTACCTTTATCGCGATCATTGGAGCCGAAAGATCTGACTGCATATTTTTCAGCAAATTTTAAATCTGTAATTATTTGATTATAAACATCCTGCTTGGAGCTTTTTTCCAATTGTTCCACATCGGCGTCTGTTGATACGGCTTTCACCTGTAATGGCACTTCTCCAAACGTTCTCAGCAAATAAAAATACATGAGTCCTCTGATGGCATGCGCTTCTGCTAAATAGGCATTCTGTGCGGAGTCCGTTAAAGTGGCATCCTTGTTTATAACATCCGGCCCATACTCCAGAACGGTATTACAGTTATTAATGGTTTTATAAACAGGTGACCAGTCTGTAAAAGAATTGGACGGCAAAATATTATCTTGCATTATATTAACTGCATCATCTGGTGTTCTGAGTGTGGAAGCGACCATATCGGCTCTGATTTCTCCCCAGACAAATAAATCCTCTACCAAATCCTGATTCAGCAGACTTTCATAACATCCTGTCACCGCTGCTGCCAGCTGTTCTTTTGTTTGCCAGTAATCATCTCTGATAAGCCCATCCTGAGGCTTTACCGTCAGCCATTTATTACAGGAAACCAGTAATAGTAAGGCAGCGCAGCTAAATGATATATATCTGAAAAGCTTTGTCATTATATTAATTTTAATCCAGTTATTTAATTGATTCGTCTTGCTTACTTTCAGTTATTTAGAAATTAGAAGCTTAAATTAATTCCTAACAGCACATTTCTACTTGGTGGTGTTAATGCGTTATCTACCGGATAGGCAAATGGACTGTTATTACCGATAATGGATACATCTGGATTCTGCCCTTTATATTTGGTCCAGGTATATAAGTTTTCTACCGTGACATAACAAGACGCACTTCTAATATTTAATTTATTCAGCAGTTTAGGCTGGAAGGTATATCTCAACGTTACCGCCTGCAAACGAACATAAGAGGCGTCCTGAACATATCTACTGGACCCCAGCCAGTTATAGCCTTTTTTGTAAAGCGCTCTTGGAATATTGGTCACATCTCCCGGATTACGCCATCTGCCCAGAACAGCCGTACTCTGATTATCAAAACTGTACATATTGGTGGTCGCCATATCCGCTGCATTGACAATATCGTAATCCAGTTTATAATCGAAGAATGTGATGAGCTTTAACCGGTCTTTGAAAGTTACGTTCAGACCAAAACCACCGGTGATTTTTGGCAGGCCGTTACCCAGATATACAACATCCTTGTCATCGATATTTCCGTCATGGTTAATATCCGCATATTTCGCATCACCTGGCTGGAATACATAATCAATACTGGGATATTGAAAGCGCATATATAAAAGATTTCCGTTCGGGTCTGTAATCTGATTTCCAGCTGCATCTCTTGCAACGGTCTGATCCTTGGTGCTGTAAACGCCCAGATATTTAAACCCATAGAAGGAGCCAAATGGGTTATTGACTTGCAGGAAAGTTTTATATTTTCCATTCGCATCCAGACTTTCAACATTTGTCCTTGGATAAAAATCTGAAATAGAGCGAATAATATTCTGGTTGCTGGCAAAGTTTAAATCAAATCCGATTTTCCAGTTTTTGGTCTGATAAGGAATGGTATTTAACAATGCTTCCCATCCCTGGTTATCCATGGTGCCGACATTAGCAGGCATGGAAGAGAAGCCCGTATAGGAAGGTATATCCAGGTCGTCATAGAACATATCTTGAATACGGTTTCGATACACTTCAAAATCAATTCTGAATCTGTTTTTAAACATCCAGAGGTTAAATCCTAAGTTGGTCCCCACCAGGGTTTGCCATTTTAAATTGGTCAGCTCCACATTGGAGGAATAAACACCGGACTCTCCCAGATAAGAATAGCTGTAAGGTGAATAAGTATTAAAATACTGCCACACTGTTTTATCAGGAGGTGCAGATCCGGCATGACCATAACTGGCCCTGAAGCTTAAATCATCGATAAATCCGCTATACTTTTTCATAAAATTCTCCCCGGATAAACGCCACCTGGCTGATAGGGATGGGAAAAAACCATATCGGTTATTGGGTCCGAATCTGGAATTACCATCCATACGGACACCGGCATTCAAAATATAACGGTCCAGCCAGCCATATTGTGCCTGTAATAAGGTTCCTATAGACCTTACATCTGCCAACGTGGAGGTCAATAAAGCAGCAGAATTAGTAGCCCTGGATCCGTTGAAAGGATAATCAAATTCAGAAGAAGCCGTGTTGGTCGTCAATACATTATAAGCATTTGATTTACTGTCATTCGTTTGCAAAGACAATAAGGCCTGAAACTGGTGGTTGCGATCATTACTTTTGGGTGTATAAATAAAGTTTGTCTTGGTAGTCACACTATAAGCATCTCCGTCACTGGCTTTGGCTTCATTGACAATGGATTCAGACAGCGGTCTTCCCGTTGCATTCTGAGGCAAAAAGGTATGAGCACCGGAGTTATTAATATCAAATTGCACATCAAAGGTTGCTAATAAGACCTTTGGCACCATCTGATATTGTAGTTGGAAGCTGGGCGTTATACGGTCGCCGTTCTGTACATATTTTGCATTTTCTGCCAGCGCAACCGGATTGTAAGTGGAAGGATACTGGCCCTGGATATTAGATTCCGGCGTAAAATAATTTGGCGATTGATTACCATAAATATCATACTCGTAAATGCTCATATTGGGCATTTTGTTATAGGCGATGTTCCTGATCTGGTAAGCGCTTTTGTTGCTGGGCAGAAAATTTAGATCTCTGTTAAGATGTGCAAAGGTAAAATTGGACCGGATTCTGATTCGGTTGGATACATTATAATCCAGGTTTACCTTGGCAGTAATTCTATCAAGACCTGTTCCAATCGTAGTCCCGTCCTGATGAAAATATCCTACGGATGCATAATACTTTGCTTTTTGGCCACCCCCTGTCATGGAGATGCTGTGATCCTGAGAATAACCGGTTTGGGTAATCGCATCAATCCAATTGGTGTTATTACTATAATTATAATACCAGTAGGGATCCAAGGGGTCAAAAGAAAATTCTTTATTGGCACTGATATCGAGCGGATTACCTCCAGCATTGGCTACTTCCTCAGGAATTAATGTAGAATACTGATTTCCATCCAGCAACGGAACGCTTTTTGGCTGTTTGGAATAAGTGCCTCTGAAGGTATAAGAAATCGACGGTTTACCTGTTTTACCTCTTTTTGTATTAATGACCAGGACGCCGTTCGCTGCCTGGGACCCCCATAAGGCGGTAGCTGCAGCATCCTTTAACACGGTAATATCCTGAATATCCGAAGGTGCGATATTTAAGAGCTGGGCATAACCTTCTGCATCTGCCGTACCAAAGTTAAAATCCGAAGGAATGGTTGTACTATAAGGCATTCCGTCCACCACTATTAAAGGATTTCCTGAACCGTTAATAGTTGCCGTACCACGTATTTGAATAGACAGACCGGCTCCGGGGTCTCCGGTCGGCACACTAACATTTACCCCGGGCAATCTCCCTTCCAAAGCCGCCGCAATATTAGGAGAAGAAAGGTTTTCTATTTCTTTTTGTTGAATACTGGCTGTAGAAAGGGTGTTATCCCTTTCTCTGATCTTCATGCCGGTTCCATTATCAACCTGGTCATTATAGGCCGTAACCTGTACATCATTCAGTGCAGACTCTTCATCCTGTAATGCAATTAAGATGTTAGCACTATCCTTAATTCTTAATACAGTGGGCTTATAATTAATATAGGCTCCGGAGATCCTGTTATGCTCAGGATCATTCACCCTTAGGGCAAAGTTCCCGTCAATATCCGTTGAAGTACCATTGATGGTTCTGTCATCTCCGTCAATTTCAATAACCGTAGCTCCGCTTAATGGCAACTTCGTATTCGCATCGATTACTTTACCTCTGACAATGGCACGTTTGCCTCCCTGCGCATATACCTGTTGATAACCAAAGACTAAGCAAGTAGACATCAGTAGTAATAAAGCCAAAATGTATTTATTATTAATCCTGTTCATTCGTTTATTTTTAAATGTTCCGCTAACAACGGATATTAAATCATATGCAAAGGATTGGCCTCGTATTATTCATGGCCATTTATCTAACGATCGTTACTGTTTATTAAAATCAAGGACCTTGTCGATTGTATGAATGATGGCCATATCTCCTAAAATGTTACTGTTGGCTACTTTTACATTGGCGACATCTCCATTCATCCCTTTTAATACAAGGCTGCCGACTGAATTAGTAATTTTTATCGTAGTAGGTTCTCCATCCAGGGTCTGTAAAAGCGTTAAATAATCACCGGATTTTTTACCATCCGTGGCCACCATGTTTTTATTAAGGATATGATATTGCAGGAATGCCACAACAGCCTGCTGGTCTTCTAAGGCAGAAGGTGAGAAATTCGGAACACCTGTACTGGCATCTCCCGGCAATAGTCCTGATTTTACAGCCTCAGAAATAGCTGCATTAGAGGGAACGAAAACAGTGTATGGGTTGCCTGCCGTCATACCGTTGATGGTACTGTCGGAGTTACTCCAAATCGTTGATTTAACTAAATAATTAAAGAAATAGCCATAATCATCAGGGTCAGCATTCGCTAATCTGCCCAGATGTCCACCAATTGCCACTTCAGAGAATTTAAGTAGTCCGTCGACATATAGCACCTTCCCATTGACGGAAGTCCCGACACTATCAATATGAACAACTGATCCTTCATCCATATTACCACCGGCAAACAAGGTGTTATTTTTATACCTGACATATTCACCATTCCAGGATTCTACAATACCTTCTCCGGATAAATTATTCATCTCTGCGTTTTGGGTCAGAAATATAGAAGAGGCTAAAATCCTGTTTACTCTGGATTGCGGAATGGATCCTGTTGTTGCGGTTCCTCCTTCTGCCTGATAAACCCAGGCACTTCTCTCTGTACTATAACTGTATCCTTCCGCAGTCATTACAGTATTAGACATCATGACCATGGTAAATTTAAGTGCCGGATTAATAAGAGAGAACTTAATATCCGCATCAAGTGCTCTTGTCATTAAAGTATAGCTGGGGTCCAAAAATGGTTTCCCATAAACTGTTCTGAATACATTTGCCTGCTGCACCGTATTAATTCCATAAAAGAAACCATTACTACATAATTGTTTGTCCACGACATTGGACAGTGAAAAAGTAGGAACCTCAGAAGAACTATTGGTTGAACCAATCAACTTACTGGGCCAGGGTGCGCTTGTCCACATATGGGCATTTAATAAGGCAGTCAAGACGGCAGGAGGTGCTGCATCAAACGTCTTATAATGCTGCAGGATTTCTGCTTCATAGGGAATAAGTGCAGCATTGGTAGGTACCGCAAATCCATAACCATCGGTCTGTCCATCCGTACTAGCCAGCAAATAATTTTCATTATTGGGCGAGAAGGCTAATCCGTAGCTGTTTCCTGCATCATAATATTTAATATAAACCGAATCGTTCTTGCCGGTTAATGCATAGTTTCTTTCCGTGATATTAGCATTGGACTGATAGCTTACGACTTTTGCCAGGAGTTTTCTGAACTCACTATACTGATCGTTTTGCTTTAGATAATCTTCCAGGCTGGGCAGCGGCAATATAACAGCATCCACTTCATCAATAAGCCCGTTCTCTGCCTCAATATCGCTGTTGACGACAGATGCATTGGCCACATTAAATCCGCTATATTTAGAATCAGGATAAAAATAATTATAATCATAGCTGGAAAGCCCCTGGTAAGCAAAATACTGATCCAGGAAATAAGGGATATACTTATTATTATTATCATCCTCTACATAACTGCCATTCCTGTTGGCACCTAAAATCAGAGAATCGCCCTGATTGTATACCCAGGTGTAATACGCCGTTTTTCGCTTATAGGCAACACTGGTATCCGCACCGGAGGACTGCTGATAATCGGTTAGATTTTCCTTTCTGTAAGCGTTATACACTAGTGAATACTTTACAATCTTCTGCGCAGTGGCAGAATCAATAGCGTCATCCCCGCTAATACCATGCTCCTGAAAGTATTTCTCAAATGCTGCATCATTGGGTGCAAAACAAGTCCAATACCCTCCTGCCGCAAGTGTGCTTTTATAACCGGATTTATCTATGCATTTGATAAAGTGCGTAAAATTCCCTCTTTGCTGCAAAACCTCATATATCGGCTGAGCGAGCGTGGAAGGCCTTCCGTAGTATTCATCCCAGCTCTTTTTTCTACAAGCGATTACGCTTATTACACAACAAAAAAGAACCATCATTCGTATGCGCATCATTGTAATCTTTAATTTTTATAGTAACAGTTATAATATTTTATTCATGGAGAACTCCTTTTCATCAGCATAACACAAAACAATCCCATATCGCCTGTTAAGACAATTTATAATCACCTAACAATTAACTGATTATACTATATGGATATGGATATCCCTAACTTATCGTTATGCTTAATTACAATTCATTCTTTGTTGCTTTTATTTGGCAATTTTGGTTCAAGACTAAATATATCATCAAGGCCTTCATACAATCACCAAGCTAGCAGTATCCATAACTAAGCATTGGCCTTGACAATAATGTAACACTCTAATTTGGTTTAATTAACAGATGGTGTCACATATCAAATTTTATAATCTCTAATCAATTCGCTTTATATATTTAATCCATTAACAATAGCAAATGTCAACCAATCAAATACTTAGCAATTATATAACATATAATTTAATTAACCATCCTGTACTGTGCTGCTTAATCATCGTTTTTCTTAAAATTTTATATAGTTAATTGAAAATCAAAAATTTAACTTTCACATTTTTTTTTATTTAATGACCAGTTTTTTACTTTCCAAAAGCTTTTGCCCGGT
This sequence comes from Arachidicoccus rhizosphaerae, assembly GCF_900107765.1. GTDB lineage: Bacteria > Bacteroidota > Bacteroidia > Chitinophagales > Chitinophagaceae > Arachidicoccus > Arachidicoccus rhizosphaerae. The sequence goes on along the minus strand of NZ_FNQY01000001.1, from coordinate 436,643 downwards.
TATAAATTTAAAAATATAAATACCTGAATTTAAAGTTTGAAGGCTTAAATCGTATTGCAGGTTGCCAGCATTTAGCTGGTCCTGGTTGATTAATTGTCCGCTTAAATTGTACACTGAAATTTTCAGATCTGAGCCAAGTGCCTTATCTAATTTAACATGAACGCTGCCCCCTTTGTTAACAGGACTGGGATAGATAACAATTTTTTCTGTCTGACCGAGTAAACCGGTTGCTTTAATGGTCGCCAAACTGCTATAGCTGGGCGTTCCTGAAAAATTCAACTGCTTGAGTCTGTAAAAAACTTCATTCTTAATCAAAGGCCCATCCTTAAAGGTATAGGAAGCTCCGGTTCCTGTGCCTGCTTCTACTACAGTGGGAACAAAGCCAACAGAATCCCAGTCAAGTGCTCCATTTAAACTTCTTTGTATGCAAAAGCCTTTGTTATTTAATTCTAAGGCCGTCTGCCAGGATAATACAGCCGTATTATTTATCAGGCTTGCCTTTAATGGCCTTATATAGGTTACCGGAAGGGTGGATCCGGCTGCCGCTTCTGCATAACCTAAATCAGGGCTCGCTCCTGTAAAGCTTAATCCAACATCCACGCCCTGATCAATAAATTTATTGCTTTTCAACGTCAGAAAACTGATGATTGGCAGGCTGCCATCCGCTTGCCTTGGCAAACTTAACTCAGCGGGATCCAGGCTATTAAAATCATCATCATCCGCTTCTAATGGAATAGAAAATGAATTGTTCGTATTGGTACTGGTCGCAGCGTCCAGATTTACCAAATCCGCACCTGCGGTTCTGGGGGAATAAGAAATATTATTTTGAAGTACATGGTTATATCCATCCACGTCCACAGCGTCCGCAACAGATGCTCGATTGACCATATTATAATTTCTATTATTCCTGTAAGCTGTATTATTTAAAAACTTATCGCCGCCTAAATGATGATTGGCATAAAATCCGTTCTGTTTATTATAATAGGTTAAACATTGTTCTACAACATGGGTTGGGATAGAATTGGGAGTATTGGGATCAGCCCCCATTCCAAACCCACCCGCTTTAAAACCATTCCCATCTCCCTCTGAAACCATGGCAGAACTATACCCGTTCCAAAAAGCCCAACAGCTATCAAAAGTTACCGCAGCAAAAGCATTAATCAAATCAAATCCATCATCACTGTTAAACCAGGCCCGGCAGCCCCTGAAAACATTGTCGACTCCACCTGAGCTACTGGGATGACAACCGAATCCATCCACATTGCCACCAGGTGTACCGTCATTTGATGTATAATCCAGGTTATTATAGGCATCACAATTATGAATATAATTGCCAATACCCTGAGTCAAGTAAAACCCAATGGCCTGGCCGTCATGCATCGCCAGGTTCTCATAAATATTATGATTAGCGCTGGCATTGCGGAAACATTCCGATTGCGTATGAGTTGTAATGGTAACCTGGACGCCGACTACATCAAAGTTTTTAAAATAATAATAATTACCTGTCACCAAAAAAGCAGTGATTCTGTGATCTGCAGGCTTATAGTTCGAAAAATCAAAGACCGGACGCTCATTTTTATAACCCCAGTAACAAATGTTTTTGGTTGCGGTCCCCTTTTGTGCAAAGTAATTGTAATCATAATACAGATTGCTACTGCCATCCATATGGGCAGGGGTGCCGTCTGCAGGGATGGTATAAGTCCCTCCACGGATAAAGACAGTGTCCCCAGGTGTAACTTTTGATTCTGCTCCCATCAGAGTCGCCAGGGGAGCATCTATGGTTCCCGTATTATTATCATTACCGTTCGTTGCCACATAAAAAGTATGCGTGCCATCCCCATTGGCTTGTGCAAGTACATAACCAGTACAGGTAAACAAAAAACAAATAAAAAGTAGTAAAGTTTGCTTCATCCTTATTTTTCCTTTTCCAGCCGTCTATCAAGAATCCAAAATGGCTTTTTAAATTCTCTGGCAGTATTTTTAATCAATTCGGGAAAATACCATCAGCATTTTGAATTAACGATTCATTTACTTACTAACGGTTATTTCATAACAATATTAAAATCCATTCACAATTTAACCGTCCTGTACTATCCTGCTTCACAAGCAATTTTTGCATTATTTTCAATAGTAAATAAGCAATTCATAAAACGGGCAATAATATTAAAATATCTAACCCCCACGAAAACAATAAAATAAATCCATTTTTTGAACAATACAATGGTTTCTTTCCTCACAAATAATCTGGATGGGAGAGAAAAAACTTTTTTTATTTTTTTTAAAAATTAATTTAACAAAGGAGCCGTAAAAATTACAAAAACGTTATTGCAATATTTTTCAATTCCCTCTTTTTAGCTTGTATAAAAAACAAGAAATACAAAAACACTTCACTTCATCATAATCTTAAAAAGCTACTAATCAATTTATTATTACATTAATTAAAAACATAAATTGTATTTTGACGATTATACAGGACAGTACAGGACAGACAAACCCTCGTTTGTTATTATTTTTACTCCCTATCACACTAGGATTAACTAAAATCAGCAACTTCATGCACAGCATACTCAACCGCATAATAATCGTATGTGTATTGGCGCTTACCGGACTTTTTACTAAGGCTCAGGATGTAATCTCTATTGCCGGCCGGTGGAGTTTCGCCGTGGACGCACAGGACCAGGGTATTCAAAAGGCCTGGTATCGTCAACCGCTGCCAGATAAGATACAATTACCAGGAAGTATGCTGGAAAATAGTAAAGGCGATAAGGTTTCATTAAATACCAAATGGACTGCCAGCATTTATGACAGTAGTTGGTATTTTAATCCAAGAATGGCCAAATACAGAAACCAGCCGCTACCCATGTTTCCTTTCTGGTTAACACCAAAATACCATTATACAGGCGCCGCCTGGTATCAAAAGGAAATTCAAATTCCAAAAGGATGGCAAACTAAGCATATATCCCTTTTTTTAGAAAGATGTCATACTGAGACAACCGTCTGGCTGGATGATCAAAAACTGGGCAAAGAAAATTCGCTGGTGGCACCCCATATTTATGACCTGACGGCCTTTGCCGCTCCTGGCAAACATATCCTTACCATCCGCATTGATAATAGGCTTCAGACCATTAATGTAGGTCAGGACTCACACAGCGTTACCGACCAGACCCAGGGTAACTGGAATGGAATAATAGGAAGGATGGAATTGCAGGCTACGCCAAAAACATTCATCAAAGAAATACAGGTATACCCGGATATCCATGCACATTTGGCAAAGGTGCAATTGAAATTAGAAGGAAATGCAGATCAGGCAAAAACCATTGAGCTATCTGCTCACAGTTACAATAGCTCAAAAAAGGATAATATTCGGCCATTACATATCTCTGTTCAGTCAGCTGCCCAAAAAAGCCCGGACTCCTTAGTCATTGATTATCCAATGGGCAAAGACGTATTACAGTGGAGTGAGTTCCATCCGGCGATGTATTTATTGACTGTTACCTTAACCAATAAGGATGGCAGTAAATCGACAAAAGAGGTCAACTTTGGCATGCGGGACTTCAAGGTGAATGGCCGGCAGTTTGAAGTGAATGGGTATAAGACTTTTCTTAGAGGAACGGTGGAAAACTGTGTATTTCCACTTACCGGATATCCTCCAATGGATACCGCAGCATGGGCTCGTATATTCAGAATCTGCAAAAGTTATGGGTTGAACCATATGCGCTTTCATTCTTATTGTCCACCTGAAGCGGCTTTTATAGCCGCTGATATGACGGGATTCTATCTGCAGCCGGAAGGACCCAGCTGGGCCAACCACGGTACTTCTCTTGGAGATGGCAAACCGGTAGACCAATATATTTTTAAAGAAACAGACAGGATGGAAGTCAACTATGGCAACCACCCCTCCTATTGTATGCTCGCTTATGGCAATGAACCCAGGGGAGGACATCAGGTAGAATATCTCACTAAATTCATCCATTATTGGGAGAAAAAGGATCCCAGAAGGGTGTATACGGGTGCTTCCGTTGCCATGAGCTGGCCCATCGTTGCGGCCAATCAATATATGATTAAATCAGGTGCCCGAAACCTTAATTGGAATAATGAGGCTCCTGAAAGTCTTTCAGACTACACAAAAGCCATTAAAGATTATCCGGTTCCCTATATTGCCCATGAGCTTGGCCAGTGGTGTGCATTTCCTGATTTTAATGAAATCAGCCAATACACCGGCCTATACAAACCCCTCAATTTTGAGATGTTCAAAGACATACTTAAAGATCAGGGAATGGCAGATCAGGCACATTCATTTTTAATGGCCTCCGGCAAATTGCAACTGCTCTGTTATAAAAATGAGATTGAGAAATCCCTGCGCACGCCTGAAAACGGAGGATTTCAAATGCTTTCTCTCAATGATTATACGGGTCAGGGGACGGCACTTGTAGGTCTGTTGAATGCATTTTGGAAGGAAAAAGGCTATGTAGACGCTCCTGAATTTTCCAGGTTCTGTAATAATACCGTTCCCTTACTTAGAACCGGAGGCTTTGTATATACCAATGATCAGACTTTTAAAGCATCCATAGAGATCTATCATTATGCCGAATCTGTTCTGCCTAATGCCACTATCAACTGGAAGCTGACAAATGATCAGCATCAGGTGATAGAAAAAGGGAGTTTTCAAAAAGATATACTAAATGGTACAAATACACAAATTGGAGAGATCGCTATCCCGTTAAATACGGTCAGAAAAGCTCAAAGACTTACAATCACGGTATCTATTCAGGGAACCTCCTATACAAATGACTGGAATATCTGGGTATACCCATCCTCCCTTCCAGCGGTGGATAACAGCAACATATATTATACCACCAGCCTGGATGCTCATGCCAGTCAGGTCCTGAATGCAGGAGGCAAAGTCTTTTTAAATCTTGCAGGAGAAATCACAAAAGGCAAGGAGATTGTTCAACATTTTCTACCTGTTTTCTGGAATACCTCCTGGTTCAAGATGCGGCCACCCCACACATTAGGCTTTGTGGTAGACCCTCAAAACCCGGCGTTTACCTCCTTCCCGACTAGTGACCATAGTGACTTACAATGGTGGTCCCTGGTCAATAAAGCTGAGGTCATGCATCTGGAAGATTTTCCAAAAGGATTTAAACCACTGATTCAGCCGATCGACACCTGGTTTTTAAACCGAAGATTAGCTTCATTATTTGAAGCCAAAGTAGGCAAAGGGCGCATTCTGGTCAGCAGTTTAAACATATCTTCCGACACTTCGTCCAACCCGGTGGCCCGGCAGCTCATGTATAGTCTGAAAAACTATATGAATTCAGCTGCGTTTAATCCTAAAACGGCTGTTTCTGAAACACTCATCAAGGATTTAGTTACCAGCACTTCAAATTATATATTTGACCCGCATGCGAAAGACAGTCCAGATGAATTAAAACCTAAATCGGATCTCACAAAATAAACAATACCGTAAACAGTAATCTATTCCCTAATTAATTAAACTACTTGTATTTCATGAAGCGAATTTCCACGAATTTACTCGTCATAATTGCCCTGACAATTATGATACCCTGTCTGGCAATGGGGCAATCCACAAAAAATAAGGAACAGATTCTTAAATCTATGGAACTGGCCAACCATTATTTCATGAATAAATGGCAAGATGTCGGTAAGATTATTTACGTCCCTTCCAAACACAAAAGCTGGCCCAGCCATATCTGGACCCGCGGTGTGTATTATGAAGGGCTCATGGCCTTAAACCAGGTAGACCCTAAAGATCAGTATATTCAATATGCCATGGACTGGGGTAAAGCCCATGACTGGAGCTTAAGAGGGGGTATTGAGACCCGAAATGCGGACAACCAATGTGCCGGCCAAACCTATATTGACCTGGCCTTAATAAAGAAAGATACTGCCTTAATGAGCAACATTAAAGCTTCCATTGACTTAATGCTTACGACCGACCAGGTAGATGACTGGTCCTGGATAGATGCCATTCAAATGGCGATGCCTATTTTTGCAAGATTAGGTGATATCACCGGCAATACCGCTTATTACAATAAGATGTGGGAAATGTATGATTATACGCGGTCCAAATTAAATGGCGGCGGATTATATGATACCAAAAATCATCTGTGGTGGCGGGATAAAGATTTTATGCCTCCCTATAAAGAACCCAATGGCAAAGACTGTTACTGGAGCCGTGGTAACGGCTGGGTGGCAGCAGCGTTAGTCAGGGTACTTGATGGACTGCCAAAAACAGCCCCGCATTATAATGACTATCTGCAGGATTATAAAGATATGATGCAAGCAATATTAAAATATCAAAATAAAGGTGGTTACTGGAACGTCAGCATGGCAGATCCAACCAACTTCGGAGGCAAAGAGCTTACAGGTACAGCCCTGTTTACCTACGCCATGGCATGGGGAGTGAATCAGGGTATTTTGAAAAAGAAAACATTTAAAAAACCAATATCCAGCGCCTGGGCCATGTTATATAGCTGTGTCCATCCCAATGGATTTTTAGGTTATGTTCAGGGGACAGGTAAAGAACCTAAGGACAGCCAGCCCGTTGGCTATAATCATGAACCAGACTTTGAAGATTTTGGACTTGGATGTTTTTTATTAGCAGGCTCTGAAGTTTATAAACTCTAAAGTATTTAAATCATGGCAAACAAAATAAAAATTGCATCAAAAATGCAGCTAAATGAAGGCCAGGCTGCAGAATATAAAAAAAGACATAATCCCATTTGGCCAGAATTAGCCGCTTTATTAAAAGATTATGGAATCAGTGACTATTCCATATTTCTGGATAACGAAACAAATACGCTCTTTGCTGTATTATCTGCTGAAGTTCCGGAAAAATTAGAAACGCTGAAAACCGAAGAAATCATGAAAAAGTGGTGGACTTACATGCGGGATATTATGCAAACAAATGAAGACCATTCCCCCTTAAGTATACCATTGGAAGAAGTCTTTTATCTCCTTTAATAAATATTCAGCTGAATAAATATTCCAAACAAAAAATCCGACTTTGAAAATCAAAGTCGGATTTTTTGTTTGGAATATTTCAATTTGCGCTTTACTATTTCTCTATATCTTTCGTGTTTAATAATTCATAAATTAGCTGTTCTCCAGGCTTCATGATTATATTTCTGAACTTAATATGCGCTGCATTCTTAACAGCAATCTTTGCATGATCCGGCAATCTTATATCTTCAAACCGGACATTTTTTAATGCATGTCCACTTTGGGAAAATCCGCTGATATCAATTACCGGTCTGTTTACCGGTGCAGTTCTGAGATCAATGTTCTTAAATAAATAATTTTCAAATACGGGCACAACCGGTGCTGCCTTGCCGTCATCATTGTAATTTACAGTGGAATAAACAGTAATCTTCTGCAGCTGGCAGTCTAATACCTGTACATTTTTGACATAACCGCCTCTTTTAGGCGTTGCCTTTATCTGAAAACCATGCAGCAGCGGTCCTGCCTTGCAGTCACGAACCAATACATCACTAACGCCGCCAGACATCTCACTGCCAATAGAGATCCCATGTCCTTTGATAAAATTACAATCCGTTATCCTAACGTTTTGAGTAGGCTTTCCAATGGCATATCCTTCAGGATTTTTACCAGACTTAATGGCAATGCAATCATCTCCTGTGGAGAAGGTACAATTAAAAATATAACTATCCACAGAAGAATCCGGATCTATACCGTCACCATTGGCAGCGGTACTGACGATATCCAAATCATGCAGACTTATACCCTGACAATATAAATAATGGATAGTCCAGCAGGGGGAGTTCTCAATATGCAATCCCTGTAATTCTACATTTTTACAGTTCATGAGTAAAATAAGCCTGCCTCTGGATCTAATGCCGTTGGCCTTTGTCATAGCAGCCCCAAACGACCCTCCTGCCCCACGAATCGTTCCCTCTCCAGTAATTGCCAGGTTTTCAACAGCATATCCGCCGTTATGATTCATAACTCCGGCATTCACCAAACTGGCATAGGTCTTCATCTCCCAGCCCTCAAAGCGGTTATGAATCATGGGCAAGTAATCTGAAAGACTGCTACTGCCCTGCAGGACTCCTCCCTTTGCAATTTTTAAAGTCATATTACTCTTTAAAAAAATGGCTCCGGACAAAAAGGTCCCTTCCGGTATCAGTACGGTCCCGTTTTCCGGGCACTCGTCAATAGCATTTTGAATAAACCTTGTATTAAGGGTCTTGTTATCGCCCTTAGCCCCAAAATCAAGTATATTTAATAGCTTTCCCTGAGGTTTTGTAGTAATTATAATGCTTTTAGTAGCAGCGGAGACCTGGCCTCTATTATCTACCGCCTTTACATACAACTCATATTTAGTTTGCGGCGTCAGGTCTTGTACCCTGTAACTACAGTTTGCGGCACTGTCTATTAATTTATCCTTGAGAAAAATATAATACTTCACAATATCCTTATACTCGTTTGGCTTGTCCCATACCAGGCTTACACTATTTGCGCTTATGGTGCCCGGTGCGGCCGTTAAGTTGACAGGCCGCTTTGGTGATGCCCATAGCCCCGTACTTAGTAGTACGAATACCGATAACAATAATTGCGGTAGTTTTTTATAATGACGCCTGTTTATTTTCATGAATGTATTCATTTATCTTTATTATGTTCAAATCTCTAAATAGCTTTCCCAACAAAAATAACTACTGGTAAGCAAAGCTTAACCAAAACCTACCAGTAGTTTCAAAAAGATCAACTTACGCTTGTCGCTCTGGGTACAATTAATATCCGGGATTTTGCTGCGCCTGTTTTTCGTCTGCCGTCAATGCCTTACCTGCAGACTGAATACCGTCCAGATAAGTCTGAGGAATCGGTCTTAACTCATGATAGGACTGTACATTGCCTGAGGCCTGAAAATTAAACGCATCCACTCTTCCAACCAGAGTTTCTGTTCTGGACAGGTCCTCCCAGCGCATAAATTCTCCGGCTAATTCCCTGGAACGTTCATCCAATACTAAGGCCAGCATCTTATCATATTCAGAACTTAAACCAAGCTTAGAGATAATGTAATTATCTGAAGCGGGCAAGGCACTTGTACTGGATATGTCAAGACTAGTAGCTGCCGTAGTCTTATCTATATTATTGGATTCATAATAGGAGTTTTCCGCCATAAAGGAGTTGATCGTGGGGCTTTGACCGGAAGTAGAGGCAGCAAGTGCACCACCACCGTCATAATAGGTTTCCCTGTTTTCACCGCTCTTATAAGTAGCTCTAGCCCTAACAGCATTAATATAGGGCAAAGCATCTGCATATGAGCCCGTCCCCAGTTTGGCTAACCTGATTTTAGCTTCTGCAGCGATCAGATAAGTTTCAGCAGATCTGGCTAGTATAATATCTCTGAATCCCCTGGTGTCATTGACCGCATTTCTGGAACCGTCAAAAAACTTACTGACTGAAGGGTAGCGCACGTCCACGTTTAATGCACCATCTGTAGTCGTGCCCTTCGGATAGGCAATATAAGCGCTGGGTATTGTTTTGCCTGTTTCTGGATCAACCACAACGTCGTTTAGCCTATAAGAGCTGAACCTGGTATCTCCGGGTTGGTTAACAATATAGATAACACCCAGGTCCCCATTGGCATAATAATTACCTGACGCTTTATTCAGCCGGTATTTAGTCCTGAAACTCTTCCAGAATCTGGAATCGTTAACCAGATCATAGACCCTGTACATATAGTAATTGGGTCTGAGCCTGGAGTAAGGCCTGTCGCCGGTTACATCTCTTTGCATCTGTGGCAGATCGTCATAACGGCCGCCAAAATAAATATGTTGGTGATTCTCTCCGGTGGCCGACACGTCCGATGTAAACTGGGCAGAGAGGATAATTTCTGACAGCTTTTCATTGGCACCATCCGGAGCTGTATAATCCCATAGATCCGCAAAATCAGGCGCCAGGGGATGACTCGCAATCACCTCATCACACAGCGGCACAATCGCTGCCAGGTCCGCAGCTTTTGTTGCCGAGTTCCAGGAATCATTGATTTCGCTGGCTCTGTATAAATAGGCTTTTGCCAGAAAATGCGCGGCAGCATCCTTGGTTAGCTTAGCCGGTGCGCCGCTACTGGGTAATAAATCATAAGCCTGTTTTAGATCGCTGATAATCTGTGTATAGATCTCCTCGGGTGTCGCCCGGGTGTATTCCAGATTTACGGTAGTACTGGGTGTTGTTACCAGCGGTACGCCCCCGTATTGAGAGACGAGTCTCAGATAGCTATACCCCCTGAAAAAATATCCCTCCCCTAAGGCTACTTTTTTAATATCATCTGAAGTAGAAGTGCTGGCCGTTGCATTTTGAATAATTAAATTGGCGTCTCCGATACCTATATATAGGTTATCCCATTGATCATTGGTTGCAGAGGTGTTGCTGTTCACGGAAGATACGATGGATTTAAATCCGCCATCATAATCATTCCAGACTTCATTAGATCCGTCTCCGCCAACGCCAAATTCATCAACGCCATAAATCGTGTTGCAATAAATCCATTCAGCGCTGAATGGCGTTTTTAACACCTGATAATAGGTTCCTGTAGCCAATGACTGAATCCCGGCATCGGTCTGATAATAATTCATCCCTCTGTCTGTTTCCAGGTCTTCTTTAAGAAAATCTTTTTTACAGGAGCCTAAAAACAGACATCCAGAAAAAAGTGCTGCTGATATATATAATTTATACTTATTCATTGTTGCTGATTTTAAACTGTTATTAAACTTTATTAAAAGGAGGCATTAATCCCGAATGTGATTCCTCTGTTATAAGTAGGACTGATTAAGTCCATATCCAACCAATTAATATTGGAGAATAACATCCCCGGATTGGTAATCTGAACATAGGCTTTCAGGTTGGTAATGGAGAGTTTTTTCAACACCTGCGGGCTCAGGTTATAGCCTAGAGAGATATTGCGGATTTTCATAAAAGACCCGTCTTTATATCCCAGAGCACCATAATACATGTCTCCGCTGCCATCTGAACGAATAGGCTTTTGATAATCTGCATTAGTATTCACTTCCGTATAATAATTGATCAGCCTTTGTGACCCGCGGGCGCCTTCATTTTCTCCACCTGTATCATACATATATTTTAAACGTCCATATAAAAACACAGAAAGCTCAAAGGATTTATAGGTAAATGTATTGGTCATACCAACGATCCACCTGGGCCTGGTATTGCCGATAATAATCCGGTCATTATTGGCATCAAAAGCAGAGTCTCCATTGATATCCACAACTCTTACGTTACCGGGAGAAAAGGAGCTGCCATTTGCATTATAAATGGAATATAACGCTTCATCACTTGCCTGCCACAGGCCGGCACTTTTATAACCGTAAATGACGCCGATCGGCTGTCCGATAAACCAGTTGTTATTAATATCATCCTGATTGCCATTCGCCAGCGAAACGATATGATCGTTTTGCCAGGACAGATTGGTGGTAGTGGTCCAGGAAAAATCCTTTAGACTAATATTTTGTGTGGTCAGGCTAAAATCTATCCCTTTATTGGCCGTCGCACCCACATTTGCATAGGTACTGGTAAAACCGCTGACCGTAGGGACATCCATTTCCATTAACAAATCCGTTGTTTTGGATTTGTACACATCAAGAGAACCGCTTATCCTTCTGTTGAATAAAGCAAAATCCACCCCTATATTGTACTGCGTTGTTTTTTCCCATCCCAAATCCTGATTAGCCATTATAGTAGATGGGGTCGTACCGGAAGTAAGGGTGCTTTCATAAGGATAAAATAATGAGGTGAGTGCCCCTTGTGTGGCATACGCATCAATGGCCGAGTTACCTGTTACGCCCACACCGAATCTTAATTTAAGATCATTTACCCAGCTGGCATTCATAAAGCTTTCTTTATCTATGCGCCAGGCAAGGGCTGCGGAAGGGAACCAGGAGTATTTATGGCCCTCTGCCAATTGAGAAGCGCCGTCTCTTCTGGCAGACAGCGTCAGCATATACCGGTCATTATAGCTGTAGTTTAGCCTGGCCATATAAGACTGCAGCTGACTTTTTGTAAGTCCGGAAGAATATCCTGACAGATCAGTAGAGGAGATATAACTACTGGTCAGCGCATTCCATTTCTGACTGGGGAAAGCGATGCCATATGCAGCAAGGCTGCTGGTTTCTGTATTATACTGTGTCCAGCTGCCCAGAAGCGTCAGCCCCAGGTCATGTTTGCCGATGGATTTATTATAATAAATCAGATGATCCAGCGTATAGGAAGTCTTCTGGGTCTTGCCTAAGGAAGCGTAATTGACCCCGCTACTTCTAACAGAGGCAGAATCAATATAGACGCCGTCCCGGTAGCTGGAAATATCGGGGCCAAAATTGACTCTGTATTTAAGATTCTTTAATACGGGTAACATCTCCCCAAAATCAATCTGTGCATAAAAACTACCAAAAGCTCTGAGTGTAACCCTTTGATCCTGACTCAGATTCCATTCTCCGGCCACTGTTTTAATGGCCACGTCTCCGCCCGGATACTCAATACGGTTGCCATCAGCGTCATAGGGAACCGTATAAGGCAGTTCCGTTCTGGCTTGTTCATAAATAGATCCTTGTGAAGAGAGCGGATTACTACCTGTGGAGGACTGTCCATATTCCTGTACACTGTAGGACGCCTGCAGATTACCACCCATGGAGAACCATTTTGTAGCCTTTATATCCACATTCACATTGGCAGAATACCGCTTATACTCCTGCCCCCTTTGTGTCCCCTGATTATCTAAATAACCAAAGGAAGTGTAGGCTTTTATTTTATCCGTACCGCCTGACACACTTAAATTCAGGTTTTTAGTAATGCCTGTTTGAGTGACCATACCCAACCAGTCTGTTGTCGCCACTTTAGATCCATCCCAACTGCCACTGGCCCAGCCTTTTTCTATATTGGCCCATGCACTCGGATCGCTGCTAGCTAAAAATATAGCTTTATCGTTTTCAATAGTGGGCTGATCTCCCCTTGGATAAACATCCGGACTTTTATAATAGTAGGACCAGCGCTTAAAGTCAATATACTGCGCCGCGTCCATCATGGTCATTTTATCCTGAAGGTTCTCTACCGTAGTGGACATATTTAAATCCAGGGCCGTTCTGCCTGTTTTACCCTGTTTAGTGGTTACAATCACCACGCCATTGGCACCTCTTGACCCATAAATAGCCGTGGCAGAAGCGTCCTTTAATACATCAATGGAAGCGATATCAGTAGGGTTCAGGTATTCAATACCCCCTGTTGTCAGCGGGATTCCGTCCACGACAAACAGTGGCGAGTTGGAGGCTGTCAGGGACCTTACACCGCGAATCGTAATTCCATCCACCGTGCCAGGCCGCTCGGTTGACGTTATATCCACACCCGCAACCTTTCCCTGCATCGCCTGCACGGCATCTGCCACGGGCCTGGACGCTATTTCCTTTTGGCTGATGCCGGCAATGGCTCCCGTTACGTCCTGCCTTTTTTGTGTACCATAACCCACTACCACAATCTCATTGAGTGTATTGGAGGTGGAAGTCAGGCTGACGTTCAATTCACCCTGATGCTCAAAGGATACTTCTTTGGATTCATAACCGACAAAAGTAAAGACAAGCACGCCCTTACTTACCTTCAGCGGTAAAGAGTAATGCCCTGAAGCGTCTGTTAAAACTCCTGTTTTGGTATCTTTTAAATAGACACTGACGCCGGATAAAGGTGCGCCACTGCTATCGGTCACCTTACCTGTCATAACTATTTGCTGCCACCATGCCGTCTTATTCGTTTTTGTTTCAGGATGGGTTCTGGCGGATGCCGACGAATAGCCGATTATCATTAGACTCATAATGGCCATCGAGGGTGCCACTACCTTCCTTGACCTTGTCTGACACACAGCGCCGGCCTTGTGCCAAGGAGCCATCAACTTTTCATAAATCTTGGTTTTCATACTTTGCAGGGATTTTAAAATGAAGAAAATTAAATAAGAAAACGTTTTCAATATTTAAATTAAAAATCGGATAACCTGATTGTAAACACGCAACACCTGATTTTCCTGAGGCACAACTGCCTAACTAGTAGTCAGACAATCAATTTGCAAGATTCTACTTGCGACAACACGGGGTGATAAAAAGTCAACACGCACGAAAGGTGTCTTCAGCACAAAAAACATACAATTGTTTATTTGTAAACCAAATCTAAAAATCATTCAGCAACCAACTGTCCTGCACTGTCCTGTATGCAGGGCTTTTTTTGAAGAAAAAAACAGTTCTGAAAATAAAAAAACATCCACTACCCCTTTAAAAACAATCGATTGGGATTTGTTGATGAATGTCCATAAAAATGAGGAAAATAAAAAAAATATTCAGGTATTAAGTACCCTAAATAAGAGCCGACCGATGAATCCAGATAGCTGGTTATTCTCTTTTCAAAGAAACGTCATCAATATATAAACGGCTGTTGGCTCGGCCCTTTACCAAAAATCCGATTTCTGCCTTACCCGCTTTAACCATCACGTCCGGTAGCGTAAAGGACTGCCACTGCCCTGTTAATTGCTTTTCATCCAACATAAGGAAATAATTCTTTTCAAAGGATTTGGCATATAGCTGTATCTGACAACCGGCGCAATGGGCTGTCCCTTTGATTTTGGCGCTCAGTCGGTAAAGTCCTGCCGGCAACGGCACCTCTTTGGTAGCAGTAATGACCTGAGCAATCTTTCTTTCAAAATCGACTTTATCACTGATAAGCAGGCTTTTCTCTCCTGTCACCAACTGACGGTCGACTGCGTCATTAAAGTAATTAAGTTGGGGGCTTAAGCTATCTGCAATCGCTACTGCATTGCCCCTGATAATAGTTGTTTGCCAACCCAGTAAATCCAGCTGAACCGGTTTAACCGGGCTTGGAATATGGCGGCGGTCAGCCTCAAAACTTCCGTTTTTTACATAGTTATTTGCAAAGTCCACGGACCAGCTGGCACGACCGGCGTCAAATTGCCAGTCACTCAAAGAATTAAAAACAGGTTGATCGCCGTTAAAGGATAAAGGACACCAGACGTTATATCCCAGGCCGTTACCCGCAAAGTCTGCCCAGCGGTCTCCGCAGTAAATGACGGTCTGTTTACTAGCAGCTTTAACTGTCACAAAAAATCCGGTCTGAGAGACATGCGCATAATCTGACTCCGCGCCTTTAATGACCTGCATATCATTCACCGGCTTATAAGGCCCCCGGATATTATCCGCTATCAGATAATACGCAAGAGAACCGTCCCAGCCATAGAGATTGGAGGCGCACATATAATATTTTCCTCGGTAGGTAAACATACAGTTGCCTTCCCTGCCGGCCCCCTTATAAACTTCGGTGCAATCCAGTAGACCGATTTTTCCATCTTTCACACCGATTTCGGACACATAAATCCGGCTTCGCCCTCTTCCATAAGAATAGATCAAATATGATTTTCCGGTAGCCTCATCAGTAAAGACCGTCTGATCTCCCGTATTGGGCGTGCCTATTAAATTTGTCATATCCAGCTGCCGGTACCAACTAAATTTCCCTGCCGGCTTATCCGCCGTCGCAATCAGCACCTGATTGCCATGTTGCACAAAAAGCGCATATACTTTGAGTTCTTTAATATAGACCACACCCAGACGCCCTACCCAGGTAGGGCGCTGCCTTGAAAGGGCAGCAGAGTCCAATACATCTCCGCAAAACCTCCAGTCTGCCAGATTATCTGACTGGTAGCAGGTAACTGACTGAAAAGTGGCCTTATCCTGCGTTATACTTGGGTTAGCCAGATAAAGATCAGCCTCTTTATAATGTACTCCGTACCAATAATATGTCAGCTTACCGGTTGCAGGATCTTTAAACCTGAATATCCCGCCACCCTGGCTATAAATCGGCTGACCATCCACGGTATACCAAAACCGGTCATTTTGTATAGGACGCGGCTGTGCAATTAACTGTCCGTAGCCAGCAAGCAGCAGTATAAAACTCAATAAGCGAACGACTCCTCCGGCTTTCATTATCTCGATTTTATTGTATCCCGAAAATACATCATTACCCTTTACTTTACCTCTTTGTTGAATGACGCTTTTACTGCTGTAAGGTAATACCCATTATCCTAACAATACCCTCATTGGCAACAGATTCACACTGTTTATCCCCTGGCACAGGGTCAATCTAAAACCGCCGCGCAAAATATTGCCCCTGGTTAGAAATATTAAAATCATCAATGCCTCAGGCACAGTTGACAACGCCCAGCTATATGCAGGGATTGGAAAAAAGCCCGATTACCGGTGTAATGTTTATCAACTGCCATATTAACGCCAAAAAAAGACTTAAGCTTAAGTACGTTAGAGACATAAATCTATCTGGACTGAGTATCGACGGCGTCAAGGGGTAGCCTATTATCAAGGAATAATATTTCCTGCAGCTTTTACAAGAAACCCGTAAAATTAAGTCTTAAGCATTTTAAAAAATATACTGGCCTGCTACTGTCGCAACTACTTTTTATCATGTGTTGCCTGCAGGTCTTAGGACAGCCGAGAATGTCAACGCCTGAATTGTTCAGCCCGAAGATCAGATTGCCCCAGCGATGGCCCTCCATCTAACACTAACATTAAGCGTTTTACTTGCGGGGTTACTTGCGGGGTTACTTGCGGGGTTACTTGCGGGGTTACTTGAGGGGTTACTTGAGGGGTTACTTGAGGGGTTACTTGAGGGGTTACTTGGGGGGAGGCCCCGCTAGCACTGTTTCTAAAAAGAATTGCCCAAAACTCTTCTGTCCGGATAAATTGCAGCAGTGAACCTGGATTTCCAGACTTCCACTCTGTCCCTACAGACCATAACCTGCATACTACCTTTACTATTTTAGTCTCTATGTGCGATTGCGTTAACTAACAACGCTGCCACTACCTCTTTTGGGATTTCATAGCCTCCCGGTATTGATACCTGTCCAGCCCTGGTCTCAATCCGATAATCCAATTTACTTAACACAAATTCCAATGCCTGATCTACTAATTCAAATACCGTCCCCTTAAATACCTTATAGGACGGAATCGGCTTTTCAACAATAGTTCCCGCAAATGATGCGCAGCGAACCTCCGGATTAATGAAGCGCCGCTGAGGCTTTTTACAATGGTTTGCTTCATAGATCCCTCAATTATTTTCCTCTTTTTTTAAGATACCATCCAACCTCAACTGCTTAAAGGTTCTTCCACACTACACCAAGATCATGTCCGTTTACAAAGACTCGCGCTATCACACCAACTCGTCTCAGATCCAACAGAACGTGGTTTGAATGAAGTTTTTTATCCATTGAAAAGGTTTTCGATAAATCGCAGTCCCGGAAAAATACTTAATCCCACGGTTGGCTTTCTTATTCCAGCACTTAGGCTATTGGTTTTGGATGTCTTTTACTAATGGCACAAATAAAAGCCGGCCGGGACGTACCAATAGAAGCATTGAACATCGTCTCAAACCGGCGAATATATTCCCTCAATGATTATTCTGACAATTTATTTTATCAGGGTTACGGCCATCATACCAATAATTACCTGATTGGCCAGGGCTTCCCATTTTATCGAAGCGAGCTCTTTATTCTTATCCAGTGGTATGGAAAGTATAACGCCAGCGCCCCCTTCCAGCACTCTGTTGCTGGCCCGGCTGTCGGCAATACCCATGTCGTGTCCCAGGTTTCTGCTGACGATTCCCCGTTTAAATGAGACTCTATAAGGTCTTGGCGCATTTAACCTAAAGGCAAACCCGTCCGTATAATAGTCTTCCTCTATAGGACACCAGCTATCCGGATTTTGTAAATCCAGAGAATCAACTGTGCCGTCTTTGTAAGAGATCGTCACCTTGCCATTATCAACCCCGTATTGCATATGATCGGTCGTACCTGCCATTAAAAGACAGACCCCGGAGGCGTGACCACTCAGCGGTACTACAGTAGCCGTAGGATAGTTATCCCACTGGGAAGTAAAGGCTATATTATTGCCTGACGCAGCGGTTCTGAACGGAATACCCATGGGTGTCGTAAAATGACCGTCTTTAATCTCTGCACGCAGACCGCTGTCGTCAATATCATAGCTCACCAGCGGCTGACACCAGTCACCAATGCCCTGGGTAGGCGTCTGCAGGGTTGTGTAAGGAGATCTGGGGGACAGGTATTTAGCTTTAAAGATATCCGTTACTTTAGCATTCAGGGCCTGATCTATGTTTACTTCAACATAATCATGCTTTTTTGACAAGTCAAAATCCAGTAGCATGTTATCACTAAAATCCTCCCGGACCCACTTTACCGGGTTCTCAGGTCTCCACCACCAGAGATTACCGCTGGCGACTTTGGTAAAAGTCTGCTCCACCCCGCTGGCGGTGTCCCCACACGCTGCGATTGCCTTCCCGCCCCAGGTAATCTCTATATCATAACCACTGGCTGTACCGCAATCAATAGCCACCAGTGGTCGGTTAATTCCATCTTTCACTGTCCATTTAGCGTCTCTGCCGTTTACTTTCACACTTTGGATCCGGTCAGTTGGCGCGTCAACGGATAAGGTTAACGCCATGACTTCTTTAAACTTAGTATGCACGCTATAACGGTCCGTATGCCCTTGGCGCAAAAACCGATAACCGATTTCTGATTGATCTATAGCGGCAGAGTCCCAATCACTGGGGAAGCCGGGGCGGATCTCCAGCTTTTTATGCAGTCCATCGGGGTAGATACCGAAGAGTCCCTGGACGATATCCTGACTATATACACCAATCACATCACCAAAATCACGGTAGGTCTCTCCCAGCACTGCATCATAGTAACTGATCTGCCCCAGGTTACCCGGGGAGCCTCCCAGATACATTCCGTCCAGGACCGTACTCTTAAAGAGCTTAAAAGCGGCGTCCGACCGACCGGCTTGCCAGTAAGCAAGTGCCGTATTGCCGACTTCGCCAAAAGCCACATTATTCACGCTCCAGACATAAGGCATCCAGCTGGTCGTAGAAATAGTTGCATATTTTTCAATCTTATTTAACCCATCGCTTCTCACTGGAAAATGCGGAATATATTCATCCACATACCGGGTAGCCTGATAAGCCTGAAAAGGTGTCGCGGCACCTTCATTAATGGGCGTATAAACGGACCAGAGGCCCGCATCCGGATGCACCTGCTTACGACCCATAAAATCCCTGTATTCTGCCCACCATCCCTGGCCATTGCCTTTAAGCCAGAGGAGCTCATTCATTGCTTCTAAGATTTTATCCGCCTGCTTTTTAAAAGGCGCCGGATCTTCTCCTATCAGCCCGGCTATTTCTGCAGCCATTTTATTGGCCCTATAATTATAGGCAGAGGCTACGGCAGTTCCGCCGCTGTTGTAGCCCAACGCATCTGAGGCCCAGGTGCCGGCATAGTTATCATAAATACCGTCTCCATCAGCATCCCAGTTTCTGGTCTCCCACTCAATGCTTCTTTTGATAACAGGGAACATCTTTTTCGCATAATCCAGATCGCCTGACCATTGAATATGTGTCAACAGTTCGTCAATGTAAGGCATATTCATATCGTAATGGTGCATCTGGTGATTATTATCAGGAGCCCTACAGATGTAGCCGTTGCTATACATGGGCGACCCCCATATATAAGCACCTCTGGCCAGATGCATGGCCGTGTCCAGTGCAGGCCCAGGGACCGTGGGCGGCACATCTGTCACCTGTGAGGCGGCGTAATTATCAAAGTGAATATCAGAGCGGCCTTTCCAGCTCAGCATATCGCCGGTATAGGCAGCTCTCCAACCAGGCAGCTGGCTGCGCCAGCCAATGGCTCCATGAAGCCATACTTTACCGTCCCAGATGCCGTCAGCGGCCATAGCAATCGTTCCTCCCAGGGTATTGATATATGGATCCGGTGTCATTATTTTAAGCGCTCCGGCAATTTTTGCCCGGCTCTGTTCTGCGGTATTGAACACCGTCTGTCCTTCTTTTGCGGGGAGCAGCAACAGGTTTTCTTTTTCAAAGGCCACGAATACCGGCGCCCTGGCAAGATCGACATCAAAAGTATGCAGCCGCTCGGGATGGACTGGTGCCTCAAAAGCGTCAGCGGGATCCGCTCCCATATCGCCATTGCGGTTAAGTCTTCCCGCCCGTATCTCTGACAGCTGACAGATAAGCTTAGTTCCTGTAGGCAACCCTTGCCCTTCCAGTTTCCAGACCCCTCCTTCCCTGTCATAAAGCGCCTGTACCGCAATATGCAAAACACCTTTTCCCAGGAGTTGATCCTTCAACTCATAAAGCCTTTTACCAGCGATATAAATGGATTTACAGTAAGCGGTAGAATCCAGAGCCACCGATTGCCCTGCAATAACGAGACTGAAACTGATATGATGATTGATTTTCCCGTTATAAGCGGCGAAAACAGGCCGGTCGCTGGTCTCAATTCTAAACTGGGTATGTGTACCGTATAAGGCCCTGGTATACCTGTTTTTGCCATTAATACTGACAAAACCGCCATTTTCGGGATGATACTGCATGGGTCTGACAGCACTCAGATTGCTGCTTTCCCGGACCATGCCGCCAGGCAGGTCTCCGGACTTTCTCTCTACCGTATTTTGCGCCTGACAGCTAAATATCGACCATGTCAGACAAACAGCAGCTACAATAGGTAACCGTAACAAATAAAGCATAAGACGATTGATTTACGGATGCACGAAGGTGCTTCTCTCTTTGAATGTTGGCCAATTATAATGCTGCCATTTATTTGCCTTTATCAGCTTAGGTTTATCACATTAAAACAAACGCCAACTCCTTAAGGCCAACGTTGTCCGTTGATGGTAATATTGCTAGACTGAAAATTCTGAACAAAATCAGGCTTGGTATACTGCTGCTTGGGTGATTTTATTTTTAAATCAGCCAGCGTAAAATCAGAGAGCGTATATTGACTGGAAGAGTCAATATGTATAAATGTCTTGCAGTCGACATCGCAGTCTCTGATTGTCAGGTGCTTGGCAGAAGAGTGTGGCGGTTGATGACCTTTAAGATCAAAAAACTGACGCCAGGCACTGATTTCAAAAAAAGTACTCGGACTGCCTTTAATACCGTATACCGACACATAATCATGCTGCTGAGGAGTGTCGGGACGCATTTTCAGATAAAATACGCGGCCGCCATTCACGGTACAGTTTCTCAAAATCACATTATAGGTAAATACGGATTCACTGCCGAGGGTCAGCGCCGGACAGTTCACAAAAATGTTATCTTCTACAATGATATTTTTATTGGGTCCGTTGTTGGGATCTGTATCTGCGGTAGGGCCTTTGCCCCCTTTTAAACACAGACCGTCATCATTGACGGAAACATAACAGTTTTTGACCAGTACATTCTGGCATACATCCAGATCAATTCCATCGGAGCTTGGGGCTCTGACGGCAAATCCGTTATTGGTACCTGCGGCAATATGTACCCCTAAAATTTTCAGGTTTTCACATTTATAATAATGGGAGGTCCAGAATGGAGAATTTAGCAGGCTGATCTCTGCGATCAATACATCTTTACAGTTAGATACAAAAAGCGTCCTAGGCCGTTGTTCATCCATATTGGTACATTTAGGGTTCCAGCTGCGGCGCAGCCAGAAAGCCTTCCAATAACGCAGCCCGTTACCGTTGACGGTACCACCGCCTGTCAGAGAAAACCCATCCACATGGTCGGCATTAATAATAGCGGCAAAGTATTTTACGGTCTGCCCTTCAATTCTGGTAGAGATCACTTTAAAGTTGGAGATATCATCACTTCCTTTAAGCGTTGCACCTTTAGCAATATAGAGCTTGGTATGCGGTTTAAAAAATAAGGAGCCGGTTTGCACCACGCCCTTGGGAACTACGATGACACCACCACCGGCTGCCGATGCTTTGTCAATCACCGCCTGAATACGCTCCGTTTGCACAAGACTACTGTCTGCCTTAACTCCGTTTTGGTAAACATCATAAGATTTACCTAACTGGCTAAGACCGGGAACATGCGTCTGGGTGAACCATTCGGGAATAACCGTCCCGTCAGGAAATCTGTTTCCCATATTCCCCGTCTGTGCCTGCGCAGGGGTCAGAACCAAAATTGCAGCGCAAAGCATTAAACCAAATGCGACCAATTTTCGGGCAGCACGCTTAAATATGCCTTTCTTGTTTTTTCTTTTTCTCATCATCACTTAATTATTTTGTACGGAATCTAAAGCTTCATCTGCCTACAGTGTTCAGGAAGCTGAATATAATCGACCTACTTAATATACGAAACTTCGATAATTATCTTGTAACCTATCTATGTCCAATTATCCTTATCATTATAAACAGACGATCTTATAGCGATTTATGATCGTTATAAGATCATCTGTTTTCAGAATCTATGATCAGGCTTCTGGATTAATCTACAGGATTAAAACCTAAAGATAATGTCTGAGAAATTAATATCCGGTATTCTGGGTGTACAGACCCGGTTTCACCTGCATCTGGCTCAGTGGAATCGGATAGAGATATCTACCGTCTTTTACATTGGCCACATCCGTACCGTCCGGATTATGATAGCGGTTAAACTTGTCAATAGTAGCCGATTTCCACTCATTCCAGCGGACTTCATCAAACCAACGAACCCCTTCACCCATTAGTTCAACCTGGCGTTCCTGCTTCACAAATGCGAGTGCCTCAGCGGAAGAGGTGGCCGATTCAGATGTACAGCCTGCACGTTCCCGAATTTTATTGACGATGGCCATAGCACCGGCAGGGTCTGTCTTTGACAGAATTTCTGCATACATCAGCATCACGTCTTCGAGTCTTATAATCGGCAGATTTACACCCCAGTCGTTATAATCCTTCATATCCGCTTCGGCATCTAAGGAAACACCTAAATTGGCGATTTTAAGTTTGGACGGCATAAACTTATAGTACATAGTCCGGGTAAATTCATTTACTACAGAACCGTCTGCTAAATGCAGTGTGTCGGTTGTCTGCGTATAGGCCGGGAAGTTTTTCTCCGCAGCATAACCTGTCAGAACAGAATACCCCAGCCCCCTGGCATCATAGTGTGCACTGGTGCCTGTGCCATAGACTCTATCAAACTGATACATTAAAGTCTTATTTATAAAAATCGAGTTCCCGAAGATACGTTGTTCGGTATATGCTATAGGCGGAAGTGCCGGGCTGAAATTAAAAATAGCGGGATTGCCGGAGCCGCCTGTCCGGTACTGGATGGCAAAGATGGAATATTTGTTATAATAATCATCCATAGGCAAATACTGTTTGCGCCATTCAGTGCTGTCTGGTGCCCAGTATTTATTACCATTGCTGGTGGAATAGTCAATAACGGCTTTGAGTTGGGTCTTGGCCTGATCTAAAGCGGCATTATCATTAAAAGGGAACCCAGCTAGCGTCATATAGACCCTGCCCAGCATGGCCTCAGCGGCTATTTTATCCGCCCTACCCGATTTCTCGATAGTCTTGCCCGTATTATCTGTCATCTGATCAGCAGTCGGCAGATTCTCTTCAGCCGCTTTTAAATCCGGTATAACTATTTTATTGATAATATCTGTAGCGCTGGACTGGCCAACGGTTTTCACCTCATCCGGACCCATCTCCTTATCAATCAGGGGAATGTTACCAAATAACCGGGCCAGTTCAAAATAAGCCCAGCCTCTTAAAAAATGCGCTTCCCCCAGATATTGATTCTTGAGTTTGTCATTTGTTCCAAAATCGCAACTGGGAATCCTTGCCAACGCCACGTTGGCGCTGTATATGACTTTATACCACTCATTCCAGACACTGTTGAACGTGGCGATATCATTACCGGCTCTAAAGGTGGCGATCTCAGCATATTCCCTTAAGCCATCTGTTAAGGGGGTTACCCAGGCGTTGTCGGAGCGCACCTCTGACATATACAGAAACTCATCATTGGACAAATTTCTAAGACCTCCGTAAATACCGATGATACCCTGTTCTGACTGCGCAGGGGTCTGGTAGAATCCGTCTGAGCTCAGCAAATTGGATGGTGGGATATTGAGCTCTTTTGTGCAGGAGGCCATCATCAGAGCGGCCGCTGCCATTATTAAAAGTTTGTGATTGAATATCTTTTTCATAATTCATGATTTAATTAGATTAGAAGGTAACATTTATACCCACGGTGCAGATCCTTGGAATCGGATAACCACCGTAGTCCAGCCCAACGGCACTCTGGCCACCGGGAGCAGAACTGGAGGCTGTATTGGCGGCCTCAGGAGAATAACCTTCATAATAGCCATCCCACTTGATCAGATTCTCTACAGATACAAATACTCTTGCATTAGAGATGGCCTTGGTCTTAAAGGGAATCGTATAACCTAACGTCAGATTTTTTACTCTCAGGTAATTGGAAGAATAGAGCCATCTGGAATCCAGCGTAGTTCCGGTAGTGGTGCTTAAGATGTATGGGGTCTTACCATCGCCCGGATCTGACTCAGACCACCAGGCATTACGCCAGCGTCCCATAACATTAGACAGAGCGCCCATGCTGGGTCTGTCAATAGCACGGCCAATAACACCGAAGATTTTACCACCGGTCTGCGCTGTCAACAGAAAGGACAGATCAAAATTCTTATACGTAAAGCTATTGGTCATCCCGTATACAACGGTTGGTGTGGGGCTGCCCAGATAATCCCTGTCATCTTCCTTGGTAAAGATACCATCGTTGTTAACATCCCTATACCTGATGTCACCCGGTAAAATGGTCTTACCTTCAAAAGTTACAGGCGTTCCTCCATGTGCTGCACTATAATCATCAATTTCTTTCTGACTGGTCCAGACTCCAACCGCATCGTACATATAAAAGGTATTGACGGGACGACCTACTTCAAGAATATTGGAGAAATTACTGCCGTCAAAACCGGAGTATACCGGCGTATTGTCAGTGCCCAGAGACAGGACTTTATTGTTGTTGAAAGCCACATTCAGAGATGTATTCCATTTTAATTCACCAGTTGTATTAACAGAATTCAACTCGATCTCAAATCCATGGTTGCCGATAGATCCTAAGTTATCCCAGGTGGTCGTAAAACCGGAGGCGCCGAGTGTAGGTACCTGATAGAGTAAGTCTTCGGTTGTCTTGGTATACCAGTCTAAGGACAACTGTACTCTGTTGTTTAAGAAGCCTAAGTCGGCGGCCAGATCGGTACTATGTGTCTTTTCCCACCCCAGATCTGGGTTACCCAGTGAATTGGCACTATATCCTACTGCGCCACCGTAAGTAAGTGCTGCCAAAGAAGCGTATGCTGCCGTAGAGCTGATGGAGTTATTACCAGTGACCCCATAGCTACCTCTCAATTTAAAGGTGTTCCACCAGCGCAGGTTCATATTTTTAAAGAAATTTTCATTGGAGATAACCCATCCCGCAGATGCTGCCGGGAAAGAGCCCCATTTATTATCTTGTCCAAAAACGGAGCCACCGTCATAACGCAGACTGGCAGATAATAAATACCTGCTGTCATAGTTATAAGAGACACGGCCAAAAGCGGAGTTCAATTTATTGGGGGTCGCCTGTGTGACATTGGAAGTTCCTACTGTCAGCGTGCTCCCATCAAAAGAATATAAAATAGCGTCATTGGGGAAAGGCTTGTTAAAAGACTGATTGGTAGAAAAGCCTGTATTGCTGCTTTCAGTAGATACCCCGAGCATGGCGCTGATGGAGGATTTTCCAATGTTCTTATCGTAATTGGCCAGTGCTTGTAGCAAAGTGTTCCAGGTTCTGGCGGTATTATGCGCCCCGGAGGACTGAGATCCTTCTCCCGACGCCCAGTTGGAACTGGTGCTGGTAAAGGAATAGGTAGATCCGTCCAGGTCATAGTAATTCGTAGAAGCGGACAGTTCAATTTTTAACCCATCCAACGGAGTCGCTCTTAAAAAGGCATTACCCATAATTCTTAGATACTCGTCGTGACGGATATTGGTATTCATAATATAGGTCGGACTGGAGGTCGTGCCTGCCCACAGATATTGAGTATTCGGTTGTACATTCGTCAGATAGCCAACACCAGGCTCAGAGACCGGCGTTGAGGAGAGGACGTGGTGACCTTGTGCATCCTTACCATTCGCCCTTCCCGAACCATCTCTTCTGATAAAGGTTGGCGCAAGTGTCATACCTGCGGTAAGCACCTTATTAATCTTTGACTCCACATTCATCCGAAAAGTAAACCGGTCATAATCCGTTCCGGTAGCGATACCTTGCTGTTTCATGTATCCACCGGAGAATAAATACTTGGTATTATCGGAACCTCCGGATACATTGACATTATAATCCTGTACAGGTGCATTGCGGTAAAACTCATCCTGCCAGTCCAGTAGGTCCAGGCTGCCTGCATCCGGTGTATAACTATGAGCTGATTTAGTGGCGTCGCTTACGTAGTTAAACCAACGGTCGTCAAATACGTAGTTATAGGAGCTGGAACTTCCTTCGGCGATACCTAAATTAGCTAACCTTGTCGCATTGTCGTCCTTGATGGAGGCATCTGTAATACCTTTTGCTGCCGCATCTCTCAGATAAACCGCATCATTATATTTAATTCTGAACTCCATCCATTCTTTGGCACTCAATATATCCAGTTTCTTCTCCAAAGACTGAACACCATAGGTCTGAGAATAAGCAATTCTGGGTTTACCGGTCTTCCCTCTTTTTGTCGTCACCAGAACAACGCCGTTGGAGCCGCGCGACCCATAGATAGCGGCGGAGGCAGCGTCTTTTAAGACTTCAATCGAAGCAATATCATCAGGGTTTAATCCAGCCAGGGTGTTAATGGGGACTCCGTCCACGACATACAGTGGATCGGAGCTGGCATTGACGGAGGCTGCTCCACGCACCCGGATTTCCATATCAGCTCCCGGTTCACCTGTAGTCGTCCTAACCGTCACGCCAGCCAGTTTACCTTGCAGGGCTGATTCTGCTCTGGCCAGGGGACGATCTTTGATGCCCTTGGCATCCATAATAGCCACGGCGCCAGTCAGGTCCGTCTTTTTAACCGTACCATAACCGATGACGACGACATCGTCATTTTTGCTGACCTCATCAGCCAGCATGGTGACTTTAAGGGACGGCCCTGTAACAGCCACTTCCTGCTTTTTATAACCTATACTGTTAACAATCAGCGTGGCCCCTTCAGGCACCTGTATTTCGAAAGCACCGTTGGAGTCTGCGATCTTAAATTCTTGCTTGCCTTTCAGTTGTATAGTAGCTCCGGGAAGCGGCTCGCCTCCCTCCTCTACGACGACGCCTTTGACATCGATTGTTTTGGTTGCCTGCGCCAGCAATGTTGCCGGACTCAGCGCAAACAAGGCGATAGCCACTAGTAGCATCCCTTGTATTAACAGGATTTTCTTTTTCATTGTTAAAAAATTGTGTGTTTGCAACGCGTTAATAAATAAGATAATACAATTCAATTTTTTTGATATGACTTTCTTTAGATGTTGAACCAGTCATAACAGAAATGGTTTACCTAGGAATGGAACATATTTGCAACTCCTTTTAAACCGGCGTTAATGTATGTACATTTGCTAACGAAGATATGTAAGGTTAACACAGAAACTATCCTGTACTATCCTGCTTTTCCACCTAATATTATGCAATCGTTGCCGGGAATTTTACGCAACAATTCTGCGTGTTACCATCCTGCCTCAGATAAAATAAATACAATCAGATAGTTTGAGCAAAAGCCAGTCAATACACGGATTCTCCAAAGTGAGCGAAACAATCTTTTAAAAGCTACAAACCAGCCAACAAAAAGTCCGGCCCAGTTTTTCTGCATTAAGTTTCAGAAAAACAGGGCCGGACTTTCCTTTAAATTTTACCGCAGAACCCCCTTCAAAAGGCGGTTCACGCCGGCATTGTTATTTGACAATAAAGTTTGGAAAATCACGGGTTGATTCACAGCCCAGTTGCACCATCACCTGACGGAGCTGATTTTTAAGGATATTGATGGTGTGTGTGCCGCCACTGGCACCTAAGGCACCCACCCCATACATAAAGGATCTGCCCATAAATGTAAACTCTGCACCGGAGGCCATGGCGCGAGCCACGTCCGGACCGGACCTGAGACCGCTGTCAATCATGACTTTAATCTTATCCTTATAGGCCAGTACACGTTGCAGTGAGTGGACGGATGATTCTGCTGCGTCCAGCTGACGCCCCCCGTGGTTGGAAACGATAATACCGTCCAGCCCCAGTTTCACGACTTTTTCTGTATCTTCTTCTGTCACAATTCCTTTGATAACCAGTTTCCCCTTCCATTTATCGCGCAGCGAGGCGACCTTATCTAAGTTTAATTTGCCATTGAAGGTTTTATTCATAAATAACCCCAGATGATGCATATTCATGCCTTTAGGGATATATGGGAGTAAAGTCTCAAATTTAGGAGTGCCGTGCAGCAGGGTTTTGATGGCCCAGTGCGGCCGTCCCATAATCTGCATCACATTATGCAGGGTCATCCTTGGCGGCATGGATAGTCCGTTTTTAATTTCTTTGGACCGGTATCCAAATGCTGGGACATCACTAAGCAGAACGAGCACAGGACAGTTGTCTGCTGCTCTTTTTAAGATTTTATCCCGCAGATCATCTTCCTGAGGATGGTAGAGCTGAAACCAGGCTCTGCCTTCGGTCAGCTCGGCTACTTTCTCAATGGAGCTGGTCGTCACGGTACTTAAACAAAAAGGGATATTTTGCTCAAATGCCGCCTTGGCCAGAATTTCTGTGGCCCCAGGCCATACGAGTCCTTGTAAGCCGACCGGAGCGATGCCAAACGGGGCGTCATACACGTGACCAAAAAGTTCAGTTTTCATGTCCGGCACTTTATTGCCTGACAGATAATAAGGTAAGAGTTCTACTTCTCTGAGTTCGCTGGTATTTTTATCCAGATTGATCTCTTCGTTACAGGCGCCATCCAGGTAATCAAAGGCAAATCCTGGTATCTTCTTTCTGGCCTTCGCCCTGAGATAATCCACAGAGGGATAATTGGTATTATATCGCGTGTCCATAATAATTAATAAAAGGCGATTTGGAATATTGCAAAAAGTCCGCCTCTTTGCAAATGTAGCCCCAATCACCGGAAGATTTTTGATATTCCTTTAGCTAATAATGATGTTATTAATGCTGTTGCTTCCTTTTCAGTGAATCTGACTTGTTTTCATAGAAATTGCATAAAAAGGCGCTGAATAATATTTCAGGTCAATGATATCATTTGGTAGCTGTCTGTCATTCCAGCTCTCATGAATGGCCAGGGCGGTTCCCAGGGCAGTTGCCTGCGCCATGGAAGCTGCATAGACTTCAATTTCCGGGAAAACAGCCGCCAGCAGGTTCATGTAAATGGAGTTTTTACCAAATCCGCCATCCACAAAAATCTTCTTGGTGATGCCTTTTTGCAAAATAATAGACGTGCTGGTAAACTGCTCGCTGACAATAAACATCAACAGCGCATGATAGGCATGAATAGCGCTGTCAAATTTATCCAGGGAAAGCTCTGCAAAACTATTGGCATTCAGTAATCCGGAGCTGTTTAACTGATTAATCAGGGTCCGGTCATATTCTGCATTTCTTAAAATGCTCATCTCTACCTTAAAATATTCGGCAATGCGGGTAGCCTGCTGCTCATGCTCATAACCGGCAAATAACCTGGACGCCTTGACGGGTGTCCCCTTATAACTGATGTAGCACAGACAGTTGTGTCTCACTTCGTCTTCCGTTAAGGGCTCATCATTAAACGGGTTCAGGCTAATACACCAGGTTCCTGTAGAAATTAAGATAAAGGGTTCACTGAAATTAGCCAGGTAAGGAATCAGGGCCGCGGAGCTATCATGAAGTCCGATACCGGAGGCTACCTGAAACTTGTTTTCACTGGCCGGTAAAGCCTCATCTGAAGCAAAGATCGGTGCCAGCTTTTTATCCAGGCCCTCGTCTATCACCCACTGGTGATAATCCTGTTTGCCCAGATCCCAGAGCTGGGTATGACAACCCAGGCTGGTAATATCTGAATAATATTTGCCGGTAATCAGCGAACTGAGGTATTGCGGCAGATGCAGTGCATAATGAATCCTTTTAAAGAGCTCAGGCTGTTCCTTTTTGATCCGGTATAACTGCAGACCGGAGTTCAGAGAACCGGAAGCCGGAGAAGCGGTTTTAAGTGCCATCTTTTCGGCGCCGCCATAGCTCTGGTATAAGCTTTCTTCCAGCGCTTTAGGATAAGGTTTCAGATAGTTATACAAGGGAGCTATAGGCTGACCTTCTTTATCAATATATACCAGACTGGCTCCGTAAGAGCTGATATTTACAGCTCTTACCTGAAATTTTCTTTTTTTCAGCAGCTCTTCCAGTCCACCTATAATAAAATCCTTTAATTTATTGATGTCCTCGCAGGGAAACCCGTCTTCATCTTTCACTTCGTCAAAGCACTCCGACTTTTCAAAAACGATCCGGTAATGCTCGTCAAACAGAAAGATCTTTTTATTGGTTTTTCCGATATCAAATAATGCGATGACAGGTATTTTGTCCATAATCTGTTTTTACAATCCGGTTGTTTGAGAATCTGCACCTCTCTGTTTAATCAACTGTTCTCTGATACCCAGTTGTCTGTATAAAGAAAGTGGCTGTAAAGCCCCCCCCGCTCTTCTTCTGGCCTCGGCCACCAGTGGCCTTACGTCCGTTCTGAAGGCATTTTGCAGGATTTCCTGTGCCTTTGCGACATCACTGTTTTGTCTGGCCTCTTCTAAGGCCTTTTTATCCACCAGCAGCGCCTGTGCGTAGGCCGCCATAATAGCCTCCACCGACTGTAAGAGGTCTTCCAGCGGATCCTTTACATTGTGAGAAGCATCTATCATCCAGCCCAGATCACTGGCGTGATTCATCCCACGGGCATCCATACCGTCGACCAGCTCATTGAAAATCAAAAACAGCTGGTAAGGTTTGATCGAGCCCGCCGTCAGATCATCGTCACCGTATTTGGAATCATTAAAGTGGAAACCGCCTAATTTTCCTTCATTAAGCAGCAAAGCTACAATCTGTTCAATATTTGCATTAGGCAAATGATGTCCTAAATCAACTAAAGTATAAGCTTTTTTACCCAGCTTGCTGGCGTATAATAAAGATTGCCCCCAGTCTCCTACTGTCGTAGAATAGAAATTAGGCTCAAAGGCTTTATATTCTACAAAGACTTTCCAATCTTCGGGCAGTGCGCTATAAATCTCACTTAGGCTTTCCAGGGTATTATTAAAAGCATTTCTGAAACTTAACTGACCGGGAAAACAGGATCCGTCCGCCAGCCATACTGTGAGCGCTTTGGAACCCAGTTCAACGCCGTGCTTAATCACTTCAATATTATGCTCAATCGCCTGTTTTCTAACGGCTTTATCTACATTTTGCAAGGAGCCGAACTTATAACTTAAAGGCTGTCCCGGCTGATCCTGAAAGGTATTGGAATTGACGGCATCAAACTTAATCTCATTTTCTGCGGCCACTTGTTTAATGGCTGCATAATCCTGAGGAATATCCCATGGAATATGTAATGAAATGGAACCGCTGTTGCGGTTCAGAGCATGCAGCAGGCCGACATCTTCAATTTTTTCTTCGAGTGTCGCTGGTGCACCTCCAAAATGAAAACGGCCAAAGCGGGTACCGCCGGCACCAAGTGCCCAGCTGGGTATCCCAATCTGAAAGGCCATCAATTTCTCTATAATCGCTTCCGCATTATCTATATCTGACAAGAGGTTGGCAAATCGCCTGTTATGGTCCGTTAACAAACCTTCGTTAATGGTTGCAATTTGCTGTTTATCAATACGCATAAGTTTTTCTTTTAAAGAGTTTTTAATAGGAAGATTATTTTGCACAAAGTAAAAATATGGAGCGGGTTTTCACCCGGCCGCCTATTTCCCACTTATTAGGCTGTCCAACAAGATACCCTGTGCAAAATAATACAGTCTCTTTAAACAAGAAACTTCTTCCACCCACTATTCAAAACCATATACAAAACAAAACCTTTATTCTATCTTACAAAAGCCATGGCAACACCGCCATCTACATTCAGGATATTCCCGGTAGACTTATTCAGTAAGCCACCTACAAATGCATAACATGCATCTGCAATATCTTCCGGCAAAATGATCTCATTTAAGAGGGTTCTTTTTGCATAGTAGGCTGGTAATTCTTCCACGGTAATGCCATAAGCTTTGGCACGGCCTTCCGCCCAGCCGCCAGCCCAGATATTACTGTTGGCGATTACGGCATCCGGATTTACGGTATTTACACGAATCTTATCCTTCCCTAATTCTGCAGCGAGCAGTCTGGTCAGATGCGCCTGTGCGGCCTTGGCTGAACCATAACCTGCATTGTTCGGACCTGCAACCACGGAGTTCTTAGAGACGATATTGATAATGTCTCCGCCGATATCCTGCTTGCGCAGTACCGCTGCAGCAGCTTTGGATACTAAAAACTGTCCTTTCACCAGGATGTCATAGAGCTTATCCCATTCTTCAATGGAATGGTCCTCGATGGCTTTAGAGATGCTGATGCCTGCATTATTCACTACGATATCCACGCCGCCGAACGCCAGCGCAGTCGCATCCAGTGCAGCTACAATACTTTGATTATCGGTTACGTTCAACAAGGTAGCCGCGACAGCGTCTTTACCATAGAGTCCTCTAAACTCTTCCACGGCACCCTGCAGTCTTTCTTCATTGATATCATTTAAAATGACACAGGCGCCTTCTTCTACAAACTTTTTGGCAATTGCCTTACCAATACCGCCGGCACTACCGGTAACCAGGGCCACTCTGCCGCTTAAAGCCTTAGGCTTTGGCATACGTTGCAACTTGGCTTCTTCCAGTAGCCAGTATTCAATATTAAACGCTTCCTGTCGTGGCAGAGAGGTATACTCAGAAATCGCTTCAGAACCGCGCATGACATTAATGGCATTGATATAAAACTCAGCAGCCACACGTGCGGTTTGTTTATCTTTAGAGAAAGTAAACATACCAACGCCCGGATAAAGGATTACCACCGGATTGGCATCACGGATGGCCGGACTATTAGGGTGTTTACAAGTCTCGTAATATTCTTTATACATTTTGCGATAATCCTCAAATAAAGGCTGCAGCTTCGCTTTAATCGCCTTTACATCACTTAGGTCTTCTCCCGGTACAAGATTTAATACCAAAGGAGAAATCTTGGTTCTAAGGAAGTGGTCAGGGCAGCTGGTACCCAGCGGGGCCAGTCTGTCCAGATCATTTGAGTTAATAAATTCCAGTACGCGGTCGTCGTCTGTAAAATGACCCAGCATTTTTCTTTCTGAAGAGCAGAACCCTCTTAGAATAGGTGCCAGTGAAGCAGCCTGTGCAGCGCGCTGTTCTTTAGCCAGGGACTCAATTTTCTGACCACCGAATACCGCTTTGTCTTTACCGGTATGCTGCTCGATATAATCTGCACAGCGTTCGATTACTTCCAGGGTATTGATATAGCTTTCATACGCAGTATCGCCCCAGGTAAACAAGCCATGAGATCCCAGCATGATACCACGGATGCCGGGGTTTTCATCCAGACATTGTTTTAACTGCAAGCCCAGGTCAAATCCCGGCTTTTGCCAACCTACCCAACCGATGGTTCCGCCAAATAATTCTTCCGTGATTTTCTTACCGTCTTTGGCTGCTGCGATGGCAATAGCCGCATCAGGATGTAAATGGTCAATATGTTTGAAAGGTAAAAAGCCATGCAGTGGCGTATCGATACTTGGCGCTTTGCTGGCCAGATCATAGATACAATGGTTGAAAAGACCTACCATTTCATCTTCATGTTCAATACCTCTGTAAATATTTTTAAGTGCTCTTAATCTGTCCACATATAAAGCAGCCAGTCCGCTTCTTTTCATGGTACCCAGGTCACCACCGCTACCTTTTACCCACATCACTTCAACTTCATTACCGGTCAGAGGATCTTTAGCAAGTGCTTTACAAGAGGTGTTACCTCCACCGTAATTGGTCAGACGAAGGTCTGCTCCTAATAAGTTTGAACGGTATACCAACAGGGCAACTTCATCTCCCGCCAGTTTAGCAGCCTGGTCTTCATCCCATAGATAGCTAACGTGTTTAAATTGAGTTTTAACTTCAGACATATAAATTTTTATTTATTTTTTTATTTAACGATGCGTTGTTGTTTATTATAATGGTTATTTTAATGAATTGCCATATCCTACTACTAATACAGACACTATAATTAATGCAATACCCGTAATGATGGTCGCGTATGTTTTTTTAGTGACGCCTTTCCATTCTTTGAGTGCCAGCCCCCAGAGATTGGCCACTAAGATGATAAAGGCCATATGCAGAATCCAGGAACTGGGACCATTGCCCATCCTGCTCTCTCCCATCCCATAGAAGAAGAACTGTAGGAACCAGGTGGTTCCGGCCAGTGCGCAGAACAGATAATTCTTAATGAGTGGTGTCTTCTTATTGGTATAATCTCCGAAGCTCTTGTTGCGGGCATTGAGGGCCATGCACCAGATAAAATTCGTGGTCAGTCCGCCTAAAAGGATAATGATGTAAGTGACATTGTTTTGAAACAGAAACTCCCCCTGACCGGTATGCGTGAGTTTCCAGATATCATTGGCCTCATTGGCCATGGATTTACCGGCGTCTATACCGAAAGCAAAACAGGCACTTAATATACCGGAAATAATGGCTACCGTTAAACCGAGGCCTATCTTATATTCTTCCTTTTTCTTCAGTTCGGTATCTTTTTGCAGATCCTTGTCTTTGAGCATCCCGGCCTTACCGCAGACGATAATACCCAGAACACAGATCAAAATACCGATCAGTACGGTCTGACCCCAGGTAGTATGCAACAGATCGGTAAAGGAATCATGACCTGCTGAAGGATAGAAATTGTAATACACTGAAGGAATCAGTGAACCAAATACAGAACAAAGTCCAAGAATTATAGTGCTACCCAGGGCTACACCCAGGTAACGGACGCCTAACCCATAGGTTAATCCGCCTATTCCCCATAGCACGCCAAAAATATAGGTGATGGCGATGGTATGGCTGTCTGCATGGCTGATGATGGCAGTAAAATTAGGTATGGTCAGCCAGGCTGCCAGAAATGGAATAATCAGCCAGGAGAATATACCTCCGGCAATCCATAGTGATTCCCAGGCCCAGCCTTTTACTTTTTTGTAGGGAATATAAAAGCTTCCTGAAGCAAATCCTCCCAAAAAGTGATAAATGATACCGAGTATTAACTGCATAGAGAAGGGTTAGAAGTTTCTATAATTATATTTTTCAAAAATAAACTGATGATCGTTAATGACTATCCTGTGCCATCCTGTTCAAAAAGAGTTCTCTTAACACTAGGGCGTTGTTTTCAACGGGGTCAGAGTAACCGGACCCGCTAATCCTGAGGGCTTTATATCCCACCCAAGTGTAGTAAAGAGGCCGTCTTTGCCTCTGTTTTGTGCGTCATGGGCCGGAAAATTTATATTGTAGAACCTTTTATAAACCAGCCCGTTTTTATCCATATAATGAATTCTGTTGGCCATAAGATTAGATACCCGGATTGCTAAATGATTGTTGTCTTTCAATAATTTGGCATCTATATCCAGGGTAAAATCAGGCCCTATCAGGGTGGCTATTTTTTGCCCGTTTAACCAAATCGATGCATTTTCTTTAACGCTGCCAAGACGGAGTCTATACCGGGTGACGCCACTGATCTGAGCAGGCTTTTTAAAGTCCAGCTCGTAGGTAGCAGTACCTGAAAAATTAAGTGCATTGGTGTCTTTAGTATTTGTCCAATAATCCAAACGACTCATAGTAACTGCTTTAGGAAGCGTAGGACCGCCTTCATTAAAGGTCAGTTTCCAGTTGCCGGTAAGAGCTGTCGCCGGGCCAGCAGGCCTGGTATAAGCGTATTTTTCTCCTTTAAGTTCTTTGTCACTGGTTCTGACAATAACAGACTCCCAGGGGCGAAGCTGCAGAAAAACAGCGTGTCTGCCGCCTTCATTTTTAACATTTGCCAGCCCAGATTTTAACTGCATGGGACTGAATAAAGCATAGGAGCCGGAAGCCGTTGAATTATCCAGATCATCTGCCAGATTTACATAACCTTCAAAACTACTGTCACTGCGGTTATTGATAAAGTAATAATGCCCGTCCTGGTATACTTTGCGGATAAAGCCCAGGCGGCCCTTAACGCCCATTTGCTCTTGTCTGATCCTTGCTTGCTGTAATAGGTCTGCAAGATTGCTACCCAGCAATACGGCGCCTTTTCCAAGGCTCGCCTTTTGTATGCCGCCTGCTGTCGCTTTAAAATTTAAGGAGGCTAATAGCTGACTGAAAACTTTTTGACGCGCATCCAGATCACTTAACCCATTGACGGTCGTAGGTAAATGATTATATACCAATATAGTGGCGCCTGCTTTTGCCAGATCCAATATTTTAGTAAAGCTCTGTTCAGGTATATGGTCTACACCGGATAACAACAAAGTCTGATAATGCCCGCCCGGACTTTTAATAGGCTTGGCTGTATTACTGCCATCAAAACCCAGGGAGGCAATCTGGCGATCTGATATAAAATCAAAACTATAGCCATTTGTATTCATCCACTCTGCATTGGCTTTAAAATCTGTTCCTTCAAAGCCTTTCATGCCGTCATAGTGATTGAGCAGAGAACGGCCTTTTTTAGCGTAGCTGTCAAAAATGGGAAAATATTGCAGGATGTCATTATCCGGCGTGCTGCTTTGCAAAAAGGACTGACAATGCGCTATATACTCATTAAGAGCCGTGAAGTTTTTCCACTGAGGATTGGTTGGCTGAAAATGTACTGCGGCGTAAAATAGCCACCCAGGCCAGGTGGCCTCTAAGGGAGAGTAGGCGACGCCGTGATAGAATACATGGTTTACCCCACCCAGAAAATAAAGGTCAATCGCTTTTTTGACATCGGCCAGAGAAGACAGAAAATGGTCTTGCAACCAGGTGGCTGATTCGGATGAAGTCAGCGGCTTACCCATCACATCAGCGGCAGAAGAGGCAAATTTAAAGCGGAGTTCATCTTCCCCTTCTGTTTCCGGTATATCAACTGCTGCATATAAGTCCAGGATATTGGCCGGAGAACCGTGTGATTGATTGCGGATCAACTTGCCTTTTTGTTGCCCCCAGTTTTGCCAGCCTTTCGTAAAATGCTCCAGGAGCAGTTCTCCGATGGTTTGCCTGTAATCTGACAGAACCCTCAGCGCCTCCGGGCTGGTATTGTTTTTATCCAGCAGTTCCGGTAAATATTGTTTTAGATCATACCCTCTCAGCTCTTTAAAGGCTGAGAATAATCCAGGGGTAAAATCTGCCTGACCGGCAGCATCATCCACTTCATAAGAGTCGTTGAAAAAGCCTCTGAGCCCATCCAACGAGCTGCCGTTAAAGGCCGAGTCAAAATGACCCAGGTAATGACCCAGCGCCGTAGTGGAAAAATGATCGATAACGAAGCCTTCTCCACCAGGAGCTGCCCTTTCTACCATTTTGCCATGCAGTCCCTGAAATATGGCATATACCTGATAACCATCCTCCGGCGCCTGCCAGTTCAGATGACCGCTTTTATCCACCAGGTCAGCTAAATCCGTGGCGTTGCCTTGCCTGTCATAAGCCATCAAGGCCACTAGGGGTATATTTACCGGGAACCGGACCTGATCCAGGGCCCATTTTTGTAAATTATCAATCCCGTTTAGCCGGATCGGATCTTTTATTAAAGAAATATCTACAGCTGGGCGGTGCTCTCCTCTAACCAGCGCCTCCTGCTTAAAAGTGATAGGGGCTGTAATGCCCTGCCCTTTCTGCAGATCATATTTTTTAAATTCCAATGATTTACTGGCATCGGCGTCGGTAACCCAGGGACCTCCGAATGGCCAGCCGGTGGCATTGGCCAGATCGATACCCAGGTCCAGTTTTTTACCTTCGCTAAGTGTATAATCAAACACCTCCATCCATCTTTTAGATAGAAAAGGGATGTTTTTAGACTCTTCACCGTTGACGCCATAAATAGGCGTTACTTCCAGGCCTCCAAGTCCTGCATCCTTATACAGATGCATGACATCGCTGAGTCCTTTTTCACTAACGGCGCTCCCTTCCCACCACCAACGGGCCCAGGGCTTATTTTGACGGGTTACAGCTGGCCAGCTTAATTGGGCATGGGCACCAGAACCTAACATAAGTCCTGCTGCCATCAGGGCGCCCAGACGCTTAAGCCGGATTTTACCGGTCTTACCGGAAAATTGATATTTACTGACACGAATATGCGAAGGCATTAATTGCTTAATTATGGTTTTAATAAACAGAAACTTAATCCGGTTCCAACATAACATTTGAAACACGCTCAAAAACAAGTGAACATTCGTTATAAGTCCACTAGTGCAATTTTAAACCTAAATATTCATTCAACTATCCCGTACTGTCCTGTCCCCTAAGCAAAGCCCTCCCTTATAATCTAATATGTAATTAATAATCAATAGCTTAATGTTCATTTTATACCTTCAATATTAAGATACAAACTTTAGACAGCGCAACTTTGATCATCATAATTCCATTTACTTTATGACATATAACCCATTTAAACATAATGGCAACATCCCCCATTAAGGTGATTTATGCCTCAACTCAGAATAAAAATAAATAACTCACCGTAAAACCCCGCAATAATAAACAGCCGGCTTGGGTTTCATGGTGATACGGAAGAAACATTGACCCTGAATTTTCCACCATTTTGAAACGGTAGGTGCAGTAGCGAAGTGCTGCCATCATAAAAAGCATGACAAGCAGGTTACATGAATTGAACCGGTAGGATTACTAAAATAGTTCCAATGCGACAGGGTATGGCTAGAATCGTTTGCGAAAAATATACCTGTTGCTGCATATGGAATTACCCTGGAATTGATTATGCGTCCAAAAGATGCAGTGGGATGGTGAAGTCAAGTGATAAATGCCATCTTCTTTTAAAGTTTCGATACATTTGTCATTTATGGAGCACATAACTTATTCTTTCTATCCGGGATTTACCTGAAACATAATTACTTTTCCAATGTTTTATCCAAAATATTATCATTCCATAAAAGCGAGTACGCCGCACAGTTGAAATCGGCAAAATTTCCCTCTTTATCAATGAGCATATAATGCGGAATTCCCTCAATTCCGTAAGCTTTACAAACAGGGTTATCCTCCCAACCTTTTGCAAATACATTGACACCTTCTACCTTATATTTTTTTATGGCTTCTTTCCAGTTGTCTTCCGTGTCTTCCACACAAACATTAAGAAACACCACATTTTTCCCCTTATATTTTTGATGCACTTTAGGAACCGTTTCCTTCAGATCTGCAATACAGGGGCCACAGTGAACTCCCCAAAAATCAAGCAATACCACCTTGCCTTTAAAATCTGCCAGGGATACGTCTTTTCCATTTTCATCTTTCAAGGTAAAATCCGGTGCAGGTTTCCCAGGAACATACTTTTTTGTTCCATTGTATACCTGTAATATCATCTCCTTATAATCCTGATTTTTACAAACGGGTAAAAAATCCAGCATCACCTGCTCAATATTCTCAAAAGATTGTTGCTGGCTTTTAAAATTCTTGACGAGCAAGTTCGTTATATACCAATCTCTGATCGGATAAAAGTTGAAATTAGCCATCGCCTGGTAATAGGAACGCTCCAGCCAATTTGTATTCTTTTCATGCTCAAGGCCGCCTGAGTATCGCCAAAACGGCTGCGGTGGCTGGCGCCTTGCAGTATAAGTCATATTAAATAAACCAATAAATTCCCGATATTGAGGAATGTTATAAAAATCGTTCAGGTATAAATTTCTGTATTTTGGAACATTTATAATTGACGGGGTAATTAGAATGTTCTCGCTTTTTTCGGCTAATTCATATTTTAAAAACTCCGGTATCCTGTTTAAAAACATCCGCATCAACATTTCGTAGGTCCAATGATAATAGGCCTCCTGTTTAAATAATTGCCGCATTTGTTTATCCAGACTGCTGTCTCCACTTATAAACTCACATTCCAGGTTGTACTCCTTATTTATCCAACTTACCTTCATTGAATCTATACCTGCCAGACTATCTTCTTTGGTAAAAGGGCCGCTCAAATGCTTTGAGAGCGCCATTTGTTTTTCAAAAAAATGGGCTGCAAATTGAAAATTAAAATTCAGTTCCCGGGTTCTTTTCTCCGTGTTCCCCTTAATGCTGATCGTTTGAAAAAAATTATTTTTATCGAAACGAATATTAAGCGTATCCTTTGGCTTTACATAAAAAGTTGTCCAAAACCCATTCAAGCCAACTATAAAATTTTGAGGACCTTCCACATCCACTGATTTTTCAAAACGGCCATCTTTATCAACAGGAATTTTGACATTTCGCTGTCCTGTGATACTTACGTAACAGGTCAGCCAGCAGTTTAAGGTATCATCACCCTTTTGATTCAAAATTTGGCCGCTTACAACAAAAGAGCCTTTGTCTTCTTGTTGTGCAAATGTCACGATTCCTAGAAAAATGGTCATAAAAAACAGGCAGAAGGTCTTCATAAAGAGGTATTTATTTTGATAGCACATACGCGTTAATTCCATCTAAATAGAATTTAGGTGGATTCTAAAGATACGTAAACTACCGGGATAATAACTTCTATATCGCCTAATTATTATTTATTGGAACATTTTAGCGAAAGGACAATGTTTTAAAAAAACGCGCCCAGGCGATACAGCTCTTTTGAAATTGAAGTTTCACAGCTTTCAACATGCTGCTAGTGGAATGCTGCTAGGCATTTAGATTACGGTATTCTGCCGGTGCATAGCCGACCTTTTGTTTAAACAGCCTGGTAAAATGCTGCTGGTATTTAAAGCCTAGCTGATAAGAAATCTCACTGATATTTTTATTCGTACCAAAAATAAGCGCTTTGGCTTTTTCTATCACCCTGGACTGAATAAACTCAAGCGGGCTCTGTCCTGCCTCCTTTTTAATCAAATCCCTGAAATAATTCGTGGAGAAATTAAGCTCATTAGCACAGTAACTGACTGTAGGCAACCCTTCCGCCTCACATTTCCCGGATTCAAAATAATCATCCAGCAGCCCTTCAAACCTTGTCAGGATATCTTTATTGACATGGCTTCTGGTAATGAACTGTCTGTCATAAAACCGCATGCAATAATTTAAAAACAATTCGATATTGGACACAATAAGGGTCTTACTGTGTTTATCAATATTTTGTTTAATCTCCGTCAGAATCTTTTCCAGACAGCTCACAATGACCTGCCGCTCGCTTTTTGACAAGTGAAGCGCCTCATTTACTTCATAGGAAAAAAAGGTATAGTCCTTTATGCTCTTAGCCAGGTGCGTTCCAATGATCAAATCAGGATGGAAGACCAGACCATAGCCGGAAGGTTTATTTTTGATGCCCTTGCTGTCCACGCCATAAACCTGCCCGGGGGATACAAATACCAGGGTGCCGTCCTCATAATCATAATTCTGACATCCGTAGGTGATATTCCCACATTTGATATCCTTTAAAAAGACAGCGTAAAGTCCCATATATCTTCTGAAATACTGAAATGCACCGACTTTCTCAAAATTTACGACACTCACCAGCGGATGCAGGGTCTCTACCCCTGCATAGTCGTTATATTGTCTTACCGTTTCAAACTTTTCGACCTTTTCCATAATCTTCGCCTTTATCTATACAAAGATATTCATTCATTTTGGCTCTGCGCGTCTCCCATAACGATATCAGTGAAACTGGTAAACATACCTGTGATATGTATAAATACCATGGGAAATAGACCCTGTACCTTTGTATGACGGAAAACAATTACCTGATCCGCTCCAAATAAAATCCATTAAAAGCATGAATATCAACACTATATACAGCTATTACTTATTAATTTTTACAGCCGGACTGCTGACTGTTTCAGGATGCAGTAACCTTTGCACAGAAAAGAATAACCCTCAAGATCCTGAACAAATGGCAAAACAAAATAATGAAATGCTTTTCCCTAAGGGAGAGTTGCTCCCCGGGCAGTGGTTTAGCCAAAAGGCCTATTTACATCCGCTTTTAGCCAGAGATCAAAATAATGAGTTTGCACTCGGAGTCGTCACTTTTGAGCCCGGGGCCAGAACACACTGGCATACCCATCCAAAGGGCCAGGTGCTGATTGTTACAGCGGGAGAAGGGTTTTACCAGGAAAAGGGCAAACCCGCCCGGCGGATAAAAAAAGGCGACGTGATGAATATCCCTGAAAACGTCATGCACTGGCACGGCGCCTCTGCCAGTGCAGAGTTGGTACATATTGCCATAACGAATTACAAGGGAGACCAGAATGTAGTCTGGAATGAACCCGTGACGGATCAGCAATATAACGAAGTCAATAATTAACCTTTTTTATCATGCGTAAAGTATTTATTATAGCCCTGCTTCCATTAATTATTTTCATTTTAAATACAAACTCAATGTCAGCACAAAATACGACAACCTACCTAAGCGCTTCCCAGCAAGGACTTATTACAGTAACTGCCCTCGCCGCAGCAGGTGACATGGAAAACCTGAACATACAGATACCGGCAGCCCTGGACGCCGGACTGTCTGTAAGCGAAATCAAAGAGGCCTTTGTACAGCTATATGCCTACTCAGGCTTTCCCAGAAGTCTGAATGCCATTATGGCTCTTAAAGCCATTGTCGAACAAAGATCTGCCAGTGGCTTTAAAGATGCGGCAGGGAAAGCAGACAGCCCGGAAAATAACGCTACTGACAAATACGAACAGGGCAGGCGAGTGCTGGAGACTTTAACCGGAACCTTCCAAAAAAAGCCGGCACCTGGATTCGGGGAGTTCTCTGCCCGTATTGACGCCTACCTCAAAGAGCATCTTTTTGGAGATATTTTCAGCAGCGACATCCTCTCTTTTCAGCAAAGAGAATTGGTGACCATTGCGGCACTTGCCGCAATGACGGGCATTGCCCCTCAGTTAAAAGCACACATAGGCATGGGCAAAAACACCGGGATCACTGAAAACCAGTTACTGGAAGTGGCCCAGTTAATCGAAAAACATATCGGAAGGCGATATGCCAATGTAATGCTCGGGCTGCTACATAAACCTGCTATCCCGTTATTGGATGCCGATAAGATGGTTCGCATTTCAGCAATTGAAATTGTCCCACAGTTTAAGGCAGAATATCTGGAGATTCTAAAAGAAGAAGCTTCGGCCTCTATGAAAAAGGAACCAGGTGTCATTGCGATTTTTCCGATGGAAAATCCTGCCTGCGAAAACCATATCCAAATTGTCGAGATTTACGCCAATAAGCAGGCCTACGAAGCCCACTTACAGTCACCCCATTTCAAATACTACAAGGAGTCTACCCTTAAAATGGTCCAGTCCCTTAGGCTCATAGACCAGACAGCCATTGACGCTGAGACCATGGCAGACATATTCATAAAAATAAAATAAACAATGGACCATATACCAAGCAGCTTTTCAAGCGCGGAGCTACAAAATATAGACAAGGCAGATGATTTAAAAATCTCTCCGTTAAGAGCGGACGGCAAGACCTATGGAACGCCCACTTGGATCTGGGAAGTCGTTGTAGATCATAAACTTTTTGTCAGAGCCTACAGCGGCACCTCTTCCAGTTGGTATAAAGCAGCGGTAAGTCAGGGCGCAGGCCGGATCCATGCGGCAGGCAACATCTGGAATGTCCGCTTTGAAATCGCGGATGAGGCTTTGCAAGACACGGTCGATACCGCCTACCGTAAAAAATATGCATCCAGTCCTTATCTGAGTGCCATGATAGGCCAAAAAGCGAAACAAGCCACCATTCAGATTACCGGCCGGCATTAATTCTCTTATCCACCTATTGTACTCCAAAGTGGAAGATATTAAAGGTTTTAGAGCCAAAGAAGTAATTGTATTAACGCTCCGCAGCAATTAATCCCGTTTTTTGGCAAGCTGGGTTATATGTTGTCTACCGTCCCTTATCATTAGGATCTGTCAAATTATATATCCTGCGTCAAGCCTTACGGATATTTTACGCAGGTAGGACAACCCGTGCATGGCGAACTAACCATCAATAACTTTAATATGATTTTTAACCGGATAAATTTCAATGGCTAAATGATTGGGGGCATACCGGAAACACAGGCGGTAATGGACTATTGTGCGGAAAATGAAATCTATCCGCAAATTGAATTAATATCCGCCAATCAGATTAACGAAGCCTGGGATAAAGTTGTCAATAAGGAGGCGCGCTACCCGTATGTGATTGACGGCAGCACCTTTTAAAATTAAATGATCAAAAAAATAAATTTATGCCACACATTCAAGTTAAACTCTGGAAAGGTAAAACACAGCTTCAGAAAAAAAAGTTAGCCGGCGCGCTTGTCAAGGCTGCTATTTCCATTATAGGATACGGGGAAGCGTCTTTTTCTGTAACCATTGAAGATATTGAACCTTCTTTATGGAAAGAAAAGGTATATCTCCCTGATATCTTAGCAAAGTCTGATATATTGTATAAAGAGCCCGGTTATAAAATGGACTGATACTCCCTGTTTTATCATGCATGAAAAAGGCCTCTTATCCGGCTAAATAAATATCCGGATAAGGGGCCTTTGATAAAAAACGCAATGCCTTTATTTCTTTGTCGACGCTTCCGCTTTAGAACCCGGGGTTCTGCGTCAGATTCGGATTGGACGCCACCTGCTGTGCAGGTAAAGCAAACAGCAAGGTATTAGGACTGGCATCTGCCGGCTTTTCCTGCCATGCATCCAAAAATTTGCCAAAGCGGATCAGATCCTGTCTTCTCCAGCC
Organism: Arachidicoccus rhizosphaerae; assembly: GCF_900107765.1. Taxonomy (GTDB): domain Bacteria; phylum Bacteroidota; class Bacteroidia; order Chitinophagales; family Chitinophagaceae; genus Arachidicoccus; species Arachidicoccus rhizosphaerae. Next base: position 391,797 of record NZ_FNQY01000001.1, on the reverse strand, counting down.
TTCCCAATAAAGCTCCCGGCCTCTTTCATCCAATAAATCATCCAGGGTTAAGGAAGTTAATTTGGCAATGCCTCTGTTGGTTCTGATGTCATTCACCAGACCCAGGGCTTCCGCAGCCGTTCCGTCACCTCCGCGTAAAATGGCCTCGGCCTCCATAAGAATTACATCAGCATACCGGTATACCACCCAGTCGTTGTTTTTCTGCCCGACACTGCTATAGTCATAGGCATATTTCATGGGACGGATGCCGGCCGTTTCAAGGGTTGCCCCGGAGGTTCTGAGCGTGACCTCTGCCGTAAAGACGAGTGGCGCCGTACTGGGGTTTCTGGCCATCAGCGGTTGATCGTTATTCCAGTTATACTGCTGCCCTGCAAAAAAGCCGACATTCTGTCTGTGATAACCTGCTTTCCTATTGTTGGTGGTATCTGCAGGATATTCATAATAAATGCCTCTTCTTTCATCTGTAGGCTGGAACTTATCATAAAAATCAGAGAGCGTTGCCCAGCCGTTCCAGCCACCCGGTAACATATTATAATGGGCTACCGTATTCCAGGTTCTGTCCACACTGCCGCCTCTGACCCCATTCTCATTATAAAGGGTAAAGATATTCTCAGTAGAAATCTTGTCATTGTTGGGGGCAAAATTATCAAAATAATGACCCGGTTTGGAAATGGAATACTTGCCACTGGCAGTAATGGCCTTAGCCAGGGTTATGACCTGATTCATATCTTCTTTGCTGAAAGTAGGTGCTGCTCTATTCAGGAAGGCTCCTTTATTGAGATAGATTTTCATCAGTAACACCCGGGCCGCATTTTTATTCGCCTCATAGGCCTCATAGGCATCGTCGGCATCCGGCAGAGCCGTAAGGGCATCATTCAAATCTTTAACGAGAAAATCAATCGCATCCTGACCCGAGAGAACGGAAGGCAGGGTTTTAAAATCATCGAGATTGTCCCTATACGGTGTCTGTCCCCAGAGATCCAGCATATCAAACATGGCCAGTGCCCTGATAAATTTAGCCTCAGCCTTCTGTTGATCAGAAGCATCAAAACGAAGTACATTGCTGGCCTGGAAAATAGCATTACCCAGCCCGTTAAAGGTATTAAGCATGTAGGAATTATCTGAATTCCATAAATGCAGGTGTAAAGCCCTGTGGATACCATTGTCATCCCAGTCTCCGCCTCTGGTGGGAGCAATGGCCTCGTCTGTAGTAATCTCCTCTAAACACCAGCGGTTATCCTGCTGATAGGGTCCGTTTAAGGTGGAATAAGCACTGGTTAATAAATCTGATACGGATTTTGAATCTCCGGCATCGGTGAGTTCACTATACAGGTTCTCGTCAAGTTTGGTACAGGAGATGGAAAACATCAGACTGCACAGCACGAGCACCGCGTAATATATTTTTGAAGCTTTCATATTTTAATTATTTAAGCGATGATTGGGTAGTTATAAAGAGAAGTTTACACCTAACAGAATGGTTCTGGCAGGAGGATAAGGCAGATATTCAATTCCCAGGGATGGAATATCTGAATCTGATCCATCTGTGTTGACTTCAGGATCAAAACCGTTATATCCGGTAAGCACAAACAGATTTTGTCCTGTCAGTGATATATTCAGATTTTTAATGGTATTGCCGATATTGCCTACTCTATAACTAAGTGTGATATTGGACATTTTCATATAATCCCCTTTTTCCAGGTATCTGGTGGAAGCAGAAGCGGAGTTGGAAAGCGCTTCATTGGCCGCCGGATTATCATAATAGTTTCCAATGTTTCTTGATGGCAAATTGCTAAGCCCCAGTACCGTTGCCATGGTATTATTAAACAGATAGTGGCCGAAGGCACCGTTCATGTTAAAAGTGGCAGTAAACTTCTTGTAGGTAACATCTGTTGTAATGCCGAGCAGATATTTAGGGTTTGGACTGCCTACATAAAACTTATTCAAGGAAGGGTCGTATTTTGAGTCCGTGGCAGGTGTTCCTACGGTCCCATCCTGAGCCATATACATGCTGGTCCCGGTGGTTGGGTCAATACCCGCATATTTGGCCAGATACCAGACGTTCAGCGGCTGACCGTTGACCATACGCTGACCCAGCACTCCTGAGAACCCCTGACCTCTTAAGGCGGCCGTTGTATAGTATCCCGTCAGGCCGGATACATCATTTTGGATATAAGTAGCGTTGGCGGTCAGGTTCCAGCCCCAGTCCTTTTTACTGATGATATTACCGGTAAGAGAAAGTTCAACGCCTTTATTGGAGATCTCACCTGGCAGATTAATCCAGATTTTTCCGCTGGGCGGTGCCGGCTGGGCAATCGTACTTTCAAATAAGGCGTCTGTGGTCTTTTTATTGAAGTAGTCCAGAGAACCGGACAGTCTGCTATTAAACAAGGCGAAGTCCAGTCCTGCATTCAGCGTGGCAGAAGACTCCCATTTCAGATCCGGATTCCCGAAATTAGCCTGGGTAATGGACTGAGTCCCAAAGGTAAAACGGGGCCTCGAGGCGCCGGAAGGGAAAGCAGAGTTACCGGTTTGTCCCCAACCCAGTCTTAATTTTAATTGGTTAACAACGTTACTGCCTTTTAAAAAAGCTTCATTGGACAGATTCCAGGCAAATGCCAGAGATGGAAAATTAGCATATCTGTTATTGGAACCAAACTTAGTGGAACCATCCCGACGAATGGTGGCGGTTAACAGATACCGGTCCAGGTAATTGGCCGACGCCCTTAAAAAGAAAGACTGCAGCTGAATGGAGGGATCTCTATGAGAATTGATGGATCTACTGGAAATGGTAGAATAGAGCAGATAATCATAATAATCCAAACCTACATCACTAAATCCGCTACCGGATTCTGAATTCCAATAGTATTTATAATCCAGAAATTCATAACCCGCTACCGCATTAAGATTAAAGGCATCGCTGAGTTGCTTGTTAAAGGTCAGCGTTTGGGTCAGCTGCTGATCGGTCTCAGTGTTGTTGCCCACAAAGGCCATTCCGTTCTGTACCTGACTGGAATCCACCATGCCGGCTATATATCTTCCCGTTCTATCGCCGGTTTGTCTGGTAACGCTATAAATCAGCTTGTACTCCAGATTATCGGTTATTTTATAATAAGGAGAAACACTGGCCACGATTGTATTGACCACGGCTCTGTCCTTGTAAGCTGCCAGGGAAGTCATAGGATTAATCTGGTTGGGAGAAATATAGGTCGGATTGCCGTTGTCGTCATATAAGGGCCGGGTAGGATTCCATTGCAGGGCCTGAGAGATAACGTTCCCGGTGAAGCCTACGCCAACATCAATGGGCGCCAGATTTTCATTGGTTTGCGTAACCAGTAAATTTACATCCAGCCCCAGACGCTTGTTGTCTAAGAACTTAAAGCTGCTGCTTAGATTGGCCGTGTATTTTTTCAGTTCTGATGTACGGACAATACCCGCCTGATCCAGATAACCCAGAGATAAACGGTATCTGCCGTTCTCCGTACCGCCTGTGATATCTCCATAGTAGTTCTGTGTTGGTGCTTTTCTGGTAATCGCATCAAAGGCGTCCACATCGCTTCCAAAATCTGCGGTAGCTACATCACTCGGTGTATAATGCTGAATGGCTTCTCTGAACTGTGAAGCGTCCAGTACATCCGGCTTTTTAAGCAAACTCGACAATCCGGCAGAGGCTCCCAGATTTAAAGTAGGTTCTCCGGACTTGGCCCTTTTGGTTGTAATGATAACCACGCCATTGGCCCCTCTGGATCCGTAGATAGCCGTAGCAGAGGCATCCTTTAAGATGTCAATGCTGGCAATATCACTGGGATTCAGATAAGTCAACGGGTTACCTCCGTCAGTGCTGAAGCCGCCGCTTCCTCCTGGTCTGGCGGATGTTCCGGAAAGCGGTATGCCATCCAGTACAAACAGCGGATTATTGCCGGCTCTGATAGAGGAGTTACCTCTGATTTTGACGGTAGTGGATCCGCCCGGCTGCCCCGTGTTATTAATAATCATAACCCCTGGAGTCTTGCCCTGAATAAGCTGGTCGGGAGCCGTTATCACACCCTTATTAAAATCCTTGGCGCCAATACTGGCTACAGATCCGGTCAGGTCCTTTTTTCGTACCTGCCCGTAACCAATTACCACAACCTCATCGAGCGCCTCAGCGCTGGAGGGTTGCAATTGAACCGTAACGGACTCTTTACCTGCAATGCTGACTTTTTGTGTGGCATACCCGACAAAGCTAATCTCGAGTTGCGTCACCGACGGCGGGACACTTAACGCAAAACTGCCCTGAGCGTCCGTAGACGTTCCGGTTGTAGTACCTACTGCTTTTACAGAGGCGCCGGGGACCGGTTCCCCTGTTTCACTGGTGACGGTACCTGTGACCGTCCTTGTTTGTGCGAAACCGGCTAGTGAAAGTAATAGCCAGCCCAGACACAAAGCGAATCTTGACGATAATCGTTTTGAATTCATGGATGAAAATTTTTGGGATGAAAGTGTCAATCTTAGAAACCTATGTGCAAACCATCCAATTCGTAAATGGTTAACACCGAAACAAATATAAATTGTTTGCTTTTTATTATATAAATTTTTGGTAAAATAGTTTCATTTTTTCGGCGAATTAACTGAAATCGTTATCAAACAAAATAGATTTGTAACAAATGATAAATATTTGAAACATTCATTTTTAATCCTATTGGAACAGAATCAGCTCAATAAGCACAGTATCAATTTGTTTAGTAGTTTTTTATTTTGTATTACATGTTTATAAAGTTTTGTGAAAGACTTTTTGTGAAAACGTTATATTGACCAATAAATTAATATATTGGGAATTATATATAAATCACCGTTCATTTATGCAATTGTTACCCTTTTGGTCCGCCCGTCACTCTTACAGATTTGTTTTTAAGGTCGCTTGTAAACTGATGTTATTTATTGGATGTGCCTGTTGCAAGTGGCCGCTAGCAGCTCAAGGTATGCAGGGTCCCGGCCGGCAGGACCTAAAGGTGCCCACCGGGCTACGTGTAGACCTTTTGGATCATCCGGAGCGCGTTTATAAAATGGGTATACTCACCAATCAATCTTTGCTTTCTGTGACTGCAGGCAACAAGGATTCCTTGCAGTTTGAAGCGATTACGAGCCGTAGACCGGCTTTTTGCTGGATCGTCCCCGGCAAAGTAAAAAAACAGGCCGCTTATGAAATTATACTTACAAAGGCCATGGATAATAACAAGACTGCGGGGCCGGTCTGGAGTTCCGGAAAAATAGAAAACTCCGCCAGCGTCCAGGTTCCCTACACCGGACCTGCTTTATTGCCGGCTACGGTTTACCAGTGGAAAGTCAGGATTTGGGATAGAGATGCAGCAGGCAAGTCGGATAGCCGGTTTTCAGGATGGCAGCTTTTCAGAACGGCCGACAGCCTCACGGATTCAGGGCTTCCCACATTTGTTGTACAAAAAGAGCACCAGTCCCCCATAGATTCTCTAAGACTGGACAAGGATTATTTGCTCTATGACTTTGGCAAAGACGGCTTTGCCCAGCCTGTCCTCAGACTGCAGGCGAGTAAAGATGACAGCATTTTCATCGTGTTAGGAGAAAAACTGATTCAGGGAAAAGGCAGCCCGATTGATCAACAGCCGCCCGGTACGGTCCGCTATAGAATCATAAGAATCGCTGTAAAACAAGGCATTCATACTTATCAGGTGCCGATTACCCCTGATCAGAGAAATACCAAACCCAGTGCAGTGAAAATGCCATCTTACATAGGCGAAGTATTACCTTTCAGGTATCTGGCTCTTCATGGAAATCTAACGAGCATCCGGCCATTGAAGGTTTCCAGAAACTTTGTTCATATTCCCTTTAAAGACAATGCCACTGTTTTTCATAGCTCAGACAGCACATTAAATCAAATCTGGGAGTTATGTAAGTACACCATTAAAGCCACTTCCTTTACCGGATATTACCTGGATGGAGACAGAGAAAGGATTCCCTATGAGGCGGATGCACTGATCAATCAGCTTTCGCATTACAGCACAGACGCCGACTTTAATATGACCAAAAGAACGCTTTCTTATCTGATCTATCATCCTACCTGGCCTACGGAATGGTCCCTGCAAAACCTTCTTATTGCTTATTACGATTATATGTACAGCGGTGATCACAGATCTGTGGCCAGGATTTTTAAGCAGCTGCAACCCAAGCTTCTGACAGCACTGCAGGACAGTACAGGCCTGATCAGTACCAGAACGGGCAAGCAATCTGTTGATTTTTTAAAAAGTATTCATTATAAAGTTTTTGATGGCAATGAAGGGTTAAAGGATATTGTGGACTGGCCGCATACACCGGAAGAAACCGACAGCTTTGTATTTACGGATTATAACGCGGTTGTAAATGCGTTTTATTACAAGGCCCTACAATCAATGGCAACGCTTGCGACAGCTACTCATAAACCAGTAGAGGCCCTGGCATATACCCGGCAGGCCGCTGCCCTTAAGGCTGCCTTTCTCCGGCATTTCTCGGATCCCGCCACCGGTCTCATTAAAGATGGCACCGGAACGCAACATAGCTCCCTTCATGCCAATATGTTTGCACTCGCCTTTGGATTGGTGCCTGATGAGCATGTCCCGGCAGTTATTCATTTTATCAAATCAAGGGGTTTATCCTGCAGCGTATATGGGGCACAGTTCTTACTGGAAGCCCTGGGGAGATTTGACCAATCAGATGACGCGATTCAACTTATTACGTCAAAAGACAAACGAAGCTGGTTTAATATGCTCAGGGAAGGATCCACCATGACCATGGAGGCCTGGGGCCAGGACTTTAAACCCAATCAGGACTGGAATCACGCCTGGGGCACGGCACCGGCCAATTATATTGTTCGTTTCCTGATGGGAATCAGGCCCCTGAAACCTGGTTTTGAACAGGTAATCATTGAGCCACATCCTTTCGGAGTACAACAGGCCTCTATCCGTTACCAGACAATAAGAGGGGATATTGATGTAAGCTTTCAAATTGCACCTGACCATACTAATTGGCAGCTGACTTTGCCCGGAAACACAACAGCCACGGTGCGGCTGCCATTTGCCGGAAAAAGCAACCCCCTGCTTTTCATGGACGGACAAAAAGTTCAGGGAAAACTTATGAGGGGGTATTATCAGATAGAAAATGTTCCCTCAGGAACGCACCGCTTTACCTTCAGATAGGGCTTTGTCATAGGGCTGTTGTCCACCTGATTTCCCAACAGCGGCCTGACTGATCTCTTATAAAACAAAAAAGCAGATTTTTTAACTGAGGTTAAAATGTCAATGATATGTGTCCAAAAAATCTTTTCGCTTTTGCTGACATACAAGATTTAGCGCAAAATAATTCAAGTTTTATCCTGTTTAAAGCCGAAGACCAAAACATTTCGGTAGATGTTCGTTTTGAAGCAGAAACCGTGTCGCTTTGGTAGCTATGTTGTTTGGTGTGGAACGCCCGGGTATCACACAGCATATAAAAAATATTTTTACGCAGGGCGAATTACACGAAAATTCAGTTAGTAAGAAATTCTTACGAACTGCCGCAGACTGGAAACGGTATGGTTCAAAGCATTATCGCCTTGATAAGATTATTTCGCTGGGCTACGGTGTAAATTCCAAAATACCCACTCAGTTTAGGATGTAGGCGACAAAACGCCTGAACGAATATATCCGTAAAGGTTTTACGATGGATGATGAACGCCTTAAAAGTATGAGCGGTGGTGGTTACTGGAAAGAATTGCCGGAACGCATAAGGGATATCCGCTTTAGGGAAAAGGTATGCTATCGTCCGGTGCTGGATATTTACGCCACAAGCATTGATTATGATCCGAAAGCGGAAGTTTCTGTTGGCAGAATGGACCTATACTAACCGGGAACCCTTCCAAACGGGCTTTGCCCGGACAGTTAAATCCCCAGGGTTTTTCAAAAATTTTCCCGGCAGATGCCACGAAAGCAAAAATAATCACAACCGATTGTGTTATAAGGGCTAAAAAAGGCTTCTCCCCCAATTACACCACGCCTGGCTAACGCAGAGCCCATATAGATTAAGGAAATTTACCATCTTTGTACAATCGATTGCAATAAATTGAAAAAATTCACATAGATTTGTCCTAATCAACCAGGCCTTGACATGATTAACAAACCAGTTACGATCTATGATATTGCCGCCAAGCTGGACCTTGCGCCCTCTACCATCAGCAGAGGGCTTAAAAGACATAGCTCCGTTAGCCTGCCCACTCAGCAAAGAATCATTCAGATGGCCGAGAAGATGGGCTACCGGGCCAATGCCTTTGCCATAAATCTGAGAAACAACAAAACCAGCACGATCGGGATTATTGTGCCAAAGCTCAACAGCTATTTTATGTCCCAGGTCATTGCAGGGATTGAAAAGGTGATTAATAGTGCAGGTTATAATCTGTTGATCAGCCAATCGCTGGAAGATGTCGGCAAGGAAATTATTAATGTTCAGACCATGTTTGATAACCGGGTGGCAGGACTGCTGGTCTCTCTGGCCGAGAACACGAGTGACATTGCGCATTTTCTGAATCTGCAAAAGCGGGGGATCCCGGTGCTGTTTTTTGACAGAACACCTGCCGGTAGTGACCTGCCGGCCCTTACCATTAATAATGAAGCCGCCGGCTATAAGGTAACCCGCCATTTAATTGAACAGGGAGCCACCAAAATTGTCCATATCACCGGCAATCAGCTCAGCAATGTGTATAAGGAAAGACTTTCCGGTTATAAAAGAGCCCTTCTGGAATTTAAAATACCCTTTGAGGAAAGCTGTGTTCTTATCAATGACTTATCCGAAGAGGCAGGCATCAAGGCTGCCAATACCATTATCAAACTTAAGGCCGATGGCGTTTTCGTAGCCAATGATCACTGCGCCGCAAGCTGTATGCACGAACTCAAGCATCATGGCAAAAAGGTTCCCGAAGATATTGTGATCGCAGGATTCAACAATGATATGATTTCAAGGATTATTGACCCTTCTTTGACAACCGTGGATTACCCGGGGCTTAAAATGGGGGAAATAGCTGCCAAGAATCTGCTGGCCCACATTGAAGAAAAAATTGATATTAACCTGACGGCTAATATTATTTTAAAAACGCCGCTATTAATCCGGCAGTCTTCCCTTAGAAATCCATAACTTTCTACGCAAAAAGGAGGCCGCCTAATTAAAGGTTGCCTCCTTTCCATTCACCATTTAAAACAAGATTATTAATATAATCCTTTTATGTATTCCCGGCTAGTGATTAGTAGCCAGGGTTTTGTTTTAAGTTCGGATTGAGTGATAACTGCTCAATGGGAATAGCAAACAGCAGTTTATTTTTATCATTAAGGGGTTTATGATCCCACCAGGTACCGGTGGTAAACTTACCAAAACGAATCAGATCCTGTCTGCGGTATCCTTCAAAAATGAACTCACGTCCTCTTTCTGCCAGCAAAGAGTCCATTGTAAAATTGGCCGTTGTGAATTTTTTAGCCGCAAAGGTCTTTGCATCAAAATCGCGCTCCCGGACCGTATTGATCAGATCTACCGCATCCTGGGTCGGTTTATTGCCATTGAGTCGCATTTCTGCCTCGGCCTTGGCATAATAGATCATGGTCAGGCGGTAAATCATCCAGCTGGTACTTTGATAATTAGGATCATCCTGTGCGCCCAACTTATATTTATTAAAACGCACCCCGCTGTTTTCTTCCCCATGGGTCATGTCTGACACCAAGGAAGATGGATCCTGACCAGCTTTTAATTCGCTGTTTCTTCTGATATTATCCACAAATACCAACTGTTTACCCTGATACTCTCTGTAGCCCATCACTGGATACTTCAGATTGGCATTGTCTTTTTTAGCCGTCGTATCATAATACCACATCGGGCCGATAAAGAACCATTCTTTTTTACGCAGATCTGCATCATCATACGTATCATACACACCAGGAATCACGATAATCCCGTTATTACCTGTAACGGTACCGCCATAAACAAATTTCTGATTAAAATGATAGAAATCAGAAGGGAACCCTGCATTCCAGTTCGCGGACTGGTGGTTATAGACAATTGCAAAAATCTGTTCCTGAGAAGCCTTGTTGCTGGGCAGATAAGTTTCCGTCAGATTAGAATCCAGGGATAATTTATTGTTGATAACCCCACCAGCTTTATTATCTATCAGGGAGTCACAGGCGTTGATACAGTCCTGCCACCTGGCTTTACCAGACCAGACTTCCGCATTCAGGTATAACTCTGACAGCATCGCATAAGCGCCTGCCTTGCTCATCCGACCCAGCATTTCTTCAGAAAGATCGGGCACCAGGTTAATATTGGCCTTAATTTCTGCTTCAATGGAATCAAAGATCTGTGCTTCCGGTAAGGTAGAAGGATGCACCTGATCTACTGTTGTAATCCAGGGCACATTGCCCCAAAGATCCATAATACGGATATAATAGAAGGCATGTAAGAGCTTCAGCTCAGCAATGTAGTTCTTCTGCTCCTCGTCTGTAATACCCATAGAAGTTGCTTCTCTGGCTCCGATATTGGCAATGGCTGAATTACAATAGCCAAGTCCGGTCCATAATAGCTTCCACGGAGTTCTCACATCATCGTCATCTGAGTTCCAGGTATGATAATGCAGACGGATCCATTTTGCACCATCGTACCCATCCACCCCTTTCTGTGGCCAGGCCAACTGATCGCCGGCCAGGGCGCTGACGCGCCACCAACCAATCTGTCCGGAACTGGTGGCCCAGGCATTGGTATGCGTGTAAGGCCTTAATACCGCTGATATCACTTCATCTTTATTTTGATAATAGGCATCCGCCGGGATGGAGTGGTAGGCTGTAGAATCCAGTTTTGTACAGGAGTACAAAACGCCTACAGCAACTGTCATGAATAGCAAATATTTATAAAATTTCATCTTCTGTTCTTTTTATCAATTTAGAAACCAACATTAACGCCCAACAGGAATGATCTGGTGCTTGGATAAACCCCTCTTCCGTCAATACTTGGGAAAAGTCCGGTGTCATCCACAAAATCCGGATCATTGCCTTTATAGCTGGTGAATAAAGCCAGGTTAGATCCGGTGACATATACACTCAGACTGCGGATATAATTGTTGGCTTTAATGGGTACATTATAGGAGAAAGTGACTTCATCGAGTTTAACAAAATTCCCTCTCTGCAAATAGTAATCACTATACTGATACGTATCATTGATATCCTTATACTTGGTAAAGGCAGATTCCAGTACGTTGGTAGGTAAAGTATACCGGTTGCCATAGGACAAATCCAGTGTATTTAGAATGTCATACCCGAATTTACCGCGCAGGGAGAACCTTAAAGAGAAATTCTTATAGGTAAAAGAGTTGGTCAGTGAGGCATACAGTTTAGGGATACCGTTGCCGATAACGCCTTCATTTTCCACCGTATTGGCCTCATCCGGACCTACCTTATTGCCATCCTTATCATAGAACAGCCATTTGCCGTTCTCATCAAGACCTGCATAGGTTTTTCCGAAGAATCCGCCCAGGTAATCACCGGGATAGATATAGTTATAGGCATACCCTAAGTCTCCATAGCCGCCGATGCTTCCACCGGTCAGCCAGTTACCACTTGTATATTTCAGAAGCTTAGTTCTGGCATGTGAAGCGGTCGCATCAATATTCCAGCTAAAGTCTCCTGTACGAATCGGTGTCGCACTTAAGGTCAGCTCAATACCGTTGGTTCCCAGCTCACCCACGTTCTGCAGGGTCTCTGAAGCTACATTGGCCGGTTGTTCCACAATCGCTTTGATAACGAGGCCGTCTGTTCTTCTCTGGAAATAATCCACGGAACCGGACAGTCTGTTGCCAAACAGGCCAAAATCAACCCCGGCATTAAATTCTTTTTTACGCTCCCATTTTAAATCCGGATTCGGGTTTAAAGAAGGGCCATAGGTCTGGTGCCAGCTGCCATCAGGATAGATATAATAGCCGCCGGTACCCAGCGTTACAAACGGATAGGTGCCATTACCAAAGCTCTGGTTACCGGTAATACCATAACCTACCCTTAACTTCAGGTTATTGACCCAGGTGGCATTTTGCATGAATGCTTCTTTAGAGAGCACCCATCCTGCGGAAACAGCCGGGAAATTACCCCATTTGTTGTTTTCACCAAACATGGTGGAACCCTCATGACGTAAAACGGCTTCCAACAGGTATTTATCCTTATAGGCATAGTTTAACCTGCCATAAAAGGAAATCAGGGTATTGGTGTATTTTTCACTGGACATGCCTGCATGCCCCTGACCCAGTGCATTACCGGCACCTAAGTCATTCTCCGCAGTCTCATCGGCAGAAAAACCTTTGTTATTGGCGGAGAAATTTTCTTCTTCATGGTACTGATAACTATACCCCAGAATCGCACTCACGGCGTGATCTTCTTTAAAGGTATTGGTATAGTTCAAATAAGTCTCCATCAAATAATCATTGGCCAGCCCGGAAGACTTATAAGCATAACCGCCGCCCGGATTGTCCCCATCATTTTGAGAAGCTCTGGAGTTCAGCATTTTATACTGATTATCCACATACTGATCTCTTTGAGAAGATCCCGTTACCGTAGCGCTTAATTGCTTAGTGATGGTAAGCGTCGACTTAAACTGCGCCATCGTGGTCTGCTGATCTCTTTTGGAAGTCTCCTGATGCAGTCTGGAAACCACGTTTTCCACCTGGTTGTCATTCCAGTAACCACCGGGATTGGTAGAGTCATAAGGACTCTGGGTCGGATTTTCTTTAAATAACGCATCCTCCCAGTTACCGCCACCTAATAAGTTAGCGGAATTATGATTGGTCATAAATGTAACCTGTGTGGTCAGCCGGTCATTAAAACCTTTATGGGTGATATTGGCGGATCCTCCGTATTGCTGGCGGGAATTCTCCTTGGCAATACCTTCATAATTGGAGAAATACAGACTGGCTCTGTAACTGGTTTTGTCATCCCCGCCACTCATGGAAATATTATGGTAGTGGCTGAAATTATTGTGGTTGATCAAATCATCAAACCAATCCGTAGTAGCGCCCTTATCGTTATTGTCAGAAATCACACCATCCGCGATCTTCTGACGATACTCAGCTGCACTTAATACTTTAGGATATCTGGATAAGGATTCCTTTCTGATCCAGGTATTGTATTCATATTTAGGCGCTCCGGCATGCCCCTTCTTAGTGGTTACCAGGATAACGCCGCCATTGGCTCTGGAACCATAGATCGCAGCAGCGGAACCATCCTTTAATACGGAGATGGACTCAATATCACTTTGTTGTAATAAATCCAGGTTTCCACCGGGAACACCGTCGATGACAATCAGCGGGCTGTTGGAACCGTTAATGGAAGCCACCCCTCTTAACTGAATGGCCGGGCTGGAGTTTGGGTTGGAGCCTGAAGTTCGTGTAATCGTCAGACCGGCTACCTTACCGGCAATCAGATCCATGGCGTTTCTGGCACCCCCTTTATTAAAATCCTTGTCATCAATCTGGGTAATGGCGGAGGTCAGATCTCCTTTTTTCTGGGTACCGTACCCCACAACAACCACCGCATTTAAAGAGGTGTCAATCGTCTGAGAGAGTAATATAATCAGACTGTCACCAGTAAGCGGAACCGTAGCTTTCTCATATCCCACCGATAAGGCCGTTACACTTGTGGCAGCCGCCGGAACCGATAATTTAAATGTACCTGTTATCGTAGTAATGGCGCCTGTCCTGGCTCCTTCAACTACAACGGATGCACCCGCAATAGGCGCCCCAGTGGCAGAATCCTTTACAGCACCAACTACTGTCCTGGCCTGTTGTGCCATCAGTTGAACGGTGCTAAAAACGGCCAAAAGAAATCCGGCTAGGCCGATCTTATAGGCTTTTTTCATAATCATTAATTGATTTTAATTAATAAACAAAACAAGTATTCGTGTCCGGGGAGTAATAGAACTATACGCTTTCAAAGCGCCATGGTCCCCAAACACTTATTTTAAAAACTACCTGACAATTTTATCCGGATTTTCCATTGGGACTTTCTATGCAATAAACAGCCCCTACCTGTTTCGGCCCTCTTTTTTCAGTAGAAAAACAGGCTAAAACGGTATCAAGGACAGGTCTTTACCTGTCTTGTGATGGTAAATCGCGGTTGTGACCCTGGATCAAAAATTATTTATTCCGACAAAATGAGGTATGCACTCAATAATTTTGAAAATTCTTAGGTGTTGATCAAAACAATATTTTAAGAATGCTGTATCTATTTCTTACGTTAAGATGTTAGCAATAATTAAAATTGTACAAGGTTACACATCCAATTCAAGGTTAAAATTAGAAAGGATTAAAGTAGTATTGTGTTAATAGATGATGACTAGATTTATAACGAACTTTAAATTAAAAATAATTCACACATAAATTAGCACGCGCACCAGACAAATCCCTCATTGAAACTGGTGCAAAAACGCTTTCTAATAAAATCAGATGACATGGCTATAACATACTGGTATCAATAGTTGTAGAGCAATATAAAAAAAGTAATTTTAGGATGCTATAAGAGAAAACAATTATTTGTAAAAAAAATGATTTGTAGAAAAAATTTCCCAGTCTGAGCCTTGTACTGCTTATTAATTTTTCTAAAAAAACTTTTTAAAATCTGAAAGGATGCAAGGGACGCTACAATCTTTTGTAAACAGTTTTTTAAATAAAAACCGATTAACTGTGTAATATCTTAAAAAACCTGAAAACGCTCAGCATGTGCCCGCTGCCAAGATTTCCCTGGAGCCCGTCAAACAGGTATAACCCCAGGGCAGCATACAAATATTATATGGTGCCGGGCATCCTGGTCTTGTTACTTACCATGACCCGGGGCTTTATTACCGCGCTCAACATTGTCAAGGAAAAAGAAATAGGCACCACCCAACAGATCAATGTAACACCCATTCAAAAATGGCAGTTCATTGTAGGAAAGCTCATCCCCTTTTGGATGATCGGCATGATAGTCTTTACCACCGGCCTTTGCCGACACTCAATTACAGGCCATGTTCATCTCATTTTTCTTTATAATGATTTTTATGCTTATGAGCGGCTTCTTTACCAGCTCAGATAGCATGCCCGGGTGGGGCACCCCGCTTTCTGAGCTTACGGCGGTTACGCATTTTATAAAGGTCGTCCGCTTAATTGTACTTAAAGGTGCCGGATTCTCCCAGGTGATCCAGGAACTAGGCTACCTTGCTCTGTTTGCCCTGGCCCTGAACGGATTTGCCATCTGGAACTACCGAAAAACGACTTAAGTAAGCAATAAGCTGGGCCACGGCCCCGCCTTTGATTCCCTCAAGCATAAAGGCCTCTTTAAGTAGAGGCCTTTAATATTATTCACGTTACCAATCCTTCCATAAGATGCATGCGGGAAGTCAGCCCTGATTTTTATCTTTTTCCATTAAATAGTCGGATTTTTACTATACAGCGACCACAGTTCATCCACGGTTTTGCCGGTCTGATCTTTCCAGAAACCATCCGTATATGTTCCTTCCCGCATAACGGTATTCAAGGACCGGACAAACTGCTTTTTATAGTTCTTAGTAATCCAGAGCAGAAAACGGGCCGTAATACGGTAGGCATTCGTATAGCTCTGCCGCTCATCAAAAGGCGTCAAGGACCATCCGGCAGCCTCGTTGTTGACGCCAAACTCATGGCGGACATAGTCGGCAATACCCTCTGTTATCCATCCCGGACCACTATGTCCCCCATAGGCCTGAACGATATGCATGGCTTCATGGGTGACGACATCCAAATCCTCGGGATGCTTTTGCATCCATTCCGGATTTACCCGGATTACAGTTCCCGCGGTGGCCGCCACGCCTTTATACTCCGGATCTATAATCAGGGCAACCGTCTTCGCTGCCTTTTTATTATATGTGTTGATCTCTTTGGGGTACACCTTAAAGAAGGTTTGCTCCATCCTTGCCTGCTCCTGTTTTGAGAAGCCTGCTTCCTTATTGATAAATACCAGGGTAATGCCCTTTTTAGTGAGTGTATCCCTGGACAGGTCTTTATCGGATAAGACCTGATTCCAGTGGCGCTGACCCTGAGCCACCCCCGCGGTGCAAAACAGCACGAGCGTCATCAGCCATCCTGTTGTTTTATTCATGTACGATTAATTTTTTGTATCAGATAATGAGAAGGGTCTGTCCCCCCTGGTTGTTCCTCTTTGTTTATTAGGCGTCTCACTCATCTCAATAAGGATCTTACCTCCCTTTTGCAAAGCAAAATGGTCCAGGTAGTTTTTTGTATACGGTTTACCATTAAAGGTGGCTGACTGAACATATCTTGTATTTTCAGTATTGGCCGGTGCATCTATTTCCAGGGTCTTCCCGTTTTCAAAATGGATTTTGGCCTTTTTAAACAAGGGAGCACCCGTTGCGTACTCGGTGCTGGTGGGCGTTACGGGATAAAAGCCAAGTGCGGAGAACACGTACCAGGCGGAAGTCTGCCCGTTATCTTCATCGCCGCAATAACCGTCCGGCGTGGCTTTATAAAGCTTATTCATGGTTTCTCTGGCCCAATACTGGGTTTTCCAGGGCTGAGCGGCGTAATCATACAGGTATATCATATGCTGGATCGGCTGATTACCATGGGCATACTGCCCCATATCGGCGATCTGCATTTCTCTGATTTCATGAATGACGCCATGGTAATAACTGTCATCAAAGGTTGGAGGCATCACAAAAACAGAATCCAGCATACCGGTAAATTTATGATTGCCACCCATCAGGTTAATCAGCCCCTGCACATCCTGGAAGACAGACCAGCTATAATGCCAGCTATTGCCTTCCGTAAAGGCATCCCCCCATTTAAAGGGATTGAAAGGAGACTGGAACTGGCCGTCTTTGTTCTTACCGCGCATGAGTAAATGGGTAGGATCAAAGAGATTTTTATAATTCATCGCTCTTTTACGGTAAATATCAATTTCACTGGCGGGTTTACCCAGCGCTTTACCCAGGGTATAGATACAATAATCATCATAGGCATATTCCAGGGTTCTGGCTGCATTTTCATTGATTTGCACATCATAAGGTACATAGCCCAGCTCATTGTAATATTTTACACCTGCCCGGCCAACAGCCTCCATAGGCCCTTCATTATTCGCATCATGCAACAGCGCCTGATATAAGGTTTCGATGTCATAACCTCTGAGGCCTTTTATATAGGACTCTGCCACGATACTGGCCGAGTTATTCCCAATCATGATATTGCGGTAACCAGGGGCAGACCACTCAGGCAGCCAGCCGCCTTCTTTATAGTCATTGACCAGGCCTTCCTGCATCTGTTTTACGATATCAGGATATACCAGGTTCAAAAACGGATATAATGCCCGGAAGGTATCCCAGAAGCCGGTACCTCCAAACATATAGCCTGGTTCTGTCTTACCGTTATACGGGCTATAATGGACGGGTTTGCCCTCGGCATTGATTTCATAGAATTTCAATGGAAAGAATACCATTCTATACAGGCAGGAATAAAAAGTCTTTAACTGATCGGTACTGCCGCCCGAAACTTCCACCTTGCCCAGTACTTCATTCCAGATCTGGTGGGCCTTGGACTTTACCGTTTCAAAATTATCTGAACCAATCTCTTTTAAATTTTGATCGGCCTGCTCAAAGCTGATAAAAGAAGAAGCGACCCTGGCATTTATCTTTTGTCCCTTGGCAGTGTTCGTAAAGCCGATGACGGCTCCCGCATGATCGCAGCGCTGTTCATCAGCCGTTGTCTTTTGCCCGTCCTTATACGTATATACATAATCAAAGGGCTGATCAAAGACGATTACAAAATAGTTTTTAAAATTCTCGGTTACCCCGCCGCTGTTGCGTTTGGTGTAGCCGATGATTTTATGTTCTGCCGGCAGGACTTTAATATAAGAACCCTTGTCCAGCGCATCTATGACAACGGAGCTGCTATCGGTCTTGGGAAAAGTGAATCTGAAGCTGGCCGCTCTTTCGGTCGGCGTAATTTCTGTTGTCACGTCTTCATCAGCCAGATAGACTTTATAATAATAAGGTTTTGACACTTCGGCTTTATGCGAGAACCAGCTGGCCCGGTCCTTTTCCTCAAAGCGGACAGCACCGGTAATCGGCATAATGGCAAATGCGCCATAATCATTCATCCAGGGAGAAGGCTGATGGGTCTGCTTGAACCCGTTAATTTTATCTGCCGTATACTGGTAGGCCCAGCCGTCACCCATTCTGCCGGTCTGAGGTGTCCAGAGGTTCATCCCCCAGGGGAGCCCGATGGCCGGATAGGTATTACCGTTTGACAGACTGGGTTTAGAGTCTGTTCCCATAAGCGGGTTAACCAAATCCGCATAATCTGTTTTTGCGGATCCGGTAGCGGGTTGGGCGATGGCACTACTCACCATCAGCCAGCCACAAACTAAAAAAAATAACTTTTGCATGTTCCGTTTACATTTAAGTTAGGGCCGCATGTAGCCGGTATCACCGGCGTTCAGGCAGTCCTCTATGTGAAATTACCGCATTTAATACTGGATGGTTGCCAAACAAAATTCAATGCAGTGTTAATGGTTACTAAACCAGGTTTCTATTGGCAGTATTACACCTTGCGTCCACTAAAGCCCGTACTTTAATTCATCCGCTTTTGCAATACAAATGTATAACTTCCGGGGCCAAGCTCGGCTTTTAATGCTCCTTCTTTTAGATCCTGTAGTGCCGCTTTCTCTTCCGGATAGCCGGGGGAGGACTCCACTGTGACGGGAACGAAGGTTAGGGACGGCAGTTTTGTCTCGGGGGCATATCCCTCAGGCACCATAAAGCTGGCCGTTGTTCCCATGGGCACCTTCACCGTCATGTGGACCAAGGAGTACTGGCCTTTCGATTTTTTCCCGGACGGTGTCCTTTTCCAGGCAATGGACACGGTCCCGTACGGAGTCTGATGTTCCGCCTCAAAACGGGTGAGGCTGTCCGGCAAAGCAGGTCTGAGTATACTATGCTTAAAGCCAGGACTTGCAGGGTCCGGTAAGATACCGGCCAGGCCACTGTACATCCAGGCTCCGATCTGCCCGAACATGATATGATTTAAAGAAATGTCATTTTTGGACTGAATATTCCAGTTCTCATATAAGGTGGTGGCACCATTGACCATCCACCAGCCCCAGGAGGGAAAGCTCCTCGTGGCAGCCATTTGATAGGCCGTATTATGATACCCGTATTTGCTTAAGGCATCTAAAATCGTCTTGGAGCCTAACAGTCCCACATCTAACTTATACCCGTCGGCAATGACTCTTTGATTCAGCTGCGCAGCCACCTTGGAGGCCATTTCTTCCGGTACGATGCCCCAGTATAACGGCGCACTCATCTCTGTCTGGTAGCCTTTATCATAGATGCCGGTCTGTTTATCAAGATAAGTGTCGTTAAAGACTTTTTTTATTTTCTCCGCCAGCGCTGTATACCGCTGGTAGTCCGCTGTTTTACCAAATAACCTGGCCGCCTGAGCCAGGATCCGCACATCGGTATAATAATAGATGGTAGAGGTAAAAGGCACAGGCGTCCTTGATTTGACCGGCACCCAGTCCCCCAGACCCCAGCTGCAGATGCCGGTCTCACTGATGCCGGTGGTATAATCCACATACCGTTTAATGCCTTCATAACAGTCACGCAGTACCTGGTCATCGCCGTAGAACAAATACAGGTTCCAGGGGATCACTGCGATGGTACTGGTCCAGTCCGGACCATTGCCCCATTCATACCCCCAGCCGTCGGTGGGGACTATGGAGGGCAGCACGCCGTTGGGCTGCTGCTCATCCAGGTGATCCTGCATCCATTTTTTATAAACGGTGATCCCGTCAAAATTATAGAGTCCGGTTTCTATATTTATCTGGCCGTCGCCGGTCCAGCCGTTTTTCTCTCTTTGCGGACAGTCGGTCGGATAGCCCATCAGGTTGGACAGATAGGACTGGTTGGTGGCCGCCCATATCTTATTTAAGATAGTGTCTGAACTATGGATTTTGCCTGCCGGGCTGACATCACTATGCATAAAATAAGCCTGCAGCGAATTGTCGCTGAGGGTGACGGGCCGGGAGCTGGTTACTTCCACATATTGAAATCCTTTATACCCGAACCAGGGCCGGAAGACCTCTTCTGCTTTGCCGGACAAGGTATAGATATCTGTCTGAAAGGGATCGCTGTCATCTGTGGGGCGGTAGTGTACATCTATATTGGACTGATCGACATGGCCGTCTTTATATAGCCGCTCCCCGTGCCTGAGCCTGAGAACGGTTCCGGCTTCTCCTTTAACCCGGATCTCAGAGATCCCGGCTATATTCTGATGGATATTGAAGACGTAATCCGTGTCGCTGAATTTTTGCATGGTGACACCCGTAATAGCCGCTGATTTTCGGATCGGCACCATCACGGCTGAACTGATATGCAGGGTAGGCGCGGAGCGGTAAATAACGTCCTGCCAAAGCGTGTCCTGCTTTTTATGCCAGTCGTCCTGCTCAGGATGCGGCTGATCCCAGCCGTCAAGGGTCAGCCGGTTATCCTGATGTTCGGCCGTATAAATGCTGTTAAAGGTAATCTTTCCGGTTCTGGTCTTCCAGTCCTTGCCTGTACAAATGGTTTGAACAGACCCGTCGCTGTAGGTAATAATGAGATCCAGTACAAAACACGGCCTCGAGCGCCAGGGCGCCTTGTCAAAATCCCAGACAGCGGTTGACTGTAAATTATACCACCCGTTGCCCAGCACGACGCCCAGGGCATTCAGCCCGCTTTTCAGGGAGGCGGTGACATCATAAGTCGTATAGTAGAGCCTGCGGTCAAAACGGGTATAGACAGGATCCAGCTCCCTGTCACCCACTTTTTCACCGTTAAGACTGAGTCTGTATAAGCCTGCAGCAGCTATATAAATCCTGGCCGACTTTATCTGTTTGTGGAGGGCGAATTCTTTTCTGAAATAACCGGCAGGTTTAAAACTGATGGGATGATTATCAGAGATCCAGGCGCCTTTCCAGTTATACACGGAGCCGAGCCCGGTTTCAAAATAACTCATGGCTGCGTCCTGTATGCTGCTAGCTGCGCTACCGGTATCCGTAGTAGAGACTATTTTCCAGTAGTATCGGGTTAAGGGGCTAAGCGCAGTTCCCTGGTAGCGGACAAAAGGACTTTCATATAATCTGAATCCACTGTTCCATACAATAGACGTATCAGAAGAGGACGGCGCCGCACGGGCTACTACGTCAGCGTCCTTGCCTACGATAATCCGGTAATAGATATCGGCGGAGTTATTTTTCAGAGCACTACCTCCGGTTGTATCCTGCTGTTTTAATTTCCAGGATAAGGCCGGATGGCTGTTATCCACGCCCAGGGGTGTAGGTAAATACTCGCAGCGCAGATCGTACACACGGGCGCTGTTTTCACGGTTATTAACGCCACTTTTCCCGCTTTGTCCGCTCTTTGCGCTGCTGTGCGGCTGTCCCATTAAAAAAACCGGAACCGCCAGCAACCATGCCCCCAGGATGATTTGAAAGGGAGATTTTCTCATTGATTAGATTTTGCCTGATTCTTATTACCTGCCCCGTTTAAGTTTTTGCCACTTTAATTTTTTGCCGCCTTTTTTATGCGGTGGGCTTTGACCCCTTCAAAAGTCATTTTAACCGGCAGTATCTTGCCGTCTTTGTCAAAATGCAGTTCATCTATACAGGTAGCCCGATTATTGGCTTTTGTTTCTCCGAGTGGCCTTCTGTGATAGACAATATAATAGCGGTCCTCTCCCGGCACTTTAATCACGCTGTGATGCCCGGCGCCCGTAGCCACCGCACTGTCCTGTTCCAGTATGGTACCGATGCGTTTAAAGGGGCCGAGTGGATTATCCGCTATGGCGTAGGCTACCCGGTAATCCGGGCCGCCCCAGCCGCCTTCCGACCACATAAAATAGTATTTACCCCCTTTTTTAAACATAAAAGGTCCTTCCGTATAGCCATCAGGGGTTACCTCTTTATAAAGGGTGCCATCCTCCAGGGGCAAAAGACCGGTAAAATCATTTTTAAGTTTTACTACATTGCAATGTCCCCATCCTCCATAATACATATAATAGCTGCCATCCGTATCATGAAAGACATATTGGTCGATGGGCTGTGCGCCGTTTTTAATATGGCCGATCAAAGGTTTACCCAGAAGATCCTTATAAGGCCCTTGCGGTTTGTCCGCTACGGCGACACCTATACCGCCGATCTCTCCTTCATGCACGTCGTTGGCCCCAAAAAACAAATAATACTTCCCCTGCTTTTCCAGCACAGCAGGCGCCCACATGGCTTTTTTGGCCCATTTCACCTGACTGGAATCCAGTACCCCGTGATGCCGGGTCCAATGCACCAGATCCGGTGAACTGAAGGCATCAAAAAATACCTGGTCTTCATACCTGGCGCTATAGGTGGGGAAAATCCAATAATCCTTCCCATACACCACACCTTCCGGATCTGCATACCAGCCCGGCAATACAGGGTTGCCGCTGTACCCGGCTTTAGCGGGATGCACCTGTGGTATCAGCTGCGCTGTCGCCCCGGTTAGAGTGACAGCCGCCAGCAAAAGGCCGGCGGCTATGGATAGTAACGGTTTTTTAAAGTGGCCATGCATATGCCTTTGGGTGTTAACCTGATAAGATGATCGTACCATATTTTGAAAAATTATAAATAGTAGCAGCTAGATCCAACTCCTGGCTGCCCTGGATTTAATACCTATTTTTATGTGATTCCTTTAAATATAAATAATACAGTCAGGGTCCATTTGTCCGTGTAATTACCATTGCGATATTAACATTATTCACGAGATTCCAAAAACCGATAACTTTTTGTTTAAAAATGGTCAAAATAAAAACTGCGGGCCAGGGCTTATCCCTGACTTCCAATGCAGAACAGGCTGCTATTGTTAATGAATTTTTAATGATTTTTCCCTTAAAACGCTGAACTTTACTTTTAAATTTGAAACCAATGGGTCTCTCAGTGAAGTCTACCTCCATTCTTATTTATAAAATCATTGCGGTTCTCAGCTTTCTGATCCTGCTTGGGGTACAGTTTTTTCTGGTATATAACACCTATAAACTTAAAGATGAACATTATTTTTCTACGGAAAAACAACTGATTAAATCCGTATACACCAAGAGCATCCGTAATGATAAGGTATACCCGGGCGGGCAGAAAATCATTGACAGCTTCCTTTTGCGCAATATGCACCCACTGGAAAGGCTCTATAAAACGGACCCTTCTGCCTTTAACTTACAAAGACAGCTGGTCTGTGACAGTATATTCAGGGAGCTGCGGGCAAACAGCCCGATGGATGATGTATTTGCCAAAATCCTGAAAGAGAACCATCTGAAGCATGATCTGCAGTACCGGCTGCTGATCAAGACCCTGAGCATCACTTTCTCCGGCAGTAACTATATCATTTTGTTTCAAAGCGGTCATCAGCTGCCCCTGCTAGACAGCAGCTATATCCTCCCGGAAGGCGCCGTAATTGACGGCAGACTTCAGACGCTGAATATGCAAAACCAGGTGACCTCCCTTACCGTCAGCGCTCCGAATGCCTATAGCTATCAGATCACCTTTGAACTTTATGTAGACTCTCCCAACAGGGCCTGGGCTATTTTAAGCCTGATGAAGCCTACTTTTGCCTTATCGTTTTTCTCCTTGCTGGCCGTTATGATTATCTACTTCTTTACCTTTCGTAACTGGCTCAGGCAGAAAAAACTGGCGGAAATGAAATCCGATTTTGTCAACAGCATCACCCATGAGTTTCATACGCCGCTGGCAACCATTATGGTGGCCAACAAAAGCCTGCAGAATGAAAAAATCATTGAGAAGAAAGAGAATATAGCGCCCCTTACCGATATTATCAGCCGGCAGACCGGCCGGCTGAAGACGATTTTCAGTCAGGTACTGGATATTACGGTCATGAATAACGCGACCCTGAAAAAAGAAAGTTATTACCTGGGCACCCTGCTGGAAGAGATATTACTGGATTATCGCTTAACTTTGGGTAATAAGAATGTAGAGATTAAGCTCGACAAAATCCCGGATGACTATCTGATATTACTGGATAAATTCTGGTTTACCACAACGGTGCTCAATCTGTTTGAAAACGCAATTAAGTACAATAGTTCACCGGTAAAAAAAATCAGGATCCGCGCTCAGCAGGATAAAAAAATGATTCAGTTATCTATTGCGGATAATGGAATCGGGATGAGCCAGAAGACCATCCGTCATATTTTTGAGAAATTCTACCGGAGTAAAAACAAGAGTACCGAAGATGTAAACGGACTCGGGCTCGGCCTTTTTTATGTCCGCCAGTCTGTCCGGGCACATGGCTGGACCCTGGACGTGGAGAGCAAAGAAGGCGAGGGAACTGAATTTATAATAATGATGCCCAAAGGGTAACAAATAAAGAACACATGAAACACAGAATTCTATTTGTAGAGGACCAGGAAGATCTGGGCAACGTCGTCAAGCAATACCTGGAGGCGATGAACTTTGAAGTACACTGGTGCTTAAACGGCAAAGATGCTTACCGCACTTTTCTGACCAAAAAGCAACTCTTTGACATTCTGATCATTGATATTCAGCTCCCGGAAATGAACGGATTTGAGCTGGCCGAGCTGATCATCAAAGAAAACGTATCGGTTCCCTTCCTCTTTTTAACCGCCCGCAATGAGAAAAAAGACCGGTTAAAAGGTTTAAAACTAGGCGCCGACGATTACATCAGTAAGCCCTTTGACATTGATGAGCTGGTGCTGCGCATCAAAAATATCATCCGCCGCAAACAACCGCCGGAACAACAGGCTGCGGAGACTAAAAATGATATTCCTATCGGAGATATTGTTTTACATAAGGACCTGTTACGACTCTCCATTAAAGGAGGCAAACCCATTACGCTGACCGTCAGAGAAGCCGAATTGCTGCAATACCTCTGCAAGCATCCTAACCGGGTTCTTAAAAGAGAGGAGATTTTATTGCAGCTCTGGGGAGAAAATGATTATTTTTTGGGCAGAAGCCTGGATGTATTTATTTCCCGGCTCAGAAAATTATTACAAAACTCCGATACCGTAAGTATTGATAATGTCTATGGCGTTGGATTTGTCTTTAATGTCAAAAAAACGGAGTAGCTGTCTATCGGGTTAAAAACAAAAGGGTTATAATCCGTTAACGAAGTATTGAACATTGATTAATAGCCCTTCTAGTCAATTTAGCGTAAAGTTGTAGCTGTATAATTGTAATTTTCTATATTCTGATTATAAAGCAAATATTTACGTGAAAAAAAGATATGTAATGCTGTGCACCCTGGCCACCGTTTTATGCCTGGGTGCACATGCACAAAATACAGAGCCGGCCTCAAGTGATCTGACCCGTTATGTCAACCCTTTTATCGGCACGGGGGCCATTGACGCCTCCAGCCTTTCGGGGAGCAATTTTCCGGGAGCAACACTGCCTTTTGGTTTTGTACAGTTAAGCCCTGATACCGAGGACGGCCCCGATAATCCCGCCTCCGGTTATGATTATAACGATAAAACCATCGTTGGGTTCAGTCACACCCATTTAAGCGGCACCGGCGTATCCGACCTGTTTGATGTAATGCTGATGCCGACAACCGGTAAAATCCAGTCTGTACCCGGTAAGGCCGAAACGCCCGGCAGCGGCTACCGCAGCCGTTTCTCCCACGATCAGGAATCAGCAGAGGTAGGTTACTACCAGGTGAAGCTATTGGATTATGATATTAACGCCGAGCTGACCGCCACTGAACATGCCGGCTATCACCGCTACCGCTTTCCTAAAACAGACCAGGCACATATCGTCATCGATCTGAATCATACCCTGAACAAAAAAAGGCCTTATTGGTCCTGTAAGGTCATAGACGCTGAGATCCGCCAGATTGACCCCTACACGGTAGAAGGCTACCGGGTACTCACCGGCTGGGCACAGCTGCGTAAAGTTTATTTTTATGCAACATTCTCTGAACCGATTATCTCTAGTGAACTGTTTAACGGCGGCAGTATGTATGCCAACGAAAAAATCGTCAATGGCACGAATGTAAGAGCCGTACTGAACTTTAACACGGGTAACGGCAAGCCGGTGTTGGTCCGGGTGGGTCTGTCTGAGGTCAGCCCAAGCGGCGCCAAAGCCAACCTGGAAGCGGAAGTCGGCCAGAAAAGTTTTGACCAGATCAGACAAGAGGCCAAGGCTAAATGGCAAGAGCAGCTCAGTAATATCACCATTGAGGGTACAAAAGAACAAAAAGAGATTTTCTATACAGGACTGTATCATGCCTATACGCAGCCCAATAATCTGGCCGATGTCAACGGGGATTATATGGCCACTGATTATACCATTAAAAATGCGCCGGATAAGACGCATTACTCCACCTTCTCCTTATGGGATACTTACCGGGCAGCCCATCCCTTATACACCCTGTTAAAACCCAAAAAAGATGCGGCATTTATCCGCAGCATGATCCGCCAATACGAAACCTTCGGCTATCTGCCCATCTGGCAGCTCTGGGGTGAAGAAAACTATTGCATGATCGGCAACCATGCCATCCCGGTCATTGTGGACGCGATATTTAAAGGGATCCAGGGCATTGATGTTGAAAAAGCCTACGAAGCCGTTAAACAATCCTCTGTCACCAGTCATCCCGGATCGCCTTTTAACCTCTGGGATCAGTATCATTATATGCCGGAAAACAAGCAGTCTCAATCTGTCTCTATTACACTGGAGATGGCCTATGACGACTGGTGCGTAGCCATGCTGGCCAAAAAACTCGGCAAGGATGAAGACTACCAGTACTTTTTAAACAGATCCGGTTATTATAAAAACCTGTTTAATAAAAACACCGGCTTTTTCCAGGCCAGGGACGACAAAGGCAACTGGCTTCCGGATTTTAATCCTTTAGCCTATGGCGGCAACGGCGGCAATCCTTTTACCGAAGGCAACGGCTGGCAGTACCTGTGGTATGTTCCCCAGGATGTGCAGGGTTTAATCGCCCTGGAAGGCGGCAAGGCCGGCTTTAGTGCAAAGCTGGATACGTTCTTTACCCTAAAGGATCTGCCTAAGGAAGTCAACGGCAACGCGTCTGGCTTTATCGGTCAGTATGCCCACGGCAATGAGCCGAGCCATCACGTTACCTATCTGTACGATTATGTCGGACAGCCCTGGAAAACGCAGTACTATGTAGCGAAAGTGCTTCGGGAATTATACAATAACTCTTTTTCCGGTTACTCCGGCAACGAGGATTGCGGTCAGATGTCCAGCTGGTATATATTCAGCGCCATGGGCTTCTACCCGGTGAACCCGGCCAGCGGAAAATATGAGATCGGATCGCCCATACTCTCTTCGGCCACCATCCGGCTGGATAATGGCAGGGTCTTTAAAATGACGGCTAAAAACGTATCCGAACAAAATGTATATATCCAGTCAGTAAAACTCAATGGTAAATCTTATAACAAGCCTTATATCCTGCACAGCGATATAGAAAACGGTGCCACCCTGGAATTTGTCATGGGCGCCAAACCCAATAAAAAATGGGGACAGGATCTGACGGGTCTTGATTAATCTTTTCTTCTTTCATCAGTCATAGTAGGTATCCGCTTCTTCGCCCTGGGCGATAGGAGCGGATTTTTTTTTGCCGGGCCACTAGGGCGAGACCCCTTTATGGACAGCGCAGTGCCTAAAAACAAACCAGCCGGCATCTTTTGTTGTGCCGGCTGGTTTGTGGACAGTTGTGCGGACGGGTTGCTGTCAGGACTTTTACATGCCTTCGCTATTTGGCCGTCTCGCAGTTAGGCGCGCCTTCCGCAAAGGTCCATAGTTTTTTCTCTGCGACAAACCCTGCATAATAGCTGAGCACTTCGCAAAGCACTTCATCAATTTCTTCATAGGTGTCCAGTCGAACCAGACGGCTCTTGAACTCCTTGATATTAGGAAAGCCTTTCAGGTAATTGGTATAATGTCTGCGCATTTCTCTGATCCCTACAACAGGGCCCTTCCAGGCCAGAGAATATTTTAGATGCTGGCGGATGACTGCCACCCGCTGCTCCACCGTAGGCAAAGGCAGGTGCTCACCGGTAGCCAGAAAATGCTTGATCTCGTTAAAGATCCAGGGATAGCCGATGGCCGCTCTTCCGATCATGATACCATCTACGCCGTAGCGGTTTTTATATTCCAGGGCCTTTTCCGGAGAATCGATATCGCCATTGCCAAAAATGGGTATTTTGATCCGGGGATTATCCTTTATTTTACCGATTAGTTCCCAGTTGGCCTCACCCTTATACATCTGACAGCGTGTTCTGCCATGTATGGAGAGTGCCGCAATACCAATATCCTGCAGCCTTTCTGCTACCTCTTCTATGTTCTTGCTGTTATCATCCCATCCCAGGCGGGTCTTAACGGTTACCGGAAGGTGGGTGTTTTTAATACAGGATTCAGTGAGCCGGACCATCAGATCCACATCCTTTAACACGCCGGCGCCGGCGCCCTTGGTCACCACCTTTTTAACAGGACAGCCAAAGTTGATATCCAGCAGGTCCGGTCCTACGGTGTCCACAATAGCGGCACTCATGCCCATCGCTTCCTCATCCCCTCCGAAGATCTGGATGCCGATGGGGCGCTCCTCTTCATAGATATCCAGTTTTCTTCTGCTTTTAATGGCATCACGGATCAGCCCTTCACTGCTGATAAACTCCGTATACATCAGATCTGCGCCATTGACCTTACACACGGAGCGAAACGGCGGATCACTGACATCCTCCATAGGAGCCAGCAGCATCGGAAAATCCGGTAATTCTATTGAACCAATTTTTATCATAATCAAATTATCAATATAAGGCCAGGCCCCTTTTTGGATATTGGCCGTATATTCGCTGCAAAAATACGTGCAATATCTTTTATTACCATAAACCGCAACAGGATGACCAGCCTTCCCGCCTCTAAAATCCGTATAAGCCCGACCGGACAATTCTTTATTTTACTGGGCCTGGTCTGTTTTGGGCTGCTGCTGAGCGGCCTGATAAGCGTGGTCATGATTTTAGCCACCCCGGGCGCTTCGCTGGAAGGGATCACCAAAGGGGATCCGGATATGGCCTCTTTAGCGCGCTGGATCCAGATTATCAGCACGTTTTGCATGTTTGCCGGACCGGCCTTCCTGTTCAAGCTGATTATAAGACCCGGCAAAGACTATTTTAAATTTAACAATAAAAGACCGCTGCTACTCTGGATACTCATGCTGCTCATTGCCTTTGCCACGATCCCGGCGGCAGATATATTCACCTGGCTGAATGAACATATTCCGATATCCGGCGCCGTGAAAGAGAAGTTTACCCGGATGGAACAGACCTATGAGACCCAGATGCTCTATATGCTGGAGCTGAACTCCTGGGGCGGCTTTCTCAAGTCCCTGTTTCTCATAGCCTTACTTCCTGCCATGTTTGAGGAGCTGCTATTCAGGGGCTGCCTGCAGCAGGTCATGCTCAGCTGGATCAAAAAGCCTTTTTTAGCCATATTGATTACCTCCATTATCTTTAGCGCCGTACACGGCTCCTATTTTGGCTTTTTACCCCGGATTTTCATAGGCATGGTCCTGGGCTATGTCTATTATTACGGCCGTAATATCTTTTTGAACATGGTCATCCATTTTATAAACAACGGACTGATTATCACGGTTATGTTTTATAAAGCCATGACAAGCGGAGACGCCGCTTCGGCGCTTAAGACACAGTCGTCCGCCTGGCTGGCCTGGGTAGGCCTCATCACGCTGATCCCCCTGTTTTATTATTTTAGACAAAAAGCGCTGGCTACGCCCCCTTCTGCCAAAAGCAGTCTGGATGAGCAGCCGCCTAAACCTTTTTACTCCTGATATTCATGGCACTTAATCAACAAGTATTTAAAACCAGGGCTCTAACAGCTGTCATCTTTGTCGTTGTCATGCTGTCCGGCCTTCTGATTAATCAATGGACCTTTGCCCTGCTGTTTTTTATCATCCACTGGGGCTGCTGGACGGAATTTGACCAGTTGCTGAAAAAAATATACCCGGATTATGGCAAGGCTGACCCCAGAATGACGAGCCTGCCCCGGCTGATAGGCTCCGGCTTTCTGATTTTCTGTCTGCCCCATCATTATGCCCTGTTTGGGGTCGAGCTATATTATATCGGGGCGCTGATTATGATTATAGGCACAGTGAAGTTTATCTCCTTATGGATCAGGGCAGGTGCCTTGCAAAAAGTCACGGCCAAAGGAGCTGTACTGGGACTTGTATATATCTCTTTAAGCTGGGGGCTGATGATTCACCTGCGTTTTTGCGACTTTCTGGACTATCCCCTCGGCTGGGTCATAGCGCTTACCATGGTGGGCTCGGTCTGGACCAATGATACCATGCAGTATGTCGTGGGTTCTCTGATCGGCAAAACGCCTTTTTCCAGCATATCGCCCAATAAGACCCTGGAAGGCACCATAGGCGGCAGCCTGATCTGCATAATCGTCATCACCGCTATCGGCTACTACTTTGTGGAAAAAGAATTATGGCTTATGTTTTTAATCGTTTCGGCGGTGACGGCCGTCATTGGCACCTTAGGGGATTTGCTGGAAAGCAAGCTTAAAAGGATGGCAGGGGTTAAGGACAGCGGGAACTTTATGCCCGGTCACGGCGGCTTTCTGGACCGTTTTGATTCCCTGATTCTGGCCACTCCCTTTGTGGTGGCCATCGTCACCTGCTGGCCCAGGCTAGGCCTGATTTAAAAAGCCGGGGCAGACAACCGCAATAATTAAACAAGTATTTAACAAAATACCCCTTAAAACGGGTGATAAACCGGGAATGTCCCTGGTCCCGTTTCGGATAATCGCCGTTTGGGTTGTATCTTTGCGGCTTCACAAAACCTGAAACAGGGTACATAAACCGATATCATTAAAACTTTAAACGAACCCTCCTCCTATGACCATACATAAAGAAGGAACTGCATCCATTGTACTGGCCGCAATCGTAGTCGCGGTAGCCTCTCTGATTGCCAATTATTTTCTGATGCCGGTATATGGCTGGATCTATCTGATTATCCTCGTCATACTGATTATTCTGTTTCTTTTTATTGTTTCATTTTTCAGGATCCCGGAACGCAACATGAGCTATGGAGAGCATAAAATTATTGCGCCTGCTGATGGTAAGGTCGTGGTCATCGAAGAAGCGGAGGACCCGGAATATTTTAAAGGTAAACGGCTGCAGATCAGCATTTTTATGAGCCCTGCCAATGTCCACGTCAACCGTTATCCAATAGACGGGGAAGTGGTGTATAACCAGTATCATAAAGGTAAATACCTGGTAGCCTGGCATCCAAAAAGCTCTACGGACAATGAAAGGCATTCCATTGTCATCAAACGTCCCGGCAAAGGAGAGATCCTGGTCAAACAAATTGCCGGCGCCCTGGCCAGAAGGATCGTTAACTATGCCAAGACGGGAGAAAGTGTGAAACAAAATGAGGAACTGGGCTTTATAAAATTTGGAAGCCGGGTGGATTTGCTTTTACCTTTGGGCACGAAAGTGAATGTTGAACTTGGCCAGGCAGTTCAGGGCGGTGTCACCGTTATTGCTACCTGGTAATAATCTAAAATCATGAATGCTAAACAGTTGGCTGCCGAAGCGGCCGTTGCACTGATAAAAGACGGCATGAAAGTCGGTCTGGGAACCGGATCTACCGCCTATTTTGCCATCCAAAAAATTGGCCAGCGGGTCAAGGATGAGGGCCTGAAGGTTACCTGCATCGCGACCTCTGTCCAGAGTGAAGAGCTGGCGACTTCCTTGAATATCCCCATGGCAGGCTTTGAAGAGCTTTCCTATCTGGATATCACCATTGACGGCGCCGATGAGGCGGATCATTCGCTTCAGCTCATCAAAGGCGGCGGCGGCGCGCTGCTCCGGGAAAAGATCATCGCTTATATGACCGGTCATTATGTGATTATTGCCGACGACTCTAAATATGTGGAGACCCTGGGTAAATTTTTTCTGCCCGTAGAAGTCATCCCTTTTGGCTGGCAAAGAACATTTGATCATCTGAGCCGACTGGGATGCACCCCGCATTTAAGAGAAAAGCAAGGAGCTGCCTATATTACCGATAACGGCAATTATATTCTGGACTGTGATTTTAAAAAAATTACGGATCCCGGCCAGCTGCAAACCGAGCTCAATCTCATTCCCGGCGTCGTGGAATGCGGGTTATTTGTGGACCGTGCCCAGACGCTGATTATCGCGGCGGCTGACGGCCAGCTCACCACCTATCATAAAGAAGTAAAAAATTAA
Organism: Arachidicoccus rhizosphaerae; assembly: GCF_900107765.1. Taxonomy (GTDB): domain Bacteria; phylum Bacteroidota; class Bacteroidia; order Chitinophagales; family Chitinophagaceae; genus Arachidicoccus; species Arachidicoccus rhizosphaerae. Next base: position 359,472 of record NZ_FNQY01000001.1, on the reverse strand, counting down.
AGCAAAGCATAGAATAGTAATGGATTTAAACAGTAAAAACAGGGCTTTCCTGTTTGATATGAATGGAACAATGATCGATGACATGCATTTTCATACCAGAGCTTGGTTTAAAGTGCTGAACGATCTGGGAGCAGGACTCACCTTAGAACAGACTAAATTACATATGTACGGTAAGGCCGAAGAAATGTTTGACCGCATTTTCGGGGCCGGTAAATTTTCCGATGCAGAACTTCGGGAGATTATTCTGAATAAAGAAAAGGCGTATCAGGAGGTCTTCAGACCGTATTTAAAACTGATAAACGGCCTGGGAGCCTTTTTGCAAAAAGCAAAAGCAGCAGGTATCGGCCTTGCCATCGGAACGGCCGCTCCGAAGACCAATGTAGACTATGTCCTGGACGGCCTGCAGCTGCATTCTTTGTTTCCGGTAATTGTCGGAGCGGAGGATGTCACCACCAGTAAGCCTGACCCAGAGGTTTTCTTAACAGCCGCTGCCCAGTTAAAAGTGGCTCCGGAAAACTGCGTGGTTTTTGAGGATTCTCCTAAAGGGGTTGAAGCCGCAATGCGGGGCGGCATGAAAGCCGTGGTGATTACCACCTTCCATGAAGCGGAGGATTTTGCCCACCTGGATAATGTGCTGGTCACGGTAAAGGATTATACCGATCCGCTGCTAGACAGCTTATTTGACTAAACAGAACTTTACCTTTCATAACAGACAGGCAGCAGTAACCACTAAACCCGGTAATACTGCTGCCTATCTTTTTTTTGCCACTGCTTGTCGATTTTAAAGCAAGGGTCTCAATAAGGACGCCTATTTTTAGCCATATTGACAGCACATCTGCTCTTAGGACATCAACATGACCCTACTATTTTGCATAATACCGGCAATGCGGACCCGGCTTTATACAAAGCAGGTCAGGCTCCGGCGACTAGCTGTCCTCATCTAAAAATCTGAAATAAGCAGCCATGATTATTCAACTCTGCGGGCTTTCCGGTGCGGGCAAAACAACGCTGGCCTCTAAGGTTCAGCAACTGGGCGGACAGGCAAACCTTAATATCGTTATCATTGACGGTGACCAGTACAGAAAGACGCTTTGCAAGGACCTTGGGTTTTCCTATGCGGACCGCTCTGAGAATCTGCGCCGGCTTACCCGGCTGGCCCATGATTATTCCAGGCAGGGCAAGATTGCCATCATCAGTGCCATACATCCTTTCCGGGAAATCAGGCGTGAACTGAAAGCCCGTTATCCGGGCATTAAAACCGTCTTTATTGATTGTCCGGTAGAAGTACTCGTTCAAAGAGACACCAAAGGTTTGTATAAAAGAGCCTTACTGCCGCAAAATCACCCGGACAAGTTGCATAACCTCACGGGTCTCGGTGACCGCTTTGACGCGCCTGAAGATCCGGACCTTCACCTAAGGACCGCCCAGATGTCCGTTGACCATGCAGCCGGGCTGTTATTGGATTTTATTCGCAGGCATATAAAAAAATAGTTACGGATAGCAGCCGGCAGCCACTGTAACAAATAGGGGTCTGCCCGGCTCAACGCTTCTTATCCCCCTCAATTATCCGTGATGTACAGAGGCCACGGGGTTACCGGTCGCATGACACTCCAGCTCTTTCTTACTACTGAAATGAACGCTTTTTAAAGCGGAGCAGGCGGACAGGACCGCTGACTGAGGAGCACTTATCGGGGTGTAGGGGGCCATATCCAGTACATAGCGGATCCAGTTGGTAAATGCATATTTTCTGGAGATTTCCTGAGGCAGCGCTTTATAGGGTTTTTCCAAAAACCGGGTCAGCCCGCTTAAGTCATCTACCCCGTAGATAAAGATATTATCGGGATGATAGAAATCATAAGACGCTACCGAGCTGTTATTGGTGATTATTTTTTTCTCATAACAAATAGCCTCAAAAAATCTAAGCGAAAGACCTTTGTGACAAGGCGCCGTTATATCGATTAGGACGCTCGCTTTTTTCACTTTTTCCAGGTTCTGCTCATAACTAATGGCTGCAGCTGAGAGCTTTAATCCCGGAACCGCCTGTTTTAACCGGCGCTTCTTCCCTGAAAACAAATTAAAATCCGGGAGCATGTTCGCCCCGGCAAGTAAAGGCTGCAGCGATTGCAAAAACTGCACTCTTTCCCTGCTGTAATCGCCGACAAAATAAGCGCCTGCTTTTTGCGTCACCGGGGTTTCAAAAACCCGGGGCAGGGTAAAATAAAAATTCCCTAAATATCTTCTGACGGGCGCCCCTCCCTGGACATCCATAGGATCAAAGACGAAAAACCGGTCAAACATGGGTATTCGTTTTTCCGCCCAGGGATATCTGTCCAGCCCGTCCCACTGGTAGCCGGCCATCACGACCGCTTTTTCTTTAATGCTTTCTAAAACCGCTTTGCTATAAGTATCCGGTCTGATTATCAATGCATAATCGGCCTTTGGTTTCAGATCCGCCAGCTTTTCCATTATCTCGGCCTGATGGGCTTCAAACCGAAGCTTATCCTTATAAGACCGGTCTTTTAAAAATACCTTATGGAAGAAATTAAAGATTCGCTGGGAGAGATTTTTATACCGGAACCCCTTATAATCAAAACTAATATCGATTACCTCAAATCCCAGATATTCCAGGTTTTCCTTTAGGAGACTGCCCAGCCCATAAATGGTCGGCAACCCTAAAATAATACGCTTTTTCATAAATTATCCTGTTAAAACCTGCCTCGGACCGGCAGGCACGAAACATTACAGGAAAATTATGCCATCTTGCTTGGCTGGAACTGTGAAACTCTACCAGTAGGGACATGGTATCGACCAAAAAGGGGCGATGGTGGCATGAGTAATATATTACAATATTCTTTTGATGAATGCCAGCTGCTGATCCAGCAGCAGTATTCCCGGGCTTTTTCCCGGTTCAAAGCTGCCTAATTGCTGATCAAACCCAAGCGCCCGGGCACCGTTAAGGGTGGCCCAGCCCAGCAGGGTTTCATTGGGGATCTCCGGATAGGCCATTTTAATATGCTGTAATTCAGCGGCTATGGAAAGCTGATCATTGCTACCCAGGCTGTCTGTACCTAAAGTAAGAGGGATACCCGATTGAAGCAATAAGGGTATATCCGGCAGGCGTCCTTCAATATATAAATTGGCGCCCGGACATAACACAAAATAGAAATCCTGCCCCGTGCCTACTCCCTGCTCTTTTATAGCCGCTACATCTTCTTTTTGCGTAAACGTGTTGTGGACCAGGAGCACCTGGCTACCAGGCACTGCCAGCTCCGGCAGCACCGTTAGCAGGCTGGATTTGCCTGAGGGTGTAAAAAAAGAAATATCTGCCCCCAGATTCTGATAAAACGGCATAAAATCACCTGTTTTTGAAACAAAAAAGGCGTTTTCTGCCTCGGATTCCTGGTTGTGCATGGACAGCACCCTGTTTTTTTCGCCGGCGTTTTCAGATAAGGCAGCGCATATTTTCTCAAACAGGGGCTTAGAGACGGAATAAGGGGCATGGGGAACCAGACTACTGGCTTTGTTTTGCTGATAAAAGGACATCCAGACCTGATGAGCATAATTAAAGCGGGCCTCCGCCTGCTCAGGCAGAAAACCCAGGCATTCGATAAAGTTCCGGTAACGAATCTTAGTGCTGTTTTTCTCTGCCAGACTATCCGTTGTATTGCAGATATCGCCCACGGCCTGGATGCCGTTTTCCCACATAGCCCTGTCAGCCGCAGCGATCTGCCGTAGGATGACGTTTTTGTCATAACGTCTTAACTGCATGACTTTGCCGGCAAAGCCGGGAAGCCCCGTCCCTTTTTCGATGGCTCCTTTTAAGTGACTTAGCTCCAGATGGCAGTGAGCATTGATAAACCCGGGGGTGATAATGCCCTGATAAGAAGTTGCCTTTTGTTTTGTATTAGCATCCGGATCTGTTACCAAGGACAGCACCTGATCCCGGTCTCCTATATTTAATACAGCCTCCGGCCATAACCGGTAGCCATCAAAAATATAATCTGCTGTAACGCTATATGTGGGCCTCAGACGGATGGGCTCATTTGGATGATCCGGATAAGTAATGGACATGTTTAAAAGGCATTTTTAGCCTGCGGTATTAGTCTAGCCCCGCAGCGGATAAAATAATTTAGGCAAAGATAAGAAAGCAGCCCCTGTGACACTAGCGGCATGTAAGGTTTTATCATGCCCGCAACGGATAGCTTCAATGTAAATGCTTATCAAATATTTAAGATTCATTTACATTTAAAATTACCCTGAATGTTCGCAAATTTTAGCCAGTTATCTGATTATAATAATTTGAATTTCAATTATTTTCATGAATTTTATGCAAAATTTTCATAGATTTCATTTTTTAGTATGCTAACATAATTTTAGCTTTGCTCCCCATATAACCGCATTCAATATATCTATAAAAATATTCCGCCATGATTACATTAGATGAATTTACCATCCAGCAATTACGCCTTTATCCGCAGGCCACAGGCGAGCTTTCCGGGCTGCTCAGAGGGATTGGTCTGGCTGCCAAAATGGTAAATGTTCAGGTTAATAAAGCTGCCATTGCTGATATCCTGGGAGAAGACGGCGGCGCCGTAAATGTGCAGGGCGAGACCGTTCAGAAACTCGATTCTCTGGCCAATAATACGTTTATCAATGTCCTGCGCCACGGCATTCACTGTGCAGGCATCGTTTCTGAGGAAAACGAAGAGATGATCGTTTTTGATGATCCCAAAAACAATCAGTCCAAATATGTTGTATTAATGGATCCCCTGGACGGTTCTTCTAACACGGACGTCAATGCGCCCATCGGTACGATATTCAGTATTTACCGCAGGGTTTCCAAGCTCGGTGAACCTTGTACCAAAGAAGATTTTCTGCAAAAGGGAGACAATCAGTTTGCAGCGGGTTATGTCTTATATGGTTCCTCCACGATGTTTGTCTATGGTACCCGCCGCCATAGCGTCAATGGCTTTACCCTGGACAACAGCGTAGGCGAGTTTTATCTGAGTAACCCTCATATGCAGATGCCTGTGGATGGCAAAACCTACCATTTTGATTATAAGTATTATCACGGGGTGGACCAAAGAGTCAGAACATTTCTGGATTATTGTAACGAACCGGTAGATAATCTGGACGGCCGCTTTGCCAATAAAAATGCCGGCTGCATGGTCGCTGATATGCACCGTATTTTCTTAAAGGGCGGCATGTTTTTATATCCTACCAGAAAAAATAAACCGCAAGGCAAGCTCAGACTTATGTACGAGTGCAATCCCATGGCCTTCTTAACGGAACTCTGCGGCGGGTCGGCAACAGACGGCACCAGACGCATCATGGAAATCGAGCCGACGGATTATCACGAACGCACACCTATTTTTATCGGCAGCAAGCATCTGGTCGACCAGTTTGAATCCTGCCCTGTTGATGATAACCACGGGTAATCAGTGCAATATTGCTATTGTCCTTATTTTAAAATTTCCTGGTTTTTCAACTTAATATTAAGTTAGACTCGTTTGGTTTGGGACTGAGATATGAAAGAAATTTTGCGCGCTTAATGATTTAATACTGTGATATTCATTACTTGTCCCCCTAATTAGTGATATTTTCGTTCTCTGCAAACCCGTAAGGATTGCCGAAGCAAAAAGGACGTAATAAAATGAAACCCATTACCTTAACCAAAATAGCAGACAACTTAACCGACCAGCAACACTTTGAGATTGCCGAAAAACTTGCATTTCATAAAATTGATGGAATCGAACTTTCAACCGCTGGTAGCCGCTGGGGAGCAACTTGGAAACCGGATACAAACTATGATTTAACTTTTCTACAATTTTATAAAGGAATTAAAGCAATTAGAATTCATCTGCCCGGTGTTACCAACCTACAACCATTGCTACCCCTGGCAGACGCTTTAGAAGATTTACACCTTGGAGAATTCAAAGACAAGAAGGTCTCTATTGATTTAATTGGGCAACTTCACAATCTGAATCATTTATCTGTTGTCAGACACCCAACAGGATTAGCGTGTATTACCCGCCTGCCTAAACTGACAGCATTATCTTTGACCGGTTATGCCATTGACAAGCTTCCTTTTCTTAATACCCTACAGCATCTAAGGCGGTTATACATTGGTTTCGGGACTTCAAAAAATATAAGCACGATCAGTCAACTCAAAAACCTTGAAGAGCTTGACATTCTTTGGGTAAAACAACTTGCAGATATAAATGCGATATCATCGCTGACAGGGTTAGTAAAACTTAAAATTGAGGACGAGAAACAAATCAAAATATTGCCTGACCTTTCTAAACTTAGGCAACTTAAAAACATTCGCTTAATGAACCTAATGTCCCTGGAAGACATTTCAAGTTTGCTAAACTCCTTTGTTGAGGAGTTTATTATTACAGGGCCAAATAAAAATGCCGATTTTCTAATTCCGGTTGCAAAAAGTGATTGTGTTAAAAAAATCTATACCGCATTCTATCTCAAAAAAGAAGAAGCCAAAGCGGAAAAGTTCCTGGGTAATAAGTTTTGCCAACCAGACAAAATGGAATATGAAATGGGACATATGAAACGGCAACAATTACAATATTTCGACTATCTTACTGGGCAACAAATAATATGACCTAAAAGCAGCAGTGACTATTTGTTGGCTATTAGTTCGTAATTTCACGGCCGGACAGACCAGCCTCTTTTGCAGTGGGCTGTCTTATTCAGAGGGCTATTTCAATAGTAGCCTCTTAGTCATTAAACTTTCATGAAATAAGGGATTATATGCAGATATTTATTGCGCAGCAAAATTATCACATCGGTAACTTTACCGCTAATACTGCCAAAATCATTGAAGCTATTCAGGCAGCAAAAAAAAAGCAGGCAGATCTGATTGTTTTTAGCGAACTGGCCATCACGGGATATCCGCCCAGAGATTTTCTGGAATTTGAGGACTTTATTTTAAAATCAGAGGCGGCCCTTGCAACCATCGCCCTTCAGGCGGATACTATCGGCGTACTCATCGGCGCTCCCGCCAGAAATCCTGACCCGACCGGCAAAAGATTATTTAATGCGGCCTATTTGTTATATGACAAAAAAATACAGGCGGTGCAGCATAAAACGCTGCTGCCAACCTATGACGTATTTGATGAGAACCGCTATTTTGAGCAGGCTACGACCCATGAGGTAATGCAGTTTAAGGGCAAAAAAATTGCCGTCACCATCTGTGAGGACATCTGGAACCTGGGCGACAATCCACTGTACCGTATCTGTCCGATGGATATTTTAACAGAGCAACATCCGGACTTCATGGTGAACCTGTCTGCCTCTCCCTTTGATTATACACATGATGAGGACAGACAGGCCATTATAAGAGCCAATGCCATAAAATACAGGATACCGGTCTTTTATTGCAATGCGGTAGGCTCACAAACCGAAATTGTCTTTGATGGAGGATCCTTTGTTTTTGACGCCGAGGGTAACATGGTAAAAAAACTGCCCTTGTTTCAAGAAGCCTTGGAAGGCACGACTATTTTGCCGGATAACCAGATTGTTGGCCCTGTACAGGAGACTGCTGACCGGCTGCCTTTACATGAGATCAATCCCCTGACACTGGAACCGGAACTGAATATCAGCCAGATATATCAGGCGCTGGTGATGGGGATTAAAGACTATTTTGCTAAAATGGGCTTCAGTAAAGCCATTATCGGCTCTTCTGGCGGTATTGACTCGGCTGTCACCATTGCCCTGGCCAGCGCAGCCCTGGGAGCGCAGCATGTCCGCAGCGTCCTTATGCCCTCCCCCTATTCAACTGAGCACTCCGTGGATGACGCCGTAAAGCTGAGTCAGAACCTAAATGGCCCCTACGATATCATCCATATAGATAAAATATATGAAGCCTTTTTAACGGAGCTTCAACCCATATTCGGAGATCTGCCCTTTAGCGTGGCTGAGGAAAACATGCAGAGCCGCACCCGCGGTAATTTACTCATGGGCATTGCCAATAAACTGGGTTATATCTTATTGAACACCTCTAACAAAAGCGAGCTGGCCACGGGCTACGGCACGCTGTATGGAGACATGGCCGGAGGCCTTGGCGTCCTGGGGGACTGTTATAAACTACAGGTATATGCCCTGGCCAGGTATATCAACCGGGAAAAGGAAATCATCCCGCAAAATATTCTGGATAAAGCACCCAGCGCCGAACTGCGTCCCGGCCAGAAAGACAGCGACTCGCTGCCTGACTATACGGTCCTGGACCAGATTTTATATCAATACATTGAACGCCGACAGGGCCCCACTGAAATTAAAACCATTCAGATACCGGGAGCGGATGACGCCCTGGTAGACCAGACTTTAAAAATGGTGAACCGCAATGAATATAAGCGTAATCAGTTTTGCCCGATTATTAGGGTTTCTCCCAAGGCCTTTGGCGTGGGCAGAAGGATTCCTATTGTAGGAGAATACCTGTTATAACAGCCTTAGGAAGGTTTTAGCAGCTATTTATCCGGAAAGAACTTGTTTTTAAGTATCTTTCCCTGCCTATTTATAGATTTTTAATTTAATACCGATCAATCATTAAAAGATGACTATATTTTCTAAGATCATTGCAGGCGAGATCCCTTCTTATAAGATTGCCGAAGATGATTATTTCTTTGCGTTTTTAGATATTGCCCCCCTGGTAAAAGGCCATGTGCTGGTTATTCCCAAGGTGGAAGTGGATAAGGTCTTTGATCTGGACGACACCTATCTCAGCCGGATCCTCATTTTTGCAAAGCCCATTGCAAAAGCACTGGAAAAAACCATGCATTGTAAAAGATGTGCCTTATCCGTTGTCGGGCTGGAAGTGCCGCATGCACACCTGCACCTGCTGCCTATTAACGAAATGGATGACACCAATTTTACCAGAGGCAAACTCCAGCTGGCAGAATCAGAAATGCAGGAAATCCAAAAAACCATTACAGATGCCTTAAAAGGCTAGTAATCAACGAATCTTACTTACCTTCCTAATTAAACAAATATCCAATATGAGATTTGAAATTATCCCCAGCGAGGGTCATGACAGCTATATTTTAAAAGATACCCGGTCGGGAACCTTTGTGGAGATTCTGACCTTTGGCGCCCTGCTAAATCAGTTTGCCACCAGGACTCAGTCCGGTGAGACCATTAACGTGATTGACGGATTTACCGGCGTTCAGGATGCAAAGCAAAATATCACCAACGGTTTTCACAGTGCCAAGCTGAGCCCTTTTGTCTGCCGCCTCCACAAAGGACAGTATAGTTTTGAGGGCAAGGATTATAAGATAGATAAGTTCTATATGGGCGACAGCGCTATCCACGGTCTTTTATATGACGCCCCGTTTAAGGTATCCGCCACCCATGTGGATGAACATAAAGCGACCTTGTCTTTAATCTATACCTATAGAGATTCCAGCCAGGGCTTTCCTTTTGCCTTTGACATAGAAGTGCTCTATAAACTAGGGGAAAAGGGTGACCTGCAACTGACGACCCATGTAACCAATGCCGGTACCGGTAATATGCCGATCAGTGACGGTTGGCATCCTTACTTTACATTAGGAGCCACGATCAATACCGCAGCCGTAAGGTTTGATTCTAAGGAACTGGTGGAGTTCGATGAAGCGCTTTTGCCAAATGGCAAAACCAGCCTTTATAATAGTTTCAATCAGTTTAAAATATTCGGGGATACGGAACTGGACAACTGTTTTACCTTAAACAGAGAGAAATATGAAGGTGATCTGCCCGCTTTTGAAATCAAAGACGAAGCGGCAGGTATTCAACTGGGCATCTACCCGGATGACAGCTATCCTTACCTGCAGATTTATACCCCTCCTTCAAGAACCAGTATTGCAGTAGAAAACCTGTCTTCTGTCCCGGATGCGTTTAATAATAAAACGGGGCTGATTACCCTGTCCCGTGGAGAGGCCAGAACTTTTAGCACAACATACAAGCTGACCACTTTATAAAAATGCGAAACGGCTTTACAATCAAAACCCCGGCTCCTCTTTAAGAGACTTGCCGGGGTTTTGGTTGTATGTACTTTTAACTGGAGGCCGGCGTCCTGACCTTGAGCCTGTCCACTAGATGGATCACTTCCATGGCCTGCTTTACATCATGCACTCTTAAAATATCCGCCCCCTTTTGCAGAGCGTAGGTATGCAGAACGGTGGTGCCGTTAAGCGCCTCTTCCGCCGTGATATCCAGCGCCTTATAAATCATAGATTTTCTGGAAACACCTACCAGTACCGGCAACTCAAAAATCTGCAGCGTCTCCATCTGGGAAAGCAACGCATAGTTCTGTTCCAGGGTTTTGGCAAAACCAAAACCCGGATCCAGGATAAAATCCCGGATGCCGGCCTGATTGACCTGCTTTGTTTTTTCGGTAAAATAATCCAGTACAGCCTGGGTCACCTCTTTATAATCCGTTAACCGGGACATGGTATTGGGGTCACCTCGCATATGCATCCCTATATAAGGCACTTCCAGGGCCGCTACCGCCGAGAACATATTAGGATCCAGCGCTCCGCAGCTGATGTCGTTGACAAGTAAGGCCCCTGCCTGAACGGCAGCCGCCGCCACTTCGCTGAAATAAGTATCTATGGAAATAACCGCCCCCGGAAACTGTTCCAAAATGGCCTCAATGGCAGGCACTACTCTGGAAATTTCGGTCCCGGCCGTAATTCTCGGGCTCTTAGGATGTGTGCTCTGCCCGCCGATATCGATTATGGCGGCACCCTCCTGAAGCATTGCTGCGGCCCGGGTCAGGACCGCATCTCTATCTATTTGTCTGCTGCCTGCATAAAAAGAATCTTCATTTACATTAATAATCCCCATTACCGCAGGCTTATCCAGCGTTAAAAGGCGTCCTTTACAGTTCAGAGTATACATATTTATTCTATTTTTGTCAGAATCAATACGAGAAATATGTCCGCAACGTTGCAACAATATGATCAGGCAGTAAATGTAAGTAAAGAAATCTTTATTAAGAAGGCCAAAGACTATGGCACTTCCTGGCGGGTGTTAAGGACCATCTCCGTTATTGACCAGATATATATTAAGGCCCTCAGAATCCGTAACCTGCAGGAGCTTAAAGAACAAAAGGTGGCAGATGATATTCCTTCTGAATTTATCGGTATCTTAAATTATGCGGTCATTGGTTTAATCCAGTTAAAAAAGGAGCATGCCACGATCGACGAACTTTCTGTACCAGAAGTAACGGAGCTGTATGATCAGACGGTGACCGCCGTTAAACAGACCATGATCGCTAAAAACCATGATTATGGCGAGGCCTGGCGTAATATGAGCCAACAGAGTCTGGTGGATCTGATCCTGGTTAAGCTGTTGCGCATGAAACAAATCCTGGAAAACGATGGCAAGACACTGATCAGCGAAGGGCTGGATGCCAATTATACGGATATATTAAACTACGCAGTTTTTGCCCTGATTTTAATGGATGAACAAAAGGCCTGAGCGGGTATTTTGGTAATATAGCCATGCCTGTGTCCGCACACAAAAAAAAGTCAATCACCATGAGTAACTTCCAGCAATCCTCAGCCCAAAAACGGGTAAAACAAGTAAGCGGGATCCCTGCCACCGTAATGATTGTCAGAATCGTTGTAGGGCTGCTTTTTATCTTTTCCGGGCTGGTAAAAGCCAACGACCCGCTTGGCCTGAGCTATAAGATGCAAGAGTTTTTTGACGCTTGGGGATGGAATGCGCTGAACTGGAGCACTTTTAGCCTTTCCATCGCCATGAACGCCTTTGAAATCTTGCTAGGGGTGGCCATGCTGGTAGGTTACCGGATGCGCCTTTTTAGCTGGCTCATATTACTGCTCACCCTCTTTTTTGGCTTTTTAACCGGTTATGCGGCACTCAGCGGAAAGTTTCAGAGCTGTGGCTGTTTTGGGGATTGTCTGCCGCTGACGCCCATCCAGTCTTTTTTAAAGGATATTGCGCTACTGATCCTCGTGCTTTATATTTTTATCTATCGACATAAAATCAGATCCAGGTTCAGCATTAAAGCGGCCGTCTCTTTTCTTATAATAGCGTTGGCTTTTGCTTTAGCCTTACAGGCTTATGTGTTAAAACATCTCCCTTTTGTGGATTGCCTGCCTTATAAAAAAGGCAACCACTTACTGGAACAAATGCAGGTGCCTCCGGGCGCCATTGCAGATAGTTTTGCCATTACCTTTCGCTATCAGCATGCCGGTAAAGTCGTTGAATTTGATGCGAATCATTTTCCGGAAGACTTCGACTCTACCTATCAGTATGTCGACCGGTATGATAAATTAATCAGAAAAGGCAATGCCATCCCTAAGGTTACTGACTTTTCTTTAAAAACACCCGCTGGCGCTGACTCCACTCAGGAGCTATTGACCAGTCAGCAAAAATACGTCCTGGTTCTTTTTAAGAATTTTGAGGCGTTTAATGACCAGAAAGCGGGACTTACAACGGTCATCCAACAGGCCCACGCGTTAAGTGTCCCTGTTATGATTGCCACACCGGAGGCTTCCGCCGCCAGCTCCCTGCAAACCGGAGCTGACCAGATATTTGAACTGGACGCTGTTGTTGAAAAAACAGCGGCCAGAGCAAACCCCACTTATTTTTTAATGCAGGGGGATTATATTTTGGAAAAGAAAAGTCAGGCGGAGCTAAAAACATTCCTCTCAACACTAAAGGGCAATGGAAAATAGCAGCACTTTAATACCAACTATAGACAAAAAACCGGTTCCTGATTTGTTATTGCTCTTTGACGGGGTGTGTAACCTGTGCGACCGTTCCGTGCAGTTTATTATCCGCCATGATCCGAAAGCAAAATTTAAGTTTGCCTCCTTGCAATCGGATTATACAAGGCGCTTAGTTCAGGGCGCCTTAAAAGAGGCGTTGACGCCTATAATGCAACCTGAATGTCAAAAGAACGCTGAAGCCTCTTTACGCAGCATTATTTTAATTAAAAACGGGCAGGTTTTTGACCGGTCCACAGCGGTTATTAAAGTCCTCAGCCTCTTAGGATTTCCATGGAATCTGGCTACAATAATACTGATTTTACCCAGAGCCCTAAGAGACCCGTTATATAATTATATAGCCAGACACCGGTATAAATGGTATGGAAAAAAAGACCGTTGCATGGTGCCGACCCCTGAACTCAAAACTCGCTTTATGGATAGCTGAGACACCAGATGAGTCACTTACCGCATGACAGGTGAAATCCCTCCCGCCCTTGCACCTAAACAATAAAAAAACAGGAGGCGCCGGAAGATGAAATACCAACATCTTTCAGCACCTCCTGGTCTGACTGCAAAATGCAGTTTAAGTCAAAGACAATTCCTCCTTTACTTTTTGAACAAAAGCTACGGAGACTTGAGTAACTTCCGCAATATCCTCATCACTGAGGAGCCCTTTGGTTAAAAGCGCCTCTATGAATGTACGTGTTTTTATTTGCGAAACTTGTTCAGTCACTTGTCTGGTCACTTGTCTGGTTACTTGTTCAGTCACCTGTCTGGTAACCTGTTTGGTAACTTCCATCGTAGTCTCCATAACTGCATCGTCCAATGCAGTTTCTAATTCCAACTGTCTTTTTCTTTCCCAGGTTCTGTCTTCATCGAATAGCATAAAATCCTCCTTTTTTAGGTTTGCAATTTTGGCGTGTTCAAATAATGGTCTAAACAAATCGGTATCCAGCTGAGGCGGGATTTTCTTTAACTTCCCCAAGTTTCTCAGCAAAAACAAAAATACATCTTTATTATCTTTCAACTCGTTTAGATTTTTATTAAACTTCGGTAATTCTATGGTCATAATCTTGGACAAATCTGTAACAACTACACCATTTTCCAGATCTGCAAATTCAGCCATAGAAATACAGGGTACTCTTGTGTCCTGATGAATTATACAATTTGCAATCAGCACCCCCACTAAGGGCGTCTGATTATGATCAAAAGATGCGCCTTTTTCCATTACCAGCGAATGTGCTCTGGATAAATAGTTATGCATTCTGTTAAACAAAAAGGATATTTTCTGATTTTGCATTTCTACAATAAACTCCCTTTTGCTTCCGTCCGAAAAACATAAATCATAAACAACCTTCCGGTTATGGATGGTCGCTCCCGGAGCCTCCACATTTTTAAAACGCACCTGGGTGATCGCCGGAATTTTCGGCCCAAAAAAGGAATTTAGCATTTCTTTTAATAAATCGCCCTTTTTAAGAACGGACTTATCATTGCTATTGGCACCGGAGCTATGCTGCCCGCTATTGCCAAAAAGAATTTTAAATCCCACATCTCTTAATGGATTAATAAATACCGGTTCATCTCCTTCTTTCAAAAAATACTGAGATGGCGGATCCCCCTTGGCTTTAATACGGCCATACGTATTTTTCCGTTCACAAACCCTCCACGCTAAATCCAGGCACTCTTCTGCAATAAGGTACTTTTTCATGGTTTTTCATTTTAGATTAAACAATCTTTCAGCAATCTCGCAAACGATGCATTATCGCCAAATAATTTACACAACAAAAATAATAATTGTATTTTATTTAACCAAATAACTTAGCATTTAATTGCAAAAATTTTCTGTAGAGCCATGCATTTGCCTGATTTTGATTTAGCCTGGAGGATATGCAGACACTTTGTGTCAACCTCTTAGTTGATTCCTTTAAAAAATCCGGTGCGGCTTATGATGCCACACCGGATTTTTTATTGCTAAGATTCTAATTAAAGGACCGGCTAATCTTTGATTTGAGCACTTAAAGGATAACGCAGATTTTTATAACCTGTCAAATCTACTTTTACGCTCCCCACAACAATCGGGCTCTGTACACGAAGCGGAATATGATTGGCATCATCGCTAACCCATACCGTCATTTTCTCTCCCCCTTTAAACATTTCTCCTTTTATGAGTAGGGGTTTAAATTTAATGGCATTAAAAGTCCCGAACCTTGTTTTAATTTTTTCTTTCCCCAGATAGCGGATATATAAATGATACAATTCATTACTTAAAAACATCTCAAAAGGAATTTTATCACCTTCGCTATACTTAGAAAAATCAATACTTCTGGCAGCAAAAACAGAACTGACTACATCCTGAACACAGTCCGGAACTTTATAGACCCCCTTATTGGTAACCGCCGTATTCGTCTGCTTATTAAACGCAATATCTTCATTACGTTTATAGCTGCCTTCCCGGATTTTACGAACAAATTTTAAGGGTTGCATTGTGGCCGTATCTATATAAGACTCATAAACGTCTCTGACTTTAAAAATCCAGTCGTAGGAGGAGTTAGAGTTACCAAGTGCCGTTACATGATAAACAGGCCGGTTATTTAAATGTGTGAGGGTTGTTTTCACCTTGGCGTTGCCTGCATTCACATAAATCCCGGCAACGGAGTAGTATACCGTCAGTTCAAATTCCTCACCGGCCTTAAAAGAAGTATTCTTCTGGTTACACATGGTATCATCACCCGGCTCTACAGGCTTAAAGGCAAAGCACATTATAATCAGCCCTATTATCCATAATTTTTTCATGCTTGCTTTGTTTTTGGTGTCCCTAATTGGTTTTAGAAGCTTTGAGTTCCGTTCTTTTAAATATTCTCAAACTTAATACAAACAAACTTCCTACCAAAGCGGGAATGATTAAATTTATCAGCCAGATAAAACCTGCCGCACTGACAATCCCTAAAAAATTGCTGCTAAAGAGGCTAAACACCTTTAAACTGATTTCACCTCTTACGCCCAATTCAGCAATGGGTATGGTCGGTACAATTGCTATTAGTAAAAATAAGATACTTACCGACCAAATGGCCTCTTTTAATGGCATCATTACGTTAAAAAGATAAAACATTAATACGTATTGAGCAATAAAAACTGAATATCTTATAAATGCCAACAGTAAGACCCGTAGCAGCAGCGTTCTGTCGAATTCTTTCAGACTATCAATTAACAGCCTGTGTTTATAGACAAAAGGGATTTTCTCAAACCAGTTAACAAATATGGTTATTTTAAAATATAAAAGTAAAAAGAACCCGATAAAGATAATAACAGCATAACTCAGGGCCCGGAGCCAAAACCTGGTGAGTCCCGTAGTAGCCAGACCGGAAGAAGGAACCGCATGCATAATAAATTCCAGACCAATCACCCCTACAACCAGTGTTACAATAACCTGACTCAGACTTCCCATAAAACTGACTGCCACAGATTTAAGGCGGTTTCCCTCCTCCATATAAAGCATCCTGCCTAAATATTCGCCCATTCCATTGGGGATAAACAGCGAAAAGGATAACCCGGACAAGACCGCCTTAAAACCTGTCATCAGGCTAACTTTTTGGACCGGACGAATTAACAACTGCCATTTACGGGCTTCCAGACTCCAGTTCAGCACCATTAACACCAGCATCAGACCTAGTAAAGAATAATGCGCCCCGAATGCCTCCTTAATGGCTTCCCAGGATTTTGGCAAGTTGGGCTGTTTTTGAATCTTATGATAGATAGAAAAGGCAAGCACGATAAAAAGTACCGGGCCGACCACATAATTCAATATTTTTTTCCAGTTTTGTTTGAGCATGTATGCAAAAATCTCTCTTTTTCAGTACAAATTACTGATTCTCTTTGTTTTTATGCATAATTTATTATCTATTTTTATGGAAAACCTGGCTTTCACCCCGCTCATATCCTTCCCTTTTTTATACCGGGTTATCTCCTCTCATGCGAAGATAATACAGACTTCAGGACGGCAAACCCGGATGTACAGAATGCCAAAAGGCTACTGAAAATCAGGCGATAACTCTGTTTTCAATAGCCTTTCTGAAGCCTTTAATTATTAAACCTCTCTTTATCAGAAGCTTACCACTGGATTTGCTGATCCTCATCCGGTATCAGGGTATTTAAATCCCTTTGCATGGTAAGCGTACCATCTACCTTATAGGAAAGGGTCTGACCGGGAACTGTATTATAATCATCAAAATTATAATTCAGATACAGGGTAAAATATTTATGCTTTAAATAGGGCTTTTTAGCATCCCACTCTTCCTCAATCGTGTAATAAGACTGCTCGTCCCCTACCTTAAAATTATTATTTTCGCCGTTATCACTCCAGATTTCCAATTTTCTTTTCTGGATATCAATATAATCATTGGTAAAACGTATAAATACTTTATAATTTTTGCGATCCAGATAATCAATATCCCTTGTCCCTGCATAGATAAAAATCGTACTGTCATCCACCACATAGGTTCTGTATTCATTCAGGGTTAACGGGTCGGAATCTCCCAGGTAAATTTTATAAAGAGTCCCGCCATACGTCCCTGAGTAATCATTAAAAGGATTGATCCTTAGCATGGCCCTGCGGTAATTTTTATGCGGATTGGCTTTATAATCTTCCCCTGAATCATCTAAAATCTGCAAGGGAAGGATCCATTTGTCGGACTGATCTAAATCCCCTAATGTAAAATCGATGGGCACAGTGACGGTGCTTTGTCCGGCCGGCACTTCGATTGTTTCAGGCATGCTATAGTATTTAGGGTCCAGTTGCCTGAAATAAAGCTCACTGCGCTCGCCGTATTGTTCACGGTTCAAAATGGCCAGGGTATCCGGATCCAGACCGATACGAACGGTTCTGGCCACAGAATTCGCCGTCGATCCGCTGATGATCACAGGCAGATCGTACCGGACTTTGCCTTCGGGATTATACCTCAGATAGGCGAAAGTAACACCCTGTGCATTCGCCTCAGCTTTAAAAGACACCATCTGCTCAAACTGTTCGCTTTTCCATTCATCTGAACAGGAGATATAAGCCGTGGCTATGGTAAAGGTTAAAAATAAGAATAATAAGTTCTTTTTCATTGCTTGTAATTTTATTGTGCTGTTAACCGGATAATTTATAAGTCATGGCCCGGTCCGTCCTTTATTCAGGATAGGTCCATCCGGGGTTTTGCGTTAACTGATTATTGCGTTTTAATTCCGTAAAATCAATTGGCCAGAACCACATCTTTAAAGTAAAAATGGTCGGAAAGGACGGGATCTCTACGGGCGTGTGGAACAGTACCGCCTGATCTGCAGTGCTAAACGCATTACAGCCATATACAGGTGCCGGCACTTCTGAAGGAGCGTCTGTCCAGCGTCTGAGATCAAAATAACGCTGACCTTCTGCAAAGAGCTCTACCTGCCGTTCTCTTTTCAGTTTTACCCTGAACTTATCACGGTCTGCATACACCTCGTCGGTATAATCAGGCAGCCCTGCCCGAATGCGGATCGGCCGGATGCCTGATTTCATCTCATCGATATTGCGGGAAATATTATATGTCTTTGTGCTGTCCCATGAAGGAACCGGATAGGACGCTCCGCCTAATTCATTGAGCGCTTCGGCATAAATCAAAAGGACTTCCGCGTACCGGATGGCCGGATCCACTTTCTCTTTCATTCTGCCCTGGTCATAGGCAGTAACGGCTACATTACTGATATCTTCCGGGTTCACGTATTTTTTTATACCGATACCGGAACGGGGCCAGTAAGTCGTATTCTTATATCCATTGGGATCGCCCCTGTAATAGAATATCTGTACATTCTTCTTTTCATCGTTTTCCGTGGTGGCATTCAGAAAATTCCAGGTGGATCCGTTATAAGAAACGGAGGCATAAAAGCGTGGCTCCCGGCGCACATATTGTTTACTGACCCCTATACCCTGGGGGCCCAGCTCCGGATAATCCGCCAGGTCCCCGGCAGTCACAAAATCTTTGGGCCGCTCCTGCGTATTGAACCGATCTTTATATGCAGCCCTGCCTTTGTACATGTCATTCATTCCGGGAATATCTGTCCCGTCATTCATGTAATAGGCATCGATTTGTTTTTGTGTCATACCATGAGAGTTATATCCTTTCCCTTCCAGGCGGGGCAGCTGGTGCAGCACCAGGACATTGATCCCCTCACCGCCCTGATTTTGTCCATGCGTAAAAATAAGCTCCGGATTTTCATAAGCCTGTACATCTCCGTCAAAAATGGAACGGTAGGACTCAAAAGGATCAATATCCTGCCAGCCACTGGGCCAGTTGCTATTGGAGAACTCCGCATTATAAGGCGGTGTAACCGTGGCAGGATAGGCAATATCTCCGGATTCTTTTTTATAGGCCACATATAAATGATACCTGCCTAAATCCATCACATCCTTAGCGGCAGCGGCAGCACGGGCCCACTTAGACTCGTCATAGGTGGGAGACAGTAAAGGATTGCCTTGCTTATCCACCATGGCCACCGCCACTTCTGCCGGGGCCTTGCCATTGGCCAGCGGACTGGCCTCATATAACAGCACCCGCGCCCTGAGCGCCAGTGCAGCACCTCTTGTTGGCCGGGCCAGTTGCTGAACGCCTCTAGTGAGCGGTAGTCCTTTAGCCGCCTCTGCCATCTCTTTGGCAATATACTCCGCACACTCTTCATAAGTATTGCGCTTTTGGGCAATCTGATCATATTCCAGGGTATAATCAATACCTTCATCCGGCACAATCGGCACCGGACCGAATACTTTTAAAAGTTCCCAGTAAAAATAGGCACGCAGGAACCTGGCCTGTCCTTTCAGATCAGCCATCTCTTCTTCAGAGAAGTCTTTATTCATGTCTATATTGTTCAAAAAAACCGAGGCCTGACGGATTCCCTGATAGGCAATATTCCAGATCTGAAGACTCTCTCCTTTGAGGCCGCTTTCTGTATACTGACCCGATTTCCATCTTTGGTATCCTTCAGACTCATCGCCGTAATACATGTCATCTGAAAAATTAAAGGGCACGTTTTTTTTGCTGGCAACATCCTGCATATAATTATTGCCCAGAAAATTATAGGCCTTGGCCAGCCACCGGTTCGCATAATCTGTATTGGTGAAAACATCTTCCGTGGACATCCTTTCATCGAAAAGATAATCAGAATCCAGATATTTGGAGCATCCGCCCATTAGAAAAATCAGGCACAAAAGGGAGGTAATTATTCGTATATTTTTCATGATATTATCTTTTTATAAGGTAACCGATAAACCGAGTGAAAAAGTTTTGCTTAATGGATACACTTTTCCGTTCGTACTTCCTAACTCAGGATCCCACAATTTAAATCCGGTGAAAGTGAGCAGGTTGGTGCCGATAAAGAAAATGCGGGCGTTATTCAGATGCGCTTTATTGATTAGGGATTTGGGCAGCGAATAACCCATATCCAGCGTTTTTAAGCGCATATAGGAGCCGTCACGCAGCCAGAATGTGGAAGCCCGGTTGTTGTTTGCATTCGCACCATAGGTCAGTCTTGGATAATCCGCATTGGGATCTTCATTTACACCGAGTATCCAGCGGTTGCCGTTGGCCATCTCATTTAAAATGTTACCCCATCCGTCGCCCGTACTAAACATATAGACGGTGGATCCTTCGATAAAATAAGTGGATTTTCCGACACCCTGAAAATGTACATTCACGTCAAAGCCTTTCCAGGAGGCCGATACCCCGAATCCATAAGTCAGGTTAGGTTTGGTGGTAGCCCCGATGGCGACCCTGTCATTGTCATCGATAATACCGTCTCCGTTCACATCCTTATACTTAATATCTCCCGGCATAACATCATCGCTAAATGTCTGCCTGGGACTGTTGCGTATATCATCATAGTCTTTGAACAGCCCCAGGGAAATCAAGCCTCTGGCTTGGTTCACACGGTGCCCCTCTTCCAGCTTGTACCAGTAAATCGAATTCTCTTCATCTTTTTCGATGATCTTATTTTTGCTGTAAGTGATATTCCCCCGGATGGTCAGCTCCACTTTGCCCAGCGTCTGTTTGAAAGAAAAGTTACCATCAAACCCTTTGGCCAGCACTTCTCCCACATTGGCAGAAGGAACACTTTCCAACCCTACAATACCGGGCAGATAGTTTCTGGCCATATAGATGCCTGTACGACGCTCATAAAAATAATCTACGGCTCCGTTGAATTTATCATTAAAGAAAGAATAGTCAATACCCAGATCCTGTTTGGTGGCAATTTCCCAGGAAACATTGGGAGAGGCGACAGCAGAGTAATGAATGCCGCTCCAGGTATTGTCTGAGGTGAAATCGGCAAAATTGTAACCGCCTACATTTTGTTCAATAGTATATAAATACGGGAAGCGAACATCTCCCAGGTTATCGTTTCCGGTCCTGCCATAGGAATAACGAATCTTGAACATATCAATCCAGCTGGCATTTTTAAGCCAGGGTTCTTCTCCGATATTCCAGGCGCCGGAGATAGCCGGGAAAAACCCGAACCTGTAATCTTTATGGAAATTCTCAGAGCCTGTATAACCGAAGTTAAAGTCTATAAAATAGCGGGATTTATAGTTGTAGTTGACGCGGCCGGCCAGCCCCTGGTTGCGCTGGGCAATCCCGTTTTTAAGGTCATCCCCTATATTTTGCGTGAACACTTTGCCCGACTGAGAATATTTTGCAACTGCCCCGAAATTATGTACACCGATGGTTCTGTCATAGTTAAGCTGCCACTCTAAAAATTCTCTTTTATCGCCTTCAGACCCGGAAGACTGCTCCATTTTCTGTTCCTCAACGACACGCTGGAAGACCAGTTCGCCGTTGGTATTTCTGTACCTGCTGGCTTTCCATAACTCTGGATGTTTTTTACGCAGGATATAATTGCTGTTATACGTATCGTAACCGAAGCGACCGATAAAAGTCAGCCCCTTGGTGATAAAATCCAGCCGTTGTCTGAGATTTAAAGTCGTCTGTATATTATTCTGCCAGCTTTCATTATAACCCGTCATGGTTCCCTGGACCCAGGGATTAAAACGGTCGCCGTTGTCATCCCCGTCAGAGGGTATTTTGCCATCTGAATACATCATGGGCGATGTAATGGGATTATACCCCATCAGCGCTGTCCAGATGGAATTACTGCCGACGCCCGGATCATTTTGTTTGCGCAGCGACCCTGAGATCCCTGCCGTTAACAGCGTACTTTTGGTGATATCCATGTCCACACTTAAGCGGTACGTATATTTTTTAAAGTTCGTATTGGTGTTATATTCTTTTAAAGCATCATCGACCTTATACATGCCCTGCTGATCCTGATAACTGCCGGAGATATAATACCGGGCTGTATTGCCTCCGCCGCTCACATTAAGGAGGCTGCGCTGGCTTTTTGCGCCATTTCTCAGCAACACGTCCATCCAGTCCACATTCGGGAATAAATCCGGATCCAGTCCTAGTCTGAGGATCTCCAGCTCGTCCTTAGAGAACAGCGGTTCTTCATTACGCGCCTCTTTTGCTTCATTGGCTAAGGAGGCGTAGGTATACCCGTCTGCAAAATCAGGCAGTTTGGTAAGTTCGCTGTAAAAGCCCTCGACCTTGCCATTGATATTGACTTTACCACCTTTCCCTTTTTTGGTGGTAATCAAAAGCACCCCGTTGGCCCCTTTGCTTCCGTAAATAGCGGTCGCCGAGGCGTCTTTCAGAACGGTAAAGGACGCCACATCCTCCACATTGATCTCATTGAGATCCCTTTCAAATCCGTCAATGAGTACCAGGGCGGAATTACTGGCCCCGAAGGTGGAGATACTACGAACCCAGAATTCAGACACACTACCCGGCCGGCCGGAGGTCTGCATGGCCTGGATACCCGGTACATTCCCTGCCAGGGCATCGGCCATGGAGGTGCTGGGGTTGGCCTTCAGCTGTTCTACATCCACCGTTGTGATGGCCCCTGTGACGGAGATTTTTTTCTGCTCGCCGGTCGCCGTTACCACGACCTGATCCAGGACACTGGCTTTGGCATCCTCCAGCGTGACATCCAACACTTTCTGGTCTTTGAGCATGATCTTCTGCTTCTCATAACCTACAAACGTAAAAACCAATGTATGAAAAGGTAGTATCTTGATAGAATATCTGCCTTCCTTATCTGACAGGGTTCCCGTTCCGGGTGCATCGAGCACTGAAACACTTACCCCCTCAATCGGAACTTTGTTCATATCGGTTATTACTCCCGTTACTGTCATCTCTTCCTGAGCCAGAAGACCTGAGCAAACGCCGAGTAAAACAATACTGAGTAATAAAAGAAATTTCTTAATCATCTATTATCGTTTTTAATTATTATTCTTCTTGAGCTATTTTGCGGATGATCCAGTTACCGGCATCTCCGATATAAAAACATTTCCTTTCTTCATCATAGGCGATGGCCTGCGGCGCATTAAAGCGTGCTTCCGTTCTCAAATCCCCGTTTGCATAACCGCTGGTGCCGTTATTACCTCGACCGGCATAGGTACTTACCCTGCCCTGAGGATTAAGGATTCTGACGGCGTGATTATCTCTGTCACAGAAATAAAAATCATACTGATCCGCTCCGTTGCCTTCATAGGCAGGATTTTTTACAAAAACGCCTTGTACGGGATGGTTAAGCAGCGCACTGGTGCCTACTCCGTCCTTGTAGCCGGCTGTAGCGGCAGCACCTGCTATGGTATAGGGCGTCTTGAAAATCTTTTTAACCGGATCATAATCGGTACGCATGATAAAATGTTTCTCATATTCTATCAGGTAAGCGTAATCGCCGGAGGGATGCATCACCATATATACCGCTACAGCGCTGTAAGGGTTGGCAAAAGCCAGTTTGTCCTCCCCTGTTTGAAAATCATATCGCCTTACGTCTCCTGCCCGGTATCTGGAATAATATAACTCCCCGTTAGGATGTATCATGGTGCCATTGACGCCTCTTGCATATACGGGAATCGCTTCTTTTTGCGTAAAACCCGAAGACCGGCTGAAAATATAATTCCCGTATTTGGTGTCGCTGGAATGGTTGTCAGAGGCAATCATGTCTCCGTCGTTATCCCAGCTGATAATTGAAGTCCTGCTAAAGCCCGTCCTGAAATAATTGACATACTCTTTCTCAAAATCAATCATACGGCAACTGTTCGCATCTGCTGTAAAATAAAGATGGTCGTGGTTGAGCGGATCAAAACTGAACCAGAGTATTCCTTTAAACGCACCGCAGTCATTAAAAGGGCCTTCTTTTTCTTCAAAATCGCTGCTCACTTCATAATACTTACCCAGAAAGGTGGACACCAGCCATTTTCTTACATAGGAAAAAATTTCTTTCGAGGTTCCTTCTGCCAGCGGATTACCCTCATCGTCCAGAATACTGATCTGAATATCGCCATCATAAGCTTTCTCCGGTATGACGCAGTAAATACTGTTCCCACGCACCCCTACTACTTTAGCTGCTTTTCCGCCAATGGTAACTTTTGTCCTGGAAAGGTCGTTACCAAAATTCTGTCCGTATAAGATCAGATTGGTTCCCACACCGCCTTCCTTAGGGTAAATGCTGTCAACAACGATGGGTTTTGAAGGATCAAAACCATTGGGCTGATTGCCGCTGACCTCTTTTTTACACTGTACAAAGAAAAGCGTAATCAGTGCAAGCATGATTATTTCCATGCTCCTGCACCATCTTCTTGTTTTGCTTTTTTTCATATACATTTTAATTGTTATCCTTTTAATAGCGTGTTGTTTGATTGCAGACCGCGGCTCAGGGGCCTTATCAATTACCTTTTTTATACGGGCAATTAAGGTCTGCTACTTTATTAATTCATTAAATTGTGATATTTATATTAATCATAGTCCGGACCGCTGACCTTTGCCCTGTTTTACAAGGGAAGTCAGTTGGCGTCTTCATCGCTTTTGCCGGTGCGGTTGGCAGCGTAGCTCCCCCCTTACAGGACGCTCACTACCTTTAGCGTGCGCTTCTGTATTGCCCTGCAGCCGCTGCAATGCCTGGTCTTTCTTTGGGGCGGAGACGATCCGGTTATGGGCGTATTATTTACTCATTTTTTACAGATGGAGCCTTTGAACTCCTTTTAGATTTTTAATATTTAACTTGGTAAACAAGCACTTACAATTGGTGAAATCCTTTTCAGTATTCCGGATAAAAACGACAGATCTTTGAGGACTGCTCCTCTCCCTGCTGAATAGAAGTCTTCCCTTCAAACAATGATACTCCTCCTGATGCCGATACATTGAAACCGGATCCATACACGACTTTTATCTGGATGTTTAGCCAGATCCGGCAGATATTCTAAGCGTTAATAACTGTCGGGGAAAACAATCACTGAACCCCGATCCATTGTGTATTTTCTACCATAGTTTTCTCTGTATAAGCACTCCATACTTTTTATTCAATCGGAATCTTTTCTCATGGATGAATGCCTGTTTTCCCTGTCCCCGGCAACCGTTATTTTATTTCATCCGGGTCTCCACAGCCATAGGCTCCAATCTTGCTTTGATCTTTTCAAACAGGAATCCTTTTCAGATTGCTTAAGCAAATTTGTAACATTTATTTATAGCTGACCCTGCAAATATTCTCATTGATTCAACATATATTATCATTTTCTTAATAAAAATACCGGCAGTATGTTAAAGAAATATTGTCGAAACAATCAGCATAAGGATATTTCCGGATGTTGCATCCTCCTATATTAATGGCTTTAAATAACGGGTCTGCTAAATAATCTTAGTATTTTTGCCGGTACCGGCACCCGGGGAATCAAATCCACCAATGGGCCTTGGGGTCGGCTCAAGCACATGAATATTCAAGATTTACATTCCTGCGTAGCGTCATCCGAAGATCCGGTAATCATGGCCATAGACCCCGGGTCCATTAAAATGGGCTGGGCGGTTATTAAGACCGCCCAAGGCAACCAGCCCCCCGCCATGGTGGCCATGGGAACGCTTTTATTAGGTTCCTATAAAGATATCTATCAAAGACTGGAAAAGATTCACACGACGGTAGGAGAGTTGATCCGTATCCATAAGCCGCACAGTTTTGCCATTGAAGCGCCCTTTTTCGGCAAAAACGTACAGAGTATGCTGAAGCTGGGCCGCGCCCAGGGCGTCGCCATTGCGGCCGCCATGCAGCATCATATAAATGTGACGGAGTATTCTCCCAAAAAAGTCAAACAATCCGTCACCGGCAACGGGAATGCCAGTAAAGAGCAGGTCTGGAAAATGCTCCAGCAAATCTTCACCATAGAAATATCGCCTAAATATTATGACGCCTCTGATGCACTGGCCGTAGCGCTATGCCATCATTACCAAAACCGTTTTCTGCCGGGCAGAAAAAAAGCCATGAAAAACTGGGAAGCTTTTCTGGCTCAAAACGAAGACCGGATCATAAAGACCCGGCCTAAAAAATAAATGCTGTTTATAAACGGTCGTTGTTTCTAATATCCTCTGCTATTAACGCCTTCCATATAATTGATAAAGGCTTTATTAACGACCCGGTTACCGCCCGGCGTAGGATAGTTCCCTGTAAAATACCAGTCTCCGGTATTGGTAGGACAACTGTCATGCAGATCTTCAATGGTCTGATAGATCACTTCCACCGGTACCGTTACATCTTCCGGTGTAATAAGTTCCGCTATTTTACCGGAAATTTCTTCAGGAGTAAAATCAGCGTAAATACCTTTAACTGCATTTTCTGCATGCATTTGTCCGTTTTGCTGTAACTCCAGACATCTGTTAAAGACATCATCAATGACCTTTTCGGTTCCGCGGTCTTTATGTAAGGCCAGGGCTGCTCTGAATGCAATAAAATCACCCATACGGCTCATGTCTATGCCATAGCAGTCAGGGAAACGGATCTGGGGCGCAGAAGAGACAACAATGATTTTTTTAGGTTCCAGCCGGGACAGCATTCTCACAATACTTTCCTTAAGCGTGGTGCCTCTTACAATAGAGTCATCAATGACCACCAGAGTATCCTGACCCTTTTTCACTGTTCCGTAGGTGATATCATACACGTGTTGCACCATTTCATTACGGCCGGCGTCAGCGGTGATGAAAGTCCGCATTTTTACGTCCTTGATGGCAATCTTCTCCTGGCGAATCTTACGATTAACCATTTCTTCCAGTTTTGCCTGGTCAAAATCGCCATTCCAGCTCATAATACGCTGAACCTTAATGGTGTTCAAATAATCCTCCATCCCTTTGACCAGCCCGTAAAAGGCCACTTCAGCGGTATTGGGGATATAGGAGAAAATGGTATTTTTAAGATCCGCATCAATCAGATCTAATATTCTTTTACTTAAATGATAACCCAGCGCAATCCTTTCGCGGTAAATTTTTTCATCTCCGCCACGGCTGAAATAAATCCTTTCAAAGCTACAGGCTCTGCGTTCTTTGGGTTCCAGAATCTCTACCACTTCATAAGCGCCGTTTTCATCGACAATCAGCGCATTACCGGGCATTAATTCTTTCACCTCGTTTTCTCCGACATTGAAAGTCGTTCTGATGGAAGCCCTTTCGCTGGCAGCCACGACCACTTCATCGTCCGCATAATAATAAGCGGGACGAATCCCGTGTTCATCGCGCATCACAAAGCTCTTACCGTTACCAATCAGTCCGCTGATGGTATAACCGCCGTCAAAAAGACTGGTAGCCTGCTTTAAGATATGGGCGATGTTGATATTGTTGCCCGTCTGTTCCGCTTCTTTCACCAGAAAATGATGGACCACTTCCATCATAGCGGCCAGGTCGCTTTGTTTTTGGAAAGTCCCCGGTTCCATGCCAATGAACTCAAAAAGTTCCTTGGTATTCACCAGGTTAAAATTCCCGGCCATGGCCATATTGGTCGCCTTGTTCAGGCTGCGTTTAATAAACGGGTGGCAGAACTCCACATCATTTCTACCCTGGGTACCATAACGCAGATGCCCTAATAAAAGTTCACCCAGCATCGGGACATGACCTTTCATGATTTCCGGCTGGGTTTGTATGGCTGGTAAATATTTCTCTAAATCATCTATTTGCGCACCGATCTGGGAAAAGATATCAGAGATCGGTTGTCTGGCATTACTACGAAGACGATGCAGGAACTCATAGCCGTTTTCCACATTCAGTTTGACGGTAGCCACCCCCGCGCCATCCTGACCCCGGTTGTGTTGCTTCTCCATCAATAAGTACAACTTATTGAGGCCGTAGGACACGGTTCCGTATTTTTCTAAATAAAAGGAAAGTGGCTTTTTCAAACGGATATAAGCCAATCCGCATTCGTGTTTTATTGCGTCACTCATTGGATAGAAATAGAAAGTGCAAAGTTAAGCTAAGTATTTATCTTAAAAAAGAAATCGGGCGGCCCCTTGAGCTCCGCCCGATTATTTTAAAAGATTTTACCGTTTCATTGAACCGCCGCGGCTTCATTAAGTCTCTGTAATCCAAATTATTAATAAAATCGGCGGCTTATATACCATAAACCTGCTTGGACTTTATTAACAATTAAGCCGGTAACGGATCACTACTTATTCATGGATTTTCTCTGCCAACCACAGGAACTCCGCTACAAAGGTGTCTATTCTGGACTGAAAGGTTTCTGCCAGCAGCTCACCGGAAGGATCAAATTTTTTATCTACTTCTCCAATGACCAGCATCTGCGCACTGGGGACGCCAAATAATGCCAGGGCAAAATGCTGCAGATCGCGGGCAGCCCTGATACCACCCAGCGCTCCGTTGGACGCGGCTACCAGACCGAAGGTTTTATGTAGCTGTTTAGGAAAATGATTAAACCAATTGGTTAAAGACGGAGCGATGGTTCCGTTATATTCCGGCGTTACCAGAATAAAAGCGTCCGCGGCAAACATTCTTTCAGCCAGCGGCCGGATCTCTTCAGGCGCCTGCTGTGGAGTAGAAAATACTTTATCAATAAATGGAAGCGGATGCTCCTTTAAATCTATAAGACCGGTCTGATGCCGGGGAGCCGCCTGCTGTAAATGCGCTTGCAGGTATTTGGCCGCCCTGAGAGTAATACTTTGTTGACGTGCACTGCCTGAGACGATTTCTATATTCATATTGCCTTTATTGTGCTTTAATTTTAATGAGCAGCAAGTAGCTGCTAAAAGAATAATAAGTGGCAAAGTTAACCATTGTTGTGCGTTAAAAAGGAATATTACCTGCTAAATTCAAACGCCAAAAACCTAAAATTACCAGATAATCAGACGCTTCATTCCCAAAAAGAGACCAGGCGCTTTTCCTTTTTTCCAAATGACGAGTTCTTGGAACCGCGGCGCTTCAGCCATGATGAGCGGCTGACTTATCTGGTCTTAAGGTGAAAACTTTTCAGAAAATGACTTGGAAAAAAGGAAAAATATTGGAATTTTGCCTATACAAAACTTACAATCATTCCTTAGCAATGGAAATTTTTATGTAAGTCCTCTAGGTTAATTTTAAAAAAAAATTATCTTTAGCCCTATGTTTGAATTACATTGGTATGCAAAACAGACATAAATCGCTAACGAAATCCAATCATTAAACAAATTTTTAAACGACTCTAATTAAACAAAATCGAATGAAATTAACGCTTGGCTTTAGCCCCTGTCCAAATGATACCTTTATTTTTGAGGCATTGGTTAATCAGAAATTTGATGTGGAAGGTTTTGAGTTTGACGTTCGTCTGGAAGATGTGCAAACCCTGAACCAGTGGGCAATGGAAGGAAAACTGGATGTGACAAAGGTCAGCTACGGCGTTTTACCTTTTATTAACAAGGATTACTATGTAATGAGTAGCGGCGGCGCCATTGGTAATGGCTGTGGCCCTCTGCTCATCAGCAAAGGCAGTGTTACTGAGGAGGAAGTAAATAATAGCACCATTGCCATTCCCGGCGAAAACACCACGGCCCATTTACTGTTCTCTTTAGCTTACCCGAATGCTAAAAACAAAGTCTTTAAGGTCTTTAATGAAATTGAACCTTTTGTACAGCAGGGAAACGGTCTTGGAGTCATTATCCATGAAAACCGGTTCACCTATGAACAAAAAGGCCTACATAAAGTAGTGGATCTGGGTGATTTCTGGGAACAGAAAACAGGTTCTCCTATTCCGCTGGGAGGTATCGTGGGCAAACGCACACTGCCGATGCCGGTTTTAAAGAAACTCGACAGCCTGATCAGACACAGCATTGAATATGCTTATGTCAATAAATACAAAGATGAATTACCGCAGTATGTAAAAGAACATGCCCAGGAAATGAGCGAGGATGTCATGCTGCAGCATATCAACTTATATGTCAACAGCTTTAGTTTTAAATTAGGCAAAACAGGGCGCGACGCCGTCAGAAACCTGATGAAAGTCTATAAAGAACTGCACCCCGAGTCCAACATCGGTGATTTGGAGATCTTTGCCACAAAAGTTTATTAATAAATTCCCTTGCAGCCCATGCAGATTCAAGATGTCATCAGTATCCTTGAAAAGGTAGCGCCTGCTGCCTACCAGGAGTCTTATGATAATGCCGGTCTGATCACGGGCAGCCCTGCATGGGCATGCAAAGGAATACTGATTTCCCTGGATTGCCTGGAAGGCACCATTGAGGAAGCTGTCAAAAAAGGCTGTAACCTGGTGGTCGCCCATCATCCCATTTTATTTAAAGGCACCCGGCAACTGACCGGTAAGGATTATATCCAAAGAACTTTAATTAAAGCCATTAAAGCAGACGTGGCCATCTATGCCATCCATACCAATCTGGATAATGTAGCTGGCGGCGTCAGTAAAAAAATGGCCGACCTGCTGGGTCTGATCAATCCCAGGATTCTCGATCCCAAGTCCGGACTGCTCAGCAGTCTGGTGACTTTTGTCCCTCAGCAAAATGCAGACGCTGTTAGAAAAGCGCTTTTTGCAGCGGGCGCCGGCTCCATCGGCCCCTATGACGACTGCGCCTTTTCTGTTACCGGAACAGGCACTTTTAAACCCCAGCAAGGGGCCACACCTGCCATCGGACACGTTGGTGCCACCGAACAGGTCACGGAACAAAGAATCGAACTGATTTTCCCCAATCACTTACAAGGCAAACTTATTCAGGCACTTATAAAGGCTCATCCTTATGAACAAGTGGCCTATTATATCCATCCCCTGGTCAATAAGGACCAGGATGTCGGAAGCGGCATGATCGGAGAGCTCCCCCAACCTGCTGATTATCAGGAGGTACTCGCAAAAATAAAGGAAGTATTCCAGGTGCCCGTTATCCGCCATACCCCCTTATTAGACAAAAAAGTGCAAAAAATTGCGCTTTGCGGCGGGGCCGGGAGCTTTTTAACCAAGACCGCTATTGCTGCCGGTGCGGATCTTTATCTCACCGCAGACGTTAAGTATCATGAGTTTTTTGATGCTGACGGCCAAATTGTCCTGATGGATATCGGGCATTTTGAAAGCGAACAATATACAATAGAATTATTATTTGACATTTTGGCGCAAAAATTTCCTACCTTTGCCATCTTAAAATCGGTATATTATACAAATCCGGTTTTATATTATATTTAAAAGCTGAAAGAAATATGGCTATCGTAAAAGACTTCTCTGTTGAAGAAAAATTAGTTGAACTGGCTAGATTACAAAAACTGGACAGCAAATTAGATCAGATCCACATTCTTAAAGGAGAACTTCCAATGGAAGTAAGTGACCTGGAAGATGAGCTGGCTGGCCTCAACAACAGAAAAAACAGAGTAGAAGAAGAGATCAACGGGATCTCCGATTATATTGAGCAGAAAAAAGGGATTATCAAGGAATCAGAAGCATTGGTTGTCAAATACGAAAAGCAAAGCGAAAACGTAAAAAATAACCGTGAGTTTGAGGCTATTAATAAAGAAATTGAACTGCAGCAACTCGAAGGCAAACTGGCTGAAAAGCATATCCGCGATGCGAATGTAGAGCTGACCGGGAAAATCGAAGCCTTAGAGGACGTTAAAAAGAAAATAGAAGGCAAGGATTCCGTTCTGAAATCTAAAAAAGACGAACTCGGTAAGATTATCGCTGAAACAGAAAAAGAAGAAAAGGCTTTTGAAACTAAGATCGAAAAAGCCAGAACAGATATTGAAGACAGACTGCTGTATTCTTACGACCGTATCCGCAAAAATTTCCGTAATGGCCTGGCCGTTGTTCCAGTGGAAAGAGATGCCTGTGGTGGTTGCTTTAATGCAATTCCTCCCCAGAAACAAAGCGAGATCCGTCAGCGTAAAAAAGTACTGGTCTGCGAAAACTGTGGCCGTATCTTAATTGACGAAGAACTGAATGAATCCGTAAAAATCGACTAGTTCAGTCAAATCCGGACGGGCATATACCTTACTAAAAAAAGAGACTATTATTTTATTGTAAATAGTCTCTTTTTTTATGCCGCGCCGCTAAGCGCTGACGGCAAAGAAAAAGCGGAGGTCTTTTTATTACCACCGCTTTTTCTTTATAGAGCCAGGCGCTCCTCATATGTTCCACTTGCGGGCTTTTACCCGGGTGGATCTTTTTTTATATTTTATATTGCGCCCTGCTCTGCACCGGCAGCCAGCCAGTCTTTGATGGCATTGGTGGTCGTGGATTTTGGTCTTTCCAGGGGAAAGCCAAGCGCTCTGGACCAGCACATGTTGGCCATCACGCCAAGCGCTCTTGATACGCCAAATAATACGGTATAGAACTCATACTCTTTCATGCCAAAATGAACCAGTAAAGCACCACTGTGCGCATCTACATTGGGCCATGGGTTTTTAATCTTACCGGTGGCTCCCAGCACATCCGGCACCGCTTCAAAAATATTCCAGACGGTCTGTACCATGTGATCATCCGGCATATACTCTTTCCCAAATTCCATCTGCGCCAAAAACCGGGGATCCGTTCTTCTGAGTACCCCGTGTCCATAGCCGGGAACGACCTTGCCGGCAGCCAGCGTATCTTTGGTATACTGAACAATCTGTTCTTTGGTGGGTAGATCCGTGCCGAGTTTTTCCTGCATCTCAAAAATCCATTTGACCACCTCCTGGTTGGCAAGACCGTGTAAGGGGCCTGCCAGCCCGTTCATGCCGGCCGCAAAACTTAAGTAAGGGTCGCTTAAGGCGGAACCTACCAGATGCACTGTATGAGCGGATACGTTGCCTCCTTCATGATCTGCATGGATCGTCAGATACAGACGCATCAGTTTTAAGAAATCAGGTGCGTCATAACCCAGCATCTTAGCAAAATTAGCTGCCCAGTCCAGTGACTTATCACTGTTTAAAGGGGCGCCGTTTCTGTATTTTCTATTATAGACATAAGCCGCGATATAAGGTACGCGTGCAATCAGATCCACCGCATCCTCAAAAATCGGGTCCCAGTACTCTTTTTTATTAATGCCCTCGGCGTAGGCCTTGGCAAATTTACTTTCAGTCTGCAGGGCCATGATACCTGTCACAAACTGTGTCATCGGATGAGCAGAAAGGGGAAGCGCATCGATGGTTTTAAAAACGTGTTCAGGGATGTCGCTGCGCAGTGCCAGCTGTTCAGAAATTCCTTTTACATCCGCTTCTGAGGGTAATTCTCCAATCAGCATCAGATAAAACAGGCCTTCGGGTAGCGGCTCACTGCCGTCCTGCGCCTTGGGCAGATTTTCCCGAAGTTCGGGAATGGTAAACCCTCTGAATTTTATCCCTTCCAAAGGATCCAGTAAACTGACTTCACTTACGATGCTGGTAATACCGCGCATGCCCTGATATAACTGAGAGACCGTTACGGTTTCAACGGGGGTTTGCCCGTTTGTTTTCAATAGGTCTTTTATTTCTGCTGCAGCCTGCTCTGCTTTGGCGTAGAATTTCTTTTTAATCTCAATCATCTTGTCATTTTTTCCATCAAAATCCTCGCATTTTATGCTTTTAGTGCCAGAAAAACACATATTAAACATTATGCGAATCTATCTGTTTTCTTATGCCGAAGCCCTTTTTAAGGGTCCTTTCCACCATTTTTAATGCAATTCAGGGGCAAAGGCCCCTGAATTATCTTAAGCTCGGTAAAGATACTCATTAATAGCGCAAAATTCTAACAAATGTTCCAAAGTTCTCATAATAATTTCTATTTGGGGGCCTTCCGGTATAAATAGAGGGCCACCAAAATAAAAACCAGATTGGGGATCCAGGCCGCCAGCCAGGGTGTAAAATTACCCTTGGTAGAAAAAATCGTTGAAAACCGGTCCATGACAATAAAGGTCGCGGCCAGCACAAAGCCCAGGGCCAGATGCGCACCGCTTCCGCCTCTCACTTTCCGGGAAGACAAAATGACACCGATCATCGTGAGAATAAGTACGGAAAAAGGTGTGGTAAATCTGCGCCAGAATTCTATTTTAAAGGTATTGATATCCTCTCCGCCTTTGAGCTGCTCTTGTTTGATATAATCAACCAGCTCAGGAGTTGTCATTTTAACGTCGGCGTATTCATCGTCTTTTAAGTCATTTGGATTGAAGTTGAATTTCATCTTCTTTTCCGGCTCCGAGGTCAGCTTCTCCTGCATGCCATTAATGGTTCTTTCCACCACCTGGCTCAGGTTCCAATGCGGCCCTCCCGCCGTATCCCACCGGATGGTGCTGGCCCTTAAATTATAGACCAACTCATTGTTTTTTATGCGGTTCATGAAAAACGGGCCGCCGCTTTTAGCCTCGGAGTTAAAGTTTCTGATCCCGGCATAAGTAAAGGAGTCCAGCTTGAAATACAAAAGCGGGTCCTTTTTCGTGAGTTTGGAATAATTGGAATTACCATGCACATAAACGTCCTCAAAATAGGTTCGCTTCACCTCGGCCTTCGGGACGATAAAAGAGGCGGCAAATCCTAACAGTAAAGCCAGCGCCCCTCCTGTAATTAAATAAGGCCTTAAAAACCGTTTAAAGCTGGTGCCGCTGGCCAAAATGGCCACAATTTCACTGCGGCCGGCCATTTTTGAGGTAAAAAAGATCACCGCGATAAAGACAAACAGCGGAAAGAGCAGTGCAATAATATGGGGGATAAAAGAAAAATAGTAATCCGTGATGATCTTATATACAGACCATCCGCTTTGCACAAAATTGTCCGTTTTCTCGCCCACATCGATCACCACTGAGATAATGGAGAACAGGAAGATAGAGAAGAAAAAGGTCTTCAAAAATTTGCTAATGATATACCAGTCAATTTTCTTCATACTGAGTGGTTACAAAGTAAAAACAATTTACGCAGTTCCTTTACTTTTTTAAAGAAAATTGGCAATAATGACGGATGTACAGGGTTTGGATGCAGGTTGCGCCTTTTTTATACAAAGACAGGCATTTTCTTGCATTATCCATTCTAAATCTATCAAATTTGGCTGTCCGGTATGGCGGCCATTATTGTTTCAAATTTTATGTATAGATTTTCTGATTTAGAGACTACAGTAAAGACCCAAAACAACTTTTTTGAGGCAAACTAAACCAGAAAGTAAAAGCGTCGCTAAATAAATGTAAAAGCCCCGGGGTTAACTTTTGCTTGGCTGTAAATTAAGTTTTCCAAAAATAGCCAACATGTATTCCATGTCGATATTAAATAATTTTTGTCAGGCATTCTTATCCAGGGCTTGCAGATAGGTGACAGAAATACACTTATTAAATAAAGGTAGTATACAGTCAAACCTCAATCGATCAAGCATATCGTACCTCGGCATGAACTGATGGTAAGGCCGTTACGTAATGTCCATAATAGAATATGTAAGCAATCCTTTAGCACATCATTGCCCTCAAAAAGCCAATGAATGCCATAATACCCCACCAATATGCAAAAATATTGAACAAGCCCCCCAATTGTCCATTCGCACAAAATAAAATGTATCTAAAATACATTCACGCTAAAATTCAGCACTCGCAAAAAAGGGAATAGGTTTTAAAACGTCTAAGCAAAATCATATACACAATCTCAGATGAGTTAATTACAGAAACCTTTAACGCCCAAGGTTATTTTTAGGCCTTGAAAAATAACACATGTGTTGCAATCCCGGGGAATTTAGCACAACAGTTGCACAAACAATACCATTATTTATAAAAACAACTTAATCATCTCCATTACCTCTTGATCAGATAACTCAAGTATTGAACAGTATTGAAGGAAGATAGTAACTAAAATAGGGATCCTCCCATTTTCTAATTTGCTAATGTAAGACTCACTTAAATTGAGTTTTTTGGCAATCCACCACTGTTTTACATGCCTTAATTTTCTTTTATGCATTAAAAAAGCGCCAATCTGCAGTCTGTCGGGTAAATTTTTATTCATTTTATATTTAAAATTTCTTTCCTCTCAGGAAAGTGATTTTTGGTTTTAGGTAAAATAAAGTTAAACCTCTTTTATATTTTTGAAAAAATTAAATTAATAAGCACTTAATTAACAATGTTTATATATTAAAATAGCTTAATACCAACTGAACCGATGAGAAAAACAATCCTGCTAATCGCTTTCATATTAATTTTAGGAAACATATTTGGACAAGACAGCATCAACCCCAATACAACCACACACCCACTAGCGGCTCCGGTGCCCCTGGGGACGCCTCCTGGTACAGGTTCAATATCTGGAGCAACCAATGTAACATATGGCCAAACATATATATACTCATTCAGCGGAACCTCCTACCCCAATTTGCAGTGGCAGGTCACAAACGGCACTATTATCAGCTCCACAACAACCAGTGCAAAAGTGGTGTGGGCTGGATCAGTTGAAATGGTTTCTGCAAATACACCTATTTCCGAGGACTTTCCTCCAATTTATGCTCTTGGCGGCCCCAACCATCAGCTCCAATCTTATAAATTAAATACACCTGGTCAAACAATGGAAGGCAGTATTTCGGTTTATTCCAATGGCGGTCTAATAACTAGCCAGATAGTTACAATTACCATTCCCCCCATCCATAGCGGTAGCATTTCTCCAAATAACCAAATAGTCGTTGAGGGGCAACAACCAACATCGCTTTCTTATTCTGGTGCCACAGGCGGCACAGGCCAATCCTTTTCTTACCAATGGCAATCATCCACTGACAATCAGACCTGGACTGACATACCCGGCGCCACTGGGCTAACTTATAATCCCGGCCCCCCTACATCAAAAAATACTTATTATCATGTTTCTGTAAAACAAGGATCAGCCACCGAAACATCATCACCAGCGTCCATTGAAAAAATCCTAACGGCAACACCTCCCCCGATATCATCGGTACAGGATGACAACTACACAATCGATTTGTCAAAGCCTGTTGGGACTCCCACAGGCGGTATAAATGTTGGCAGCGATGGAGGCGTTCAATATATTGTTCCCATCGGTGTACTCCCCGGAACCAATAGCCTTCAACCCAGCATCCGACTTATTTATAATTCACGGGGAGGTGTCGGTATTGCCGCAAAAGGCTGGAGTTTAAGTTGCTTCTCAGAAATCAAAAGAACAGGTAAGTCTTTTTATTTTGATGGCCAAACTACTCCTGTCGCCTTTAACAACACTAATGACATTTTTTCCTTAGACGGCCATCGGTTATTTCCTATTACTGGCACTAATGGCGCTGACGGGACTGTTTATGGTAAAGAAAACGAAGACTTCTCTAAGATCATTTCACATGGCGGCTCAAATAGCACAGGCCCGGATTGGTTTGAAGTAACCCAAAAAGACGGCACAATACTAGAATATGGCAAGGCATTAAACAGCAAATTCCCCTCTAATAACGCAACCTATATTTGGCTACTTAACCGAGTAACAGACAGAAACGGCAATTATTGCATCTTTAAATACAATATTGACCCCGGCCAATATGCCTATGCACTCACTGAAATTGACTATACAGGCAATGATGCGGCTGGATTACAACCCTACAATAAAATCGTATTTTCTTATTCCATTAAGCAAACTCCTACAAGCACCCTTCAATATAAAGATGGAATTCAGATAGAAACTCCTTATCTCTTAGATTCCATTTCAGTAATAAATAGTGCTGGAACTGCTTCTAGTCGATATATGATGAGTTACAAAGTACAACAGGGGCAATATTACCTGAAGACTATTACGGAACAGGGCTCAGACGGATCTGCCAAAAATCCTTTAGTATTTAAATATGGCGCCGATAATGCTACCCCTCCTGTCGCATTATCTTCTTCCCTAGGAGGTCTGGAAACAGACGGATCAATATATTCTGGAAATTTTAGCGGTGCAGGCACTGATGGAGTCATTTCGGCAATCCTTAAGCCGGATAACAACGGCCAAACTCAATACCTTGGTTTTAATATGTATGGAGATCTCGCAAAAGACCCAAATAACCCGGTACTCCATCTCGACTATTCGAAAAACTTAAACGATTCTAGCCTAGTCTATGATTTACCAACTGATAAAAGAGGCAAATATGACGCTTTGACATCCGATTACAATGGTGACGGAAAGGCTGATGTTCTATTTGCCGGATTCTCGGACTCATCCGGAGTTAGGAAATTAGAAAAGATTCAAATCAACCTAACTAAATTACTTCCAAATGACAAATAGGGCTATGATTCCATTGTGAATAATAATATGCCCGTAATTGCCGGTGATGGGAAGTTTAATTATGTGGGCAAGACCTATATTCTTCCCGGTGATTTCGACGGCGACGGATATCAAGACTATATTTTAATATTAGGAAAAGGAGATATTTACCACTACAAGGCTTTCTTTTGCTCCCCGCATAAAAACCTGTACAATATAGAAGTAAGCGGTCTGGGCATTCAAACTAATACTCTTTATCAATATGAATATTACGCATCTTCAATTATCAATTGCCAGGTTCGTCCTGTTGATATAGATGGCGATGGAAAAACGGACCTAATGGTTTCTAATAACGAGGGAACCCATTTTATAAAAATAAATAACGTCGGCACTTCTACAGCCTACGTCTTAGAGGCAACAGAATCCTTTAGCTCCAGTGTTATCAACGGTACCCTCCCGATTTACTCAGGAGATTTTAATGGTGATGGCATAACTGATTTTTTGGTTAGGTCAACACCCGAAACAGGAAACAATTCTTCTGCGCAGCACACCGGCATGTATGGCCCCTGGAATATCTTTTATGGAAGCCCCTCCAGCCTAATAGCACAAACATTCTATTTCAAATACGCTCCCGCTTTAAAGGGTGACGGTTACAGCAATACGCACCTTTTAATGGTGTCAGATTTAAATAAAGACGGGAGGTCAGATATCTGGCAATCTTTAGACTTTATAGACGGCACGACTGGTGTACTCAAGTCTCGGCATATTGCCTATTATAAAACCGATGGGGTAAATTCGGAAGACGGTCTTAATGGCTTCATTTCACAGACTGATACGACTGCCACCAGCATCAATTCAGATGTGAACAAAGAACCCGTATTCGGAGACTTTAACGGCGATGGCAAAACCGATATGATGACCATTCAGGGCAGCTCGGTGCGGTTTATCTATCCAATACCGGAAAGAGAGAGCCAGATGCTTGCTCAGGTAACAAACGGCCTTGGCAGTAAGACAAAAATCACTTATGACAGGATCAATAAAGAGGTCGTATACACAAAAACAACCGGAGAGGGGAGTAATAGCCTTTTCCCGTCCTTCGAATCAGCATTATATGTGGCCAGCAAAATTACCACTTCAAATGGCATTGGAGGTGAAGCTAGTACATCCTATCACTATTCGGACGCGACATTTAATCCGACAAGGGGCTTTCTCGGATTCCATCAGCAAAATACACAAAATGAGGCAACAGGCATCAATAGTTTTACAGTCGTCAAGTTTAATCCGAATTTCTTAAGGCCTACAATCAGCTTTCGGTATACCCTAAACCAGACGAATGACACGATTTCTAAGCAAATAATTTCTGACTCTTTAGTAGCCATGTCTACAGATCCTGGGAATAGACGTTTTACCTATCAAATAAATAAAATCATAGGATATGACGGAATCTCGGGTGCTGCTACTCAGGTTGTGAACACTTACGATGCCTTTGGCAATATTACAAAAGCAGTTACCACTAAAGGTAGCTTGACTAACGGGGTATTAACCGGTGCTGTGGAAATAAAGACAGTAAGTACCGCCTACGGCATCCATAATACTCCGGTAGCGGCCTTTCCCAATAGTATCACCTATTCCAATACGAGATCTGGTCAAGCAGCAGTAACTAAGCTCTCTACATATAGCTATGACAGTAAAGGCAACACCTTGGTCGTGACTCACTATGCAGGTACAGCGAAAGCAGTTACAACAACCTACAGCTATAGCAATACTGGCAATGAAACAAAAATTGTGCAGGCCAGCACCGGACTATCCAGCAGAACCTTGGAGAAGTTCTACGATCCACAAGGTAGATTCCTTATTCAAACCAAACAGACAGGAAGCGGAATTACTAAAAATGCTTACTTTACCTATGACGACGGGGGTAACTTATTAAGTGATAAAAATTCAGCTGGGCTCACAACCACCTATCTGTACACAGGCTTCAACAACCTAAAAAAGAAAACCCTCCCAGAAGGATACAGCATTGACATAGCCTATAGCTGGGAAACAGCGTCTGGTAAAAGGTTCTCTATTTCCCAAACCAGACCAGGTGGAGGCCGCGATATAAAAATCTGGTATGATGATTTGGGCCGTGCCGTTGCTAAACAAACCAGTGGATACAACAATAAAAACGCCACGCAAGAGTTTACCTATGATGCGAAAGGCCAATTAATAAGTAGTACAGCACCACATTATTCAACTGAGACTGCGGTAACTACGAATTACTTTTACGATAATGTTAGCCGACTTACTAAGGTCAGTAACGCAAAGAATTACACTTCTTTTGCTTTTGCAAAACAAACAGGAGGTAAATATAAAGTAACGACAACCAAATCATCGGGTCAGTCTTCTTACATTATCACAGATGCGACAGGTCAAATAGTCAATGCCTCGGATAATGGTGGTTTGTTGAGCTATAGCTATGACAGCTGGGGTAATAGAATTAAAACGATGATGGGCGGAAAAGCACTGATAACTAACAGTTATGATAGTTATGGCCGGCTGGCTGCCATTACCGAACTTAATTCAGGAACCTTTAACTATTCATATGATGCTTTTAACCAGCTTATTAGCCAATCGGACCCGCTTGGGCACTCATATACCATAAATTATGACGATTTTGGAAGAGTCAGTAGCCGTGTTGGCCCGGAAGGAACAACTTCCTATTCTTATTATAACAATGCCGCCAATGGGTACAACGATGATCATATAGCAAAAGTTATCGGATTTTATGGAGAGGAAACTGATTTTACTTATGATGAAAAAATGCGGCTGAATTCCAAAAAAATTATAGTAGATGGCAGTAATTATATGACTACCTTTACCAACGACCTTTATGGAAATGTTGTTAAAGAAGCATTACCTGATGGTTTGGTCATAAACAAGACATATGACCACAATGGTTCTTTGACAGCCACAGACTTACAGGACGGCTCCACGGGTGTAGCCAAAAATGTATTCACGGCAACAAATATTAATGGCGCAGGGGCTTACACTGGGTATACCTTAGGCAATGGCAAGACCAGCCAAATAACCTATGACATGACTCTCGGTAAGCCAACCCGTTATTATACAGCAGGTATTCAGGATCTGAACTTTGTTTTTGATAATAATACCGGTAATCTGACTTCAAGAAAGGATGCTATTTATAACTTAACCGAGACATTTTCCTACGATAATTTAAACCGCCTTACAGGAAACAAAGTAAACAATGTTCAACAGCAATTAATAAATTATGATAACACAGGAGGCGTATCCTTTGGTAATATTGTCCAAAAAAGCGATGCCGGCAAATATGTTTATAATACGACAAAAATTAATGCCGTAGCCTATATTACGGATACAGGTACTAATGGAACGCTCCCTCCCCCTAATATTTCAACGGGTGAACAAAAAATCGGATACACGCCTTTTTTGATGACGGATTCTATTTCCGAAAACGGAATAGTTGTAAGATATAAATATGGATTTGGATATTCCAGGATTAAAAGCGTTAAAACTGTAAATGGCTCGATCCAGGAAACCAGATACTACTTTAATGATTTTGAAAAACAGATAAAAGGAAGCACAAGCAGATATATCCACTACCTGCATAACGGCAAGCAGCTTTACGCCATTGCAGTTAAAGAGGGATCTGCTCCAGTCAAGGTGTATTACACTTATACAGACTACCTTGGAAGTATTCTTGCAGTAACTGATAGTACAGGAGCCGTTATCGCAAGGCAAAATTTCGATCCATGGGGTAGACATAGAAATGCGACCAATTGGTCTTACAATAATATTGCATCTGTCCCCGACTGGCTTTATAGAGGTTTTACTGGTCACGAAGAACTGCCGGAATTTGGCGTAATTAACATGAATGGACGCATGTACGACCCCGTTCAGGGAAGAATGCTAGCTCCGGATAAATTAGTCTCGAATATTTTAAGCAGCCAGGCATACAACCGGTTTAGTTACGCGCTAAACAACCCTTTGATATATGTCGATCCTTCAGGATTCTTAGCACAACAAACAGATGGAGATTATTGGAATGGGGGGTATAACGGCGGAGATGCAAACATTTTGCCAGACGTAATTATCGGTTCTGGTTCAGGAAGTACGACTGACAATCCCACAGAATTGCCAATAAACTTAGACCCTGGGAACCCTTTCTATGGCTATAACCCACCAACAACCGGTCCGGGTAGCGGAGGTGGTGGTAGCGGAGGAGGAGCCAGTGGAGGAAGCTCACGTAGTGGCGACCCAAACAGCCATAAAATATACAACTCAGAAGTAGTAAAAGTAGATACATATGATAATATTAAAGCAGATAATGATATTGAGGCAACAGGGAAAGAAGCACCAATAATCCAGGTTAGTGATCTTGTCGATAAATCCATGACTGCTACAGATGCTAGTCTTCAGGGAGCGCAAAAAATAGCAAATACCGTAAGCAAAACAGAAGGAGCTATTACGACTTTAGAAGATATCCCCGTGTTAAGTGCAGTCGGTAAAGTTGCAGCTGGAGTTGTCGCTGGCCATAAAATATATATGGGAGCAACAGATTTCAAAAATCATTGGTTCGATCTTGCAGAGGGTGTAGGGTATGTAACCCTAGCAATTGCGGCACCAGAAATATTATTAGGCTATTCAATAACAACAACAATTATTGACTTTTTTAGATAAATTTTAAAATATTATGAAAACCGTAGATATAATTTTAACAGGCTTATACGACCATTTTATTCGCATGAAAAAGAGACGAAGAAAAATAGTTCCATGGTTTGAAACATGTTCAGCACTCGCGTTTGCTGTAACTATCTCGTTTACTCTCATGCTAAAAATAGTATTCAATAAATCGTTAGATTTTAAAAAAATTCCTGAATATTACTTTTTACTACTGTTTTTATCATTCGGTATAGGAGTTTTCGTATTATCAAAATCATACTATTTTAGGAATGATAAACACATTAAGTTAATGGATTTATATCTTGAAAAATACTCAGAGGCTGACAGAAAAAAAATTAGATATTTTGTGACAATTGGTTTATCCATTTTCCCGTTTTTCTTAATGTTTATAATGTGGCTGCAAGCCTTCACAAATTTCTGGCAAGGTTTCTAAAGCATTCTTGTTGAAAAGAAACGGATAAGGATAATCATAGAATATTAGAGGACAA
Organism: Arachidicoccus rhizosphaerae; assembly: GCF_900107765.1. Lineage (GTDB taxonomy): Bacteria > Bacteroidota > Bacteroidia > Chitinophagales > Chitinophagaceae > Arachidicoccus > Arachidicoccus rhizosphaerae. The sequence goes on along the minus strand of NZ_FNQY01000001.1, from coordinate 316,047 downwards.
TTCCACAAAACTGAAAATAAATCACCAGTAATGAATAAAATTCACGTAAGCATCCTTTATATTATAATTACATTAATTGTGGTAAAGGGCTATTCTCAAAATAACAATGTTAAGCCGCTTGAGATTATGCATACAATTAATAGGTTAGGAAAACTAAATATCAAGTCTTTTGCTATTGAAAATAAATTACCCAGTACCTATATAATCGGCTTTTTCAATAAAAAAAACAGCAATACTCCGACTAAAATAATCCCACCGAACGGGACCATTAGCGATTATGTATTAGACTATTTAAAATCGGCCCTTCAAGGACATTTAAATAGTGAAGGGGAGAATATAAAATTTATATTGAACGAATTCAGCGCTGGACAGGACTCTTCTCAGGAAGAGACCCTATCTTATGCAAAGCTAAATGCTGATGTATTTGAGACCCTTCCAACGGGTGATTCAACCTACCTGGGTACATACGATTCAACTATTATATCTCAAAATCAAAATACTGGACTTGGTGGTCAAATTTCGGATTTGTTGTTTGGCCTAATAAAATTTAGTAATGGGCTTTTAATCAGTACATCAGCAAAAGGAACTAATACTTTCATTAATAGTCGGATCAAGCTAAAAAACAGACAAGAGCCAACACAAAACAGAATAACAAAAGAAACTACATATCCTACCGGAATATATACGTCATTCAAGCAATTTTTAGATGATGCCCCTGCTATTACAAGTTTTAGAGTTTCATTCGATACTAAAACAGATTCGGTAGCATTCTTTAAAATAGATTCTAAGGATAGTTCAGGCACAGCAATTGACAGTATTTGGGGACTTGCTGCTGGCAATGAATTATATAAATATTCAAATGGCAGTATCGTTCCAATTGAAAAACTGGATAATGGCTTTTTCCTATCCAAATACGTCGATCCCAAATTAAGGAAGAACCATGCCAGCTTTTGGCGAAACAATATTGGCAATAAGACCGATACTCACAACCCATTCGATAATAAATACAACGTAACAGTCAAAATCAAAAACGGCTTAGAGTTTCAAGCGACCCGCATTGACATGCGAACAGGTAATTTAACCTTTTAATTAAACATCATGAAACGCATTAAGTTTATTTACTATTTCTCTTTAATCTTTTCTATACTACTTGTTTCAAGGGTAAGCGCACAAACTATACCATCAGGGAGCGTAGGTATAGTATACACCTATGACGCAACAGGCAATAGAATTGACCGAAAATACGTCGCCAATAACTCCCCTTCCGAAACTGCCGGAATAATCAATAACGACAGCTCATCAATAAAGGCCAAAAATACCTTCAAGATTATTCAGGTTAACGCTCTTTACCCGAACCCTACAACTGGAAAAGTTACCATAAGCCTTGTATCTCCGGTTGTCAATGCTACTGTACAAATATTCGATGCTGCTGGGCATCTTATCCTCCAGAATAAACAATCCGGTAACCAACTAAAAGTTGACCTTTCTCGATATCCGGCTGGCATTTACTTTTTGCACCTACTTCAAAAAGAAGGATATCTTAATCTAAAAATTATAAAGAAACAGTAGCCTATAAGCTATTATTGATCATGGTTTTAAAGTTGGCTTTTGGTTCAGTTACGTCTAATAAATTAATTTTGAAATGAAAATATTAGACTTGTTTTGTGTCAGTATTTATGCGCATTATAACAAAATGAAGCAAAAAGGTAGATCTGTTATACCTTGGTTTGAGACCTGCTGCGTCATTGCCCTATCGCTGGCAATTACAGCCTTAGTTTTTACCAAATTAATATTATCCAAATACAAAAATTTAATGCTTTTTGACAACGAAAATACTTTTTTAATATCTTTTCTCAGTTTTTGTATTTGCATTTTTTTTATTGTAAAAAGATATTTTTTCAATAAAGACAAACATTTAAAAGCATTGGAAATGTTTTATGGTACGTATTCTGACAAGCAAAGAAACAGATGCTCTTTCATCTCATTATCCATATTAGTATTCCTTCCTCTATTCATTTATTTGTTTTTGTACCTTCAGGCTGTTAATATAATTTAAAATGTCCCCGAAAATATTTACTACAATAAGGTTCTTTATCGTTAATCATTCTTTCAACCTCTTGATTATACAGGTGACGGCAGAAATCTCACCCTAGCCTGCAACATAATAAGGACAAAGTAGCTTAGTAGTGCCGAAAACGTAGACAGGTGCATTGATTTAACACCGAATTTGAAATTAGTCAAAATTATCTGAGTGCGCCTCTTTAGCATTGATATACTTCAATTTCTTTTGATTAAATTATGATTAAATATAATCTTTCAATTCTATTTAGATACAGAATGTTTTTCCATGGTTTAATTTATACATTGATAATATTTATAATATTCGAACTTAGTATAATAAAGTTCCCAAACGAAGTCCTTGAAATATGTTTAGTCTTCATTTGGCTTTCTCCTTTTATAATTTTAAATAAAGTATATTCATGGTATTCATTAAAAGTTTTATTTTGTATTGATGAAGAGGAGATTCAAATTATCACAATAGAGAAAAAGAAAAAATGGCTAATAGGAAAGCAAAATAAGGACAAAAAAGTAGTATTTGATAATTTAGAAAGTTTCGGATACAAAAACGTGCCAAATAAATTTTGGGAAGTATTCTTTAACTTAAATCAGAAACGCCACGTAAGAGTGTCTTTCTACCTATTAGATAAAGAGGTAGAAATGGATAATATTAATGCCATAAAAGAGGAAATATTAAAGGCAGTAGCTAATTATAATGCCAAAGTAAAAACAAAAAAAGAAATCTTTATCATAAAGAGTTTTTATTCTTCAAATCTAGCAAAACTCTTAATTATTATTTTATTAATATCTTATGCAGTAGTATTGATACTAGCAATAATGCAGAAGTCAATGAGTTTAGTTCCAGGGTTAATTATTGGCCCTTTATTATTATTCCAAATGATTTCAAAGAGAATAGGGGATAATAGAGAATATAAAGATTTAAAAGCCAGATTAGATAACCATACTCCGGTAAGTTTTTAAGCTAGGGGGAAAAAATAAAATTTTCTTGATTTTGTGGCGAATTTATTCATAAGCGGTGAAAGAGAAGGAAATAGGCTCTTCGGAGCCCAGGCTGTCATTACTGTTGCACAAGTAGCAACGGTATTCATTAATAAGGACCTAAATAAGTTAAAGGTTCCGGACGGAGCTGGAGCTGATATTGCCTTTGCAGCCATTGGGACATTTGGAGGTCCAACCGGATTTGGAATTTCAACTATTTACTTTTTAGGGGAAGCAGCAGATTGGTGGTAATTTATAAAAATTAACAAGGAAATTTAAATGAAATATTACAAATACATATTATACAAACTATATAAATGGGCTTTGAATAAAAACCGTGGCAGCAATACGCCAATCACTTCCGTAGTCACAACAATGGTTACTGTTCACATGATTCAATTATTTGCTATTTATAACTTTATTCTAGCCTATTTTGATGTCCCAATAATTTATAACAGAACCGATTTAATCTTATATATTATTATCTTTATTGCAGCCGACATTGTTTTCCATTTAACGCTGTGTACACAAAAAAAATGTAAATCATATCTTGAAATATTTCAAAAAGAAAATAAAAGACAATCTAAACTAGGTTCATTGTTCGTTTTATTATATATCTTTGGAAGTTTTATATTAGTGGCATTATCAATATGGTTAATGTATAATACTAAGTTTAAAACATAATGTATACTTCATCAGGGCTCGTGGATTTGGATATAAGTAATATTTCGCTATAGGAATTATATCTCCTCAATAACCAGACAATAGAAATCTATATTAGTTTCACATTCCCATAAATTCCTAAATTCTACTTTATATTTCTTTTCTTACTATTATCAAAATTTCGGTAATAATTTAAGCGACCATAGCGCCGATATTTAGGCATTTTGAATTGAGCTTTTTTATTTTATTGCAATTCAGCTATAAACTTAAGTTTGAAAAAATAATTTCTGTGAGTTATTTGGTGTAGTACCATGATTTGATACTCCTCATGGAAAACGGGTTGTCTGATTTTTCTTTCATGCCAGCTCAACTGGTTAACTTCATAACCGATCCGGACATGAGCGATAAAATAAAATGATTATATAATTAGTTTTAAGTGGCCGCCTGGCACTCTTCCAAGCCCAGGAAGAATTGTCGCAAGTGCAACCGCTGATATTATTGTGTCAGCAGCAGTTGATGGGGAGCTCGGGTTGGATGGGATATTGCTACCGTTTTCTTTATCGGCGAAGCTGCTGGCTGGAGGTGATTTAAAATAATTTAAATTATGAAATGCTATAGATATATACTTTTTAAACTTTATTCCTGGGCGTTAATTAAAAGGAGAGGTAGTAACACCCCTATTGGGAATGTGGTATTTACCATGGTTACTGTTCATTTAATTCAGTTTTTTGCGATGTACAACATCCTCCTGATTAATGTTGATGCTCCAATGATATATCTACCAAAATATTTAATATTTATTATTTTAATGTTTTTAGTGTCCTGTATATTATATTATTATATTCTATGTACTAGAGAAAAGCTTCAAAGGTATTTAATTGAGTTTCACAACGAAACTAAGGAGAGTTCTCGATTAGGCACTATTTGGGTGTTATTTTATTTAATTGGGAGTTTTTTTATGTTTGCTATTTCAGTTTGGATGATACATAAATACGGATTGTATCATGTATTAGGATTCAGGTAGTCATTGCCTGTCTAAATTAATATGTGTAAAATTGATTTTCAGCTTCTAAATGATTAGCGAGTAATTTATTTATAAATTGACAATTGTTAAATCCTAAGTAAATATGTCAATGCATTTTTAAGTTTATTGCAGGTATTAAACTGTATATATATTTTAGCAATACTCCAGCAACTTTATAATAAATTTTTTCTTGAAAAAGCATATTGATTCAACAAAAACAAGCACATTAAGTCAATGGAAATTGATATTTAAAAATATTCGAAGACAAAAATAATTTCAATTAGATATATTGTAACCATTGGGAATCCACTTCTGCCATATGTTTGTATGTTTATAAAGTGGCTACAGGAAAGTAATACTTTTTGGCAACGGTTTTAAATCTATGAATTCAAACGAACCTTGAAACATTCATATTTCGATTGCGGCCGCCCAGGTTATGGCTTCATATCATTCTATAACAATATCCATATTTATTAAATTGTTTCTCCTGGACAAATTCTAAGGTTGAAAAATCTCCTGAGACTATAATCCCCAATATCATTTATGATCTTTCGGCCTACCAAACTTTGACATTTAGATAGCTTGTTCACCCAGTCTACTTAAAAATCAAGGGAACAATTCACCCATTCATTATCTAGCTGGGCACCATACTTCTTATAGAAATCGAGGGCAGGCGTATTCCAGTCCAAGGCCTGCCATACCATTCCCCTGAAATTTTCAGCCCTTGCAATCTCCAGTAATGCATCAAACAAACCTTTTCCAAGACCCTGACCTCTGTATGCTTCACTGACGATTAAGTCTTCCAGATAGAGCCTTTGTCCCTTCCAGGTGGAATACCGGATATAATAAAGCGCCAGACCGACTAGTTTGTTTTTTTCAGTGTCCTCCACCACCAAAGCCCACCAGACCGGCTGCGCGCCGAAGCCGCTTTGCTCAAAATGCTGCAGATCGACAGTCACTTCTTCCGGCGCTTTTTCAAAAAGCGCCAGCTCACGGATCAGCTCCATCATTTCACGACAGTCTTCTTTGTTTGCTTTGCGAATTATTAAAGCCATATAGGATTGAAATTTATAAAGTGATAGAAATCCTTATTTACCCGCCCTAAATGTACAAAATCCTTCGTTACTCCCTCTTTTATTACGGCCTTTTGGCGTTCTATGCAGCATTTGACGCTGATTATACCGGTGTAAAATAGACCTGAAGGCAGCCCTTATACCCGGGGCTACCCCTTGTTTACCCAAAAAATCCGATTATCTTTGTCAAAATTTTTAGAGATGGTGTATCTGACGCGCCTGGAACATTTTAATGCAGCGCATAAACTCTATAACCCTGATTGGACAAAAGAACATAACGAGGCCGTTTTCGGCCTCTGTGCCAACGAAAACTGGCACGGGCATAATTTTGAGCTCTTTGTTACCGTAAAAGGTAACCCAGATCCGGATACCGGTTTTTTAATGGACGTAAAGGCACTGAGCCGTATCGTCAACGAAAAGGTGATTGAATTTTTGGACCATAAGAACTTAAATATCGAAGTCCCTTTTCTGCAGGGCAAAATGTGTACAACAGAGAACCTGGCCATTGCCATCTGGGAACAGATCGTACCCCATCTCCCTGAAAATGTACAACTTCACCGGATCAAACTATACGAGACCCCTCGTATTTATGTGGAATATTTTGGAGAGAATTAGCAGTAACGCTTTATTAATCAATAAGTAATTTCAGTATGGGACTCGAAAAAGTGGCCGTTTACAGAAAAGCTCATTTTAATGCTGCCCACCGGCTGCATGTGGCTGCCTGGGATGAGCCAAAAAATAATCAGGTTTTTGGTAAATGCAATAACCCGCATTTTCACGGACATAATTATGAACTGATTGTAAGGGTTACCGGCCCGGTAGATCCCGTGACCGGCTTTGTCGTAGACCTTAAATGGTTAAATGATGTTATCCAGCAGGAAGTGATCCTTCGTTTCGACCATAAGAACCTAAATCTGGATACCCAGGAGTTTAAAACCCTGATCCCCACGGCGGAAAACATCGCTATTGTGATTTACCGGCTGCTGCGTCCAAAAATAGATCTGGCCCTCGATCTCCAGGTGCGCCTCTATGAAACAGAGCGCAATTTTGTGGAGTTCCCGGCATCCTAACCTATATTTGTACTCTTATTTTTACGCTAACAAGAACCATATGGCATATATAAAACAAGAATCATACGATCAGGAGATTACCGACGAACTGGCCGGGCATTACAGATCTGCTTTGAGTCTGCTGGGAGAAAATCCGGACAGGGAAGGTCTTTTAAAAACCCCGGATCGTCTGGCCAAAGCCATGCAGTATCTGACGCAGGGTTACCAGATGGACGCCGTTGAAATTTTAAACTCTGCCAAGTTTCACGAACCCATCAGTGAAATGGTCATTGTAAAAGATATTGAACTCTATAGCCTTTGTGAACACCACCTGCTGCCCTTTATCGGCAAGGCACATGTAGCCTATATCCCCAACGGCTGGATCACCGGACTGAGCAAGGTGGCAAGGGTCGTAGATGTCTTCTCTCACCGGTTACAGGTGCAGGAGAGACTGACCGTTCAGATCCTGGAAGCCATTAAGGAGGCCCTGAACCCGCTTGGTGTGGCCGTAGTCATTGAAGCCAAACATCTGTGTATGATGATGCGCGGTGTGGCTAAACAAAACTCTTATACCACCACCTCTTCTTTTGACGGAGAGTTCGAAAATGACAGAACCAGAAGTGAATTCATGAAACTGATCTCCGCCAATCTGCATTAGTACGGCCTGAATCTTATTATTAAATCCCGGTAAAGCTAGGGTCAACACGTTTAGCCTTGCCGGTTTACATATTAACGCATTAAATTAAACACGAATGAAGCACGCATTTGTATTTCCGGGCCAGGGTGCCCAGTTCAGCGGAATGGGAAAATCTCTTTATGAACAAAATGATAAGGCCAGAGGCTACTATGAACAGGCCAACGGCATCCTCGGATTCAGGATTACGGATATCATGTTCAGCGGAAGCGCCGACGAACTCAAAGAGACCAAAGTCACCCAGCCGGCCGTGTTTTTACATTCTGTGATCGCGTATAAAACCCTGGAAAGCCCTAGGCCGGATATGGTGGCCGGACACTCCCTGGGTGAGTTCTCCGCCTTAGTGGCTAACGGCGTTCTCAGTTTTGAGGACGGACTGAAGCTGGTCAGCATCCGGGCCCAGGCCATGCAGAAAGCCTGCGAGATCAATCCTTCCACCATGGCCGCCATCCTGGCACTGCCGGATGAGACAGTAGAAGCCATCTGCAAAGAAATAGAAGCCACTTCGGGAGAAATCGTGGTTCCCGCCAACTATAACTGCCCCGGTCAGCTGGTCATCAGCGGATCCTTAAAAGGCATTGACCTGGCCTGCGCGGCGCTCAAAGAAGCCGGCGCAAAAAGAGCTTTGGTGCTGCCCGTGGGTGGTGCCTTTCATTCACCGCTGATGGAGCCTGCCAGAGAGGAACTGGCCGCAGCCATCCAGGCCACCAGCTTCCACCGACCTTCCGCCCCTGTATATCAAAATGTTACGGCCGCAGCCGTCACCGATCCGGCTGCCATCAAATCTAATTTAATTGCCCAGCTGACAGGCGCCGTTAAATGGACGCAGTCCGTTCAACAGATGGTCCTTGATGGTGCCACCCGGTTTACAGAGTGTGGCCCGGGTAAAGTTTTACAGGGTCTCATCAGTAAAATCCATAAGGAAGCAGAGACTGACGGCGTCCAGTAATGGATGAAGGCGGCTTTATGCGGTGACCCGGTGATCAAATCATACCAAGAGCGGGCATACAAAAGAGGATTCTTTTATATGCCCGCTCTTGGCCCGCTCTTGGTATGACTGTTTTTCTCCTTAAGGTCGGCTGCTTCGTTTTAATTTTTCAAGGTCTGCCTTATAATTTTTCAATGACCAGTCAATATCAAAATCCCTGGCATAGTCTGCCATGGGTTTCATGCCCATTTCTTTTCGCCGCTGGTCCAGATGTTCGGGGTCTGCTATAGGATCTATCACATACCGATAGCTGCCCTGCCACTTGATGCGGCTCAGCTGAGAGCCGTATAATTGCTCTTTCCCCTCCTCTGACAAGATGCGGTCTATGGTGAGGGCAAGGCTGCTTTTTTTTATATCTCCTTTAGCTGCGGCCTGCTTAAGCAGGGGTAAATATTTTTTCTGAACGGCAAGGTCTGCGTGCTGGATAACAACCCACTGTGTTACGGCCGCGCTTCCCACCCGGGATTTAGACAGCCACCCGTGGCGGTTCCACAGATGTTGCAACAAGGCTAAATTAATACTGTCCTGCCGGCCTATCCGCTCCCACACCTGCTGCATCTGAGTAGACGTGTCGCCATACTTTTTCTCATAGGGCGCAATTAATATTCTGTCCCTTTGATCCAGATAAAAGATTTCGTCCAGGCTGTCTTTAAGCGCCAGGTCATAGCCTTTATCCTGATCATACCCACTTAACTTCTGACGCATTTGCAGCAAATACGCCGGCCATCTTGGATCTGTATACATGGCTTCCAGGTTATATTGGAGCTGGTAGAAACTTACCTGCGGGGCCTGGACGGCCTGAATATAATCTCCCAGCCAGATGAACGCCTGGTCCATATGGGCGGTCTGGACGGCACTGGTGATGCCGTAGTAATACAGGTCCGGGTTTACCCCGGCAGTATCCTCCAGTAGCTGACTGAAAACAACAAAGGCTGTATCAAACGAGGCTGCTGCAAAATACGTCTTCCCCTTAGCAAGGAGCGTATCGCTGGCAGGCTGGGCCCACGCCCCCCGGCTGCCTGATATAAAAAGAACCGGCAGGCTGAATAATAAAATAAATCTTCTGTATGGGTAAGAGACGGATCTTGTCCCAACGTTTTTTTTCATTACATAGATTTTAAATAAATCCCGGTGGCCGGGCTTGTTTCAATTTAAGACTCATACATTTCCATTCTAAGTCTGGTTTCCTCTACGTCCAGCTCTCTTTCTATTTTCTTTAAAATAGATTCGCTGGCTGACCCTTTCAGATGCATCTGCTGCACAGAGTTTCGCTCTACTTCCAGCAGCTCCAGCTGGACCTGCGTATATTGATTAAAAACCTGACTGGTCAGCGTTTTCCCCTGGCCAAAATAGTTGGATGGCAAGGCTGTTTTTTGCAGCCGGTTATATTTTACTTCGTATTTACTCTTGATATTATTTAGGAGCTCATCGGGCAACAGTGAATACTGTTCTTCTATTTTACCGATGGCCTCAGATACGATTTTTGTCCGGACCTCATATTCCTGGGCCACGACGGAATAGGGCTCCAGCTTCATCACTTTGATCAGCCAGGGCAAGGTAAGGCCCAGCAGCACCAGCGTGGTTAATATAACGCAGAAGGTTAAAAAGATCAGTAAGTTGCGGTGCGGGAAAATATGGCTCCCGGCAAAACTTAAAGGCAGCGCCATCGCTGCCGCCATCGATACAATACCCCGCATGCCGGACCAGCCAAACACCATCAGGTTCTTTCTCTCATAGCCCCGGTCTCCGTATATGCTGCGCCCGACCCTGTCCGGCCAGATTAAGGAAGGCAGGATCCAGACAAAACGAATCAGGATAACCAACACACTGATGGTGAGCCCATAGAGGATTAAACTGCCCTTGGAATACTGTCCGAGCCCCTGGGAGACGTTCCTTAACTGCAGGCCAATCAGAATAAAAATAAGCCCGTTGAGTATAAACATGGCTACTTCCCAGATGGCTTCTGTCATGATGCGCCCCTGATGAGAAAACAGCTTGGCTGACCTGAAAGATAAATAAAGCCCCGTCGTGACAACGGCCAGTACCCCCGAGGCCTGAAAATGTTCAGCGATCAAATAAGAGCTATAGGGCGTGAGAAAAGTAAGGGTCACATCCACCACGGGGTCGCAGCTGAACCTTTCATGGATAATGCGCATAATAAAAGCCACGGCCAGCCCAACGGCGATGCCTACGGCCGCTACATATAAAAAATTAAGCCCTGCTTCCCACCACACAAATCCGGTTGTCATTATAGCTGCCAGCGCATACCTGTAGGCGATTAAAGCACTGGCATCATTTATCAGGCTCTCTCCTTCAAGGATGGTCAGCAGCCCCGGGTGCAGCCCCAGCCCTTTTGTAACTGCCGTGGCGGATATCACATCGGGCGGAGAGATAATGGCCCCCAGCAAAAATGCCACCGGCCAGCCAAAGGACGGAATCAGGTAGTGGGCCACGACGGCTACCGCCACCGTGGTAAAGAGCACAAGTCCTATGGCCGCCAGGCTGATAGGGCGGATGGCCGCCCGAAAATCATGCCAGCTGGTATTCCAGGCGGCGCCATATAACAGCGGAGGCAGGAAGAGTAAAAAAATGATGTCCGGAGACAAGGTAAGGGTCGGCAGTCCGGGAATCAGGGAAATCAAAGTCCCGAACAGCACCAGCACAATCGGAAACGGGAAACTGAACCTTTTGCTTAACAGCCACAAAAAGGCAATCACAAAAAGTAAAATGATTATCAAAGAGATATTTTCCATTTTTTAAAATTACGATAACTTATAAAAATATGGCCCAGATTTACTTTTTTAAACCCAGGCTTCCCAGCTTCGCAACAAAGCCTTAAAGTTGGCCAAAAACTAAATTCTAGGTTTATCTTCGCGCCATGGCAACACTCCAATACAAGCTAGCAAAAAAAGACAGCGCCTCTGCAGCCAGGGCGGGAGTCATTACCACGGACCACGGTCAGATCCTGACACCTATATTTATGCCGGTCGGCACGGTAGGCAGCGTAAAAGCAGTCAATCAGCAGCAGCTGGAACATATCGTAAAAGCACAGATTATCCTGGGCAACACCTATCACCTGTATCTCAGACCCGGCACGAATATCCTGGAAAAGGCAGGCGGGCTACATCAGTTTAACGGCTGGCATCACCCCATCTTAACGGACAGCGGTGGTTATCAGGTGTTTTCTCTGGCAGGCACCCGTAAAATCAAAGAAGAAGGCGTTCTGTTTCAATCTCATATTGACGGCAGCCGGCATTTATTCTCTCCGGAAAAAGTCATGGATATCCAGCGCAGCATCGGCGCCGACATCATCATGGCTTTTGATGAATGCCCGCCGGCCGGTTGTGAATATTCCTATGCCCTTAAAAGCATGGAGCTTACGCACCGCTGGCTGGACCGCTGTATAACAAGGCTCGCTGAGACGCCTGATAAATACGGCTATACGCAGAACCTCTTCCCCATTGTTCAGGGCAGTACGTATAAAGATCTGAGAACGGCGTCTGCAGAATATATTGCGAGCAAGGGCGCCGCCGGCAATGCCATCGGCGGCCTGTCGGTGGGTGAGCCGGAGGAGGAGATGTACCGGTTTACGGATCTTTGTTGCAGCATTTTACCCGAGGACAAGCCCCGCTATTTAATGGGGGTGGGAACCCCCTGGAATATCCTGGAAGGCATATCGCTGGGGGTGGATATGTTTGATTGCGTAATGCCTACCCGAAACGGCCGCAACGGGATGCTGTTTACCACTAACGGCGTCATTAATATTAAAAATAAAAAATGGGAAGCCGACTTTTCAGCGATTGATGATGGGTTTAGCTGTGAAACAAGTAATTATTACTCAAAGGCTTACTTAAGACACTTATTTGTGGCCAAAGAACTGCTGGCCGGCCAACTGGCCAGCCTGCATAACCTGGCTTTTTATTTATGGCTGGTGGGTCAGGCCAGAGAACATATACTGGCCGGTGATTTTACCAGCTGGAAAGAACAGATGATTCCAAGATTAAAAACCAGATTATAGGAAAAAACAGGGCAGCCGCCCTGTTTTTTTATGTGAAATCTTCATAAAAACGGCCAGCTCGCCTGTTAAAACTTCCATCCTACCGAAAAGCCCTCCGGCCTGCTAAACCCCTTGAATTTATTCTCATCTTATCATGGTAAATTCGGGGTAGCAATAAAAAAAACGCTATTCAAAGATTATTTCACTAAAAATAAAAAACAATGAAAAAAATACTCTTATTCGCCTGTGGCCTGTTTTTATTCGGCATGGCCTCCAACGCGCAATCTACTGACACGGCCAGTCATGGTAACCGCCCCCGCATGGAACGCAGAGGCCCCGGCGGCCGCGGTCCGATGATGATGGGCCCCAATAAGGAACTGGCTAAAAAGCTGAACCTCACGGATGATCAGCAGACCAAGTTAAAAGCCATTAATGAAGACTTCCGCAAACAGGCTGATGGCATTAAAGGCAATACATCACTGACGGATGATCAGAAAAAAGAAGCGTTCAGAGACCTCTTTAAAAAGAACCGTGAAGCACAAAATGCCGTCTATACCGATGAACAAAAAGAAATCATCAAAAAAGACATGCAGGAACGCCGCGCACACAGAGGGGATAGAAAAGGCGGTCGTCCAGGTGGCGATAATCAGCAAACGGAATCACAGTCCTAGCAGGTTAAGCAGGTGATTGCCGGGGGAGTATATTGAGGATCAAAACAATAGCTCCGATTTAATGGTATATGTTTCCAATAATTATTCAGGGAAGCGGTGCGGTGCTCAATCAATTTTGAGGATTGCACCGCTTTTTCTATTTTTACAAGGAATTAAATGGTTTCAGGCATGAAAAAGCTCACGGCGTTACTTACGCTAGTAATGATGGTCATGTGCACCGCTGGTTTTGCACAAAAACATGATAAAAAAAGAAAAAAGGATAAATCCGGTCAGCCGACTGAAGCGCAGTTGATGGCCTTTAAGGCCAGCTATACCAAACTACTCGGCGATTCCTTACAGATTCCCAGAGAAAAACGGGACACGGTCGCTGATATGCAGGTGCAGTTTTTACTTAAAAGAATGAAGATCTCCGATGACAAATCCCTGTCTAAAGAGGATAAGGAAGTGCGCTACGGCATGCTGGAAAATGACAAATACATGCACCTGGGGGCTATTTTATCCATGGAAGAGCTCCAGCGGCTGGAAGCTTTTGAGGCGCGGCAAAAGAAAAAACAGGATGAAATGGAAAAAGAGCGCCAGGAACAATATAATCAACAGGCCGAGCAAAGGCGGGAATATAACCAGCGTTATAACCGGGGCTATGGCGGTTATGGCGGCGGCTATAACGGGTATTAACTTAAAGCAGTTCGCTTTTAAATATATTCAATTACAAGGGCCGGTATACTAAAACCGGCCCTTTGTCGTTTTTAGTATACCGCCTTTAATGGGCAGACAATTAAAAGTTTAAAAAGTTTTATAGATGAAGCGTTTATCTGTATTTTTTGTAGTCTTACTATTCGGCTGGGTAAAAGGATCCGGCGTCCGGGCACAATTTATACATGGTAACGCCTATGAACTCCCTGTCATAGCAGGAGAAGTAACTTTTATGCAAAACGATACCGCCCAGGCCCTGTATGCAGACGATTTTTATCCCATTGCCAAGGCCTGGATCAGCCAGAACTATCCCGATGCCCGGTTTGAAAAGGATAAAAAAGATAAAAGCGGCAATGACCAACTGGTGGTAACCGTCCGGTTTAAAATTGACGATCAGCACTTGCAGGCTCCCTTGTATTATCAGGGCACCCTTCATTTAAAATGGAAAGACCAGGTGATACAAATTAAACTGGACCGCTTAAGCTATACAACCGGCCAGCCAAAAGGCAAAGTCAAAAAGAACACAGGGGTGACCGATGTTTCTTTTCAGGTAAAGCAGCAGGTCCTGTCAGGAGCCGACAAACTGTATCCGCATACCTGGGATTCTTTAAATGAGTACGGCCAGGCCATGCTGGATGATTTTAGCCGGTACATTCAGACTTCTGCCAGAGAAATACTATAAGTAATCTATTAAAAATCAATAGCTTAACAGGAAACCTGCCTTGAGCTATTACTCCCTTGTTTACCGCGCCCGTTATTTTTCATGGCGCTTCTAAACCTCCCCGTCTTACAGTGGCTGCTTTTTATTCCCATATATTGAGAAACAATATGTTCCACGGGAAAAAAGAGGGAAAAACAGGGGAAAAACAATAACATAATTTATTTATTTAATTTATTAACACCTGCTAATCTAACACTTATCACATATAACAGGTGTTCCTCTAATGATTCGTTGCAGAAGTAAAATATAAATAGCTCCCCGCCTTAAAATACGAAAAAAGAAAATCCCCCTTTTCAGAACGCTCGTTCCAAAAAGGGGGATTTTACAAGTCTTAGCAGACTGTGCCCATTATTTTTGCTGTGCCCACCAAAGCGGATTTAGCATAACATCTCCGGATGTTCCCAGAAGGCCTACGGCTTGCTGGTATCCTGTCGGGTTCTGGTTGACCAGACCGGAAGGATATTTTAAGCGCTGTGGCAAAAACTGTATGCTGGAAGTAGAATAGGTGCCGTCTGTCAGCGCCGGCAGCGTGCTGATGGCCTTTTCTACGGTCGGGTTTTCAAAGAACGGCAAACCTAACCTGCGATGATCACTCCAGTTTTCCAGCGGCACCCAAGGCACCTGGGCCAGAAACTTCTGGGTAATAATCTTGCTTAAATGATCATTCTTTTTCCCGGCTTTATATAAAGCATTTTCAGCATATTTAATCTGCGCGGTGCCGGCAGTTCCTGTCAGCCCGTCTGTAAAGGTCATGGTTCTGGCCGTAGGAGGCTCGGTCGTATTATCCCAGCTAACGGAAGTTCCGTCATTGTTATAGGCCGTGGAGTTCAGGTACTCGGTCAGATAACCATCGATGCCCCAGAAATTAAAGCTGGCTTTGATACCATCTTCATAGGCTGCTTTCGCTGCCACCGGAACATCCCAGCCCCGGACGCCTGCTTCTGCTAACAGAAAATAAGTTTCCCAGGCGCCAAAGAATACTCTTTTGCCGCTGCTGTTTCTGAAATTCATATTCAGACGTGGCATCGTACCGCCATAATTCACCAGTTCGTTCAACTGATCTTTTTCACCCCAGTCTCCGTCTATGCGGGCATTAAAGGTAAAAGCGGCATTCACAGATTTTACCTTCACCAGATCCCCGCCCTGGCTCTTATAGAGGTTTCTGACGGAAGTCACGTCATAAGATCCGTTCTGGTCCGGATAGTTGCTGTTGAGCGTATCGCCGGGAATGGAATAAATAACATAAGCCCTTGGATCAATGGTTGTAGGAAGGCTGTCCAGCCAGTAACCGGCATTCGGGTCATTATTTTTTAAAGGGAAGAAATCCGTATAACGCAGGCCTAAATCATTGGCGTTTTTCTTCACATGCGTGGAAGCCACTTTAGATACCTGCTGACCGGAACCAATTCCGCCAAGGCCAATGGCCAGGTTTCTGAACGTAACGGACATCGGCTGTACGTCCCATGAACGGCTCATCACGCCGCTTAAATCGCTCCACCCGTCCACTTCCTGTACGGCAAAATTATCGCTATTGTCTGTCAATAGATCATCCAGTGATTTAGCGGCATCCTCAAATTCAGCCTGCGCTTTGGATGGATCTACTTCTGACAGACGCATCGCCAGTCTTAAACGCATGGAATTGCCGTATTTTTTCCATTTGGTGAAATCATAACCAAAGGCCGGATCTTCTTTGGCCACAGCGTCCGGAACCGTGATGGATTCGTCCAGGCTGTCTGTAGCGCCCTTTAACTCATCCAGCATGTAATAATAGACGTCTTTAACGCTGGCATACTGCGGATTGGTTCCCTGAAAGCCGTCAATAGGGATAGGCCCGAAATTATCCGTTAATTCACTCATCAGGTAAACGCGCCAGATTTTAGCGACCTGCAGCAGATCATTCGTATATTCCTTTAGATTCTCCTTGGAGGCAATACGGCTTCTGGCAATATCAATGGCTTTATTGATTTTGGTTTGCCAGCCGGCCTGCCCGTTCCAATAGTTGGAGGTCCAGCCGTCATCATAGTTGGCCACATTGACTGCACCTGCGTCAAAATCAGATACCTGACGACCGGCCGGTTCCCAGTATAATACAAAAGAACGTTCTGCAATATCCGGGTTCATCTGTGCTCCTATGATGGCATTGTTGATCAGATATTCTACCTGGACCTGATCTTCGTTGGCGGCAGTCGGATCGGTATTGACTTCATCGAATTTTTTACATGATGTCATTACTATTGAGGCCGCTGCCAGCCAACAAGTATATTTAAATGATTTTTTTATTATCGTATTCATCACTGACTTTTTTTGAGATTTAGAAACTCAGGCTAAGATTAAACATTATAGACCTTGTAGTGGGAGGCGCTGCATTTTCAAAGCCTACCGCATTGGTACCGGTGGCATACACGGATTCCGGATCGATGCCATGCATATGACTGGAAATCATCCATACATTATTACAGGACAATCCTACGCTGGCTCTTTGAATAGGGGAAGTACCCAGCCATTTACGAGGCAGGTTATAGCTTACCTGAATATTACGCAGCCGGATATTGGTGGCATCATATAAATTAGCCTCTACAATACCAATGTTACCGCTCTGTACGGCTTTCCAGTATTGCTCCGTAGTAATCTCAGTCGTATTAGCGGTATACCCGCCGGCGCCGTCATCCACGACACCGTCTACCACCATTTTGCCTCTGTTGGCAGTAATGCCTGCCGTACCGGCGGCTTCCATCGCGGCATAAGTACCAGAGAAGATTTTTCCGCCAAAGCGGCCGTCAATCAAAAAGGACAGATTAATGCCTTTATAAGAAAAATGGTTGGTCATGCCTAACAGGTAATCTGCCTGCTGGTTGCCCAGATCGCGTTTATCAGAAGTAGCCTGAGGAAGTCCGGTTCCTGATAATAATAGTTTACCGTAATCACTGCTGCTTTTATCCTCTACTCTTTTAAAAGCAGTACCATAAATTTCTCCATAATTTTTACCGGTCTCGGCCACAATGGATAAAGCATCATATCCGCCCAGCGCATAGGTGTTGGACTCATCCGTTAAAGAGATGATCTTGTTGTTGTTTTTGGAGAAGTTCACCGTCATATCCCAGTTCAGGGCATCCGGCTTGTTCAAAATGCTGGTATTTAAAATGACTTCAATACCTTCATTTTGGATATTACCGGCATTGACCATTTTGCTGGAATAACCGCTCAACGGATCCTGAGGGATCGCCAGTAATTGTCTGGTCGCATTGGTTTTGTAGTAGGAGACATCCAGACCGATTCTGCTTTGCAAAAATTTCAGTTCAGTACCGATTTCTGTTGATTTGATCAGCTCACTTCTGACGTTATCATTATAATAGGTACTACCTGTGCTGGCCGTCGTGTTTCCGTTCGGATCTTTGCCAATGCTATAGGTGTTGTACAGCTGATAAGGCTGCAGGCTGTTACCTACTTCGGCAACGGATGCACGCAGTTTACCATAAGTAAACCAGGAAGGCAGACTGCCGCCGGTTTTACGGATCATATCACTGAATACATAAGACAGGCTAAGGGAAGGATAGAAATAAGAACGGTTGTTCTTACTTAAGGTAGAAGACCAGTCATTTCTGAAGGTCCCGTCCAGGAACAGATAACCGTCATAGTTCACCTGCACCGTTCCGTACAGGGAATTAATTTTCTGGTGGCTGTAAGACTGGCTTACGCTGGGGCTGTTAACGCCATTATTCAGCACAAACAAATCAGGTACTTCCAGCGCTCCGGATCCTGAACTCAGCGCAGAAATGGTTCTGTCCATCAGATTGCCGCCTACATTCACCAGGCCGCCGAACTTACCGAAGATGTTATCTTTTTGCGCGTTGACCAGAAAACTGTAGTTGGTCTCTGTAAATGAGTTTTTACCCTGGCTGTATTGATTGGTTAAAGGACCGCCTGCATAGGTTTTTCCTTCAGTGGCGGTATTATAAATATCGGCGCCACCTTTAACCTCTGCATTCAACCAGTCATTAAACTGATATTTCAAGGATCCGTTCAGTAAGAAACGGTCTC
Source organism: Arachidicoccus rhizosphaerae (assembly GCF_900107765.1). Taxonomy (GTDB): domain Bacteria; phylum Bacteroidota; class Bacteroidia; order Chitinophagales; family Chitinophagaceae; genus Arachidicoccus; species Arachidicoccus rhizosphaerae. The sequence continues at coordinate 297,379 of NZ_FNQY01000001.1, read as the reverse complement.
TGGTATCACTGTTCAGATTATATTTTGCGCCCCAGTAAGGGTTCAGCTGAGATGAGGCCGGATCATACCAGATCATATCACCATACTGGTCTTTGGCCGCAGAAAAATCACGGATATCCAGCGTACGTGGCAACTGATACATAACGGCAAAGGCATTGCCTGCGTTGTCACCGCCGCTTGGACGGTTATTAGCCGTGGACTTACTATACTGAACCTTGGTGTCCAGGGTCCAGCGGTCGTCTTTACCAAACTTGCTGACCGCTCTGGTCGTTAAGTTGGTACGCTCGTATTTGGAACCAGGGAGCATGCTTTTATCATACAGCCGGTTAAAAGAAGTGTATATGGATGTCTTATTATATAACTGGGAAAAAGAAACATTGGTGCTGTTGTTAAACCCGTTATTAAAGAAATTCTTGACATTGTCATAAGCCTGCATATTAGCTGTGGAGCCATCCCATTTTTCATAGGACTGACCGGTAATCTCTGGTCCCCAGCTGGCGCTCGATGTCTTGTCGTAAGTGCCGTTATCACCCTGACCATATTTGCTTTGGATGTCGGGTTGCATAAAGACATTCTCCACCGCAAAATTTGAGGACACGGTAATACCAAGCCCATTTTGTTTATGACCGGTCTTGGTCGTAATCAAAATGACACCGTTTCCGGCTCTGGATCCGTACAGCGCGGCGGCTGCCGGCCCTTTCAGGACGCTGACGCTGGCAATGTCGTCGGCATTCAAATCAGAAAGCCCGTTACCCATATCCAGCGACGGATTCCAGTAGTCATTGGTACCGCCTCTTGGAACACCTGCGTAGTTATCAATCGGAATACCATCCACGACAATTAAGGGTTGGTTATCGCCTGTCAGAGAGTTATACCCTCTTAATACGATTTTGGTGGAACCTGCAGGGCCGTTGCTGGATTTTATCACCTGCAGACCGGCCACTTTACCAGATAACGTATTGGTGACGTTATCTTCATGGCGATCGGACAGCTCAGCTCCCTTGATTTCCTGAACACCATATCCCAGTGATTTACTCTCTCTTTTAATGCCTAAGGCTGTGACCACAACATCCGTCCCTGCCGAAGCGGCTTCATTGGGCGTCATGGTTACATTCATGGTCGTTCCGGATACGGTTTGCTCTACATCTGCAAAACCAATATAGGAGAAGACCAGTACCTCTTCGTTGGCAGCCTTGATATGGAAAGCGCCATCATCTGTGGAAAGCACTTTCGTCTGGCCTCCTTTTACAGAGACTGTCACCCCTGCTAGTGGCGTACCTTCACTGGATTTGACCACCCCGGAAACTTCCTGGGCCTGGGCAAATGCGCTGCCCCAAAGAACAAGTCCTGCCATTAAAAAGCATACTGCCCTAAGAACAACTTGTGTCGATTTTTTCATAAACACTTCTTTTGCTTTGAATAAAATTTAAAATTGGCTAATTCGTATTTCTTATAAACCCATTGTACTTGCGGCCATCATGTACCCGCATTTATTTATACACTGCCTTAATTCGCATGCTCTTTAATGATATGCGTCATCGGACAATGCTTTATATTTTCTATCACCAGTGTGGCTGCCCCGATTAACTCCGCCTCGTATCCCAGGGAGGATAATTCTATTTTTGTATTCTGAACCAGTCTTGGAATACAGAACTCATTAATCGCCTGTTGGATGGGAGCCAGCCAGATGCGTCCCGCGCCGGACATCCGGCCGCTTAATATAATTTTGCCCGGATTCAGCAGGTGCATCAAAATAGCGATGCCCCGGCCGATATTATAGGCAACAGCCGAAATAATCTCCACCACCAGCGTGTCTCCCAGTACGGCAGCATCAATAAAATGCCTGGCAATGGATTCATGGTCTGATTCATCCAAGGAAATCTTAGTCAGATAAGTAGCCCTGCCGGATCTGATTTCTGCTTTTGCCTTGCGGATCATATAGTTCAGGGAGGTCTCAGTCTCCAGACATCCTGTTTTGCCGCAACTGCAGAGTTTTCCGTTTTTAAACAAGGGAATATGGCTAAACTCTCCGGCAAACCCGTCATTACCCCGGAAAATCTTTCCTTCCAGGACCATACCCAGACCGATGCCCCAGCTCAGATTCAGGATCATGGCATTTTTTTCCTCCATCGCCTGACCATACTTAATTTCTGCAAGGGCAATGGTAGATGAGTCATTTTCAATAAAAGTGGGGTATCCGGTTTTCTCCTTGATATGGCTGACAATATTTGCCCCCATAAATGTATAGTTAGTTCCTTTCTGCGCATTGATAAAACCCGGCATGCCAATGCCTATGCCGAGGATTTTATCTTTATCCACCTTCGCCTCTTCAATGGTTTGTTCAATTGTATCAATCAGCACGTTTAAGGCCTGAAGATTATCTGCCAGGGGAAGTTCAATTTGCTTTACGGGAGTCGCCATTTTACGGTTGGCATCCATGATCACGATCCTTGTGACAAATTGATCCATCGCCACCGCCACCAGATAAAAAGTGTCCGGTATTAAAGAATGCGTCTGTGGCCGGCGGCCACCACTGGATGGGGCCAACCCCTTTTCCACTAAGACGCTGTCCTCTACCAACTCGGCCACCAGTTTCATGGTCAGTGAATGGCTCTTGCCAATCTGCTCACTGATTTCTGAAAATGAGAGGCCATCAGTCAGAAAAAGACTCTTTATGATGTTCTTCTTGTTTAAAACGGTTTTATTGGACATCTACCTTTGGTTTAAACCATCGTTTAAAGGATAAAAGTAGAACAACCTTTTTGTTTTTTTAGATAAGTATTGTACTTTTTTTAAAGAAAATTTTTAATTCCTTTACAATTTAATAATAATTAAGGCCTTATAAATTATGTTATACTTTATAATTTCTCATAAATTTTCAGAAAGTCCATGAAAAAACCGTTAGTTTATGATCGTTTGTTTGGTTTTAAGAAAGACTTACGGCAGCATTTTGATGATTTGGAAAAGGACTTTTGTTCCATTGCGGCTATTTTGCGTAGGAATAAAAATACCCTGCACCCGGACTCTTAGCTGTAACGATTGAAAAATGTGTGTGCATACGGTTCCTTAGGTAATACCATCCGTCTTCTTAATTAATATAGAGCGGTAACCCGGAGCCGGGATGGATTTTTAAGTGACAGAGGCTGCAATTCACCGGTGATAGGTAAACTCATCGATAAAAAAAGTTTGACATAAATAAAATCAATAAATGAGCAAACCCCTTATAAACAGTTAATTATCAAGGCTAATAGAAAAGTTGTCATTTTAAATATGACACTTGCATGACCAAATACATTTTTTTTCGAGATTGCCTCTAAGTACCTTTGCCCTGTGAAATTCTGTGGTATTAAAATTTGTAATCATTTGTTCTCTCAGGCCTCTAACGAAAGCAGTAAGGACCGCTAATACACAGAAACCACCATTTATAAAACAGTGTACCCCATTGACAATGGAAATCGAACAGTTTCATATAGTTGGCATAAATTATAAAAAGACAGATACATCAATCAGAGGGCAGTTTGCTTTAAGCAACGAAGGGTACGCCAATCTATTATTGAAAGCACAGGCGCTGGGTATCAACAGTTTATTTGTCTTATCTACCTGTAACCGCACCGAAATCTATGGGATCGCCCCCACGGAAGAACTGCTGACCCAACTGCTCTGTTCACAAACCCAGGGGGATATCGACACGTTTAAATCCCTGGCCTACCATAAAACCGGTGCAGCCGCTATTGAACACTATTTTCATGTATCCTGTGGCCTGGATTCCCAGATTCTGGGGGATTATGAAATCGTCGGCCAGATCAAACAGGCCGTTAAATTTGCAAAAGCACATAACTGTATCAATGCCTTTTTGGAAAGACTGTCCAATACGGCCTTCCAGACCTCTAAAGCCATTAAGAACCAGACGGAACTCAGTGGCGGAACGGTATCTGTCGCTTTTGCGGCCATCCAGTTTTTAAGATTACACTGTACGGATATCAGCGAAAAGAAATTTGTTTTAATCGGAACCGGAAAAATCGGCCATAATACCTGTAAAAATCTGATTGATTATCTGGGTGCTAAAGATATTACCCTGATCAACAGAAGCCAGGCAAAGGCGCAGGTAATTGCTGATGAGCTGGGCCTGCAAACAAGGCCTTTTGAGCAGCTGCAGCAAACAGCCGCCCAGGCGGATATTGTGATTGTCGCCACCAATGCGCCACAGCCTATTTTATTTAAAACCGACCTGGAATCCGAAGGCAAAAAAATATTAATTGATCTGTCGGTTCCTCACAATATTGACCTGTCGGTTAAAACCAGGCCTCATACCATTGTGGTGAATGTGGATGATCTATCCAAACTGGGAGATGCCACCCTTAAAAGCAGGCAGGCAGAAATCCCTAAGGCACTCCAAATCATAGATGAATACCTGGAGGAGTTCAAAGACTGGTATCAGATGCGCAAAAATGTGCCCATTATCCGGGCCGCCAAGCAGTCTCTGATGGATATTCATCACTGTTCCTGGTTTCAGTCCCTGCAGGCCGACAATAGTATTAACCCGCAACAACAGGAGGATGCCATAAAATCCGCCATTAAAAACCTGGCCGTTAAAATGCGTAGTCAGGAGCAGACCCCGGGATGCGCCTATATTGAGACCTTACATGACTTTTTATCCAGCACCGCGGTAAGCTCACAAAGCATAAGCGCGGTCAGTCAGGATGATTTTAAACCGGCGGGTAAAAAAGACAATCCGGAAGCGCTCCCTTCCCTGTAAACCGAGACGGATATGGCAGCCATGCAGCGAAACAGGGCGTCCCGCATATCCGCAAATACATTCAACTTATAAAGATCTAACATGTGTTCCAAACGGATTTTAAAAATAGGTACCAGAGATAGTAAACTTGCACTTTGGCAGGCCAACACCGTAAAATCCCTGTTAGAACAACTTGGCATCACCACCGAACTGGTCGCCGTTAAAAGCGAAGGCGACCTGGACCTGGTCACACCTTTATATGCCATGGGCGTTCAGGGCGTTTTTACCAAAACGCTGGACGCTTATCTGTTAAGCCACAAAATTGACGTGGTCGTCCACTCTTTTAAGGATGTCCCCACCCAGCTGGCACAGGGCATCAGTCAGGGCGCTGTTTTACCAAGGGCCAGCGCGGGAGATTTACTGGTATTTAAGGATCCCGCTTTTGCAGCGGCTTTTTTAGCCGGGGAAGATAAAAGCCTGACGGGCAAGGTAGCCACGGGATCCGTACGTCGCACAGCACAGATACTGGAGAAATTTCCGCAAATACAAATAGAAAACCTGCGGGGCAACGTACAAACCCGCATGCAAAAACTTCATGACAATGACTGGGACGCAGCTATATTTGCCGCGGCCGGCCTGGAAAGGATCGCTGAGCGGCCGGAGCAGGCCAGCGAGATCCCCTGGATGCTTCCCGCCCCCGCCCAGGGCGCCATTGTCGTTGTGGCAAGAACAGACGACCCGGAGGCTTTATCTTTAATTGCCCCCTTAAATGATCCCGACACCGCCACGGCGGCCGGCATCGAAAGAGATTTTCTTAGCACACTTATGGGTGGCTGTTCTACGCCTATTAGCGCTTATGCCACGGTTGAGAACGGACAGATCCGTTTTCAGGGAAGCATTTTATCTTTAGACGGTAAGCAAAAATATACAACGTCCCGGCAGGCGGCGCTGTCTGAACATACAAGGCTGGGGGCCCATGCTGCAAAAGATCTTTTACAACAGGGGGCTGACAATATTGTTCAGCAAATCCGGACAGATATCCCGGATAAAATGAAACAACCGGCAAAAGATTAGGCAATCTGATTCACTCACCCTAAAAGCACCTCGCGTTATGCATACCATCATTTCCACGGCAGCGCTTTGTATAGAAGGAGACCTAAACTGGGACTTTGGATTTAAGCTATATACGATTCCCATCATATCCAAGGAACTTTCTTATGATAGCGAGGTGGAAAATAAAATATATGAGTTAAGCAGAACGGCTGTTAACGCTTTTTTTACCAGTGAAATGGCTGTCAGAGCCGTTTTTGAAAGACTGGAGACCAGCCCTGACTGGAGGATCTATTGCCTGAGCGGTAAAACAAAGCAAACCTTGCTGCAGTTTATTGACGCTTCCTTAATAGAGCGTACCGCCCCCAACAGCACAGCGCTTTCAAAACTGATCCAGGCAGACAGTAAGCCCCTTTTGGACAGGCCCGCTGTCTTTTTCTGTGGCGATAAAAGAATGCCGACTTTACCCGCCACCTGCCGGGAGCTCCATATCCCGCTGGAAGAAGTCATCTGCTATAAAACCATTTGCATCCCTAATAATATCGGCGGAGACCTGGCAGGCATTTTATTTTTCAGCCCCTCGGCCGTTTCCTGTTATTTTAACCATAACCCCCCGCTAAAGGATTTCACCGTATTATTTGCCATCGGAGAGACAACGGCTACCGCCATCCGGGCCTTTTCTCCCAATAAGGTAATTGTGGCCCCCGAGCCCAGCAAGGAAGCCCTTTTAGAGGAGGTGAAAAAATATTTTGAAGACTTACAAAAAAAAGAAGCCTAATTATTCAATGATGACTACTGATACACTTAATCATTCGACTACATTAAAAAATGATCTGATCCTAAGAGCATTAAAAGGGGAACCTACGGACCGTTTTCCGGTCTGGATGATGCGTCAGGCGGGAAGATACCTGCCTGAGTATATTGCCCTTAGAAATAAATACTCCTTTTTTGAACGGGTGCAGACGCCTGAACTGGCGGCCGAGATCACCCTGCAACCGGTAGATATCATCGGAGTGGATGCGGCTATTTTGTTCTCAGACATCCTGGTGATTCCACAGGCGATGGGACTGGAAGTGCAGCTCGTGAAAAAACAGGGGCCTTTACTGCCGGATCCTATTAAAACACCCAAAGACCTGAACCGCATCGTGGTGCCGGATGTGCAGGAAAAGCTGGGTTATGTTACCAGTGCCATCAAACTGATAAAAAATGAATTAAACGGGCGGGTGCCTTTGATCGGGTTTGCCGGTGCTCCCTGGACCTTACTGTGTTATATGGTGCAGGGCAAAGGCTCTAAAACATTTGATGAGGCTAAAGCCTTTTGTTTCCAGCAACCGGAACTGGCCACACAGCTGCTTCAGATGATTACCGACAGTACCATTTTATACCTCAAAGCACAGATTGAAGCAGGTGTTGATCTGGTTCAGATATTTGACAGCTGGGGCGGCCTGCTGAGTAAAGAGGATTTTGAGACCTGGTCGCTTCCTTATTTAAAACAGATCACTGCGGCGGTGAAAGATCTGGCACCGGTTATATTATTTGCCAAAGGGGCCTGGCAATCGCTGCCTGACATGGCAGCCACCGGCGCCAGCGGCCTGGGGATCGACTGGTGCATTCAGGCAGATACGGCCAGACAGCTCGCGGGCAAAAACATTGCCCTGCAAGGTAATTTTGATCCGGCTAAGTTATTGCTTCCCCTCCCGCAACTAAAAAATGAGGTCGAAAAAATGCTGACCGGTTTTGGCAACGACCCATGGATCGCCAACCTGGGACATGGCATTTTACCGAGTATCCCGGTGGAAAATGCGAGGACCTTTGTTCAGACCGTACAGGGGTTTTCCCGCAATCAGTAAAACAGGATTTGTCAAAGTGTCGGTATATGATGGAAATGAAAGCATTTAAATTAGCAGAGGTCCCCGCAGAGATGGGGCCATCCGCGGACGGTTTCAGGGAACGCTGGTGTGCGTTTATTCTGTCCCTGCAAAATAATATCTGTGCTGCGCTGGAAAAAGTGGACGGACTGGCCAGGTTTACAGATGAGCAGTGGGCACGGGGAGCAGAAGCAGGACAAAGCAAAGAAAGTCCCGGCCAGGGCGGCGGCAGAACGCGTATTATCACCAGCGGTCATGTCTTTGAAAAAGGCGGCGTGAATACTTCTATCGTGCACGGCCAGGTAACTGAGGCCATGCGCCAGGGACTGGGCATGGACGGAGACCGGTGGTTTGCAGCCGGCATCAGCCTGGTCATCCATCCCGCCAACCCTTTCGTTGCGACAACACATGCCAACTGGCGTTATTTTGAGCTGTATGACGCTGACGGCCGGGTGATACAAAGATGGTTTGGCGGCGGCGCCGACCTGACACCCTATTATTTATTCGAGCAGGATGCCCGTCATTTTCATGGCTGTTTTAAAACAGCCATGGACCCTTTTGGCTCTCAGTTATACCCTGCCTATAAAAACTGGTGTGACCAGTATTTTAATAATAAACACAGAGGCTTTGAGATGCGGGGCATCGGTGGCGTTTTTTACGACCACCTGGTCCCCGGTCAGTCCGGCCAGGAGCATCCGGTCGCTTTTTCACTCGAAAAGGCTTTTGATTTTCAAAGAGCGGTGGCGGAGCAGTTTATTCCAGCTTACATACCCATTGTTGAAAAAAGAGCGGCGACACCTTTCACGGAAAAAAACACCTACTGGCAACAGATCAGAAGGGGCCGTTATGTGGAATTTAACCTGATTCATGACAGGGGCACTTTATTTGGTCTGAAGACCAACGGCAGAACGGAAAGTATCTTAATGAGTCTGCCGCCCCAGGTTCGCTTTGATTATAATTTTCAGCCGGAGCCCGGCTCTGAGGAGCAAAAGCTACTGGACGCCTGCCGGCACCCTAAAGACTGGGCATAAAAGAAAGAAACAATTTTCCGGGCCCGGTGTTATTAAAAGCGCTCCCAGCCCGGATCACCATAAATACAAGTGATATGTACTTACAAAGAAGAAACAGAATTACCAGACGCACTGCAGCCATTCGCAGCCTGGTAGCAGAGACCGTTCTCACCCCTAATGATTTTATTCTACCCATATTTATCCAGGAAGGCAAGGATAGCATTCATGAGATTGCTTCCATGCCGGGCTATTACCGCAGAACGCTGGATAAAACGATCCAGGAAGTGCGGGAGCTCTGGAGCCTGGGCATCAAAAGTGTTTTATTATTTGTCAAAAGCGATGACAGCACCAAAGACAATACCGGCAAAGAAAGCTGGAACCCGGACGGTTTAATGCAAAGAACCATTAAAGCCATTAAAGATGCCGTTCCGGAAATGATCGTTATGACCGACGTGGCGCTGGATCCTTATTCTGAATATGGCCACGATGGGATTGTGGATGTAAAGACCGGGTACATCCTCAATGATGAAACCGTAGAGGCGCTCACAAAGATGAGCCTCTCACATGCCGAGGCGGGCGCTGATTTTATAGCACCCAGTGATATGATGGACGGCCGCATCGGCGCCTTCAGAAAAGCTCTGGAAGAAAACGGACATACGGGCGTTGGTATTCTTTCCTACAGCGCTAAATATGCCAGTTGCTTTTACGGACCTTTCAGAGATGCGCTGGACAGCGCACCGGGTTTTGGCGATAAAAAAACCTATCAGATGGACTATGCCAACCGCATCGAAGCCCTCAATGAAACCCTTCAGGATATAGAGCAGGGGGCTGACATCGTTATGGTAAAGCCTGCGATGGCTTATTTGGATATCATCAGAGAAATTAAAAATGCGGTGACGGTTCCGGTCAGCGCCTACCATGTCAGCGGTGAATATGCCATGATTAAAGCGGCCGCTAAAATGGGGTGGCTGGATGAACAAAAAACCGTGCTGGAAAGCCTGACTTCCATTAAAAGAGCGGGGGCGGATCTGATCGCCACTTATTTTGCCAAAGATGTCGCTCAGCTGCTGGGTTAGCAGGCGCCCGCTGCTCGGGATTTAATGTCCCAGCGCAAACAGGAGCCATAGTCCAAGCACGATCAGTCCCATTAAAGCGATAAAATACAAGGCGGCTGTTCCAAGTCCTACTAATACGGATCCCATCCAGCCGCTTTTATATACCCGGTTGATTGCGATGATATAGTATATAAAGCAAATCAGTAAGATGAAATTGCTGATGAGTCCCTGTAGCCCGGGGAAAGGATTCATCAACCCGATCAGACAAAGAATAAAAACAAAACTGTGGATATGCAGGGCAAAAACAGCGTGGTCCACAAAATAGAACTGCTTTTGCCGTATTAAAAACAACTTCAGTAAAGCGGCCAGCAGCGGAATCATAAAGAAAAACAACTTCGGCATTGCATGCAAGATCTTTTCTTTGAATGCTTCCGGATGCGCGCGTAAATCACTCAGCAGCCCGTCCCCCACTCTGCCAACATACCGGTCTGCAGCCTTCAGGGAATCACCTTTGGCCGCGGCAGCTTTAACCAGAGACTGCTCAATAGAACCGTTTGCCAGCGAATCCTTACCCTCAAGCTTTTCTATATGAGACTTTGCTGCCCCTTCACTATTTATGTGTACCACATGCTGCTGGAACACGGGCAGCAATAAGAAAAATATGATGCTCACAAAGATATACAGGGAGATAGGCGGGATATAGCGTTGTCTTTTTTTCTCCTGATAGGCAACCGTAAGTTTCCCGGGCGCAAAGACAAGCGCCTTTAACGTCTGCCAGAACTTACTGTCGTAATGGAAATAATGAGCCGCAAAATGGCTGATCAGCCCCCAGAAAGTGTCTTTATGCAGATGCGTCTGCTGGCCGCACTGTGCACAGTAATTCCCAGAGGTGGCAAAACCGCAGTTGGGACAAGTTTTCTTATCTGATTCGGGCTGACTTTCAGGGGTAAGAGCGGAAGGAGGGTTCATGAAGTTGCTTATCTATTGAATGATTCTATTTGCAAAGCAAAGTACAAACATATAAAAAATATTACATTTTAAGGCAGATTAAGTATTCCTTGATAATCAAGGGGCATTTCTTTTGAAAGTTTAAATTGGGCAAAATTTGAAATCCACTAATTTAGACGAAGAACCATTTATAATTATTTACCACACCTTTTAAAAAATGATGGATGAGAAAAAAATTAAAAATATTCAGGACGGAGGTTTATATGATGAAATACTGCAACAGGCTGTTGCAGAAATTAAGTCAGGACGGAACAATATTGCTCGACAAGTAAATGCCACAGCTATTGGTGTCTATTGGAATATTGGGAAATTGCTTTCAGAAAGGAAAATAGAAAAAGGGCACGGAGCAGGGGTCGTTAACCGCCTCTCAATTGACTTGAAAGCGGAGTTTCCGGAAATGGGCCTCTCTTCTCGTAATCTTTGGGAAATGAAACGATTTTACGAACGTTATAAGCAAGCAGATCCAAAACTGCAACAAGCTGTTGCAGTTTTGCCATGGGGACATAATATACTATTACTCAATAAGATAAATGCAAATGATGAAGCTTATTGGTATGCAAAGAAGTCCATAGAACTTGGTTGGAGTCGCAACATACTCCTTAACTATCTGAAAGCCGATAGCTACCACAATGAGACTGATTTACCCAAATCGCACAATTTTAAGAAGGTTCTGCCAGAAATACTGGCAGAACAGGCTGAGGATATGCTCAAAGCCAGCTATAATCTCGCTTTTCTTGGATTAACGAAATCTGTAAAGGAAAGAGAACTTGAGCAGCGTCTCAGCTCGTCCATATTTAACCAAAGCTGCTTTGATTTTAACCGCTTGACTGCTTATTGCTAAATTTTGCTTTTTATTGCTATTTATTCATTGATGGTGATGGCTTACTCCTGCCTAAAAGAGGATTATTTTGCTATTTATTGATGTGGCGTCTGCTTCGTTAAGGTTTTAAAATATAATTGCATATGCGTTTTCATCTTTCATATTTCAATCCAGATCCCAACTCCAATTCTAATCCTAGACGCATGCTACGGCCTGCAGGGTGCCTGATTCATAGGCTATTTTGCCTCCTGTTATTACTGTCTACGTCCCGGCTGCCGGCTCAAAACGTCCACCATAAGCCCTTTGAAACCCCGTCCGACAAGGCGGTGCGAATCCCGGCCCATCTGAACACCGTGCCGGATCAAAATGATTTTAAGGACAGTTCCAGCGAGTACTGTTACCAGCGCAGCATCCAAGGGCCGGATATTATCATTTTCTGGTCCAAAGAGTACGGACAAAATCCCATGGAAAACAAAGATACCTCCAGGCGCTTTGACGTCCATAGAGCGCTTCAGGAGTGTGAGCGCTTCTATAGATTCTATGTGGACAGTTTGCAGATGGTAAAGTCCGCTGCAGGAGTGGCCAGCAAATACAAAATCATTTTTCTGGTCGTAGGCGGCGCGGATAATACCGCCTACGGCTGGGGCGAGGACAGCGTGGGGGTATTATGGACGCCGGCATCCAGAATGAGCCAGTACCCTTATGGCGTATTGGCCCATGAGCTGGGCCACGCCTTTCAATATCTGGCCTCCCTGGATTATGGGGGCCGGCTGGATGGCCCCATTACAGAAATGGCGGCTCAATACATGCTCTGGCAGGTCTATCCGGACTGGCTGCATTTTGAGAACTACCACCTGCAGGGTTTTTTAAAACAGACCAACCTGGCTTTTGAGCATCCGGCCAATATGTATCATAGCCCTTTTGTGCTGGAATACTGGTCAGAGAAATATGGCAGGACCTTTTATAGTAGGCTGCTGCACCAGGCTATAGCAGCAGAAGATATTGTCACCGTCTTTAAACGCCTGAAAAACATGGATGATCAGGCTTTTGCCACGGATATGTTTGAAGGGGTTCGCCGTTTTATTACCTGGGACTTTGCAAGGATCCATCAGCTGGCACTGCCTTATGTGGGCCAGCAGGACACAAAAATGGATAGCCTCGCCGGTGGCTGGTATCAGCCGGACAAGGCCAGTATCCCCCAGAATTACGGGTATAACGCGATTCGGCTGACCCTTCCAGCGGGCACGGAGGGCAAAGTGAGCGTTGACTTTAAGGGCCTGGTCGCTTCAGCCCTGGACAGCGCCACCCACGAGCGGGTGACTGCCGGCTGGCGCTACGGGTTTGTCGCTTTACATAAAAACGGCAGGACATCCTACAGCAAAACAGCCGCCAACAGCGAGGGCCGTCTGCAATACACGGTTTCTCAAAACACAACGGACCTTTGGCTGGTGGTTATGGGCGCCCCGGGTAAAGATATCCCGCTTCGGTGGCAGTCTCAAAAAGACACGAATACGTATTTTCAGTGGCCATACCGGATCAGATTATCTGGTTGTACCGTCCATAGATTTACGGATGCTTCTGATCAAAAGTAATACCTGAAATTTCACCGTAACTTTACCCTCTTGTTTAAATAAAGCATTTCCATAAATTATTGATTCATGAACAAGTTCCATAGATATTTCTCCTTTATCCTTATTCTGGTAACCATGACAGCCCTCCACCATACCTCCCTGGCACAAAATGCAGCCCATCTGCCCAAAGTGGAAAACATCGCTATAACCACCTCCCATACCGCCCTGGTGTATCAGGTGGACACGAGCCGGCAGCTGCAACAGATTTATCTGGGAACAAAACTGGGCCATAAGGATAGCTACCGGGATGTCAATCCGGATTTCAGAAATGAGAACCCGACCCTTGCCATGGGATTTCCGACGGGCGGAGCCACCTATTTAAACGAGCCCGCCATTGAGGTCCGCCACAGCGATGGTAACAGGTCGCTGGTCTTAAATGTAGAGGATATTCAAACGAAAAAATTAAGTGATAATGTCACCCGGACGGATATTCTGATGAAAGATCCGGCCTACCCTTTCTGGGTTACCCTTCATTTTGAGAGTTATCGGAAAGAAGATATCATCAGCTGCTGGACCACTATCCGTCATCAGGAGAAAGGCAGCGTAACCCTGGACCGGTTTGCCTCGGCTTTTATTAATATTAACTGGGATAAGACCTACCTCACTCATTTTTACGGTGAATACGAGAAGGAAATGGAAATGAATACTGCCCGGTTACAACCTGGTATATTTTCCATTCAGTCAAAACTGGGGGTGCGCACTGCCTGTAACTATAATCCCTCTTTTTTCATTGCGCCGCAAAAGCAGGTCTCAGAAAATGAAGGTGAGGTATTTGCCGGCACCCTGGCCTATAGCGGCAATTTTAATATCCAGTTTGAGCAGCTAAAGCTCAATATTGACATGGGAAACTCCCTTAGAATCATTCCCGGCATCAACGCCTACGCCTCTGCGTATACCCTGGCCCCTGAGCAAATATTTGAGACCCCGAAATTTATATTTTCCTATACCCGCCATGGGCTGGGCCAGATCAGCCGTAATTTTCATCACTGGGCAGTGGATTATGGCATTTATAACGGTCACCAGCGAAGGTTAACCCTGCTCAATAACTGGGAGGCTACTTATTTTGATTACAATCAGGATAAGCTGGTCGGCCTGTTTGACGGGGCTAAAAAACTGGGGGTGGACCTGTTTTTACTCGATGACGGATGGTTTGGCAATAAATACCCCAGAAACAGCTCCTATGCAGGCCTTGGCGACTGGCAGGCCAATAAGAAAAAACTACCCGGAGGCATTGGCTATCTGGCCAGCCAGGCAACCCAGAAAGGCTTAAAATTCGGGATCTGGATTGAACCGGAAATGGTCAACCCCTCCAGTGAGCTCTATTTAAAGCATCCGGACTGGGTCCTTGCAGCACCCAACCGGCCGCAGCATTTATACCGGACCCAGCTGGTGCTGGATTTAATTAATCCGGCCGTGCAGGACTTTGTATTCGGGGTAATAGATTCCCTGATGCAGGACGCGCCTTCCATCAGTTATATGAAATGGGACTGTAACCGCTCCATGGATAATGCCTTTAGTCCCTATCTGGGTAAAGACCAAAGCGGATTATACATTAAATACACGGAGGCCTATTATAAAGTGCTGGACAGGATCCGTAAGAAATATCCCAACTTAGAAATGATGCTGTGCGCCAGTGGCGGCGGAAGAGTGGAATACGGTGCTTTAAAATATTTTCAGGAATTCTGGCCCAGCGATAATACCTATCCGGTGGACAGGATCCGTTTACAATGGGCGACTTCTGTATTCTATCCTTCTTTAGCCATCTGCGCCCATGTGACGGCTGCAGGCGACCAGTCTTTGAAATATAAAATTGATGTGGCCATGTCTGAAAAACTGGGATTCGATGTGGATGTCAGCAAGCTAACTTCCGCAGAACTTAGCCAGGCCAGACAAAGCGTGGATAATTACCATAAATACCAGATGATCATTAATTACGGAGACCTTTACCGGCTTATCTCTCCCTATGAGACAAATTTCTCTTCTCTGATGTATGTGGATAGTGCCAAAAATAAAGCGGTCCTTTTTGCCTACAGCATGGAGACCCTCCAACAGGACTCCTGGCCTGCCTGGAAACTGACGGGTCTGGATCCCGATAAAAATTATAAAATCCGGGAAATCAACATCCCTGAAGGCGGCCAGCCGCAGTTCAGGGAAAACGACCAGGTCTTTAGCGGAGACCAGCTGATTCACCAGGGATTAAAATGGTTTTTAAAGAAAAAAGAACAGAGCGCCGTATTGATCCTGGAGGCTGTTTAACCGGTTCCCGGGAACCAGGCATTCAGGTTGTAAATATTTAACGCAGACGTTTGCTCTCACCGGGTCTAAATATTTCTGATATCGGCTAACATATGTTACTTTTGTGCCCGGTCAGCCCTGTTAAAAGCTGATCCCGAACAATTTAATAGTTAAAACAATTATAGTTAACGCCAATAGGATGAAAAATACACCCTTTTTAGACAAACATCTGGCCCTGGGGGCTAAAATGGCTGAGTTTGCAGGTTATAATATGCCCATCAGCTATACCGGTATCAATGATGAGCATTTTGCCGTACGCAATAGCGTCGGTGTTTTTGATGTGAGCCATATGGGTGAATTTATCCTGAAAGGCCCTGACGCGCTGGATCTGATTCAAAGAGTCACCAGCAATGACGCGTCCAAACTGGTAGCAGGACAGGCGCAATACAGCTGTCTGCCCAATAACAACGCAGGCATCGTGGACGACCTGATTGTCTATTGTCTCAAACCCAATGAGACCTATTTATTAGTGGTCAATGCCTCTAATATCGAAAAAGACTGGAATTGGATTGCCGGATTTAATGATAAAGGGGTCCAGATGGAAAATATCAGCGACCAGACCTGTTTAGTGGCAATACAGGGACCTAATGCCTGTAAAGTCATGGAGCCTTTAACCCCGGCCGATTTACAAAAACTCAAATACTATACTTTTGAAAAGAACAGCTTTGCAGGGGTAGAGAATGTGCTGATCAGCGCTACCGGTTATACGGGAGCCGGCGGTATTGAAATCTACTTTGAAAACAAGGATGGTAATGCAGAAAAAATCTGGGACGCCATTTTTGAAGCCGGTAAAGCAGCAAATATTAAAGCCTGTGGCCTGGGTGCCAGAGATACCCTTCGCCTGGAAATGGGTTATTGCCTCTATGGTAATGATATAGACGACCAGACATCTCCCCTGGAAGCGGGTCTTGGCTGGATTACCAAACTTAAAAAAGAAGCGGATTTTCCGTCCAAAGCAGCGCTGGTGGCGCAAAAAGCTACAGGCATCACTAAAAAGCTGGTCGGTTTTGAAATGCTCGAAAGAGGCATCCCCAGACATCATTATAAAATCGTAGACAGCGAGGGTAATGAAATCGGTCATGTAACCAGCGGAACCCAGTCGCCTTCTTTGGGCAAGGCCATTGGCCTGGGTTATGTGAATGTACCGCACGCCGGCCTGGATAAAGAAATCTTTATTTCCATCAGAGATAAAGGCATTAAAGCCAAAGTGGTAAAAACGCCCTTTGAATAGTTTATAATAGCATATGTTTTTAATCTAGTATATGTAGCACTCTTGCTACAAACAGTTGGTTAAAGCTTATCTTTACCTTCTGATCCTAAAACGGCTGAAAGAAATAAAAATTCTTTTCAGCCGTTTTAGTTATAGTTCACTTATAGAATTTTAGTATGCATAGAAAACTGTATTTTTTTACTTCCCTATTTTTAATGTCGGTGATCGCGGGCATTTTTTTAACGGGCTGTGGAAAAACCATTAAGGAAACCGGCAAGGCCTCTTATTATGCGGGTCAGTTTATAGGTCGCAAGACGGCCAGCGGAGAAACCTTTAGAAAACATAAAAGAACAGCCGCCAGCAAGACGCTGCCCTTTGGTACGATCGTCCGGGTTAAGAACCTGAAAAACGGCAAAACCGTGAAAGTGAAAATCAACGACCGCGGACCTTTTGTTGCCGGCAGAATTATTGATCTCAGCTGGAAAGCCGCCAAAAAGATAGATATGCTGCAGGACGGGGTTGTACCGGTCCAGCTTAAGTATAAGAAACCGGCCCGCTAACCTGCACAAAGGAACGCTGAGCAGTGTTCTCTTACAAACTTATCACCCGCTAACAAGCAATTTTGAAAAAAATAATTTTTTCTGTTACCAATGACCTGGTGTATGACCAAAGGATGCAAAAAATATGTACATCCCTGGCAACTAGTGGCTTTGAGATTCTCCTTTTGGGTTTTAATAAAAAAAACAGCAAACCGCTCGGGCAAAAGAAATTTAAGCAACATAGACTGGGTCTTTTATTTCAGAAAGGGCCGCTGTTTTTTATAGAAACCAATATCCGGCTGTTTTTTTACTTACTCTTTCATAAAGCCGATATCCTGGTCGCAGATGACCTGGATACGGCGCTGCCCGTTCTGTTTGCCTCCGTTATCAGAAGAACCATCCGGGTCTTTGATGCACATGAGCTTTTCTGTGAAATGCATGATATTATAAGCAGACCACGCATCTATAAACTCTGGAAAGCGATAGAAAGGTTCTGCCAGCCCAGATTTCCCTTAGGTTATACGGAAAATGAAGGCTACGCCGCGGCCTACCATAAAATGTATGGTGTTCATTATTTCATTATCATGAACAGCCCTTATTTAAAAGAGGCGCCTCCCCTTACGCCAAAAGATGAACATAGTCTGATTTATCAGGGTGTCATTGAAAAGGGACGGGGGTTTGAAGGGCTGGTTCCTGCGATGCAAAAAGTGAATGCACATGTAACCATCTGCGGCAGCGGAGGATTTCTACCGGAAGTCAAAAAGGAGGTACATGAAAGAAAGCTCACGGATAAGTTTGATTTTAAAGGCTTTGTTTTACCCGAACAGCTAAGTCAGTATACGCGGCAGGCTTATGTCGGACTAAACTTAAATGACAATCTGGGCGCGAGCTTCTATCTGTCGCTCTCCAACCGGTTTTTTGACTATATGCATGCCGGGATACCGCAGCTGACGATGAACTATCCGGAGAATAAAAAAATTAATGATGTATTTGAGATCGGAATCCTGATTGACGATCTCCATCCGGACACCATTGCCCGTGGCCTAAATACCCTTTTGACCGATAAAGCGCTTTATGCAAGGCTGCAACAAAACTGTTTACAGGCAAGAGAAATTTATAACTGGAATACGGAAGAGAAAAAGCTGATTCATTTTTACAAAGGGTTAAAATAACCCCTGCGATCCTCTCCTGCATCTAATGGCCCGAATCCAGTAATTGTTGAAAAAGCGCTTCCCAACTATTTAAAATCTGGTAATCCTGTTTTATCCTGTTGTCCGGACCCTGAAAGTTCAGCTTTCCTGTGATGGCCTGATGCATCAGAGCGGCCAGCTGTTTTTCATTCTCCGGATCAAAGAAAACCGCTTTGTTATAATCACGCAAGGTCGACCGTCCGTAGGATAAATCCACACATAAAACCGGTTTATCCTGAGCCGCAAATTCTGATAAAGGCAGGCCCCAGCTCTCCAGCAAAGAAGGGAAAATCATACAATCTGCCTTTTTATAATAAGCGTAAAGTAAGGTCCGCTTTAAAAAGCCCGCAAATTGAATCTCCGGCAATTCTTTTTGAGCTGCAAGTGCCAGTTGTTGTACATGACGGTTTTCTGAACCGTCAATGGTGAGTATTACCTGATAATTTAAAGACGCTTGTTCATGAGCAGAGGACTCCGAAAGCTGATCATTTAAAAGACGGCAGGCGGCTAAAATCAACGCATGGTTTTTATAGTAAAAGGCCGTTGCCGGAAAAATAAAGGTATAGGGCCTTTGTTTTGTTTGCGTTCCATCTTCTGTATCCTCCCCTAGCGGTTTACTTTCCGCCCGGTAATTTAAAGGACCGGTACTGTTTAATAAAAAAGACTTCGGCGGGAAGACCCTGATTTTACTGCGCTCCAAGCCATAGCGCCCTTCCAGTAAGGCAGCAATTCCCGCCTGTTGTGTGATCACAAAATCATTATTTTTTATCCCCCTGGTATAAATGTACTTATATAATAATCGAAGCAACGCCAGTCGGGGTTGATGCTTCCAGAATTTAGCGAGTAGGGGTAGGGGAATCTCTAATAAAGGATTATGAAAATAAACGGCTCTTACGGTGGCCTTCACTCTGGGTGTGCTGTCCTGCAGGGACAGCCAGAGTACGGGTTGCCATTTTACGGCTGATTTTCCAAAGGAAATATATTCCTGATAAAGACGGTGCAGCGCGGATTTTCTTGCCTTTGGATATTCGATCCATTCTACCCCTTCCAGGAGATGTAACCGGGGATCCATTTGTTCATAAAGCGCCTTTTTGTATACCAGCGCTTTAATGGTATGGGTCGTACTATAATGTTCTGATAGAAACTTAAGGCATTCCGCTACGATGACCAGTGTACCTCCCTGGAAAAACCGGGTGGCAGAAACAACTATTACGGGTTTAGCGCTCATTCAGATTTATTAGCCGCCAGGACCATATCACTGTCCAATACCTTGCCTAATTCTGTTTTAAGGATTCTGGAAGGATAACGGTTAATGACTACATAATCATGGGTAGCCATCAAAACCGTGGTTCCAAGATCTTTACTGATGCTTAAGAGCAGTTGCATGATCCCGTTACTGGTCTCCGGGTCCAGATTGCCGGTCGGTTCGTCAGCCAGTATCAGTTTGGGGGAATTTAAAAGCGCTCTGGCAATATCTACACGCTGTTGTTCTCCGCCGCTCATTTCATAAGGCATTTTGAATCCTTTGCCCTTCAGGCCAACTTTTTCCAGTGAATCATGAATTTTCTCATCTATCAGGTGCTTTTCCTTCCATCCGGTAGCCCTTAACACAAACCGTAAATTTTCATAGACATTACGGTCGGTAAGCAGATGAAAATCCTGAAATACCACCCCTAATTTACGTCTGAGAAAAGGCACTGTTTTCCAGTTGAGTCCGCGGATTTCTGTTCCGACAACCGTTGCGTCTCCTTCTTTCAGCGGGATTTCTCCGTAAAGCGTCTTGAGTAAGGAAGATTTACCGGTTCCTGTCTTACCCACCAGATAGACAAATTCTCCTTTTTCGATCTTAAAATTAACATCCTGCAAGATCAGATTATTGCCCTGGTAAATATTTGCGTTACTGATTGAAATGACGGATTCTGCCATAATTTAGGGTTAAATGCACTAAAAAACTCAATTAAGTGGCAAGATACATTGGTTTTCTCAGATTAAAAAACCCGCTCCTAAATATTAAGAGCGGGTTTTATTTTGTTAAAAAGCTATAAAATTGACTTTAATTTTTATCCCAAAATAGTTTTGTTTCAACTTTATCTCCTCCTATTTTACTGGCAGCGGCCTCAACATTATCCTCATTTAAAGTATATTCATTTTGAGGATAGGTGTACCTGACGGGATAGCCGGAAACTGCCAGTTGCGGAGCTTCCAGTTTGGGGTAATCCAGTTTTCTTTGTTGTGTCCAGGAATCAAACCCCCTTAGGTAAAAATGTATCCAGGACTGAATACCGATTTTTTCTTTCCAGTTGCCAGTGGCAGTACTGTATGCCACTGAAGGTTGCTTCAGATAGGTCGCTGCCTGGGCGGCAGTTCCTCCCCATTGGAGGATGGAAGCCGTAACGGCATTATTATAATGTGACTCCGCAGTTCCTCCAACAGCAATGCCTCTTTCAACCGCTTCTGCTCTTAAAAATTCTACCTGAGCATAATCAAAAACAGTAAATGGAAAATCCGTTGCCTTCAGCCCATCGCCCGGATGGCTATGTGTTCCGTAAACATTTCCTGTTCCAGGTGTCCCACCTAAATATTTCCCATCAATCTTATTGGCAAAATATATATCCATTCGGGGGTCATCCAGATTTTCCATGGCATCAACAAGTGTGGTGGTTGGAATAAAATCATCTCTTCCTCCCTGCACCAAATTAACCCAGATAGGGTTCGTATTCGGTGTGGCGGTCAGGTAATACAAGGTAGCATTATCGTCGCTGGAGGACATAGCCAGAGGTGAGGCTGCACTTACCATGGTCGCAGCCTTTGAAGGATCAACATCTGCAATTAATAACCCTAAATACAATTTAATGGAATTACCCAATTTAATCCATTTAGCCACATCCCCTTGATAGAATAAATCCTGGTCTCCCATTGTACTTTCATAATCCGCATCCAGACTGCCTAAGGCCTGGTCTAGCGTATCAATTAAAGCATACAGGACATCCTTCTGATCATCATATTTAGGGGTTGTCGTTTCATCAATATTAACCGCATCCGTATAAGGAATGTCACCAAATGTAACCACCAGATCGGAATAGGCTTTTACATACAATATTTTGCAAATGGCCAGGGAGTTCGTTTGCACCTTAACATCCTCCGGCAACGGGGTTACCTCTGCCGCAATTCCTTTTTCTGCATCCAGAACATTTGCCAGTACATTCCTGTATAAAGTTGACCACCAATTTCTTGGAATATTCCTTTCGGTTAATTCATATTGGCTTTCCTGTGGATACTGCGTCTCCGCCCAGTATTGTGTAATCAGCTCAAATATATTTGTGTTGACATTGGGCGTCGCCATTAAATCAACATATTCTTTTTGGGCATTGGTAAATACCGCTTCCGGAATCGCCGTTATCGGTGATTTTGTATCATCATTCATGCTGCCAAAATCTTTGGAGCAACTGTAAGTCATCAGTGACCCCAGAATTATTATGACTATTAATATTTTTTTCATTTTCTTCTGTTTTAGCTGTTAAAACCGCACGTTTAAATTAAACCCATACATTCTGTAGGTTGGATAAGATCCCACCTGAAAACCTTGGATATTACCAGAACTGGCGGCATCTTCAGGGTCAGCGTCCGGTAGATTTTTATGAATAATCCACAAGTTTCTTCCGAAGACGGAAAGGGTGGCTCCTTTTATTGCTTTGTTATCAAACCATTTTTGTGGGAAATTATAGGCTAATGAAACGCTACGTAATTTTACATAGCTGGCATCATATACAAAGGCTTTATTGGGCATGGCATTATAACCCAAACCGCGTACACCCGACACCACAGCATAAGTCGTATTAGGCTGGCCGTCCTCTGTCACACCAGGATTCAGGATACCGCCTCCTTCATCCACCGGATCACGAACTGATTTTCCATTTGCATTGAGTGCAACAGAATTTTTGTATAAACCGGTGCCTTGTCCGTACCACTGGTCAATTGAATAGACATCACCTCCTTGTTTTATATCAATCAAAAATGCAAGGGAGAAATTCTTATATTTAAATGTGTTATTAATACCGCCAATCCAATCCGGATTAACATCGCCGATAACTTCGTTGCTTCCTGTCAATGCAGGATCTCCACTCGATAAAATAACATGTTTACCTATTGCATCAGCAACAGTCTGACCTTCCTCATCCCCGTAATAAATAAAATCACTTCCTCTTAATGTCCCATAAGGTTGACCTACGGTTGCATTAACAGATACGCCTCCCTGGAATCCACCAAGCTGTAAATTTTTATTGTCTCCAAATAACTTGATGACTTTATTTCTGTTCCTTGTCCAGTTCAGATTCATATCCCACCTGAAATCACTGTTTCTGACGGGGGTCAGATTTACTGAAACTTCAAAACCCTGGTTTTGGATATCTCCTGCATTCACGTATTTGAATCCATATCCGGTTGCATCGGAAATAGCGACCGGTAAAATCTGATCAATGGAATGCGTGTTATAATAAGTAACGTCAAATCCTACCCGATTACTGAACATATCCATATTTAAGCCGATTTCAAAACTGTTTGTTCTTTCTGGTTTGAGATCTGCGTTATTTTTTGTATCCGGAAGACTAAATAACGGAATAGATCCGTATCCAGTCGGTTTCGTATATACATCCACCAGACTTGCAAATGGGGCGCTATTACCAACAGAAGCGTAGTTTAACCTGAGTTTTCCATGGTTCAGCCAGCCCGCTTCCTTTAATAATTCTGAGAATACAAAGGACGCAGATGCAGACCCATAAAAATAACTGTTATCGCCTTTTGGCAGGGTAGATGAAATATCATTTCTTCCGGATAAATCCAGGCTGATAAGTTTCTTGTAATCTAATGTTGCGCCGGCAAATACACCATTTACGCGAATAGGTTGATAGGTTTCAACGGGGGCTTCAATGGGATTCACCGAATTGGAAAGTGCAAACCAATTGGGCACAACAAGTCCGCCATTAGTTTCCGCATAGATGGATGATGTTGTTGATTTTCTGATATTGCCCCCCAACAATGCATGCAGGTTTAAATCTTCACCAAGATCTTTATCTACTGTTGCAATTAAATCATAATTATACTCGCTAAATGCATGATTATATCTGGTATATCCATCCGGATTTAAAGACCCTGTCGCAGTCCTTTCTTCCTGAATTTCATCATAATGATCTAAAGACACGCGACCCATAATATTTAACCAAGCAGTGGCCTGGTAATTTACGGACGCATGACCTATATAACGGTTTCTCTCATCCGTTTCATAATTCTCATACCTGGAAAAGTAGGGGTTATCCCAATAGGCGGGCTTGTTATTCTTGCCAATTTGTTTCCAGTTCCAAGTCATATTGGTCTTGTTGTTATTAAAATAAGCATTTTTTAAATCCTGTATGTCAACATTGGTTTCCCACCATTCTCTAAAATTCGCGGCTATACTTGAGGGGTCACCATAACCGTTGCCATAACGCCCTCTGCCTCTAATTCTAGAATAATTGATATCCCCCTCCACGGTTAAGTTGTCTAATAATTTATAATGGGCTCCGAAATTCAATAAATCTTTTATGATTTTGGAGTTAACCATGATACCTTTATCCTCATTTCTAGTATATCCCATTTTAAACCCGCCCTTTTCATTAGCACCACTTACTGTTACACTCGAGCTGTTTGACCATGGATTGATAAAAAAGGTGGACGGGCCGTTCTTAGCCGCTACCCAGGGAGTTGCTTTATTATAATAAGGGCTTGAGGGATCCTGTGAATACCATTGAAAAACCATCAGACTTGGATCAAATTTTTCCCCAAATGAGGCATCGTCTCCTGAAGGAGCTACATAATCATTTTTTCCGTCGCCGTCTACGTCATAATAAAAGAAAGCAGGATGATCCGTGTTTGAATAATGCGTGGCAGCAACATCGGGATCATAATAACCCGCACCATACTGATCCTGATAATGCACAAAAGTAGATTTATCCATTGAACCGGTGGTAACCCCGAAATTAGCGGTTACACCTATCCCGGCCTTATTAGGCTTTTTTGTATTAATCAAAATAACGCCATTGGCGGCTCTGGACCCATATAACGCCGTTGCCGCAGCTCCTTTTAGCACAGTTACGGATGCTATATCATCCGGGTTTACGTCCGCTGCAGAGTTCCCATAGTCAAATCCCGCAAACCCTTGTTTTTGACTACTTGTATTCGTGTTGCTATTATCAATAGGAACACCATCAATGACAAATAAAGCCTGATTGTTACCCGTTAACGATTTAAAACCTCTGAGCACGACATTCGTAGAGCCCCCCAGATTGTTGTTTTGGGTGATTTGCAAACCAGCTACCTGGCCAGATAATGCATTTGCGAAGTTGCTGGCTCTGGTTTCAGTAAACTGATCTCCCCCGACTTGTTGAACGGCATAGGGCAAATTAGATTTAGATCTTTTAATCCCAAGGGCCGTTACGACAACATCACTCAAATTACTTCCTTCGGCCGCTACCATTACGATTTGTAATATTGTCTGGTCCCCTACCGTCACTACCTGGGTCTGGTAATTAATTGCGGAAATCTCAAGTTTGTCTAAAGCAGTTACCCCAATTTTGAAGGAACCATTTTCATCAGTTATGGCTCCTTTGTTTGAGCCTACGATTTTGACAGATGCGGATACGATTGCATCGCCTGCCTCATTCTTTACTGTCCCTGTCACCAATTTTTCCTGCGCAAAAATGCCGGTTGAAAGAAAAATAATTGAACAGAACAGTAATAAAAGTTTTTGTCTCATGTACTTTTATTTTTTCTTTTAAATATTATGCTAACAAACCATTGTTAGCTCAAAATAATTCAACAAAAAAAACAATTTAGGAGTCCTAAATTGTTGTTTTGGTGCTTTTATACAGTGAAACTACGTTAAAAATTTTATCTTTTTAACTACTTTTAGTCAAATTTTAAGAATCGCGACAATTTATTTAATTGTTATTCATTGACATGAAAACTTTTATATATATTTATATCAACTATATATAAACATCGACAATCTTTACTTCCGTGAATAACAAACGGTTGTATTTATTCTGAGCATGCATCATAAATTCTCTCTGGAAGAAAATAAGGCCGCTCACGAAATATTGTTAAAGTATTATTAATTTAAAAATAAATGCAGCATTTAAATAAAAAAGCCGTGATACTTAAGGGGTTTCCCCATTAAATATCACAGCTTTAAATCATTTTAACCCTCAATCTTTTTATTTATTCCACCATACGGGTTCAAACATGGACACCGTTCCCGGGTAGTTGAGATTACTGGTCACTTCAGAGTTGGGATAAAGGAACCTTGCCGGAAATCCAAGATTGCCTGCGGCGACGGATTTTGTAAAGAAGTCAGGATAGCCTGTTCTTCTCCACTCCGTCCATGCTTCAAATCCCTGACTGCCACACATCGCGTAATATTTCTGCACGATAATAGCTTTTATCTGGTCACTTGATTTTGCCGGAAAGGCTGCGTCTGCCGCGCTGGCAATATATGCATTGGCTTCAGATTCAATACCATCGGCCGTAAAACTGGCCTCAATACCTTTTTTAAAGAGATCTCCAGCAGCAATACTTCCGGAACTCCATCCTCTTGCAACTGCTTCTGCCTGCAGGAAATAACTTTCTGATTCAGATATCAGGCGAACGGGAGCAAGTGCTGAGGCCTCGTCCATGGCATTTCCACCGACTAAAGCAGAAGGGGCGGACCCTTTTTGTTTAGCGTTTTGATAATCACCCTGTTTGATATAGGCAATGGTATCCTGGCCGCTTATCTTATCAAATAAAACATTTAATCTGGGATCGTTATTTCTTTTAAACGCGGTAACAATTGTCGCACTGGCCACCAGATTCTGTGTTTTCCCGAGCCCTACCATATTAATATACAAAGGATTCTGATTACCACCGGTTGAAGAGTATTGTATAGCTGCGTCTTTATCCAGGAATTTGGCATTTTCAGCATACAGTGCTTGTACACCGGCCTTAGATTTTGCCTCATCCACTTCAGATAATCTCAAATAGGCTTTTAATTCCAGGGTATTGGCAAATGCCATCCACTCAGACATATCTCCGCCAAACAGTAAATCATCTGATCCCGGCACTTCTTCGCTATTCGTATCAATTAAAGATTTGCCTTTTTCAATATACTGGAAAATGCTGTCATACACTACTTCCTGCGGATCGTAAGTTGGATTACCCTCTCCTTTCAGTGCTTCCTTATTTGGGACGTCACCAAAGGCGTCCGTTGCTAGTTGCAAACCATATGCTTTTAATAAATACGCAATAGCAGCATACTGCGTCTGATGATCAGTGGCGTTATCAATGATTATTTGTAAATTAATCAACGCATCTCTGTATAAGAAGACCCAGGGATAGTTAAAGTTTGCATTGGTAAATGCATACTGCTCAATGCTTTTGTATTGACTGGCACTTGAATTTTGAGTCCAGTACTGACTTAAGACATTGCCATAAATCTGAAAACTGTTACCGACGGCAACACCTAGGGATACTTGTGCCGTAGGCAGTAGCAAATTCGGATCCGCAGATTCCGGATTATTCGGATTTTGGTTAACGTCCAAAAATTTACTACATCCTGTAAGCGAGGCCAAAATTAACAGGGCACATATCCCGGCAATGATATTGCTTATTTTATATTGAATGTTTTTCATTATCTCCTTTTTTAGAAAGTTACTTTAATGTTTATCCCGTAGTTACGAACGGAAGGCTGAGCAGCAAAGTCAAAACCTTGTTCATTGCCAGATCCTGTTGAATTCATTTCCGGATCTACAAACTTATTCTCGGACGGGGTCCAGATAAACAGATTATTTCCATAGAGCCCAACACTCATCGAACCAAAAGGTGTTTTCTGAAGGGCTGAGGCTGGAACACTATAGTCAAGTGACAATGTCCGTAATTTAACATAAGACCCGTCTATTACATCCATACCTGCAGGGATATAACTTCCGAAATAATCTTGCTTTATGTACTTGGCACTCGTATTGGCTTCATAGACAGGGTTCTTTGAAGTACCTGTGTTGATAACGGAATTTGGCCAGATCTGAGGATTACGATCTCCACCCGTTTCAAGTGCTGTTCCGTTAAAGTCAATATATGCCTTGGTCTGGCTATAAAATTTACCGCCTTGTTTTGTATCAAACAAAAACCCTAGCGTCCAGTTTTTAAACTGGGCCTTACCACCGAAAGAAGCCTGGTAATCAGGATTATAACTTCCCAGATATTGAGCAGAATCTGTCTGCAAAGGAATACCGTTGCTTGCACTGACGACCGTATGGCCCTGACCGTCTGTCTGATTGGTCACCGCATAAAACTCGCCATATGGATGGCCGACTGCTGCAACAATCGCCATTGAATTGAATCCACCGATGGTTACCTGAGAAACACCGTCCATCAAGGATAATACTTTGGAGTTGTTCTTATAATAAGTGCCGTATAATTCCAGGCTGAAGTTCTGCGTCTTGATGGGTGTACCACGCAGACTTAATTCAATACCTCTGTTGCGGATCACACCGGCATTCACCACTTTGTACCCATAACCGGTTGATCCCGGAATTGGAATATTAAGGATCTGGTTCTTGGATTTATTGGTATAATAACTAAAGTCCAAAGACAATCTGTTATGTAAAAAGGACAATTCAGTTCCTATTTCATAAGAAGTGGTGATTTCCGGTTTTAAATCAGGATTACCAATTGTTGAACCGACCTGCAACCCCGGCACGCCGTTAAATGGAAACTGAGTGGAAGCAAATCCATCAGAAATGGAAGTGGCAGAATAAGTAGTAGATAACAGATAAGGATCTGCATCGTTACCCACCTGTGCCCAGCTTGCTCTTAATTTACCGTAATTCAGGACACTAGTAATATTTGAATTTTTCATCAGTTCTGTAAAGATGAAAGATCCGCTCACACTTGGATAGAAAAATGAATTATTTTCCTTAGGTAAGGTAGATGACCAGTCATTACGCGCCGTCGCATCCAGATATAACATGTCCTTATAAGAAAGGTTTAAATCTGCATACAGACCCACCAGTCTTTTAGTTGATGTATAATTTGTAGCATAGATCGGACCATTGCTGTTTCCGAAATTATACCATCCGGGAACAATGAGTCCGGAACTCTGATTGGTAGAAGTATAATCATTGGTATAAGAACGCTGTCTGATATTATTCCCAACCATCAATGATCCACTGAAATCTTTATTGAATTCATGCTGAGCGGTAATCATTAAATCATGGTTCACTTCACCAACCGTAATGTTATTCTCTACATAGGATCCATTACTGGTTTGTACATCACCTTGTGTATACCAGTCGGAATTCCCCGGATCAATTGGGTAATATTCATATTTGGGCTCAATTAATCTTCTTCTGTCAGAATAGAAATCCGTACTTACTCTTTCAACTACGTTTAACCAGTCGGTAGGGTTGTAACCGATTGTAAAGCTTCCGCTGATACGATCAACATCATCGTAGTTTTTATAATTTTTCAAAATATAATACGGACTCATTGTATATACTCCATAGAAGCCATATTCATCATTATGAGTAACTCCATTGGCATCCGTATATCCATATCCGAAATATGGATTGTTTAAATCACCCATTTTATCAATAGGGATACCACGGGCGGTCTGATACAGGTTACTCAATACAGATCCGCCACCCTGGCCACCACCGACCTGGTTTTGATGAATTTTATTATAATTAAAGGAAACGGCACTATAAAATTTGTTTGATAACTGTGCCTTCCCGTTAAACCTTACGTTGTATTTATTATAGGTATCATTGTCTCCAGGATAGATACCATTGGAGTTTGTAGAGTTTAACCCTAAATAATACCCTGCCTTATCATTACCTGTTGCGATAGATACATTATTATCTGTAACAAATCCTGTGGAAAAGAAATTCCGGATATTATTTGGCAGTGCAGAATAATTCTTTTTTAATCTGACGCCATTAATTTCCTGACCCCACTCCTGCAACTCACCTGTAAAGGCAGGTCCCCAACTCCCGTTTTCCCTGGGGTCGAGTACAACATTTAAGTTGCTATCCTTATCGTAGGTCCCGTCCCAATAACCCTGTCCGTATTCATTTTGGAAATCAGGTAATTTAAGAATGGAAGAGAAAGTGTTAGCAGAGCTGAATGTTATTTCCTGCTTCTTGTGAGAAGAACCGCTTTTGGTCGTATAAATTAACGCACCATTGGAGGCCCTTGATCCGTATAAGGCCGCCGCGGCTGGTCCCTTAAGCACCGTAACACTGGCGATGTCATCCGGATTAATATCATTTCCTCTGTTGCCGAAGTCAACAGCAGTCAGCGATCCTCCGCCAATAATGCTGGAATTATCCATGACAACTCCATCTACTACGATTAATGCCTGATTGTTCCCAGTAATAGAAGACCCTCCACGAAGTACAACTCTTGTTGAACTACCAGGTGCACCTGTGGAAGAAGTTACATTAACACCAGGAACACGGCCTGCCAGTGTTGCAAGCGGACTTGTGCTTTGGCCCTGCATTAATTCATCACTTTTAATAATGGGTGCTGAGTAGCCCAGTGTTCTTTTTTCACGACGAATAGAGTTGGCTGTTACGACCACATCAGAACCTGCACTGGCAGCTTCTGCTTCTTTTAGGGTAATGGTTAAGTTTTCTTCTGCCCTGACGTCCTGCTCTTCATAACCAATAGCAGTAATCATCAGAATCTTGCCTTTTTCTACGCTCAGCGTAAATTCTCCCTGATCGTTTGTTAAGGCTCCCTGGTTCGTTAATTTAATTTTTACAGAAGCCGCGCCCACAGCTTCGCCTTTTTCATTTTGAACTTTTCCGTGGACAGTTATGTTTTGTCCAAATACACTACTAATAGTAAATAGGGAACTAACACAGAAAAGTAAAAATAACTTTTTGCTCATGTACTTGTTTGTTAATTAGTTAATCACAATACAATGCCAGTAGCATTTTCATGCTATTAGAATAGAATTAACAACCTTATGCTTTGGGCTAAAGATTGCTACAGTTGAAATCCGACAGGGCAAAAATAGAATAAGAAAACGAAAACTTAACAGTCTTTATAAAATTTTTAAGATTTTGTTGATGGTGGGGCAAAAAAAACCCGGCTTAAAAGCCGGGTTTTTTCATAATCTAATATCAAATTTCAATTAGGGTCTTGGTTCCTGGTAAACGAATTTCTCGGTTACTTTTAATCTGATTGCACCACCTTGATACATATAGTAACTTACGTTTAATTCTTTTGGTACACCATTTTCATCAAATGTCAGTTTATTAACACCGCTTGGATCTAATCCCGCATCACGACCACTGGAGTTTGAACTAGCATCTCCATAATAGTTGGCAACACTCACGACTGTTCCATCAGCATCAAATTTGAAAACCGGGTCAAAATTACCAAAATAAGAACCTGATCCTGCTGCATTAAATTTATAACCGTAGTATCCACCGTTCAGATCTTTGTCCCAATATGCATTCGTAAATGCACCTGTTGTAACCAGATCAATTGTTTTAGGATAGGAGGCAAGGAAGGTTGCATTGGTCAAATCAACCATGGTACCTGTTACAGTAAATCTACCATCATAAATGTTACGGACATTTAGAGAATAAATAGCGGTGCCAAAATTACCGCTGATTTCTCCTGTAGAGGTGCTGCTGATTTTTAAAGGCAATGCATAAGCTGCATTGAAATCATAGTCACTGGGTAATTTCACATTGACTTTCGCCTGTGCAAACTGCTGCCCTTTTGGAATGGTTAGGGTTATAGGAAAGGTTGACTGAATCAATCCAGTAAGCGCCATTTCATAATTTGCCTCATCAGCTGCATGCGCACTGTTAAACGTTGCTAATAGCGACTGATCAACATCCACAACGACCTTAATGTCTGAAGGAGCCATATTTGCACCCGCATAATCCACATTTATATTAAATGAGGTGGTGTCTCCGGCTTTTAAAGAACCTAAGTCAATTGCGTATCTGACAGCTGCTCCATCTGATGGTAAATCTGCCGGAGTGCCCGTGTTTGCAAATTCAGTTACACTATTTGATTTGCTTGTATCAAGTGTTAATGATTCATCTTTTAGACATGAGCTTAACCCTAATGTTAAAAGGAGAATAAATACACTAAACATGGTTATTTTTTTCATATATTAAATTTATATTGAAATTAAATGTTCATGGGTTATTCAGGATCCCAAAATATGCGGGATGTAAATTGATTAATATCCTTCGGCATATTATCGTTGTTATAAGAAAGTTCAGTAGTAGGATATAAAATTCTAGCCGGTAATTTATCCGTACGGGAACTTGTTGACTGGGTAGATGCAAAGGTTAAAACACCATTGCTTGAACCATTTGTGATTTTAGGATAAGCTGTTCTTCTGAAGTCATTCCATGACTGGTCTGAATTTACCATGTTCAGTGCAATATATTTCTGCGTTAAGATGGCTTCCAGCTTTTTCGCATTGTCATCCGCTAAATCATAATGAACCAGATAACTATTAGGATTCATTTCTAAGTACGCCTCATAATCAGCTTCCGGATCCCAGTCTGTTAAATCATTTGTTCCATCGCTGAATTTGTACAAATATTTGTAAGAAGCTAAAACGCCGTCGTCAAAATATGTTTTTACATCGCCTGAAACACCCAGGCCACCAACCAGTGCAGCTTCTGCCTGCATAAAATCAGCTTCTGCAAGCGTTATAATAGGCATGCTGGCGCTCGGGCCTTTTAATACCCCGATGTTATTATCCTTATCATCGGTATAAGTATTGATCCAGCTACCTGCAGATGGAGCAGATGCAACACTATTGCTTTCAACACCCAGCTGGTTGATTACATAGCCAGATCCTCCAAAACCATTATAAATAGCGTAACCTCTGTAATCGTCTAACTTATTCCCATCATAAAAAGCAGAAACAAACGTACAGGTCATCCAGGCTCTGTTTGCGGTAGATCCATCATAAGTATATCCCCATGAATTATATTCTGGATTTTGCTTGCCGCTGGCAATCTGATAGCCCGGGTTAACCAATGCATCTTTATCCAAAAATCCTACTGCATCGTAATTATTATTAAAGGTCAAAATACCTTTAGCCCGAATTGCAATTCTCAATTTAACTGTATTGGCCAGCTTTTTCCAATCATCCATTTTTCCACCGAAAAGGACATCTTTTTTACCAAATTCCTGCACATTGCTTGCATCATTATCTGACAAATCAGCCTGACCCTTATTGATGGTTGCCAATGCATCATCTAATAATGCATAGATGCTATCGTACACAGCTTTTGCATCATCATATTTAGGTGTTAGATTCTCTGTTTCCTTAAAAGCATCGGAATAAGGAACATTATTATAAGTATCTACCAATTGCTGAAAAATCAACGCTTTCATTACTTTGGCTGCACCATTATAAAAAGAATAATCTAAGTTACCTTCTGTATTATTAATAATCCATTGGTAATCTGTCAAATTATCATAAGAACTTGTCCATACACCCTGGTAATCTCCGTTCCCATAGCTATAGGTTACATTTGAGCCAAAGCCGCCATAACCGCCGGCATTTGCCATATACCCAACCAATTGGGCACCCATTGTGTTATAGGTGTTTTCTAATGCTGCTGTCGCAGTCAAAGCCTGCGGTAACATGAGTTCAGGGGTTGAACTTGTCGCCGAATTAGGATTGTCATTTATGTTGAGATACTTTTGGCAGGAAGACAGCCCCAAGGCAACTGCACAGCTCAACATTGATATATATATTAATTTTTTCATCTTAAATTATTTTCCTTTCTTAGAATGTTAATGAAATAGTACCACCATAATATCTTGAAGGAGGAGCAGAACTTATACCTGTGATACCCACACCATTACTTGTGCTGGATACTTCACTGTATTCAGGGTCAGTATACAGGTTGGTTTTGGGTAACCAGATAAATAAGTTACGCCCTTGAAGACTTACGGTCATTTTCTTGATTGCCTTTGTCTTTCTCAGGAAACTTTGAGGAATATCATAAGAAAGGCTTAATTCACGCAATTTCCAGAATGCACCAGAAGTAATATAATTTGATGAAACAGCTCTGTTTAAATCGTCCGTCCAAAATCCTGAGTTACCGTTACCGTCTGTAATAGTAATATTTGTATTCTTGATATAGGTGCCAGGATTATTTGGATCTTCATAGACAGAGTTAGGGAATACAAATCTGCCTCTGTTAAAGATGGTTGTTCTGATACCGGTACCAGCCCAGTCATAAGTGTTACCACCACCAAAATACATATCATATCCGCCTCTGTATTCAAATAGACCGGCTAAGGTAATTCCTTTAAAATTCACATTAAAATCAAGGCCTAATCTGTGTTTAGCCACAGCATTACCTAAAACCTGAAGTGTCGGGTTTTTCGTAGGTAATCCAGTTTCGGCATCCACAATAACATGTCCCTGATCATCTCTGTAATAATCCAGACCCATAATTACTGGAAAGGCATAACCTGCTTTTGCATAGGAGCCTGATCCATCACTATAGGAAGATAATGCGATCTGGTTAATCAGGTCACCATCGATGCTGATTACTTTATTATCCAGATATGTGTAGTTTACACCGAAAGACACATCCCAATCTTCATTTCTGATCGGATTAATCTTCAATTCTGTTTCAAGACCGCGGCTCATTGTTTTACCAACATTGGTCAAATATGAGCTACCTCCTGAAGCATAGGAAATACCTGTGCTAACGGTTTGGTCAGAAGTAGTTGAATGATAATAGGTAACTGCTGCAGTTACGATATCTCTTGGGAATAAATTCAAATCAAAACCAAATTCATATTGTCTGGTCATTTCCGGTTTCAACTGGTTGGAGACAATTCTATTGTCTAAGCCGAAGCCAGCCAGATCACCATAAGGAAATCCATTTTGTTGAGAATAAGTTCTCTGTAACTGATATGATCCATAAGTACCAGGAAGGTTAACTTCACCCACTTTTGATACACCACCACGGATTTTTAAGAAGTGGATTACATTACTGTTCTTTAAGAAATCCAACGCATTGGTTGCAATAAAGGAAAGGTCAGCTGAAGGATAGAAGAAGCTTCTTGTATTTACCGGTAAAATTGAAGTCCAGTCATTTCTGCCTGTCATGTGCAGGAACAACCATTCTTTATAACCTACGCGGAAATCACCATAAAAACCCATTGTACGAGCTTTATAGTTTCCTTCGCTTGCGCCCGGAATTCCAACCAGGTTAGATACGTTATACAAATCAGGTACAACTAAAGGAGAAGCGGATACATTTACACCTTTATATTCATCCTGATTCCATTGACCACCACCTAAGAAATTAAAGCTAAAGTCATTTGCTTTAAATTTAGCCTGGAAAAACAAATCGCTCAGCAAATTGGTGCTATAGAATTCACCATCAGAAACAGCCGCAGAGATATCTGATTTTGAGTTACTGCTGGATGTTTTTGCATATTCGGAATATGTAAATGAGCCATTCCAGGTTTTATCTGAGTAGTTTCTATGGGTAATACCTTGTCTGGCCGTGAACTCTAACCATTCTAAAGGTTTATAAGTTACCTGAACATTACCCACTAAATAAGAGTTACGGGAATGCTGACGATAATTATCCAGTTCCCAGTATGGGTTTAAATACCATGGGTTATAATAACCGTTGGGGTTTGCAAACGGATCTGTCTGCCAATTAGCATAACGCGTGATATCAACATCAGACGGCATGTTCAACATATTATTATATATGTCTGCTGTTTGCGTAGTGATATCATAGTTATTCTGAGTAAAACCTAATGAATAAGTAGCAACCACTTTATCATTATAGATCTTTCTGCTACCATTTACACGAAGAGAAGCTCTGTTGAATTTATCTTTAGGAGTTGTTCCTTTTACAGTAGCATACTGTCCTGACATATAAAAAGTAGAAACGGCATCACCACTCGTTAAAGAGAAATCAGTTTGGTTGGTTAAGCCTTTATCCCAAAAATCCTTTCTGGAATCATTACCTGTATAAGGAATGGTCTGTTGTGAGCCATCTTCCAACGGTTCTCCTAAATTCACTGTGGAACCATCAAATGCAGGACCATAACTTTGGTTTTCTATATTTGAAAATGTTGGGTAACCATTTTCATCATAACCATATGCACTACCACCCTGGCCATATTTATTTTGCATTTTAGGGAAAAACGCAACACTTTCTATCGTAGCCGTCTGAGATAGTTTAATCGCAGTGTTTCCGGCGCGGCCTTTTTTGGTTGTAACGATAATCGCACCATTAGACGCTTTTGAACCATAAATGGCTGCAGCACCAGCACCCTGTAATACGTTGATTGATTCAACGTCTTCAGGGTTCAGGTTACCTAAAACTTCATTAGGTACAATTACGTTATCTAATACAATCAAAGCTTCATTGTTACCAGTCAGGGATCTGTTACCTCTTAAGATAATACGGTAATTAGGATTTACCCCGCCTGTCGTCCCCTGAATCTGTAAACCTGCCACCTTATCCTGTAAGCCACCTGCAATGTTTACGCTTTTCGCCTTGGTTATCTGCTCTCCGGCAACAATGGTTTGAGCAGCACCCAGTTCAATTTTCTTTCTGGTGATACCACCCGCCGTAACCACAACATCCGTCAAATCATTGTTGGTTGCTTGCAGAACAATCGCCAAGTTCTTGCCGTTAATGACTATTGATTTATCTTGGTAACCAATAGAAGTTATCAAGATTGTCTGGCCAATTTCTGCAGAAATCTTAAATTGTCCATTCTCATCTGTTAAGGCCCCTACATTGGTTCCTTTGAGTTTTACTGAAGCCGATGGAATAGCTTCACCTTGTTGGTTCTGTACCGTACCTGTTACACTCACCTTTTGGGCTAATGCACTGTTCCCAATTAGAAACAGCCCGAAACAGAAAAGTAATAAAAGTTTTTGTCTCATGTACTTTTAAAATTGATTAATAAATCTTGATTGGAGTCGTTAGTTACAATGGATTTTCTAGTTAATTATTAAGCATTATTGTAATGATAACAACGAGGTAAAGTTAAATAACCATTGAACATAATTAACGTTTTATCAGGATTTTTTTTAAACCTCTTTAACGCAATATTCAATAATTTTCATATGTTTGATTTACTTAATGTTTATAATTAGTTGAAATTCAAAATAATACACAAATAAATACTCTATTAAATTAGTAGACTAATATTTGTATTAGGAAAATATATTTTTGTATCAATGTTGCAAATAGCTTGTATTTGTGAAATTTTCTATTAATTATCAATTATTTAATCCTTAGTAATTGGTTCATTGGAACGGGTTCAAAAAAGCTTTGGTTTCTCATAATAAATCCTACATTATAAATTGACTTGGGATTAATCATGTCATTCATTTACAATTAAATGAGTCGGGCATATTTATAAGACCGGATGATTCTTTAATTGTGAATTTTAATGCAAAAGAACTATTGCTTAACATTCCATAATTCCAGTTCCATAAGTTGTGGCAAAGCGGTCTTTTTATGGTCCTCCATATAATCTTCCACCATTTTAAATCCCAGGTATTTCCCGATATTATTCGGGAAAGCTGGTGGCAGACTGTCCGGCCTTAAATTATCGCTTAGATAAGTAACGATTTTCTCCGGGCTCTTGGTTTTGAGCAGATTCTCGTGTTCAAAATATTTTTTAATCAGAATACTATTATCGGTACACCACTGCAGCTGTTTACCTGTATATCCAAATATGGCGGAGTCTGGCAGATCAGGTAAAAGCGCCTTTAATACATAAATCTTCCTGCCTTCTTCTATTAATTTGTCTGCCAGCGTATAATGGCCGGCTTTATCGGGAAAGGTCCGGTTAATCCAGCTGGTTATAGCAGCCGGAGCTATATAATCTGGTGTAAATTGTTTTAATCGCTGGCTGCCAAAGAGGCTTTCCAGGTAATCCTGCTGGTTTTGATACCCGGTGTATTGCGTTCCGAAAAACTGTTGTAAGCCAACAGCCAGTCCTTCTTTACTGGCAAAACTTCCATAACCATCTATAGGGCCGATATAAGTGATTATCCGAGGCGGCATACTTAGTTCAGGAAAATAGACTTTTGCTCTTTTTATGGCATTTTCAAGTTCATGAAGCTGTTTATCTAAGTGGGGGATATAATATGAAACACTATCATAGATTTGTCGGTTGGTCCGGATAAAGTGTTTTATCTGAATATAAAACGTTTCGTCTTCCATCGAAAACGCCGCAATATTATACATGTAATCTGTATAAAAGTACCCATACTTTACTTTTAAACTATCCAGACCTGACACTAAGTTATTGGTATCCAATTTAAAAAAATCATTTTCAAAATGGCTGACCGGTAATTCAAGTTTGACTTTCCTGATATTGGGGCCTACGTTTTTACCTGAATGACAGTTCGAAAACCCAATCAGGATACACAGGGAAAACACAAGTTTAAAAATTCGTGTGAAGATAAAGGTTGGCTTTTTAGACATAACCCTTCAAAATTAAGTCTTCTGTTATAAAAACAGGCAATGTCCACCGCAGAATCCACTACTGGTAAAACATTGCCTGTTAAATATTTAGCAATACGGAAACCCGCTAAATAAGAGGACATCCTTTTTATACTATTATCTGAAGGCTATTTATTAACCCAGACATTATCGGCAGGTGTATAATCCATAAATAAATTACCATCCAGGGTGATTTTAGAAATAGTACCCTTGGTGGTAATTTTCATAATCTGCTGTTTTCCATTTTCTTTCCAGCTAAGCGGAGTCTGATGCTGAACACTTGTTTTGCCATCGGAATATTCCACTTTAATATCAAATGGAATGGCAAATCCGCCAGGATTATCAATGGTTAATGTATAAACACCATTCCCTTTAACCACCTTGGATAATTTGATATCTATATAGTTATTGGTAAAGAACCAGTTCTGGAAAAACCAATTCAGGTTTTTTCCGGATCCCGTATTCATCGCACCAAAATAATCCCATGGAATCGGATGCTTACCGTTCCAGGTCTCCATATAATAATGTAAGGCTTTTTTAAACAAATCGTCTCCTAATAAATCCTTGAGTGCCAGGTAACTAAGTGATGCCTTCCCATAGGAATTGTTTCCATAACCCAGGCCACTCACCTGTGTGGACATAGAAATAATAGGCTGGTCTTCTTCTGTGGAAGGATCCTTAATATACCTGGAAATCCGGAACATTTTATAAACGGAATCGGCGTGTGCCTTTCCAAATTCTTCCTGCCCTATTAAATATTCAAAAGTCGTTGCCCAGCCTTCATCCATATAGGCATATCTGGTTTCATTGATTCCCATATAAAAGGGGAAATATGTATGTGCAATTTCATGGTCCTGAACCATTTGCGCAAACTTAAGATCGGAAGTCGTTCCATCATTAACCATCATTGGATATTCCATATCCGCATATCCCTGAAATGAGGTCATCTTAGAAAAAGGGTAGGGAACACCTGGCCACTGGGTAGAAAAGTAATGCAATGAGTGCTGCGCCCAGGCTACGTTATGATGAAAATCAGCGGCAGTATCATTAAAAGCGGCCTGTACACTGGCTCTTCTTCCTGTTTTTGGATCCACTACCACACTGGCGGCGTCCCAGACGTAATTTTTACTCGTGCCAAAGCACATATCTGTGATATGATCTGCTTTAAATTTCCAGGTATTCCAGTCATTTTGGAGGGTAACTTTGCCTCCTAAAACTTCCTGTAAATCAGCGATATGAATAACATCATCCGATGTATAGGACTTTTTTAGCCTGCCAGCTATTGCTGGTTGCAGGACTTCATCCGGATTCAGTAAATCTCCCGTAGCCCACACCGTGTAATTTTTAGGAACGCTAACGGCCAGAGAATAATCATTAAAATCATTATAAAACTCTTGTCTGTCTGAATGATCTAACATATCCCATCCGTTATAATCATCATAGACGGAGACTCTTGGATAACTGTATGCCACATAAAAAGTCGTGCTGTCAATCTGCCCTTCCCGGCCGCTTTGTTTGGATAAAGGATAGTTCCAGTTAATGCTTAAATTGACAGTCTGGTGCGGTAAAATCGCCTGTTTTAACCGGACAGCCCCCACGGTCCCCCATCCTTTATCATTTACAGCATAAGATTGATTATCAATCGTCATGGAAGTGATATCCAATCCTCTGTCCAGAAAATCAGGTCCGGTTACATGGGATCTGGGCGAAGTAGGTTTGTGGAGATTATTGACAAAGCGGATGGCTATAATTTTAAGTGTATCCGGGCTATTATTCGTGTATTGAATGCTTTCCTGCCCGTCCACCATTCTGGTTTCCGGGGTGACTTTTACCTTAATATCATAAACGCCTTTATTTTGCCAGTAGTTTGGGCCTGGTTGCCCTGTCAGGGTCCGGGTTCCTTTTGCAATGGCTTTTTTTATATTTCTGGGAACATAGAGTTCCTGGGCTGAGACGGTTTGTGCCATCAGGCCTAATGTAATAATACATCCCCCAATCAGGGTGAACAATGATTTTTGCATCCTTTTTCTTAGTTTGTCGGTTAATGGTTGAATAGATTCTTACTTGCCTTTAATCTGTGAAATTAATAATTTTTCAGCCATTACTCACATAAGCGGCCATTTTCGCTTGAAAATGAATGAATGCCCTTAGAATTTTTACCCTATGTCACATTGCAGGAGCTATCTGCATTGCCGAATTACACGTATATTTGCAAACTATTTTAGCGGCAAGCGCATTAATTAAAGCAAGATCCATGACAATTTCTTATAATTGGTTAAGTGAATATTTACCCGAAAAAATTGACCCTGAAAAACTTTCAAGGATTTTAACCTCCATCGGACTGGAGGTGGAGAGCCTGGAATCCTATCAGAGTATAAAAGGCGGCCTGGAAGGGGTAGTCGTCGGAGAGGTCCTGACCTGTATTCCACATCCCGGTGCGGATAAACTCAAACTCACGACAGTAAACATCGGAGCAGAATCCCCGCTGAACATTGTCTGTGGCGCACCCAATGTAGCCGCCGGCCAAAAAGTATTGGTGGCCACCGTTGGCACCACCTTATATAATAAAGCAGGGGAACCCTTAACCATTAAAAAAGCCAAGATAAGAGGAGAAGAAAGCTCAGGAATGCTTTGCGCAGAAGATGAACTGGGTATTGGAGAAAGCCACGAGGGCATTTTGGTGTTACCCCAAGATACGAAAGTGGGTACGCCTGCTGTTACACTATACCCGGTATATACGGATTATATATATGAAATCGGTCTTACCCCTAATAGAATGGATGCGCAGAGTCACATGGGTGTGGCCCGTGATGTAACGGCCTATCTGACACGCCACAATAGCGGTACCTTTAAAATTAAACTTCCTTCTGTCAATGGTTTCAAACCGGACAACCAGGATAAGGAAATTGATATTCAGATACTTAACCCGGAACTTTGCCCTCGGTACAGCGGTTTGGTTATTACAGGAGTTACCATTGCTCCTTCCCCACAGTGGCTCCAGGACAGACTTAAGGCAATTGGACTGCGCCCCATAAATAATATAGTGGATATCACTAATTTTATTCTGCATGAAACGGGTCAGCCCCTTCACGCCTTTGATCTGGCAGCCATTAAAGGCAATCAGGTCCAGGTAAAAACACTGGAAGACGGATATTCCTTTGAAACGCTGGACGGAAAAATAAGATCCCTTTCCAAAGAAGATCTGATGATCTGTAATAGTGACGTTCCCATGTGTATCGCCGGTGTATTTGGTGGTAAACAAAGCGGGGTAAAAGACACCACTACGGATATTTTCCTGGAAAGCGCTGTCTTTAATCCGGTTTCCATCAGAAAAACTTCCGTTCGCCACGGCCTCCGGACTGATGCAGCCGTACGATTTGAAAAGGGAGTGGATATCTCTAATGTCATCTATGTAATCAAAAGAGCCGCTATGATGATTAAGGAAATTGCTGGCGGATCTATCAGTTCTGCTATCAATGACCTTTATCCTGCACCTAAAGAAAAAACACATGTTGCTTTAAAATATCATTATCTTAAAAAACTAAGTGGTAAAAATTACCATCAGGATACCATTGTTGATGTCTTGGAAGCACTTGGTTTTGAAAAGATAAAGGAGGGAATGGATGAAGTATGGGTGGCAGTTCCTTACAGCAAACCCGATATCAGCCTGCCGGCTGATATCGTGGAAGAAATCTTAAGGATTGACGGACTGGATAATATTGATATTCCGAGTTCCATTACCATTACACCGGCAATTGATCAAAACGGTTTAAAAGAAGATCTGAAAGAAAAACTCGCCGGTTTTCTTGTAGGCCGCGGATTTAATGAGATTATGACCAACTCCATTACGGACAGTAAATATTATAATGAGCAAACCTTACAGTCCGTGGTGAAGATGATTAATAACCTCAGTGCGGATCTGGATGTTATGCGCCCTTCCATGATTGAAACAGGTCTGGAATCTCTGGCCTATAATATCAACCGCAAAAATGAAAACCTGCAGTTTTTTGAGTTCGGTAAAACTTACAGCACGACAGGCGTTGGAAAATACTTTGAAAAAGAACACCTGGCTATTTACACTACCGGTCAAAATCATGAAGATACCTGGCAGCAAAAAGGATCTGCCTATACAATATATCAGGCTAAGGGACTGGCTTATGCCTTATTGCAACTCTGCGGATTTACACAGATTAAATTCCAGATTGAGCCGGGTTCAGGCCTGATTGAGGTCCTGGCCGACAAGAAAAAAGTCATTGAAATTCAAAGTGTTGCTGCTCAAACGCGGGAAAAGTTTGGGATTAAAGTTCCTGTCTTCTTCCTGGATTTGGATTTTGGCACATTAATTTCTTTAAAAGAAACGAAGAAAATCACCTATAAAGAGGTTCCTAAATACCCAACTGTATACAGGGATCTGGCTCTTGTTGTTGATCGTCAGGTTCATTATGATCAGATTCAGGATATCATTAAAAAAACCAACTTACCTTTACTAAGGAGTACCCGGTTATTTGATGTCTTTGAAAATGATAAACTCGGTCCCGGTAAAAAATCAATGGCCATCAATTTTGCATTTCTGGATGAGCAAAAGACATTGACAGATAAAGAGATTGATCTGATGATGACCAAGCTTATAACCGGATTTGAAAAGCAGTTACAGGCAGAAATCAGAAAATAGGGGTTTTTATCTTTGTAAATAATTATTCCAGTGGCGAGATCTTTGAAAGCGACCTTGCCACTGGAATAAATTAATAGAGCAATAATTTTAAATTTAGTACTTCTATGGAGCAAACAGCACTTAAAAATCTGGAAGAGAAACTGGAACAACTCCTGAAAAAGTACCAATTATTGCAAAAAGAAAATAAGCAGTTGAAAAACAGCTTAGCAGAAACCCAGACCGCACTGGCTAAAAGTCAGAAGGCTTATGAGGCCCTACAGTTAAAGCTCGAAGCAGGAATTATTGCCGCTACTAAGACTATGGATGAACAACAGCAGCGACTATTAGAA
The DNA here is from genome assembly GCF_900107765.1 of Arachidicoccus rhizosphaerae. Lineage (GTDB taxonomy): Bacteria > Bacteroidota > Bacteroidia > Chitinophagales > Chitinophagaceae > Arachidicoccus > Arachidicoccus rhizosphaerae. The sequence goes on along the minus strand of NZ_FNQY01000001.1, from coordinate 254,399 downwards.
ACCCGCATTGATCATTATCTGAAAGAAATCAATAAATGCCTCACCCTATTAGAAGCCTGATGCCATGACTGATATTATTATAATTAATGTCCTGATCGGAGACCGCAGTTTTCGGCTAAAAACCAGCAAAGCCGATGAAGAAATCGTACGCAAGACTGTAAAAATGGTCAACGACAAGGTCATGGAATATAAGGCTAAGTTTGCCGGCAAGGATATGCAGGATTATGTTTCCATGGCGCTGCTCTGGCTGGCCACCGAGCAAAACAAAGCCGGTGAATTTTTAATCGGTATGCAGGAAACAGAACAGAAGCTTCATAGCCTGGAATCCAAACTCGATAAATTATTGAATGAAGAGGAAAATCCTGAGAATCAATAGCGCTTCGTTTTAATAAAAATCCCATAGATCAATCCTTTCTTATCATTATTACCCGGTTTTATCTTATTTTCGGCAAAGAAATATTTTCCCTTGTTTAGAAAATAAAGCGCCGGATATGGAAAAAAACAGAATGGAAGCCTTCAGTGATGGGGTCCTTGCGATCATCATTACCATTATGGTATTAGAAATCAAAGTTCCCGAAACAGGAGAGGGGCGGTTTAGTGATTTGCTCCCCTTCGTTCCTAAATTCTTAAGCTATTTGCTCAGTTTTGTATATGTGGGGTTATATTGGAATAACCATCACCATATGCTACAATCCTGTAAAAAGGTTAACGGGAAAGTCCTTTGGGCCAATCTGCATTTACTTTTCTGGCTTTCTTTATTCCCCTTTACCACTGCCTGGGTCGGCGAACACCATGATTCAAGTGCACCCCTGGCGATCTATGGTCTGGTACTCTTAATGGCGGCTTTTGCGTGGATTATCTTACTGCAGACGCTTATTGACGCAAACGGTCGAAATAATATTTTAGCAAAAGCTGTTGAAAATAAAACACTTAAAGAAAAAATATCCCCTTTTATCTATTTAGCCGGCATTGTCTGCTCCTTTTTTATCCCCTGGCTGGCCATTATATTCTATACGATAACAGCCATTATCTGGATTGTTCCGGATCAAAGGATTGAAAGGGCGCTGAATAACTCTGAAGCCGAGGGATGATCCCTGGCGAAGCGCTTCGCCTGATTTTCCCACTTTTTTTAACCTCATTGTCCGGCTTATCTCAAATCTAAACGCAGTATTTAGTTTACCTGCCAAGGTCTGTGGTAAACATCAAAAAATAGATGGTTGGTTGGTATGACGCTGGAATGTTTATCTTATCTATTGCAGCAGTAGGCCACTTTGTTTTGCCCGAACGGTCCCTTGAACTTTACCGTAATACCTCTTTATATCACAAGATTGGGCCTGCTTTAATCTTTTCCTTTTATCTTTTAAATTTTACATTTTACTGACCGTTACTGCCCTGGAGCCGTAACGGTTTTATATTTTATATAATGTACATTTGCTGTCTTATCATTCATAATAGCGAAATACATTAAGATTAAATAAGATGTACGAATATACTTCCAGTAAGCGTCTTTTTGAAAGAGCACAATCAAGTATCCCGGGAGGCGTGAATTCCCCGGTCCGGGCCTTTAAAAGCGTTGGGGGAACGCCCATATTTATTGAAAAAGCAAAAGGTGCTTATCTCTTTGACGTGGATGGGCAAAAATATATTGATTTTATCGCATCCTGGGGCCCTATGATTTTGGGTCATAGTTATGAACCTGTTATCAGGGCCATCCAGCAAAAAGCAGAAAATTCCACTTCCTTTGGTGCCCCCACTGAACTAGAGGTACAAATGGCCGAGCTCATTAAAGAGCTGACGCCTAATGTGGATTTGATCCGTATGGTCAATAGCGGTACCGAAGCCTGCATGTCAGCGCTTCGGGTGGCCAGAGGGTATACAGGCAGAAATAAATTTATCAAATTTGAGGGGTGCTACCATGGGCATGCGGATATGTTTCTGGTGAAAGCCGGTAGCGGTGTCGCCACATTTGGTATTCAGGAAGTTCCAGGAGTAACGGCAGGTACTGCTCAGGATACACTGACAGCCCCCTATAACGATTTGGAAGCAGTCAGAACGCTGGTACAGACACATAAGGATCAGATTGCTGCCATCATCGTAGAACCTGTAGCTGGTAACATGGGTTGCGTCCTGCCTGCAGCCGGTTTTCTGGCCGGGCTTCGGGAAATCTGTGATCAGGAAAAAATCGTCTTAATCTTCGATGAAGTAATGACCGGGTTTAGATTAGCGCCCGGAGGCGCTCAGCAAAAGCTTGCAATAGACGCCGACCTGGTAACTTATGGGAAGGTCATCGGAGCCGGTTTGCCGGTGGGGGCTTTCGGAGGCAAAAAAGAATTAATGGAAAGAGTGGCCCCTTTGGGAGATATCTATCAGGCAGGAACCCTCAGCGGTAATCCCCTGGCCATGATTGCCGGTTATACATTACTGACCGAACTTAAAAATCATCCTGAATACTATCAGCAGCTGGAACAGAAAGGAGCCTATTTAAAAGATCATCTGACGGCCCTATTTAAAGAAGCCGACATCCCGGCTCAGATCAATCAATTCGGTAGTATGCTGAGTATCTTCTTTAATGCGGAACCGGTTACAGACTTTTTATCGGCCAGCAAATCTGATATGGCAAGATTTACCCGTCTTTTCCACGGTTTGCTGAAAAGAGGCGTACATTTACCTCCTTCTGGATATGAAAGCTGGTTTTTAAGCAATGCCCTGAGCCAGTCGGATTTAGACCAGACCCTGGAAAAAGTTAAACAAACCTTGCAGGAATTATGATGATTTTGACACTCTTTCTTATGGAAATAAGTCAAATACTCATCTTAAAGACAATCAGCAATCTTTAAACCTCCTTATGTATGGATACGGATTTTGGCAGAGAAGTAAGAGAAAGAAACAGAAAGCGCTATAATAATATGCGTTCTCTTAAAGATATTATCATGGCTGTTCTGATTCTTACCGTTGGCGTTTTAATGTTTTTTGGAGAAAAATTTCAGTTTACCCGGGTGCTAATGGCTAATAAGGATCCTATGATTAAATATATTTTTGGGGGACTTTGTGCCTTATATGGCGGATTCAGGCTATACCGTGGGATTAAACAAGATTATTAAATCTAAAAATATGTGTTAAAATTAGATACCGAGATAATTCTGAAAAACAAAAGTTTATGTTTTTTTTTCGTGCAACAAAATTTCTACTTATTTTTAGCCTCGTTCTTTGGAGTTTAACTTCCTGTGAATCTAAAATAAAAAAGGATGGTCATCCTCAAGAGGGCACCCTGTATGTAAGTGCGGATGAGTCTTTTAAACCCATCATCGATCAAGAGATTATGGTTTTTCAGGCTTCTTATCCAAACGCACATATAAAAGTTCAATATAAGTCAGAAGCTGACTGTTTTCGAGATTTACAATCCGACAGTACACAGATGATTCTTGTAACAAGGGCTCCCTATGAAAAAGAAGAGGATTATTATAAAAAATTATTGGGTCATCCTTTATTATATTCAGTTCTGGCCTACGATGCAGATGCATTGGTGGTAAACCGTTCAGCTGATGATAGCACATTTTCAATTGAACAACTGAAAAAGATATTAACGGATTCAGTACGTGGTAAATACCAGGTTGTATTAGATGGAGACAATGCCACCAGTTCTGTCAGGTTTTTAATGGATTCTATAACGGAAGGTAAAAGTTTTGGTGTGAATGTTGGAGGGTCAAAGGGCAATGAAGATGTTTTGCAACAAGTAGCCGCCAATAAAAATGCCATTGGTTTTGTGGGTTCAAGTTGGATTATCGGGTCATCCATTGCCGATAAATACAAAGATCAGGTTAAACTGGCCTATGTAGAGTGTAAAAGTTGCGGCGATGGGACCTTTGCAAAACCTTCACAGGCAACCATATACAGTGTTCAATACCCTTTGGTACGACCTTTGTTTGGGATTCTGAAAAATGCTGATATCGGATTAGGCGCTTCCTTTTACAATTTTATGAGCTTTGAAAGAGGACAACTGATTTTCAGAAGAGGAGACCTTGTCCCTGGCAAAATGAACTTTGTGATTCGTAAAGTGGTGAATAAACCGGATAAAGATTCCGGTAATAAGAATAAATAGATTTTTAAACATAAAAAGCGATAAACCTAAAATATCGAATCAGGTTAAACAAAAAATAAAAATGAAGAAAATGAAGAAGGTAGTTTTTAGTTTTCTCGCCGTAGTATGCGCAGTTTCAATGGCCGCGGCTCAAAAATTGGAAGATGGTGTGAAAGCACTATACTACCAAAAATACACGGATGCAGAGAAAATTTTACAGGACTTAGTGAGCAAGGCAAAATCTCCGGACGGACAGACCATTTACTGGCTCGGACAGGTATATCTGGAAAATACTTACGGGGAAACAGATGGTGTGGATAAAGCAAATACTCTTTATCAAAAATATGCAAACCTGAATGATCCATGGATCCTGGTAGGTTTGGGTGAAATTGATTATATCAATAAAAACAAGCAGGCTGCAGAACAGAAATTCGAAACAGCAATGGCCGGTGCTTCCAAATTTAAAGGTAAACATAAGGATGAAGACCAGGCTAATCTGATGACGGCTATTGGTCGTGCCAGCGCTTATGGTAACAGAGACCAGGGTGATCCATCTTATGTTATTCCGATTTTACAAAAAGCAATGGACCTGGATAAAGCAAACCCTAATCCATGTGTATTCTTAGGTATCAACTTCCTTAAATTAGGTGGTGATCAGGGTGGTAACGCCTTTGTTGCCTTCAATAATGCCATCACCAGAGACCCAGCATTTGCCTTAGGTTATTACCGCATGGGGCTGATATTCCACTCTCAAAATAACTTTGATGTAATGGATGAGTGGTATAAAAAAGGTATTACCGCTGACCCGGCTTACGCTCCCATCTATCTGGATTACTTCAACTACTTTAAAAATTCCGATTACAACAAGGCTAAGACTTATTTAGACCTGTATGTGAAGAATTCTGATAATGGTTGTAACGTACAATATTTCCAGGCTGATTACCTTTTCCGCTCCGGAAGTTACCAGGAATCTATCAACAAAGGAAAGGAAATGGAAGCTGGTTCTTGTGCTAACTTCTCTCACCTGAATCTGTTGCTGGCAATGAACTACCACCGTTTAGGTGATACTGCACAGGCTGTATCTTATGCAAAGAAATTTTTCGCAAATACTTCTGCCTCTAACTTAATGCCTGATGACTATGCATTTGGTGGTTTCATCTACAAAGATGTTCCTGAAATGGCGGATACTGCCGTTAAATATCTGAAAACAGCTTACGATTTAGATACAATCCCTGAAGAAAAAGCAATTTATGCGGATTCTATCGCTACAGCGCTGGAAAATGCCAATAAACCAGTTGAAAAGTACAATTGGTTAAGAAAACTGTACGATGAAAAAGACAGTACTTCAGATGGTTATAATACAGCTATGTTCAATGCCGGTTATGCTGCGTTTGAACTGGCTCAGCAAGATTCCAATTACTGGCCTTCTGCTGATTCTCTGTTCCATAAGTATAAAACAAAATATCCTGAACAACCTTATGGTTATTTATATTCCGTCAGATCTAAATTAATGGCTAAGGATACTGCAGCTGCTATCCCTGAGATTAACGACTTCATTACCTTTATGAAGAAAGACAGCGTTAAATACAAGGATGATTTAATTGGTCAGTACAGCTTCCTGGCAAACTATTATGTCAATGAAAAAGGTGACTACGAAAATGGTCTGAAAATGTTCGATTCCATTTATGCTCTGGATCCTACCAATACGCAGGCTAAAGAGTTCGGAGACCAAATCAGAGCATATCTGGCTAAAAAGAATGGTCAGGCTGATTCAAGCTCTAAAAAATAAAAATTAATCTTTTACCCTTTTATGAGGGTTCAGGATTAAACAGCGGAAAACTTCGTAATTCTTTAAAGAATTACGAAGTTTTTTGTTTTTAACTGAAAAGTGTATTTTTGCCTTTCAAATTGAGTAATATGTTATCAAGTCATATAATGGCTGCTGCACCTGTCGCGGCGCAGCACGCTTCCAGTTATCTACCTATTGCACTTCAGATTGTATTTGCAATCGGATTTGTGGCACTCATGATCTTTGTATCCGCTTTATTAGGACCTAAACGTAAAACCAACGATAAACTGGCCAACTTTACCAGTGGTATTACTACGCACGGGAACGCCCGTCAGCCTATGGCCATTAAGTACTTTTTAATTGCTATCTTATTTGTACTTTTTGACGTGGAAGTTATCTTCTTTTATCCCTACGCCGTTAATTTTAAAAGCCTCTCCTGGACCGGCTTTTACGAGATACTTCTCTTTGTTGGTCTGTTCCTGATAGGCTTTGTCTATATCATTAAAAAGCGTGCTTTAAAATGGGAGGATTAAAAGCCTGCACTAGAAAGTTTTCGATAAAATATTTATTAAACGTCCGGTAACCTATACCGGACGTTTTTTTGGTTACTACTTCCTGCTTCCTGTTTTGAATGCTAAGGCACCCAAAGAGAGCAAACTCCCAATTAGTTTTTTATTATTAAACCTTTGCACAATACAAGGTAAATTTTGCCCAAATCAGGGTTGAATCAACCTTTTACGCGTGGATATGGCGTGCTTAATTTAAAAGGTATATACAATATTTCTTCGGTTGGCCGGTGTAATTTAGAGGTACAGTCTGGTTAGAAATCACTGAATCTTATGGTTCCCCTGGTATGGTAAATGCTTACTTTAAGGTATGCAGGAAATCGTGAAACAGATTTAAAAATAGATTTTCTGTAGAAAATCCTTTGATAACGTACGTTTGTGACCGTGGAACGTTAATTCACATAACTATCTGGATAACCTTATATTACGTGGATAATCACAATTTGTTAATAGAAAGTTGTGGATAAATTTATAATAAAAACAGGGGTATTTGGGAACCTTCGATAAACGACCCATTTTTTAACTTTTTGTCCCGTTTTAATTAACAGTGCATTGCTGTGAATAACTGAATGTGCATAAACCTGAAAAGTGTTATACACAGTGTGCATAAACCGAGTTAAAGGCCCTAAACTAAAGGCTTTACGACGTTAATAAAAATGTGGATAACGGTTAATAACCGAAAAGTAATTAACTTTGAGTATTGTGAATAATCAAATTATCCAGATATTCACACCCTTAATAGTAATAAGGATTTTAAATAAATAATTATATAATTAATTATTACAGCAGTTATGAACATAATAGAAGCGAAAGCAGTTTTAGATAAAAAAGGTTTCCTGGATGTGGCCGTTGATCCAAGCCTGGATTTATTTGCGGAAATTGAAAAATTGAAAAAGGAAACCAATGCAATTATCCTGGCGCATTATTATCAGGAAGCGGATATCCAGGATTTGGCAGATTATATCGGTGACAGCTTAGGACTGGCCCAACAGGCGGCGACCACTGATGCGGATGTCATTGTTTTTGCCGGCGTTCATTTTATGGCGGAAACGGCAAAGATCCTGAACCCTACAAAAAAAGTATTATTACCTGATCTGAACGCGGGATGTTCCCTGGCAGATAGTGCACCGGCTGCCGCTTTTAAAAAGTTCAGGGAAGATCATCCGGATCATATTGTGATTTCATACATTAATTGTACGGCCGAAGTGAAGGCGCTCAGTGATATTATTTGTACCAGCGGTAATGTGGAAAAGATAATCGAAAGCTTACCCAAGGATCAAAAGATCATATTTGCTCCTGACAGAAATTTAGGGGCCTATGTAAATAAGCTTACGGGGCGCAATATGCTACTTTGGGACGGATCCTGTCAAGTACATGAGATTTTTAGTTTGGAGAAGATTTTGAGCCTTAAAAAGCAGCATCCGGAGGCATTATTGCTGGCACATCCTGAATGTGAAGAGATTATTTTGAAGGAAGCCGATTTTATCGGGAGTACGACCCAGATTTTGAAATATGCAACCAATAGCCCGGCCAGAGAATTTATTGTGGCTACAGAGGCCGGTATTTTGCACCAGATGGAAAAAGATTCTCCGGATAAGGTTTTTATTCCGGCACCTCCCAGCAATGCCTGTGCGTGTAATGATTGTCCGTATATGAAATTAAATACACTGGAAAAATTGTATTTGTGTATGAAGTATCAGCTGCCGGAAATTAAAATGGATGAATCGCTTAGACTGGCGGCCAAAAAGCCCATTGACAAAATGATGGAAATTAGTAGAAAGGCAGGATTAATTAAATAATGATTTAATCCGCTGTGTTGTGTTGGACTGGGGAGATAATTACAGTCATTAATCTTGTTGGTGCTTTCTTTCGTAGGGTGAGAGAAATATATTCTGTTCGTATTTATCGCTTGATTTCTTTTGGAAATAGGTGCTGGAACTTTTTTTGATATATTCACTGAGCTGTGCGTCGTTCATCATGATTAATTGATTATATGCAGGCCGGCAGGCTTTCATATATTCATCACGGGCCTGGTCATATAAGCCTGTAATTGTTTCCACCAGTTTTTTGGTAAAGCGGTGATCTATATATTTTTCCTGTTCCACATCCAGGGCAAATTTCTGATAGACTTTTTGTCTTTTATTATAACCGAATCTGAATAGATTGACTATCTGGTCAAAGTCTACGGCGACTCCGCCATTATCTCCTACACCAAAGCTTTCCCCTAACGCCTGCCCGGGTTTTTGGTAATTGAATATTTTTGCATAGTCTTCTCGGAAGGCTGTGGAATCTTCGTAATAATTCCTGGACCGGACAGTCACGGTAGGCAAATAGCCTTTAGGCGTCTGCACATAATATTTTGGCAGGTAAATCTGTACTTCAAAATTTCTGGGATCTCTGATCGTATCTACGGGATATTTATGCGTGATCTTATCTCTGAACTGAAACCAGATGGAATCTTTTGCGTAAATATTGATATGGTAGGCACCTGTTGAGTCTGTCTTTGAAATATTACCGGATTGAGTGTATACCAGAACAGAATCCAGTGGCGTTCTGTATTTGTCCTGGTATACAAATCCCTGTATTGTTTTTTGGGCATAAAGGCCCAAAGATGGTAATACGATCCCCGTAATGGTTATAAGTAATATGCCGTACAGTTTCAAATGCGGTCGTTTTTAATCAGGGTAATATTACATATCTTTTTGTGAGCGATCACATAATTTAATGGTAAAATCCATTATCTGCCCATATGTACCATCAGAATTTGAATATCAGCCGGATTTACGCCACTTATCCTCCCTGCCTGCCCAATGGTTCTTGGACGGATTTTATTGAATTTTTGAATAGCTTCTGTGCCCAGGGCCGTGATTTTGTTATAATCAAATGAATCAGGTATCACTAAGGATTCCATTTGATTGATTTTATCGACGATTTCTTGTTCTTTTTCGATATATCTTTCGTATTTTATCTGTATTTCAGATTGTTGAATATTATTAATATTTGTAATATTTATAATATCCTTTAATACGGGAACTTCTTTGACCATTTCTTCTAATGAAACGGATGGTCTTAGTATTATTTTCGCCAATTTCTGTTTTTCTGTTATGGGCGTAGATCCTATTTTTTCTAAATAAGGATTGACATCATCCGGGTTAATTGAAGTCTGTTTTAAGGATTCAATCATACTCGCTACTGCTGACTTTTTTTCCTGTACTGCCTGGTAACGATCTTCTTTTGCAAGTCCCAGTTTATAGGATAATTCTGTAAGTCTGATATCAGCGTTGTCCTGCCTTAATAAGGTACGGTACTCTGCTCTGCTGGTGAACATCCGGTACGGTTCGTCTGTTCCCTTATTAATCAGATCATCAATCAGCACCCCGATATAAGCTTCGTTTCTTTTAAGGATGAGTGGTTCCGCTTCTTTGGTGGCGAGATGAGCATTGATCCCTGCCATCAGTCCCTGGCAGGCTGCTTCTTCGTATCCTGTAGTACCGTTTATCTGCCCGGCAAAGAATAGGTTTTTTATGAGTTTGGTTTCTAAATTAGCCTTTAATTGTGTTGGTGGAAAATAATCATATTCTATTGCATAGCCTGGTCTGAACATTTTTACATTTTCAAATCCCGGTACTTTAGTAAGGGCTTTATACTGCACGTCTTCAGGTAAGGAAGTAGAAAAGCCATTTACATAGATCTCCACGGTTTTAAATCCTTCAGGTTCTACGAATAATTGATGGCGTGTTTTATCTGCGAAGCGGTTTATTTTATCCTCTATACTGGGACAATACCTGGGTCCTGTTCCTTCAATGCGACCTGTGTACATCGGACTTCTGTCAAAACCTGTCTTTAATAGGTCGTGAACTTCTGTATTGGTATAGGTAATATGACAGGGTAATTGTTTTTCAGGATCTAATTTTGGAACATTGTCCCTATATGAGAAACCGGGTATTATATCATCGCCTTTTTGTATTTCCATTTTTGAGTAATCTAAACTCCTGGCATCCACTCTGGGTGGAGTGCCTGTTTTGAGTCGGTTACTTTGAAATCCCAGGCTTACTAATTGTTCTGTGATACCAGTAGCACTTTTTTCTGCTACACGACCGCCTCCAAATTGTTTTTCCCCTATATGTATAATACCATTGAGGAAGGTTCCACTGGTTAAAATAACGGCTTTTGCCTTTATTTCGTGTCCCAGGTTGGTTTTAACGCCTATTACCTGGTTATCTTTTACCAGTATTCCCTGTACAGTATCCTGATAGAAATCTAAATTAGGGGTATGTTCCAGCATTTCGCGCCATGTCAGGGCGAATAACATGCGGTCATTTTGAGTTCTTGGGCTCCACATGGCAGGTCCTTTACTCTTATTAAGCATCCTGAATTGCAACATACTTTTATCGGAAACAATGCCGCTGTAACCTCCCATTGCGTCGATTTCCCGAACGATTTGTCCTTTTGCGATGCCACCCATAGCCGGATTGCAACTCATTTGGGCAATGGTATTCATATTCATGGTGATGAGTAAGACCTTATTACCTAAATTAGCGGCAGCTGCTGCAGCTTCACTCCCAGCATGTCCGGCACCTGCTACTATTACATCATATTCCTGGAACATAGTTTAATTTTATAGGCTGCAAAGTTAGTTTATTAATAATAAATATCACGTTCCACGTGAAACACTATTCTGTTTTGGTTATTATTAATTGGTAGTACCGTATGATGCAGTTCTCTATAGATAAATATGATGCTATAGTCGCTTCAGTTAGAATTGGAAACAACTTTATTTGGGTATTTGTTCCACGTGGAACGTATGAAATCGTGTTAAAGTAAATGGTTTAAATGAATAAGGATTTTCGGATTATGAAAGTAATTAAATGAAAAAAGGTTCCACGTGGAACCTTTTTTGTATCAAAATATGGTTATTCTTATTTAGTTCCACGTGGAACAATGGATTTATAATATTTATTGATATAAAAGTCTTCCATTTCTCGCATTTTGGCTTCATCCTTCTTTGTCTTATCCTTGTATCCACATAAATGCAAGGCACCGTGGAATAAAACTCTTAAAATTTCCTTTTCTAAAGGCTGTTGTAAGGTTTTTGCATTGTCCTTTACTCTGTCAACACTAATATAAACCTCCGATTCAGTATTATTATCCGTACTTAACTCAAAAGTGAGAATATCCGTATAATAATCGTGCTGTAATTGCTGCTTATTTAATTCTAATAATGTATCATCAGAACAAAATATATAATTGATATAGTTTAATCCCTTTTTTTCCTTTTTAAAGATAGTTGCAATGAATGCTTTTACTATATTTTTATTCTTCAAGGGTAAACTACTATCTAAATAATTAAAGGTAACTTTTTGCATGTATTGTTGTTTAATTGTCAAAATTCGTAAATAATCATGAAATAGCCTACCTATTGGTTGAAATCAATTAATTTTGTAACTATAATTTTCTATATATGAAGAAGTTGTCTGAAATACGTGTGGGAAAAGCAGTCATCATTAAAGAGTTTTCCAGTAATGAAATTTTTATTAAGTTAATGGAGATGGGCTGTATTCCAGGTGAAATTATAAAAGTAGAACAAATTGCACCTTTAGGAGATCCAATCTCTATATCCGTTGTCGGATATAGTTTAAGTTTACGTATTAATGAAGCTGAAAATATTCTGGTAGAGGAGATTGCCTAAGTTTTTATATTGTCCCATTGTTGATCATATCAAAAAAGATTTAAACTACATGAAAATTGGTTTATACTTTGGATCTTTTAATCCAATTCATACAGGTCATTTGATTATTGCGGAACATGTACTTAATTATACGGAAATTGATAAAGTATGGCTTGTTATCTCGCCGCAAAATCCTTTGAAACCTTCTGGTAGTTTATTGGGAGAGTATGACAGACTCCATTTAGTAAATCTGGCCATTGAAAATAGTAGCCATTTAAAAGCCGTAGATGTTGAGTTTAGATTGCCCAAGCCATCCTATACCATAACTACACTGACTTATTTAACGGAGAAATACCCGGATGATGAATTTACTGTGATTATGGGTTCTGATAGTTTTAATAATTTGCCTAAATGGAGAAATTATGAACAATTAATCAGGGATTACTCCTTTTTAATTTATCTAAGACCTGGTTTTCCGGTTGAAAAGATTGAAAAAGGGATGAATGCTTCCATACTGGATGCACCCTTACTGGATATATCTGCCTCCTTTATCCGGAATAATATTAAGGAAGATAAATCAATTCGATATTTGGTTCCGGATAATGTTTATGAATATATTCAAGTTAATAACTATTATAAATAATAATTTTTTATATATTATAATTTAATATTATATTAAAATATTATACCCAGTAATAAGCATAATATAACAATAAACGGGGCGGGTATTTTCGTGTATTTTAAAAGAACAAAGGTACCGGCAATAGTAGTTATATTAATAATATGTTCTATATTTCCATCAATAACATTTACGGATATATCCTTCATTAAATATAAAGAAGAGGCAAGTATGATGGCAACTACAGCCGCATTAATTCCTTCCAGTGATCGGTAAATAATGGCATACTTTTTTAAATTATTCCATACTGGAAAGAAAAAAAGTATCAGCAAGGTAGAAGGTAAAAAAATGGCGACGGTTGCAATGACGCAACCCCAAAATTGAGCAGCAGGTCCTTTATTTTTTAAAACCATGCCGCCTACAAAAGAACTGATGGTAAAGGTAGGTCCAGGTATAGCCTTTAGCATTCCATAACCCGTTAAAAAGGCATCATTATCCATTTTCAGCGCACCTGTATTTTTTTTCTGAACTTCTTTTGTAGTGGGACGCACAACATATTGTTCATACATCAGCGGTGCCAGTACATCTCCCCCGCCAAAGGTCAGAGATCCGAAACGATAACAGTTTTCAAATAAATTATATTTACCTCTGTTTTCCCAATTATGTTTACGGGCTGATTCGGATAATACACCGGCCAGAATAAAAATGGAGAAAAATATAAGCAGGTTGCCCCATCTGACTTTACTGTGTTTTGTTTCCCTTTGTGGTATACGCTTATGGCTGAAATTGGTGGCTATCCCAGCTGCGACAATAATAGCCGGAAAGATCCACGGTGTTTTAAAGAGTAAAAATGTCAGAATGGTCCCTATGAGTAAAATTACCTTAGTAATGGTATTGGTAATAGAAAACTTAAAGAGTTTTACCGCGGAAAAAGCGATAAATCCTACCGCCATGGGTTTTATGTACTTAAACAATTCCCTGGTATTAATGGCTGATTTATCTAAGTAATCCAACAAAAAGGAAAGACTACCCATAATGATACTGGCAGGTAAAATCCAGGTGATAAGCGCCAGGATAGCCAGTATTAGCCCCCCTCTTTTATAACCAATAAGTGTAATGGTCTGAGAGGAGGAGGCTCCGGGTAACATCTGACAAAAAGCATTATATTCTAATAATTCTTCTTCTGTTATATCTTTTCGCTCCTGAACAAATGTCTTGAGCATCATGGCAAAATGGCCCTGCGCCCCTCCAAAGGCAGTAAGGGTATACCATAATACGGCTTTTAGAAAGGATAAATGCCTGATTAGTTTCAAAATAATAATATATGAGGCTTTGTCTTTGTGAGGCTTAAAGATAAATAATTTTTTAATTTTATAAAAGACAATTAAATGACATTAAAAGCTGTTATTAATTAACAGATTTTAATGGATAAAAAAGATACCTTTGTTCTCTCTAACGAACGCCAATTAGTTTCATTATGGAGCATATAGAAACGATAGAAAAGCCAAATGTTCAACGCGTGGCCATTCAAAAAAAACAACGCAAAATTATCTATTTGGTGAACCCTATATCCGGGACAGCTAAAAAGGAAACCCTGGTTACCCTGATTGAGAAAATCAGTAAAGAACGAGGACTGCATTGCGAAATTATGCCCACCAATAAAAGAGGGAACTATGACTTTTTAATTGATAAAATTCAAAAAGAAGATATTACGGATATAGTGATCATTGGTGGTGACGGAACGGTCAATCATGTTGTAGGAGCCTTGCATAATGAACCGGTTACCTTTGGCATTATACCCTATGGAAGTGGTAATGGCCTGGCCAGAGCCGCAGGCATTCCCTCTAAGCCGAGACTTGCTTTTGAGTTAATTCTGAATGGAGAATCCAAGTATGTGGATGCCTTTAAAGTGAACGGACATTTTGCCTGTATGCTGAGCGGTGTTGGCTTTGATGCTAAAGTCGCCCATGATTTTGCTTCTAAAAGTACGCGCGGTTTGCTTACGTATACACAACAAAGCATCATTAATTATTTTAAGGCCCAGCCTTATCAATTTGAAATTGAAGTGGATAAATTTTCCTTCTTTTCAGATGCATTTTTTATCAGCATTGCAAATGCTAACCAGTTCGGTAATAACGTTACCATTGCTCCTGAAGCAAAATTAAACGACGGTTTACTGGATATTGTGGTGGTTCAAAAAATGAATAAGGCAAAACTGCCGTTTGCGGTACTTCAACAGATCAGAGGAAATAATAAACTCCAGGAACTGGTGGAAGAAGTAACCAACAAAAATATTTTATATTTTCAGACCCCTGAAATAAAAATCAAGAATTTATTGAATGCCCCGATGCATATTGATGGAGAACCCATTGATTTTGCCAAGGAAATTAATGTTGAAATCATTAAAAACGCTTACCGTCTGATCAGGCCTTAATTTACAATACCTGCCGGTTTATACACTTCACTGGAACTTTTGAATTTGTAATGTTCAACTTTTGGCAGCGAGGGCTGGGGATTGATGATTTTTATCAAGCTTTCCGGCGTTTCTGCTATGTGTAAGACAGCCTCCTGGCTTTTACTTTTGGTTTCTGAACTCTCCTGTAAAACCGATCCCGATTTAATTCGTATTAATATGAAATAACAATTCTTATCTTTCATATTGGTCGTTGTAATTTGGTAGTCGGTTGTCGCTACCTTGGACAAAATGTTTTCTTTTTCTTTTGATCTGTACAGATTGCCAAATTTTGTACTACCCAGATTCAGCGTGAATGCGGCGTCTTTATTTGCATCAAAGAAATGATTCGGTTCATTCGTATAGGTCTTTGCCTGACCATCATTAAAATCAAAATTGGGAAGCGTCAGGTTAATGGTGTAATTCACATTGTTTCCCTGATACTGGGTAATGCCCTGTGCACTGACTTTAAGGGTCTTACTGAATTTAGATGGATGTACATCAGTTCCTAATACCTGAATGGTGTTGGGAAGTTCGCTAAGGGACAGGCTTAAAATGATATCATTATTTTTCCTTTTTTGCGCAAATCCTGTTTGTAGATTAAGGGCAATTGCAAGGCCCAGAAAAAAAACAGAAACCAGTATTTTATGAGCTTTTTGCATATCAAAAATTTAATGGGATACCGCCTTCAGGCCTATGATAGAACCAATCAGGGTACAGATGAAAAATAAACGCCAAAAGGAAGCAGGTTCTTTGAACCATAATATACCTACCAAAACAGTGCCGACAGCTCCAATGCCGGTCCATACGGCATAGGCCGTTCCAATAGGGAGGGTCTGAGTTGCTTTAATTAATAGTAACATGCTGATAGTCAAACTGATGACAAATCCGCTGTACCAATAAATAGCCGTGGTTCCACTGGACTGGTTGCCTTTTTCTAAACAGGAGGCAAATCCTACCTCACATAATCCCGCAATAATAAGTATCAGCCAATTCATAATGCCAAAATTATATTGAAAGTTACTGAATTTTAAATAGCAAAAGGGTAAGTCCTGGTTAAAGACCTACCCTTTTACTAAATGCCAGAAATTCTTTTATATATAAGAATTATTTAGAAATCAGACCGGCAAAGAAATGAACGGTACGAACTAACTGTGATACATAGCTCATTTCATTATCATACCAGCTGGTTACTTTTACTAATTGTTTATCGCCGAATTCTACAACTTTAGTCTGTGTAGCATCGAACAGAGAACCAAAATGAATACCGATGATATCGGAGCTGACAATCTGGTCTTCATTATAACCAAAGCTTTCGTTGCTGGCAGCTTTCATGGCAGCGTTAACTTCAGCAACCGTTGTTTTCTTAGCTAAAACAGCAGTCAATTCAGTCAATGAACCAGTAATTACCGGAACACGCTGAGCACCACCGTCTAAAACACCTTTCAGTTCAGGCAGTACCAGACCGATTGCTTTTGCAGCACCTGTAGAGTTAGGAACGATGTTCTGAGCAGCAGCACGTGCACGACGCAAATCATTTTTAGGATGAGGAGCATCCAGCGTGTTCTGATCATTCGTATAAGCGTGAACCGTAGTCATGCTTCCAACTTCGATTTTAAAGGCATCGTTTAAGGCTTTAGCCATCGGAGCCAGACAGTTGGTTGTACAAGAAGCACAGCTGATGATTGTTTCACTACCATCTAAAATATCATGGTTAACATTGAAAACGATAGTTTTCAAATCACCAGTAGCGGGTGCAGAGATAACAACTCTTTTTGCACCTGCTTTCAAGTGTGCAGAAGCTTTATCTTTATCAGCGAAGAAACCTGTAGATTCAATAACAACGTCTACATCGTGTTCACCCCAAGGGATTAAAGATGGATCTCTTTGAGCGTAGATGTTGATTTCTTCACCATTTACGATAATTGATTTGTCAGTGCTGGTAACGGTACCTTCAAAACGGCCCTGAGCACTATCGTATTTAAGCAGATGGGCTAATGTTGAAGGGCTGGTAAGGTCATTCACTGCCACTACATCGATCCCTTCCATATTGTAAATTTGGCGGAAAACGAGACGACCAATGCGACCGAAACCGTTGATCGCAACTTTAACTGAACTCATATCGAATTTATTTTGTTTTGAATAATGTGATGCGAATTTACAGGAAAGACTGGAGTTATAGTAAACAATTAACATTTTTCTCGTGAATAACCGTTTGTTTGCAAATATTTGTTTTTCAGAATTATTGAAAAATATTTGGTGGAAATTTAAAATATATTACCTTTGCAATCCCAAACGATAATGGAGCGTTGGTCAAGGGGTTAAGACACCTCCCTTTCACGGAGGAATCACGGGTTCGATTCCCGTACGCTCTACAAAGGAAAGGTTTAAAAGTTGCAAAAGCCGCTAATTCAACAATTAGCGGCTTTGTTTATTTTATCCCGGCTTTATTTTGACAAAGGCAGGGAAAAATGCCCTGGCTGTTTTATTTTCGCAAAAGTTATATAAAAGTCTAATACATGAATATTCTCATATTGGGGTCAGGTGGCAGAGAGCATGCCCTGGCATGGAAAATCAAGGAAAGTAAACATTGCGACAAAGTGTTTATTGCACCAGGTAATGCAGGAACCGCTGGCGTTGGTCATAACGTCCCCATTGGAGTCAATGATTTTGATGCAATTAAGCAATTTGTAATAGATAATAAAGTAACGATGCTGGTGGTTGGGCCGGAAGATCCACTGGTAAACGGGGTGTATGATTATTTTAAGGCCCAGCAGGATTGGAAAGGAATGGTGATTGCTCCTTCCAAATATGGAGCACAGTTAGAGGGAAGTAAGGCATTTTCCAAGAAGTTCATGGAAAGGCACAGCATCCCGACGGCTTCCTATGCAGAATTTAATGAAGAAAATTACGAAGAAGGAAAAGCTTATATTGCTCAGCATAGTCTGCCCGTCGTTTTAAAAGCAGATGGACTGGCCGCTGGAAAAGGGGTGGTCATTGCTGCCACCCATGAGGAAGCGCTCCATACATTCGAACAAATGATCCTGAATAAACAATTCGGGGAAGCCTCCTCCAAAGTTGTCATCGAGCAATTTCTGGACGGGATAGAAGTCAGCGTTTTTATATTAACCGATGGAAAGGATTATAAAATAATCGGCCACGCAAAGGATTATAAAAGAATCGGGGAGGGTGATACCGGATTAAATACGGGCGGAATGGGTTGTGTAACCCCTGTTCCTTTTATGGATCAGGCATTTATGGATAAGGTAGAAAACGCTATTATTCGTCCGACAGTAGAAGGGATAGCCTCAGAAAATATTGATTACAAAGGATTTATATTTTTTGGCTTAATCAACGTGAACGGTGATCCCATGGTTATTGAATATAATTGCCGGATGGGGGATCCTGAGACAGAGGTTATTATGCCAAGTCTATCTGCTGATATAGTGGACCTGTTTTTGGCCGTTTATCACGGAGGTTTAAACGATGTGGTTATAGAACCTGCTAAAAAATCCTGCGTAACGGTTGTGGCAGTCAGCGGAGGCTATCCCGGCGATTATGAAAAAGGCAAGGAAATTACACTGCCGGATATGAAAGAGCGCAAGGATAGTTTGATATTCCACGCCGGAACTCAGTTAAAAGGGGACAAAATTCTAACCAGTGGAGGCAGAGTCCTTGCTGTTACCTCTTATGGCGATGATATTCAAGCGGCAGCTGAAAAATCAAGAACCGTATTAAAGGAGATTCATTTTGAAGGAATGAATTTTAGAAAAGATATCGGATACGAGTTCAAATAAGATATTTGTAAGTTAGTCGAAAAGCCTGGTGATGGCATCTTTATATTTTTCCATCACCACTTTGCGTCTGACGCTAAGTTTTGGGGTGAGTTCACCCGATTCAATGCT
The DNA here is from genome assembly GCF_900107765.1 of Arachidicoccus rhizosphaerae. GTDB lineage: Bacteria > Bacteroidota > Bacteroidia > Chitinophagales > Chitinophagaceae > Arachidicoccus > Arachidicoccus rhizosphaerae. Next base: position 235,322 of record NZ_FNQY01000001.1, on the reverse strand, counting down.
CCAGGGTCTGGATAACAACATGTGTTTTTTAATTTGTTCCGTTGCACTCAGGTGCTGATTGATTTTTTGGATATGATCCTTAAAGAGCTTTTTTACTTCCGGGAGGGCAATAGCCTGTTCCAGACTATTAAAGGATAAGTTGTTTTGTGCTGCCCAGGTTTTTAGGGATTCCTGACTGGGAACAATCAGCGCGGCCACATATTTTTGTTCAGCGCCTACAATTATTGCCTGTTCAACAAAATCTGACTCTTTTAATTTATTTTCAATAGGCTGTGGTGCCACATATTTCCCCCCAGAAGTTTTAAATAACTCCTTTTTTCTATCTGTTATTTTCAAAAACCGGCCTTCGACCAGTGTTCCGATATCACCGGTATGTAACCATCCGTCAATAATGGTTTCTGCGGTCAGATCTGGTTTTTTGTAATACCCAGCCATTACAGTAGGACCTTTTACACAGATTTCTCCATCCGCTTCAAGTTTAAATTCTAAGCCGTCGATTACGGGGCCTACGGTCCCAATCATCGTTTCATTATTAATGTGACGATTTACAGAAATAACAGGACTATTCTCTGTCGGACCATAGCCTTCATACACCGGAATGCCTGCGGCATTAAATATTCTGAGCAGTCGCTCGGGACAGGCAGCCCCTCCTGTAATTATATGCAGGATATCTCCACCAAGCGCCTGTTGCCATTTAGAGAAGACGAGCTTACGGGCAAGCGCCAATTCTGCTTTATAAAACAAACTCTTCCATTTTCTGTTATCATATTGTTCTCCCACTTTAATGGACCAGTTAAAAACCTTCTTTTGAGCACCTTCTAAAGCCTGGCCTGTTTTATTGATTTTTTCAAAGACTTTTTCTAAAAGCCTGGGCACAGTCATAAAAATATGGGGTCTGATTTCTTTTATGTTTTCTCCTATTTTTTCCATTCCTTCTGCGAAATAGATACTAATACCGCTAAACATATACACATAACTGATACATTTTTCAAAAATATGATTCAGTGGCAAAAAGCTAAGAGCTCGCAGATCCGGGTTATCCGGGAAAGGAAAACTTTCCTTTGCGAGCATAGCGCAACTTATAATATTCCCGTGTGAGAGCATAACTCCTTTGGGTTGACCAGTGGTTCCTGAAGTGTAAATAATCGTAGCTAAGTGATCCGTTGTGATATTGGCTTTAATTTCCTGAATATGTTCCAGGGCATCCTGATCAGCCTTTTGCTGAATTTCCGTCCAGTTGGGTTTATCTGTCGGGTCAAAACTAAAAACAAACTGTATGGAAGGAGAACCAGCAAGGACGCTTTCATATTTTTTAAGCAATAACTTATTGGAAATCAGAACCATTTTAACTTCGGCTTCCTCAAAAATGTAGGCTAATTCTTCAGGAGGTGTTGTAGGATAAATAGGGACAAGTATTGCCCCGATTTGCTGGACCGCAAGGTCCGCTATGATCCATTCCGGCCTGTTTTCAGATATAATTGCTATTTTGTCTGCTCCTTCCGCCGTAAAGTCTTTTGCACTGATACCCAGATTATGTAAACCCGCTGCGGTCTTTTGTACGTATTCGTTTACCTGGTTGGTGGATATTGCCTGCCATTTTCCATCAAGTTTATGCACCAGCATGTTTTCTTTATTAAAGTTAAGCTGCTGGTATTCTATTGCATCAAATAAACGAGTTGGGACCATGTTAAAGGGTTTTATGAAAAGGCGATTGTAACTTTAAAAATACATAAAAATAGCCGGACATAAAATTATTATGCGTGAATTATAGTTATAATGTAAACAAACCTTATTTTTGCGCTCCATGCGGAGGTGGCGAAATTGGTAGACGCGCTACTTTGAGGTGGTAGTGCCCGTTAGGGCTTGGGAGTTCGAATCTCCTCTTCCGCACAGAACCGTTAATAAGAATCCTGTAAATTGAACATTTACGGGATTTTTTATACTCTGTGTTCCGTTTTTTTTACGCTTGTTTCCGTTTGGTCCCGTTCTTTTTGGCGGACAAATGGCGGACAGATGGGGATGTAAAGTAAAATTAGGCTGAGACAGTCGGAGATGCTGACCAGTCCGGAGCTCACTGTAATAGGGTGTAGAATAATAATTAGGCTGTATTTTGGTTGGCATAGCGTGAGTTTCGATGACCTGGCGCAAGTTTTAATCGATTTGATGTTTCAGAAAACCAATTTTTCACTGAATGCAGATGGAGATGCGGATGTTTTACTTTTTGAACATACAGGTCTTACGAGCCTAAATATCCAATCTACAAATTAAAGTCAGGTGATATGTGTCAGATGACCTGGCGTTCTGTTTTTTAAGCGTATCAGATTGCTTTAAGAAAATCGCTATGCTTATGAATTGCTGAGGCAAATAGTCCCGCGCAGTTTTCTTTCTGGGAACAGTTCTTACACACATCCAAATAGATATTTTTCCAATCCGATATGGATTTCTTTGTGAATTTCCATAATATATCTGGCAGAAGGCATAATTGTAGATTGTATATTGACACATTGATGCCGTTATCGGCCAAAAAAAGGACGGCATCACTAAGTGCGTAGATATACTCGTGCGGGTCCATCCAGAGTTTTTCAATATTAAATGGTGTATAGCCCTGATGCTCCAGTCCCATGAACACGACCTGTTCCACAAACGGTAAGTTTTTGTATATGTACTTTGCCAGTCGGGTAAGTCTTGGAACAGACTGTTTGTGAAGGACAATACGTAATTCTATTCTTTGTCCTGCTTCAGCCAAGTGATACAGGCCGGACATCGTCTGATTAAATGCATCTTTAGACTGAACGATATAATCATGGATCTGATAGAAATCTGAATATAAGGGTATGCCAAACATGATTTTTTCCATGTTCAAGGTTTCTAATCTGGCGGTAAAAGATTTCCACGCAAAAACCCTTCCGTTGGTCAGGCAATGCAGATCGGTATCCGGTAGTTCCCTTTTCAATAGTGACAGCAATTCGAAGAATCTTTCCCCCAGAAGCGTTGGTTCGCCACCGGTAAGGCACAGTTCGGGGCAATTTTTTGGAATCAACGGAATTAGCTTTTTATATAGGCTAAATAGATAAGGTATGTCATTTCGATCTTTGGGGGGTTGAGAGCACATCAGACAATTGCTGTTACAGCGTTCAGTGAATACCAGAAAGTTATGTCTTGATTTAACGCGATAAAGTGTATTAACAATGCCGTCAGTATTAATGACAACGATATCGCCGTCTTGCAAATGATCCAATGAAACGATATTGTAGACGCCTTTAGCCGGTTCGTCAATATGCTCCAGTGGCTGAGTTGATAGAAATACCGCGTTGTTTTCAGCGTTTGTGAATTTAATGCCTTTCTTAACTATATATATCAAATCGTTGGCTGAAGCATCCAAATCCCTGGATACTCTCCCTACAATAGGTTCTGTAATATTATAAGGGCGCCCTTTTGTTTTTAGATTCATAACTAAAAATTTATCTAATTGTAGAAGATCTTTTCAATATTTTTATTATTGTCCATTAACTCCAACAAGTACCGGATAATCTCCATATTTTTCCTGCAAAACAGACTGTCTGCTCTGTTTCCATACATGTCTCCTTGTGTAGCATAATGGAATACTGGGTCCGCACCGCAATAGGCCTGAAAAGCACATTCTGAACATCCCGCTAAGGCTTCATTCACCATAACGTCAGAAATATGACTTACATTTTCATTAAAAAAAATGTCGTTGTAAGTATTCTCATCTAAGTTACCCAGACAGAATGTGTAGTCATGATTTTCTGCAAGCATACGCGCCTCATCGGAGGCATATACTTTGCCATCATAATTAAAGACAATCACTTTGTTAATCATTCCCGCGGGCGATTGCAAGTCAACATATCCCACAGGAAAAGGTGAAAGGATCTTTTTAAGAATAATCGTAGCATATTCCTCCCGGAAAAAATGCCCCTCCATGTTATATTTTATTATTCTATTGAGCGCCGTTTTATAAAATGTCAAGAATCGATCGGTTAGGTAACCGTTTTTTTTGTCGTTGTGCTTTGCGAAACCATAGGGACTGATTGGCCTAAGGAAGATGCTTTTGAAGCTTTTATTGAAATATTCATCGACAATTTCGGTTGGATAATCAAGAGAAAGGGTTGTGGTTGTCAGTAAGGCGGAAACTTTATCCTCCCCAAGTGAAGCGCGACATTTTTCAATTCCTTCTATTGTCAACTCATAACTATTATTTTCTGGCCTGTGTCTATTTGCATTATGGATAAAAGCTGGTCCATCCAGGGAGGTAGATATTAAAATATTTTCTGTCTTACAATAATTGAGAATTTCATCATTTAGCAAGGCAAGGTTGGTGCATATTACATAGGTCATGTTTTTATTTAGTTGCTGCGCCAGCATATTTGCCTTTTCAATCGCATACTGGATATTTTCAAAAGCAAGTAGAGCCTCCCCTCCCTGGAATTCCATCGTCAAATTGACAGAGGGGGACATCATCATATACTCTATACCTTTGTCAATATGCGTTCTACCCATATCGTATGTTGTTTTGTTGGTGGTTACGCGGGATACTTGACAATAATGACAGGTATGTTCACATCGAAGGGAAATTACAAATATGTGCAACGTAGTAAACCCATCCAGAAAATACTTTTTCGTGCGGTACCGGGCTGCGGCGATATCAATAAGTGGTGGGATCCTGTCTTCACTTATAAAAAAATTGGCAACAAGATCTGCGTATAATTCTTTGTCAATTTCCGGGTTTATTGTTTTTGTAATTACTTTTTCAGCAGTACCGGAAGGGACTATCAGGAAATCCCCGATCTCATTGACAAGTACTTCTTTTTGCTCATTGATTCTGTAGAATCTGAAGGGCAAAAGATAATATTCATTTTGCTTGCTGGACTCATAGTATTCAAAATCTTTAAATTTCCTTGTCTTTTTTATTTCTGCTTTTATTTGTTCCATTTATTCTTGCATATTTTCAGGATCAAAACCGACCGGGTCGGAAATTTCAGATTCCGGTGTTTCATCGGAATCATAATAGGCAAATGCTTTAGCGATCATGAGTTCCCGAATAGTTTTTGTTTCTTTTGTTACAATGTCACGAAGTTTAAAGTCAATCAGGTCTTTTTTTATTTTTGTTATTAACGGCTCCGCGAAATTTTTATCGACTGGTTTGATTTTTACTAAATGCTGCTTCTCAGAATCATCTGCAATTTCAATAGCATAATCGGTACTGTACCAATAGAAGCATTTATATAATACATCTGTGTTGTATAACGATTTGTCTATATAGATCGATAACTCTTGATCGTTAATTTCTGTTTTCATGGAATTTTCTTTTAATTATTATCAGGGTGTTTTTGCCCACTTTCCCATCTACTTTTAACCCGTTCTGTAATTGAAAATATCTCACTGCAAGGTCAGTATAGTCTCCGAAGTAGCACGATTTGCCTTCAATAAGAGAAATTGTAAACCCCAGCTTTTCTAAAATGCGCTGCAACTGTGCTACGTCTCTGCCGGCGCAGCCCTTGAAGAGCATACGGGTGCCTAAAGAATCTATTTCTGGGGTAAGCAATTTCTTTATCGTGGTATTTTTGTGAATGTTCTGTGTCGGTGCAGCTTTAGGACGGTAAGTTGACTTTTTTGGTGCGGGAACAGGAGGGATTATCACTTTCCGGTGAGAAGGATAATAAGATGGAGAAGATGAAACATGAGACGAGTGGGAAGAATGGGATGAGTGACCCGGTGGCGGAGAGTATGACGCGTGGGATGAGTGGGACGCATGGGAGCTATGGGAGGTGTGATTTACTGCTACGCTTTTTTCTATATTTTTGGTATTCAACTTAAGAACAAATTGGGATTTTTTTTTGAATTTGAATGACAGATCCGGATTCAGGTCGGTGTTTGTATTGATAGACGCGGGTTCTGCTTTTGCCGATTGATTTGTCAGGGCGGCAATGGAGGCCGCAATGGTAATGATGGTCTTTTTTGTCAACAGTTTAAGCCCAAATTTTGGTTCTTTTCTCACTCTAGTCAATTTGAATATTTAAGCTTTCAGAAGTTTGCGTACGTCCCGTTTGCATGGACGATGCTTAAATCTGACCAAGCTTTTAATAGTTAACAAACTTAGTTGTTTTTTTAACAGGGATTGACGGGTATTTATGTTTACCTATGGTGCCGATGGAATTAGGGAGTCTCGTCTGAGAGCGAAGAAGCTTGCCATATTTAATTAATATAGCTTACTGGGACTATAATGCTCTGATATTCAGCGGCCCGGACAAATTGCCCTTATTCTGTTACAAAATTACATAAAATTGCCTTTAGTTTGTTACAAGTGTAGGATGCTATGGTTTGCGGTTACTCGTTTTATTCCTGCTCATTTTTTCGGCGTTCCATTTTTTCCCATTGCCGGAGGACGGACCTGTCGGGGCGTTCCAGTTCATCCTCTCCTATCCTTGAGATGAGCTCATGGATATCCAGGTCATAAAAGCGGCAAAGCCGGAGGGCCGCCAGAAAGCTCAACTCGCGCTGGTCTCTTTCTATACTCAGATAGGTAGTATGTGACATCATAAGGGCCTTGGCCAGTGAATGCGTATTGGGAAAGCGGGTGTTGCGCAATTCGGCCAGCACCTGGCCTACCGTTTTTTTGTTTGGGATGTTTGTCTCGTCTGCTTTCATTAGCGCAAAGATAGTAACTCAAAAGGCTTTTGTAGCAGAAGGTCCCGTAGTTCACGGATGCTTCGCGGAGAGGGGCGAATGGTGATATCCGGCCGGATATGCCGTCCGAGTAGTAGATGTCGAGGCCGGAAAAGAAGAGCTGGTTGCCGTCTGTCAGCCTGACGAAGGTCTTATTGTCATCTGCTCCGGCGGTCTGACTACCAATAAAAGTAAGGTCCGGGATCTTTTTAAAGATCATGGCGAACATTTCCATGGCACTCTGGGTATATTCATTGATCAGCACGACTACCTGTCTTGTCCTGAAAATCAGTTGAAGGCAAAACCGATACAATATGGAGGCGTAATTATCTATTATATTTTCGTGACCTGTCTAATGTTTAAGCTTTATATCAAAAATGGGACCTTAAAAGTCCCAAAATGAATACAAAAGGTAAGACCTTGTCAACGAAATCCGCTAGTCTAATAAAACATTTTAATGATTTGAATCAGCACGCTTTTACACTGTCTGAAGCAATTGCCTTACTTGGTGCGTCATCGAACGAGGCTGTTAGAAAACTCGTCAGGGATATGGTAAAGAGAGGGCTGTTATTGCGGCTCAAAGATGGGATTTATTGGATTATTCCTTATGAACAGGATGCTACCAATTACTTCCCTAATGTGCATTTGGTAGCTGGTTATTTTGTTGGAGGTTCAAATTATTACGTAGGCTATTACAGTGCATTGGAACTGCACGGCGTTATTACACAGCCATCGATGGTGGAGCTAGTCGTAGTGGACAAGCAAATAAAGCCATCCTCGCTCAAAAGCGGCGGTAACCAGTTCCGCTTCATTTATCACAACGAAACACATTTTTTCGGGGTAAAACATATATGGATTGATAGCTATAATAAAGTAGCATGCAGCGATCTTGAAAAAACATTTATAGACTGTTTGTTTAAGCCAGATATTGGCAGTGGTATTTATGAAATCGCAGAGGCTTTGTACAAAGTAAAAGATAAAATAGACTATGAAAAACTCTTTTTGTATAGTAAAAAGTTCGGCACACAAGCTGTGATTAAAAGACTGGGCTTTTTGTTGGAACTCATAGGTATTGAAAATGGCATTTTGGAGAAGCTGCAAAAATTAAAAACTCAATCCTTTACACTATTAGAGCCTTCTTATGAAAAGAAGGGGAGGTTCATCACTAATTGGAGCATCCAGCAGAACATAGATACAGACGATATTGTTTCATCCATATTTACATAGATTGTGATACATGCGAAAGAAATCAATGCAGTAGCTGCAAAGAACAAATTAAAAGATACACAGATTGAAAAGGACTACATATTGAGTTGGGTATTGTATGGTATTGCAGGGAATGAACTGCTGTCGACAGTGCTTGTGTTCAAAGGAGGAACTGTGCTTAAAAAGACATATTTTCCCGGATATCGGTTTTCGGAAGATTTGGATTTTAAATTAATAAATGAAGAAATATCCAATGAAAAAATTTTGAAAGAACTTGAAAAGGTATTTGCTTTTGTAAAAGAAGAGGCCAATATTACCTTACAATTTGGGGAGTCCAACATACATATTAGCGGAAGCATTGCGTTTTACATTAACTACGTAGGTCCATTGCAGGGAAATATCAACAGCAGAAATATAAAGATTGATATAACCCGTGGTGAAATATTGGAATATCCGTTAGAACGACGGCCTGTTTTTATTTTATATTCTGATTTGCCTAAGCAATCTTTTCAAACGCTCTTTTGGGGGGACAACAGATGGCAAAAAAGGTATTAAAATGATCATTCTTATCCCGAGGGTTAGGTCAAGATACCAGCAGAAAATCGGATTTACTTTTGCGTGCTGAAAGACATCATTAATGAATAGCATCAGTTTTTTACTTATGTAAAAAATAAGGATTCTATCTAGGAAAATGACAACACAAAAACTCAACTGTGTCTGGAAACCATGGCCTTCGGAACCGAACTTTTTCCTAGGCACAGGTTATTACGTGGAATTTGCAAAAAATAATATGAAGGACGTGTACAAGCATTGAGGGCAGCATTATTGACTTTGCCGGGGATAAAATATTCTACTTAGATAAGTTCATAACGAAGTGCTTGCGACATCCGAATGGTGTACCATCGATTTTGCTTTCTGATAATCTTAAGTCCGCAGTTATAAAAACCGACAGAATCGAAACGATGTTAAATAATGGGCGCCCCGAATATTGAATTCAAGACAGCTGTTTGTTTCGATGGTTATTGAACCTAGCTAAAAAGGCGCGAATCAAAGTTGAACTTTTCTATGGAATGGACTTTGATTCTTGCAAAATCAGGGTGGCCAGGATTTAATAGATAATTGTATTCTTCAGATATAATTGCAGAAGGAACCTGTAGTATAGGGGTTTTATTTTCTCTGAGCCATTTGTCTCCTATCGCTTGGCAAGCTGTATAATTTAAATACCCGCCCCAATCAGGAGGTAATTTCCCTTTGGAAATCTTTTTAATTTTAATGTCATCTGGAATTTCGATGAGGGTTACTCTAAAGAGCTCATCCAGTCCAATACTACGGCGGTGGACCATGTTTTCCAGACACGCCAGTGCCCTGGTACTAGCGGTGTAAACGAGAAACTGGCCGTTGCTATTCCAGCGTGCGGCTCTGCCGGAGGCGGAAAGCTTGCCGGCCCATTTTTTAAGGGTGATGCGGTATGTTATCATGCCAATGCGCCGTATTCTATTCTGAGAAGTTCTTCCATTACAAGGTTAATGCCGCCGGCTGTATAGAGTAAATCAAAAGCTTTGATGCCGCCTAAGCCAATAGCTGGATGGCTCATCCATTCGTTAAATGCTTTAGAGTTGCCAAAGATTTCTTGTCCTTTTTTATAAAGTCCCAACAATTGCAAAATCTGTTCACTTTCAGTACGTCCCAAGTTGCGTTGACGAGTCCTGTAATTATCAATTGTTTTTGGTGTGGCATCAATGAAGGCTGCCAGTTGGTTTTTACTCAGTGCAGTTACCTGAAGCAAGGCATCAAAAGCCGAAATCGCCAACCCGTCGGCGGCTTTTAAAACCATCGCTACTGGATTAGAAAGCTCTTTTTGGTACTGCTGGAAAAGAATTTCATTGATATGTCTTGTAGATTCCATAATTGAATTTTTTCATTACGAAGGTAAGGAAAAATTACGTTGTTTAAGCGATAAAATTTCGTTTGATGATTAAGCGGCCTATTTGCCTGAGCTTGAATCATTTAAGATGACGCTTACGAAAAGTGGTCAGGCTGATCGTTTGGACATTTGAATCTTTAAGCGATAGAGTAAGAAGAATATATTGTAATTTGCCTTTAAACGTTTCTTTAATTGAATTATATGATTCTTAGATAGAAAATGTTGATACGATTCTTTGATTTTTAATAAAAAAGCGGCCGAGACATGGATTTAATCTTAGTGCGGATAAGGCCCGCTGGAGAAGCCCAGCGTTACAATTAAAACATTTCATGCCATTGCAATAGGTATTTATATTAATAATCACAGCTTGAGTAAGAATTGTATAGACAAGTGGCTAATCGAGGATCATATGGCCGACCTGACATAAATGACTTGGGCCTCTTTTATCAGCAATGCTGGTCAATAAAATAGGGACATAACCGATTATTCATTTTTATTGTCCTTTTTTTCTACGTTCCATTTTTTCCCGTTGACTGAGCACGGATCTGTAAATTAATTTTATTTCAAATTATGGCATTCCTGTGTTCAGGCAAAGCATTAAACAGTTCAGTATTAATGAATGTTTTTTTCGGTTGTTCAAAATAAAATTTCGGATTAATATCTCTACTCATACTATATTTTCTGCCGCGATCACCCCCATAAATTGCCGCAAAAGGCTGTTGTAAAATCTGATATTTTTATGACATTTGTACTGTTCAAAAAAAGAATACTATGGGCAATATCGTATTATTTATGCATGTGTCGCTGGACGGTTATGCAGCCGGTACCAAAGGAGAAATGGACTGGATCCATGTAGACGCTGAAATCTTTGACTTTGTAGGGGAACGGGTCGGAAGAACAAATACAGCCCTGTATGGCAGGGTCACATTCCAGATGATGGAAAGCTACTGGCCAACGGCGGCAGACCAGCCCGGAGCGTCTCATCACGACCGGGTTCACTCCGCATGGTATAAAAACGTTCAAAAAGTCGTGTTGTCCACCACCTTGGATGCGTCTGCCTATGTAAATACGACGGTTATCAGTCAGGATTACGCAGAGAAGCTTCGCCAGTTAAAAAAGAGGACTGTCGGCGAGATACTCTTGTTTGGGAGTCCTACCGCTGCGCATAGTCTCCTGGCAGAAGACCTGATCGATGAATACTGGCTCTTTATTAATCCGGTGGTACTGGGCGCAGGGATACCTGTCTTTAAAAATGTTCAGGAAAGGCAGCTATTGAAACCGCTGGGAACAAAAGTATTCAGCTCAGGGGTTGTCTGTATGCGGCATGAGGTCCAATTTGGGTGAATTCGCCTGTAATGTGTTAATCAGATAAACGGCTAAGGGTAGTAAAGAGGTAGTTTTTTACTTTTTTGATTCTGTGTGAGTTATGTATGCCCATGCCTGTATAAAACATTGGCGTTGTGGTAGTTAACTACCCGTTTGCGGAGCGAAAGCGATCATGCCTTTGGTAGCTTGCGTTATGAACATGAAACGGCCAGAAAGACTGCCTTCCCGGTTATTAAAAGCAGTTTTTCAGCCTCCTGATAATATTCTGGACAATGAGCAGTGGGACGAACAGGCTTTCCTATTAAAAGAAGAATTTTTGCGCTTTTCTCGGCGTAAACAACTGCTTATTCTTAGGTTTTACGCGGAGAAAATCTCGATTATCGCGCTGGCTGAAGCATTCAATATTTCTGCCAAAGCCTGCCCCAGAGAGCTAAACTGCTATTTTCCAGCCATAGAAGGCGCCTATTATTTAAGGACTTTATTGACAAAAAGTCGCCAGCTTGATCCGCAGGATTTAATAAAAATGGGAATGGCTACAAGACTTGCTGCCAGCGCCATAAGCTGTGTAGGTAATAGGTGTTTTTGATGCAAAACAATGACTAAAAGCATCGGAATCATGGAAAATAATCCCGCCAGGGAGGATGTGTTTTTTTGTACAGCGGAAATTGTTGTTATATCCACTTTTTTTGGGAGCAGACAACTACACATAACTGCTACAAGAATTAAATATAGGGCTGAAGAGAAATATAATATTACATTTTCTAATGAAAGGAGTTTTGTCCATGCGAGGAACGTTAATGAAATGGCTGCATCAAACATGAGAAAAGGCAAAATAAGTGTTCCAAAGATTTTTATATAAGCAAAAGTCTTGTCCTGATATAACCAGATACTTAGATATAAACTTCTGAAGTATCCGAAACTATTATTGAAAATACCCGTAAATATAAATATAGGGCTTAGAAACATCAGGTATAAAGGAGGCAATTCAGATCCAATCTGATAGCTTTTGGAAAGAAAAGGCATGACAAACAGGAAGAAAATTTTAATGGCGAACATTAGGAGTAGTGCTTTTTGTGCCATTTTATTTCTAAGAACACTCTTGAATATAATAACGTTTAATCCAAGGTTTTCTGAGTTGGTTATAGCAACGGGTTTTCGGTGTTTAGGAGGGGCTATATTGTACGTTTTCCAGAGCGTAAATCCCAGCAGCATTACTGAAATTATCTGCAGGCCTAAAATCATATTAATTCCGAGTTGAATCCATTTTGGCAACAGACTTAATACGATAATGCAAATAATGCTCGGCCACCACTGATGCTTTTGCCAGGTAACTATATTCACAATGACCTCCGCAAATAAAAGTGAAATCAGACCTGCCAAAATAATACAAATGGAATAGGTTGCCTCCGGAAAATGAAAAAAATACAAAAACCCAATGGTCATGGCTATAATGGATAGCGGTGCGCGCTTACCCAGGGATGCCGTGAAATCAAGGAAGAATAAATTAGCCTTGGACAACGGAAGATAAGATGGAAGAATATTTCGTTTGGGAATAAAAGTAGGAAAGAATAACGACAATAAAGGTGCGAATAATAAAATATTGCTGGCTATGAACAAAACAAAGGGATTAAACGATGCGGCGGTCTGTAAGGTGTCACTTAATAGTTTGGGTATGTAAACAAATCCTATTACACTAAGTACAATAAGTGAGACCTCTGCCCGGTTATCTGGAGCGAAAAAAGATTGGCAACGTCTTTTGATAATAAATAGAATAGGGTCCATAATTGAGATAGTGAATTGATTATTTTAATATTTCTTCCAGTACTTCAAGATTTTTGGAGTCATAGTTCAAAACTTGCTTCAGCATTTTATTGTCTTTGAAAAAATCATTCTCTAATTTGAATTCCTTATAAGTTTGATCAAGGATGAGACGTTTGTTGTCCAAAATGCCAATCCTTGTGGCGATTTTATCGATATATAGAAGGTCGTGCGAACTGAGGATAATGATTTTTCCTTGTTCTTTTTGCATATTCAGAAACTCACAGAGCCGGCTGCAGGCAGCTGGGTCCAAAAAGGTAAAGGGTTCATCCAATAAAAGGATGTCCGGGTTATGGATAAAAGCGGCACATAGGAGCGTCTTTTTTTTCATGCCGGACGAATAAGCTTTTATGGGCTTGTTTATATTTTCGGTTTCTTCAAAAAAGAATCGAATCAAAGAGGCGGCTCTGTTTCTAGTCTTTTGTTTTTCTAAACCATAGATACCGCCAAGAAGCGTCAGGTATTCATTAATAGAAAGTGTTTCAATCAAATGGTCTGTAGTAAGGGCCACCCCTATTGATTTTTTCCAGGCCTGTGATTGTGTCTGAACATGAAGGTCATTGAAGATGATTTCTCCCAGGTCGGGCATTGACAGTCCCACCAGCAAATCCAATAGCGTGGTTTTCCCGACGCCATTTTTTCCGATCAAGGTGTAGATGTCACCATTTTGTATCTCTATGTTGATGTCTTCCAAAACAGGAGCAGTGTTATAGGATTTGAAAATCCCTTTTATTGATAATGTTGCTTTCATAAATATTCTGGTTTGATTATGCCTTCTTGTTTACTTGCCTTACTATAAGTGAAGTAGAATTAATATGTTGTAATTCAGTCTAATACCAAAGGTAACTTTAATCTTCCCAATGGCAAAAACAGATGTATAATTGGTACAATAATATATATGAACAGGCAATATCAAAGGATGGAGCTTTAGAGATGCCTTAAATGAATATCTGATTTTTAAACATAGTTATTTTAATTGTTGACCGGTAATTAGGTGCCGCTTGGCATCTAAATCAATAGGTATAAGTCGCTTTGTTTAGCAGGTCATGAGGTCTTTGCAGGGGCAACTGTTTGCAATTGTCGCCGCGCAAATAATCGTCCATTAAACAACTATGTTTATTCAATTTAAATATTCTTATCTTCGCTATGTATAGACTTACAATTTTTAAATCAGCTTTATCCATTGATAAATTAAAGAAAATGGACGAAATCCGAGAGAAGTTATCTTTACCCGAAAACGGTAAAAAACTGTTATTGCATTCCTGCTGTGCACCTTGTTCAGGAGAAGTGATGGAGGCTATTATTGCTTCTGATATTCCATTCAGTATATTTTTTTATAATCCGAATATTCATCCGAAAAAAGAATATGAATTACGCAAAGAAGAGAATATTCGCTTTGCGCAGAAACATGGCATCCCGTTTATTGATGCAGATTACGATGTGGATGACTGGTTTGCGCGGGCAAAGGGAATGGAAATGGAGCCCGAAAGGGGTGTGCGGTGCACCATGTGTTTTGATATGCGTTTTGAAAGGACGGCCTTATTTGCTCATGAAAATGGGTTTGATGTAATCTGCAGCTCTCTTGGAATATCCAGGTGGAAAAATATGGATCAGATTAATGATTCTGGAATCAGGGCGGCCTCACATTATGACGGGATTACTTACTGGACCTATAATTGGCGTAAAAAGGGAGGGTCTTCCAGGATGTTAGAGATCAGCAAAGATGAAGCGTTTTATATGCAGGAATATTGTGGCTGTGCCTATTCATTAAGGGATACCAATAAATGGAGAATGGCAAATGGTCGCGAAAAGATAAAAATTGGAGAAAAATATTACGGTCAGCCATAAGGTTTTTTCAGGGACCAAAGCGGATACAAATGTTTTACAGTGGCGGAGTACCGCCTGGATAATAACTAAAAGGGGCGTCTAAATATTACATTAGACGCCCCTTTTTAGTAAAATAACATGGGTATCCATTAGACAGATACACCAAATTTGTTTTTGTACTAGTAGGAAATAAAATTATTTTTCTAACAACCAATAAAAAAGGCAAAAAGTAAGATAAGAGGCCCCCATCTGGGTCTTGATGAATTTAATGGCCTGGTAGAGATGATTTTTTACGGTATTAGGGGAGATCTGCAGCCGGGCCGGGATTTCCTCCTGACTCAGGCCTTCCTACCTGCTCATGGCAAATATTTGCTTTTGTTGCGCGGGTAGCTTCTCAATGGCTTCCATAATCAGGCGGTCACTCTCACTGGCTATAACCATTTCCTTGGTCGTATTGACGGCTCCTTTTTTCTTGTCGCCAAGCGTTATACTTTACGATAAACAGCCGTAAAAAAAGAACTGTCGGGGTTTTCAATGCCCGGAAGTAGTTCTTTTTGGCATACTAACATAAAGACTTCCCCCACAATCTCTTCTGCAGCAAATTCAGAACCGGTCATCTTAAAAACCGCTTTGTAAAACCTTTCTTTGTAATGATCGAAAAACAACCTGAAGGACGCCTGATCTCCTTGGGCAATTCTGGCCAGCAATTGTTTTACAGGGGCACTATTTAGTGCCGGGGTCCTCTGTATACCATTTTCTGTGTCCTGTTGCTGACCGACCCTAGCTATTGATGCTTTGTGTCAAATATAATCCATTCCCATAAATTGCGCTAAACTGGTTTTAATGACTAACCCTAATCAGTTTAATACTCAAAAAATTATCTATCTTTACGCCTGGTTGATTTGCATATGAAAAATGGACGAGAAAATAAACGCAAAGGCTTTGCCGTATAAGCTTAAGCGTTGAAATGTCCGGTTACGGAAAAAATTATAAATAAACTTATAAACAGGGCACCCGGGATACAGCTCCGACTCTTTGACCAGTATCCAATAAACATGGTACAAAAACAAAGAGGAAGGATGCTGGAAGGATTAATTAAGATTGTAATACAATAAACCATATGAAAATGATGAAAATACAAATTGCCTCCGATCTGCATTTGGAGTTTAAAGACAACTATGATTTTATAAAGAAAAACCCCTTAGTCCCCACGGGAGAAATCCTTATTTTAGCGGGCGACATCATTCCGATTTGTTTAAGAGAACGCCCAGAGATGAAGGCATTTTTTACTTATTGCAGTGATCACTTTAAATGGACCTATTGGCTTGGTGGAAATCATGAATTTTACAATGCCGAATTAAAAGGGTATACGGGTCATTTTGTGGAGGACATTTTACCCAATGTTCAGTTTGTGAATAATCATATAGTCAGTTATCCATCCATAGATATTATTTTGTCTACGCTATGGACTAAAATAAGCGAGCGCAGGTCTGCACAGATTAAGTGGCAGATGAATGATTATCATAAGATTGCTTTAAATGGGAAAGACCTCTGGCCCGAAGATAGCAATGACTTATTTGAACAAAATCTACAATTTATACAAAAGGCCCTGAGCGCCCCAAAGCATAACAAACGCCTTATCGTGACACATCATGTTCCAACACTTCGTAATTATCCAGCTGCCTATATTGACAGCCCTTTAAATGAAGCGTTTGCTGTTGATTTAGATGATTTGATTTTAAATTCAGCGATTGACTTTTGGGTGTACGGACATCATCACAGCAATACACCACCGTTCACCATAGGAAATACAAAAATGATTACCAATCAATTGGGATATACCTGGTTAAAGGAAAACAAGGGATTTAAGTCTGATTTAATAATTCTTGGATAAATAATGGATAGCCTTATGATTATAATCATAAGGCCACCCGTCCATGGTCATGTTCGTCCTGAAAGGAAGCTTTTAGCTTTGCTTAAAGTTCACCATAAACAGGCAACGAGATGGAATGTTCAATGTTGTTATTAGAAAAGTATAATAAAGAGATTCCTCGTTACACCAGTTATCCAACTGTTCCGTTCTGGACGGACAACCTGGACCAGGAATTGTATTTGTCTGAGTTTCAATCAAGGTTTTCTGTATGCAATAAGAAGGAGGGCATCTCTGTTTATATTCATTTACCATTTTGTGATTCTTTATGCACCTATTGCGGCTGCAATAAGGTTATTACCACACAACATGAGGCGGTGGAAGACCCCTATATTCATGCTATTTTAAAGGAATGGGATTTATACCTGCAAAAAATGAAGGACAGGCCGTTGATTAGAGAGCTTCATCTGGGAGGGGGAACGCCCACTTATTTTTCAGGTCCTAACCTGCAGAAATTACTGGCAGGTATTTATGCAAAAGCAAATATCCATCCACAAATTGAATGTAGTATAGAAGGACACCCTAATAATACGACAAGGGAACATCTGGAAGTGCTTAGATTGTTCGGATTCAAAAGAATCAGCTTTGGGGTACAGGATCATGATCCTGAGGTGCAGAAAATCATCAACAGGATTCAACCTTATCAACAAGTAAAAAATGTGACAAACTGGGCCAGAGAAGCCGGCTTCCAATCTGTTAATTTTGATTTGATCTACGGGCTTCCTTTACAAACCATAAGAACAATCGAAAAAACGATTCTGGATACCATTGCCTTAAAGCCGGATAGGATTGCCTTTTATAGTTATGCCCATATCCCCTGGAAAGCCAGAGGACAGCGGCTTTATGATGAGACAGATTTGCCGTCACCATCCCAGAAATTGGCGTTTTATGCTCTAGGCAGAAAGTTGTTTATGGAAGCAGGATATAAAGATATTGGCATGGATCACTTTGCCTTACCTACGGATAGTTTATATGAGGCAGCAGTGCAAGGGAGGCTGCACCGAAACTTTATGGGCTATACAACAACCAATACACGGTTTTTAATTGGTCTGGGTGTCTCTGCGATCAGTGATATCGGATCGGCTTATGCTCAGAACGATAAAAAACTGGCGGGTTACTACCGCGCTATTCATAATGGAGATTTTCCGGTTCAAAGAGGCTGCCTGTTGGACAAAACGGATATACATTTCAGACACTATATCCTGGAGCTGGCCTGTAAAGGGAAGGCTGTTATTCAACCAGCACATTTTGAATGGGTGAGAAAGGTTGCCGGCGACGACCTTTCACAGATGACCGAGGATGGATTGACTTTGCAGAATCAAAATGAAATAATAGTAACGGATAAAGGGAAGATGTTTCTTAGAAACATATGTCATTTATTGGATAGGAAGGCAAGAAGCGTAATTGCAGAAAAAGCCGGTCATATGTTTAGTAAAGCTGTTTAACGGGGCAGGAGGATGATTATCCGGCTTTGGATATGATTGAACCCGGCAAATCAAAGGTGAATGAGCCTGCCCCGATTTTTTGCCTCCTTTAATTGTAAATAAAAAAGAGTCACCTATACATAAAGAGTTTTAGGAAATAGATTTTGTTGTTTAATGTCAAAACCGGCTGCCGTATGAGAATGGAGCATTAAATCCCCGTCGGTCTGTCTAGGCCAGTGTAAAAGGGCTTAAATTAATGAATAATTTGAGCCCTTTTCTAATTTAATGATCGCAGGATGATTCAAAATATGCGGAATGATTCTCCACTCAAAATCGACGCATTAGATCAGACAAACACTAAATTTATTTACGGAAACGGTTCCGTAAATAAATTACAGTATTTAGGCCAATACCATGACAGTACAGGACAGTTGTCAATTCTTGAAAACTTACCTTCGTGTAAAAGCTAACATTTGGTATTTTAGCGTTAGGGTTACTATGTTCAATCAGCTATCCATTTCCCACAAAGGGGCTGCTTTTGGAGAACTGCTTTGATTAAAGAATTGATTACCTGTTATTCAAACTTGAAATTTAAATATTATGCGTAGAGTCTTCCCGAAAATGTCGTGCTTCTCGTATTTGTCTATTTGTATATTGGCCAGCCTGCTGTTGTCTTATAATAACAAGGTATGCGCTGCTGACTTTGTCTGGTATCATTCAAATACTCCGATAACTTATCAGTTACCTGAACAAATATCACCGGTTGTTTATACTGCATTGCAAATGTGGCGCACGGATATGCAAGAGGTGACGGGCGCTGCGCCAAGGCCGTACCTCTCCCCTAAAAATGGAAAGAATAATAATGCGATCATAACTTTTATACAACTTCCGGGCAGTAAAAGAGAGCTGGCTAAATTAGAAGCCCTGAAAATCCCGGTCGATCAGATTATATCCCATAAGGAGGCGTTTTATATAGGCGTAAAAAAAGGGAAGCTTTATGTAATAGGCAGTGACGGCAGAGGACTGGCCTATGGCATACTAGAGCTCTCCAGGTTAGCGGGGGTCTCTCCATGGGTCTGGTGGGGAGATGTAACGCCGGATCATAAGACGACGCTGAGCTTGCCGGATGATTACCAGAATATACAATACCCTTCCGTAGAATACCGGGGAATATTTGTCAATGATGAGGACTGGTCCCTGCAGCCCTGGAGCTGGTTAAATTATCACCCTTCCAGTGATATCGGATTAATTTCAGCGAAGGCATATACCAGAGTATTTCACCTGCTGCTTAGATTAAGGGCGAATATGATTTGGCCGGGGATGCATGGAAATACGAAGCCTTTTTATTGGACTAAAGGAGCCAAAGAGGCCGCCGACAGTTGCGGTATATTCATTGGCACCTCCCACTGTGAGCCGCTGATGTCTAATGCAAACGGAGAATGGGATGAAAGTGCAAGGGGACCTTACAACTATATCACCAACAGGGACAGCGTTCTTGCTTATTGGACGGCTCGGTTAAAAAGCGTCGGGGCATCTGAAAATATTTATACAATTGGCATGAGAGGGAAGCATGATGGTTCCATGGAAGGCGTGCATACCCTGCAGGAGAAAACAAAGGCGTTGCAGGAAGTCATCAATGATCAGCGCAATCTGCTCAAAAAATATGTAAATGCGGACCTTACCAAGGTTCCTCAGCAATTTGTTCCTTATAAGGAAGTTTTAGATATTTATGAAAATGGATTAAATGTTCCGGATGATGTTATGCTCACCTGGTGCGATGACAACTACGGTTATATTACCCGGCTCAGTGACAGCCTGCAACAAAAAAGAAGCGGCGGATCCGGGGTGTATTATCATCTAAGTTATTGGGGCAGACCTCATGACTATCTTTGGCTTACGACAACTCAGCCCGGCCTAATATACCATGAAATGAAAAATGCGTACAATCATAACGCCAAAAGGTTGTGGATCGTTAATGTACATGATCCCAAAGTGGCGTCTTATGACCTTGAACTTTTCTTAGACCTTGCCTGGGATATTAACCTCACATCAAGTGACGGCAACGTTGAAACGCATTTGAAAAACGCACTGGTTCGCGATTATGGCGAGAGTGCTGGCGGACAACTCTTTGATGTTATGAAGGAATTTTATCATCTTACCGCAATTCGCAAACCGGAATTTATGGGTTGGGATCAGGTAGAACTGGATAAAGGAAAGTACGATAGAGGGATATCGCCGGTTAAGAATACGGAATTTAGTTTTTCTGCCTTTGGAGATGAAGCTGACCGTTATCTGGCCGCTTATAAAAGGATTAAAAATATTGTGGCGAAAGTTGAAAAGACAATTCCGGCAGATAAACAGAATGCTTTTTTTGCGGGCATTAAATATCCGGTATATGGAGCCGCTGATATGGCGATAAAAACACTGGAAGCCCAAAAAGCGAGGATGCTCGCTAATGGGGACTATAATGCACATAACCGGATAAAAAGGCAGCCCTTATTAATGAGGGCAGCAGCCAATAGCCTGAAAAGTTATTTTGAAATCCGGGAGATGACGGATTATTATAATAATCAACTGGCATCGGGCAAGTGGCAATATGATATGTGTTTTAACCCGAGAGACTTACCCGTATTTGACTTACCGGTACTTCCAATTGGCCTGACGGATAAAGAGATTGCAGACAATGCAACTAGTGCCACGGATTCATCTGAGCTGGACTTTCCCATTGTTCAGGATAAGAGTTTTATAGCAAGAAATGCCTCCAGTTTTGACGGCGCGACATTTAAGGCAAAGCCCGAACCCATGTTTGGCCACAGCGGTCAGGCCGTGCCACTGCCTAAAAACCAATCGCTGGATTTTAATTTTATAACAGAAACATCGGGTAAAGCAGTCATCAGGGTGGCTGTTATTCCTACGCAGCCAAATGACAACGGGGATATCCGGTATCAAATACAACTGGATGACCAAAAACCAATGGTCATCTCCTTCAGACAACAAGGCAGAACAGAAAAGTGGAAGCTAAATGTTCTGCGTGGCCAGGCTGTTAATCAATTTCCCTGTCAACTTTCTCAGGGTAAGCACCATCTCAGGATAACTGCCTTAGATAACCATGTGATTGTAGACCAGTGGATGGTTGATTTTAATCCGGATAGAAAATTTTATGTTTTTCCAGTTAAGTAACCCTTCGTTTATTCCATGAAAATGAGCAGAAAATCTATAATGCGTAAATGGCTCCTGATTTGCCTAATCTTTGGTCAGGTATCCCTACTAAAGGCGCAGTATTATCCTGTCCGGGACAAAATTCAGTGTACTTCCCTGAATGGAACCTGGAAGATTAAAATATTCCCAGGTCAGCAGGTGCCGGACAGCCTGAAAGGATGGCAGCAAAATTCTTTTAATGATAAGCATTGGCAGCAGGTTCAGGTGCCCGGAAACTGGGAGACTGTCATTAATCAATTAAAAGCTCCGGAGTATGGCAAAGACCTGGGAGATTTTACCGGCCTTTACAGACGCACATTTGCGTACAATCCGGTGTGGGATAATAAGCATTTAATTTTACGATTTGACGGCGTAAATTTTTCCTATACGGTTTTTGTTAATGGAAAAAAGGTGGGTTGCTGGGGCAGTAGTTATAATCTGGCACAATTTGATATTACTCCCTTTTTGAATAAAACAGATGACAATGTTTTATCCGTCCAGGTTTCTACCCGGTCACTGCCTTCGCAACCTAAAAATACCTGGCAGTTCGATACCAACGATGACTGGTCTCTTTCCGGAATTTCAAGGGATGTTACGTTATTTGCCTTGAATAATATCTATCTGGGGGGTATTGATTTCAAAGCAGATATATTGAATCCAAATGAAGCCCGGGTGGATTTAAAAATTGACCTTGGCCGGTTCAAGGGTTCCGACAGGTCTGTATTAAATGACAGCAGTTTGAACCTTGTTGCAAGCCTGGTGGATCCTCTGGGGAATCATATCCTTGATTTTAACCGCTTTTTGTCTGCCGGTGAAATATTTAATCAGAAAAGTTCTGGCGCACCGGTTGGGGAGACAAAGGAGAATACGGCATTACCATCAATAAGCTTTTCTGGCCTGATAAAAAATCCCAGGTTATGGACCGCCGAGACGCCGCAATTGTACAGCCTGGAGGTAAAGTTAAGGGACAAAAACGGCCGGGTTCTGCAGCAAAGCAATCAATGTGTCGGACTAAGGAGTGTAAAGGTGGAGGGTTACAAATTAATGGTCAATAATCAACAGGTACATCTTCGAGGTGTTTGCCTGAGTGAAATAGATCCCAAAAATGGTCGGGCCATTGCATTTTCTGCCAGGTTAAAGGAGCTGAAAATGATGAAATCAGCCGGAATAAACTTCATCCGCACGGCGCATTATCCTTTTGCCCCCGAATTTTATGACCTCTGTGATCAGCTAGGATTTTATATCTGTGATGAAGTTCCTTTTGGCTATGGAGATAAAAACCTGAGCGACACGGCTTATCTGCCGGAACTGATCACCAGAGCCCGGTCAACGATTACCCGGGACAGAAATCATCCGAGTGTAATTGTGTGGTCTATCGGCAATGAGAACCCTTATACACCTGTCGTTGAAAAGGTTATCCAATATGTGAAAGCGCTGGACAGCTCGCGGCCGCGCGGATTACCTCAAAGAGGGTCGGATTATTTGCGCTACCAGGGAAAGCAGAGCCCCAACGTAGATATTTATATGCCCCATTACCTGGACGTTGCAGCTTTAAATGAAAGCCTGATTAAAACAGATAAGCCCCTTATTTTAACGGAGTATGCGCACTCTTTGGGACTGGCAATGGATGAATTTGAAGAGCAATATGCCAATATCTATAAACAGCCTAAAATAATCGGAGGTTCGGTATGGTGTTGGAAAGATCAGGCACTGTTGACAGATGGCAAAGACAAAATAAAAGGCTCCATAAAGCAGCTGGAAAAAGGAGCGGATAATTCCATGCCACAACTCTCCACGGTGGAGCAGGGAGTATGGATTGACCAGACGCATTATATGGATAATTTTGGCAATAATGGTGCGGACGGGATTGTCTACGGAAATTTATATCCACAGGAAGATTATTATTTAGTGAGAAAGGTTTACAGCCCTGTTCAAATACTGACGGATCAGCTAGAGGCTGTCTTTGGCCAGGAGAATGAATTCGGGATTGAGATTGCCAATCGTTTTGATTTTAAGACGCTGCATGGTTATCAGCTTTGCTGGCAATTAGTAAGACCGGATACGGTACTTAATGAGGGAAGGTTGTGGCTCACTGAAGCGGCACAACAGACAGGCAGGGAAAAAATATCCGTTGCATTACCCCAGATAATAGCCATGCAAAAAGCGTTGCGCCCTTTTGATTATTCTTTACATCTGAAGATTATTGCCCCGGACGGCAGTCAGATTAGTGAAAAAAATCTATTGCTCGTAAAACCCGATTACCGGCAATTGCTGGCGGGTGAAATGCCGGTTTCGCCAGTAAGGGTGACGGTATCAAACAAGGGAATTCTGAAGGTGCAAAACAGCCATAAAGTTTTGCTGGAAACCCCGCTAATGATGCGCGTGGGAAGAAAGCTTACCATCACCTCGGAAAATCAGACCTTAAAGGATCATTTTAACTGGAATCCTTATATACTGAGCCCTAAGGTTACTCAATATAAAAAGCAAAAGACGGATAGCGGGGTGATTTATACACTGGAGTGTGTGTGGACATCTGAGTCAGAAAATCCATCAAATATTGATTCGTCCGGAAGAGGTATCCAGGGAACGGTCCGGGTTTTTGTAAACAGCCGCAATCTGGTGGATATCCGGTACGACGTAACACCGTTCAGTAACGCAACCGGAAACTTGTTGGAATGTGGGCTAACCGTACAGGCCGGCAGTAATTATCATACTTTTCACTGGATCGGCGCCGGACCGTTCTCTTCTTCTATCGGTAAAACGGCCTATAACGAAAGGGGCGTGTATGCCCTTGATAAGAATGATATTAGATTTAATGGTAACCGGTCAAAAGTTGATCTGGCAGCGATAAGCGCTAGTGACGGCGTCACACTTGGACTTTACCCAGGTAATGGACAATTGGGCGTTGAAAACAAAAACGGGAATATACTGATATCTCAAAATGCGATTATCACAGGATATGGGAGTAAATTTAAAGCGCCCAAAGGGCGGCTTAAGATCAGTGATATTAAAAGCATAAAAGGAGGACTCACCATTGCATTAAGCATTCCTGAAGCGCCTGTGGACCTGATAAACGGTATTTTTCATCCTCAAGAGCCCGTAAATCCTGAAAATCCGTTTAAGGAGAGCTACGGCTGGTAATCATCAAATCGGGGTAGCGGTGCCGGCACCTCAGGCTAATGATAAAAAGAAATAGTGCCCCAGATTAAATGCTCTTAAACAGTCGGCTCTGGCTACGGCCACTGACGGAGGGTTACAACCATTATTTTTTAAGGGTAATGGCTTCAATGGCCTCCAGTCCCTCCTTTGTATGAACGTCCAGTCCCTGTATTTTTTTAACGATTTCTCCTTTTTGATTTAAAATGGCAATTTGGTTGGTGTGGTTAAATCCGCCTAGTGCCAGTTTGCTGTATTTTACTTCTAATAGCATGGAAAGCATTCTTACCTGATCCTGGCTGCCATGAAGTAAGGTCCAGTTTTTATCCAGATGCTTTTGACTGGCATATAATTTCAAGGTTGCTGCAGAATCAGACTGCGTATCAAAACTTACTAATGTAAAGTGCACCTGATTTAAAATTTCGGCGGGTAATGCAAGCTCTATTGCACGCATATTTTCCACCAGCTGCGGACAGGCATAACCACAGGAAGTAAAAATCATCGCTATGACCTGTACTTTTCCGGACAGGTCATCAAGGGGCATTTGCTGCCCGTCCTGATTGGTCCATTCTTCCCGGGACAAATAGATGGAGTTTGCGGAGATATCGCTGTTTTGCGTTGTCCGGGCAACTTTATCTTCAGAGACGGACTTAGTGGCGTTATTGCAGGCCAGCAACAGACAGGTTAATAGGATAATTAAAAATTTTATATTGCGCATGACGAATAAATTTATCATTATAGGTTAGGGTCATAGACAGAAGAACATTTGAAAAGAGGCTCAATTAATATTTTTGACACATCTGAACCCTAAATTCCGAACGGTGTATTTTGCTTTTAAACTGTTTCTAAAGGCAAAGCGCATAAAAGAGGCGTAATCTGATTTATCGATGGCGCTTTGGCTGCCAGCGGCACAGAACAGTGACTTTTCCAGCGATCCCTGGCTTCTGGAGTCGCCACTTTCCACCACACTATTAAAGTCATCAACCCATTCCCATATACTGCCTACCAGATCGTAAATACCTAAGTCGTTTTGATAGCCTGTCTTTACCGCGGCCAAATGCTCAGGAGTAGGGTTACTGTACCAGTCTAAGATATAACGGGTTACCGACCGGTTTTTGGGTAGTCCTACCGGAGGGAAGCTCAGCGCATATTCCCACTGATCAAGTGTGGGGAGGCTTTTACCCCTCCATTTTGCGTAAGCCGCCGCGGCGTACCAGCAAACATTGGTAACCGGACTGTTGCAGATGGCCGGATTTCCTATTTGGTAATCACCGGACCATTGTTCTAAGTAATTTTGATCTGCCAGAAGTCCGGGGATCTTTGATTTGGCCCATTTTGGATTGGCCTTTATAAAGGCAAGGAATTCCTGATTTGTGACGGCGTGATCATCCATATAAAATGCCTGTAGCTGTACGCGCCCGCTTTTATCGCCCTGCTGCATAAATGGTCTGTATAGGCCCGCTGGCACATACACCATGTCCGGAGGCCGCCCGGAGAGCGGGCGCTTTTTGTGCGGTTGAGCATTTAAAGCGGTGACCATAAACAGACTGGTTAGAAAAATGATGGCTGTTTTCATGGCTATTATTTTTGCAACAGGCACTTATTTGCTTTGTGTTTCTATATAAGGTTCATCTTTGATTTTCCCGGAATAGATGTCCTTATTTTCTGCTCCGGTAATTTCCAGCTGACCAATAGCGCCTTTATTGAAAGCCCTGAAAATGGAGTGATCAACGATGGAATAATATCCCGGAACTTTACAGGTGAATTCCGTAATGACGGCTCCTCCCACGGGAACCAGTGTTGTCTGTACGTCGCGGTTGATCATCTGCCCGCCTTCAAGGTAGACTCTGTCAAAGATTTCTCCGATCACATGAAAGGAAGAGGTAAGACTGGGCCCTGCATTTCCAAAAAAGATCCTTACGGTTTCTCCGACTTTGGCATGGAAGGCATTATCTCCCATCAGCGCACCCACTGAACCGTTAAATACAACATAATCCGGTTTTTCATCTAATGCCTTTTGTAAATTAAAGTGCTGCAAACCAGTGTCCCCAAATTTTCCATCTGTATAAACTTCTCCCTGAACCATATAAAACTCTTTATCAACCTTCGGCAAGCCTTCCTTGGGTTCAACCAGGATAAGCCCGTACATCCCATTGGCAATGTGCATCCCCACGGGAGCCATCGCGCAGTGGTAGATAAAAAGACCTGGTTTTAAGGCGCGGAAACCAAAAACAGAAGTGTGGCCGGGTGCTGTTGCAGAGGCCTCTGCTCCTCCGCCAGGTCCGGTGGCAGCGTGAAAGTCAATATTATGTGGCATGGTGCTGTTGGGGCTATTACTTAAATGGACTTCTACTTCATCTCCCTGATGGACGCGAATCATGGGCCCCGGAACGGTTCCGTTAAAAGTCCAGAAAGTATATTGGACACCATTTGCGAGCTGCATCTGCTTTTCGGTAACCAGTAAGTTGACAATTACTTTTTGTGGTGTTTTATATTGACTTATAGAGGGTGGAGCAAGTGGTGCAACGCCGAGTCTGGCCGTATAAGCCCCTTGCAGGGTTTCCAGTTGATCCTGTTTATCTGCTTTATTATTACTGCATCCCCAAAACATGCAATAAACGCCAATCAGACTTAATAGAATGAATGCAAATTTTACTGTCTTTTTCATGGCTTTGAATTTAAAGGTGAACTATTTTGTTGTTTTAAATTTCTACCACAAAATTACCGGTCGTAGACGGCGGCTCCGGTGACAAGGGTGCGTGAAAAAAATGATTTACATCATGTTTTTGGCTGGTTGGCATAAAACCGTGTTGATTATTTACGGCACAAGGAATCAACTCGTTGATTTATTGTATTTTGTAACTCAGTAAAGCAGCCATGTATTACACGCAGGATGCTGCTTTAATTGAGCATATTGGCAAGTTTTTGTTCATTGATGATTTCGATAAGACCGTGTTCTATTAATAGAAGGCCTTCATTTTTGAAATCGCTCAGCGTACGGATGAGCGATTCTGTTGAAGTCCCGGCAAGGCTTGCCAGCTCCTCTCTGCGGATATGGATCGAAAAATGTTCGGTATTATGATTTTCGTATTTGGCTTTTAATAATAATAAAACCCTGGCCACTCTTTTACGTAAAGATTCGTAGGCGAGCTCCACCATGTGTTCTGCTTTTTGGTTGTTATTATCAGCCAGTAAATGGAAGAATCTGCGGGCAAAATCTGGATTTGCCTGGATGAGCTCAAAAAAATCCTTTTTACTGATGATGTCTATCACGGCATCCTCAATGACCTCGGCGGTTACTTTGTAAGTAGATTCTTCCAGCAGTGCGGTATAGCCAAGAAAGTCCCCGGCACCATACAGGCCCACAATTAATTCTTTGCCGTCTTCACTGGTTTTATAAGCCTTAACCTTTCCCTTCGCAACATAAAATAAATAATGTGGATGATTTCCTTCAGAAAAGATCACCTGTCTTTTTTTGTATTGGTTGGTGATTTTTCCCTCCAGCAGTGTTTCCAGTGAAATTCTTCTGGGTTCATTGGGGATTTCTGCAATCTTTTCTTTTATGGTGTTGCGGGCAGATTTTTTAAGCCGGGTTTCAATAGCATTGAGCAGCTCGGCTTCATTAAAAGGCTTAGTGATGTAGTCGTCCGCCCCCATTTCCATGCCTTTTCTAAAATCTGAACGCTCGGTTTTAGCGGTCATGAAAATAAAAGGAACGTCCTTAAGTTCAGCGTGTTTTTGTACCATCAGCAATACGCCATAACCATCCAGCCCAGGCATCATAATGTCTGAGATAATCAAATCAGGAAGATAGAGGATTGCCTTTTCAACGCCGGATTTTCCATCCAAGGCAGTCATTACCTCATACCCTCCAAGAGAGAGTATCTCTGCTGTGTTCTCCAGGAGTTCCTGGTTATCTTCAATCAGTAGAATCTTTTTCATCACTTAATGTCAGAGTAAACGTTGTCCCTTCCCCTATTGTACTGGTAAAGTTAAGCTTTGCGTGGATTAAATCCACATAACGGCTGACAATGGCGAGGCCCAGCCCCGTGCCTGCGATATGTAATACGTTGTTGCCTCTATAAAATAGATTATACACCTGTTTATTATCTTCTGAGGCAATACCAACGCCATGATCTGTTATAATGATCCTGGTGGAGTGCCCTTGCTGATAACAACTGATTTCAACAGGCTTGTCTTTTTCACTGAATTTAAGCGCATTACTAAGCAGGTTTAAAAGAATGTTTTTAAGTAAATGCCTGTCTGTATAAATAATGAGCGCTGCACTGATGGAGACCTGGATATTCCTGTCCAGGGCAACGGAATGTTCCAATTCACTTAAGACTTCGGTCAGTAAGTCCTCCAGCGGAAAGCTGGTAAAATGCACCGGTATTTTACCATTCTCAATGCGCCCGAAATCCAGAAAATCATTTAAGGTGCTATTGAGATGAGAAACAGAGGCTTTAATCCTTGCCACATGCTTTTCTCTGTGAGCCTGTTCATTTTCTTTAGGATACTTTGATATTAAGGATGCGGAAGATAAAATCGTGCTGAGTGGCGTTTTAAATTCATGCGATGCCATTGAGATGAATTTTGATTTCATCTCATTGAGTTCCTTTTCCTTGTTCAGCGATATGAGCGCTCTTTCATATTCTTTTTCCGCAAGTTCCTTTTCTTTGCGAACAGTAATATCTATGATAAAGGCAATAACCAGTAACTGGTCGCCTTTTTTAAAAGGACTAAGGCTTACTTCAACCGGGAATTCACTACCATCTTTTCTTAGTCCATAAAGATCCCGCCCCGTTCCCATTGCCCTAGTCTCCGCATGGGCATTGTAATGATTGCGGTAATCCACATGGTGATGATGAAACCTGCTAGGAATGATATCCTCTACTCTTTTGCCTAAAAGTTCCTTTTCGCTATAACTGAAACTTTCAAGAGCAAATTTATTCGCTAACGTTATCTTACCGGTCTGGTCCGTAATGATAATGCCCATAGTAGCATTTTGAAAGATGGCTTCAAAAAGTTGCTTTTGCGTTAAGTCGTCGGACTGAATAGGCGTCGTATCTGAAAAGCTCATTTCAATATTTTTGAATGGTAAAATTATGTATTTCTCAGCGGTTTTTAAAATAGCCCGCTTTGGCCGGTGAGCCGGACAGGTATTGTTCCAAAGGGGGCAAACCTTTTTGATTCTTTTAAATTTATGTATTAAAAGAACAACTATTTATGTTTAAGAAATAGAATTATGATATGAATCATAGGAAGGCCTTTTTAGCATCATACAATCAGAAAAGGCCTTTTGTAATATTTGTAGTGCATAAGATGGTATTGCTAATGGAGGGCAGGCATATTGGTGTCTATTTGGTTGTGTTTGCCCTCTTATTTGCCTTATCACGGCTCATTAAAAAACAAAAATAGGTATCATATGGAACCCAAAATACTGGATTTTATAAAAACGCAACATATTGCAAGCATGAGCTGTCTGGATGATCAGGGGCTGCCTTATAGTTTTAATTGCATGTATGTTTATCAGGAGACAGAAAATTTTCTGTATTTTAAATCAGGTGCCGGAACGCAGCATGCCAGACTTTTAAAGAAAAACCCCATAGTATCCGGAACAATCCTTCCGGACAAATTAAATTTATTAATCGTAAAAGGGGTGCAGTTTTGGGGCCATTTGATCCAGGAGAGCGAGTTAATAAAGGGAGAAGGATTTAAATATTACCATAAACAACTGCCTATGGCTTTTGTCAGGCCCGGCGACATTTTTGTTATAGCACTTGATACGATAAAGATGATGGACGCCAGTCATGGAATTATCAAAAAATACAGCTGGTCAAGAGCTGCAGCGGCAAGCCTTACAGAAGACAAGGTATAAAACGGATTGTTATTGCGGGTGCCTGGTTAATTAAAATAAAGTAATTTAGAAGGACATTACATTACTTTATTAAAATTTGCACCATGAAAATTAAAATCAGCCTGATTGTTCTGGCCTTTATCTCACTGGCAGGTAGCGTCTTAGGGCAGACAGCCCCGGTTCATCCCTCTTTAAATCATATTGCGGTTTATGTAGCTGACTTACAGGTAAGTACCGGGTTTTACAAGGATGTGATTGGTCTTGACTCCGTAGCGGAACCCTTCCATGATGGCAAACATACCTGGTTTGCGGTAGGCCCTAATATCAAACTGCATTTGATTAGTGGCGCAAAGAAAAAAGAATTTCACGATAAGAATGCGCATTTGTGTTTTACGGTTCCTTCCGTGGAAGCATTTATCGTCAATTTGAAAAAACGTAGTATTCCCTTTGAGAGCTGGGAGGGTAAGCAGGGTGCCTATACGCTAAGAGTGGACGGCGTTAAACAGATTTATTTCATGGATCCTGATGGTTACTGGATTGAGATTAATGATGCGAGAGAGTGAGCGGGAGAACTATAATATAAAAAAGAGGCGGATTTTAAACCCGCCTCTTTTAAAAAATGCACTATTAATCGTCGTTGTCCAAATCCCAGTTCATATGACTCAGATCATCGTGAAGCTGTTGTAACTGATTTTTAAATTTAGGATCATTTAAAACCTTTATGGCCATATCTTTATAGGTGTCGGCCATTTTCTTTATTTTTTCCTGCATTTCAGGGTTGTCTTTGAGTTGTCTGGCCAGTTTTTCTGCTCTGAATTTTAAGTGCTTTATTTGATTTTTCCAGGCTGTATCCTTGGCAAAGGAAGCGGCGATGGCAGCACTTCGATTACTTAACGCCTCTAATTGTTTTTGCATTTCCGGGGAGGGTTTATATGCCTCTGCCATCTGCTGTGCGTTTTGATCCAAGTCTCTGAGTTGCTTTTCTAAGGCCGGGTCGTCTTTCATTTTACTGGAAAGCGCTTTGGCATCCTGAGTTATTTTTTCAATAGTCGCTTTAAAAGCCGGGTCCTGTTCAAATTTGGAGGTAATTTGCATGGCCTTTTGCTGGATGGCCGCAAGGTTAGATTGCCAGGCGGTATCTGCTGCAAAGCCAGCTGCTATTTTCTGGGCAGACTTTGTGATCTCATCTATCTGCTGTTGCATTTGCGGTGTAATACTGTCCATAACGGTCCGGGATCCGGCAGAACTTAAATAATGACTTGCGGGTTGCTTTGGCTGGATTATTTGGGGGTTAGTTCTGGCGGAATTGGTAGCGGTTATTTGCTTTTGCGCTTTCATTCCCTCTTTTGTGGCTGTTATTTGCTTGTTTTTAGCCTGTTGTTGTTTTGGGCTTAACCAGGCAATACAGCCAATTGCCATAATAATCAGTAATAATGAGACAATTTTTTGCTTTACTGAAATAATGGGATTTTTTTTCATGGTAAATAATTTAATCCTGTTTAGTAATTTAAATGAATTGTGTCCATTGGCAGCAAGGGTAAGACGCTTTGTCTCATTAATTTTTTCCAGGGCAAGTAATGCGGTAGCATAGGTGTAAGGCGCAACTGATTTGATGACCAGTTCATCACAGGCTTTTTCTCTTTCCTCCCGCATGATTTTTGACAACAGCCAGATAAAAGGATTAAAGAAAAACAGCGCTTCAACAATAGACATGATAAAGTTTACCAGATAATCCTGCCTGCGAATATGGGCCAGTTCGTGTGTAATTATTGCTTCTATTTGTACGGCTGACAGATGGGTGATAATGGAAACAGGAAGTAATATAATGGGTTTAAGGTATCCCATCATCAGTGGCGTATTGATCTTGTCTGATAAATAGAGCTGTACCCTGGAAGCGATATTAAATTGCTTACTGGTTGCGGCTAAGTGTTGCATATATTGCACTGGCGCAGTGAACAGTCCGCTCGTTTTTAGTTGGCGCGTTTGCAGATAACTGAATAAAACTTTAAATAGCAGGATGGTAACTCCTATGAAATAAATGATAAGCGCCAGTGGAATACACTTGCTTAAATGAAATCCTGTTTCAGTCGCGGCTCCCGGATACACCGTAGTTAACACAGGAAAGTTTCCCGGAAAATAAAATAGTGCAGCAGATTGTTCTTTTATCTGACCGGACAGGCTTGTTTCCAGGTTTAAATAGTAAATAAAAGTCTGAATAAACCAGATCGTTGCTATTAAAGAGCCAACGGCTGCCAGATTGTATTTGATTCTGGCTGCGCTGTTCCTATTCAGCCATATTAAAGCATAGGTCAGGAAATAAAGGATCGCAGCCTGCCAAAGACTGGACAGCAGGCTCATGCCTAGCGCTTTAAATGCGGGACTTGATAACCAATTAAATAATGTTTCCATGTGTTTTAATTTAAATGGATAGACCGTTATTGTTTAGGGATTTTGTTTTTGCAGCTCATCCAGGTAGGCTTTTATCGCATCAATTTCCTGGGTAGAAGGCTGATAACCTCCCAGGGCCTGCATGACCAGCTTCGTTGGAGATCCTTTGAAAACCGAATCAATAATTTTATCCAGGGCCTGCTGTTTGCCGCTTTGCTCAGAAATGGCTGCTGCATATATATGGGTACGGGAGGAAGCGTCTCTGGTCAGCAAACCTTTTTCGAACATGATTTGCATTAGCTTTAATGTGGTTGTATAGCCGGTTTGCTTTTCTGTGCCCAGGCTTTCATGGATGGTTCTGACGGTACTAGGTCCATTAGCCCACAAAATCTGAAGAATTTCAAGTTCACTATCGGTAATTTTCCTGTTTTGCATTTGTCTACGATTGATTTCGTAGACAAACATACGAAAAGTTTCGTAAACAAAATGTTTTTAGGAAACTTTTAGCACTGTAGGTGGCAGCCATAAAAAAGGAGGAAAATGTTGAGTTTGCCATTTTTTCATACTTCGATTATTTTTTTCGATGTTCACCAAGGCGGAAAAAAATGAATATTTATACTTGGCATCTAATTTTCACTCCTGGAAACCCCCTGTCCTTTGTGTGATACAGCAGCTGCATTCGGAGGCGGGCAGAAATTACGACGGGAACTTTTGCTACTGCAGTTTTGCCCTGATTTGTGCCTGATGGCAGATCACTGATGTTTTCTGATCTCTAAAGTCTACTTTTATTTCCCACCTTCTAATAAAAGATGCCCTTGCTATCCAGCTCGGCTATTAGACGCCAGGCCCATTTTGAATAACCTTTATGTGAAGCACCGCAATATAATCTAACTATATTGGCTTCCAAATCGCCATCTACCTTTCTATCGTGGTGTTGAAACAAATTATGAAGATGAAAATATTTGGCTTTCTCAAAAATAACGGGAACACTTTATAATGATGAAATACAAAGGATTAGTTATCATCTGAAAAAATATTTGCTGTTGATGAATTGGATGAAAATTCCGTTATTCGACATTTTCGAATAACTGCCCAAGACGGCAAAAACCCCTTGTCATATGGCTAGGGCCTAGCGAGCAGCCTCATGGTTATATTTTACTGTTTTTTCGGATAACTATACGTGAGATAATGAATACAATTAAAGCGATAAGTGTTAATATCCCTGGTACTATTATTGAATACATTCCCCATGCAAACAAAGCCCCCGGGTCTGTTTTTACTGTAAAAGCTGTATATTCATTAACAAGCCAGGTAAATATCAAAGCATAAAGCCCAGTAATAATCCAATAAACAATACCATTCCTGCCTAATTTGCGTGTGGCTGTAATGACCAATATCAAAACTGTTAGGTAAATAACCTGAACAAATATTAATTCTCCAATGTTCATTATCTTAGAATTATTATTGAATACCTACTTCTTGTAATTGGAGATCACAAATAGTGATGTCCAATTTTATTCAATTATAAAAACGCCAGAGTGATGCGGTCTGTGTTCTGCCTAAGCTGCTGCCATGATATTTGCTTTAAAGGCAAAGCTAACCAATATTGCAATTTTTTCCATTAAATTCTGATGTCCTTTTCCTGAAAGTTGCTCTTCGGATAGTGCATATAGGGCGCGTTGAAAGAAGTTTTACGGATTCATCACTATGCTGAAGTACTCAGCGCGGGGGATTAACAATCATCTACTCATCAAACGCTCCTTGCTTATATCTATTGCCAGTTGGAAAAACTACATATTACTGCACACTCCTATTATTATCTGAGTTTTTACCGGGTATACCATATTTAGTTATTTAACAAGAGATAAAGGGCAAAAAAATAAATAGCAATATAAACAACTATATCGCTATTTTTTGCCTTACCTAGTTAAAGGGCTAACAAAAAAAAGCCGGGTCTTAAAAAAGATCCGGCTTACAAAAAATGATTAGGTTGTTTCTGGGTCCTATATTAAAAATCAAAATCAGTGCTGAATACATAATTATCCTGAGACAGAACTACTTTATAGTTGCCATGCAGGCTTTTAGAGAAGTCAAATCCTTTAGAAACAGATGCCGTACTTGTTTTAACGGTGTTGATCAAAGAACCATTCTGGTTGTATACATTGATTTCCACGTCTTTTTTAGCAGGATTAGAGAAAAATACGTTTAAAACATCACCTTCTCTTCTGAAGATGGGCTTAACAAACAGGCTGGATTCGCTGGCGATGGTTACAGCGCCGTCAATTTTATCAACCTTGGTTGTTTCGATAGATCTATTGTTTTCTACTTTGATGTAGTAAGTACCATCCGGAACCATAGAGAAATCGATATTTTTGAAGGAACCTGCTTTCATATCGCTTAACTCATACAGGTTGTTACCGTTTTCGTCGGAAACAGAAATGTTGTGTGCAGTTGGAACATCGCTGATCATTACTTTTACCACGCCATTGGAAAGGACATTGATATTACCGTAAATGTTGTCAGCCTTGGCCATTGCAGTCATTAAGGTAAAAACTACCGCAGTTAAACTAAGTTGAATGAACTTTTTCATATTTATATTTTTTAGTTGGTTATTCTTAATTTTCTACTGCAAAGATAGAACGGGCCAAAACCGATAATAACATGAATTTAATCCAAAAACTATGGTATTTTGTTCAATAAGCGTTAGTTTTGTGTTTACAATTTAATAATATTGCATAATCAACTGTTAGTTTATTAACGCGACATTAGGAAATTTGGCCGGGCGGTGTTAAGTGGGGTATTGAAAAATGGGTAAAATGCCCGCAAACAGCGGGGTTTTAGCCAAAAAAAAATTAAAGCCGCCGTTAAGTGCTGCAGTTTTGTTAAAGAAAAGGGCCCTGGAAGTACGTGTAAGGGCTATAAAAACAAATTGTTATGGAATCATCATTTAAGCCCAGAATTGAAATCATTAAACCGCAGTTCGGTTATAGTTTTTATTATCAGCGCTACGATGAAAGTCATCCGAACCCTACTGCCTCTGCCTGGCATTATCACCCGGAATTCGAGCTGGTATATGTCAATGAAGGTGCAGGTAAACGACAGGTAGGGACGCATTTGTCCCATTACAGGAATGGAGATTTGA
This sequence comes from Arachidicoccus rhizosphaerae, assembly GCF_900107765.1. Classification (GTDB taxonomy): domain Bacteria; phylum Bacteroidota; class Bacteroidia; order Chitinophagales; family Chitinophagaceae; genus Arachidicoccus; species Arachidicoccus rhizosphaerae. Next base: position 199,442 of record NZ_FNQY01000001.1, on the reverse strand, counting down.
TTTTAATCGGCTCAAATTTGCCACATTGCGGCTTTACACGCAGCCTGAGAGGCAATCAAAGGGAGACTTTAATACAATGGCGGATGGAAGCGTTTGGGGAAGGGTTTTTCCATATCCCTGAACTAAAGTCCGTTCTCCGTTTATTTGAGCGGGCGAAAAGCGGGATGGTTTTTCACGGAGAGGATAAAAGAACCATAGGAGCCGTACTAGAATCCATGCAAGGCCTTGAGGGGCCACAGCGGCTATTGACCTTTTTTAAAGCACTGACCATGATGGCAAGTGCCCAACAGTACACGGTATTAAATGCCGGTAGTATTTTATTAGAGGCAAAGGTGGAAGACCAGGAAAAGATTAATCGCATCTTCAATTATGTTAAGGAAAATTTTAATGAAGAGATACCCCTGGCAGATATTGCGGCTCAGGTTTTTCTCACCCCTTCTTCTTTCTGTAAATATTTTAAAAAGATCACCAATAAGACTTTTGTCCAGTATCTGATTGAATACCGGCTGATCCACGCCGCCAAATTATTGCATGAGACAAATTTAGCCATTACGGATATCTGTTATGAATGCGGCTTTAATAACTATAGTCATTTTAATAAGAAGTTTAAGGATACGATGGGGCGTACGCCACTGCAATACAGAAATGAGCTTAGAACGACCAGCTCTGTAGATCTCGCTTCTGCTGAAGCCCTGCTTGAACTTTAAATTAAATGTGAATCAATAAGGAGCCAGTGGAAAAATTAGTAAATTGTGATACAATTCACGACCAAATCAATTTCCATGGAACCACAAATAGTGCCTAAGGCGTATTTAAATACTGCCGGCTGCGGCATTATATCAAAGGCAAGCCTGCAAACGGCTGCTGAGATATATAATGATTTTGCAATAAACAGCTCTACCAGATCGGAGCTGTGGCGGGAAAAAGAAGAGCCGCTATATCGAAAAACCCTGGCAACTTTTTTGGGTGTTGACGAGCAGCGACTGGCCTTTATTCCTAATTTCTCCTATGCCATGAACATACTGGTGCAATCCTTAAAAGGGGATGAATCCATTTTGCTTTACCAAAACGATTATCCGTCTATTACAGCACCTTTTATCCAAAATGGTTTTAAGGTACAATGGGTAGAACGGACGGATGGCTTTTATTTATCTGTTGAGTCCGTAGAAAAGATTTTTAAAGAACATACCATTGATATTCTGGCCATCGGTCATGTGCAGTGGCAAACAGGTTTTAAAACGGATATTGCGGCCCTGTCCGCCCTTTGCAAACAATACCAGGTAAAACTAGTGGTGGATGCTACGCAAAGCCTTGGGGCGATTCCTATTGCGATGCAGGAGTTAGGTATTGATGTTCTGATCGCCAGTAATTATAAATGGATGAACAGCGGATTTGGAAACGGCATTATTTATTTTGACCCTTCTTTTTTAGTCCAGTATCCGCCCGTCATTACCGGCGCTTCTAGTCTGGATTTTAAAGGTACAGCCAGAAGTTATGAGCCTGGTGGTCTGAATATTTACGGACTTGCTTTACTCTATGAAGCATTGCTTGAAAAAATGGAGATAGGGATTGATCGCATTTATCAGCATAATATGAGACTGACAAAATCGCTATTAGATGGGCTGGTTACTCATAAAGAAAAAATAGAAATTGTCGGTGATTATACCATACAGAACAGAGCTTCTATTGTGGTACTCAAGGAGATAAGTAACCATAACGGCTCATTAGGGGCTTATCTGGCAAAACAGGGAATAATAGTCACCAACAGAGCCGGTACATTGAGAGTCAGTATGCATTTTTATAATAAGGCAGAGGAGATCGGATATTTTTTGGAAGTGATTGAAAGCTGGCTAAAATAGAAGCCGGGCCTGATCAGACCTATGTTGAATTTTTTACAGAACCCCCTTTAAAAATATATGCAAAATCATTTTTCCTACCGTTGTCAGCCTTGGGTTGCACCCGGAATAAAGTCCGCCTTTTTAAAAATGACAGGGCTCTGTATGAGCCTGTTGGCTTTTAATAGCGCCATGGTTTGCGGTCAGCCTGTCAGGCAGGACTCCGCCGCCAAAACATCTTTTCAGATTGCAGATAAGTGGGACGCCAGATATGACGTGCGGGCGGATATAGCCATGGTCTATGGCATTAATGATGCTGGCGGTCATTTTCAACAGCGTGTCAACAGCTGGCAGGAGCAGGGATATAATGTCCAGTTTATGACTGGATCCGCGTGGGGACAGTACAAGGATTATTTTTTAGGACAGTACGACGGCCGGCAGCATTTTGATGAGGGCCAGACCATGAAAGACGGTAAAATCATCTGGCATGGGGAAAATGTACCTTATATCGTTCCTACCCTTAATTACCTGAACTATTTAAAAACACATATTAAAAAAGCGATAGATGCAGGCGTAACGGCTATTTATTTAGAAGAGCCTGAGTATTGGGCAAGATCGGGTTACAGTGAGGCCTTTAAAAAGGAGTGGCAAAGCTTTTATCACGCTCCCTGGCAGCCTCAGGATAGTTCCGCTGAAGCAACTTATCTGTCCTCCAAACTAAAGTACCACTTGTATTACAGAGCACTGGATACATTATTTGCTTACGCTAAAAGATATAGCCGCAGCGTTGGCAGAGAGGTCGGTTGTTTTGTTCCGACCCATTCACTGATCAATTATTCAAGCTGGCAGATCGTAAGCCCGGAGGCTAGTCTGGCCAGCCTTCAGCATGTCGACGGTTATATTGCTCAGGTCTGGACCGGAACTGCCAGAGAACCGGTTTATTACAATGGGGTTAAAAAAGAACGTGTATTTGAAAACGCCTATCTGGAATACGGATCGATGATTTCAATGACAGCGCCCACAAATAGAAAGATTTATTTACTAACGGATCCCATTGAAGACAGGTCCAGAAGCTGGGATGATTATAAAAGAAATTACGAAGCCACCTTTACGGCAGAGCTAATGTATCCAAGCGTGAATACCTATGAGGTCATGCCCTGGCCCAGCAGGATTTATCTGGGCCGGTTTAAAGTAGAAGGAGCGGAAAAAAAACAACCGATACCGGCGGCCTATGCCACTCAGGTGCAGGTGATGGTAGGCGCGCTGCAACAAATGCCACTGTCTGAGACCAGGGTATCGGGGACAGCCGGCATCGCTGTTCTGCTCAGCAATTCCATGATGTTTCAAAGGTTCCCGACGCATAACGGCTATGAGGATCCCCAGTTGTCCAATTTTTACGGTATGGTAATGCCTTTAATTGAACAGGGGATTCCGGTACAAACCGTCCATATGGAAAACCTGGGCTATCCTGAGGCGCTCAAAGGCGTCAGGGTTTTGATAATGAGTTATGCCAACATGAAGCCTCAGTCCCCCGAGGTACATAAACAGTTAGCGGCCTGGGTAGCATCCGGAGGCTCGCTAATTTATTATGGAAAAGACGATGATCCTTTTCAGCAGGTCAAGGAATGGTGGAATACCGAGGGCCGTTCTTATAAAAGCCCTTCGGAAGATTTATTTAAACAACTGGGCATTCAGTATAAAGCAGCAGAGTCACGGGTTTATAAAAAAGGGAAAGGCCGGGTGTGGATCATAAAAAAAGATCCGAAGACGCTGGTAATGCAGCCTGATCAAGGAAATCAACTACTCTTACTGGCAAAAGAAGCGTATCAGAAAAGCAGGGTGCAGTCAGGGGGTAATGACAAATTTCAAACTAAGAATTATTTTACCCTAAAAAGAGGACCTTATCTGGTGGCCTCGGTTTTAGCGGACGGCCCCTCCACGGATCCCCTTGTCTTAAAAGGTCATTATATAAATTTATATAACCCCGGCTTGCCGGTGGTGCATGAAATGGTAGTCAAACCAGGCGCGCAGACACTGCTCTATGATCTGACTGCAGGCAAACAAGATAAAAAGGATGTCCGCGTGCTGGCCGTGGCCGGAAGAGTAACGGACAGCATATATAACCGGTCCACTAAACTTTTTACCTGTTTAGTCAAGGGGCCTGAGGGAACCCATAACAGCATGCGTATTAAACTGCCGCAGCAACCGCGGCAACAGGACATTAAATTGACAGATCAAAATGGAAACCTGCTAAGGATAGAGGATTATAGCTGGGACCCGGCATCTTCTACCCTCTTTTTAGCATTTAATCATTTGAAAGGAGGGGTGAGTCTGGCCATCCAGCTCTAACCCCATTACCTGTAAAAGGGAAAAAGGAGATAAAACCGGATCCCGGAATTAAATGAGCCGGAGCTGGATACGGATATAAGCATAAAAATTAAAAATGACGATGATAAGGAAAATGAAAATTGGCTGGTTGGGCGTTATTGCTTTAATGGGATTACAGGGGTCGGTTCTTGGGCAGGGATCCGCAAACAAACGGGCAAACCTATTGCCTATTGAGAACCCTTCCGGATATGTCAATGTTTTCCTCGGGACCTCGGGAGACCATGGTCAGCTGTCGCCGGCAGCCAGTTATCCTTTTAGTATGTTGAGCATTGTTCCACAGACTGACCCATGGATTCACACGGGGTATGAACATTATGCCAAAAAGTTTTTAGGATTTGCTCACAGCGTTTTTGAAGGAGTGGGATGTGAGGGAAGCGGCGCTAATTTACTGGTCAGGCCGTTTACAGGAGAAGACCCTAAAAACTGCGATTTGATAAAATCTGCAGAAGCAGGGGCTCCCGGTTTTTACGAGGTCTTATTTAAAAATGGGATTAAGGCCGCCTTTACCGTCAGGGGCAATGAAGGACTGCATGAATATCAGTTTGCGGCGACCTCAGGTTCACAAAGGGGTTTGTTTTTTGACTTAAGTCATACCAGGGCCAACCGTTTTTATGATGAACAGCATGAGACCTCTGCCACTTCCATCAGTGGATGGATCCAGGCAGGGACCACTTGTAGTGTGGGCAGGTATAAGATTTATTACTATATTTCCTTAAGTGAGCCAGTAAAGTGGGAAAAGACCCATGATCATCAACTAATAGCAAGATTTGCCAGTCAGACGAAAAAAATCGAATTGCGGATTGGCTGGTCTTCCACCAGTGAGGCCTATGCCAAGGCAGCGGTTGATCATCAAAGTTTTGAGCAGTTACGTCAGGCCGCAACCCAGGCATGGAATGATGCACTAGGTCGTATTGCCATCGGGCAGACAAGTTTTTCCGATACGAGTATCAATACCACCATGAAGGACAGAAGGTCGCTGTTCTATTCATTGCTTTATAGAGTGATTCAATCTCCGTACCTGATTTCTGAAAAGGATGGTACTTATAGAAATACAAAGGGAGCACTCGTTAAATCGGATAGTCCCGTTTACAACGGCTGGTCGGTATGGGATAATTACCGGACGCAACTGCCACTGCTGGCACTTGCCTATTCGGATCGTTATCAGAGCATCGTTAACAGTCTTAGCGGCTTATATGCAAATGGTAAACAGGATTATGCAACCCAGACCGAACCTTCGAATACAGTCAGAACAGAGCATACGGGTATTGTTCTGTTAGACGCCTACAACAAAGGGTACAAGGTGGACTTTAAAAACATAATTGATTCCATTAAAAAAGAAGTGGATCATCTGGATTTCTCTCATCCTGATAAAGCCTTGGAGAGCAGCTATGATACATGGGCCGTCAGTGAGATTTATAAGACATTGGGCAATAAAACACTGCAACAGCAATATAAAAACAAGGCCCTGAATTATAGGACAGTCTGGGAAAAAGAGTTTGCGGATCTCTCAAAAAAGGATATTGATAAGATGGGTGCGAGGGGCATGTATCAGGGCACCGTCTGGCAATACAGATGGCTTGTACCCTATGATATGGCCGGTCTGACGCAGCTAATCGGCTCAAAAACAATGGTAGAGGAACAGCTGGATCAGTTTTTTAATGGAAACTACTACAGTCAGGCCAATGAACCGGATATTGCAGCTCCATCCCTGTATAATGTGACGGCGCATCCTTCAAAGGCCCAGTACCTTATGCATCAGTATGCAGTAGATACGGTTACCCAGTTTTATTTTAATGGTAACAGCAGAGGCATAGACCCGGTCATTGGACCGGTCTATAGAAATCAGCCCAGGGCATTTCTGCCTACAATGGATGATGATGGAGGCGCCATGTCAGGATGGTTTGTCTTCTCGGCCATTGGTTTATTTCCTGCATGTGTAGGTGCGCCGGTTTATTATTTACATGTTCCCTTGTTTGAGGATTTGACCATCAATATGTCCCGCGTAAAAGGCGAAGGAAAAAAACTACATATAAAAGTGCATAATTTTTCTCCAGATAACTGTTATATCCGAAAAGTGGTTTTCAATGGTCAGGAGCTACGGCAAAGTTATCTGACAGATGCCGCATTAAGAGCGGGAGGTGAACTGGAAATATTTGCAGACAATCAGCCGCATGATCCTAAAGGATGGGATACATGGGTCAGCCAGATTCATTAGGGTAGATTTTTAATGCAAAAGGACGGCTTATCCCGATACTTTGGGTAAGCCGTCCTTTTGTATTGGATCATAACTGAAATATTACCCGGTTATCCTTGCATTTATATGCACCTGATCTTTTGTATATTTGTATTGGAAGCTCAGGCATACGCCTGAAGCCGCTACTAATATTCACAATAACCGGTAAAAGTTGGTCATGGATTGGATCCTGATATGGGAGATTGTCTATACGGTACTTTTGGTATTGGTTTGTCTGAAGGCCATTTATGATACAGGCTCCAATACGAAGGCGCTTGCCTATGTATTAGCCATTATATTCTTACCCGTTGCCGGTATGGTTTTCTATTTTGTTTTCGGGACAAACTATCGGAAAAGGAAAATTTATTCAAGAAAATTATTAGCAGATGACCATCAGTCCAGAAGACTGGAGGCCGCCATCCAGCGCAAGTCGCTAAGCCTGATTGCCGGAGGAAACGAAGTCGTGCAGTCACATAAGGGCATTGCCCGACTGTTATTAAAAGAAAATATGAGCCCGCTAACCGGAGGTAATAAGGTTGAATTACTGGTTAACGGAGAGCTGAAATTTCCGCGCGTATTGGAAGCGCTTAAAAATGCCAAAAATCATATCCACATGGAGTACTACATCTATGAGGATGATGGAATTGGTCGCGAGATTGAACAGATATTAAAACAAAAGGCCGCTGAAGGGGTTGAGGTCCGGCTTATTTATGATGATTTTGGAAGCCGTTCTATCAGAAAGAAATTAGTGCCCAGATTAAAAGCGGCGGGCGTACAGGCTTATCCCTTTTACGAAATCATTTTTTTAGCGCTGGCCAATAGGTTGAATTATCGTAATCACCGTAAGATTATTGTGGTAGACGGCTGCATTGGTTTTATAGGCGGAATCAATGTAAGTGACGGGTATATTAATGCCCTGGATAAGCAGCCCGGGAAGCTTAAAAAGAAAAAACTATTCTGGCGCGATTCTCATGTCAGAATTGAAGGGGCCGGCGTTCATTATTTGCAACATCTGTTTTTATGTGACTGGAATTTTTGTGCCCGGCAGAGCATTATTCCAAGTCCGGATTATTTTCCCAGGCTGAACGGCAGTGATACAGAGGGTAAATATGTACAAATTGCCGCAAGCGGTCCTGATTCTGATAATCCGACCATTTTATTTTCATTATTGCAGGCCATCCATCAGGCAGCACATGAGCTATTAATTACGACGCCTTATTTTATTCCCGAACAGGCCGTGATTGATGCCTTAAGAATTGCGTCCCTGTCAGGGGTTAAGGTTAAATTATTGGTGCCGGGAAAATCTGACTCAAGGATTGTTAATGCGGCCGCAAGATCCTTTTACGGGGATTTACTGGATGTGGGGGTGGATATCTATTTATATCAAAAAGGGTTTATCCACGCTAAAACCCTGGTCGTAGACCGCCGGTTATCCATTATCGGTTCTGCCAACATGGACTATAGAAGTTTTGACCTTAATTTTGAGGCCAACGCAATTGTCTATGATGAATCCTTCGGAACGGAACTGGCCAAAAGCTTTTACGATGATCTAGAAGGAGCCGTTAAAATAGATACTTTTCAATGGGAGCAACGGTTCTGGTTACAAAAACTGCTGGAAAAAGCAGTCAGGTTAATAGCCCCATTGTTGTAGCGCCCCACTTAAACACTTAAAAACGACTAGATGTATCATTCGCTAAAAAATAGCAGCGCGTCAATAAGGCGTTCACTTTTACCTTCGCGCACCGCAGGTCTTTTGCTGTTTGTTTGTCTCCTGCTTTTCCGTATGAAATCCTCCGGTCAGACGAACCGGGAAGAGGCAGTCCAAACAGGGGATCTTACCCAGGTGGACTTTTCGTTTGCTTTTACCGAAGGACCGGTAAGTGACCGGGCGGGCAATCTTTATTTTACGGACCAGCCTAATAATGCCATCTGGAAGTATGGCGTTGACAATCAATTATCGTTATTCATGCAGCCGGCAGGCAGAGCCAATGGAATGTATCTGGATGGTTCGGGTAATTTACTGGTTTGCGCAGATCTTTATAATCAGATCTGGCGTATACATCTGCCTTCCAAAGAGGTGGATACCTTACTTACTAATTTTCAGGGTCGCCTGTTAAATGGCCCCAATGATATATGGACGGACCGCTCAGGAGGAATTTATTTTACAGACCCTTATTATCAGAGAGATTATTGGTCCAGGAAACGTTCCGAGCAGGATAAAGCCTGTGTATATTATTTGCCCAAAGGAGCAAAAGAAGCAAAAAGAGTCGTTGATTATTTAGTCAAACCCAACGGCATCGTAGGCTCAGCAGACGGAAAATATCTGTATGTTTCTGATATTGAAGGCAAGAAGATCTACCGCTTTGACAGAGGCGCTGCAGGGACATTAACGAATCCCAAGGTGATCTTGCATCATGTAGCTGACGGAATTACCACCGATCAGAATAACCATCTGTATCTAAGCGGAAATGGTGTCACCATCATCAACAAGGAGGGTAGGATTTTAAATTATATCCCGGTCAGCGAACCCTGGGTTTCTAACCTTAGTTTTGGAGGCAAAAACCACGATGTATTGTTTATTACCGCTTCGACGCATCTTTATAAAATCCAGACCAATCAAAAAGGGGTACTGCCATAGTCGTGATGGTCATAAATGTATAAAAGCATGAAACCGGCTTTACTCCCGGATAGGGTAAAAATTTTTCAGGCGGGTCGGTAGCCTTTTTTGTTCAAAGACTGATTAATGCAGGTATTGCATCTGAGGCCGGGAGATTAGATGTTAAATTTTCTGCGTGGACCCGTTCCCTGCGGACTGACCAGGCGTCCCGCAGTGCTTTTATATGAGTAATTTTATTGTGTAATAAACATTGACGATAAAAAGAAATGATTCAACATGGCAGATAAATTACAGCAAATCCCATTTAGTGTTTTAGATCTGGCGCCTATTGTTGCAGGTGGTAATGCTGCGGATTCTTTTAAACGCAGCGTCTCATTAGCCAGGCATGCAGAAAAGCTGGGTTATAAAAGAGTGTGGTATGCGGAGCACCATAACATGGAAAATATAGCCAGTTCAGCTACCGTATTGCTAATCGCCCATGTTGCGGAAAACACGCATACGATAAGGGTAGGCAGTGGCGGGATCATGCTTCCCAATCACGCTCCTTTAATTGTTGCGGAACAGTTTGGCACCCTGGCTACGCTCTTTCCGGGAAGAGTTGATCTGGGGCTCGGCCGGGCTCCCGGAACCGATCAAATGACCTCTCTGGCATTAAGAAGGTATATGCACAGCGTAGACCAGTTTCCAGCAGATGTTCAGGAGCTAAGAGATTATCTGGCTACGCCGGACAGAAATACGCCGGTTAAAGCCATTCCCGGAATGGGAACGGAGGTGCCCATCTGGCTTTTAGGCTCCAGCACCTTTGGTGCCCGCCTGGCCGCCCGCTTAGGCCTGCCTTATGCTTTTGCCAGCCATTTTGCGCCTACCTATTTAATGGAAGCGTTACGGATATACCGGGATGAATTTGTGCCGTCCGCCTCTTTGTCCAGCCCTTATGCAATGGCCTGTATCAATGTAATGGCAGCAGATACGACTGCGGAGGCCGAGCGCCTGGCAACTTCTTTTTATCAGATGGCCAGAGGCATTGTCACCAATGAGCGCAGACCACTACAGCCGCCGGTGGATTCCATGGATGGGATCTGGGATGAAATGGAAAAGGCGGCTGTGATGCAGATGATGCGTTACAGTTTTATCGGAAGCGCGACCCAGGTGGAGGCCGGACTGGAAGACTTTGTAACGCAGACCGGCGTGGATGAGGTCATGATCGCCAGTCATATTTATGATAATGAAGCCAGGTTAAATTCTTATAGTCTGCTGGCGCCCCTGTTTAAAAAAGCATAAGTCGGCGCAAAATCAAATCAATTGTAAAGGTCAGTTCTAAAAATTCGTTTTTTGGATTAAATACATATATTGCGTGAAGTTATATCTTATAGCTTTTTGTAAGAGATATTTGTGCAAACGTTTACGTGGTGATAAACAAAAAGTTATGACTGTTTAAAGCAAGATTTCAATCACATTATATCTTTATTATGTTCAAAAAGTTACCCGGAATTTTTACGGCAGCTATTTGTCTGTTATCGCTCGGCGTCTCCAGCAAAGGGAATGCACAGCCAGCAGGTCTTCAGGCGGCAAGAACAGACAGTTTTGTAAATCCCTTACTGGTCACAGGGCCGGATCCCTGGGTCGTTCAGCATAAGGGCACTTATTATTTTTGCAGGACAACGGGCCGCAATATTCAACTGCTGGCCACGACCAGAATGTCCAGACTCGCCGAGGCAAAACCGGTAACCGTCTGGACTCCGCCGGACACCGGAACCTATGCCAAAGAGTTGTGGGCCCCTGAAATGCATTATATTAACCATAAATGGTATATTTATTTTGCGGCAGATGACGGGGATAATAATCATCACCGGATGTATGTATTGGAAAATGCAGATGCCGACCCCCTGACTAACCATTGGGTATTTAAAGGTAAAGTGGCTGACCCTACCAATAAATGGGCTATTGACGGAACCGTCTTTACTTATAAAAAGCAATTATATATGCTCTGGGCCGGCTGGCAAGGTGATATGAATGTGCAACAGAATATTTATATCGCAAAGATGAAAAATCCATGGACGATTCAGGGAGAAAGAGTGCTGCTCTCCTCCCCTGTTTATGACTGGGAAAAGAAAGGTTCGGTCAAAGATGCGCTCCCTGCAGTAAATGAAGGTCCGGAGATTTTAAAAAGCCCACAGGGCAGAATTTTTCTGGTGTATTCCGCGAGCGGATGCTGGACGGATCATTATAGTTTAGGAATGCTCAGCCTGAAAAAAGGAGCAAGCCCGATGAAGGCGGATAACTGGATCAAAAAAGATCAGCCCGTATTTGCCAGCGCCCCTGAAATCGGCGTATTTGCACCTGGGCATAACGGCTTTTTCAAATCCCCTGATGGAAAACAGGACTGGATCATTTATCATGCGAATGATAAGGCAGGTCAGGGCTGCGGAAGGTTCAGAAGCCCGCGCATGCAGCAGATTTTCTGGAATAAAGACGGAACCCCTGATTTTGGCAAACCGGTCGCTGCCGGTACAAAACTCGCAGTCCCTTCAGGTGAGTAAGGGGTAAATAGTATAATCAAACAACAAAACACTCTTTTAAAAAGCTTTTATGAAACACAATTTTAAACGCAGCCGTATAGCCGCTTTTAGCGCACTTGGCATATCAGCCATTATGGCCTTCAGTTGTAACGGGTCCCGGGACAATAAATCAAAGTCGGGAGAACCTGCCGATTCAACGGCCACGACCGTTGACTTAATGAATAAAGCAGGCTTCCAGGGAATGCTGGATGGGGTAAAGACCGATTTATTTGTTCTTAAAAACAAAAATGGAATGATGGCCACTTTTACCAATTACGGTGGCCGCCTTGTCAGCCTGCAGGTGCCGGGAAAAGAAGGTAAACTGGTCAATGTCGTGTGTGGTTTTCCTTCCATTGCAGATTATTCCCAGGCAACGGAACCTTATTACGGGGCTACCATCGGCAGGTTCGGGAACAGAATCGCCAAAGGGAAATTCAGTTTAAACGGGAAACAGTATACATTGTTTCTTAATAACGGGGCCAATACGCTGCACGGGGGGAAAAAAGGCTTCCAGTATCAGACCTTCGACGCGGCTCAGCCAGACAGCAGTACCGTCGTATTCTCCAGGGTATCCAAGGATATGGAAGAAGGGTTCCCGGGCAATCTGGACGTGAAAGTAACCTATCATCTGAACGACCAGAACGGTCTTGACATGACCTATGATGCCACAACGGATAAAACCACTGTCGTTAATTTAACCAATCATGCCTTTTTTAATTTGAACGGAGAGGGAAGCGGAACTATTTTGAACCATCAATTTACCATTTATGCCAGCAGTATTACACCGGTAGACAGTTCACTGATTCCGACAGGTAAAATACTTGATGTTAAAGGGACGCCTTTTGATTTTTTAACGGCTAATACCATGGGCTCCAGAATCAATCAGGAAAATGAACAACTCAAAAATGGTAAAGGATATGATATTAATTATGTGCTGGACAGTACCGGGGATCATCATTTAGCGGCAACGGTCGTGGGGGATAAAACCGGTGTAAGGATGGATGTTTATACCGATCAGCCGGGGCTGCAGGTGTACAGCGGAAATTTTATGCAGGCGGCCAACACCTTTAACAACGGTGTGAAAGACAGCTTTAGGACCGCATTTGCCATGGAAACCCAGCATTATCCGGATGCGCCCAATCAGCCTGCTTTTCCAAGCACGGTTTTAAAACCCGGACAGCATTATCATACGAGTTCAGAGTATAAGTTTTCCGTTCAAAAATAAGCTCGGGACGCACAATAACTTAGCCATGGGAGGGGATTAAAACCCCTCCCATTTTTGCATGATGCCCGTGCAGGTCGGCAATATTAAAGCAATTGTTATTTTGCGTGGAATTTGTGGCTGTTTATATCAAATAGTCTATTTTTAAGGTCACTACACTTATAGCCCAAACCGGGTATTTAAATTTTCCAACGTTTTAAAAAGATGTACTAGTAAAGATGTATCAAGTCAGGTCCTTTCCGTTTTGGGGTGCAGGCCGTATCGTTTTGGCACTGCTATTTCCATTTGTATTCACCGTTTTAAATGCGCAAAGCACGGCCAGGCAAATTGCGCCGGCGTATCCTTTAATCACGCATGACAGCTATTTCAGTATCTGGTCTAATTCAGATCAGCTAAATCAAAGCACGACCGTACACTGGACGGGACAGCAGCAATCCATGATTGGTATTATTGAGGTGGATGACAGGTTTTACCGTTTTTTAGGGAAGTCGCCGGATGTCTATCATGAAATTCTGCCTACAACAAACGACAAGTCCTACCAGGCAAAATATAGTTTCGAACAACCGGCAAAAGACTGGACGACCTTAAGTTATAACGACTCAAAATGGCAGGAGGGAGCAGCTCCGTTTGGAGATAATGAGCATACAGCCCAAACGCTGTGGAATACAAAGGATCTGTGGGTCAGACGGGATTTTGAGATGGATCCTGCCAGTTTAAACCAGTCTCCCGTATTATTAAATATATGCCATGATGACAATGTAGAAGTCTATTTAAACGGCAAAGAAATTTGGAAAAAACAGGGATGGACCGATAAGTATTTAAAGCTTAAAACAGCGGTTAATCTGAAAGCCCTGCTGAAGAAAGGTAAAAACGTCCTGGCTATCCATGTGGCAAATACAGCTGGTGGCGCATTTTTGGATGCCGGCCTTGTTCAGCTGCAGCAGCAAAAAGAGTTGGATCAGATCACAACGGCCGAGCAGACCGGTGTGGAAGTTAAAGCCACTCAGACAAATTATCAGTTTAAAGCAGGGGACGTCGCTTTGAATGTACAGTTTATTTCTCCCTTGCTGCTGGATAGAATGGACATTTTGAGTCGCCCGGTTTCCTATATTGATTACCATGTCAGCTCATTAGACGGTAAGGCCCATCAGGTTAAGCTTTACCTCTGCGTGAGTTCGGATCTGGCAGTAGACCAGCCCAGGGAACAGGTGGCAGCCTTTAGAAAAAATGATAACGGGCTCAGTTATCTGCAAACAGGAACAACCAGTCAGCCCATATTAAAAAAGAAGGGAGATAATGTCCGTATCGACTGGGGTTATTTTTATGTAGGAGGTACCGGCAATGGCGCATTGAAACAATATCTGTCAGAAAATGCAGACGCCGGGATTAAAGCTTTTTTAAGTGGGAAGCCCTATAACACCGCTACTACGATGCAGGGCAAGAGCCTTGGTCTGAATACAGTCCAGGATTTAGGCCGGGTGGAGGGGGCAGCCTCTGCTTATATTGAGCTTGCTTATGATGAACGCTATGCGGTACAGTATTTCCATGAGAACCTAAGGCCCTGGTGGAATAAAGACGGCAAGCAGACCATTCAGGGGCAGTTACTGGTCGCCGCCAAAGACCATGACCAGGTATTAGTGCTCTGTAAAAGTCTGGATCAGCAGATAAAAGACAACGGGTTAAAATACGGAGGAGAAAAATATGCGCATCTTTTAAATCTGGCCTACCGCCAGAGTATTGCAGCACATGCTATCGTAGAATCTCCACAAGGTGAACTGCTGTTCTTGTCAAAAGAAAATTTCAGCAACGGGTCCATTAATACGGTAGACATCACTTATCCGTCCTCCGCTTTATACTTGTTGCATAACCCGGATTTATTAAAAGGGATGATGAACGGAATTTTCTATTACAGCGAGAGCGGTAAATGGAACAAGCCCTTTCCTGCTCATGACCTGGGAACCTATCCAATAGCAAACGGACAAACCTATGGAGAAGATATGCCCGTTGAGGAAGGAGGTAATATGGTGATCCTGGCAGCGGCCATCGCCGCGGTCGAAGGGAACGCGAATTATGCCAAAAGCCACTGGAAGACCCTTACGACCTGGACTGATTATCTGGCCAGTCAGGGGATGGATCCGGCCAATCAGTTATGTACGGATGATTTTGCGGGACACCTTGCCAGAAACGCCAATCTTTCCATAAAAGCCATTGAAGCGGTGGGCGCCTACGGAAAAATGGCCGAGATGTTAGGGGACAAACAGACCGCTCAAAAATATAGTGCCATGGCCCGGCAAATGGCCGCTAAATGGCAACAGCTGGCTGATGCAGGCGATCACTACACGCTGACCTTCCAAGGGCCTAAAGACAGCTGGAGTCAGAAATACAACATGGTCTGGGATAAAATGCTGGGCATAAATGCATTCCCCGGTTCAGTGGCTGCAAAGGAGCTGACATTTTATAAAACCAAACAGTTAGCCTTCGGTCTGCCACTGGATAGCCGTAAAACCTACACCAAATCCGACTGGATTATGTGGACGGCCAGCATGACCGGCTCCAGAAAGGATTTTGAAACCTTTATTGACCCTATTTACAAGTTCGCCACGCAAACGCCCGACAGAGTCCCTTTAAGTGACTGGCATGAAACCACCAACGGCCACCAGGTCGGATTTCAGGCACGCAGCGTTGTAGGCGGCTATTTTATGCGCGTATTGGAACAAAAATTAATCAACAAATAGAAACGTAAAGAATACGGTTATGCGATCTGTAAAAAAGATGATAAAACTTGCTGCGGGCATTATGGCCTGTCAGTCACTTTTTCTGAGCGTGGCCAGCGCTCAGAAGGGGCCGGTAATAGTAACACAGGTTAATTTTCCCGAGACTCATGCTGAGAATGGATTTTATCCGGGCAATAAAGCCCCCTTGGCTCCGATGCATTTTATAAAGCTGCCCATCGGCAGCATTCAGCCGGGAGGCTGGCTAAAAAAATATTTGGAACTCCAAAGGGACGGACTGACCGGGCATTTAGGCGAGATCAGCGCCTGGTTGGAAAAAAACGACAATGCCTGGCTGGACAAAGAAGGTAAGGGAGGACACGGCTGGGAAGAAGTGCCTTACTGGTTAAAAGGATATGGAGATCTGGCCTATATATTAAAGGATCCCGTCATGTTAAAAGAAACGATGGTGTGGATAGAGGCTGTGCTTAAGACACAAAGACCGGACGGGTTTTTCGGGCCGCTCAATCTGAATAACGGCAAGCCCGACCTCTGGCCAAATATGATTATGCTCTGGTGCCTGCAATCTTATTATGATTATAGCAAAGACAACCGTGTTATCCCCTTTATGACCAAATACTTTGATTGGGAACTGAATCTGCCGGACAGCATGTTCTTAAAAGATTATTGGGAAAACAGCAGAGGGGGCGATAATCTGTACAGTGTTTATTGGCTGTACAACAGAACGGGAGATGCCGGATTACTGAAACTGGCAGAAAAAATACATCGCAATACGGCAAACTGGCGGCAGCCGGATAATTTGCCTAATTGGCA
Organism: Arachidicoccus rhizosphaerae; assembly: GCF_900107765.1. Lineage (GTDB taxonomy): Bacteria > Bacteroidota > Bacteroidia > Chitinophagales > Chitinophagaceae > Arachidicoccus > Arachidicoccus rhizosphaerae. The sequence continues at coordinate 183,044 of NZ_FNQY01000001.1, read as the reverse complement.
TAATGTTAATATCGCCCAAAGTTTCAGGGAGCCTGCCACCTATTTTATGCAGTCCAAAGACTCCGGCGATCTGAATGCCACTTACCGTGATTTTTATCTGGTTCGTAATATCTATGGACAGGTGCCGGGAGGGATGTTCGGGGCCGACGAAAATGCAAGACCCGGATATACGGACCCGCACCAGGCTGTGGAGACCTGCGGTATGGTGGAACAAATGGCTTCCGATGAAATGCTGATTCGCTTCACCGGAGACCCGTTTTGGGCAGACAACTGCGAAAATGTAGCCTTTAATACGTATCCCGCGGCTGTTATGCCGGATTTTAAATCCCTCAGGTACCTTACGGCACCAAATATGGTTATCAGCGACGATAAGAATCACAGCCCCGGTATTCAAAACAGCGGGCCGTTTTTAATGATGAATCCTTTTAGCAGCAGGTGCTGTCAGCATAATCATGCGCAGGGATGGCCTTATTATGCGGAAAATCTATGGATGGCCACACCGGATAACGGAATAGCAGCTGTACTGTACTCGCAAAGTGAGGTACAGGCAAAAGTAGGGCGTGGCACAACCGTTACCTTAAAGGAACAGACCAATTATCCCTTTGAACAGGAAGTTCGGTTTACCGTGGTTACTGCTAAAACGGTCAGCTTCCCGGTATATCTGAGAATACCTGGCTGGTGCGAGCATGCGGAGCTGTTTGTCAACGGGCAAAAAGTATCCGGAGCGTTACACGCAGGAGGATACGCCAAAGTAGTGGGTAGCTGGAAAAACGGCGATCAGATAAAACTTAAACTGCCCATGAAACCCACGCTTAAAAAATGGGCGGAAAATAAAAATAGTGTGAGCGTAGATTTGGGTCCTTTGAGCTTTTCTTTAAAGATAAAGGAGGAGTTTGTAAAGCAAGACAGCCGTAAAACGGCTATAGGAGATTCCCACTGGCAGGCAGATGCCGATCCCACAAAGTGGCCCGCTTACAATATCTTCCCTGCCAGCGCCTGGAATTACGGACTTGTATTGCCTAAAGACGGAGATATCTCCAACTGGGTGGTCAAATACAAGGCCTGGCCGAAGGATTCCATGCCCTTTACCCCGGGTTCTGTTCCCATTGAAATAGAAGCCAAGGGTAGAAAAATACCCGGGTGGACCATCGATAAAAATGAGCTCTGTGGCGTGTTGCCGCAAAGTCCGGTACTCGTCAGTACGCCCGAGGAACCGTTGACGCTCATCCCGATGGGGGCGACCCGTTTAAGGATCAGCTCCTTTCCGGTAGTAGAAACAAAATAAGGGATATTCAATAAAGGAGGCCTTACTTATTATATGGAGTAATAAGTAAGGCCTCTTTTATTTTTAATAAGCAGCATCCGGTATCTACAATAAGGAAAGCCAGTCGTCAATTGTAATAATGAGTGACTGCCGGGGAAAAACTCTTTCCATTAATACCTGATGGACCGTGTCGTCTCTGTCAGAACATCCGTCAGCCAGAACGGTTATTTTAAAATCCTTATCGCTGGCCTCTCTGAGGGTGGACAATACAACCCCGCTGGTAGAAATTCCAGCCATCACCAGGTGTCTGATCTGCCGGGCCCTTAATATCAAATCAAGACCGCTGCCGGCAAAAGCGCTGAACCGCTTTTTAATCAGCACCAGATCTTCCGCCTTAGGCGCAATGGCATCAGGTATGGCATAGTTGGCGGCGTCATCCAGACCCACGTTGGTGTTTTTAATATTTGAAAATGCCAGATTATCCGGATGAACCTCCGGATAGCCGGCTCTGAACCCAACGACGACATACATGACCGGAATGCCTGCTTTTCTGGCTCCTGCAATCGCTCTTGCGATACCGTGGATATAATAATTGGGGTCTTTCAGGGATTTAATCGTGTGCTTTTGCACATCCATGACGAGTAGTGCTGTATCTGCGTATGTTTGATGATTTGTTGCCATAAATACATGTATAAAATTCAAAGAGATTTAGGACAAAAGTAAGCAATGGCCGTTCAAAAGTATCGGGCGGCCTGTTAAAGCTGTAAATAGGTCAGATGTACTGCAAGGGCCGAATATGCCCGGTTGCCGGACAAAAGTTTTATTAAAACGGGTGTAAGGCCACCTATTAATTATTGAACGCAGTAGTCCCGGCAGTAAGGCAATAGGTTTATTGATTTATATCAGGATAATATCGTTTCTGTATCCATCCAGTTTAGGGTCATCCGGCTGCAGTTCAGTAATTAAATAATCAATATTTTTCAGCGGGCAGAGGTGCATGGGTAAGGAGGAATCCAGTTTTTCAGATATGGTGATAATGGCCAGTTGACGCGCAGCGCGTAACATGGCTTTTTTTACCTGTGCCACCGACCAGTCGTTTTCTGTTAATCCGTCTACCGGGTCAATGCCATAGGCACCCAGTAGGCATAAGTCCACTTTTATATCGGCTAGTTCTGCAATGGGCTTTTCTCCAATATTAATTTGTGAGGACATATCCAGTTGTCCGCCAATTAAAATAACTTTGATCAAAGGGTGTGTCGCTAACTCCAGGGCCATCAGCGGGCTTACGGTAAAAAAAGTAGCCTCCAGGTCGTCCGGGATTTGCCGGACTAGTTCCAGCATCGTTGTTCCTGTCCCGATTAAAATATGGGAGCCGGGGCGCAGCAGCTGAATCGCCTTTTTGCCAATAGCCTTTTTGGCATCATGGGCATAGGTTTTGCTTTGCTGAATCGGATAATGATAGGATCTTGACAGTGCGCCGCCATGGACCTTTATCAGTTCTCCGGCATCTGCCAGTTCAGCCAGATCTCTGCGGATGGTGTCTTCAGAAACATTGAGCTTTTGGCTCAGTTCAGAGGACAGCACTTTATTGTGTAAATTGATTTCTTTTATAATGAAGGCATGTCTTTCATTTTTAAAAAGACCTGTAGCAGGGATTTCCATATTCTTGGGTTTTAAGTAGTCGCTTTTGTTCAGTTCTCAATCCGGTTTGGGGATTTACGGCTGGTATGACAAATCGCATAAACCCGCATAAATCCGCGTATTAAAAATACGAATAATATTTGTATTTAATGGACATATTATAGGGGATATTTACAGAAATATCCCATAAGGGGAAAAGGAAGGCCGTATCGGCATAAATGATGTATGTCATTTGATAGCAATCTATTGTGTTTTTTATCGGAGGCCGATTTCTGGATTTTTAAACAAAAAAAAGAAATGAATGCAATCCATAAAAAAGGAAACACGGAAAAAATAACATGGAAAATGTCGCCGTTTTATGCTAAAAATTATAAATTTACGGCACAAAATTGCAAGCCCGTAGCTGTTGCTAACCTTTTTTAGATATTTGATCTTTAAGTAAGCGTATCTTTTCACCTTAGTTAGATGGTATGTTGTATTCTCAAAAAAGAGTATTTGCAGGAGCCTGTCTGGGGATCCTGATTTTTGGTATGGGTATCACGACACTGGGATCCGTTAAGCAGGATTTAATGCAGCGTTTCTCACTCAGTGAAATCGGGGCCGGAACGCTTTTTTCAATCCTTCCCTTAGGGATTCTGACTGGTTCTCTGCTATTCGGACCGGCAGCAGATAAGTACGGATTTAAATATATTTTATCCGGGTGTTGCCTGAGCATGTTTTTAGGCTTTGAGGGGATGGCCTTTGCCTCTTCCTGGTGGCTGTTGAGAATCTGTGTATTTTTGTTTGGCCTGGGAGGAGGAGCCATGAATGGGGCCTCCAGTGCGCTGGTGGCCGATTTAAGCGGAGAAAGAAAAGGGGCCAATCTCAGCATACTGGGCGTCTTCTTTGGGATGGGTGCTTTGGGGATGCCTTTAGTGCTGGCAGCACTTGTGAACCGGATTGCTTATGATGTCATCATAGCAGCAGTGGGCGCGCTCTCTTTAGCCGTCTGTTTATTTTATCTATGTATCCGTTTCCCGGCGGCTAAATTAGGCGCCGGTTTTCCCATAAAACAGGTGGTGGCACTCATAAAAGACCCTGTTTTATTACTTATCGCCTTTTTTCTGTTTTGTCAGAGCAGCCTGGAATCTCTGGTAAATAACTGGTCAACGTCTTATTTAATCGGGGCCAAAGGGTTCGCGGATAATCAAGCATTATTTGCGCTTTCTTTATCAGTAGCCGGTATGACGGTCATGCGGCTGTTGCTGGGAAGCCTGTTAAAAAACCGCTCTGGCGCCGCTTTATGGAAAATCGCCTTTATTTTGCTCTTGTCAGGATGGGCGCTGACAGTCTTGCCGGCAGGATACCTTATGAATGTGCTGGGTTTGATTTTTATCGGAGCCGGTCTGGCAGGCGGGTTCCCATTGATGCTCGGGCTTGTGGCGGACAGATTCAGTCAGCTCTCTGCCACGGCTTTTAGTGTCGTGCTGGTCGTAGCCCTTGCAGGCAATATGCTGGTCAACTATCTGATGGGGGTCGTTGTTCAGCGCAGCGGCATTCAAAACTGGAGCCCGGCCATTATCATAGAATGGGTGGTAATGGCGATGCTTTGCGTGGCTATTGTCCGCAAAACCGGTAAACAGCCTGCTTAAATGATACGTCCGGGTAGCCATCCGCTATATTCGAACGGAGCGGTTAGAAAAAATTGGTTATTTTTAATTGCAATACGAGAACCCTTTTAAATACCGGCAAGTGAAAAAATTGTTTAACTGGTCTTTTATTTTACCGCTGATAGCCTGGATCGCCTATTTCTTTCATTGGGCAGACGGATCGGTTGTGCTGGAAATGCTGACCGGCCTGCTTTTGATCGGAGCCGTGCTCTCGGGCGTGCATCATTCAGAAGTTATTGCCGTCAGAGTAGGAGAACCTTTTGGGACCATACTACTGGCCGTAGCCATTACCATTATAGAGGTAGCGCTTATTATCACCCTGATGATGTCAGGAGGGGAAAAAGCGTTGTACCTGGCCAGAGACACGGTTTTTTCTGCGGTAATGCTGATCCTAAATGCCATCATCGGCATTTGCATACTGGTAGGCAGCGCCAAGCATTTTGAGCAGTCTTTCCAAAAGGACTCTGTGAATACAGCCCTGGTCAGCCTGATTGCCATTTTGGTACTGACGCTTATTCTCCCCAACTATACGACCAGTGTCAGCGGACCCAGATACAGTGAAGTACAGCTGATCTTTATTGGGATTGCCTGCCTGGGTATTTATGGTACTTTTTTATTGGTTCAGACGGTGCGACACAAAAATTATTTTTTATCGGAGCATCCGGCTGAAGCGGTTCAGCCCACAGAAAACGCCGGTCCTCCCGATAACTTCCATCTGATGATGAGCCTTTTGTTTTTACTGATTAGCCTGGGCGTGGTGGTCTTACTGGCAAAAGCATTTTCTCCGGCTATTGAAGCGGCCGTTATCAGGGCCGGGTTACCTAACTCCTTGGTGGGTGTGCTGATCGCCGCACTGGTATTGCTTCCCGAAGGGATGGCCGCCATCATCGCCGCCAGAAAGAATAATTTACAGACAAGCCTGAACCTGGCGCTTGGTTCAGCCCTTGCCAGTATCGGGCTGACGATTCCGGCGGTTGTTTTTGTCAGCCGTTTATTACATCTGGATTTGATTTTAGGGCTGGATACTAAATCGATGATTCTTTTAGGGTTATCCATTTTTACCGTGATGCTGTCGCTGAGTAAAGGAAAAACAAATATTTTGTATGGGGTGGTCTTACTGGTAAATTTAGGAGCCTATATATTTACCGTTATATTTCCTTAAGCGCTGCCGGTTTGAGCTACTGACCAGGCAAGGCTTTAAGCATAAAAAAAATCCATGAAAATTGCACTGGCGGCACCTCCTATGCCCGGGTCATTACAGGAAGGGATAGCATTACTGAAATCCATGACCGCCGAAGCGGCCGAAGCGAAAGCAGAAATACTCTGCTTTCCGGAATCTTTTTTGCCGGGTTATCCCGGCATGGGCTACCAGCGGCAGGACCAGTCCCCGGGGGCGCTTAAAGAAGCCCTGGATGTCGCCAAGAAGGTGGCCGCTTCAAATGCCATCGCCCTGGTTCTGCCAATGGATGGTTATATAAAGGGTGCATTCATGAACCTGGCCTATGTAATAGATGCGACAGGCGATATATTAGGCTATCAGACCAAAAATCAACTGGACCCTTCAGAGGATGCTTACTGGCAGGCGGGCTCTGAAAGAAATATTTTCCAGGTGGGTCATCTTAATTTTGGTATCAGTATCTGCCATGAAGGTTTCAGATATCCGGAATCGGTGAGGTATTGCGCTGTGAAAGGGGCAGACTTGGTATTTCATCCACATTTTAATGGCAGTAACGAAAAGGGGATTGTCTATGGACAATTCATGGCGCCCGAAAACCCCTATTATGAAAAAGCCATGATGATGCGTGCCCTTGAGAACGGGATTTATTTTGCGAGTGTAAATTATTGTTCGGCCTTCCCCCAGTCGGCAAGCGCCGTATTTGATCCCGAGGGAAATTGTACGGCCCATCTGCCCTACCGGGTCTCCGGCTTACTGGTGGTTGACATCCATCCGGAAAAAGCCACCAGGGTGTACGCCAATAGATTCAAGCCGGGTAATCTTACGTACTGAAAATAAAAAAGAGTAAAGTTGTCCTTTACTCTTTTTAGCTTAAATGAAGTAAACGCACTAAAAGGGCGGCTGATGATTAAGGCAGCTGCTCGAAGCCTTCCCATCTGACATTCCAGCTGCCGTCCTTAGGGAAACCCAGATTGTGCTGGGGATCCTCTTTGGAGCCGGCGCACATCAGCGCAATGGCAGAGAGCAGGGCACCGTTACCGGGCAGGTAGATGGTGAGTCTGCCGTCCTGATAATTATGTCCGTTGACCAGATAGGTATTGGTTTTTACATTTTTAAATAAGGCGTTGATGGCCTCTTCCGGGCGGTGCAGCCTTGCGGCAGTCATCGCCACCATCGGGAAATCCCAGCCCCAGGTATGCTCCCAGTGCCAGACCTTTTCAACCGTGTCAAAGGTGCGGCTCATAACGGCGGTATCAACGCTATGGTTAGCCGGCAGTGTGCTGAGGGCCATTAAAACCGCAGGATGATCGATGGTATAGCGGCAATTGGGGGAATAAGAATCCGTTACATCCGCTGCCCCTTTATAGAGTCCGTCCTTTATGGCTAAGGGCGCCAGGTGGTCAATGACTGCCTGCCACTGACTGTCAGGCGCAAGGCCTAGCCGCTGGCGCCAGCTTTGAGCGGTCTGTAGCCCCCATTTCCAATAAGCCAGTTCATAGGGAGGGTTATAGGTCTCTGCCGCCTTAAAACATTCCTGGGCAGGGATGATGCCTTTGCCCAGATTATAACGCTGACTTGCGCTGTCATAACTGGCAAAGGAAGCCATAAAGTCTGCGGTTTTAAATACCAGATCCTGATATTTTTTTAGAAATGCTTTGTCGTGGGTATCCTGATAGATGAGTTCTGCCAGATAAATCAGATGCGGTTGCTGCCAGATCAGAAAAGACCCTACATTGGAAGAGGTTTCTCTTCCCTGATTGTCGGTCATTTTAGGCCAGCGCACTCCCTTGTAGCCTTGCCTACGGGCAATTTCTGTTGCAGTAGGCAGGGCCCTGAAATACCAGTTAAGTGCAGGAGCCAGTAATTCCGGTCTGCCCCATAATGCCCACTGCGCCATATGCCACCAGATCATTTCCATATGCGGTTTGCCGTACCAGCTATTATAGGTAAGGCCTGTTTCCTGAGGCGGGTTATCTCCGGCCTCCTGAACCCGCAGCAGGTACTGAGACAGGACTACGCGCCGTTCCAGTTCAAAAGCTCTTTTGTCGGTACACTGGCTGAAGTCAACGGCAGCCCCCGATTGCCAGAATCGTTTCCATCCATTGGTGCTGTGCTGCTGAACCTGGCTGAAAGTTAGCGGACCAGGGAGTGAGGCGCGGGCTCCGGGTTCAAAGGCTACCGTACAGCTGAAACGGTTATTGTGACTGTCAGGCGTTAAAATATACTCATTGACGGATTTAGGTATCAGGGTAGCTCTATGCGTCCAGTTCGCCTGAACCCCGTAACGGGAAGTGTCAATCCTTCTTTTAAAAACGGCCTGACTGTCACTGGAAACTACGGAAGTGGTGTTGCCGGGGTAGTTATCATAGTTAATGGCTTTGTCTGAAAAACCGGTTAAGGGCGTGGGATATCTGAAACGAACGCCTATTCTGCCTTCTTTTAATAAATCTGACTGGATACTGAAAGCGATCTGGTCCTGAGCGCTGTCGGCGCAGGTAAGGACCTCTACAGCAGTGCCTTCCAGTTCAAATTTACTGGTGATGGTGCCCGTCCATAGATCCAGTGTCTGATCTATTTGGGTAAGATCCTGACAGGTAGCCTCCTGGCCGTTCTTCTTTAAAAGGACAAGTCCGATGTTGCCCAGCTGGATGCGCTGCGGGTTTGCCCTGAAATAATCTGAGGCCGCCTTGCCCCGGCCCTTTTTTTTCTGTACGGAATATACAGCCGGATGGTTGCCGTTAAAATTAAAGGTATCCAGTGTTTCAGAAAAGGTAAGCGCCTGGTCATTAGGGAAGCTGTGCCAGCCCCACTCTGACTGGGTGCCAAGGGCCACGCCGTTTGCATAGGCCACCGGGAAGGATTGTAAGCCGGTGACATCAACCGTAAAGGCAAACCTGCCGTTACCAACTGTCAGGGAGCCAAGTGTATCGATGCCCGAAAGATGGACATTATGCCTTGAAACGACGGCCTTTCTGTCGATCTTATCTGACTGCTTGGTGGCGGTGCCCGGTTGTTGACATGCACTACTGGCAAAAAGCAGTAAGGCTGCGCCCAGAATACTATGTTTCATGGAGATCTTGATTTTTAAAGATGGATGCCTGGTTACGAAACTACCTATTTCCAGGAAGACTTCCGCCCATCCACCGGGCAAAATCAGTCAGAGAATAGATTCTGGCTAAAAACTGCGAACATTTGGGAAAATACTCCGGATTTTTTGCGGAGACGCAGCTCGTCAGATAAATGGCAAAAAGAAGGGTGTGTTGCCTAAAAAAGACGTAAAAAATTTATTGACCCTTCTGTTTATAAGATGTTAAGGAAATGGCCCATGTATCAGGCTTTCCGTTTGCTTAATTTTTCAGAGATTTAACCTTTATCGATCCTATCTTAAGCGGCCTGTAAATTGCCTGCCATTAAATATAATTTTATACCGATTTAAAAACCAACAAATTATTATCTTTTCTGACGCAAAAAGAAAAGGTCGCCCTGTTTTAGAGACCCGCACTGCCTGCTTAAAAATCACGAAAGCGTTTTCGCAAATAAATAATGGCGATTTAAAATTTGTTATGTTAAAGAATGTTATTTTTGGCATAATTGTATATTCTACAAATAACAAGGAAAAATCAGGATCATTAAAGTGAAAACGAGAAAAACTCAGGCTTTTTTTATTACAAATCCAACCTTATAATCTAAAACCTTAACTATGTTGATCAGATCATTCAAACGAAAGCTGTATCTCAGTATCCATGCAGCCTGGCTGATGCTTCTATGCATGCTTATTACCTTGCAGGCAAGTGCGCAGGTTAAAACCATTAAAGGTAAAGTCCTTGATGATAAATCGGAGCCGGTGGCCTCCGCAACGGTTCAGATTAAAGGCAAGCAGGCGGCGACTGTAACCAATAGTGACGGAGAATTTGCCATCGGTGCCTCTCAAGGTAATATACTGCAGGTTACGGCCGTGTCCTTTACAACGGCGGAAGTAGAAGTCACGACCAGCGATTTCTATACCATTAAAATGGTCACTACGGCCGCAAACTTATCAGATGTAGTGGTGATCGGGTATGGTAATAACTCTAAAAAGACGCTCTCCAGTTCCATAACCTCCATCAAGCCGGAGGAAATGAACAGGGCCGTTACCGGTGACGTGGGTCAGCTGTTACAAGGTAAGGTGCCCGGGTTAAATATTACTTCCAGTGGAGACCCCAATGCGTCCGCCTCTGTTGTACTGCGCGGCGCTTCCACCATTAATAGCCCGCAGGGTCCGTTTTATGTTATTGACGGGATTCCGGGAGCAGACATTGCAACGGTAGCCCCTTCTGATATTGCTTCGATAGAAGTCTTAAAAGATGCGGCGGCAACCGCTATTTATGGTAATAAGGCGTCTAACGGGGTCATTATTATTACCACCAAAACAGGAAAGGCCGGTAAAGCCATTGCTTCTTATGACGGATATGTAGGACTGGAAAAGGTGTCAGGCTCTTTATCAGTCATGAATGCCGATCAGATTAAAAATTATGTGCAAAGTAATGGCGGGTCCATTGCCCCGGAAAATGACCTGGGGGCTACCACCGACTGGATGAAAGCGATTCAGCGTTCCCAGGCCGTCTCTCATAACCATAATCTCTCATTTAGCGGGGGCAATGATAAAAGCACGTACAGTGCCAGTCTGAACTACCTGGATAAAGAAGGGATTTTACAAAAAAGTAATTTAAGCAGGTTGATTGCCCGGTTAAGTCTGAGCCAGAAAGTGTTAAATGATAAAGTAAAATTAGGCCTGAACCTGACCAATTCAAGCAGTAAGGCAGATAATACACCGCTGCGTAATGTGGTGTTGTATCAGGCAGCCAAACATCTGCCGACTTCTCCCGTCTATAATGAGGACGGTACTTATTATGAGAATTTCAATACCCCCGGCTATTTTAACCCGGTATCGCTGATTAATAATGCCGAGGATAACACCAAGTATAATACCCTGATGGGCAATTTTACGGTGGAGGCTACCCTGCCCTGGGGCTTCAAATATAATATAAATGCGGCCTATCAGAAGAACACTTCTTTACATGGAGAATATTATAACAGCTATTACTCAGATAATTATAAATCCGGGTTTTACAGCAATCCGGACCCCGGATTTACGAATAAAGGGCTGATTACCTTTGGAGAAAACGGGGCGGCGTACAGAAGTTCTTATGAGAACAATGCTACGACCATCGAATCTTATCTGACCTGGGATAAGGAGTTTAACAAGCATTCCATTACCGCTGTTCTGGGATACTCCTGGCAGGAGAATAACTCCGGAGACGGTCTGCAGGCTTCCAACACTAATTTTGTTTCAGATTACACCGGATATTATAATCTGGGGCTGGGCAATTATCAGACCGTCAGCGGCTACACGGTTAATTTTGGAGGAACCAACTATGAGACCACGAAATTTATCAGTGATTTCTTCCGTGTCAATTATAATTACGCGGGAAAATATCTGTTGCAGGCTTCCGTCAGAAGAGACGGCAGCTCCGTATTCGGAACCAATAATCAATGGGGCTATTTTCCGTCTGTTTCCGTGGGCTGGAGAATCGATCAGGAAAACTTCATGAAAAACCAGCAATTTATCAGCGACTTAAAACTGAGAGCCAGTTATGGTCAGACCGGTAATGCCTTCGGCTTCGGCGCTTATACGGCCAAGCAGTTATTTAAAAGCTACGGAACCTACTATAATAACGGGGAATATGAGACGGCTATCGGGGTTGCGCAGGGTTCCAACCCGGATTTAAAGTGGGAAGTGACCTCAACGGCCAACCTGGGGCTGGACTTTGGATTATTTGGCGGTAAACTGAACGGCACCCTGGATGTATACAATAAGATTACGACCAATATGATTTTCTCCTACACGGTCAGCAGCACGATTGTGCCCGGCGGAACGGTCTGGGGAAATGGCGGTAAAGTCCGTAACCGGGGTATTGAGCTGAGTTTAAACGCAACGCCGGTGAAAACCGGCACCTTCTCCTGGAACACCGGGCTTAATCTTTCTTCCAACCAGAACAAGATTTTAAATATGGAAGGCCCTGCAAAGTACGGGGTTAACTCTGACTCCATCCGTTATACGCAGCCTGATGGACCGGGCCAGACCAACAGCACTTTGCAGATTTTAAAAGTAGGCCATGCTATTGGTGAATTCTTTACCCTGCAATATGAAGGAAAAGATGCTGACGGAAATTCTCAGTTCAGGGCAAAGGACGGCTCTTTAACGACGTCGCCCAGTATCGGAGAGGATTATGTATATGCCGGCAGCCCGCATCCGAAATTACTCGTGGGCTGGAATAACACACTCAGCTATAAAAACTTTGATCTGAACTTCTTTTTCAGAGGGTCTTTCGGGAGCAAAATATTTAATGTCACCAGGGCGGATCTGTCTTATACGGTAAATGCAGCGGTGAACAATATCAGCACCTATGCTAAGGATGATCTGATGACGGATGCTAAAAACAATGCCTACTCAACCAGGTATATCGAAAGCGGTAATTATATCAGACTCGATAATGCAACACTGGGTTATCATGTACCGATTAAGGCTAACTCAGCCGTCCGCGGTCTGAAGCTTTATCTGACAGCCAATAACCTGTTTATCATTACCAAATACACTGGTATCGATCCCGAAATCAACCAGGGAGGTGTAGGCCTGGGTGTAGATGGCAACAATTTCTATCCTAAGACCCGGACACTGGTATTTGGCGTAAACCTTGGATTCTAAAACAATGTAATTAACCTTCAAATCAAGATGATGAAAAAGACTTTAAAATATATTATGGCGGCATTATTGCCCCTGACAATCTGGGGGTGTCATAAATTAGATGTTACGCCAAAATCTTTATATACAGAAGATGTTTTCCCGCAAACGGAAGAGCAGTTTCAGGCCTTAATAGGACCGGTTTATACCAGCCTTCGCGGCCACTATGCCCTGACTTATTTTTTCATGCAGGAGTGCTCCACGGATGAAGCTGTTTTACTGGCATTTGGTGGAAACTGGTATGACGGAGCCAGTTATGAAATGCTGCACCGCCACACCTGGACACCAGATCATAACTGGACGACGACCGCCTGGAACGATGTCACGGGACTGGTAGGAACCTGTAACCAGACCCTGTATCTGCTGCAAAATGCGCCCGAAGGCGAGGCAAAAAGCAGCAGTCTGGCCGAAGTAAGAGCCATCAGAGCGTATGCTTACTGGGAATTGATGGATTTATACGGAGGAGTACCCCTGGATACGATTTACCCAAGCCCGGGCCTTCAGCCAAGAGCCAGCCGTACCGAAGTTTTTAACTTTGTAGCTTCTGAATTAAAAGCGGTAATACCGGATTTAAAAACAGAGGTAGATGCGACCACTTACGGCAAGCCGACTAAATACTTTGCCTATGCACTGCTCGCAAAAATGTATCTGAATGCTGAAGTGTATACAGGCTCCGGCAAGTATAATGAGTGTATCGCGGCCTGCGACAGTATTATCCAGTCCGGAAAATACGCCGTACAGCCCAGAAGTACTTATCTGAAAATGTTTTATCCGGACAACGGCCCGACTACGCAGTCTGAGTTTATCTTTGCCATCCCCTATGACCCCTCCACCTCGGATGGATATATGTTCTATGGCCGTTATGATCTTAACCGCAACCTGGGTATGAAGTACGGATATTCAGGAGCCACGGTGGGGTCTAATGTAGATCCGGTGGTGAATCAGACAACGGGCAACGGGCTGGTGAACAGTAAGCCCAGCGGACCCAGGGCGACCCTGTCCAGCTTCTTAAATTACTTTTTAGAAGATACCGACGACATCCGTTTAAAGCAATGGCTGTATGGCCCGCAGTACTGGGATGATGGTAATCCGATTATGGTAGCCACGACCAAACAGGGATATGATCAGTTTTACTCCGGCTCAGACGGATCGGCGGCCTATGTTTATGCCCTGAATATCGATACGGCTATTCAACTCAGACAAAACGTCTCCTTACTGGACTGTGGCAATGATGAAATTGCCTGGAACCAGGGTGCCAGAAATATTAAATTTTATCCCGATAACAGCTCCAGCACCAGAAACCAGAATAATGACGTGCCGGTTTACCGCTACTCAGATATCCTGCTGACAAAAGCTGAAGCGATTTTAAGAGGAGGAACGGCTACTGAAGGTGAGACGGCGCTGTCTCTGGTAAATGAGGTGCGCTCCAACAGAACTACCGCCGCCGCCTGGACCTCCGTTAGTCTGGAAAAACTTTATGAAGAGCGTTGCCGGGAATTTGCCTGGGAGTGTCAGCACAGAGATGATATGATTCGTTTCGGTAAATTTGAAGATACTTATGGCTTTAAAACCAATAAAGATACCTACCGTGAGATCTTCCCTATCCCGACAGCTGCCAGAACTGCCAATAGCAAGCTGGAACAAAATCCGGGATACTAATTTTTAAAAACATAATCAGACTGTTTTAGCCGCTGTACCATTTACTAAAAGTAAAATGTGCAGTTCTGAAACAGTCTTTTTATCTTTATAACGCTTTTACTTCCATGCAGCTCATCGCCTAATTTTAACCTTTGAGTCAGAATATTCAACATACAGACCCTGTATCCGGCGCAAAAACCGGGACAAAGGCAAGTTCCGCCAGACTTTTATCTTTAGATGCGCTGCGGGGATTTGATATGTTCTGGATTGTCAGCGGTGAGGGAATTGTTCATGGGCTGGCCGGGGTGGTGAAAGACAAATATCAGCTGGCGCAAAATCATGTGGATTATCAGATGGCGGTTGACGGCCGGCTGAACGGCTGGGAGCATTTTATTGTCGGGGCAAGCAATCAGCTTCATCACTCCGTCTGGAACGGGTTTACCTTTTATGATCTGATTTTCCCGCTTTTTATTTTTATTGCAGGGGTCAGTATGCCTTTTTCTTTTGCCAAATCCTTCAGCAGGCCTGAGGCGGATATCAAAACGGCTAAACAGCGTATTTACAAATCTCTGCTTAAAAGGACCATCCTTTTGATTTTACTGGGCATGGTGGTAAACGGGGCGCTTGCTTTTACGGGGTATCATGATACCCGTTTTGCAAGTGTACTGGGACGCATTGCGCTAAGTTGTTTTTTTGCGGCGCTCATCTACCTGAATACAGACTTTAAGCGTAGAATCTATTGGTTAGCCGGTATTTTACTGGGCTACTGGGCTATGATGACCTTAATTCCGGTGCCTGGGTTTGGACCAGGGGTGTTAACGCCGGGGGGTAATCTGGCCGCCTGGTTTGACCGGTTGTTTTTACCCGGAAAACTGCACCGCGGCGTTTATGACCCGGAAGGTATTTTATCCACCTTGCCGGCTATTGGTTCTGCCTTATTTGGGATCTTTACAGGAGAGCTGCTGAGAAGGGAGTCCTTGTCCAAAAAAAGAAAATCTCTGTATATGATGCTTGGGGGCATTGCGCTACTGTTGATAGGCAGGGCATGGAACCTTACTTTTCCCATCAATAAAAATATGTGGACCAGCTCTTTTGTCTTGTATACGGCTGGGTGGAGCTTACTGTTAATGACCCTGTTTTATTTTGTTATTGACGTGTCCGGTTACAGGAAATGGGCGATGCCGCTGGTTTATCTGGGATGTAATTCCATACTCATTTATATGGCGGCCCATGGAGTTGTTGACTTTGAAGCGTCCGCCCGATTTTTGTTCGGCGGGTTGATTGATTGTACGGCCTTGCCTTATCATGATGCCTTTATCTGGACAGGCGTGGCACTGATTCAATTTGTGCTGCTTTGGTTTTTGTATAAAAAGAAAATCTTTTTAAAATTATAGTTATGGATGTATCCGGTAAGATAAGGCGCAAAGGATTATTTGTTTTTATAATACTGTCGGGTATTCTACTGACAGCAGGGCCGTTGACGGCTTACTGCCAGCTGAATCAAAAGGCGGCAGAGGCTCTGCTGCATAGAGTCGTACCCAGACACGCGTCGCAGTTTATCATTGAAGCGGAGCCGGCTGGGGAGCAGCCGGAAGGCTTTACCATCGCGGGTAAAGAGGGCAGGATTTTAATTAAAGCCGGTAGCGGCACGGCTGTAGCCTCCGGTTTATATTATTATCTGAACCATTATTGCCATGCCCAGATTACCTGGAACGGTGTACAGATGCATTTACCGGAAAAGCTGCCCGTTCCTGATCATATCATCCGAAAACAAACACCTTATACTTACAGATATTATCTAAACTACTGCACTTTTAATTATAGCATGAGTTGGTGGGACTGGACCCGCTGGGAAAAGGAAATTGACTGGATGGCTTTACATGGCATCAATATGCCCCTTGCGATTACCGGTGAGGCGTACACCTGGTACCTGGTCTATAAAGAAATGGGTTTTACAGACGGGGAATTACAGGGCTTTTTTAGCGGGCCTGCTTATTTCAGCTGGTTTTGGATGGGAAATCTGGACGGGTGGGGCGGGCCTTTGCCCCTTAGCTGGATGAAAAGTCATTTTGAGTTACAAAAGAAAATCCTGGAAAGAGAAAGGTCGCTGGGGATGACGCCCGTCCTGCCGGCTTTTACCGGGCACGTGCCTAAGGCCTTTAAAGAAAAATTCCCCGAGGCGAAACTTAAAACCACTTCCTGGGGAAACGGGTTTGCAGACACCTATATTCTGGATGCACATGATCCGTTGTTTGAGAAAGTGGCGCAATTATTCCTTAAAAAACAGACAGCACTACTGGGAACGGATCATTTATATTCGGCGGATACTTTTAATGAAAATGAGCCGCCCAGCGATGCACCGGATTATCTGGCAGATCTCAGCAAAAAGATTTACCAGGGAATGCAGGCGGTTGACAGCGCAGCCGTGTGGGTGATGCAAGGCTGGCTCTTTTTCAGTGACCGTAAGTTCTGGAAGGCGCCCCAGATTAAAGCCCTGCTGGACGCGGTGCCGGATGACAAAATGATTGTTCTTGATCTGGCCACAGAAATTGAACCCGTATGGAAAAGAACAGAAGCTTTTTATGGTAAACCCTGGATCTGGAATATGCTGAATAATTTTGGGGGTAATAATAATTTATTCGGAAGAATGGAGACCGTGGCTACCGGCCCGGCAATGGCCCTTGCCAGTCCCTTGAAAGGACGTTTATCCGGCATTGGGCTGACCATGGAGGCCATCGAGCAGAATCCGGTGATCTATGAACTCATGATGGAAAACACCTGGAGGAACACACCTATTGATTTAAATAGCTGGCTGCCCGCCTATCTGACAAACCGTTACGAAGTGGATAATATACATGCCCGGAAGGCCTGGGAGATTTTGCAAAAGACGGTGTATACCGTGCCTGCCAGCAGGTACAAAAGGGACGGCAATGAATCGATATTACAGGCAAGACCTACGTTTGATTCCAGCACCCGTTGGACAAATACCTCTTTAAACTATGACGGGAATGACCTGGTAGGTGCCTGGAGTGAATTAATGCTTGCTGCGCCGGCCTGTCACAACAGTGACGGGTTTCAGTATGATCTGGTAGATCTTGGCAGACAGGTGCTGGCTAATTACGCACTGGTGATTCAACAAAAAGCAGCAGCTGCCTATAAGGCAAAGAACCTGAATGTATTTCATAAGGAGGCCACATCCTTTATTGAGCTGATTGAAGATCTGGATGCGCTGCTTGCCACAAGGCAGGATTTTTTACTCGGGCCCTGGATCGCGGACGCCAGAAAATGGGGAACGACCACGCGGGAAAAAGCACTTTATGAGTTCAATGCCAAAGACCTGATTACGCTTTGGGGAGATAAAGAATGTAAACTGCATGAGTATTCCTGCCGGCAGTGGAGTGGGCTGTTAGATGATTTTTATAAACCCAGATGGCAACAGTTTTTTGACCAGGCAGAACTGGCGCTCAGGCAGGGAAAATCAATGGACCAGGCCGCCTTTGAAAAGAAGATAAAGGACTGGGAGTGGCACTGGGTCAATCAGCGGAAGGATTATCCCACTAAACCCAAGGGAGATCCTGTTGCCCTGTCCAGGAAGCTCTATACAAAATATATCACCAGCGTCACGGGCGCCTTTTAATCACTGGAACAACCTAATCTAAAAAGTCAGCATAAGCATGAATGTAGTAAGCCTTATCAAAAAAAGAAGCAGGATTAAGTGCAAAAGAACCTGGTTTAGCCTGCCGGGAAGTGTCTTTTTCGTCTTTTTTATGTCTTTTTGTATTTGGGGATCGGCACAAGGCCCTTCTATAAAATCAGCACCTGTTGCGGTATTTGACATCCGGGCCTATGGGGCCGTAGCGGATGGGAAAACAGATAACAGCGTCGCTATACAAAAAGCGATAGATGCCTGCAACGCTGCCGGAGGCGGCCAGGTATTGCTATGCGCAGAACCGGCAAACAACCCCGCAGTTTTTCTGTCAGGACCTGTTGAAGTTAAATCGGGTGTAGAACTACATCTGGCGGCAGGCACTGAACTGCTTGCAAGTCCGGATCCCGGCGTTTATACCTTAAGTGCGTTTACTGCGCAAAACACAGGAGAAGGCACCCTGTGGATTTACGGGGAGCATATTCAAGACTTCTCTATTACCGGTACCGGCACTATAAATGGCAACGGGATTTCCTTTATGGGTAAGGAGCTGGAGGACAGCTATGAACTCAAACCGTTTACTGAAGTAGATCCCAGGCCGCATGTGCTGACCATTATTGACGGAAAGAATATCCGTGTCCGGGATGTGCAGATAGGGAATTCAGCTTACTGGACCATTCATCTGGTGGGATGCCAGGATGTTGTCATCAGTGGAATTACCTTAAAAAACAGCGTTAAAGTGCGTAATAGTGACGGGATAGACCTGGATCATAGTAAAGACGTAAGAATCAGTGATTGCCATATTGAGAGTGGAGACGATTGTATTTGCCTTAAAAACAGAAGAGAATACGGGGCATATGGAAGTTGCGAAAATATAACGGTTACCGGTTGTACACTTACTTCCAGAAGCTGTGCTATAAAAATCGGGTCTGAGAATATGGATACGATTAGAAAGGTGGTGTTTGATAATTGTATTATTAGCAATAGCAACAGAGGGGTCGGTATCCAGAACAGAGATGAAGGGATAGTGGATAATGTGATCTTTTCCAATATGATCATTGAAGGTCATTTTTTTAGTGATGTATGGTGGGGTAAGGCCGAGCCTATTTATGTAACGGCCTACCGCAGAGCAAAGACGAGTAACAAGGATGCCAGTCTCAGGTTCCCCATGGGGGCCACCGAGGGACGTGTGGGCCGGGTCAGCAATATCTTTTTTACCAATATCAAGTGTTTTAGCGAGAACGGGGTATTTGTCGGCGCACAGTCTCAGGATAAGATGGATAACATCGTGTTTGATAACGTGGATGTATTTATTAATAAAACGACGAATTTTCCGGGAGGGGTTTACGACAGGCGGCCGGCCGAGGTAGAAGGTTTTGTAAAGGGCAAGACGGCGGGCTTTTATTTTGATACTGCCGCCAGGATTACGGTCCGCAACTGCTCTGTTAACTGGGGCGAACATAAAGCCGTTTATTACGGGGATAGTCTCTACCAAAAAGATGTGCGGCAGTTGGTCTGGAAATAAATATCCCGGGCATCAAGCCCGGGTGATGCTTTTGGTGGATGCGCGCTCGGTTAGAATGGACGGCAAAATTAAAGGCGCCCCGCTGACTTTAGGTTGTTTTTTATCAATTAAATCAAACAGAATGCTGGCGGCCTGTTTGCCGGTTTCAAAGGCGGGTTGGGTAATCGTTGTCAGTGTCGGGCTAAATATATCCGCAGTTTTAATAGTCGTAAAGGCAATAATCTGCAGGCGGTCCGGAATTAAAATATTAAGTTCTTTACAGGCCAGGTAGCTATGAATAGCGATGTCTTCTACGGAAGCCAGAACTCCGTCAATAGCAGGATTTTGCTGGAGTACGGTTTTTAATTGCTCGGTTAAGGAGGCGCCCCTGTTTTGACAGTCCACCAGTATAAAATTTTCTGTTCCCTGAGGGAGCCCGGCATTATTAAGTGCAGATTTAAATCCATCATATCTCCTGTTGCAGACAGATAAACTGTCTGATGGGGAGATGAAAACCGGATATTTACAACCTTGGTCAATCAGGTGCCGGGTGGCGATGAGGCCAGACCTGTAATCATCGGTTAATACTTTGTTGGCTTCATAGCCTTCCAGGTCCCTGTCAAAAAAAACAAAAGGAATATTCGCTCTTTTTAAAGTGTCAAAGTGGGTGGTTTCGGTGGTCTCTTTTGAAACAGAAATTAAAACACCGTCTACCCGGCCCCCGGCACAGTGCTTCAGGACATCTTTTTCAGCCAGGAAGCTTTCATGAGTAAGGTAAATCAAAGTATGGTACTGCCTTTCAGTGGCTACTGACTCAATGCCCCCTACAGCCAGCGCAAAAAAACTGTCAGAGATTTCTGGTAATATGACCGCAATGGTCTTACTCTTTTGTTTTCTGAGGCTGCTTGCATAAGGATTTGGCGTATAGCCTAATTCAGTAGCGGCCTCCAGGACTTTTTGTTTGGTTGCCGCACTGATTTCATGGCTGTCTTTTAATGCCTTAGAAATCGTAGAAATAGATAGTCCCAGATGATCTGCCAGGACCTGTATGGTCATTTTACTCATGAAAAAAGATCAATCCCTCTTTTGATTTGTTATGGGCCTAAATATACCCGAAAAAACCATACTCAAGGTATCTTGTACATTATACAATATATAAATTAGCTGATAATCAAAGCATTTTAAGCCTGGTCAAGGCTTTTGCCCGCTTAAAATCGACGGAGCCGGGGGTATTAATAGGCTAATCGGTATATTTGACTATCTGTATTGCGTAGACAAGCAAAGGTGCGTGGATATTTCTTGCTACTAAACAAAAACTGCTTATGTACCCCAAAAAATTAAAAACCTGGCTGAATCAGTTCAAACAATGCTATTTTACCTATAGCAAAGGATTTTATCACCTGCCTTATAACGGCCAGTCTGCTAAATCACTGATAGATAGTTTCGACGGATTTCCTTTTGTCAGGCATTTTAAGGAAAAGCAGCAGATTTATTCCAGTAACCCCTTTTGTCAGGGCGGCTTTTATTATCAGGAGCTCGAAGAAGGATGCTGGCTTATGTATTCTAAGATTCGGTATAAGGCTAATGTTGCCTATGACCTTATCTATAAAAAGGATCCGGCGGCGGAGCAATTAGAAGGGTATTATATGCTGAGTCTGAATAACATAAACAATGTGACCAGTATTAATAACGATATATGCCACAAATTTGTCTGTTTCCCACAATACAGCTGGACCTTTTATAAACCCGGAGAAAGGCATTGTGACCTGAATTTTAAAGGAGCAGAGAATAAGTATATAACCCTTTATATTAGTGAAGCATGGTTACAAAAGAATTTAAGAGTGAATAAAAAATTTTCAGACGGAGGACTGGATAAGTTTATCCAGTCGAGTACCAGTTATATTATCTGGCCTTTAGGCCCTACGGATGAGGCCCTGGAAAATTTCGATCGTTTTGAAAAGGTGATGAACCTAGGAAGCGATGTCAGCCAAGTGGATAGGCTCAACCTGAAATACACCACGCTTGCTTTTATTTTTGAGTTTTTTGACCTTTGCAAGCAACAGCGGGTTGTGGAAAGAAGCGTAGCGGTTGATTACGACGATAAATTCTCTATGAGCAAGGTTGAGCGGTATTTAAGGGAGCATTTGTTTGAGAAATTTGCCGGAGTGAGCTTTTTAGCCAAAAAGTTCGGTGTATCTGAAACCAAATTAAAGACAGAGTTCCGCCAATTGTTTGGCAAACCGCTTTATCAATATTTTCAGGACAGGCAAATGGAGGTGGCTAAAAACATGGTTTTAGAAGACCAAATGCTGATCAAGGATATTTCTTTTAAACTCGGATACGAAAGCCCGGGCAAGTTTGCTCAGGCGTTTAAAAAATGTCACGGTTTCTCCCCTTCAGCCCTGAACGGATAGCCCGATAAGACATCTTTAAACAAATAAAAAAGGCATAAGACGTTATGAGAAGGATTCATGTTGTTGTATGGTCTCATGCCTTTTAAAGGATGATTGGGTTAGATAAATAGTAAGCAGATGTCTTGGTTGCGGCACCTCTATTAAAGGATTAGACGGGCATTGCAGAAGTATTATTACTGATTACCCGGTGTCTGGTTTAATGTCCTCTAATCTTTTTTTTGCTGTGCAAAGATGTCAAATATCCGGATAAAAGGGTGTCCCGAAAAGGCATTTATAATGAACTTGGATGGCCCGATAAGGCGAAAAATGGTCGCTTAGAATTTAGGATAGGGGCTGCAACTTATTTTGGCGACTAAAAGGCTGTAAAGGTGCTTTAAAATATTCGTGATATAGGTCCAAGGGTAAAACTTTGGATAAAGTTCTAATATATCTATTGTTAGCCAAATTAGTAAAAGTGTATAAAGCACTTCTGAATCCACAAAGTCAAATGACAACGGGGCGGTTATATCATAACTTTTTCACCCAAAAAATGATAGCGAATTTAAAGAGGACGGCAAAGAAGTTGCTTAAGAGCAAGAATTGACCTGAAACGTGCTGAAAGGTGCAAGAGAAAGTTGCTCCGGAAAATGAGAGAGAATGACTCCTTTGTTTTATTATTTTTTTGTAATATTGAAGTGACTAGTAATCTGGCAAAATTTTAACCTAAATGTACAATCATGGACACAGATGACTTGTCAGAACAGACCTATAAGGGTGTAATTGTTGAAGCAGATATTTTTAATGATGATTTAGGCCTACGGTTTGGATTCCTGGCGGAAAAGTGCTCAGATGATGACGGCTTTTTGATGCTTAGTGAGGCGTTGATTAAGGAATTATTGGGATGTACAGAATTGAGGCGGGCAGCTGAGGATATCTTTTTTAATGGACCGGTCAGACTGACTGATTTTAAGCAATGTTTGCGCAGAATTCTTGTAAATATAGAGCAGGTTCGGCTGATACCTATGGAAGAACGTTCCTATGAGCAGTGCTAAGGAAATCGGTATTGTGGGTCGTTGGTGATGTAATAAGGGTGGGATCATCTATCGGATAAGTGTTTAGCTGTGGCTTTCCGTGTCGTGCGGCCGGCAAGTGGCTAACGGTGCGTTAATACGATGCCTGACTGTACCTGCAGTGCAATTAATTAAGGATAAATCTTGTGTCACTTTTTTTAAAAAACAATCAAGCATATGGCAACAGTGGAGACTTCAGTAAAGAGAGCCGTCTTGAAACTAAGTAAAATGGAACTGGAAAAGCTGGTGCTGAAGGCTGCATCTATAAATAAAGAGTTTCACGATTATTTGTTGGTCAATGTTATCAATAAGGACGACGGAGGGCGTATCAGGGTTGAAGCAGCGAAGTCAGATCTAGCCATATTAATGAACAAGCAATATCGGGGTCGTTCTGAAGAATTGCGACTGGCTGAAATGCTGATTGCCTGTAACAAAAAAGTAGTAGCGTTTAGTAAGGTCTGTAAGGATAAGAAACTTGAACTTGATCTCATTGCGGATGTACTAACCTTTACCTTTGCGCAACCTGCCCGCCGGTTTGGCACTTGTTTTACAAAATTTGATTATCAGGTCTATCTACTGGTTAAAAAAGCAGTGACAATCTTTAATACCAAACTACAACGGGAATATAAAAATGAATCAGCAGGCATTATCAACCAATTTTTGCGGCAACTGCATGAGCGTTGCTCACATTTGGATTATGTTTATGATATGCCAAATGAGGTTATATGGGAGGAATCAAGTTTATAAAGGATTAAGAAGTTTTACCGGTCTTGCCTATATGAGCAGCTTTCGGGTAGCTCAGTTCTAATGTTCTGTAGAATACTTTTCACCACTTTTAAAAGAATGAAACCTGCATTTGACAAATAATCAAAGAGGCAGTATAATTACAAACAGAACTTATAAGGTCATTAAAACCTTTATTTCTGGCCAGTTACAGCCCGTAAATACAGTTTCATGGAAATCCCTTCGTTTTTAATCCAACTGGTATAATCCACAATTGCTTGTCTGCGCATTTCTTCTTGAAAATAGCCGTCTTGCACCATCTGCAGCCCTCTGGTTTCTGCTACTTTAATCCAAATGCTGGTGTTTTCTGCAAAGTTCTCATCTTGGCGTTGGGTGAATTCGGAATGATCTTGCTCGGTTATATTATTTAATCCGTGGTTTTTAAAGATTGTTGAAAGTTGGTCTGCAATACAATTGTCCATGCCGGCATCGGCGCGCCATCTTAAAAAAGCGTCATAGAAGTTCAGCAAGCTTTGAGGAGGTGAAGGAGACCATTCAATTTTTTGGTGATTGTAATCCAATATGCTAAGCATGCCATTTGGCTTAATAAATTTAACTAATTGTGCAATGGCCTTTTGTGGATAGGCCAGCCATTGTAACACACGTGCAGAACTAACGACATCGAAAAGTTGATCGCTTGTATAACAATAAAGGTCCGCTAATTGAAAATGAAGGTTGGGTATGTTTTCGTATTGCCGCTTCGCCAATTCAATGAGGTGCGGGCTTGTATCGATGCCGACAATATAACCATCAAGACCTACCAGATTTGCAATTCCAGAGGTAATACTTCCCGAACCGCATCCTACGTCCAGTACCCGTTGCCCCTTTTGAATAATATGTAAAAGGTTACTATTATCGATTTCGAGGATCCTTCTGTTAAGGACAGCTTGTGTGCCTTCCGGCATACTGGCTCTTTGTTCTGCATTTGACATACATGCAATATAAATAAATTGTAGAATTTATCGAGCTGGAAAATATTGAAGAAAGCGGACATGTGATTTTATTTTGAAGAATTGGATTGATCAAGAGATTTCTCATCATAGGATTTCACGCTTTATTCTGCGCTTGCGCCAAACAACAATATTATTAGTCATAACAGATCGTGTTGGCTTTTGCTAAAAAATGAACCGTTTCCCTTCAGTCCTGGAATTGTAGAAGTGCCGCTCGACTTGAAATATATTCTGTGAATTTTTGATTATGAATAGGTTGACGATGTGTCAGCCTATTTTAGTAACTAAGCTATAATGGTATCTTCGGCGCTTTTTCTGTATGAAATTGATCGGCTTCTATTCTCCCAAATAATGGACTAACTTTAAATGGTCGAATTTATGTCTATTTTGAAATCTAAGATTCTGAAGTTGTACATGGTTTTGTATTTGGAAGGATAAAATTCTTTAATTTGTAAATTAAATGATTGAATAGTAGATACAAACTATCAAGTTATAGGTGGTTTGAAATATATAAATGGTTGTTGTATCTGAGTTAGAATTCAGAAATTTCAAAATTTTGTTATGGCCTTTACCCATTAATATAGAAGAATTTATTCGTGGACGAATTGTGGAAAATGAGCGAATTGAATATAAGAAAGGTTGGAATCCCGGGTCTATTTATCGTAGTATTTGTGCGTTTGCCAATGATTTTGAAGATATTGGCGGAGGATATATAATTATTGGGATTGAAGAAAATCATGGGCGGCCAGTGCTGCCTCCTGTTGGTGTAAGTGATGAAGAAATTGATAGGATTCAACGAGAAATGATAGGTTATAATAATTTAATTAGGCCAGTTTATTTCCCTAAGCTGAGTATTGAGGAAGTTATGGGTAAAAAGGTATTGGTTATTTGGGTTTTTAGTGGAGATGCTAGGCCCTATGAAGTGCCTGAGGAAATTAAGGCAAAAGGTAAGAATTAACTAGCTGTCACACACTTGAGAATGAGGGGAAAGCTGGGTGGTATCGGTTAGAAAGAGCCTACTTAACTGCGTTTGAAAAAATCACCAGAATTGAGGAGATTTATATGTTTTAAAAATATAGTTGCTATTCATAATAAATGAACTCTTTTTTAACAATGATGGATCGACATAAAATGAGAAAAACTGGCACACTAAAATTGCAAAATAGTGGTAGCAATTAATTTGAGAATCACTGCGGTCCTGCCACAGTTACAGGTTTTATGTCCAAAAAGGGGGGCTACTAGCACCTGCGATTTTACTGCCATTTGATGAGATTTTACACACCGGAACCAGAATTTACTACTAGATGAAGAACGGAGCTATTTTCAAGTTATTTTAAAGATTCATCCAGACTTTAGGAATGAGGGAGTAAAAGGCCCAGATGAGGGAGTAAAAGGCCTAGGTGAGGGAGTAAAAGGCCTAGGTGAGGGAGTAAAAGGCCCAGGTGAGGGAGTAAAAGGCCCAGGTGAGGGAGTAAATAAACTTTATGAAGTTATAATCGCTTATCCGGGTAATCGAGGCCCCTATTATGCTGATTTTATACATATTTCTAAAAAAACAATAGAAAGGTGGATTCGAATTCTCAGAGAAAAGGACCTGATAGAATTTAAAGGTAGTACGAGGACGGGAGGTTATTGGCCAAATGCCAGGTAAGCAAGAATAAGAAACTTGAGCTAGATCTTACCTTGAATGTTCTAACTTTTGAATTTTCCCAGCCTGCTTGCCGGTTCGGAACTTGTTCTACCAAATTTGATAACTAGGTCTATGGTCTTGAGAAGAAAAGACTTGCTTAACCCCAGTGAGGGTTAGTGATGGTTTTTACCAAAACTAAAACAGTTGTAGTGCCAGTTTGAGCTTGTAGTTATATTAGCGCCAATTTACACGTATTGCTAATTTATACGCAGTTTATAGTGATAAAAACTAATTAGTTGAAAAAATGAAATTATAATTTAATTATTACAACGTTATAGTTGTTTTGTAGAAAATTTCAGTATCTTTGCAGTACAGTTGGAGGATATTAAATATTAATATGGGAGCCGTTAAAGTTGGGTATCTGGTAATGGTAAAGCTAAAGTATGGATAAAGAAAACGAGATTGTATTGTTTTTGAAAGACTTCAAAGAGAAGATGAAGATTTGGGATGTTCTTTTTCGTGATGATAGAGGTAAAAATGCAAAAGCTCTAGTTGAACTGGAACTTCGGCCAATAGAAAGAAAAAATGTATTGGAGGCTCTTGATTTTATGGATTATAGTGAAGGCCCGATCGAAGAAAAGCTTAATGGAGGCGCTGAAATGTGGGTTTTTGGTAAAACAATTAAAAAAAAAGAGATCTATATTAAAATAACGCTCGGTGGGACAAATAGCGGTGTGATCTGTATTTCTTTCCATTTGGCAGAGCACAAGATGAACTATCCTTTAAAATACGCAAGATGAGAAGTCCATTTACAAACAAAGAAATGCTGTTGGCTACTGAGAGAAGGTCAATGGAATTCAGAAAAGAAAATTTTGATATTGTTTTCCATTTTTACAAATGTGAGGATAGCGGAGAACAGTTTACTACCACTGCATTAGATGAATTAAATCTGAATCAGGTGTATAATCAGTACCGCGAGAGATTCAACATTCCGTTTCCTGACGAGATTATACGAATTCGTGAAAAATACGGGCTAGCGGCTTCGAAGATGTCTGAAATATTGGGGTTTGGAATAAATACTTACAGACAGTATGAAGCCGGCGAAATGCCCAGTGTTTCAAATGCCAAATTAATTCAGTTGGTGGACGATCCGAAGAAATTTATTGATATGGTTGAATTGAGCGGAACGTTGGACGAGAAATTAAAAACACGGTATATTCAAAAAGCTCAAATTCTATTGGAAGAAAGAAAACGAAACATTACCAATTTAAGCATAAAAGAATATTTATTAGGGAGCCACCAGGCTGACATATACACTGGATATAGAAATCCAGATTTTGAGAAGTTTTCCGAAATGGTTGTTTATTTTGCAAAGAAGCTTGAACCTTTTAAGACAAAAATGAACAAACTTTTATTTTATGCGGATTTTTTGATGTTTAAGCAGAGCTGTTTCTCGATAAGTGGTGTTAGGTATAGAGCAATAAATATGGGACCGGTTCCAAATAACTTTCAAAGCATTTATGAATATTTAGTTGACAAAGGAGAAATTGATATTGCTTATATCCAATTCCCTCAAGGATACATTGGAGAACGGTTTATAATGAATAAGGACCGTGATTTTAATGAGACAATATTTTCAGAATGGGAATTGGAAACGTTAGACAAAGTTGTGGAGATTTTTAAATCTACAAGTACCAGTGATATTGTTGAAATAAGCCACCTAGAAGATGCCTGGAAGCGCAATGAACAAGAAAAGAGGGTAATTAGTTATGAGTTTGCTTTCCATTTACAGTATGAAATGTAAAACGGCCCAAATGAGGGAGTAAATAAACTTTATGAAGTTATAAGTGCTTATCTGGGTAATCATGCTCCATACAATGCAGATTTTCTAAATATTTCTAAGAAAACGATAGAAAGGAGGATTTTGTAATTTCTCATAGTACTTTCCCAGTTCTCATGCACTTTCCCACTTAAACGTTAGTTTTATTTTTTGTCCGGACTGTCAAATTTACATCCCATGATTCATAGCACGCTGGGTGTATATAAAAATGGTTCAATAGTATACTTCGCAAACCGCATAACTAAAATATATGGGGGCTTCGCGCTCCCCAAACCCTCGCGAGGTTTTTTTCATAAAACCCCCTAATTATATAATACTATTATTTAATATCTTCCCAACTTTTTGACATGATCCACATTTTGTAAGAGGGGCCAACGAAAAACAAAAGGCAGAAGCTTTCCAGGTTAGGTTCCGCAGATGGCCCGAATTTACAGGGGGTAATTTGTATACCGGTGGTAAGCAGAAAATACTTTAACAACTTTATCCAGGCTTACAGTTTTTAGAAGATCCTCCAAAAAAATGGTTCTATGACGGATAGTATGGGTAATCGAATTTCATTTTACCTGCAATAAAATAAATCATGTTTTTAAAATTGCGGATATTTCGATACCCTCTGGCTCTCCTTTTAGCTAATTGAATCTTGTTATTAATGCCTTCCATAACCCCACTATTGATTCTGGACTTGACATAATTTATGATACCACTCCAGTGGGCTTTAACTGTTTTTACAAAGCGCTTAAAGGGGAATATATCTGTATCGTCAACCATATCGCACCAGAAGTGCAAATATGTCAATGCCTCCTGCGTGTCCGTAATTTCCCAAAAATCATTAAACATCAATTTAAGCCTATAGGCTTCTGCTAACCTAGGGTACATCATTAATAGAAACTCTAATTCTTGCTGTTTGGTCTTGCTTAGATTCTTAGAGTTCTTAAGCACTGTATATTTATGCCCTTTTAGCATTTGGTTACCTTTACTTTCCAGTTTTCTGACCTCATTCATTGCCTCACTTAACTTTGCTGTTACATGAAAACGGTCAAAGGTAATCGATGCATTTGGTAGGCTCGTTTGTACACCAGAGACGTAAGAAGGTGACATATCAATAGCCACTTTTTCTACCGCCACTGGACTACCGCCTTTTAGCTTTAAAACATCCGCCAGTTCAGCAATGGCGTCTGATCCCCGGTCTTTACATACATGGATAACCCGTCTTGTATCCAAGTCTACATTGACGGTAATGTAATTGTGGCCTTTTTTGGAGGATGTATCATCAATGCCAACATTTTTTACTGTCGATAAAGTGTCTTTTTCTACTCCCTTTTCAACCCAATGATTGAAAACCCGCCAGACTCTATGTGGCTCAATGCGCAGGGTACTTCCTACCTTATTGACTGGCATCTCATATTCAATCAAAAGCATGGCAAATGCCTCAAACAGTAACGTAAATCCACTTCCAGGACGCGCCCACGGCACCTGTACTGTTTTTACTTTGCCATCCTTTTGCTTAATACGTGGTACACGCGCATGTAAAAAACAATTATGCTCGAAAAAATTCAAATGTTGCCATTTTCTTTCTTCAGTATCATATACGCCACAAAAGTTGCCCTTATCATCTACAAACTGAGATCCAGCAGTAAAATCTATATAGATATCTAACTGCCCTCTCTTTAGCCCATCAGGCTTAGTAAGTTCCATTTTTGTTATCTCCCATGGGGAGCTAAGATTTAAGGCCATTGCAAATATATCTTTACTATCCATGCCACAAATCTAACATATTTGTCATTTACCCACACTAATCATCATAGAGCCAAAAAAATAAAGAACTGTCCAAAATGTTTCGAACAGTTCTTTGCCGATTAATTATTATTAATCGATTTGGTCGGGATGACAGGATTTGAACCTGCGACCCCACGCCCCCCAGACGTGTGCGCTACCGGGCTGCGCTACATCCCGTTTTCCGGTTAGGTTGCAAATGTAAAAAAAGATTTGACAATAACTTAAGTACTGTCAAATCTTTTCTATTTTTTTATAAATCAATTACCAGCTGTTTATAAGGCAATTGCATTTACCTTAAGCTTCATTTTGCCATTGGGAACACTAACCTCTGCGATTTCTCCTACGGTTTTACCCAGTAATCCCTGTCCGATTGGAGAGGAAACGGATAATCTGCCTTCTTTCAGGTTCGCCTCTTTTTCAGCAACCAGTTGGAAGGTGCTCTTCTTCTTGGTGGCCATATTGGTAAAAGTCACTTTAGTTAAAACAGAGACTTTGCTAGTATCAATCTGGCTTTCATCCACGATTCTGGCACTGTGTACCATAATCTCCAGCTTGGCAATTTTTGCTTCCAGGATGCCTTGTGCTTCTTTGGCGGCATCATATTCTGCATTTTCCCGAAGGTCCCCTTTTTCTCTGGCCTCAGCAATAGCGCGGGAGGCTGCGGGGCGCTGCACCGTTAGCATTTCGTGGAGCTCTTGCTTCATTTTTTCGAAGCTCTCTTTTGAGACATACATTACTTCACTCATGGGACATATTTTTGATTATGCACAAAAAAAATACAACGCCGCAACCAAGCTGCGGCGCTGTACATTAATATTATTTTTACGAAGATAATGTATTGTTTGTTAAGAAATATACAATAAGACCCCTATTTTTTCGACCCAAATCCTAACTTTTCTAGCACAACCTGGCTCATTTTATAAAAGGCTTCATGGCTATATCCGGCAATATGGGGCGTTAAAATAACATTGCTTCTGCCGGCCAGATTATCCAGGATATCCCACTCTTTCTGGGTATAAGAATCCAGTTTTTCGTTCTCCAGCACATCCACGCCAGCAGCAGAGATTTTACCGCTATCCAGTGCTCTGATCAGGGCCTCCAAATCTGTAACTTTTCCCCTGCAGGCCGTAATAAAGATGGGTTTATGCTGCATGGCATTAAAAAATGCGTCACTCGCATAATGAAATGTTTCTTCTGTAAGCGGTATATGCATACAGACAACATCAGCATATTTGAATATCTGTTCCGGCTGTGCTTCGTGGATATAACCGCCGGCAAATCCCTCTTTATATTTATCATGGGCCAGCACCGTTACATTAAAGGGTTCTAATAACCTTGCAAATGCGCCACCGGTATTACCAAAACCGATAATCCCGACCGTTTTACCGGTAAGCTCCGTTCCTCTGTTGGCATCCCGGATCCATTTGTGGGCCTTTACTTCTTCAAAGCTGCTACTGATTTTATTGAGCAGGTTTAGCAGCAGTCCCAGATTATGTTCTGCAACGGCATTTCTGTTGCCTTCCGGACTGCTGACGCAGGTAATCCCCCTGGCTTCGGCATAGGGTACATCGATGAGTTCCATTCCGCTGCCCAGCCGGCCAATCCATTTAAGCTGCGGAGCCGCATCTAAGACGGTTTTGTCTATTTTCAGACGGGTTGTTACAATCAGCCCTTCGATTTCTGGAATTTTTTCCAGCAGTTCTGTTGGGGTAATCGCTGGCTGGTAATCTACCTGGTAACCTTCAGCCTCCAGGGTTTGTTTTAAGATATCATGTGCTTTTGCGGTAATCAGTACTTTTTTTGTCACTTTATTATTGCATTTTAAAAGTAAGTCGGGCAAAATCGGCCACACTGAGCTGTTCTGCACGTTTATTAAAAATTTCGTCTTTTAAGTATTCCGGGTCAAACAAACCCTTGACTGCATTGCGCAGCATTTTGCGGCGCTGGTTAAATGCTGTTTTAACCAGCAGCTTAAATTTTTTATCGCTGGCTACGGCCTCAGTCGTTTCTCTTCTTTTTAGTTCAATAACACCGCTGATAACTTTAGGTGGCGGATTAAAGGCCGAAGCAGGAACATCAAACAGATAGGTGACTTCATAATGTGCCTGGATGAGCACACTTAAAATGCCGTAGTCTTTAGAGCCTTCTTTGGAAGCAATTCTTTGGGCTACTTCTTTTTGGAACATGCCAAATACAGAAGGTACCAGCTCTTTCCAGTCCAGGACCTTAAAAAGGATCTGAGAAGAAATGTTATAGGGAAAATTACCGATAACGGTAAAGGGCGCTTCAAAAGGGGGGGCTGTCTCCAGGATGCTTTGATGAATCAGCTTACCCTGAATATCCGGATAGGTTTTCTCCAGATATACCACTTTTTCCTCATCCAGCTCTACCGCTTTAAATTCAATACCCTGCAGTTGCAACAAATGTTTTGTCAGCGCGCCACCGCCCGGCCCGACTTCAAGCAGTCTGGTAAAGGAAGTTTGGCTGAGTGCCTGCATGATTTTTTCAAGGATTTTTTCATCCTTTAAAAAATGCTGGCCCAGCGACTTTTTAAGGGTATAATCTTGCATGCCGCAAAGTTAAGCTATAGACTGCCAAATTAAGCCATAAAAATAGGTTTTGAAGGAAGCTGCCGGGTTTAAAAGCATAAATGCCGACACGCAATTAAGCGGCCGGCATTTACTTGGTATGTTGGATCTAACGCTAAGAAACAATTGATTATCTGAGTAACAGCATTTCTCTGTACTTAGGAAGGGTCCATTTTTCATTGTCAACGAGGTGTTCTAACTTGTCAACATGATAACGGATCTCATCGAAGAACTGTGCTTTTACCTGGCTGTCGTAAGCGATGGCTCTGGTACGGATGTTTTCGATGTTATTGGCTACTTTGCGGGCTTCCGTCATTTCATGGATCTTTTTGTAGATCACATTGATATGGGTAGAAACTCGGTTCAGTAACTCCAGCTGGCCGCTGTAGCTGGCTTCTTCCAGACCCAGGTCTTTCAGATTTTTGATGTTCTGAGCCAGGGTGTTTTGATAATTAACGGCTACCGGTATGATATGATTCAGGGCTAAGTCTCCCATTACACGACCTTCAATCTGTACTTTTTTCAGATAGTTTTCCAGCTCGATTTCATGACGGGCTTCTAATTCACGGTGTGTGTAGATGCCGTTAGATTCGAACAGTTCTTTAGCCTTGTCTGTAGACAGTGCATCGAGCGCCAAAGGAGTGGTTTTGACATTCGGAAGGCCGCGTTTTTCGGCTTCTTTTTCCCACTCAAAGCTATATCCGTCTCCTTCAAAGAGTACGTTTTTGCTTTCAACCACGTATTTCTGCAGGGTCTGCATTACAGCGATTTCTTTTTTGCTGCCACCTTTGATCAGCTCATCAACTTCCGCCTTGAATTTCTTCAGGGAGTCGGCCATGATCGTGTTCAGGGTAATCATTGCATTGGCGCAGTTGGCAGAAGAGCCTACTGCACGGAATTCAAATTTATTACCGGTGAAGGCAAATGGAGAGGTTCTGTTTCTGTCCGTGTTATCCAGTAACAGTTCAGGAATAGATCTGTGCAGATCCAGTTTTAAGATGGCTTCATCCTGTTCGTCAAACTTCTCACCTACGCGTTTTTCCAGATCGTTTAATACCTGAGCCAGGTATTCGCCTACGAATACGGAAATGATGGCCGGAGGTGCTTCATTGGCGCCCAGACGGTGGTCATTGCTGGCAGAGGCGATGGACGCTCTCAGGATGTCCGCATGGTCATGAACGGCCTTGATGATATTGATGAAGAAAGTTAAGAATAACAGGTTGGTTTTCGGGGTCTTGCCGGGTGCCAGCAGGTTGATGCCGGTATCGGTTGCCAGACTCCAGTTGTTATGTTTACCGCTACCGTTGATGCCGGCAAATGGTTTTTCATGTAGTAAAACCTTTAATTTATGTCTTTTGGCCACTCTGGTCATTACATCCATTAACAGGATATTGTGGTCAACGGCAATATTGATTTCTTCAAAGATAGGAGCCGCTTCGAACTGAGCAGGCGCTACTTCATTGTGTCTGGTTCTTAAAGGAATACCTAATTTGTAAGATTCGTTTTCAAAGTCACGCATAAAGGCGTATACTCTTTCAGGTATAGAACCAAAATAGTGGTCATCCAGCTGCTGGCCTTTAGCAGGTGCAGCACCAAATACCGTGCGGCCTGCCTGGATCAGGTCAGGGCGGGCATTGGCCAGGGCTTCATCAATAACAAAATATTCCTGTTCCCAACCCAGGGTAGGTGTTACTTTGCTGATGCTTTTATCAAACAGATTAGCCACTTCCACAGCTGCTTTAGAAACAGCTTCAACTGCTTTTAATAAAGGGGCTTTATAGTCCAGAGATTCTCCGGTATAAGATACGAATATGGTTGGAATACATAAGGTCTTGCCTGCGTTCAGTTCATAGATAAATGCAGGAGAAGAAGGATCCCATGCGGTATAACCACGGGCTTCAAAGGTAGCACGGATACCTCCGTTAGGGAAAGAAGAGGCATCAGGCTCTTGCTGAATCAGGGTACCGCCATCAAATTCTTCGATAGGTGTACCATCGCCTTTTAAGGTAAAGAAGGAATCATGCTTTTCTGCAGTTGTTCCGGTTAATGGTTGAAACCAGTGTGTATAGTGAGTTACACCTTTGCTTTCTGCCCAGGCACGAATTCCGGTAGCGATCTGACCTGCCAGGTTACGGTCGATTTTTTTTCCGCCTTGAACACTGGAAAGCAAACTTTTATAAGCTTCGTTGCTCAGAAAGGATCTGGCTTTTTCCAGTGTAAATACATTTTCTCCAAAAATAGCGGTAACTTTTGTATCCGCGACACCTGCCTTTGCAGTGTTATCGCTGGTCAAAGCACTAATAGCGTTAAATCTCAGGGACATTGACTAATTTTTTGAATTAAAAATAAATTAATATCGCAAAATTAAAACTATTCCACTGGATATAACAATCGTTAGTCAAAAAAAACTTACATAAAATAAAATGCTATATATTGTACAGGCTATTTTTAGTTCCCTTTCTATGAGAGCGGTAACTCAACCGTAA
Organism: Arachidicoccus rhizosphaerae; assembly: GCF_900107765.1. Classification (GTDB taxonomy): domain Bacteria; phylum Bacteroidota; class Bacteroidia; order Chitinophagales; family Chitinophagaceae; genus Arachidicoccus; species Arachidicoccus rhizosphaerae. The sequence continues at coordinate 148,228 of NZ_FNQY01000001.1, read as the reverse complement.
AGGTCGTTCCTTTGCCCAGCGTGCTATCCACTTTGATCTTCCCGTTATGTCCTTCAATAATGTCTTTTACATAGCTCATACCCAGACCAAAACCTTTTACGTTGTGCAGATTACCGGTATGGGCCCGGTAGAATTTCTCAAAAACGCGTTTCACGGACTCCTTAGACATCCCTATGCCATTGTCTTTTACCTGTATAATGAGGTTTTTGGAAGAATTGGTAGTGGTAATGACAATCCGCGGCGGCACATCTGACTTGGAGTATTTGACAGCGTTGTCTATCAGGTTGTTCAGTAGATTATTAATATGGACTTCATCTCCTCTGATTAAATCGTTGCTGGCATTTAAATGCATGACCACCTCGCCGGACTTATCATATAATTGTAACGTGAAATTATCTACCAGATGCCTGATCAGGTCATGGACGTGTAAATCATCCTTTCTGAGGTTCAACTCCTGCTTTTCCATAAGTGCTGCCTGCAGGATGGTTTCTACATGTTTATTCATGCGGCGGTTCTCTTCTTTGATAATACCGCTGAAATACCCTGATTTTTCCTTATTGCCCTGGACCTTTTCATTTTGCAGCGCATCTACCGCCAGTGAAATGGTGGCCAGCGGCGTCTTGAATTCATGGGTCATGTTATTAATAAAATCACTTTTGATCTTACTAAGTTTTCGCTGCTGCAACATGGTGCGTACGGTCAGATAAAAGGCAGATATGGTAATTAAGGTCAGTAGGGCGGATCCAAACAAAATCCAGGTAAGGGACTGCCAGGCCTGACTGTTCAGATCAGGAATGAAGACCGTCAGAAATTCGTTGGCCGTGACATATCCGTCTTCCTGTCTGGCGTCAATGGGAAAACTCTGGGCGGGTGTATTTTCTCTTAATACGGAATCGGTTACCAGTTGCTGGGCCAGGGCTGCAAAATTAGGGGTAATCTGTTCCGGGATGCCGGAAGATCCCTGACCATAGGTAATGGCGTATTCTATTTTATATTTGTCTGCCTCGTTTTGGGCCAGTGCCTTTTGAATGATCTGATTCACCTCTGATTCAGAGAAGCGCTGGTTGACCTTAATGCTGGGCAGGGCATTGCCGTTAAAAGGAAAGGTAAGGCTCTGGTCGCGCAACCGCATGGCGGCTGCAGAGTATTTGCCCAGAGAATCGGCCGCGTCCTGCGCACCCTTGAATACCCTGAACGATATTTTCTGCTCCTGGGTTTGAACGATATTCACCACCCAGTTTACCTGTAGGAATACAAATCCCACCAAGGACAGAGCTACAAGTATTAAACTGACGGGTATCGCTTTTTTCATGAATTTTATATTGCATTTAAGGAGTCAGATGATTACTGGACCAGCAGGCTTTAAAGAGGAGCTATTTCCATTTCTTTTCCGGCTTTCTGATTAAAGCCGGCGCCATTATAAAGTAATAAAGGAACATCCATAAGTCGAAAATAAAGAATTTTGACCAAAGGTCCTGTTCATTTAACTGCTTCATAGCTTTTTTCCAGATGATAGCCAGCACCGTCATCCGGACGGCATAGATACCAAGCGCGAGCCACCAGCAGGACAGGATCATCGCAGCCACCAGGGCCGGATACACTAAAAAACCGGATCCGCTATACAGGCCTAAAAGAAATTTCATTTTCGGCTTATAGTATTTGGCGGTAGTATAATGGCGGTTTTTTTGCTTCATCCAGGCGCCCCAGGTTAACGGTGGTTCGCTGAGGGTGTGGGCCTCCTGGTCAATCATAATGGCGGTATTGCTTTTACTTGCCACCTTACTGATAAACAGGTCATCGTCTCCTCCCGGGATATGGTTGATGGACGCAAAACCTTTATTTTTTAAAAAAAGCTCTCTTTTATAGGACAGGTTGCGGCCTACGCCCATGTATGGCTGGCCTGCCAGTGCGAAACTCAGGTATTGCAAGGCGGTATGGAAGGTCTCAAAGCGGATGAGCTGATTGAGCATTCCTTTTTTTCTGATATAAGGCCCGTATCCTAAAACGATATCAATGCCTTTGTCGTATCCGCTTTGCATTAATTGCATCCACTTCTCAGAAGCCGGCACACAGTCCGCATCCGTTAAGAGCAACACTTCGTATTTGGCAGACTTAATGCCCATCGATAAGGGGAATTTCTTACCGGGAATTCCCTGAGCTTCCTGAACCAGGGTTAAGATATTTAATACCTTAAATTGTTTCTGGAACTCTTCCAGTAAATATTTGGTCTCATCTGTAGAGTTGTCATTGACCACAATAATCTCATGGGTCGATTGATAATCCTGCACCAAAACACCGGGAAGGTGCATGGCCAGGTTTTCTGCCTCGTTTTTAGCACAGATAATTGCCGAGACGGCATATTCCTGACTGTTATTTTTAGGGCGGGGGGTATAATAAGCTAATTTTCTGAAAACCAATAAGTAGTATCCTAATTGTATCAGGATTACCACTACAAATATTCCCAGCACGATCCACCCCGTCAGACTCATCGACATTATCATGGCACAAAAATAAGCGTAGTTTTGATGTTAGCGACTTTTTCATAGGATATTATTGGTCCGGATTATCCCGGCCTTAAAAATAATTACCGGCTGGCCAGCCGGATTATTCAAAATCCTGATGCATACAATCATCGATTGTCGTATATTCGTTCACGCAAGTTGCTTTGTATGGCTGCCGGTTTACCGGCAGTCTATATTTATAGCAAGCAGGTAATAACGCAATTCTAAATTTTAATTAATGAAAGTTTTTTTTCGGCTGGCATTTTTAATGGCCGCTTCGGCCGCTATTCCCTTTATGGGACAAGGACAAACTGAGCAAACGAAGTCTGCCTCGGTTTACAACCAACACGAGGTCTTTGATCCGAGCTTCTTTACTTCTTCAGGTAATATGTATCGCAGCGCCAGCGGTGTCCCCGGCCCGGCCTATTGGCAAAACCGGGCGGATTATGAAATCCATGCCACCCTTAATGAACAGGATACCACCTTGTCCGGTGAGGTAACGATTCATTACCTGAATAACAGCCCTGATTCTTTACGTTATCTCTGGCTACAGATTGACCAGAACCTCTTTCACCCTAATTCCAGGGGGGCTGCCACGACACCGGTCTCCGGAGACCGCTTTGATGTAAAAGGCTATACCAAAGGAGGGGAAAATATTGAGCAGGTTGAAATTACCTATAAAGGAAAGACCTATCCCGTTAAGCCAGTCATCTCTGATGACAGAATGCAGCTGCAGCTGCCCGTAACCATCCGGCCGAAGGGTGATCAGATTGACGTAAAAGTGAAATATTCCTTTTCCATACCCCGCTACGGAGCGGACAGAATGGGACGGCTGTACACCAAAAACGGTGTAGTATATGAACTGGCACAATGGTATCCCAGGATGTGCGTTTATGACGATATCAAGGGCTGGAATACTTTGCCTTATATGGGACTCGGAGAGTTTTACCTGGAATACGGAGACTTTGATTATTACGTTACGGTGCCCGCCACCATGATTGTATCGGGTTCCGGCATATTACAAAATCCGGGAGAGGTATTAACCAAAACCCAGCAGGAGCGCCTTAAAAAGGCGGCAGGCTCGGATAGTACCGTCACCATTGTCAGCGAGCAGGAAATCGGCAAAGCGGACGCCCGGCCTAAAACCAGCGGCAATCTGACCTGGCATTTCAAAATGAAAAACTCCAGAGATATTGCCTGGGCTGCCTCCAATGCCTTTATATGGGACGCTGCCAGGGTAAATTATCCTTCCGGCAGAAAGGGACTGGCAAATGCGGTGTATCCGGTAGAAAGCAACGGTGTTCATCGTTACGGCAGGGCTACTCAGTATCTGAAGCAAAGCATCGAATTTTATTCCAGGCATTATTTTGAATTTCCATGGGATAATGCGACAGCTGTTGCCGGCGTGGCACTGGGGATGGAATATCCGGGAATTGTATTTTGTATGTACAACATACAGGATGGCAACCTCTTTCATGATGTGACCCATGAAATCGGGCATAACTGGTTTCCTATGATTGTCGGTACCAATGAAAGAAGATTCATGTGGATGGATGAGGGGATGAATACCTTCATTAATAGTTTTGCCTCCAACTGGTTTAATGGCGGAGAATATGGAGATACCTCCAACCGGGATATCATGCAGGTGTCCCGTGTGCTTAAAACAAGCACTGACCCCCTGATTACGGCTCCGGAGAATATGGGGCTCAGAAATTACGGAGAATATTATTTTAAAACAGCCGCCGGCCTTAAGATATTAAGAAATGTCGTACTGGGTCCTGAGCGTTTTGATTATGCCTTTAAACAGTACGTGCAGACCTGGGCCTTTAAGCATCCGCAGCCGGAAGACTTTTTCAGGTTTATGAATAATGCGGCGGGAGAAGATCTGAACTGGTTCTGGAAGGAGTGGATTTATAAGACCTGGCAACTGGATCAGGCCATTAGCGAGGTCAGACAGGTATCTGATAATCCGGCAGAGGGTTGTTTGATCTCCCTGGTGAATAAACAAAGAATGGCCATGCCGGTTATTGTCCGGGTAACCGAACAAAATGGACAGGTGACCAACCTCAGGTTGCCGGTGGAAGTCTGGCAAAGAGGCCCTGACTGGACCTTTAAAGTAAATACAACAACGCCGGTTACTAAGGTAGAGTTGGATCCGGACCATGATCTGCCGGATGCAAACCTGCAAAACAATGTCTGGAGTAAATAATTACAAAGGACAATTCGGTAATATTACCAGTATATCAATGGGTTATACACTAAAAAAGGGAGCGGCACTGCCACTCCCTTTTTTAGTGTACAGGTCTGAATATACCTGCTGAGGGTTATTTTTTTAGGCCGATCTCCCTGAGCCTTTCATCTAAATAGCCGCCTGCGGTAATGGACGCATAGGCCCTGGGGTGTGCCTGATCTACACATCCTTCCAGGCAATCCAGGCTCATATCACTGACCGGATGCAGGAAAAAGGGGATTGAATACCGGCTGGTATTCCATTTTTCCCTGGGCGGATTCACGACCCGGTGGGTCGTGCTTTTAAGTTTGTTGTTGGTCAGCCTTTGAAGCATGTCTCCGACATTTACGACAATCTCATCTGGGGCCGCCGTAGCAGGCACCCACTGCCCGTCTTTGGTCATGACTTCCAGTCCGTCGGCCGAAGCGCCAACCAGTAAGGTAATCAGATTGATATCTTCGTGCTGTTCTGCCCGGATGGCGCTTTTAGGCTCCTGGGTAATGGGCGGATAGTGAATACAGCGGATAATTGAATTGCCGTTTAGAACGAATTCGTCAAAATAGTCTTCCTTAAGACCCAGGTAAAGGGCAATGGCAGATAATAAGGCCTTGCCACTTTTTTCAAAATGACGATAGGTCTCAAATAGGGTGGGCTCAAGCTCCGGGACTTCCGCCACGGCTACATTGGGTGGGTAGTTTTCGTTGCTGGGGGAATTGGGCTCCAGGGTCTGGCCATACTGGAAAAATTCTTTGAGATCCGGGGCGTCAAAGCCTTTTGCATGTTCTTTCCCAAAGCTGGTATACCCTCTTTGTCCGGCCAGCTCCGGCTTTTCATAACTGCGTTTGATTTGTGTTGGCAGACTGAAAAAAGCCTGGACATATTTATATAAGTCATCAATTAATGTCTGCGGAATACCATGGTTTTTAACGGCTACAAAACCTACTTCTTCGTAGGCCTTGCCTAATTTTTGCACAAATGCGTCTTTTTCAAGGGGTTCTACTCCCAGAAAATCTGAGAGATCTACAACGGGTATTGACATAATTTATAATCGTTAGGGGTTTGTTTATTCAGAAGTTAAAGATACAGTGTAATGGATATATATAGTGCAGGGCCCTTGTTAAATCCTGAACCCCCGCTTTTTTTTACCCAAATGGTCAACGGCATTGAAAAGCTAAAACAGAGGGAACTTACTTAGGTGATTACGAGAGATTTTTACTAAGTTTTTAACAGACGGCTACAACAATTCATTTATATTTGCCCATTAAGTAAAACACCCCTTATTTAAAAATATAAAAGGGAAAACAATAAAGAATGAAGAAACTTATCGGCCTTTTTACCATTGCCATTTGCTCTATGGGTCTACTGAAGGCACAGATTACTGATGTGACTCCTCCTGTTGCGGCGCAATCCAATAATGCGGTTCAGGACAGTACGGTTCCTGCCATTGCAAGACCCGTTGAGACGCCATCCGAAGCAGACAGGGCCGCTAATCAAAAGAAAAAATTCGGAAACGTAGATTTAAGCCACCGCGGCGCAGACCATTTTTTGTTCCAGTACGGAGGCATGGGCCTTGCAGGCGCAACGGATGAATATACCACCAAAGGATTTTCCAGGGAGTTCAATGCCGCCTTTATGCTGGATAAACCCTTTAAAACCAACCCCCATTACAGCCTGGGCTTCGGTATCGGATACAGCAGCTCTAATCTGTTCTTTAACGGCAAGTATGTAGATATCAAATCTACCAGCACCGAGCTGCCGATTACCACCAATATTACCGGTTCTTCTAACTCCTTTAATAAGTTCAAAGTTGTTTTAAATTATTTTGAAATACCAGTAGAACTGCGTTACAGCGCAAACATGGAGCAGCCCAATAAAGGCTTCAGAATTGCCTTTGGTCTGAAAGGAGGCTACCTGTTAAGCGCGCATTCCAAGGGTAAAAATGAGATCTCCAGTGAGGGAAGCACCCAGTATGGTAAAGGGTATATTGAAAAAGAATACAGCAAGCGTTTTTTCAGATCTACCAGACTGGATGGAACAGTCAGAATTGGTTATGGCCTTTTCTCCCTGTATGGTACTTATCAGCTGACCCCGCTTTTAAACTCAGGCGCAGGCCCGACTTTAAATCCGTTTAGCATCGGCCTGGGTATCGGCATTATGTAAACTCCGCCGCTTTAAATAAGGAAGGTAGAATCCGCACCATATAATTTGCGTAAAGTTTTTACGTTAAAAGAGCAGTATCAGGGCTAAAGTCCGGACACTGCTCTTTTCTTGTCAGCAAAACAACCCTTATTTTTATGATAAATTTGCATACCTGACCCCGGAACATGTATTACAAATAGATTAACAAATGCTATCTTTGCCAAAAGTTAATTTCCTTGATAGATAAGCAAAATAAAATAGCGGAAGACGAACTAGCTGTACTGGTCAGCGTGCTCCAGCCGGATCAGACCGAAGAGCAGACCAATGAATACCTGGATGAATTAGCTTTTCTGGCTGAAACAGCCGGCGCCAAAACCGTAAAAAGATTTATTCAGCGCCTGCCCAACCCGGACAGCCGCACCTTTGTGGGTAAAGGAAAACTCGAAGAGATCCATCAGTATGTCGCCTCCCACCAGGTGGATCTGCTCATTTTTGATGATGAATTGACCGGCTCGCAGATAAAAAATATTCAGGAAGTCGTCAAGATAAAGACCATTGACCGCAGTGATCTGATTTTGGATATATTTGCCCGCCGGGCAAGAACGGCGCAGGCCAAAGTACAAGTAGAATTAGCGCAATACCAATACATATTACCCAGACTCAGAGGGATGTGGACCCACCTGGAGAGACAAGGAGCCGGTATCGGTTCCAGAGGACCGGGTGAAACAGAAATCGAAACGGATCGTCGTATTGTGAAAGACAAGATTTCCTTGTTACGCAAAAGGTTAAAAGAGATTGAAAAACAATCTTATACGCAAAGAAAGGAACGCGGAGAGTTTATCCGGGTGTCTTTAGTAGGCTATACCAATGTGGGTAAGAGTACCATTATGAATCTACTCAGCAAAAGCGATGTCTTTGCAGAAAATAAACTATTTGCCACCCTGGATACAACGACCAGAAAAGTGGTGCTGGAAAATACGCCGTTCTTACTCAGTGATACGGTCGGATTTATTCGCAAATTACCCCATCACCTTATCGAAAGTTTTAAAAGCACCCTGGATGAGGTCAGAGAAGCGGACCTTCTGGTACATGTAGTGGACATCTCTCATGAGAAGCATGAGGAACAGATTGAAGTGGTTAATAAGACCTTGCAGGAACTCGGCGCATCTGACAAACCGATAATTACGGTTTTTAATAAGATGGACCTGTATACGGAGAAAAATTTTGATGAGTGGTTGCCAGAGGATATTAAAGCTCAGATCTTTGAAGAGCTCTCCCAGAAATGGCATAATATAACAGAGGGCAACAGCTTATTTATTTCTGCTGCCCAAAAACAAAATATTGAAACCCTTAGGAATTTTTTACTGACCCGGATACGGGAGTTATATACCATCCGTTATCCTTATAAGGTACAATACTATTAACTACTTAAACAACTTTTTTTGAATTATGTCGCTGTATAAACTAGCTGACCGGTTACAAGAGATTCGTTTTTCCAAAAATGGTTTATGCTCCATGGAGCTGGAGGGACGAAAAATTACCTTAGCCAGAAAAGGTGACCGGTTATTTGCATTCTCAGGAACCTGTCCGCATGCAGGCCATGATCTGGCTGATGGCTATTTAGATTCCAAAAACTGCATCGTCTGTCCTTTGCACAATTACAGGTTCAGCCTTTCCAACGGGTTTGATACGTCAGGAGAAGGCTATCATATTAAGATTTACAAGACCAAGCGGCTTTCCGATGGCTGGTATGTGGATTTTATCTGACCGGAACTGTTTTTATCCTGATATTTTATTTTCTGTGTAAACGTATTCATGTAAACGCCGGATACCGGCCTTGCATTTCCCGGATTGTCGGGAAGACAAAGACCCGGACTAAATTTTAATTCTCCTATGAAGAATTTAAATCAGGTCCGGGCCTTGTTTTGAATATTGATTGGAGCTTAAAACACTATGTTTTCAGAGGCGGCTGTTATAAAATCAGCGGCATCATCAGCAGCAGCAGATCTTCATTGCTGCCTTGTTCGGTAGGTTTAATCAGACCCGCTTTAGCCGGGGTAGATAATTCTACTTTTACTTCACTGGAGTCTGCAGCCCCCAGCATTTCACTTAAGAATTTGGCATTAAAACCAATCTGAATGGGCTCCCCATCATATTGGCATTCCATTCTTTCGTCTCCTTCAAAGTTATAATCGATGTCCTGTGCCTTTAACTGCAATTCACTGCCTGAGATGGATAATCCGACCAGGTTGGTGCTCTTGTTGGCAAATACATTTACGCGTCTGAGGGCACTGGCGAAGGCGGCTTTGTTGATGGTCATTACATAAGGGTTTTCCGTAGGAATCACCACTTTGTAATCCGGGAACCGGGCATCAATCAGCCGACAGATCAGGGAGATATTTTCGTGAGAGACAAATAAATGATTATTGGTATAACTGATATCGAGTAAATCTTCGTTTTCCGGAAGTACATTTTTGAGTACATTCAGCGGTTTACGGGGAACAATAAAATTATTGGTTTCTCCCGGGGAAACATCCGTGCGACGATATTTAACCAGTCGGTGGGCATCGGTCGCCACGAACTGGATTTCATTGAGGCCCAGTTCAAAATAAACACCCGTCATGGCCGGTCTGAGGTCATCAGAGGAGACGGCAAACAGGGTTTTATTGATGGCGGTCAGCAGGGCGTCACTGCGCATTTTAAAGGCATTGCCCTCTTCATCGGAAGGATCTTTAGGGAAGTTTTCCGGATCTTCACCCGGAATTTTATATTTTCCGCTGTCACTGGTAATCTCAATAGCGTAGTTGCTTTCGATACTGAAGGTCAGCGGCTGGTCTGGTAAGGCTTTCAGGGTGTCCAGCAGGATTTTGGCCGGTACACAGAACCGTCCGTCTTCATTACTTTCAACGCTGATTTGTACACGCATGACAGTTTCAAGGTCAGTAGCTACCACAGACAGCTTTTTATCTGTAATCTCGAAGAGAAAGTCCTCCAGAATCGGCAGGATGGTATTGCTGCTGATTACCCCTCCAATATGTTGCAATTGTTTAAGTAAGGTAGAAGAGGAAACGATAAATTTCATCGGTAAAAATTTAATAGTTTTAAATGATTGGTTACCTGGAAAAACACCCCGCTTACCGGTCTTTTTACAGCCAAACGACACTTTTTGGGGTAGTTCACCCTTGAGGTGCACCTACATCAGGTGCAATTTTACTAATTAGTCACCAATTGATAAAAATTATTAACTAACATTGTTGAAAAACTGTCCACAAAAGCCAAATTTATGGACATTTTGTAATAATTCGGGAACTTTGGGCAGTAATAACAGCAAAATATAACCTAAAACCTGATCCCTTTCATGCCCAAACAAAGATTATCCCTGCAGGAAGCCTCCCTAAAAATAAAAGCCTATTGTGCTTATCAGGAACGCTGTCATGATGAGGTGAAACAAAAACTATACGGGTATGGATTATATGGCCGGGAGGTGGATCAGCTCCTGGCAGATTTAATAGAAGAAAACTATTTAAACGAAGAGCGGTTTGCCCGCCTGTTTGCCGGTGGGAAATTCAGGATGAAGGCCTGGGGTAAAATGAAGATTGTCCAGGAGCTTAAGCTCAGACGGGTGAGTGAATATAATATCAGGATGGCCATGAAAGAAATTCCCGATATGGATTATCAGGGTTGCCTGGAGCAACTGGCCGCGAAAAAATGGGGAACGCTCAGCGGTAAAAAAATAGAGAAGGCTGCCAAAACTACGCGCTACCTGATGCAAAAAGGGTATGAACTGCCGCTGATTCAAAAAGCAGTGGGACTGTTACAGTAGTAGTAAGGTAAAGGGGTGGTAGCCGGAAACTCATATATGAAAAAATAATGAATTGACCGCTGTATTGTATCAACTGTATCAATTCCGAACAGTTCAGAAGGGATAAGCAAAAATTTAAGTAATTGATATTCAGTAAAGAATACGTTTGGCATGGGATTCAATGTCTCAGATCGTCAACTTATAAGACAGCAAAATCATGTTCAGATATCCCAAAAATGTAGCAGAGATAAAAATGCCGGCTTCTATGCCTGAGGGCTGGAGCACGCAGGCGGCGTTCATCCCGAGACTGATCAGGTTATCAGTGGTGTTTGTGGTTATAATTGGCCTGTCGGTCCTAGCCACGCATCTGCCTATTAAAACAAGTACTGAGAACAGTGATGTCCAGACGCACAGCACCTTACCCGAGATGAAAATCCTTTCTCCTTTAGTGGATCTGCCGGCTTTACAGGGAGCGCTGCTTCCTGGTAGCATTAAATAATGGATTACAGCCGGCAAATCAGGTCCAGTCCTGCAGCCGTCACGGCTTTCACCGCCCCCGCAATATCCCAGAAGGCCTTATCCCGCTGACCTGTATAATTGGATACGGCTCTTAACTGTACAAACGGCGTATTGTACTGTAAGGCGTTAAAGTGCAGACTGGCTCCTTCCATGGATTCCAGTAGCGGCCGTTCAGGATAATCCGGCCGGCCGTACCGTGTAAATAAGGTACGCATTCTCTCAGGGCTGGTGGTGATTTCATCTACGGTAACCCCGGTGGCAAGACCTATTTCCCCGTTACTCAAAGGTGCCATTTGCTGTATATGTCTGTTAATTAATGCTTTGTCCGTAAAGGGGGCTATGTCTGGCACCTGAAGGCCCAGATCAAAAATGTCCTGCCAGTTTTCCGTGGCATTTTCTGACAGGCCGGCCTGTTCTCTATTTTCCACAACACCCAGACTGCCCAGATATTCTCTGTCCACCATCCAGACGCTGGAAAGAGCAACGGAGCTATTAAAACATCCGGCTATACCAATCTGCAGGATAAAATCAACGTCGGCTTCCTTCAGATGCTGCTGGATAAAAAAGCTGCTTTGCAACATGCCGATGCCGGTGACGACGAACCGGAGGCGGTGCCGGCCGGGATTGTTCATGGCCGTGGTCGCCTGTTGCTTAAAAAGACTTAATTCCATAGCGGTCGCGGCACAAATAGAGATGTTCATAAGTAAAACGGGTTGGGTGCTGATAAGTACCAGAATTTCCTGATCGCCCTGCAATTTACAGTTAATCTTGACAGTCTGTCAGCATTTTTGACCAAAATCCCTTTGGTATTTGCTTTGCACTAATAGGTGTTGGCAAATGCAGGACCCGTTTTCACTGTTTTTAAACCACAAAAACGGAAAAAATGTCGGTTTTGTAATTATTAGATGACAAAAAAGATTAAAAACAAAAAAATATGGAAAAAGGGCAAATCAGGGTTCAGACGGAGAACATTTTTCCCATTATTAAAAAATTCCTGTACAGCGAACATGATATTTTTCTAAGAGAGCTGATCAGTAATGCAGTGGATGCGTCTCAGAAAATCACCACTTTATCTTCCATTGGCGAAGCCAAAGGGGATTTAGGGGAATTACGTATTGATGTATCCATCGATAAAGAGGCAAAAACCCTGACCATTGAAGACCGTGGTGTGGGTATGACCCAAGAGGAAGTGGATAAGTATTTAAACCAGGTAGCCTTTAGCGGCGCCGAGGAGTTCCTGCAAAAATATAAGGATGCCAATATCATTGGCCATTTTGGACTTGGGTTTTACAGTGCTTTTATGGTCAGTGACCGGGTAGAGGTCTATACCAAGAGCTATCAGGATCAGCCGGCTACTTACTGGAGCTGCGACGGAAGCCCCTCTTTTGAATTAGGCCCCACTGAAAAAGAAGGTCGCGGGACCAGGATTGTACTGCATATAAATCAGGATAGTGAAGAATTTTTAGAGGCGGATAATATCAGAAGAATCCTGGAGAAGTTCTGTAAATTTTTGCCAGTCGCTATTTTCTTTGAAGACAAGCAAATCAACAATACACAGCCCATCTGGATTAAGAAGCCATCTGAGCTGACAGATGAGGATTATAAAAATTTCTACAAAGAGTTATATCCTTTTGGCGAACCGCCGCTTTTCTGGATTCATTTAAACGTAGATTATCCTTTTAACCTGACCGGCGTTTTATATTTCCCTAAAATCAAGCAGAGTTATGAAATTCAAAAGGATAAAATCCAGCTGTACAGCAACCAGGTCTTTGTAACGGATGAGGTAAAGGATATTGTTCCGGAATTCTTAATGCTGCTGCATGGTGTGATCGACTCACCGGATATTCCGTTAAATGTCAGCCGCAGCTATCTGCAGGGAGATCCGAATGTGCGTAAGATCAACGGATATATTACCAAGAAAGTCTCTGATAAACTGGAAGAGATTTTCAAAAATGACAGAAAATCCTTTGAGGAAAAATGGGAAAGCATCGGCCTGTTCGTAAAATACGGCATGATGACCGAGGATAAGTTCCTGGAAAAAGCGGGCAAGTATTTTATTATGCAGGACAGCCAGGAAACGACCAAGTTTTACACCCTGGATGAATATAAAACCGAGACCGAGGCTACCCAGAAAAATAAAGAAGGCAAGACCGTTATATTATACACCTCTGATCCGGTAGGGCAGGACGCTTATATTAAAGCAGCTACCGGCAAAGGATATAAAGTAATCCGTTTTGAGACCATCGTGGATAATGCTTTTGTCAATAATATGGAGATGAAATGGTCCGATGTACAGTTTACCCGCGTGGATGCGGACATTGTGGACAACCTGATTGACAAGGCAGAAAGTAATGATTCAGTGTTAAGTGAAGCGGAAGCGTCCAATCTTAAAACCCTGTTCTCTCTGGAAGTGCCGGGATTGAATGTAACGGTAGATGTAAAAGGGCTCAGCCCGGATTCCGCGCCGGTAGTGGCCACACGCCCTGAATTTATGCGCCGCATGAAAGACATGGGTGCCATGGGAGGCGGAATGGCTTCTTTTTATGCGACCATGCCGGATGATGTCACCCTTACTGTAAACGGCAACCATCCGATTTATCAGCAGATTTTAAAAATAGAGGATAAAGCGCAGCAGGAAAAACAAACCCGCAACCTGGCGGATCTGGCCTTACTCTCTCAGGGGCTGCTCAAAGGAGCCGGCCTGACTGATTTTATTAACCGCAGTGTCGAACTGATGGAAAATAAATAAGCGTCATAAAAGTTTATATGATTATTTAAATGTGGTTAGCTGAACACCGTTTCAGGTAACCACATTTTTTGTTTTGGATAGCAGATGTCTCGGCCGGAGATTCGTTGCTCAGCATCCCTTTTTAGTTAAAGGATTGTCTGAACGCGAGTGGAGACAGCTTTGTTTTATCCTTGAACAGTTTGCTGAAAGACTGAGGATGTTCAAATCCCAGCAGATAGGCGATCTCACTGACTGTTAACTGAGTGGTAGATAGCTTCTCTTTGGCGATTTCAATGATTTTATTGTGGATATGCCCCTGCGTGGTCTGTCCGGTCAGGGTTTTGAGCAGACTACCCAGATAGTTCGGTGAAATATTTAAGGAGGCGGCAATGCTTTGCGCCGTTGGTAAGCTGTGGTCAGTAGACTGCGGATTGGAAAAGTAGTTATTCAGCATACTTTCCAATCTTTCAACAATCTGGTGATTGCTTTTTTTGCGGGTAAGGAACTGCCTTTGGTAAAACCGTTCGCTGTAATTGAGCAGCAATTCTATCTGGGAAATAATGATGTTCTGGCTGAACCGGTCGATATTGGAATGATACTCCCGTTGAATATTCAGTAAAATGTCGGTGATAATACGCTCTTCTTTTTCTGAAAGGAAAAGCGCTTCATGGACGGCATACCCGAAAAATTCATATTGTTTTATTTTTTTTGCAAGTGGCGTATTCCAGATAAAGTCAGGATGAATCAATAACAGCCAGCCTGTGGGTTTAACGCCGGGGTTTTTATCGATCTCAAGCGTCATGGCCTGTCCGGGTGCGATAAAAGACAATAAGCCTTCATCGAAATCATATTGCTGCTGACCGTACCTGAATTTGCCATGCGGCATGCATCTTTTTAGTCCGATGGAATAAAAATGCTGCACCCAGCTAAGCTCGCTTTCATCTGTTTGATAATCTACACGGCAGTAGTCAACCAGGCTGACCAGTGGATGCTCCGGTTTAGGTAAGCCGCTGATTGTATGAAAGTCGCTGATCCGGGTGAATATGTGTTTTTTATGCGTCATTGTCTATTCAAAATTATAAAAAAAGCGATAGAATCGCCAGGATCCTATCGCCTTAGCTGCTGACTAGAAATCTGTTGATTTTGTGAGGGATTCGTAGGCGGCTAATTCATATTGCAGTAAGTCGATTTTTTGATGCGCTAATTGGAAAGCGTCGCTTCCCATAAAAAAATGTAAGGGCGGCTCCGCTGTTTCGGCTAACTGAATAAATGCGGTGGCCGCTTTTTGGGGATCTCCTAACTGATTCCCGTTCATCTCTTCCAGATGCCATTTCCCGGACTGCCTGGCGGCCTGATATTGCTCAATCTGCCGCCCTGGCAGCATAATAGAGCCTTTTTCCAAAAAGTTGGTCCGGAAATATCCCGGATAGACAATGGTCGCTTGAATGCCAAACTCTTTTGCTTCTGCCGACAAGGATTCCGTCAGGCCGACGAGGGCAAATTTGGTGGCAATGTAAATACCGAACCCGGGAAAGGTGCCGACAAAACCGCCTGTGGAGGCAATGTTTATTATATGACCGGATTTTTTATCCCGCAGATACGGCATAACGCTTTTAATGACATTTAAGGCCCCAAAAACATTGACATCAAAATTCCGGCGGATCTCTGCCTGAGTTAATTCTTCCAGTGTGCCCCATTGACCGTAGCCTGCATTATTGACAACGACGTCAATATGCCCGAATGTTTCCACTGTTTTTTCAACAGCCTCTTTAACGGAGCGCTCATCTGTTAAGTCCACTTCCAAAGGCAAAAAACCAGGGGAGGCTCCCCCTATTTCCTTAAGGCCTTCCTTATTTCTGGAGGTGGCTGCCAGTGGGTAGCCCGCTGCCAGCAGCGCCTTGGATAAGGCGAGCCCCAGACCCTTAGACGCTCCTGTAACGAACCATACTTTATTTGTTTTCATTCTTGAATTTTTAAAGATTAATTTGATAAGGCAAAATTATAAAGAGCAGACAGGGTACCATTAGTCAAATCAACGGATATCGTAGTTAAAACAACTATTTTTAAAAAACCTGCGTTACAATACAGGGGGCTCAAAAAAAATGACCCTCCGCCTATTGGTAATAGATGCGGAGGGTCAATTATTTTATTCCGTATGAATATCGGGTTTTATTAATTGCTTTTCCAGCCCGGGTTTTGGGTGAGCGCTTTATTAAGCACTAAATCTTCAATAGGAATCGGGAAAAGATACTGTTTGGTCTCATCAAAGGTTCTGCCACCGGGGAGTGTCTTGTAATAAGGCAGAATAAATCCATCTGTACTTAAATAGATATCGCTGTTCACTTTGACGGTCGGGAACTGACTTTGGACAAATTTCATTCCTTCTACCGGAATTTCTAAAAAACGCCCGGCTTTCCAGCGCATCAGGTCATCCCAGCGTGTGTTTTCAAAGGCCATTTCTACCCTTCTTTCCCTGCGGATCTCTCTGAGGAGTGGTGCTGGCGTATAACCGCAATATTTAGCGTAATTGCCATCCAGCACGGGGTCTGCGGCAATACTGCTGATGTCTAAGTGCGGCATACCGACCCGGTCTCTAAGCTTATTGATCGTGCCGTCAATGACCGCTTGTGTTGCCTGCCCCAGCTCGTAACTTACTTCCGCATAATCCAGTAAGACTTCTGCATACCGAAATATCGGCGCTGCCTGCATCCCGTTGGTGACGCGGTTCCAGTCCTCAGGATCGTTCAAAAACCATTTGGCCAGCCGGTATCCCGTAGGGCAGGCATTCCCTGACAGCCCTGGTATATTGGGGCGTGGGGCATTGTCTGCACCCATCACACCGGTGGCCAGGTCATAGGTGCCAAAATTGGCTACGGTCTGACTCAGTCTCGGATCACGAAATTGTAACTCTTCCTGAATAGAATCCCTGCCTAGAAATACGCTGCTGGAGCTAATGGGTTTACCGTCCGTACACAGATAGGCGTCCATCAGATTACGGGTAACGCCGAAGCGGTGACGGAGGTTCTGGGCAAAATAGCGGCTGAAAGCCACGCCCAGCTCCAGGGTGGCATCGTACTCCTTAGATAAGATAATCTCCGGATTGCCCTTGTAAGTGTATTGGGCAAAGAGATTAAAGTAATCCTCCTTGGGCTTGCCGGTGCTGTACAGGCTATAGCCATCCCCCATTAACTGTTCACATGCATCCTTACAGGCTTGTAAAAAGGAGGTGCCGTCCAGGTTCAGGTCCTTATGATATTTACGATAGGTACCTTCATAAAGGCCAATACGCATTTTTAAAAACAGGGCTGTTTCCTTGCTGATTCTGTCGGTCTGGTAATCTGCCTCCGTTTTAGATGGCAGCCAGGCGATGGCCGTATCAATGCAGGCCATAACGGAGTCCATCACCTCTTTTCTGGGAGTTCTGGGGCCGTATAGTTCAGGGGAATCAATATTGAGTGTTTTAGTCAGCCAGGGAACATCTCCGAATAACCTTACCTTTTTAAAATAATCCCAGGCTTTGAAAAAAAGAATCTCTCCACCATAGATGTTTTGAGTAGCGGTAGGGATGGCTGCTCTTCTGAAGTTTTCCAGGAAAAGATTTAAGGTGCGGATATTATCGAAGTTCCAGCCGCCACTGCCCGAGGCGCCTGTCAGATACCCGATATATTCATTGGCCGCCACCAGTGAATAGCTGCTGGGTGCGGCATTATCGGTAATGACATCGCCATAGACAACCGCGGCCTGGGTATAGCCATAAGGGCTGACAGTTGCATCTCCAAATCCGTATCCAAAGCCTACAATGTAGTCGGGATAAATGTCATTACAATAGAGTTTTAAATCCTGCTCCGTGGTCCAGAAAGTGGCATCGCTGAGTTTGTCCTCAGGATATTTTTCCAGAAATTTATTATTGCAGCTGCCAAGCACTAAAAGAGCCAGAGCAGCGGTGATAAAATGTCGTTTCATGATCAATTCGTTTATACTTTATAGAAATCAGTTTTTAAAATTTTGTTTGGCTTTTTGCCTTTTAAAAGTTCACCTGCAGACCAACCGCCAGGGATTTAATCATAGGATAGTTGGCGCTTAACAGCTCAGGATCAAAAATGTCCGGCACCTTACTGTATTGCCACAGGTTATAGGCGGCGCCATATACCCTGATTTTTTGCAGGCCTAACCTGCGGACCGTATTTTGAGGCAGGGTATAGCCAAGCGTCAGGTTTTTAAGCCGGATATACGCGGCGTTTTGTAAAAAACGGGTCTGCGTAATGATGTTTTTACTGGCGTTTCTATAAGCCGGATACAGGGCGCTGGGCCTGTCAGGGGTCCAGGAATTTTCATAGACTTCTCTGGTGCCGGAGCCGCCGGCAATGGCGCCCCAGAATAAGTTGTCACTGATATAGACATCTCTTTTGCCCACACCCTGGAAGAAGATATTGAGGTCAAAGCCGTTCCAGGAAAAATTGGAGTTGAGCCCGAATTGATACCTGGGCGTACTGTTGCCGATGATGCGCCGGTCTCCGTGATCGGCCAGTGTACCGGCTCCGCCACTGATAACAGAATCTCCGTTTAAATTGGCATACTGCATATCACCGGGATACCAGACTCCGGAATTTATTAACTTCTGGCTGGTCGCCTTATCGATCTGATCCTGATTTTGAAAGATGCCTACTGATTGATAGCCCCAGATATCTCCCATTTTCTGACCCACATAAAGGGTACTCAACAGCATATTGGGGTTATTGTCGAATTTGGTGATTTCTGTCTGATAGTCTGACAGCACAAAGTTCAGACTATAGTTCAGTCCATAATCTGTTCTGTCCTTGTATCCGACTGTCAGGTCCCATCCGACCGTTTTTAATTCACCGGAGTTTTTAGTAGGCGATGCGGCGCCTAAAACGGCCGGAAATTTATCGCCGTCTACTAAGATATCACTGGTTGTTCTGTTATACCAGTCAAAGCTGATGTCCAGTTTATTAAAAAGGGTCATATCCATACCAAAGTCAAGGGTCGCTGCAGTTTCCCAGGTAATATTTGGGTCTACGAGACCCGGAGGGTAGACGCCCACCGGGCGTTTGCCATCAAAAAGCTGGGAAACCTTAGCGGTCGTCCCATAGGATGGGATATAGATATAATTGGATACATTTTGATTGCCGATGCTACCATATGAACCGCGTAGTTTAAGGTCGGTAAGTGCAGGCTTTAAGCCCTGCATAAAGCCCTCCTGGCCGATACGCCAGCCGGCGGAGATGGAGGGGAAGAACTTCCCTCTGGAATCCGTCGGAAACTTACTGGTCAGATCATAGCGGCCGTTGGACTCCAGTAAGTATTTCCCCTTATAATTATAGGTCAAACGGTAGAACGCGCCCCGTACAGCCCAGGAAGAGACCCCATCACTGGCAGTACGCTCTCCGGTGGTCTGATCAATGGCCGGAACTTCGGGGGTAATAATATCATTGCCGCTGCCATCCAGTTCATCATAACTGTACCATTCCTGATTAAAACCCACCAGGCCATATAGATTATGACCGCCTTTGCTGAAAGAATAATCAGAATAGAGGTTAATCAGGTATTGATTAAAATGATTATAGGTTTTGGAAACTGAACTGGGACTGGTATATACATTATCCGTATTGAGCCATGAGTTCTCCACCCTGTCGAGTTCCGGTATAATGGTTTTGCCCCGGTAATTGTTTGAAGTATAGGAGATGTCTCCCTTAATTTTCCAGTCTTTGGTTAACTGAAAGGTAGGAGAGGCAGCCAGTAGAAGATTCTCGGTATTATCCTGGTCTAAGGATCCGTAATCCATAAAGGATAAAATGTTATCCGTATACAGGCCGCCCATGCCAAAAGGAGCGTCAGCCGGTGTTTTTAATGGCATATTGATATTACGTCCCGGTTCCTGGGCCAGGGCGCGCCACCAGCCGCCTTTGCCGGAAGGATAGACGGGTTGTTTGTACTGCGTGTTATAATAGTTGGTTTTAAACTCCATGGAAAACCAGTTCGTAACCTTGGTGTTTAGATTGAAGTTGGCGTTATAGCGCTGGAACTTGTCTGTATTCATCTTGTAGATACCCTGCTGACCCAGGTAGCTGACGGAGGCGTAATAGGTCGTTTTTTCTGACCCCCCGGAAATGCTCAGATTATGCTTCATCATAGGGGTGGCGCTTTTGACGGCCTCATCATAAGGGTTTTGGTTGCCTACCCAGATGATGGAGCTGGAGTCGTTGCCAGGCACACTCATGATATAGGGGGAATTATGCACAGGGTCCGCCATGTAGGCTTTAATAGCCTCCAGTTTGGTGACCTGGTCAGAAGGCACACTCTGACCAGTAAAGGCATAGGCGTCATTAGATGCCTGCTGGATCTCATAGGCATTCAGCAGGTCAGGTCTGGCAGCCGGCCTGTTCCACTGAAAATCATTGGAATAGCTGAGTACTGGTTTTTCGGTGTGGGTACCTTTTTTGGTTGTAATCAGCATGACGCCATAGGCGGCGCGTGCCCCGTAAATGGCCGATGAGGCCGCGTCCTTAAGGACGGTAACCGTTTCTATGTCTTCCGGATTTACCTGACTGATGTCCATCGGTATGCCATCCACTAAAGTATAAGGACTGCCTGTTTGTATTTCAAAATCGCCACTGCTGTTTTTGGCAAAGGAAGTACCGCCGCGGATATTAATGCTGGGTGTTGTATTGGGGCTTCCGTTGGCAATACTGATGTTGACATTGGGCATTAATCCCTGCAAAGCCTGACCGATATTAGAGACCGGCCTGTTTTCCAGGTCTTTGCCTGATATCTGTGAAATCGCTCCGGTCAGATTGATTTTTTTCTGCTTCCCGAAACCGACGACCACCAGGTCGTTTAAACTACTGGCCTGATCTGCCTGTAAGGTAATATGCAGGCCACTGGTGTAGGACGCTTCACTATTCAGCGTGACGGATATATTTTTGTACCCGATATAGGAAAACTCCAATACATCGCCCTCGTTGACAAATAAGGAGAAGGCGCCGGAGCCGTTACTGATGGTTCCTTTGCCTGTTCCCGCAAGCCTGACGGATACCCCGGACAAGGCCTTTGCTGTGGAATCGGTTACAGTGCCGGTCAGGCGCCAGGGTTTAGGCTGAATAGCTGCTTGAGATTCAGTAGGTTCCTGCTTTTTTTCCGGTAATAATGTAATCGTTTTCTCAACTATTTTATAAGAAAAATCCTGATGGGCAAAGGCGTTTTTCAGGGCCACTTCAAGCGGCACATTCACCATCGGAACGGTTTTGATGTCCGGCGCATTTTTGATCAGATCATCATTAAAAAAGAACTGGTAGCCTGTTTGACGGTGGATTTCCCGGATGAACTGAGCTACCGTCAGCTGTTTTGCTTTGATAGACACATTTTGTGCAACGCCTTTGGCGCTGAGCTGCATACAGCAGGCCACTACAAGGAGTGTGGTAAGTCGCATCTTTAGCCAGATTTTGTGTCTGGATTTTCGCCAGACAAGGTTAAAAATCTTTGTCATACTTTTGATCAAGTTTTGGGTTAAAAAATAAATACGCGATGTTTATCCAATAAGCCCGAGGCCGGTCGGAACACTGCCATGTTCCGACCATTTTATTGTTTCAGGGCTTTGAAAAATTTAAATCAAGTCTTAGTTTATAAGATCCAGAGCGCTTTTTGATGTAATTCAAACTTTATCCCTCCGGTCTCTAAAATGGATAAGACCTGAGAGAGGCTGTTGTCTTTGCTGATAATACCGGAATAATGACCCTTGGGTATTTGACTTTTATACACAATTTCAATATTATACCACCGGGATAGCTGTTTTAAAATCTCTTCGGCCGAGGTCCCGTTAAAATAGAACTGATTGTTTTTCCAGGCCATGACCTCCTGCAGATCAATGTCCCTTCGCACCTGAATATTGCCATCTCGGATGGCAGCCTGTTCTAAGGGGTGAAGATAGGAATGGTGATTTACTTCCACGAGTCCTTCCAGCAGCGTAATCTTGGTTTGTCCGTTATCCTTATATCCATTAATATTAAAATGGGTGCCCAGTACCAGAACGGAGTTGGATTCCTGGAGGACTTCAAAAGGCTGTTTGTCCTTGTGACGTACCTCAAAATAAGCTTCTCCGGTGAGCCGGACTGTTCTTTTATCCGGCGCAAAATCTCCTGGAAAACTAAGGGTGGAACCGGTATTGATCCAGACTTCAGAGCTGTCCGGAAGCTGGATATGCACTGGTCTGGAGCCTTTAGGAACCGTGATGTCACTAGGGGGCGCCAGCGCAGATGTTTTTAAAAAGACCAGCCGTCCGTCAGCGGCTCTTTTGACACGGGTAGCCTGTTCTTTCAGGGCCTGGTCCAGGTGCAGGGCCTGGCCCTGTACGCCCCAGCTGATGGTGGGGGCAGTCAGTTTGGGAGCTGTAATATCCTGACCGGAAGAGCCGTGCCCGGTGTCAGCCGTTACGCTGGCCGGAGGACGGTTTATTTTATAGAAAAGAAAGGTCAGGCAGCTGATCGTGGTAATGACGGCCAGCGCCCGCCACAGCCGTTTTGACTTTTTGCGCCTTTGAACCTGCTTTTGAACCTGCTCAGCATCAAAAGCAAAGGGCTTTGCCAGATCATCCGGCGCCTGGCTGGGACTTGCCGGATGATCTGGCGTCCTGCCCAAGGCGTACGCATAAATATCCTTTTTCTGTCTTTTTGAAAAAAAGAACCCTGCTGCACTCATTTGCTCATTATAGTGCAGTTCCATCCATGCGTCAAAGGCCGTACGCAGTGCGGGATCCCGGCTGTAATCAAGCAGGGTTTCCGCCTGCTGCTTAGATAGCCGGCCATCCAACCATTTTTGTAATAAGATGTCTAAACTTGGCTCCATTTTCCGCTTTTTTTAACAGTGTCTCTACCTATATGACACCATTCGTTAAAAAAAGGGGTATAAAAATTTAATTATTTTACAAAAAGTGCAAATAAAGTTAAAGTGGTGCCGGCCTCAATATATTTAATAATATGACCGGTAGCGAGTTGCAGGTATTTTTTGACCGTCTGAGGCGATAACTCCATTTCCTGGGCGATCTGTTTATAAGATTTGCCAGCTCTGCGACTCAGCAGGTAGGCGGTTTTCTGTTGACTGGGCAGGCTTTGGACGGCTGCTTCAAGCAGGGACAGCCGGCGTTCTTTTTCCTGCAGTTGCTCTATGGAATCATTCGAATCTGTTAGCTGGAAAAGGGGGGTCTGTAAATCATAGTGAATGACCAAAGCGTTTCTAAGCGCATTGAGCGCCTGATGTTTGGCAATGACAAAGAGCCAGCCGTGAAAGTTTTTGATTTCAGGCAGGGTTTGTCTGTTTTGCCATATTTTTAAAAAGACATCCTGCACGATTTCTTCTGCCAGGCCATGGTCTTTGGTAATGGCGGCAATAAAACGGCCTAACGGGTCACTATAAAGGTCAACCAGTTTTTTAAAGGCAAGCTGGTCGCCTGCCGCGACCGCTGCCAGTATCTGTAATTTATCCGGAATTGAATGTTGATCCACCTTGATCTTCCTGGGCTCTATAGTTCTATGATATCATGATGCCACCCCCTGGTGCTTCTATGCTGACTTATAAGGTTATAGACCGCATTGAAGTATATGGGAGTATGATTAATATGCGTTTGAAAATGAGTTATCTGCTGTTGTCTCCATCCAGCCAGCCGCCAAGGGCGCCTAATATGCTGCCTTCATCTTTTTGTTTATAAGTCCCGTATGCGAGGATTCTGCTGGCCAGACGACTGACCGGCAGTGACTGGATCCAGACCTTGCCCGGACCGGTTAAAGTGGCAAAAAATACGCCCTCTCCGCCAAATAGCGTGTTTTTGATGCCGCCGATAAATTCAATATTATAATCGACCTGACCTGTAAAGCCTACAATACAGCCGGTATCCACTTTTAATCGCTCGCCCGGCGTTAATATTTTCTCTACGATATGGCCGCCGGCATGCATAAAGGCCATGCCGTCTCCTTCGAGTTTTTCCATGATAAAGCCTTCACCGCCGAATAGACCGGTCCCCAGGCGGCGCTGAAGCTCAATGCTGACAGAGACGCCTTTAGCGGCACATAAAAACGCGTCTTTCTGGCAAATGATCCTGCCTCCCAGCTGATAAAGGTCCAGCGGGATTATTTTGCCGGGATAGGGCGCCGCAAAACTTACATGTTTTTTCTGACCCGGAGCCGAGATATTGGTATAGGCCGTCATAAACAGGTTTTCACCGGCAAGCAGCCGCTTGCCTGCGGAAAAGAGCTTATTTAAAATGCCGGCATTCTGCGCGCTGCCGTCGCTGAAAATGGTCTGCATCTGAATGCCTTCTTCCATCATCATAAAGCTGCCCGGCTCTGCAATAGCGGATTCCTCAGGATCCAGTTCGATTTCTACGTACTGCATCTCCTCCCCTATTATCTTATAGTCTATTTCATGGTTTTGCATGAGTATATTGGATTTTCTTAGTTTGAACGTTTATTTTTTTGACTTTGGAGTCCCGGATGCCTTTTTGGGAGTTTTGGCCGGTTTTTTATGCACCAGGTCAAAGGATTGCCGAATCTGTGTTTGAATCAGTTCCTGACTCAGGCTGCCGTCTATAATCAGGGTGTTCCAGTGCTTTTTATTCATATGATATCCGGGGATAATCGCCGGATATCTCTCCCTGAGTTCAATCGCCTCTTCCGGACTGCATTTAAGATTTAGCCTTAAATCTACATCATCGAAGCGCATCAGCAAAAATATTTTACCGGAAGTCTTGTAGACAAAGGTTTCCGGACCAAAGGGGAAACATTCATCTATTTCAGGATCAAGGGATAATGCATAATCCCGGATATCGTCTAAATACATAAGTGCTTTTGTTCAAAAATACCCGATTTTCACTAAAATTTTAACGTCTAAAATAATTTGTCAATTAAATATTTGTTGTAATATTGCACCGGAAACAGGCTTTAAGTTAAAACAACCAGTTCATTTCTTTGCTTGTTTTTTTCAAAAAAGATCACAAACTTATCCTTATTTATTTAATAAATACAACGACAGCGTCCCTATTTTTATGCGCGCTCAAGTGAACCTCACATTTCAATTTATACATATTTTATGTACGACATTTTGCAATTAAATGATATGCCGGTTTCGCAGTTACTCGAAATTGCCGAACAGCTGAAAGTAAAAATACCTGCCTCGAAAAAAAACGACAAACAAGATCTTATCTACAAAATACTGGACAAACAGGCCGTAGATGAGAGTGAAGATAAAAAAGCAGGGGAAAAGAAAAAGCCCGGCAGAAAAAGAACAATCAAGGCGACCACCGGTAATACGACCGAAGATGCTGAAGTCATGAGTGATGAACCGGAGCAGGAAAGCGCCCCAAGAAAAAGAGCCAGAAAAGTGATTAAAAAAGCCCCGGTTGCTAAAGCAGAGAAAAAGGATGATGGAGAACATCAGGATAAGGTAGGTGTTAAACTGGAAGCTAAAAGGGAAACAAAAAATACGGCAATAAAACCTCAGCCGACTAAAAAAGAAGAAACAGTGCCTGCTACTAAAGCAAAACCAACACATCCTACTGAAAGTAAAGAACAATACAAAGAAAGCACTGAGAAAGAAAGCGATCTGTTAAGTGATGAGGAAATCCCGAAAATCTCTGACGCGTTTCTAGCTTTATTATCCAATGATGAGGGAGATATCTCTGTCGAAGAGCTGGAAAAACTGGACGAATCAGAATTAATTCCTCCGACAGTTGTAGATCGCCGGCCTAAATTCCAGAAAAAAGAACCGGTATTTAATATTGAATTTGACGGAATCATTCTAAGCGAAGGTGTCCTGGAAATGATGCCGGACGGATATGGATTCTTACGCTCCTCTGATTATAATTACTTATCCTCTCCCGATGATGTATACGTATCTCCATCCCAGATTAAATTATTCGGATTAAAAACAGGCGATACCGTATACGGATCTGTCAGACCTCCAAAAGAAGGAGAAAAATATTTTGCGCTCTTGAAGGTGGAAACCATCAACGGCAAAAGCCCCGATGAAGTCCGTGACAGAGTGCCTTTTGATTACCTGACTCCCTTATTCCCTTTTGAGAAACTGAATTTATTTCAGAGTTCCATCAATTACAGCACCCGTATAATGGATCTGTTTACCCCAATCGGTAAAGGACAGCGCGGACTGATTGTGGCACCGCCTAAAGTGGGTAAAACCGTTTTATTAAAGGAAGTAGCCAACGCTATTGCGGTCAATCATCCGGAATGCTACCTGATGGTGGTACTCATTGATGAGCGTCCGGAAGAGGTAACCGATATGGAACGCAGCGTAAAGGCAGAAGTAATCGCTTCCACTTTCGATGAACCGGCAGAAAAACACGTTAAAGTCTCTACGATGGCCCTGCAGAAAGCCAAAAGACTGGTAGAATGCGGTCATGACGTGGTGATCCTGCTGGACAGCATTACCCGTCTGGCCAGAGCACATAACACGGTGGCACCTGCCTCAGGTAAAGTGCTTTCCGGTGGTGTGGAAAGTAATGCGATGCAAAAGCCTAAACAATTCTTTGGGGCAGCCCGTAAGATTGAGCACGGCGGATCATTGACCATCCTTGCGACCGCACTGGTTGATACCGGCAGTAAGATGGATGAAGTCATCTTTGAAGAGTTCAAGGGTACCGGTAACATGGAGCTGTCTTTAGACAGAAGACTGGCGAACCGTCGTATCTTCCCTGCCATTGATATTGTTGCTTCTTCAACCAGAAGAGATGACCTGTTAATCAGTAAGGAAGCCTTAACCAGAATCAATGTGCTGCGTGTTTATTTAAGTGACATGAAGACGGAAGAAGCCATGAATGATCTGTTAAAACAAATGCGCGGAACCAAGAGCAATGAAGAGTTCCTGGCTTCAATGAACGGTTAATCAGATGTAACTGCTGCGGCGCGTTGCCGCTAATGATAAGGGTTTAAAATGCCCGAAAATTTATCGCCCCCGTTATGGTTTCAAATGACCGTGCGGGGGTTTTTAAATAGGGGAAAATAAGGATGCGGTCCCAAGGTAATAGCGGATGCGTTTTTCAGGCAGGCCGAGTCATTTGTTAGGCAACAATTAATACCTGAGACGGCTGCCGGTAAGGTTAGGAATATTCGCCCCTATGGGGGATAAGTAAAAGCCCCGTAACATTTTCGTTACGGGGCTTTTACTTATCCGGCTTTACCGGTAAAGATCAGTTGACAGCGTCGTTGTTTAAACAGGGTCCTGATTATTGAAAAGTACTGTCTGCAATGTTTTCATTAATCTGAATCAGGGTCGCCGTCATTTTGGCGGAGTGCCCCATGTTTTCCGTGATGCTGGCATGAGGGATCAGGATGCCTTTAACGGCTTTGTAATCACTAAACTGTGCGCCGCCCTGAGCAGACTCCGTTTTTACCTTTAAGTGGGAGTCAATGTCATAATAACTGGTCGTTACCTGACCTATAGGATCTGTTATCAGGACTCTGTAGGCTTTTTTGCCGTTAATTTCCTGTATGTCTTTGGCTTCCAGTTTGTACCCCGGATTCTGATATTTTAGTTCCGGGAATACGCCCAGGGAGCTTTTAAAGGACTCCAGCATTTTCCCTTCTAAAGGCTGGGTTTTTCCCTGCTGGGTCATGGTGCCTTTATCTCCGTCCAGAACGACCTTCATCACCTGCATATTCATATCCGGCAGGTTTACTTCCTCCGCGAATTTATCCGGCGCTTTATAGTTTAAGGAGACATTTAATTTTGTGCCGCTGGCATCTCCTGTCAGGGTCTCATGATAGGTCTTGACGGCGGAAAGCTTATCCTTGCCGCCGATGGCCTGCAAATAATCATTGATGATATCCTGCGCACTGACGCCTTGCGGTATCGCCTCAGCCGTACTGGCGGCGTTGGGCCAGACATTATTGGTGGAGTCTACATCGGGATATTGTCTTTGAGGGTCCAGGGTGATTTTTTTCACCTTGGAGGTGGTTTTAGCCTGCAGGGTCCAGGTGCCGCCACGCTGCCAGATTTCTACCGGCAGTTTCAAATGCAGGGTCTGACCATTGTCCTGTTCAATATCCATTTGAACCGGAAGGGGCATCTGGCCGATATTTTCAAGGGTAATTAAAGCGCCTTTGGTTGGATCTCCGTTAACATAGTCCACTTTATTTACCGCCTGATCGATGGCCCAGTTATTATAGAACCAGCCTCTCCAGAACCAGCCCAGATCTTCTCCTGCCGTATTTTCCATGCTATGGAAGAAATCCGCGGGGGTGGGGTGTTTATAAGCCCAGTCTTTGATATACTGCTTAAAGGCGGCGTCAAAGCGCTCAGGTCCCAATACTACGTCTCTTAAGATCAACAGACCAACAGCCGGTTTATAATAGCCTTCATTACCTAAGTTGGCCGCCTGCAGCACATCAGGAATGGTCATGGGCACTTCGGCGCCCGGTTTGAAGAAACTTCTGGCAATTCTGTACTTATCAGGTTCATTATTATAAGCACCGTTATTAAAAATCCGGGAACAGTAGAAATTGGTAAAGGTATTAAAGCCTTCATCCATCCAGGCATATTTGCGCTCATTGGAGCCCACGAGCATTGGGAACCAGTTGTGACCGAATTCATGCAGGGTAACAAACCAGAGTCCGGGTCCGGTGGAGCGGGCACTGCAAAATACAATACCCGGATATTCCATCCCACCTACGGTACCGGCGACATTGGTGGCAACGGGGTATGGAAAATCGTGCCAGTAAGAATTGATCTCAATGGCTTTTTTGGTATAATAAGTTGAGCTGTCCCAGCCATTTGTGGTGGCGGATTCTTCCGGATAGACGGACTGCCCCAGGATCTGATTGCCGCTCTGCATTTTAATGCGGGCCGCATCCCAGATAAAGGCCTTGGAGGCTGCCCAGGCTACGTCTCTGGTATTGATACAGCTAAATTTCCAGGTGAGCTCTTTTTGACTGAGATGGTCTTTACCGCTTTTTACATCGTCCAGTGAATGAATGGTGACCGTAGCATCGCTGTTTTTGGCTTTGTCCAGTTGCTCAATCTGCTTTTTAGTTAATACTTCTTTGGGGTTGTCCAGGGTGCCGGAACCGACGATGACCAGATCGGAAGGTGCGGTAATGGAATAATGAATATCCCCGTATTCCAGATAAAACTCGCCGGCGCCCAGATAAGGCAGGGTGTTCCAGCCTTCTACATCGTCATAGACACACATTCTGGGGTACCACTGGGCGATTTCATAAATCCATCCGTTTTTGGTGTCCAGCCGGCCCATTCTGTCGGTGCCTCTTTCCGGAATGGAAAAACCGTAATCAATCTGAACAGCGACTTTTCCGCCTTTGCCCGCAAGTGCCTTAGGCAAAAGAATCTGCAGCCGGGTATCCGTGATTCTGTATTTGGGCTGGTAGGACTTGCCATCCATCTTAAGGGTAATATTACTGATCTCGTCACCCTGGGTATAGATGGGCGTCGCCCACCTGCCGCCGCCTATATCGGTTGTAGCGGTGGCCCTGGAATCCTCTCTGTAAATATTTTGATCCACATAGAGCCATAAATAAGGTAGCTCATCGGGACTATTATTGGTGTAATTGATCTGGACGGCTCCTTTAATGGTCTTGGCCGCCGTATCCAGCTTGACCTGGATATCATAGTCTGCACGGTTTTGCCAATAATCGGGCCCGGGGGTGCCGCTGGCACTACGGTACATATTGCCGGTCTGGGTATAAAAACCCGGGGCAAAGGCTTCGTGCTGGTTGTACTTACTGCCATTCTGCTGCGCAAAAAGTCCTTGCAGCACAAGCAGGGATAAAGCACACAAATAAAATTTTTTCATCCAAATTTTGTTTTAGGTTTTCTTACTATAGCTGGTTTAAATCAACGCCGGGCTGGTTGTCCATCTCTATAAAGTGGGAGATGAGAAGGGCCGGATTGAGTCAAAAAGTAGCGGATTATGTAACACTAAGCCAATTATTACTGGCACAATTTACGACGTTGTTAACAATAGTGCAATTTTAAGGACGATAAATTTTTAAGGGAGGATCCTTTGTTTTGGATTATTGCGCTAATTTTGGCGCAATTATGCAATATAGTTTTCAATACGAGAAGCCCAGGGTCCTGCAAGGTCTGCGGGTACATTTTGTCTCCCGGCCGGAAGTAAAGATTATGGCTTACGCCGTCAATATTTTTGCCATTGTGGCCGCCGTGCTATTTTATATGCATAAAATCCGGCCTCAGGCATTTTTACTCTGTTCTTTGCTGTGGTTTATATTAATGCTGATTTTTTGGTTTTTTATGCCCAGAATGGTCTATAAAAGAGCACAAAAGACATTTGAAGATCAATATATTGCGACTTTTAACGCCGTCGGCGTAGGGCTGGAAAACGATCGCGGGTCCATGAGTTGGGACTGGTCTAAATTCTCTAATTATTTTGAATCCGGTCAGTTCTTTCACCTGTACTTCGGTCCCCGCTCCTTTTTCTTATTCCCCAAAACACCTATGGATGCAGATTTTATTATTCATCTAAGGGCACTGCTGGGGGAACATGTCCGGAAAGGAAGAACCTAGGGCTTTTTAACTATTTGATCGTCAGTTATTGGTCGGGCACGGTTCGTATCGGCTCCCCGGCCAGGCGGAGCAGTTGCTGCCTTATAAGAGTCTTTCCAGTCTTTTTTCCATCAGCCTGTGGGGTAAGGAGACCTCCGTAAAAGGCTCCCCGAATACCTGATATCCAAGTTTCTGATAAAAGCCTACGGCAGAGTTTCTGGCATGTAAAATCATATGGCCATAGCCAAAATCCAGGGCGATGGTCTCTGCAAACCCGACCAGGGCCCGGCCCACTCCTTTTCCCTGTAAGCCGCTGTGAACAGCCATCTGTCGCAAGCGCATGGAGCCGGCGTCCATCTTTTTGAGCATGCAGCAGCCCATAATCTTGTCGCTTTCAAAGCAGCCGATTAATATGTCGCTTTCATCCTCTACGGTATCTCTTTTGGAGAGTTCCAGCCCAAGGGGTTTTCTTAAAATCTGGTGCCTTAACTGCAGCATCTGCATATAGGCCTCACTGCCATAATCAATTATTTGTATTGCCATTGTACAAACTTAACGGTTTCTAAATCAGTTGCTACCCACTAAAATTATATTATTTTCTCAAAACAAAAATAAAACTTTCATGAAAATTAGTTTATTTTGTACTGATAATCAATGGCAAATGCTTTTGGCCGGTATTTTTAAAGCAGACAAAATCAAAACAAAACCGAGATATTGCATTGCCAATTGATTAAAAATTATATTTTTGTGCCCGTAACTAAAAATTTTTTACAATGTCAGAAATCGCAACAAGAGTTAAAAAAATTATTGTTGATAAATTAGGTGTTGAAGAAGCGGAAGTGACTTCTGAAGCCTCATTCACTAACGACTTAGGCGCCGATTCACTGGATACGGTTGAGCTGATCATGGAATTTGAAAAAGAATTCAACATTTCTATTCCTGATGAACAAGCAGAAACAATCACTACTGTGGGTCAGGCCGTTTCTTACCTTGAAGAACACGCCAAATAGTTTTTAGAAGAATATATTGTTAAGATATTTCAACATTTAAGTCCGTCTCCCGATAATTTAAATTACCGTGGGGCGGGCTTATCTTAAGTTTATAACCAGTGTGGAGCGGCAGGTGTTGCTGCCGGCAATTATAAACTTAAAGCGCTCAGGCAGTACGGCTGAACACTCTTTTAACGGTTCTGGTGTTCAGATAAGCGGGAGTTGACAATAATTCCTTGATCAGGATACTGCAGGATCTGACCGGAGACTGGCTAAGCATGCATGCAATAAAAGCGGAAAACTTGCAGCATTTACCTTCTTTTGCTGAAATGGCGGGTTGTTCGTAGTTTTGA
This sequence comes from Arachidicoccus rhizosphaerae, assembly GCF_900107765.1. Taxonomy (GTDB): domain Bacteria; phylum Bacteroidota; class Bacteroidia; order Chitinophagales; family Chitinophagaceae; genus Arachidicoccus; species Arachidicoccus rhizosphaerae. The sequence continues at coordinate 116,431 of NZ_FNQY01000001.1, read as the reverse complement.
CAACCTCTGTTTCCCGGAAGGGCCAAAGATGGTTGGTCTGATATTAAAATATTTAAAGGGATGCCATGCCGGTAATGGCCGGCGTTCTTCTGTAATTCGTGCAAAGCCGGTTAATTAAATTCATGTGGCCGGACTACATCACGTTAAACTGTAAGTAAGTAACTTTACACCATAATTATGCAAACAAAACGTGTTGTTGTAACGGGAATCGGATGCCTTACTCCTCTTGGTAATAATCTTCATGATTATTGGCAGGGTCTTATTAACGGTGTTTCTGGTGCCGATATGATCACCTTATTTGATGCTTCTAAGTTCCGGACACGTTTTGCGTGTGAAGTAAAAGGCTTCGATCCGACGGATTATATGGATCGCAAAGATGCCCGTAAAATCGACCGCTTTACCCAACTGGCCATTGCAGCCAGTGTACAGGCTATGGATGATGCCGGTCTGAACAAAGACAATATTGATCCGGATCGTACCGGCGTGGTACTTGGTAGCGGGATCGGAGGACTGATTACCTTCCAGAATGAAGTCATTGACTTTGCCAAAGGAGACGGAACACCCCGGTTTAATCCTTTCTTTATCCCTAAAATGATTTTGGATATTGCGCCGGGTCAGGTCTCTATGCGTCATAACCTGCGCGGACCTAACTTTTCTACGGTAAGTGCCTGTGCCAGCAGTACCCATGCCATCAATACCTCTTTGGATCTTTTACGTCTGGGTAAGGCAGATATCATGCTGACCGGTGGAAGTGAAGCAGTTATCAGTGAAGCCGGTATCGGCGGATTTAATGCCATGAAGGCCATGAGTGAACGTAATGACGATCCCAAAACAGCCAGCCGTCCTTATGATAAGGACAGAGACGGATTTGTAATGGGTGAAGCCGGAGCCATTATTGTGCTGGAAACCCTGGATAGCGCACTGGCCAGAGGCGCCAAAATATACTGTGAGGTAGCGGGTGGCGGAGCCACCGCGGATGCACATCATATCACAGCACCACATCCGGAAGGCCTGGGCGCCCAGAATGTAATGCTGGATGCCTTAAAGGATGCGGATATGAAAATCGAAGAAATTGACTATATCAATACGCATGGTACTTCTACCCCTTTAGGAGATATCGCAGAAGTAAAAGCCATTGTCAATGTCTTTGGCGAACATGCCTATAAGCTGAATATCAGCGCGACCAAATCCATGACAGGACACTGTCTGGGAGCAGCCGGCGCCATCGAGGCCGTGGCCTCCATCATGACGGTTGTTCACGACATTGTTCCCCCAACCATCAATCATTTTACGGATGATGAGAACCTGGATCCTAAACTGAACTTTACTTTTAACAAGGCCCAGAAACGTATTGTCAATGCGGCCCTGAGTAATACGTTTGGATTTGGAGGACACAATGCAGCCGTCATTGTGAAAAAGTATATTCCATAATCATTTTGCAAAAATCGGTTCAAAATATTGTTGGGAAGTTGACCAGTCGTCCCAGTTTAAAAAAGCAAATCTCTCTGATTTTAGGGATTAAGCCTAAACATGTGGCGTTGTATGAGCGTGCCCTCAGCCACCGGTCTGTCTCGGAGGAGGTCGCTGAAAACAATGAAAGGCTGGAATACCTGGGTGATGCGGTTTTAGGCACCATCGTGGCGGACTATCTGTTTAAAAAATACCCTTATAAAGATGAAGGATTTTTAACAGAGATGCGTTCAAAAATGGTGAACCGTCATCAGCTCAATGATATCGCGATAAAAATGGGGCTTAAAACGCTGACGCGTTTTAATACGGCGGATAATGCGCTGCGCAACAGCCAGATCTTTGGCAATACCCTGGAAGCACTGGTGGGCGCCATTTATCTGGATAAAGGATACGAGAAGACCAGAAAATGGATCATGATCCAGATCCTTAATCCTTATCTCTCTGTAGATGAACTGGAGCAGGTAGAAATTAATCTGAAAAACAAACTCATTGGCTGGGCAGGCCGCAATAATAAGGATATCCAGTTTGAGACCGTAGATGAGTCCTCAGAGGGCAAAAGACGCGTCTTTACGGTAGCCATTATACTGGATGGCGAAAAAATAGCGGAGGGCAGGGGCTTTAATAAAAAAGATGCCGGTCAGATGGCCGTCGCTGAGGCCGCTAAAACCATCCCTTTATAAAGGCAGGCCGGCGGCATGTAAAAAAAGCTCCCTTAACACCCCTCCCTCAATCTTCACTAAATTTAACAGCAACTTGCTGATTAATAATTATCTTCGTTTCTTATAATTTTGCAGCCGGGGACGCTCATAAAAGAATATTTTTTATCAGGTCCTGGCGAATGAATCATACATAAATCCATTTAAACACCTTAAAGAATCATACCTTATATGTTCCCAAGAGAGGTTAATAGAAGAGCCGGTTTATGGCTTTTAACTGCACTGGTCCTGGGTGGCCTGCAGGTCGGCTGTCAAAGTAACAACGGCGATAAAAAAGCAAATACCACGGCAGATTCTGCGCAGATGGTGATTAATAACCAAACGACAGATCAGCAAATCAAAGCGCATCTGGACTCTCAGAGCGTTAAATCAGAAACCGTTATCCCGGCAGCTACGGATACGACAGCGACCCTGCCGCCCGCAAAAGGGCAGGCGGCTACTACGGCCGGTTCTGATCTGCCACCGGCAGCGGCATTTGATCAGGATACGACTAAAAAATATATCTATCTGACCTTTGATGACGGCCCTCAGGCAGGGACGATGAATGTCTATCATACCTTAAAAGAACTGGGGGTGAAAGGGACTTTCTTTATGGTGGGACTCCATGAGACCTTTGGTAAAAAATGGCATGACATCGTGGATACCATCAGAGCAGGCTATCCGGATATTTTACTCGCTAACCATAGCTTTACACATGCCAATGGACATTATATGTCCTTTTACCATAACCATCAGGCCTGTTTTGAAGATTTCATGAAAGCACAAAAAAGCCTGGGCGTAGAAAGAAAATATATCCGCCTGCCGGGCAATAGCGGCTGGGTGCTCTCCACCGGCATCAAAGCCCATGACCTGGTAAGGCCGGTTTGTCAGCTCCTGGACTCTGCAGGATATTCTGTTTTTGGCTGGGATCTGGAATGGTCTTTTAAAAGAGATCCTTTAGGCCCCGGATCTGTTCCGGTTCAGTCGGCAGACAAAATGATCCGGATGGTGGAAAATGCCGTCAGCGGGCATCATACCCATAAAAGAAATGCGATGGTCTTATTAACCCATGACCGGATGTTTCACCGCGACAACTACAGAGACTCTTTGTACAAGGTTATCCACGAGCTGAAAACCAGACACCCTGAATATGTATTTGAAACGGTGGAGAATTACCCCGGAGCTAAACGAAATTAATACAGGGAAGTCTAAGAGTTGAAATGGACCAGATTTAGGACTTTGTTTAATCCCGGTCCTTTTCTAAATCAAAATATTACGTGTATCTTTATCCCTATTAAAAAACCACATATTATGGCTTTATTTAAATCAAGTAATCCAACTGTCGCAGAGAAAGTCTTTAAGAACTCCCTGGGCACAGCTGACAGCACGGCCGGCACTATGACCATCGGCGGTGCAATCGGTAAGTTTGGATTTTTATTACTGATGGTGATGGGCGGCGCGATCTATACCTGGAACCTGCTGGGTAAAGGCCAGAGCTCTTTACTACAGACAATGATGATGGTCGGTATTATCGGCGGTCTGATTACCGCAATGATTATTGTGTTTAAACCGCATTTAGCAAAATATATCGCTCCTTTATATGCGTTGTTGGAAGGCTTTGCCTTAGGAGGCATTTCTGTCGTGATACAGGCGGCTTTTGCCGAGAAATATCCAGGCATCGTACTGCAGGCAGTGGGCCTGACCTTTGCGGTCGCTTTAGGTATGCTGGCGCTTTATGCTTTCAGAGTCATCAGGGCCACGCAGAAGTTCAGGGCGATTATTTTTTCTGCTACCCTGGGTATTTTGATTTTTTATGTCATTACCTGGATCTTAAGCCTTTTCCATGTTAATGTATCCTTTATGTATGACAGCAGCCTGCTGGGCATAGGCATCTCCCTTTTCATCGTAGCGATTGCTGCGTTGAATCTGATTTTAGATTTTGACATGATTGAAAAGGGTGCTCAGATGGGTGCTCCCAAATACATGGAATGGTATGGCGCTTTCGGCCTGATGGTGACCATGGTATGGCTTTACATCGAAATCCTTAAGTTACTGTCCCGTTTTGCCGGTAGAAACAACTAAAAGGACGGGTTAGCCGTCTTTTACCGAATATTTTTACAGCGCTCCCGGTGGATATCCTATATCCTTCGGGAGCGTTTTTTTACGGGCTATACTACTAATTGGGAATGGCTCCCTATCATAACCGTGTCCTGTTTTATCCACAAGGGAGGCCCGGGTAGCAGCGATGTTCCGGCGAGCAGAAGGGGTTACAGATTTTTCCCGTAGATTTAAGCCATTGTACACCTGTAAACACCTAAAATTTCCCGAATGGCCATTATACACCTGACGCTGGAATTGAGTCAATGAAAGGATCATAACAGTCTGATTGCTGCGCTAAGACCGCTAGGAAAGGCGAAAGGAACCGATCAGGTTCATCTGCATTTATTGTTAAAGGAGGCTAAAGCTGAGCCAGGCAGTGCGGAAGCGGGGCTTTTTTATCCTGTAAACTCCATGCTCTACGCGGATCAGTTGCTTATCATCGCAACCGCGGTCAGAAAGCTTAGAGACCGGGGCTGCCTAATGCGTATAGAGACCAGGGGATACCTATCGGAACAGTTTTTTCAAAAAGAGATAACGGACGGCCGCATACGGTATGCCGGCAGGATAGATTTTTTCAGATTACTGGAACTGGGTCCACAATTCCCGGGTTTGGAAAACTTGACGCGGCGTCCGGGTAAAGACCGCTTCATTGAACTGACCCGTTTTGATAAGGATAATTATTTTGAAGTGGGGACAAGGATTATCCGGATTGTAGCTACTCATGCCAGGGTGGATAAGGCGGTACAGTATATGCTGGATTTTTGTTTATTTGAAATCATGGATAATGTATTGACCCACGCCGTTTATGCGGAGCAGGTCAGGGCGGAGGGTTGGTGTTCGGCTCAGTATTTTCCCGCATTAAAAAGCGTCCGGCTGATGATTGCGGATACCGGAATCGGGATTCACCGGGCCCTGACCAGACACCCGGACTCTAAATACCGGCAACTGTCTGCCAGCCAGGCTTTAAGGCAATGTGTAGAAAAAGGGGTAACCAATGGAAAAGGTCAGGGTTTTGGCTTATATGCGACCAGGCAGTTTGCCATGCACAACAAAGGAGAACTGCTGATATATTCGGCGGAGCATTACGGCATACTCAGGCAGGGTCAATACCGGGTCTGCAAGGGAGCCTACTGGCAGGGAACCCTGGTTTTTCTAAATATCAGAACCGATATAACGGTTGATTATAAGAGCTTTATGGGAGAAAACGAGTGCCTGGCTGATGATTTTAATTTTATCTATCCGGACGGGCGGTAGTAAGGGGAATAAAGTAGCGTCCTTTTGGATTTACCGGAAGGCTTGCGGTTTATCCATAAGGGGCCTTAAGCATCAGTGACTTAATTAAAGAGCTGTCCCAGGTATGCTGCTTTCGGGGAAAGGTCCGCTGAGCCAATAATCTTAAGGAAAGCCTACTGACTATCAATCTGTTATCTTTTGGTCCGATCTGCCGCTTAGCTTTTTTGGATTTTAAAGGGTGAAAGGCCGGTAAGCGGGCTGCCGACCAGCTACAACGCTTGGCTACAGCGGCCTTTTGAGTCGTTTTAATGATTAATAACAAGGTTTTGGCAATTTTACCCGAAATTTTACGCAAATTAAAAAATTAGTTTTGTTATACATTTGTTTCAATCATATATTCCGTTATTTTTGCCATCTTTAAAACCAGAAATAGAAAGGTAACTATTATGTCCATAATTCAGAAAATCCAGGAGAAAGGCGCCTGGATCGTTTTTATTCTCATTGCACTGGCGTTGATCGCTTTTATCATGATGGATTCTTCTGTCAGAGGTGGTTTAGGGAATAGTACGACAGTCGGTAAAGTTAATGGGACTACCATTAAAATAGATGAGTTTCAACAAAAGGTATCTGATGTTGAGAAGAATGCTAATTCTCAGAACATGCCTCATTCACAGGTGATTACCGGTGTATGGAACTATTTTGTTCAATCTACTTTGCTGAAACAGGCTTATGAGCAATTAGGCCTGGTCTCTACCAGTAAGGATATGGACCTAGCCCTTTTCGGCAATAACCCGCCCCCGTTCTTAAGAAACTTCGTGAACCCCGAAACGGGTCAGTATGATGTCAATGCTGCCAGAAACGCATTGGCACAGCTGAAAAAATCCGGCAACAGCCAGCAAAAACAAATGGTTAATGAGTACCTGGATCAGCAGCAGGAACAGATCATGATGGCTAAATACCAGTCCATGGTTTTTGGTGCTGCTTATATCCCCAGCTGGTTATTGAATAAAACAATGGCTGATGATAATGCCATCGCACAGGTTCAATATGTAGCTGTACCTTATTCTACCATCAGCGACAGCGCGGTAAGCGTAAGCGATGCAGATATCAACAGCTATGTGCAGGATCATAAAAAACTCTTCGAACAAAAAGAAGAAACCCGCAATATCAGCTACCTGACTTTTAATGCAGCCGCCAGCACTGCTGACTCTGCTGCAATCAAAAACACCTTACAGGAATTAAGCGGTGATTTTGCTTCCGCTAAAGATAATGCTGCGTTTGTTGCCTCTAAAGATGGTAACACCCAGTTTTATGATGGTTATATGAGTGCTGCAGCCATGCAGTTCCCTAATAAAGAGCTGGTAATCGGTACACCGGTTGATTCTGTATCTGCTCCTTATATTTCCAACGGTAACTATGTCGTCTCTAAGATGGTCGCTAAAACCGTAATACCTGACTCTGCGAGAGTAAGACATATCCTGGTGGCTACCCATCAGCAGGATCAGTCTTCCGGTCAGCTTTATCAGGTAAGAGATGATTCTTCTGCCTTAAAAAGACTGGACAGCGCGATTGCAGAAATCAAGGCAGGTGCTAATTTTGATTCTGTAGCTTTAAAATATTCTGATGACCCGGGTTCTGCCAGCACCGGTGGGGTGATCGATTATTTTACCTCCGGCAGAATGCTTCCCGAGTTTAATAATTTTGCGTTTACCGGCCATACCGGCGAATCCAAAACCATCCATACCAGCTTCGGATATCATTTTGTAGAAATCCTCGGACAGAAAGGATCTACAGAAGGCTATAAAATAGCCAGCGTAGGTCGTCAGATTATCCCTAGTCAGCAGACCATCGATTCTGTCAGTAATGTAGCGGCTACCTTTGTAGCCTCTAACCAGACTTTCAGCCAAATGGAAGCGGGTGCTAAAAAGGATAATAAAGCATTGTTACCGGCTCAGGGCATTAAACAAAATGACTTCCAGGTAGGCAATCTGGGTGAGAGCAGAGATCTGGTAAAATGGATTTATGACCACAAGGTTGGAGAAGTTTCTCAGCCTGTTGAAATCGGTGATAACTTTGTCGTAGCAGCCATCACCAATATCTCTAAAGCAGGACTTCCATCAGCGGCTACCGTTCGTCCCTATCTGGAACAACTGTTAAAGAATAAAAAGAAAGCAAAATTAATCATAGACAGCAAATTCAAAGGCAGCACACTGGAAGATTACGCAAAATCCGCTGGTGTAGAAGTAGCCACCCTGGATAGCCTGACTTTTGATGCCTCCTTTGTTCCAAGAATGGGCAATGAACCGGCGCTTGTGGGTGCCGCCTTCAATAAAGACCTTTTAAATAAAGTGAGCAAACCATTTGCCGGTACGATGGGTGTTTTTGCCATCAAGCCTTTAAATGTTTCTGCTAAATCTTCTTTAGAAGGACCTGAAGCCGTTGAAGGACGGATGAAGCAAACCTGGTTCCAGCAGATTCAAAACCGTATCCTGGCAGCGCTTCAGACTTCTGCCAAGATTGAAGATGACCGCTCTACTTTCTTTTAGTAGAAAAGCGCTTAAATAATATGACAAACAAAGCCCCCGGTAATGGTTACCGGGGGCTTTTACGTAGATCATCCTTGGTATTGTTAAGAAGCAGGAAATATTAAGCGCTTCTGTATTTTAAGACCCGGTGTAATAATATACTAGGTCTCTTTGAGGCTGTTAACTGGATTTGCGGTTGCCGTTTTATAGGAGCGAAGACATAAAATCGTGAGGGCCAGCAGGAGGGTTCCGGCAATGCAAAGCCCAAAAATCCACCAGTTTAAAGAGGTCTTAAAGGCAAAATCCGAAAGCCACCGGTGGGCAAAATACCAACCAATGGGAAGTGCAATCATCGACGCAATTAATATTAACCGGATCAGGCCCTTGGATAACATCCGGATGATCTGATGGCTGGAGGCTCCCAGTACTTTTCTGACGGCAATTTCCTTCGTTCTTTGGGCAGTCATAAAACTAACCAGGCCCACCAGGCCCAGACAGCTAATGAGCAGTGCAAGACCGGTGGCCCATTTAAGGAGCTTTGACAGGCGTATGTCGCTTTGGTAGAGATGGCGGATGGTCTCGTCTAAAAATTTTGCGTTGAACTCTTTATAAGGATATATGGAGCGAAAAGTGGTTTCAATTTTAGCCAGGGCTGCTTGCCACTGTCCCACGGAATGCCCCGCCAGGGCTATGGCCAGCGTCGGAGAAAATCCGTTATTGCCCGCAAATATGGTGGTGGGGTATATCGGGTGATGAACAGATAAGGTAGTAAAGTCTTTGAGAACGCCGACAATCCTGGCAGAATCACTGGGTCCACCACTGATGATTTCTCCAATGGCGTCCGCCGGCTCGTGAAAGCCCATTTGTCTGCAAAGGCTTTCGTTAATCAGCACATCGGTAACAGCTGCGCTGCTATCTATATGGATATTCTTACCGGCGGCCAGTTGCAGTCCGAATACCTGCAGATAGTTCTCATCAGCGGAGCGGACATGCACATTATCAAACACTCTTTGATCTCCTTTATTGAACCATTGAATCGCCGTGCTGGACCAGCCATCTGAAACCGGTGCCTTTGTACATAATGTCAGTTGCGCGATTTGTGGCAGTTGGCGTAACTCACTGAGCAGTACCTGACTCTTGCTTGCGTGCAATTTGGTAAAATCGGGAATAAATATAGAGACAATGCAGGCTTTTTTAACACCGATATCTTTATTGAGTTCATAATGAATCTGCTTGCAGGTAACGAACACAACGATCAAAAAGGCCTGTGCCAGTACAAACTGAAATACGATAAGACCCTCTCTTATAACACTCGTTTTCCCGTTATTGGAAAGTTTATTTTTTAAAACGAGGGCAGGCTTGAACCTGGTTAAAATAAAAGCCGGATAAGCACCCGCCAGCAGAGTAATGACCGGAATAAGAAGGATTAAAAATAGAAGAATGACAGGGTCCAGCAATGGGTTAGCGGATAATAATCCACTGGGCATAAAGTCTGCAAATATATGCAGCAATAGGGGGACCAGCAGCAGTGCCAGCATGGCCGCCAGACAGGTGATCACTAAGATTTCACATAAGAATTGTTTGAAAATATGGAGACCCCTGCCACCAAAGGTTTTCCGGACACCCACTTCCCTGGCCCTGAGTGTAGACTGGGCAGTAGAAAGGTTGATAAAATTAATGGCTGCCAGCAACAGCAGCAATATAGCCAGCATACCCAGATTTCTGAGAGAGGTTTTGCTGACACTGCCGTCCAGGTCAGTATTGAAATGGATGTCTTTTAAAGGCTGCAATTTACCGGTCTGCAGGCTTTTGGCTGTTGCATCCTTTTGGTGGTCAATATAAAGTTTTTTAATCTGAAGGTCCACATTTGCCGGGTCAACGTCCGGCAGGAGCTTGACAAAACACTGTGAGCTGCCATCCACATTGGTCCAGTGAGGCGTGTTGGTTACCTGGTGGATAAGGGGTGTCTGGGTGATAGTGGCCAGTGAAATAAATAACTGGTAGTTAAAATCTGTATTTGCATTTATATTGGCAACCACGCCCTTAATGACTGTATTAATGGTGTCCTGTATAACCAGGGACCGGCCAATCAGATCCTGGGGCGAAGTGTTGCCAAACATTTTTTGCGCCATAGACTCCGTAAGCACCACTGAGTTGATCTGCCTTAGGCCGGCAGCCGATCCGGCCAGCCATTGACGTGGAAAAATTTTAAAATAATAGGGGTCGGCAGCGACTATACCCTGCACATTCATGAATACACCCGGCCGGTTATTGGCTAGCAGGTCTGTTCTGATAGTGGCATTATAAAAGGGATCAACCAGGATATGTGCCAATGCATCAATACCGGTTACCTGCTCATCGATTGTTTGCGGAGCCAACATGGAAATGCCATAATTGCCGCCACCGTCCGCAAAAGAGGTATATACTCTGTAGATATTCTGACCCTGGGGTTCCCATTTATCAAAACTGTAATCATAGCGAACGATTAGAAAGATGACGATGGAGGCACTAATGCCCACCGCCAGTCCTAACACATGGATGGCCGTTGTAGCGATGTTCTTTTTAGCATTTCTGATTGCCAGGCGGAGATTTAAGCGCATATGCGATGTTTTTAACGGTATTTACTCTTCCGCATTCGCCTATAAAAGCATGCCTGTTATGTATTTTATTGATTATGTGTTGCTTGCGTGGCCTGGGATGGCTGAGGTGTATCAAAACCGGACAAAAAGTGTTCGGCAGCGGGCATATTGACTTGTCTGGTCGCTTTCCGGTAGCAAATCGCCTTTTCTGACTAGATAGCGGCGTCTAATCAGGGATTGTTAACTTTATCCGGGCAGATTTTCCCGGTCTTTGTCGCCATTGGGGTCGCTGCTGTGGCTACCCTTCGCCGGTTCTCCCGGAGTGGTTATCACTAAGAAACGCAATTGATTTTCTGTATTATTGGCGATATAATGTGTGGACATGGGAGAGATTTCCAGGCCCTGACCAGCCCTTAGGCAGAAAATTTTTGAGTCAACATACATATCGGCTGCCCCTTCCAGTATATAAAAAAACTGGGTGGCCGCTTTGTGGAGGTGCAGCTGCTCTCTGGTGGCTGGAGCCATCTGTTCTTCTTTGATCGTACATCCGGCTGTTTGGCTGAGTACCCAGGCAAGACACCCCGGCCCCCACTGGTAAGAAGGGGTATCGATATTTTTGCTGTCCACAACCTGTAGTGGGTTACTCATCTTTTTATAAGGGCTTAGATCGTAAAATAATGGTATGCCGGCCGCCTATTCAAACTGATAGGAGACGTTACCGCCTTTCTCGTCTTTGAGCAGGATGCCCAGGGCCGCCAGCTCATTACGGATACGGTCGCTTGTTACAAAGTCTTTTTTGGTTTTTGCTTCTTTACGCAGCTCAATTAAGACCTGGATGACGCCATTGAGCTGTTCTCCTGCATGTTCAGAAACTTTTTTCAGCCCAAAAATATCTTCCACATACAACTGCATTTGTTTTTTAAACAGCTCCATGGTGGATTGGCTGATCGCGTCTTTTTTAATATGCCCGTCTTTGATGCCGTTAATGACAGGTACCAGTTCAAAGAGGTTCGCCAGTACCTTGGCGGTGCCAAAGTCGTCATTCATAAAATCATCCATCTCTGTGATCAGACTTCGGACCTTTTTATCGAGCGTCGCATCCGCTGCATTTTCCGGACTTTCAACATTCAGGATGCCCAGCGTCTCAAAACCTTCCATCAGTCTGCGCAGCCCTTTCTCTGCTGCCTTCAGGGCATCATTACTGAAATCCAGCGTGGACCGGTAATGGGTCTGCAGGATAAAAAAGCGGATCACCATCGGGTGATAGGCCTGATCCAGCATCGGGTGGTTACCACTAAAGAGTTCCGTAAACTTAATAATGTTGTTGTAGCTTTTTCCCATTTTACGGCCGTTAATGGTAATCATATTGTTATGCATCCAGTAACGGGCAGGGATTTTGTCATTGCAGACGGCGCTTTGGGCGATCTCGCACTCATGATGGGGGAATTGCAGGTCCATGCCACCGCCGTGAATATCGAATTCTTTGCCTAAGTATTTGGTACTCATGGCTGAGCACTCGATGTGCCAGCCGGGAAAACCTTCACCCCAGGGGCTCATCCAGCGCATAATATGTTTAGCAGGGGCCTTTTTCCAAAGGGCAAAATCCACCTTGTTTCTTTTTTCTTCCTGGTTTTCCAATTCGCGGCTGCTTTCCTGCATGTCTTCCAGCACACGTCCGCTTAAGATGCCATAGGGCAAATCTTTTTTGGAGAAATCCCGGTTGTATTTTTCTACGTCAAAATATACAGACCCGTCTACTTCATAGGCGTAGCCGTCTGCCATGATTTTTTTAATCATTTCGATCTGTTCTACAATATGGCCGGTAGCCGTCGGCTCAATGCTGGGAGAGAGCGTATTGAACTCTTTCATGCCCCAGTGAAACAAATCGGTATATTTTTTAACCAGCTCCATGGGTTCCAGCTTTTCTAAAAAAGCCTTGTTGGAGATCTTATCTTCTGCCTCTCTGCCTTCTTCCTCAAAATGACCGGCGTCCGTTATATTACGGACATAGCGTACTTTATAGCCTAAATGCTGCAAATAACGGTTCACGACATCAAAGGTGATATAAGGTCTGGCATGCCCTAAATGGGATTCACCGCTTACCGTAGGGCCGCAGACATACATGCCCACATAACCGGGTGTAATAGATTTAAATACTTCTTTTTTACGCGTCAGCGAATTATAGATCTGTAATGCTTCCATGAAGGACTGTTTAAATAGGCGGGCAGCCGGTTATTACTGATGCAGGGAATCCAATAGGTAAAATTGATTTGAATTTCACAAGCGGTCCCCCGGCTGCTTACCAGCTGCGAAGTTACTTTTAAATTATATAAAATAGGTCGGTGAACCGGGAGTTTTGACAGATCTTTTCCCATGAAAAGGTCTAAAGGGGGCTACTTTGATGAAAAGAGGCCGGCTTTTACGGTCAGGATTTAGGTTCGGGATCCTTTTTCAGGCTGAGATCAGCCACCAGTAGCAGATGATCACTTAGGTTTTCATCAATTAAATCAAACTGTTTGATCTCAAAGCGGAGTTCAGGCAGGATATAATCAATGCGAAGGGTTGGGGCAATGGCGTAAAACGTACGGCCCACTCCCCAGCTTTTCTTTAAAAAAGCATCATTTCTCGTGGTGCCCTTGATTTTGAAATAGGCGTAAGAGGCAGGTACATCGTTAAAGTCCCCGCAGATAATACTGGGCAGTTTTGTGGTATCTGCCGCATTTCTGATCATGGATGCCTGAACGGCTCTTCTGGAATAAGCCAGCTGCATCTTCTTTAAGATACTGTAGGAGGCCTGCAAGGTAGAGTCTGACTGGTGTTTAATGGACTGAATATCCTGATAGTCCTGAGCGTTAAACTTATAGGACTGCAGGTGGACATTGAAAATCCTTACGGTATCCATCCCGTGTAAGATATCCGCATAGATAAAGCTTTCAGAAATCCCTTTGGGATAGGCAATCTTCTCAGCCCGGATAATCGGGTATTTAGAAAAGATAATGCTGCCGGATTGATAGAAGCCATTTTTGCGGTTAACATCCTTAGAAAAATAATGGTAAGGATAAGCCTCGGAAAACAGACCGATATTGTCTGCATAAGGCCCCTGGGTCTCACTATGGTTAAACTCCTGCAGGCAGATGATATCCGGTTGTAATCCCTGGATGGTAGCCGCAATTTCCTTGCGGTCATATTTTTTATTGGACTTCTGCTGGCTGATCCCGTACATGGAGGCTACATTCCAGCTGACCAGCCGGATGGTCTTTGGATCTTTATGCTCCGTATCAAAGCTGCTGAACATGTGATAAGAAAACACGACTTTGATCTGGCGCCAGCCAATCAAAAGAGCCAGTAGCGGAATCAGGGAAGCTTTTGGTTTGGTGATCAGCCAAAAGATAAAGGCGAATATTAAAATGATAATAAGATAGGGCAAAAGCAGGCTGAATGCCCCGATAAACCACCAGCGTTCAGGGTTCAGTTCTGAAGCCAGGCAGGCCAGCACAAACAGCAGTGCTACTAAAACCGTGGGAATCAGTAGAATACTTCTGGTAAACCGTCTTATGAACTTCAGTGGCATAAGCCAAATTTAGACAATTTTTACTCAGAATCCCTGCCTTATGACGCCAGTAATGTTAAAGATGACTTTAGGAGGCCGAAGGGTTTAATTATCCCGTCCCCTAAAAGACATAAAAAAAGCCTGACTATATTTTGTAATAGTCAGGCTCTTAGTTACTTATAAGTATTAAAGCAGATTTAAGCGTCCGATTTTTTCGGGAGATTCAAAGTTTCCAGAACCGGCGTTTTTATACTTTTGAGTTCCGTGTGCTGCTTTTCATTTTGCTGTTCAAAAATCTGGATGGTATTTTTACCTTTATTCAGCCAGCAGCCGGGCAGATACAGGGTCTGCTGCGGACCCACTTTCCAGTAACGTCCTAAATTATGACCATTGACAAAGACGATACCTTTGCCCCAGTCCTGCATGTCTAGGAAAGTGTCTCCTACTTCTTTTAAATCAAAGCTGCCTTTATAAAGAGCGGGATTGCCCGTAACCGCCGATTTACCGCTGTTAATTTCCGGGAAGGATTCCATGGGCAGTTTATACATCTGCCAGTTACCGGTAATTTCCATATCATTAATGGTCACCGGTTTAATAATCCCTTTCAGGTTATGGACAATCTCAGCACCGTAGTTGATACGTCCCATGTTTTCTACGACAATGGTAAGTGTCGCATTGAACGGGATGTCAATGTCCATGCTGTAATTTTTAAAATACCGGTTCAGTTCTCCTACCTGTTTGCCATTGACATAGATCATGGCATAGTCTCTCAGGCCGTCGAGTTTTAAGGTGCCCTGGATGGGTTGTACAAACTTTTTCTGGTATACGACATAGCCGTAACCCTGATTTAAATCTTCAAAGGTCATCGGGGTATCATTTTCAACCGGCTCACTCTTCGCTAAAAGGTCAAACAGGTTCTGAGACTGCGTCAGCTGAATAGAAGGGATGGCTATAACGGGGATTTGTTTAGGGATGGCCGGGATCTCATAGTGCGCATATTTTTGCATCAGTTCACGGATGGCCTGATATTTTGGGGTCACCCAGCCCGCTTCACTAATGGGTGCATCATAATCATAAGAGGTCAGATCCGGCTGGATATCATGGTTACCGTCATAGTTGGCGCCGGCAGTAAATCCAAAATTGGTTCCGCCGTGCACCATATAAAAGTTAAAGGAAACGGTGTCCTGCAGGTATTTTTCTGTCTGTTTGGCCACTGATTCTGCGGACACTTTAGGGAAGGGTTCAGCCCAGTGGTCTAACCACCCGGGATAAAACTCTGCCACCATATAAGGACCTTTATTGCCATGGTATTCATTCACGACCTTTTTCAGGTTTTTGATATTATCTTCTCCGTTGGCGGTAGGCAGGGCCCCTTCGATGGTGCCGCCCTTAAACAGCCAGCTGCCATCCGAAGTAAATAAAGGCACATCAAAGCCTACTTCATCTAGTATATTTTTAACGGCAGCGGAATAGGCTTTATGCTCCTCTAAAGGAATATCTTTACGCTGGGCCACATAAGAGCCAAATTCATTTTCTGCCTGCACCATGATAATGGGACCACCATGTGTAATCTGCAGATCACGCACCTGGTCGGCAATTTTGCTGAAGTATACTTTACAGGAATCTAAGAAAGGCTGGTTGTTGGTACGTACGACCATGCCGGGTGCTTTTTGCAGCCACCAGGGGAAACCGCCGAACTCCCATTCTGCACAGGCGTATGGGCCGGGGCGTAAAATAACCATCATGCCTTCCTCTTGTGCTGCCTTGACAAACCCTGCCAGGTCATGGTCTCCTTTAAAATCCCAGACACCGGGAGCCGTTTCCTGAAAATTCCAGAAAACATACGTGGCTACTGTGTTCAGACCCATGGCTTTCATCATTTGTAAGCGCTGGTGCCAATACTGATGGGGTACTCTGGCAAAATGCATTTCTCCGGAATGGATCTGGATAGGCTTGCCGTCATAAACAAAGGCGCCGTTTTTGATTTCAAAACTGTGCTTGGCTGTTTTTTTCTGTGCAAAACTGCTTGCACATAGCGCAAAAAGGCCGAATGCAAGTGTCAGAAAACTCTTCTTTTGATTCATCGTGTCCTAAATAGTTAATGTTTGGGGCGGCTGGGAAAGGAAAATGCCGGCCGTGCCCGGTAAAGTTATAAAGTGATTATGTGTGACCCATGAAAATAATAAATGTTTAGGACCTGCGTCGCATTTAACCAGGACAAACGTTTGCATAAAAAGGTTAAAGTTGGGCAGGGGTGCCGCAAAAACGTTTTTGTTAGAATTATATGACCTTTTTCCAGCTAAGTCTGATGGAATTAAAACCCAGCACCACATCGCTAAGCCCCATGGCAAGGGCCGCAAAAGAAGGGCTGAGTAGTCCGAGACCTGCCACAGGCAGGGCCAGCACATTGTAGGTAAAGGCCCAGATGAGGTTTTGCCGGATGGTGGTATAGGTATGCTTGCCCAGTCCCAGGGCTAATGGCAGATGGGTGATGCCTTCTCTTATTAAAAGCACGTCAGCCGTCTGCATGGCAATCTGGGTAGCACTGCTGAGCGAGACCCCTACGGTGGCTTCCGCCAGGGCCGGGCTGTCGTTAATGCCATCACCAATCATAACGACCGGTGCCTGTTGTTTGATGTCCCGGATGGTTTTTTGCTTTTGCTCCGGGCTTTGTTCGCTATAGACATGATCCAGCCCCAGGGTGCCGGCCACCGCCTGACAGTTCGCATTACTGTCACCACTAACAAGGTAGGTGCTATAACCGGCCGCTTTCAGTGTCTGAATGGTCTGAGCGGCTTCCGGCCGGATCTCATCTTTAAAGCTGACCCAGCCGATAATGGTTGTTTCTCTGAGCAGGTATAAATGACGGGCGGGGTCAATGGTCATGGCAGTGGCATCGGTACCTGTCCCGGCATTTGTTGCCGTCAGTGTTCTGGCTTTTCTTGCGGATACGGCGTAATAGGTGACGCCCTCTTTGGTGACGCCCCGCATGCCTTCTCCTTTAATCTCCTCTACTTTAGAAAACCGGATATCCTGCTCACTGCTTACAGCTGTTCCCGGCCGTGCCTTAAAAGCCTGCAGGATGGTTGTAGCCAGTGGATGACTGGAATATTTTTCCAGGTTATATAAAATCTGTTTAAAACCTTCGTCCGTTATGGTCTCTATATGCTGAAAGCCGTCTATTTGTAATTTGCCCGTAGTCAGCGTCCCCGTCTTGTCAAAAACAATGTTTTTAATATAGCGGAAGTTTTCCAGGGCGTGTGCATTTTTAAAAAGAATACCTTTTTTGGTAGCCCTTCCAAGACCTACCGCGATGCCTGCCGGCGTGGCTAGCCCCATGGCGCAGGGACAGGCGATAACCAGCATGGCAATGGAGCGCATCAGCGCCTCGGTAAAACCGCCAGCGCCTATAAAATAATTCAGTAAGAAGCCTACTAGCGCCAGTATTAATACAGCAGGCACAAATACTGCGCTAATTTTATCTGCCAGCAACTGCATGGGGGCCTTTTGCTGCTGGGCTTTTTCCACCAGCCGCAGCATGTGTTGTAAGACCGTATCCTTGCCTGTGGCGTTGATATAAGCCCTGACGTTGCCGGAGACAATCTGACTGTTACCTATTAAGATGTCTGCTTTGGATTTATGGACAGGAAGGGACTCTCCGGTCAGAATGGACTCATCAACCTCTACCTGGCCGGATAAAATCTTGGCATCCGTGGGAACCAGCTCCCCTGATTTAATTAAGACCAGATCGCCGACCTTCAGGTCTTCACTAGGCACCTGAAAGGTCATCTCTGTGCCGTCCGCTCCATAGGTCAGCATGGTTGCCATAATGGTTTGCTGGAGCATCAGGCTTTTAATGGAGGCCTGGGTTTTGGCAACGGTCCTGGATTCCAGATAATTACCCATAAAAACCAGGGTCAGAATGGTGGCGCTGGTTTCATAGAACATAAAGTTTTCGGGTCTTCCCGTAAGGGTTCCATACAGGCTGTATCCATAGGCAGCCAGCGCTCCCAGGATAACCAGGACATTCATATTGGCGACCTTGCTTTTAAGGCTGTGCCAGGCGCTTCTGCCCAGATACGCCAATCCAATAATAAGGACAACTGTGGATAATGCCCATTGAAATATAGGGTTATGTAATATGCCCAGGTGGAGCACCATATGCAACCATAAGGGAACCGTAAAGATCAGGCAGAAAATAAACCGTTTAAAGGGCGTTCCCAGCAGTTTTTCTGCAAGGGTTGTTTCGGCCGGATTATTTTGATCTGCTGTTTTTTCTACTTTAAATCCCAGCCCCTGTATCCCGTCCTGGATTTTATCCAGTGAAATTTTATCTGTGTCCTGAAAGCGGACCAGACCCTGCATAAAATCTACTTCTACGTCCTTAAGGCCTAATGATTTGAGTTGTTTGTCTACGGACATGGCACAGTTGGTACAGGTCATGCCGCGGACTTTCCATTCGATTTGATTGTCCATTAGCTAATTATGTTGTCGATTCCCACGGATACAAAAGTACGGCTATTTGTGTGTTCCGGTTGCCTGATTCGCTTTTGCTGTTAGTCTGGCAAAAGGAAAAGGAATTGGGGAGGATCAGGTATGTTAATTAAAATATAATTCCGCCAATTATAGTGTATATTTGGCGGAATGTGTCAAAAAAAGATAGATTCCGCCAAATATAGCTTAGGAAAAGATCCAATACCCAATGAGTAGGTAAGCAGGAATAGAAAAATTAAAAGAAACAATAGGATGGACAAAGTTGTTGGTCGTAAAGAAGAAATGGAAGAGCTTCAAAGAGCTCAAAGCTCTAACCGCCCTGAATTTATTGCCATTTATGGTAGGCGTAGAATTGGGAAAACCTTTTTAGTGAAGGAACTGTTTGCCCATAAATTTGATTTTTACTTTACAGGGACAGCGAATTTACCGATGAAGGTGCAGCTTAAGCTGTTTTATAGAGCCATTTTAAAATATAATTTCAATGATGAATTTGTACCTGAAATGCCAAAGGATTGGTTTGATGCATTTGAATTACTGGAAAAGCTATTAGAATCCATCTCTCAAAAGGAGAAACTGATTGTTTTTTTGGATGAACTACCGTGGTTTGATACGCCTCGGTCTAATTTTATTCAAGCGCTGGAGTTTTTCTGGAATTCTTATGCCAGCACCAAAAAAATTCTGTTGATTGTTTGTGGGTCTTCTGCGTCATGGATGATCCATCGGTTGATCAGAAGCAGGGGCGGTTTGCATAACAGACTGACTTCAAAAATAAAAATGGAACCATTTGATTTAGCTGAGTGCGCCTCTTTTTTTAAGTTAAGGGGGGGAGGGTTTGAAAATTATCAGATTACTCAGCTATATATGGCGCTTGGAGGGGTGCCATTTTATTTAGACCTTATTGATACGAGCAAGAGTGCAACGCAAAATATTCAGGATCTTTGTTTTAACCGCAAGGGGAAACTCCTGGATGAATTTAATGAACTTTACAGTTCTCTTTTTAAAAATTCAGGACAGCATTTAGCGATTATCCGGGCACTGAGTACTAAAAGAAAGGGTCTAACCAGAACCGAGATACTACAAATTACCCAGCTCCCAGATGCAGGCAGCACCACAAGGTTATTTAAGGAGCTGATGGAAAGCGGTTTTGTGAAAGCGTATTTACCATTTGGCGCCAGAAAAAAAAATGCACTGTTTCAGCTGGTGGACTTTTTTAGCCTGTTTTATTTAAGTTTTATGGAAGATCCAGATAACCTGGAGAAAAAAGACTGGCTATTATCCATTGATGATCCAAAATATAGAGCATGGAGCGGTTATGCATTTGAAATGGTCTGCATGCAACATATTCGCCAAATAAAAAAAGCCATGGATATTGGTTCGGTTCAGACTAGTTCCCCCTCTTGGGTAGGAGTACATAATGATAAAGGGTGTCAGATAGATTTATTAATAGACAGAAGAGATGATGTTGTCAATGTATGTGAGATAAAGTTTTCCCATAAGGCCTTTGTTATTAGTAAGCAATATGCAGAGGATTTACAAGACAAAGTTCATGTATTTAGAGAGGCCACAGGGACAAATAAATCAATATTTTTAACCTTTATAACCCCTTTTGGTCTAAAGGATAACACTTATGCAAAGTCCATTGTTCAAAAAAGTCTGACCTTATCTGATTTGTTTATCCAGTTGTCATAAAAGAGAGGTGAAATGCCTTTTGGGGATCATTTTGGACAATGAAATGTTTTACATCGCCATGCTGCTTATCGCCAGACGGCTTTATTGTTGGCAGGCTCAATTTTGCTGCTGCCTGGTGCTTTAACCGGGATTACGCCTTCGGACTCTTTATTGTCCGCTACCTGATAAAGCCGGCCATCTGCCGGAATAATTTTGAGGTAAAACATTTTACCAAATGGGCCGGTGGTGTGATAATCCGTTCCGATCAGTAAGTACTTTCCGTCCGGAGAAAAATCAAGGGGTAATTCTTCAGCCGGACTATTGGTGATTTGTTGAAGCGAACTTCCGTCAGCTTCCATCAGCCAAATATGACCTTCTTTTACCAGGGCTATTTTCCCGCCATCCTTGGAAGGAACAGGCGTATTCCAGTTGGTGTTATCAAATGTTTTTACCGTACTGACCTGATCAAACTGCTGATTGGTTTGGAGCAGTAACTGCTTAAACTGAAAAATAAGCCGGCTGTCTTTTGTCCAGGCAGGGTTTTCTGTTATTTTTTCACTATTGACCGTTTGTATTTTCTGAATGACTTTTCCGGTAAGATCCGTGACAACAATGCCGTCATTAAAGGTAGGCTGCATGACTATTTTACTGCCGTCTGCCGATAAACTGCCAACGGCAATATCGCCGCCGGTGGCGTAATACCTAAATTGTTTGTACAGTTGTCCATCACTGATGGTGGACAGGGTAAAAAGACTGGCATCGTAATCTCCATCCGCGCCTGAGCATTCCAGGACATAATTTTGATCCCGGCTGATATCCCAGCTGTTGCGGTTCAGGTCTTCGGCTAAAAATGTGCTTCTTTTTTGGCTTTTAAACGGATACTTATAAACCCCTTCGTCTGACCAGCTATAATAGATGGTTCCCGGAAGTGCTGCCAGGGGATTGTTCGTTGAATCAGGGTTTCCGTTGCTTGTCTTGCTGCAGGCCAATAGACTATATAATATACAGGCCGCGAGCATCCATAAAGGCGTCTTTTTTAAGCGTTTCATAGCGCGCAAATTTAGGTGTCGAGTGCCGGTTATACAGGTTATAACCAGCCCGGGTAAGATGTATGTCAAATTTAAGGACAATATCGTAGTTGGGCTTTTATTTTTTTGCTGTCAATATATTGCTGAAAATAAACATTTAAAATTGTCCCGCCCTGATTAAAGGAACGGATCATTAGAGCCGTCAATTGCAATTAAACTGACTGGTTAGATGGATCAATCAAATTTTACTGCGTATAAACAAGAAGATACCGTCGGCCGGACCCATAGTAGTCTACTAAAGGTTAATGAGTTACAAGAATCAACCATTTCAGTCCTTCATAATGCAATCAAAGACAAGACTCAATAATATCAATGCTTACAGCCGAAAATGACCGTTTAAAAGCAGATCTACAGCAAAGGATTCAAGACAGATAAAATATTGTGCAAGAGAAGCGGGTAAAGCCTGATTATTCTTGATTCAGCAACAATTTTTACATTTATCCTAAAAGTAATATATTGTAAATCAATTAATTAAAGTGTTTTTAATTCGTGTTGTCAATATATTGACAATATTGATCGCAATGTAGTCAACAAATAGTCAGTATTACATGAAAATGATAAAAAGAAGTCTCGAAGACCTTGTTATGCCGCAACTTGGTAAAATATAGTAATCTTGATTATGGGTACACGCCGTAAGATCCATAAACTGTTGAATAAAAAATTAGTAGACAGATAATGTTTTATCAAAGGGTAATTTGCTTGTTTTATTCATCTCCTTAAATTTCCGTTTGAGCCATGATTTTGTCCGCTTGAAAGCAATCGTCCTTCTGCCAGAAAAGCCCCTGTTATACTTTTGACTTGTCAATTAAAAGCAGAGAAATGACACGACCTGGATATTGACTAATCAATCATCTACAAATGGTTTTTAGTATCAGATCCTTGTTTGCTTAATTGGGTATATAAAATTATTCAACAATTGTAAAAAGAAAATCATGCAAATCATTAAAAGCTCCTTTTTCCTTAAAACCACAGTGTTCTTTTTGACTGCTTTGTGCTGGATGGCCATACTTCCTGCGAAGGCCCAGACAAAGGAGGCTAAAAGGCCTGCCAAAAACATTGTTATCGTGCATGGAGCCTTTGCTGACGGCTCCGGCTGGAAGGCGGTCTATGATATCCTGACTAAAAAGCACTTTAATGTAACTATTGTGCAAAATCCGCTTACTTCCCTTAATGATGACGTGAAACATACTAAAAGTGTCCTGGACAGGCAGCAGGGACCGGTGGTGCTGGTTGGCCATTCCTGGGGCGGCATGGTTATCACTGAAGCCGGAAACGATCCTAAAGTGGCTTCCCTGGTATATGTGGCCGCTTTTGCGCCGGATTTGGGAGAGTCTGCAGGCGGCCTTGAAAGTGAGGTGCCGTTAACCGCTGCAGCAGGATTTACAAAGCCGGATAAATACGGACTGGTGTATTTTGAAACGGCTAAGTTTCCGAGTGGTTTTGCCGCGGATCTGAGTGCCGAGCAAAGTGATTTTATGTGTAAATCACAGGCGCCTATAGCCGGTAAATGTTTTGATGAGACCGTAGAAAATGCTTCCTGGAAACAAAAGCCTACTTACGCCGTTGTGGCCAGGGAGGATAAGGCGATCAGTCCTGTTACGGAAAGAAATATGTATAAGAGAGCGGGAGCCGAAATTACCGAACTTAAAGGCAATCACGTGATTTTTATGTCCAGGCCTGAGGAGGTCGCTAAAGTGATTATGGCGGCGGCGGAGGCTAAATGAACTGCGTTTTAAAGGGCGTATATTTCCATATAAAAACCGCGTTAGTCTTTATGAGTTTAATCATTTGGACGGACGCGGTTTTTATGTTCAATCAGGACGCAGCCTTCTAAAAGGCATAATCTAATCCCTATCTGAGGCCTGCTTCTGATCTTATTTAGGCAGCTTGGGGATCAGGGTTTCTTTTATGTATTTATTGCTTGCAGCAATAGATCCGATAATATCCGGTTTGTAATTGTTTTCCTGTTCTACAAAGAAATGCTTCATGCCGGACTCTTTTGAGTGCTCAAAAATATCGACAAAATTGATGCTGCCATTGCCGATTTCCGTGTTCTGATCCGGATTTGCTTTATCCATGTCTTTAACATGCCACATGGGGAATCTGCCGGGGAATTCTTTAAAGAGATCATCCGGCTTTTTGCCCGCCCTGACCAGCCAGTAAAGATCCATCTCAAAGAAGACCAGTTTCGGATCGGACTCTTTGAGGAAAATCTCATAGCCATAGGTATCGCCAAAGGGAGTAAACTCTGTATTGTGGTTGTGATAAGCCAGTTTCAGATCTTCTTTTTTAAGGATTTCTGCCACTTTGGTCATGGTTTCTGCTGTTTTTTTGCAGGTGTCCGGATCCTTTTTGGCCTCTTCAGAAAGACTGGGGATGGTTAAGAACTCGCTGCTCAGATCATGACAGGCCTGAATACAGGCATCCAGATCCTCCGTAGCACCGCTGGTAAAGTAGCTGTTGATGTCATAGTGTCCGCTGGGAGCCTTCAGGCCATTGTCATCCAGTACTTTTTTAAGGTCTTTGGTGGACATTCCAAAATAACCATTGTCTTTATTGAAACCGAAGGGTTCAACTAAAGTATACCCTGCTTTTGCCACCTGTGCCAGGACCGTTTTCTGGTCTTTGACCAGGACGTCTCTGACGGTGTACAGCTGAATACCGACCTCACCTTTAGGTGCGCCAGAAGTGCAGGCCAGATGCGGCATAAGCCAGGCGCCGGCGGTAACAATACCTGCTTGTTTTAAAAAACTTCTTCTTGTTGTCATGTTTTAAATTTTATGATGAAGTTATAGGAGCGATGTTGATGGCGCCTGAAGCGCTTTGTTTAGGCCTTTCGCTATTTATATATCACAGATCTGAATGGCTTTTTGCAAAGAGGCCAGTTTATCCGGATTTTTTGGAACAAACTCCTGAGCTACATATCCTTTAAAACCTGTTGCTGCGATGGCCCGCATAATGGCCGGATAATACAGTTCCTGTGTATCATCGATTTCGTTTCTGCCAGGCACGCCGCCGGTATGATAATGAGCGATAAACTGATGGTGGGTATTGATGGTATGGATAACATCTCCTTCATCTATCTGCATGTGGTAGATATCATAAAGGAGTTTGAAGTTTTCGCTGCCTAGTCTTTTGCAGAGCTCGGCTCCCCAGCTGGTACGGTCGCACTGGTAATCCTTATGGTTGACCTTGGAGTTCAGTAGCTCCATCACCAGTACCACACCGTGTTTTTCGGCTAAAGGCAAAATTTTAGAAAGTCCGTCCACACAGTTCTGCCAACCCGTTTCATCGTCCATCCCTCTTTTACTGCCGCTAAAACAAATCAGATTCTTATAGCCGGCAGCGGCTACTTTAGGGATCATCTCTGTATAGTTTTTAATCAGCTGCTCATGGTATTTGGTGTCATTAAATCCGTCCGTCAGGTTAATCTCTGCGCCGTTACACATAGGGGAATCCAGGCCGTATTTTTTAAGGGTAGGCCACTCTTTAGGCCCCATCAGGTCAATGCCTTTAATGCCTATTTTTTTGGCAAACTGGCAGAGTTCGTCCAGGGAGATCCCAGCGTAACACCAGGCACATACGGAGTGGTTGATATTGCCTTTTAGGGCGCCGGAGGTATTTTCTTTCATTTCCTTGGGTGTTGCAGCGGCGGCCCCTGAGCTCAGGCCGGGCAGAATGGCCGCCGCGCCGATGGCGGCAGTGCCGGTAACAATATTTTTTAAGGCGGTTCTTCTATCTTGCTTTTGCATAATGGTTGGTTTTAATTCGTCTAAATATTTGTTGCTTCAACTGTTTTTTTCTCCGGCTTAAAGAAGATGGCAAATAGGGCCATCACAATAAAGGCAATGATGGCAGGGAAGGTCCAGATATGTTTCCAGACTTCTAATGTATCTCCGCCCTGCGCCTTATACATTTCTGCGATTACACCTGCAATATAAAAACCGACCAGCATACCTACACCGTAGGTGGCCAGCGTAATGAGCCCCTGTGCAGCACTCTTGTTTTTTTCTCCTGCTTTATTATCGGTATAAATCTGACCGGTAACAAAGAAGAAATCATAACAGGCACCATGCAGGGCGATACCGATAATCAGCATAAAGGACAATTCACCGGCATTACCGTAGGCAAAGCAAAGATATCGAAGTACCCAGGCCGCCATAGCCAGTACAAGTGTCTTTTTCAGACCAAACCGGGTGAAAAAGACGGGTAATAATAACATGAACAGTACTTCTGACATCTGCCCGAAAGTCATTTTACCGGTCGGGTTTTCCAGGCCTATTCCAGAGAGGAAAGGGTTGGCATACTGGTAATAAAAAGCCAGCGGTACACAGATCAGTACGGAAGCCACAAAAAAGACCAGGTAATTGCGGTCTTTAAGCAGTTTTAAAGCGTCGAGACCTAGAATTTCCCGGACACTGGCCTTCTCTCCTTTTACCGCTTTAGGCGGCGTCTTGGGCAGGACAAAGCTAAACAGGCCAAGGGCCAGAGAAGCAATGGCTGTCATTAAAAAAGTATTTCTCATCAGGCCCTCTTTTAAGGAGGCCTCGCTATCCCAATGAAACGCATAACTGATCAACAGCCCTGCGGCAATCCAGCCAAGAGTTCCCCAGACTCTGATATTACCGAAGTCTTTCTCGGGATTGGACATCTGGTTGAAGGAAACAGAGTTTACCAGGGCCAGCGTCGGCATATATAAAATCATATATACAAACAGGTAGGGGTAGAAAGCTGCAAAATCCGCACTGTTATACATCTGGAACATCAGTACGGCGCCTATCAGATGTAAAACGCCTAAAATCTTTTCTGCATTAAAATACCGGTCAGCGATCAGCCCGATAATAAAAGGGGAGATAATGGCACCAAAACATTGTGTGGAAAAGGCAGAAGATATCTGGGCATCTCCGGCACTTAAGTTGGAGCCCAGAAAAGTACCCAGGGTTACAAACCAACCGCCCCAGACAAAGAACTCCAGAAACATCATGAAGGAAAGCTTAAACCTGATAGATGATTTCATGTGAATGAATTTTGCTAATGAAAAAAAGCGAGGGGGCGCTTGGCCCCCTGCTAAATTATTGATATTTATTGAAAATATTAAATATTAAACTTCTTTTATTTGACTTTTATCTGTCTAACTGACTCGTAAAAATCATTCAATGACGGATCGCTGAATTACATACCTAATCTCCAGCCTTCTCTGTAATCACGTTTAACAAATGCGTTGACCTCATCAAAGTTGGTAATGCGCATATTATCGTTATCCCAAAGTAGTTTGACGTAACGACCCGGGAAAGAAGTTTTATCGCCAACAGTACGCTTAACATCAAAACCGCGGATGGCCAGGTTAGCCATCAGCAGGGCTTCCGTCAGAGGGCCTGCTGTTTCAAATGGAGAACTGACCTCTTTTTTGCCATAACCGGCGATAGCTGCCTCTACCCACTGACGATAGTGACCATTGGCGCCATCCGGAACACGTGCATATTTTTGAGGGATATTCATTTTTTTCACTTCTTCATTGCGGCTTAAAGGCAGCAGGCGCGCATTTTCACTATAAGTGTCTGCCAGCATTTTACCCTTGGTACCGATAAAGAGTGTACCGTTACCGCCATCTCCGAAAGGTTCATTCGGGCCCAGTTCTTCGGGACGTGTCGGCTGGATACCGCCATCCATCCAGTGCACCTCAATATCGCCCTTGGTTTTATCCGTTTTAGGGAATTTAAGGGTGACATGGCTGGAAGGAGGACAGCTTTTGGGGAAATAACCTCTTTGGAACTCATCTACATAGACAGAGCCGACGCTGGCCTGTACTTCTGTGGCATATTTTAGATTCAGGGTGCGGAAAGCCGCTTCCATCAGGTGACATCCCATGTCCCCTAAAGCGCCGGTACCATAGTCCCACCAGCCTCTCCAGTTAAAAGGAACCAGTTTGTCGACATAATCTGCCTGAGGGGCGGTGCCGAGCCATAAGTCCCAGTCCAGTTCTTTTGGGATATCTGCTTTGGCGGAAGGCCAGGGAATACCCTGAGGCCATACCGGGCGATCCGTCCACACATAAACGGTATGGACATCTCCGATCAGTCCGGCGTCATACCATTCACTAAGTAAGCGGGTGCCGTCATTGGAGCCGCCCTGGTTACCCATCTGGGTGACGACTTTGTATTTTTTGGCCGCAGCGGTCAGCACACGCGCTTCATGAATATCATGGGTCAGTGGTTTTTGTACATAGACATGCTTGCCTCTTTGCATGGCACCCAGTGCAATAATAGCATGGTTGTGGTCGGGCGTAGATACAGAGACCGCATCAAAATTATTGATCTCCTTTTCAAACAGCACGCGCCAGTCCTTATAATATTTGGCTTTCGGAAAAGCTTTGACGCTGTTTGCAGCCCGGCGGTCGTCCACATCGCAAAGGAAGGCAATATCCGCCTTACCGCTTTTGGCAAACATGGCAATATCAGACTGTCCTTTACCGCCGGCGCCGATGCCGGCTACGCGTAGTTTGTCACTTGGGGCAATAAAACCTTTACCCCCTAATACATGCCTGGGTACGATCCAGACGCCGGCGCCGATGGCGGCGGCATTTTTAATAAATTTTCGACGGGAGTCAGCATTTTTCTGCTGAATACCTTTATCGTCATTTTTGTTCATAGCGTAATTCAGATTTAAGATGAAAGGAATAAGAATTATGAAAGACCTAGAAAAGACTTGTTGAAGCTGGCGTCTGTGCCAGAGGAAGCGAAGTCATCAAAGACTTTGCTGGTGACCGGGATAATGTGCTCTTTGATGAAAACAGCGCCTTCGGCAGCGCCCACCTGGGCGTCTTTCAGCGCACATTCCCATTCTAATACTGCCCAGCCTTTATAATCATACTGAGAGAGCTTACTGAATATGCTCTTAAAATCCACCTGGCCATCACCCAGGGAACGGAACCTGCCGGCTCTGTCGATCCAGTTTTGATATCCGCCATAAACGCCTTGTTTACCTGTCGGGTTAAACTCGGCATCTTTTACATGGAACATTTTAATGCGTTCATGATAGATATCAATAAAATCCAGATATTTTAAACCTTGCAATATAAAGTGAGAAGGATCGTATAATAAATTGGCTCTGGGGTGATTACCGACTTTTTCCAGAAACATCTCAAAGGTGATGCCGTCATGGAGATCTTCGCTGGGGTGCGTTTCATAACAAAGGTCTACACCGGCCTTGTCAAAGCTGTCTAAAATGGGCAGCCAGCGGGCAGCCAGTTCTTTAAAGCCTTCTTCTACAATGCCTGCCGGTCTTTGCGGCCAGGGATAGACCAGCGGCCATAATAAAGAGCCGCTGAAGGTCGCATGCGCATTTAACCCCAGGTTCTCAGAGGCTTTAGCTGCGTCATGGAGCTGGGATATGGCCCATTTTGTTCTTTCTTTGGGATTTTTACGGTAGGCCTCTGGGGCAAACCCGTCAAAAAGATCGTCATATACGGGGTGTACTGCCACCAGTTGCCCCTGGATATGGGTAGAGAGCTCAGAGATTTCTAAACCGTGCCGCTGAACAGTACCTTTGATCTCATCTGCGTAGGTTTTGCTCTCTGCTGCTTTGTGAAGATCGATAAAACGGTCATCTGTGGTCGGTATCTGGACGGCTTTATAGCCAAGGCCTGCTGCCCAGGCGCAAATACTGTCCAGGCTGTTAAAGGGCGCTTCATCGCCAATGAACTGTGCCAGAAAAATACCGGGTCCTTTAATTGTCTGCATATCGTGCGTATTTCTGATAATTTAAATCGTAAAATCTGTCCATTTCTCGGCTGACTTGCCGGAGGCAATCACGTTGTCTATAAAGGCCATCCCCCTGACACCGTCCTGAACGTCCGGGAACTCCAGTAGTTCAGGATCCGCCTGCTGATGATCAAGCCGGGCCTGTAAGCTGAGTGCGAAGTTCCGGTAAAGGTTGGCAAAGGCTTCAATATACCCTTCCGGGTGGCCTGCCGGGGTTCTGCAATTATGCAGGGCCACGGGACTCAGATAGCCCTGGCCTGCTCTGTATATCTCTTTAGGCTTGTCCTGCCAGAGAATTTCCAAGGTATTGGGCTCCATTTGGTGCCAGCTGAGACCGCCTTTTTCACCGTAAACCCTTATGCTCAGGTTATTCTCTTCGCCGGTGGCGACCTGGGTGGCGATCAGTACACCGCTGGCGCCGCCATCAAAACGGAGCAGTGCGGCTCCGTCATCGTCCAGTTGTCTGCCTGGAACGATGGTCTGAATATCTGCGGAGAGCCTGGTGATTTTTTGACCGGTGATATATTCTGCCAGATGCGCCGCATGGGTACCGATATCTCCCATGGCGCCTGCCTTACCGCTTTTGGAAGGGTCCGTGCGCCAGGCAGCCTGTTGGTTGCCTTCTTTTTCTGAGAGCTGACTCAGCCAGCCCTGTGGATACTCCACATAGACTTTCCTGATCTTGCCCAGCATGCCTTGCTGGACCATATAACGGGCCTGTTTTACCATTGGGTATCCGGCATAGGTATGGGTCAGACATAAAAGTAACCCTGTTTCTTTTACTTTGGCTGAAAGCTGTTTGGCCTCGTCCAGTGTAAAAGTCATGGGCTTTTCTATAACTACGTGAAATCCGTTTTCCAGCGCCAGCATGGCGGGCTCAAAGTGGGCAAAGTTGGGGGTAACAATGGAGACAAAGTGCATGCGCTGATCTTCAGGCAACTGCTTTTCCTTTTCAATCATCGTTTTAAAGTCGGGGTAAATCCGGCTGTCCGCAAGCCCCAACTCTTGCCCGGAAGCCAGGGATTTCTCCGCATTATTGCTGAATGCGCCCGAGCAGAGCTCAATTAATCCGTCCATGGCGGCCGCTTTTCTGTGAACGGCACCTATAAAAGCGCCCTTACCGCCGCCAATCATGCCCATTCTTAACTTTTCGCTCAAAATAGATAGGTAATTTTAAAGCGGGTATGTTGCCATACCCGCCCGGGTGTTTTAATCTGTTTATTTTTAAAAAAGATCGTCTGCATTTGAGCAGAACACTAGGATAACGGATAACGACTAGATGTTTTGTTTTTTCAGCTCACTTACTGCGTAATCGCAGGCTCTTGCCGTAAGTGCCATATAAGTAAGAGAAGGGTTCTGACAGGCCGTAGAAGGCATGCAGGATCCATCTGTTACAAATACGTTTTTCACTTCATGCATCTGGTTAAAGCCGTTCAGAACGGAGGTCTTCGGGTCTCTGCCCATTCTGGCGGTACCCATTTCATGGATCGCCATTCCGGGATCGCAACCACTGTCATAGGTATGAACATCTTTAATGCCGGCAGCTTCTAACATTTCTGCGGCATCATTAATCATATCTACGCGCATTTTTTTCTCATTTTCCTTGTACTCGCAATCAATGGCCAGTACAGGCTGTCCCCATTTATCCTTTTTGGATTTATCGATATAGACTTTGTTTTCGTAGTAGGGCAGCATTTCTCCAAAACCGCCAAGACCCATACTCCAGTTGCCCGGTGTGCTGATCAGATCTTTAAATTCGCCGCCGATGGCCATTTCAGGGATATTGTCATGCCAGGTGCCTCTGCTGGCACCGCCCTGATAGCCAAAGCCACGAACATAGTCTCTTTTCTCGCCGCCCATATTGCGGTAACGCGGAACATAGATGCCGTTGGCTCTTCGACCATAATAATATTTATCATCAAACCCTTCGGCTCTGCCGGAAGCACCACACCTGAAATGGTGGTCCATCAGGTTATGTCCCAGCTGACCGCTGCCATTACCCAGTCCCTCAGGATGGGCTTCTGAAGTAGAGTTCAGTAAAATAAAAGTAGTTCCTAAGGTAGAAGCGTTGACAAAGATGATTTTGGCATAGAATTCCATTGTTTCATTGGTCTCAGCATCAATGACCATGACCCCTTTTGCTTTTTTGGTGTCTTTGTCATATAAGATCTGATTGACAATGGAGTAAGGACGAAGTGTCAGATTGCCGGTCGCTACTGCTGCTGGCAGTGTGGCTGATTGCGTACTGAAATAAGCCCCGAATGGACAGCCTCTGCTACAAAGGTTTCTGTATTGACAGGCAGTACGTCCGTTGTGATTTTCTGTAATATTGGCGGTACGGCCAATCGTTACGATTCTGGCTCTTTTATAATGCTCTTCTACTCTTTGTTTAACGGATTTTTCTACGCAGTTCATTTCCATGGGCGGCATGTACTTGCCGTCGGGGAATCCGGGAAAGTTCTCAATAGAGCCACTGATACCGGCAAATTTCTCTGCATAATCATACCAGGGGGCAATATCTTTATAGCGGATGGGCCAGTCGCAACCGTGGCCATCCTTTAAATTATCTTCAAAGTTCATATCGCTCAACCGGTAGCTCTGACGGCCCCACATCAGCGAACGACCCCCAACGTGATAGCCTCTGAACCAGTCAAAGCGCTTTACTTCCGTGTAAGGGCACTCTTCGTCGTTCACCCAGTAGCTTTCGTTGTATTCTGAATAGGGATAGTCTCTGGATTGTACTTTGTGGGAGGCTTTTTCCTCCTCTGTCAGCCAGCCTCTGTGCGGGAACTCCCAAGGAGGAAGGGTGGCCGTTGTATAATCTTTAATATGTTCAATATTGCGGCCGCGTTCCAGCTGCAATACTTTTAAACCTTTTTCGGTAAGCTCTTTTGCAGCCCAGCCGCCGCTGATTCCGGATCCGACAACGATTGCGTCATAGGTGCTGCCTTTTTTTGCTTCTGTATTTAAATTCATGAATAATGGTTTTTTCTAGCTTAGAATAGAAATAAAAGAAAAGAAAAGATGAGGATAAATAATAACGATTAGCTATTATTTATTGATTCGAAAAGGGATAAAACAATCGTTTTTCCCATTCATTGTAGTAGCGTTCGCCTTTAATGAAGCGGGTCGATAGAATTAAGCCCAGGCTTTTTGTCCAGGTTTTAAATCCACACAACCGTCAAAGCGGCCGGGTACTGCTACATAGGCTCTGGCCTTTGTAGCCCCTATTTCTGAGGAGAAATATCCCAGCAGGGTCAGATCTCTGGTCAGTTCAAAGAAATAACTTTTTTTCTTTTTACTGGTACTGGCGGCTGTTGGTACAAAAGAACCTGCGTTAGGAACATCGATTTTAACCGTATTGTTGGGGTCTTTATCATCAGCTTTCTTTTGTTCAATTGTCTTTTCTCTGAGTGTGGCTACTGCTTTTTCCTGTTCAGCCCGGCTGGCTTTCAGGAAGTCTTTGCCTAACTGGCTTTTGGCATCTTTTATAAAAGCTTCCAGTCCGCTAACAAAGTCCTTTTGTACATCCTCGGGGTAGCAGTCTTTCATCATTAAAGTGATAAAAGGACCTACGCCGGCTTCTTTGGCACCTGGACAAGAAGTGGTGGGAATAATAATATCCGCGACCTCGGTGATAATTTGTTGCTGATCCTCTGTTACCAGTGCACCGGCTTTCTTTTTAGGGCTGGAGCAGCTATCGAACAGCACGCTCATCGTGGTTCCCGATAAAACGATGCCGCCACCGACTAATAGAGCTACATTTCTAAGTGCCTCTCGTCTCTGCATAATTTTTTGGATTTTGTTAGAAGAAATTATTTTGCTGTGCTAAAAATATAAAAAATTAATGTTATCAGTTTAAGAAATCATATATATTTCTATTGAAAATCTGTTAACAATTTTTCAATCTGCGGCTTTTTGTTAGATATTTGTGTCATGGAAATAACCTATCATATATCCCAAATAGACAAAGTAGCGGCTCATTTATGGCGGGAACATAAAGATAAGAGAATATGGGCTTTTTATGCGCCCATGGGTGCCGGTAAAACAACCTTAATCAAGGAGTTGTGCAGTAAGGTGCTGGGTTGCAAGGATGTTGTTTCCAGTCCCACATTTGCCATCGTTAACGAGTACATCAGCCCGGAAGAAGGAAGTATCTATCATATGGACTGGTACCGGCTCTCGGATGAACAGGAAATCGTAGCCGCCGGCGTGGAAGAAACCCTAAACAGCGGAGCCAGGTGTTTTGTAGAATGGCCGGAGCGTGCCCCTTTGTTATTACCTGAGGATGCGCTGCTGCTTCAAATTGATATTTTACCGGCAGATGAGCGTCGTGTTTTTGATAAAAGTCCTGAGTAAGAATAAAATAGGGGATAAAGTGTGTTATAGGCCGGGTTAATAAGGGGCAACCTGGGACCGAACCCATCAGGAAAGCACATTTTAGGCCGGCTGGTAAGCAGCATAGTGTGGGCAAGCCCATAATTCAGGGGAATTGTTCCGAAGGGATGATGAATTCAGGGAACAAAACAGTAATTTTGCGCCCTGTCCGGGCCTGATTAGGGTTGCCGGATATAATTAAAACGTAATATGTTAGATCAATTAGAAGCGATAAGTGCCAGATTTGACCAACTGGGTGTTGCACTGACCAATCCGGAGATTATCAGTAATCAAAAGGAATTCAGTAAACTCAGCAAGGAATACAGAGATCTGGAAAAGGTCGTGGTAGTTTATAAGAAATACCAGAACCTGCTGGATAACCTGAGCTTTGCCAAAGAGGCTATAAACGGCTCAGACGAAGACCTCAGGGAGCTGGCTAAAATGGAATTGCCGGATCTGGAGGAGCAAAAGGAGCAGCTGGAAGCAGAATTAACCAAACTGCTTATTCCAAAGGACCCACAGGATAACAAGAATGCGATTATAGAAATCAGAGCAGGAACCGGAGGAGATGAAGCGTCTTTATTTGCCGGAGACCTGTTGGATATGTATATACGGTATTGTAATAAAAGAGGCTGGAAGACTTCCATTGCGAGCGCCAGTGAGGGCACTGTCGGGGGTTATAAGGAAGCTATGATTGAGGTCATCGGCGAAGATGTATATGGCACCCTTAAATTTGAAAGTGGGGTACACCGCGTGCAGCGTGTGCCTAGCACGGAAACTCAAGGACGGGTACATACCTCGGCGGCTACAGTGGCTGTTATGCCGGAAGCAGAAGAAATTGACTTTGAACTTAAAGACAGTGATGTAAAAATGGAAACTTCCCGAAGCGGAGGTGCCGGTGGACAGAACGTTAATAAGGTAGAAACTAAAGTAATGCTGACGCATATTGCGACGGGTACGGTAATTATCTGTCAGACGGAGCGTACGCAGCTGGGTAACCGTCTGAAGGCAATGGAGATGATGCGTACCAAGCTTTATGAAGAGCAGGTCCGCAAGCAGGAAGAAGAAATCTCCAGAAAAAGAAAGACGCTGGTATCCACCGGAGATAGAAGTGCTAAGATCAGAACCTATAACTGGCCACAAGGCAGGGTGACTGACCATAGGATCGGCCTGACTTCTTATAATCTGGATGCGGTAATCGGAGGCGAGCTGGATGAATTTATCGACGCCCTGCAGGTAGCGGAAAATGCCGAGAAAATGGCTGGCAACGAGAATAAATAAAAGAGCGACCTGTTTTCCCGAAAGAGAAAATGGCAATTATATAAATAGCCTGCTTTGAAAATTTCTTTTTCAAAGCAGGCTATTTATATAATAATTCTACTCTGACCAGCCCATTTGGGTTGAAAAAGTGGCGATTTCCTTGAATAAATTCCAGCTGGAGTTTCTTTTCTTATAGATACAAATGTGACCTTGTCCCTGATAGCTATAAATAAAAACACATAGTTTTCTTTTTAGTAGAAATATCGGTTTTGAGAATTGATAGTTGCGTTATAAGTCAAACAGTGTCAAATGATTGTCCCTTAAATATTTGAAATATTGTGATTGAGAGTCCTGAAACAGTTGATTTGTCGAATTAGGTGATTCTTCTATTTTTTAAATACAAGAGACTCTAAGCTATTATCAAACAGCAGATGGTCTTTAGCTTTTACATTACAATAGCCAATATATATATTATTATACTTATACTCCTTCCAATATTTACCCTTTGAATCAATCCCATTAAGATTAATACTATCTCTTAAAAAACGTTCAGAATAAGCTCCTTCCAAATTTCTAATATTATTATAATTTAAAGATGATCCTCCTTTGAATGTACTTATATAGAAAGCAGCTGAATCGCGATACCAATAAATATATTCAACACCACTTTCCGCATCGGCTTTTAATATTTGATGATTGTGATATTTCGGGATTGTTATTTTAACTGAACTTGCATTTAAATTACATTTAATCCTTACTGTTGTTCTGCTCGTGGTGCAAGCAAATAAAAAAAATAAAACAATGACCCATAATGATTTGCTCATAATCCATAATTTATTTAGGTAGCCAACGGGTTTAACAGATACATTCGTGGCATTTATAATGCTGTGCAGCTCGGTGTTTGGCCCCCTTTAAATCGGAAAATTTTTACGAAGTTAATAATTTGAG
This sequence comes from Arachidicoccus rhizosphaerae, assembly GCF_900107765.1. Taxonomy (GTDB): domain Bacteria; phylum Bacteroidota; class Bacteroidia; order Chitinophagales; family Chitinophagaceae; genus Arachidicoccus; species Arachidicoccus rhizosphaerae. The sequence goes on along the minus strand of NZ_FNQY01000001.1, from coordinate 80,684 downwards.
AAACTCTATAGAAATAAGTTTTTCCGTCCAATATCTTTTTATACGATTAATATCGTCAATTTTAATTGTATTTCCAGCCTTGCTATCCCATTGCCAACTAAGCCTATTAAAAACAAAAGTAACTCCCGTAACCTTAGAGTCCTTTGAATAGTTATATTCTAATTGTGCATTTGAAGGCTCAAATAACTTAGTAAGTAAAATATGAGTTATTACTGTTCTTGAACTACTTTCAATTCCTTTTAATAAGCATGAGGCTATTGTGTCTTTACAATTACAATGCTCGATAATTTTTGCTTCTTTTTTTAAAGCAATTCCTGCAACGCTACCTTCGAATCGTAAAAATACTTCATTTTCGATGGAAGAAAGATACTCTCTTTGCGGATACCCGAACATAATTTGATGGAAAGTTTAGAGCGGTTGCACTGGGCGGTATCAACTCTCTCCGTTAATCCGCAAACTACTTAAAGATTGTGCTGTTATATTTACCTCTATATTCCAATAATAACTACAACCGTCATTTACACTTATCAACTCATGTTTTGATTCATCGTTAAGCTCTTTATTCCAAAACATATTTATCCAGATTACTTTTTCGCCTTTAGAATTTATAAACCCAAAATATTGTCGATAGTATTTGTATAGTTTTTTACAAATATTGGGACAGCCTTTGGGTTGATTGATTCTATTGGCGTTCAAAGTTGCCAATTTGTTTTTCAATATATTCTCTGCGATTTTTATTTCATCACAAGAGATAGTAGCTCTACTTTGTTGTCCGTTTATTGATTTAAGAATCAAATAACTTGTATCGAATATATAACCTCTGTAATCTTTGCCTTGACAAAAAACAGCCTCTTTCTGAGCATATAAATTCATAGCTACTCCAGCCAGTACAAGAATTATTATTATTGTTTTTTTCATCGGTTATTATTGTATTTGATAATTAATTGGAACAATCGCAGGCGTTATAAAGAAAGACCTGTTCCTGTATAGATCGTGCCATTATTTTGTAATCCATATTGAAGAAGAAAAAGTATTCCGGTTTGTCCTTGAATTATATTTTCATAATTTACCGCTTGCCATTCAGATTTATTCAATCCTAGAAAAAAATAATAAATGGGTCTAGTGGCATAAAATAATTTTTATCAACAGAAAAATTGTTTAACATTATAATTTGCAATAGTATTTGCTAATTCCAAAGGGCTAATATCGGAGTCATTAAAATTGTTCGGGTCTGCGCCTTTTGAAAGCAAAAATTTAATCATTTCCCCTTTTCCTTGAGATGCAAAAGTTGCCTTCCAGAGCGGGGTATTCCCATAGTCATCTTTTATTTCGATATCTGCCCCTTTATCTATTAAGAGCTTTGCGATATCAGTTAAATAATTTTGAGCTGCATAATGTAAAGGAGCCCATTCTTTTTTATCATTTAAATTAAGACAAGGGTTACTTTTAAGCAACTGTCGCACCACTTTCATTGATTTACTTAATACTGCATAAAAAATAGCACTTCTATTTTCTCTATCCAGGTCATTGATAGTTTGAATATCTTGCCATTGTTCAATTTCCATTAAATTATTTCCATAAATGGCATCTATTATTTTTTCCGATAAGTCATTTGTTTGATTTGTCTTCATGTTTATGACTTCTATTTTCATGTTTATCTTCTAGTTGCTATAAATCAGGATTATTTTCTTCTTCAATAACTTGTTTTCGAGACTACCTTTTTGTCGATGTGTTTTTTTTCTTGTTCTCGATTCATTTCCTGTTTTATGACCTGTATCTGTATTATCAGAATCTAAAATTTTAACAGTATTCGGGTCAATCATTTAAACATGGTTATAAGATTACTGCCCTCTTCCTTGCCAATATGAATATGACTTAAAATCCGAACTATCAGAATTGTTTTTTATTAATGCATATCCGGATATCTTCTCTAACCCAAAATATGATTCTGGCCCAAATAATAAATCTAGATGCAGTTCTGAAACAGAACTATCGATTTTATTGTTATAAATTTCAACTCTTACACATTGTTGGCCTAAATAATTATATAAATCAGTGACCTCGATTATTGGTTTGTTTTTCCCGATATACGATTTAAAGAGACTGTTGTAGTTCTTTATATCCGCAGTAACAAGCTCCTTGTCTTTACTTATATCACTCAAATCTTTGAAAGCAATAAATGAAATGAATTCCTCCACATTTTCATTCCTTATTGATTCGACAATTTTGGAGGAAGTCGCTAATATTTTCTCATCTTTTGATTGTGGTTTACACCCTATAAATAAATTCAGAAGTCCCAATATCAAAAGCATTTTAATCATAAGAAGTTATTATTGTTTACAAGTGTTGTCCAGATAAAATTAAGTAGGTAATTGAGGTTGATTCCAATTCACGGAGGGGTTTAATTATTTGTTGCAGTATTTGCACCATCGATATAAATGGTGATTTTGGGAACTGTCAGACTAAATGTTATTGTCAATGGTGCATTTTTGTAATTTATTACCGGTAGCATCATAGTAATACCATATTGTCCCCTTGCCAGTTACTCAAATTTGATAGGGTAAATTTAGGATATTATAGGTAATTACAGATATATTTTTGTTCTGTTCACCTGTCATATTACTATTGCCGTCATATTTGTAATCGACGGTAGAACTATTTTTGGTTTGAGTGGGATATGTAAAACCCTAGAGCGTGCTGTTCTGGTCATTAGCAACATCCACAACAAATCCTAACCTATGTTCGGGAAATAGGATGCTGGTCTTTTTTATCGATAGAGTTTATTAATTCCAAAAAATTGGGCCGCCATCAATATTAATTGAGGCGGCCCTGCATTCATGGTTGGTCTATAAAATCTTGCTATTATTTTATTGCTGTAATTTATAGGTAAATCCGATCCAACAGGTTCCCTCTGAAGATTGATCCCTCCAGACACCAAGGGTAATTGAAGTTTCGCTCATGTCCAGAATACAAATGTTCTGCCAGTTGGATACCTGACTGTGGTAGTCCCCGCCATAAAGAAGTTCTGCCCCTATGAGTTTAATCATACCCGTGGATGTATTGATATCAAATGCCCCTGTTTTGGTGGTAGTAGTTCCAGTTTCAGCAATGGAGGTAACAGAGTAATTCTTTCCATTATCCAGGTCAAAATGCATGCTGCCATAATCTCTGTTTGTCATGACCCATTCATTGCCTGCATAATCCGGATGCCAGGACCAGTCATCTGCACTGCCATTGTGTTTAGGATAATCAGCTCCGTACCATCCTATTGGTTTTGACATGTCCAGTACCCAGGTCTTGCCGGTTTCTCCGGCGATATAACTCCAGCTGGGATCTGTCAGGTAACTTAGGTCGGTATTGGATACATGGATGACGGTAGAATCACCCGGAACAAATCCGCCTGCTGAGCTTACACTATAATGGATGGTGTAATCTCCTGAGAAGGGGAAAATAATGGTGTCATACTGGTTGGTGGACGTACCACTTCCAAAATCCCAAAATGGAATAGCGCCTATGGTCGTACTTTCCAGATAGACTTCATTGTCCTTATCAGGATTTTGGCTGACCTTATAGCTAAGGGCACTGCTGCTCATGGCAGCAGGCAGGGAGATGCTTTTAGTGGAAGGACTACAGCTAAAAAGCCCGGAAAGCGTCATCAGTGCAGCGGTTACTGTCAGACCGCCCAAAAGCCGGGCAGCTCTTTGCCGGGTATTTTTAAAGCCGCCTTTATTATTGTTATTAATATGTGGATTCATCATCATTGTTTTAGTGTTGGAAGATTAATAACCTGCATTTTGAATAAGGGTGCCGTTGGACAGGCCGATCTGAGTCTGTGGGATCTCAAATAAGCCCTTGGTGTCTGTGGGGAAAGTGATCTGAAAATCCGGATCGGTGGAGCTGTTATCAATAGCTGCTTTGGCTACGTCCAGACCCTGGCGGAGCAGATCCCAGTAGCGCTGTCCTTCCAGTGCCAGTTCCAGCCGGCGTTCTTCCATAATGGTTTTGATGCCTTGCGCACCAGAGACCAGCGTTACCCTGTGACTGGCATCTTCAAAGGCGCGGTCTCTTACTTGATTGATATACCCTTGCGCTTTAGACAGATTGTTGTTCAGGTTTAATTCTGCCCCCATTAACAGTATGTCAGCAAAACGGATAACCACATAGTTGTCATAGTTGTCAATTTGAAAATCACCCCCATTGGCATCCGGTCTGTCTGCACCACCAACCGGTGTGTATTTTTTCCAGAAATAACCGGTATACTGTGCCTGGTCGCCTACCGCATAGGTGCCAGTGTAGCCTTCCCCATCAATAGAAATGATGGAAGCTGTTTTGCGGGTATCCCCGTCTTTATAATCATTCCATAGTTTGGGATTAACCGGCCCAAAGCCCCAGCCTTTATAATAAGGATCCAAAACCTGGTTGCGGATACCAACCATTACCTGGAAGCGGTTCCCGTTTTGCAGATTCCAGTCGCCATGACCGGCACTCGTATACTGAATGGCAAAGACAGCTTCTTTATTGTTTTGTCCCGCAAAATCAGAGAGAGATGCTGCATGCCACAGATCTTTATAATGCTCCACCAGGCCATAACCGCTGTTAGTGATTACATCATCAATGGCTTTGGTCGCCTGGTCTTTGGTGTAACCGTCTGGCAGGGCGGATTTACTGTAGTACCCGGTGTAGTATAAGAAAACTCTGCCCATTAATGATTCTGCCGCCCATTTAGTGGCGCGGCCATAATCAGAGGCGGCTATCTGGTTGTAGGGGACAGCAGTGGCAGATAAGTCCGTGATGGCTTCCTGCAAATCTGAACTGATCAGTGCGTAAACACTATCTGGATCTGCCTGGGGAATACTGTAATTATCTCCCTCAATCGGAGCGGTAATTAACGGAACATGGCCAAACATGCGTACGAGATCAAAATAAAAATAAGCCCTCAGGAATTTAGCTTCCCCGATATACTGCTGTTTTAGATCCGGGTCAGCACTAAAATCTACGCCGTCTACCTTTTTAAGGAATTGATTCGTGCGGTAAATGCCCTGGTAATATTTGGTCCAGGCATCTGCGTTATGGTCATTATAGGATTTAAATTTATCCCATTGAATAACACCGTCATCGGCCGTACCACCACCGCCAAAACAATCGTCCGAGGCCAGTTCGGCACTCAGCATGATATTACCGTTACCACTGATATCCAGTACAGAGTAGGCGGATACCAGCGCCTCGAAGGCATCATCTGGAGTTTTATAAAAATCAGATTCAACTTTTTGATCAATTGGCGTTCTATCCAGGAAGCTTTTGGAGCAGGAGAACCCTGTCAAAGCCATGGCGAGCGCTATAATGATATATATCTTTTTCATTTTGTCTTTTTTTCTGTGTGAGGTTAGGATTAAAAACGAACATCAAGGCCGAATAAAACGGTTCTGGGCTGAGGGTAGTAACCTAAATCAATACCAGAAGACCAGTTATTGCCATCAGATTCGGTGTTACCATAGCCGACTTCCGGATCTATACCGGTGTATTTGGTAATGGTAAACAGATTCGTAGCCGATACATAAAATCTGAACTGATCAAAAGGCAGATTAGGAAGCAGGCCTTTTTTGAAGTCATAACCTACGGAAAGGCTTTTTAAGCGCATAAAATCACCGTTTTGAACATAGAGGTCAGAAAAGTTTTTGTAGTTCTTATTGGCCTCATCTCCTAAGGTGACTCTGGGTGTGCTGTTGGAAGTGCCTTCTCCGTGCCAACGGTCTAAAATGGAAGTGCTGTAGTTGTTATAGGAACGATCATTGGCTCTGGTGCCATCCACAATCTGGTTACCACTGACGCCAGAAATATTCAGGTTCAGATCAAAGCCCTTGTAACTGGCAGAGACGGAACCTCCATAGGTGAAGTTGGGATTAGGATCGCCAATCATGGTTTTATCTGCGGTGGTAATGGACCCGTCTGCGTTCAGATCAACAAATCTGACGTCTCCTGCTACCGCATTTGGCTGAATCAGGCCATTTGCACCAGTATAAGCATTTACTTCAGCCTGGGTCTGGAAGACACCTGCTGTTTTATATCCCCAGAAATAACCCACTGGGAAGCCGTTTTGAATCCGGTAGAATTCCTCAGTACTGGAAGACAGTAAGTTAGTGGCTCCATGGATAATGCCATCGTTGTTAGGAACGCTTCTGGCTTCATTGTGGTTAAAGGCTATATTACCGCCGACGGAAAGGTTAACATCTCCCAGCTGGGCGTTATAGTTCAGCGCGATTTCTATACCTCTGTTCTGGATATCTCCGCCATTGATATAGGGCGCACCGGTCCCGACCAACGCAGGAATAGGGGGTTGAACCAGCCAGTCTTTACTGGTTTTCTGATACCAGTCAAAGGTCAGGTTAAAATGATTAAACAAGGTGGCATCCAAGCCTATATCTTCCTGCTCGGAAGCTTCCCATTTTAAGTCCGGGTTGGCCACATTGGTTGGAGCAGCACCTACGCTGATGGAGGTGGCATCCTCGCCGCCAAAATAATAGCCCATCTGCGAAGAGGATACGGTAGCCAGGTAAGCAAAAGACCGGATCTGGTCGTTACCGTTTTGTCCCCAGCCGGCACGGAGTTTCAAGAAGTTCAGCCAGTTGGCGTTTTTTAAGAAGTCCTCATTGCTCAGGATCCAGCCCGCGGAGAAGGAAGGGAAATTACCCCAGCGGTGGTTAGAACCGAATTTGGTAGAGCCGTCTCTTCTGATAATGGCGGAAAGCAGGTATTTATCTGCAAAGCTATAGTTCACACGGGCCATATAGGAGTTCATGGCGTCCTCACTTCTCGTACCGTAGGCTTTCTGGGTGCCGTCCATGCCGTTATTGATGATGGCGTGGTCAAAGTCTTCAATAGACAGGTTTTGTTTACTGCCGCTGACATTAAAGCCGGAGAACTCCTGTGCACTGGTTCCAACCAGTACATTTAATTTATGGCGGCCAAACTGGTTATCGTAAGTCAGGGTATTATCCCAGGTCCAGGTGAAGTTGCGGTACATGCCCTGATCCGCTTCAGAGGTGGTGGAAGAGCTGTTAGCCGCTAAATCATATACCGGAATAAAACTATTGGTGGAATAAAACGATAAGTCGATCCCGAAAGATGATCTAAGTTTAAAATGGTTAAGAATCGTCGCTTCTAAATACGTATTACCAAAAATGCGGTCAGTGATGGTTTTATTCTGATTTAAGGTGGCAATGGCTGCAACCGGATTTACTTCCTCGCTGCTCATGCCGGAGGTGCCGAAGCTGCCATCAGCATTATATACCGGGAAGGTGGGGCTGGTATTTAGCAGTCCTCTGATGGAGTTGCCGTAAATGTTACCTGTACCGATACCGCTTTGATTGGAATGGGTAAAGGAGAGGTTCTCCCCGAATTTTAAGATGTCTTTATAGACTTTGTGATCTGAGTTGATTCTAAAGCCAAAGCGTTCGTAATAGGATTTGCCGAGGCTGATAATGCCTTCTTGCTTCTGGTAGGAGACAGAGCTGGCATAGTTAGAAATGCCATTACCCCCGGAGAAGCTTAGATCATAGTTCTGAATGGGTGCATCTGAATTGGTTGCCGCCTTTTGCCAGTCGGTGCCTGCTCCCATGGAGTCAATCTCTTGCTGGCTGTAATAATAGTAAGGTGATTTTCCCGAGTTCACGGCTGCCTCATTCATGATGATGGCATACTGCTTGGCACTGAGTAAAGACTGTTCTTTAATGGGGTTTTGCAGCCCGTAATAGGCGTGCAGGGCCGTGCGAATGCCGCCTGTATTGCCTTTAACCGTGGTGATCAGTACCACCCCGTTGGCGGCCCTGGTACCATAGATAGCAGCAGACGCAGCGTCTTTTAAGATATCCAGGCTGGCGATGTCTGATGGGTTCAGATAAGAGATATCGGTTGTAGGCATGCCGTCCACTACATAAAGCGGATTGGTATTACCGTTGGTGCCGATACCGCGGATACGGATTTTTACACCGTCGCCCGGCTGACCGGAAGTAGAGGTTACCTGTACCCCCGGTGCCTTACCCTGCAGGTTGGTCAGCGTGTTGATGCTTTTGTTCTCTGCCAGGTTATCCCCTCCTAAGTGAACGGTAGCGCCGGTCAGATCCCTTTTTCGCTGGGTACCATAACCAACGACTACAACAGCGTCCAGGTCCTGGCTGGTCTCTGTGAGTACGACTTGGTCCGGGATGGAGCCTGCCTGCATTTCAACAGCGGAATAGCCCACGCGGGTGAAGCGGACAGTTTGATCATCCGCCGCCGAAATATTAAATAAACCGTCCTCGTCGGTAATGGCTCCGTGGCCGAAACTGCCGGCCTCGTCTTTTATCTGAACGGATACGCCGCTGAGTGGTTCACCGTTTGTTTTGGAAATAACCTTGCCGTGTATGGCTTTTTGGGCGGCCGCAGGCAGTGCGCTGATGGCAAACAGCAGCAGCGCCAGCAGTAGTCTACTTAGGCCGAGGCGGCAGGCACCGGACTTTTTTCCCTGCCTGCTTACCTTATTAAAATGGAATTTTGAATTCGGCATAATTGAATCGCTTTTAATAATTGGATAATTGATTGGATTAATGATAGTTTTCGCTTTTTTAATGGATTGGATGAGTGGGTGGAAATAAGGTGGGTGTGTAGCTCGTTGTTTTATGGATCAAAAAGGGTGATTTAAATTTTACCGGAGCTGCAACTCGAGGGCCTGACCCTGGTAGCGGACCACTTTTGTTGCGGGAGATTTACTGTCAATACCGACCGGGTTTTGTGGGGAGACCAGATGGATAAGGAAGGTCTTAGGGCCGCTGCCGGGACCTGTATAGCTGCCGGTAGCGCTGTCGATCAATAACCGCCCTGATTGGTCTTCGTAATGCATGGCTATTTTCTGGAAGTCGCCCTTTTCATAGTCGTAGGTCGTGCCCTGATCCTGGTAGAGGGTAAAATGACCGTCACTACCCTGGTAGATATACAGATCCAGAGAATCACTGAGCGGCGTCGTGTGCTGCGTAACAGGACCTAAGGGTAAAATAGTGCCGGCAGGAACAAAAACCGGCATCCGTTCATAAGGGGCCTCAGCAGTGATGGACTGACCGCCCTTAAAGCTTTTGCCGTCATAGAGGCAATACCAGTTGCCGGCTCCCTTTTCGGGTTTCGGTAGGTAGACCTTTTTGGTGGTGGCGCCGGCAGTCGTGACCGGTTCAATCAGCAGGGCCGGGCCGAACATAAAGGCATCAGAAATTTCGGTGGCCGTAGGATCATAAGAGAAGTCCATGGCCAGTCCCCGCATCAGGGTATAATCTTTAAAATAGGTAGCCGCGCCCAGGCTATAGATATAAGGCATTAGCCGGTATCTGAGCTGGTCGTAATAGCGCATGGACTGATAAGCCGGTTCGCCCTTACTGGCAGTATGGAACATCTCTCTTGCCGGGGCCTGTCCGTGTGAGCGGAAGATCGGACTAAAAGTGCCGAACTGGAACCACCGGGTCTGCAGCTCCTGCCAGGCTGCTTTTAAGGCAGGAGTTAGATGCTGGTATTTGCTTTCCACGGCAAATCCGCCTATATCCATACTCCAGTAAGGAATGCCCGTCATGGAAAAGCTGATTCCTGTGGCAATCTGGCGGTGCATCTCCTGCCAGGTGGCGCCTATGTCCCCACTCCAGGTGGAGGCTGCATAGTGCTGGGCACCGCCGGTGGCGGAGCGGGTTAAAATAAAGACCCTTTTATTAGGATCTGCCTTTCTTTGCTCCGTGTAGAAGGTTTTATCCTGGGCCAGAGCGAAGGCATTGAAGTTAATTTGCGGCGCTCCACTGTAGGTAGGAGTCATCAGTTCCATGCGCCGCTCATTGGTAATATTATCTACTATGTCGGGCTCGGTGGCATCCAGCCACCAGGCGTCTACTCCCTTGCTATAGATATTGTCCCGGACGATATCCCAGAAGGCCTTGCCGGCTTCGGGGTTAAAGGCATCGTAGAAGGTAGAGACATAACCCATCCAGTCTTGTCTGTTTTCATTGACATTTTGTTTATATAACCAGTTATGGTCCCAGAAGGTTTTAAAATATCTGCTGCCCTGATAGAATTTAGGCCAGACGGATATCATGAAATGCAGATTATAGGTTTGATGCAGTTCGCTGATCATTTTGGCCGGATCGGGATAGCGGTCCGCGTCAAAGCGCTGCGAGCCCCAGTCATCTTTTTTCCAGTAATACCAGTCCTGCACGATATTGTCGATGGGGATTTGTCTTTTTCTGAACTCGGCTGCCGTTTCCAGGATCTCCTGCTGGCTGTTGTAGTGCTCTTTGCTCTGCCAGAAGCCATAGGCCCATTTAGGCATCAGCGGCGCACGCCCGGTCAGTAACCGGTAGCCGCTGATCAGGCTATCGATGTTCTGACCGGTCAGCACAAAGTAATCGATTTGTTTGCCGGCCTCAGAATGGAAGCGAATCTGACGGTCTGTATCATGGGCAGCCTTCTTTTGCCGGATGGCGGCAAAAGAAGCCGCGCCGTCCGGACTCCAGACGACTTTTATATTGTATTTTTTATCGGGTTCCATTTCCAGCTGGAAAGGCACTTCTGCGGGATTCCAGGCCTGACGCCACCAGTCTGCCACCTGTTTGTTGTCCAGCCATACTTTAATATACCCGCCGAATTTTAAAATAAAGTCATGGACGGCTTTGGGCTCACTGCTGCTGATCTGACCTTCCCAGATGACCTTGGATTTCGTATTCATGACAAAGGCCTCCGGTAAGGCTGCCGTGTCCTTGGCAAACTGATAACCAATGGAGGATTCCCTGCGGCTAAAGGATTCACGGGGACGGCTGCTGTCAGATATATAGGTAGCGGTGAGGCCTCCGGCCTTGCCGTTTTTATCAAAGAGCTGCAGGCTTTCTAAAAACCGGAACTGCTCCGGATGGCCATAATACGTAATAGACGTATTATTCCAGAATATACCAAAATGGCCGGTACTGACAAGTAAGGGGTTAAAGACATTGGAGTTGTACTGAATCATCTCCAGGTCCTTGCCCCGCATATCGGTATAACCCAGCTGGTTGCCGCCCAGGCCATATAAGGGTGCATTTTGTAAATTATTAAACTGCTGAACCACGCTGTAGTATCCGGGCTCACCGATGGCAACGGGATCAAGACTGCGGGCATCCTTACTGGTTTCTTCCAGTAAAGTTTTTCCGTCTTTGTCCAGGTATCTGATCTGGCCTGTTACAAGATCTACCGTAGCCTGCAGTTGCGTGGATTTTAAAAGCAGCAGCCTGCCGCCTTTTTGATGGCTGATCTGAAATTCAACCGGTTTAAGGGGCTGACTTAGGGTCATAATGGAGTTGTGAAGGGCAAAATTGGTATCAGGTTTTGCCATCACATGCAGGATGTCAGGGCTTACAAACTGGAGTTTAAGAAACTGAGCGCCGTTATTTGCCTGATGAATGGGAAGGATAATCCCGTTCTGGATTTTGGTATAGGTGGGGTGAAGGTTTTGGGCGGTTACCTGGCCACTGCAATAACTGAAGGTGGCCATGGCCATCAGCCCCAGGGCTGTTTTCCAGGTAAGCTTCCCGTTTTTCTTCTTTTTTAAGGATAAGTTGCCTCGCATGCTTTATAAGATTGTTAGGATAATGATGAAAGCCGTTTTAAAGGGCTGTATATTAAATTTCTATTAACATTCCAAAGCTATCCTTAACAAAGACTAACAATCGGTTTCTGCGTTCGCAATAGGGGTCTCTTTTGTAAAGTAAGAGGTGTGTATTGTTGCTTTAAGGGGTCTTTTTTGTTAACCGGTGGAATTTTACCCCAGAATCAGCAGATTTTAAGGATAGTCATAGGGGTTAAATCTTTTGTTAAGAGTGCGGAGCATATGCAAAGCTGAGGTTAAGGCCATCAGCGTTATAAGCAGAGAAAAGGGGGGCGGGTCCCCGAAAAAAGGAAGGCCGGCATAGATATTCCGGTTGCATAAAAAAACAGGAGCCTTCAGATACAACAAAAAAGACGGTATCTGAGGGCTCCCGACCATATTTGTGACCAGGCGGGATTAGTCTTGCGGACTCGTTTTATCGCCGGAGCTCAGCAGGTCGCTTAACTTTTGGTTTTTACTGTACTCGGAAGGTAAAATCCCGAATTCCTGTTTAAAGTGCTTGGTGAAGTTTTTAGGATTGTTGTATCCGACTTCATAGGCGGCCTGGGCCACATTCATGCCTTTTTGCAGGAACTCGGCTGCCTTTTTGATTCTGAGGGTCCGGATAAACTCAATAGGCGTTTTGCCGGTAATGGCGACCAGCTTTTTATATAAGGTTACCCGGCTGACAAACAGGGCCTGACTTAAGTGTTCTACGGAGAAGTCGCTGTCTTCCATGGACGCTTCAACGGCCTGTTTTGCTGCCTGCAGGAACTGCTCCTGCTGGCTATCTATCGCTGAGTGTGTGGGCTGGATATCTATTTTGGCCGGTGTCTCTTTTCTGGTCTGCTTGGCTTGTTGCAATAAATTAAGGATTCTTGCCTGCAGCACCTCAAAATTAAAAGGCTTGGTCATGTAGTCGTTCGCCCCTTGTTTAAGCCCCTCCACCTGCTGCTCCTGGCTGGCTTTGGCTGATAACAGGATGACCGGGATGGCAGCTGTTCTGGGATCCTTTTTAATCTTACGGCAGAGCTGCAGTCCGTCCAGTTCCTCCATCATTATATCACTGACGACCAGGTCGGGCCTGGACTGTAAACAGCGTTCCCAGCCTTTTTGACCGTTAGAAGCTTCCAGAATATTAAACTGCACACTCAGGTTGTCTTTCAGGTAAAACCTGAAATCTTCATGATCCTCGACCAGCAGGATCGTTTTTTTGCGGCCATCCAGCCTGAATGTCTCCCGGGGCAGCTCAGAAGATCTGTCGGCGCTCAGGGCTTCAATATGTATTTTTTCCGTTTTCGATTCCTTTATCCGGTCGGCTGCGGCATTTGCGGCTGTTTGCTCCTTTCTTTGTGGCAAACTCACAGGGTCTGTGGCAGCAGTGTGGATGCTCTCTTGATCTGCGGCTGTTAAAGCCGTGGTGGTGAGAGTGGCGGGTTGCGGTGTCTTTTCGGCCTGATCTGCGGCGCTTAATAATGGCAGCCACACCGTAAAACAGCTGCCCTGCCCTTCTTTGCTGGAAACCTCTATTTTACCGCCATGCAGCCGGACAAATTCCTGGGTTATGGATAGACCGATGCCGCTGCCGGCGTTCACCATCTGATAGGGTAGGTCATGCTGGAAAAAACGCTCAAATATCTGATGGAGCTTATCTTCCGGGATCCCGATGCCATTATCGGTAATGCTTATTTTAAGCCAGTCGCAGGGACCCGCTCCTTCCGGCCGGGCAGGATCTGCAGGGGGAGATGCTTGGGTCATCAAAAGAGTTATTTTCCCTTTTTCCTGGGTAAATTTAAAAGCGTTGGATAGCAGGTTAAATAAGATCCTTTCCAGCTTGTCCGGATCAAAACGGGCTTTCAGGTCCTGGATTTCACTGATAATCGTAAAGTCAATATTTTTCTTTTCGGCGATATCGGTAAAAGAGATGGCGGTCTCTTTTACGAAGTCCACAATATCTCCCGTCCTTGGGTGGAGTTGTATCTCCTGGACCTCCATTTTACGAAAATCCAGTAACTGGCTGACCAGGTGCAGCAGCCTTTTGGCATTACGGCGCACCATATCCAGCTGGTTTTTAAGCCCGGGTTCCCTTACCTCGGTCATGATTTTATCCAGGGGCGCCAGTATCAAACTCAAAGGTGTTCTGAACTCATGGCTGATATTGGTCAGAAACCTGATTTTCAGCATATCCATATCATGGGTGTGGCTGGCCTGCTGGCGCTGCTGCTCCAGTTCAAAACGCATCCTTGCCCTATAGAGCAGGATGCTTCTGGCCAGATATAACAGCGCTGCCAGTGCCAGCAGATAAATCAGGTAAGCCCAGGAGGTCTTCCAGTAGGGAGGAAGGATGCTGAGCTGCATGGTGGCCGGAACCTTATTCCAGATGCCGTCCTGATTGCAGCTTCTGACTTCCAGCGTATAATCCCCCGGGTTCAGGTTGGTATAGGTGGCCCTGTTGTCCGCACTCTTTTCAATTAATATCCACTCGTCGTTAAAGCCTTTTAGCCGGTAAGCGTATTTAATACGGGGTGAATGACCATAGCCGAGCGCCATAAAAGATAAAGAGAAATCACTGGCACCGTAAGGTAGTGTCAAATGACTGGTCCAGGAAGCGGCCTGATATAAAATCACCCGGCCACCGTATTTCTCTGCTATGGCAGCAGGCTTGCCGCCGATCTGCAGTTCTGTAAAGACAATGGGTGCCGTATGATAATCAATACTCACAGAGTCCGGGTTAAACAGATTAAAGCCGCCGGCACCCCCAAAAATCAATAAGCCGGACCTGGTTTTAAAAGCAGATTTTTCATTGAATTCCCGTCCCTGCAACCCGTCGGATTCATCAAATTTACGAAAAGCGGAAGGTCTTATGCTGTCATTAAAGGAATCGGGCGGGTCAAAACGGATCAGCCCGCTGGGGCTGCTCATCCATAAATAGCCGTTTTTATCCTCTAAAATGGTCAACACCGTATTGTCCGGAAGTCCGTCCCTGGTGGTATATCTTCTGATTTGCCGGGTGGCCGGATCCACGCAGTTAAGTCCTTCTCTGGTGCCCACCCAGACATAACCTTTCTCATCTTCATATATAGCGTTGATGTTATCGTTGCTAAGGGTATGTTTGTCCCTGGGAGTACTGCCCAGATGCGTGGCTGTCAGGCTGCCCGCCGGATAGATGTCTATGCCTGCGGCTGTCCCGGCCCAGAGGTCTCCGTTTTTGAGCTGATCCATGATCAGCACATATTTTATGCCGTCAAGCCCTGGCTTACCGGGCGCATAAGTCGTGAACTTTCCGGTGACGGGATCCAGCTTTTGTAAACCGCCGCCCAGGGTGGCAATCCAGATACCGCCGTTTTTATCTTCCACAATATCCCAGACCCTGTCATCGCTTAAACTTTCCGGCTCTCCCATCTGGTGCCTGAAATGGGTAAAATGACCGTTTTCAAAAAGATCCAGGCCACCGTAATAGGTACCAATCCAGAGCCGGTGGTGACTGTCATAACAAAGACCTACAATCACATCCGCACAGAGGCTTGCCGGGTCAGCAGGGTTATGGGTATAACGGGTAAAGGTAGAGTCCTTTCTGTTGTAATAAATCAGGCCGCCGCCGTTGGTGCCGATCCATAGGTTGCCGAGCTCGTCTTCCTGAAACCGGTTAACATCTTCATAGGGAAGGGTTCTGTCCGGGTGGGTGGCATTGGGGTCATGGCTATATAAAGGAAACCGGTCCATTCTTTCATTATAATAACAGATACCTTTTTTATAGGTGCCTACCCAGATCAGCCCGTTATCGTCTTTATATAAATCATAGACACAGTTCTGTGCCAGGGACTTCTGGTTCTCCGGGTTATTCATCAGATAACGCACGGTACCTTTTTGCTGATTGATAATATTGACGCCGCCGTGATCGGTGCCTACCCAGATATTGCCCTGGTCGTCTTCTGTCAGTGCATTAATAATATTGTTGTTCAGGGCGGCCCCGGTCCGGCTGAGGCTGCCCTGCTGATAAATAGTAAAGGTGGAATCTCCCGCCACCAGATTATATAATGGGCCGGGCACTCCGTCATTATAAATCCAGATACTGCCACGGCTATCAGAAAAAATGCGGTAAGGCTGCGTGCCCTGGCCGGCATTTTTAGTAAAGGACCGGGCAGCGCCCGCTGGCAGCCGGCCACCCCGCTGCCAGTGACGGGTAGCGGTATTATATTGCAGCAGTACGCCAGATTGGGAGATGACCCATAGATTACCCTTGCTGTCTATGGCGGCGTCGGCTGTCAGAAAGCCCGCCGCCGCGCCGAACCACTGCACCTCAGGCAGTGGGCTAAGGGCTCCCGGCATCTGATAAATGGCTACGCCTTTATCCGGATAAATAAACAGATACTTGGTGGCTGAGATTTGTTTAATCTGGGTAACGACGCCTGCCGGCAGTCCCAGCGTTTGTAAAAAGGCGTTCTCATTATGGGCAAAAGTCATCTCCCGGGGATCAAAAATATCACTGACCGATCTTGATTTGATCCATAGTTTGCCTCCCGGCAGATTGAAAAGATCCTCTATGTAGTTGTCCGACAGTGTTGTGCTGTCACTGCTATTATGGCCAAAACTGATAAAATGTTTCCCGTCATAACGACTCAGTCCTGAAGGTGTGCCCATCCAGACAAACCCCTTGGTGTCTTTTATAATACAGTTGACCTGATTATGGATAAGCCCGTCTCCGATATCCAGATGCGTAAAACTAAGCTGACGCTGCAGCGCTAAACAGCTGATACTTTCCAGAAGAACACAACCAGTGAGTAAAAAACGCCATTTACGCCTTGCCAGCACCATTTTTTATTTTTGTTTAGGATTGAATTAAAAGGAGCTGTTAAAAATAGTTCTTTTTTTGATAATCCTTTAGTCCTTCCCGGCGCCGGCTCCGGGCAACCGGTTCGGTTAAAAGCTGCGCTAAAAGCTAAAAACGGCCATTTTTGATTTATCTTCGCTGCTAATAACACAGAGAAAGACGAATTCATGTCAGAAAAGAACTTTATTGATTATATCCGTGTCTTTTGCCACAGTGGCAAGGGCGGCAGAGGCATAACGCATTTTATGCGGACAAAATTTAATGCCAAGGCGGGCCCTGATGGTGGTGACGGAGGCCGGGGAGGTCATGTAATTCTAAAAGGCAACAAACAGTTATGGACCCTTTTACACCTGCGGTATTTTAAAAACGTAGTCGCCGAGGATGGTGAAAACGGGATGAAAAATAACTGTACCGGTAAATTTGGGAAAGATGTGATTATTGAAGTGCCTTTGGGCACGATTGCCAGAGATGAGCTGACCGGAGAAATCGAAGCAGAGATTTTAGAAGACGGCCAGGAGATTATCTGGCTGAAAGGAGGCCGTGGCGGTCTGGGTAACCAGCATTTTGCCACACCTACCAATCAGGTACCTGAGCACTCCCAGCCCGGAGAGGAAGGGGTGGAAGGCTATAAGCTATTGGAGTTAAAGGTCCTGGCTGACGTCGGACTCGTTGGCTTTCCCAATGCGGGAAAATCAACCTTGCTGTCCGTTGTCAGTGCGGCTAAACCCAAAATCGCCAATTATGCCTTTACCACTTTAATACCCAACCTGGGGATGGTGGAGTACCGGGACGGCAAATCTTTTTGCATGGCAGATTTACCCGGTATCATCGAAGGCGCATCTGAAGGCAAGGGGCTGGGACACCGGTTTTTAAGACATATTGAACGCAATGCGGTCCTGCTGTTTTTAATACCTGCCGACAGTGAGGATCACGGCAAAGAGTTTAAAGTATTGTATAATGAACTGGAAGAGTATAATCCGGAACTCCTGCAAAAAGACATGCTGATTGCCATCAGTAAATCCGACATGCTGGATGAGGAACTGAAAACGGAGATTGCAGCAGAGCTTCCGACAGATCTGCCGCATATCTTTATCTCTTCAGTTACCGGCCAGGGCATCCTGCAGCTGAAAGATCAGCTTTGGGCCAAGCTGAACCAAACGGAGAAATAATAGCAGGGACGAACCAGGGAGCTATTTGCCATAACCCGGGTGCCGCCGCTGATCAGTTTACTTTTCTTTGGTACTACAGGTCCAGGGGGGTAAAAACATTTAAGTAATAACTATGTTTGGCGTAACGATATTAGGAAACAATTCTGCTGTACCGGCCCATGACCGGCACCCGACCGCACAGGCTGTTACCATTGCGGGTGAAGTCTTACTGCTGGATTGCGGGGAGGGAACACAGCTGCAGATTAAAAACTACTTTGTCAAACGTAGCCGGATTACCCGCATCTTTATCTCCCATTTACACGGAGATCATTATTTTGGCCTGATAGGCCTGATCAGTTCCATGGCCCTGATCAACCGCGCTACGCCATTGCATTTGTATGCCCCTGCGCCCTTAAAGGAGCTGATCGATCTGCAGCTCAGTATCTCCGACAGTGTTTTACCTTATGAACTTATTTTTCATCCGCTGAGTGGAGCAGAAACGCTGGTTACGACGGCTAAATACAAAGTAGAGGTTTTCCCGGTAGAACACAGAATAGAATGCTATGGTTTTCTGATCAGAGAAAACCATGCACCCCGGAAGATCGATCCTCAGAAAACCAGAGAATATGAGATCCCGCATGCTTACTTTGAAAAACTGCAATGGGGAGCTGACTATCAGACCAAGGATGGAAGGCTGCTAACTAATGAGATGCTGACGCTGCCCGGTAAAAACAATGCCAGTTATGCCTACTGCGCCGATACCTTATACACGGACAGCTTTTTACCATATATTCAGAATGTGGATTTGCTCTATCATGAGTCTACTTACCTGGATGATTTTGAACTGCAGGCAAAAGACCGGTTTCATTCCACTGCCAGACAGGCGGCCATGATTGCAGAGAAGGCTAGTGCCGGACATCTGCTGCTGGGTCATTTCAGCAGTAAGTTTAAATATGTGGAGGCGTTTGAGGCCGAGGCCAGAGAAGTCTTTCCCTATACCGATCTGAGCCAGGAAGGCGTTACCTATCTGGTGTAAGCGTAAACGCTGACAGGCGTTGAAAAAAGCGGCTGGCAGCGGTAATATTGAAAAACAAAGCCATTCATTTAATTATTTATTTACGGGTACACCCAAAAAAGTGCAGTATGGACATAGCAATAATTAAGTACACTGAACACCGTTTTTATTTGTAAACAGTTCCTGGTTCAGCCGCCAACTGCAACCGCCGGATTTGAAACGTAAGCGGAGGGAATGGCCACGGTAAAACCAGGGAGGATTTGTAAGCACGCACATTATTTTTTTCCCTACTTTTAGGGTCAGCAAGCGTATTAACTAAGAAAAGAAAAACAGGTTCTTCCCATGAAATATTGGAATAAACTTTCCAGCGCCCAGCAGGATCTCATTATAACAGAAGCGCTCAGGCAGAATGTCAATTATCAGGACGGAGGCTCTCTGGGTGTTCCTGCCTCGGTACTCGATGATAAGGTCTTCTATGGTCAGGCCAGTTTTTTAAAGGATTCGCCCTGGCTGAGGCTCTATGTCCAAAACCCCAATCATATCGGTTGTCATACCCTGGGTGATTCAGAGCCTTTCTTTAAAGGAACCCAGGCCCTGGAAACGGAAGTCATCCGTTTACTCAGCGAAGATTTATTAGCAGCGGCAGCGGACAGCACGGATGGGTATATTGCGGCCGGAGGGACGGAGGCTAACTTGCAGGCCATCTGGATTTACCGTAATTACTTTCAAAAGGAATATGGTGCCGACTGCGCCCAGATCGCCGTGATCTCATCAGCTGACGCACATTATTCCATGGTAAAGGGAGCCGGGATCTTCGGGCTTACGTACTACAGCGTTCCGGTGGATTTTCAGACGCGGCTCATAGATGAGTCTGCCCTGGAAAAGATGATTGAAAAAGCATCTGAGGCAGGCATCCGTTACTTTATTGTGGTGGCCAATATGGCCACTACCATGTTTGGCAGTATAGATGACCCGGGGGTATATACCAGGCGCCTTCAGGCGGCAGGCCTGCCCTTTAAACTGCATGTGGACGCCGCCTTCGGCGGATTTATCTATCCCATGACGGCCAGTCAAAGTCAGCTGGATTTTTCTAACCCCGATATCAGTTCCATTACCCTTGATGCCCATAAGATGTTACAGGCGCCTTATGGCACCGGCGTTTTTTTAGTCAGAAAAAACCTGATGGGGTATGTTTATACTGAACAGGCAGCCTATGTAAACGGGATGGATTTGACGCTGTCCGGCAGCCGCTCCGGCGCGAATGCCGTGGCTGTCTGGATGATTTTAAAAACCTATGGCTATTACGGCTGGCAGGAAAAGATAAAAATGCTGCTGGACAGAACAAACTGGCTCTGTCAGGAGCTGACCCGTAGGCAGATCCGGTTTTACCGGCATCCGGACATGAATATTGTTACGATAAACAGTGAGGACCTGGATCCCCGCACCGCTGAGAAATATTACCTGGTCCCGGATCAGCATACCGGCCCGGCGGACTGGTTTAAGATCGTTGTGATGGATCATGTGGATAGGCCAAGACTTTTACAATTCCTTTCAGATATAGACCGCTGATCAATACAGCAGAGAAATCCAGTTAAAAATTACAGCTCCCGGTCTTTAAGGGGCTAAATCTTTAATTTAACGCAGCCCGCTGGTTGAAATACAAAAACAATAGTTAGTTTTGTGCAGGCATTCTCTGTCAGGACAGACCTGCTTCAGGTTCAATAATATACTAACTATAAATAATCAGTCATTTATATATGGCAAACGAGGCGATATCGGTTTTTGATATGTTTAAGATTGGGGTAGGGCCATCCAGTTCCCATACATTAGGCCCCTGGAAGGCTGCCTTAAAGGTGCTGGAAGATTTAAAAGAGCAGGACCTGACCGGTCAGGTAACGCATATTGAAGTGCTTTTATATGGGTCACTTGCCAAAACCGGGCATGGACATGGTACGGATATCGCTGTCAAAATGGGCCTGCTGGGAGAAGATCCCGAGACCACGGATGTAGGTCTGATCACAGAGAAAATGGACCAGCTGGCCCGGGAGAAAAAGCTGGCACTCGCAGGCAGTCATTATATTGATTTTGATCCTAAAACGGATATTTCCTTTTTATTCAGTGAATCTTTACCCTTTCATCCCAACGCGCTCACCTTTTTGATTCAGTTTGAAACGGCAGAGGCCATCAGTGAAACCTGGTATTCCATCGGGGGCGGTTTTGTGGTCAAAGAGGGACAAAAAGGCCCGGATGCCAGTCAGCTGGTGGAGCTTCCTTTCCCGATTCAGGATGCCAAAGACCTGGTATTCTGGTGCATGAAAACCGGTATGTCCATTCACGACGTGGTACTGGAAAATGAATCCGCCTGGCGCCCGGAAGAAGAAACCAAGGCCGGCGTACTGCATATCTGGGAGACCATGAAAGCCTGTATATACAGAGGTTGTCATCACCAGGGCGTGCTGCCCGGAGGCCTGAACGTTAAACGAAGAGCTTTCGAACTCAATAAAAGGCTGACCAAAAAACAAACCTATGAGGGCTTTGACCAGTGGCTGGCCATTGTCAGGCAATCAAAAGGAAATTTTAATGAGATCCTGGACTGGCTCAGTTGTTTTGCCCTGGCGGTGAATGAAGAAAATGCGGCTTTCGGCCGCGTCGTAACGGCGCCTACCAACGGCGCAGCCGGGGTTATCCCTGCCGTTTTATGCTATTATATCGCTTTTTGCGAGGATGTGGACGACGAAAAGATCATTCAGTTTTTACTCACCGCTTCAGAAATCGGCAGCATCTTTAAAAAGGGCGCCACCATCTCTGCGGCGATGGGCGGCTGTCAGGCAGAGATAGGCGTCTCTTCAGCCATGGCAGCGGCGGCGCTTGCCGAAGCGCTGGGCGGAACGCAGAAACAAAGTATGATGGCAGCAGAAATCGCCATGGAACATCATCTGGGACTCACCTGCGACCCTATCGGCGGGCTGGTGCAGATCCCCTGCATTGAAAGAAATACCATGGGTGCCATCAAAGCCATCACGGCCAGCCAGCTGGCACTGCAGAGCGGCCCGGATTATGCGAAAGTTTCCCTGGACAAGGTCGTAAAAACCATGTGGGATACGGCGCTGGATATGAACAGCAAGTATAAAGAGACCTCCGACGGCGGGCTGGCCGTGCATATTCCCTTAGGTTTAAGTGAATGTTAGCGGATAGTCGGTGTTTTCTGCCTTATATTTGCTAGGCAAATATTGATTCTCTTAAATCCAGCGATGAGACGCATCTATTTATTACTTATTGTTTTTATCGGGCTCACACTATGGGCCTGTACGAAATCATCCGTAACGGGCAACCAGTCCCCGACCAGGATCAGGCTGATTAATGCCATGCCGGCCAAAAGTTTTGACCTGGTGTTAAACAGCGAGACCCTGCAGGATAATATCCCCTATGATTCCGCGACACCGTTTTTAAACGGACCTGCCGGTTTTTATAAATTACTAATCCATGAAAACGGCAGTACGGATACGCTGATCAATGGCAATCAGTATCTGCAGGCGGGAGAAAAATATTCCCTGTTTTTAATTCCGGATAGCAGTAACCGGGTAGATGGCGTAAAGCTCTCGGTGGTTACCGATAATGAAACCGCGCCTTTATATGACTCTGCCAAGTTCCGCTTTTTTAATTTTGCCCCCGATACGACGTCCGTGTCCGTTGTGCGTCTGAAAAGAAAGGGTATCTCCACCAGTTATGATACCATTTTCCCCTATCTGGGTATTGGCAGGACCTATCTGGATAATAGCCTGAACAGTACGCTGGGGCAATATAAATCCATCTATACAGATCCTTTCCAGGCGGAGTATTTGTTTTTATTTTTAAAGACCAACGACCCGGGCGTGATTATTGACTCCTTTTCCATGCCTGTGGAGAAAGGTAAGTTCTATACCTGTTATTATGAAGGCTATGACAGCCTGAATACCGGAGACTATATGCGTAAGCCGGTCGTGATTGTTTCTGAACAATAAAGACCGTCAGCAGCCTCCGGTTTTGTCTGATTTCTGACAAAGATTGGCGGCCCGGAAGCGTAAATAATGTATATCTTTGCACCAATCATCAATAAGCAAATAAAAAACTATGCAACTTTCTTCTTTACTGGACCGGTTTGCAGAGCCGGAAACCCTAAAAATGGCCAAACTGGGTCGCGAACTCAGGGCGCAGGGAATCGATGTCATTGATCTGAGTCTTGGAGAGCCGGATTTTGACACGCCTGCACATGTTAAAGAGGCGGCTATTAAAGCCATCCAGGATAACTGGAGCCATTATACGCCGGTACCGGGTTTTCTGGACTTAAGAGAAGCCGTGGTGACTAAATTAAAAAGAGATAATAATCTGAGTTATGAACCGACGCAGATTGTTGCTTCTACCGGAGCCAAACAAAGTCTGGCCAATGCTATTTTAGCCATTACTGATGATAATGATGAAGTCATTATTCCCACACCTTACTGGGTTACCTACTCCGAACTGGTGAAGTTCGCCAGAGGCAAAGTGGTGGAAGTGCGCACTTCTCCTGAAAGCGGATTTAAAATTTCTGCTGAGCAGTTAAAGGCAGCCATTACGCCAAAAACAAAAGCCTTTTTATTCTCTTCTCCCTGTAATCCTTCCGGGGCTGTATACAGCAAAGAAGAGTTAACGGCGCTGGCTGAAGTATTTCGTCAGCATCCGGATATCTTTATTATCTCCGATGAGATATATGAGTATATTAATTATGTCGGTGAGCATCAGAGCATCGCGCAGTTCGATGATTTAAAGGACCGTGTGATTATCGTCAACGGCTTAAGTAAAGGCTTTGCCATGACTGGCTGGCGTCTGGGGTATACGGCCTCTAATACCACCGTTGCCAAAGCCATGGAGAAAATCCAGGGACAGACCACCTCCGGAACCTGCTCTATTACACAGCGGGCTGCCATTGCCGCTTTAACAGGTGATTTACAGCCATCTAAAGATATGGCTGCAGAATTTACCCGTCGTAAAAAACGTGTCCTGGAGCTGGTTGGTGAAATCCCGGGGCTGAGCTGTTCAGAGCCTGAGGGTGCTTTTTATATCTTCCCGGATGTCCATGCGTTCTATGGTAAATCCGACGGCCAGGTAACGATCAAGGATTCTGCTGATTTTTCCATGTATTTACTAAATACCGCGCATGTGTCCTCCGTAATGGGGGCAGCCTTTGGAGAGCCCGATTGTGTTCGCTTCTCCTTTGCCAACAGTATTGAAAATATTGAAAAAGGCTGGGCCCGGATCAAAGACGCGTTAGCGAAACTTAAATAATTAAAACCTGCAGCCGGGCCGTACAAAATAATTTTTAGGGGACCCGCTACATTATTTTTAAATTTCCTGTACGTTTGTGCAATTAAAAATCAATTATTATGAATTTTCCATCTGAATTAAAGTACACAAAAGACCATGAATGGATTAAAGCCCTGGAAGGTAATCAGGCGCTGGTAGGTATTACTGAATTTGCCCAGAGCGAACTAGGTGATATAGTATTTGTAGATATTAATTCTGTAGGGGATAGCCTGAAAGCGGATGAGGTATTCGGAACAGTGGAAGCGGTGAAAACTGTCAGTGATTTATTTATACCGGTTAATGGTAAAGTGCTGGAAGTGAACCCTGAGTTGGAAAATCAGCCTGAACTGGTGAATACTGATCCTTATGAAAAAGGCTGGATGGTAAAAATTGAACTGGAAAACCCGGCTGATTTGGAAGGGCTGCTGGACAGCGCCGCCTATCAGAACCTGGTCTCCTAGCAAGTCCGGACAACAAAAAACGTCCTTCGGGCTGGTTGCATGTACATAATAAACCGGAACCGTATATTAAATTAGCTGACTGATTATTAAGTAACTACTTAATAATCAGTCAGCTAATTTTTTTTATCCTTAAACAGACCAGGTAGGGCATCGGTAGAAAAAGATTGCCTGCGTTAAAAAATCGTGGTATTGTCCGCAGTTAGGCAGTTGGGTTAATTTTTTAAGTAACTTACATACTTTGTATGATGCATCATCAGTCAAAATCAACCTGCAAAGGTTGATTTACTGTTTTAAAGGCATCGATTATTTTTTAAAGCAGCGCATAAATGAGAAGAAATATTTTACCAATGGCCATTGCACTGAGCGCCATGTATATGAGTATAGCCGCCTGTAACGGAACGGCGGCAGATAGTAAGGATAAGGACAGTACGGGCAGCCAGGCGGCTCAAACCGAACAGCTGGCAGGCAGTGAGCAGGACTCCGTGCCCTATAAAATAGCAGAGAACTATTTTGTCAATAATTCTGTCAAGGATTCTATTCCGGCAAAGATTACCGATAAGGCGACTTTTGATCAGTATTTTGGGATGGCGGCCACTATGGGCGCCGGCGGAGAGCCTACGCCAATAGATTTTAATGAGCAGTATGTCATTGTGCTCAATCATCCGACCACGGCTCAGAAAATAGAACTGATTCCGCTCGGATTAATTAAAAAAGACGGTAATATCGTACTGAGTTATAAACAGACGGTAGGAGAACAGCTGGGTTTTACCATTCATCCCTTATTAATTCTGGTGGTGAACAAAAAAGATGACGGCAACCTGGTATTGCAAAAGCAGTAGTCTTTATAAAAGGGATGCTGATGCACCTTACCCTCAGATTAAGCAACAAAAAGACCGACCTGATACAGTTCAGGCCGGTCTTTTAATATGGTAAAACGCTTGAATGCTTTTTCGGGACTAATCTTTTACAGTAGGGTCAGATCATTTGAAATGTCTGGCAGGGGATACTGGTTAACTTTGACGGTTGACCTTATCATCAGCATCACCTCCCTTTTGAAAATATTTGTACCTTGTCAGGCCCTTCGGACCCTTCGGATTACAGCATATCTCACCCAGTATAAGCCGAAGCTGCTACTAGAGGTTAGAGAAGCGTTTTTCTTTAATTCTTGCACTTTTACCGCTTCTTTCACGCAGGAAGTAAAGTTTTGCGCGACGCACTTTACCCACTTTGTTTAAAACGATAGAGTCAACGTTTGGAGAAGAGAAAGGGAATGTTCTTTCAACACCAACGCTGTTTGAAATTTTGCGGACCGTGAAAGTAGCAGTAGCACCGTTGCCCTGGATTTTCAATACATCGCCACGGAAGCTCTGGATTCTTTCTTTACCACCTTCCACAATTTTATAGTTTACGGTAACATTGTCACCAGCTTTAAACTTCGGAAATTCTTTGACCTGTGTCAATTGCTCGTGTACATAGTTCACTGCTGCGTTCATAGCTTAAAAATTTTAAGGACTGCAAAGGTAGTAATAAAACAAACAATCAACAAAATTATTTTGTCTGCCCGGTTAATTTAGGCGCATCCTGGCGGTAATACGTATAATAAGGTGCATATTCAGGGGCTAGTTTCTGTTTGTGTTCATCCAGACGAATCAGGTTACCGCCTGCTGCTTCTAATTGATAGAATTCAGAAAAGGAGCCGGTGCCCTCACTGCCGAAGGCATGTATGTACTGGTTTTCAGAAAGTTCCCAGGTGCCCATGACGATCTGGTCGGCTACCCGGTCGCTGGAGTAATGTATGGTTTTAATAAATTTATGATTGGGCAGAAACTTGAGCTTCTCTTCCCGGCCTTTTTTATAAACCATGGTCTCTTTGGCCCCGTTCATGTTTTGGACATCCCTGGAAAAATCAGTGACAGCGCTATAGGTGCCCGCTACCTGGGTGTCCTGCATCAGGGGTTTGGTCAGGCTGCAGGAGCTGATTATCAGTATGATTATACAGATAGCCCAGCCTGCACGTCCCACGCGCCACACATTTTTACATCCATTTTTCACCTGTTAAAAATAGGTGATTTTTCCAAAAAAACGAATCCTTGTTTGCTAAAGTTATTTACTTAACTGGAACCAGTGGAGCGTCTGGGTGTGCATATCCCCCATAATAAGCGTGGTGTCAATGCGGCTGCCCTCCTGCTGGCTGGCATATAAAACCATAAACTGGTGGTCATTTTTCCAGGTGGCATCCAGGATGGCGGTGCCGGGGCCGGCAAACATCACCTGCCATTCTTTATGCTGCCCGGGAATGCCTACCATGATTTTTGTATCAGGCTCGCCGCCTTCCAGGGTAGTCCTGCCGGATTTGCCTTTCACCGGGATGCTGCCATAGGAGCCAAAATCCAAAATATAGCTGCTGTCTGGTGAAAACCGAAGCACACTTGCATAGTCCTTATAATACTGCTGGTCCGGCTGAAAATTTACAGCTTCCGGGAACTGGCTGGTGGCGGCGTCCTGAGAGCCGGCCGCCGTGCTGTCCGGGTCGAAGCCGGGCGCATGGCCGCTGGTAAAAGCTGCGGTGTCTACTTTTCGGCCGCCCATGGTGGCAGAAAGCCAGCCGGTGGTAAGACTGTCAAAAGTGAACTGATGACTACGGTTTCTGATTTCCTGACTGGCAGAGTCGGCTGATAGCCCAGCCAGGGAGTCTACCTGTTGCCGGGTCTGATCTCCCTGGTTGCATTTGCAGCCGGTGATGACCAGAATACTGATCAGCAGCAGTCCTATAGGCCAGCAGGCGGTTTTTTGAGGGAAGTTGTCAGAAGTGTTTTTCATCCTGTGCATGTTTTACGGTGGTGGTAAGGCGGTTATTTTTTTGCCAGAAATATCTCAGCTATCATGCAGCGGGCACTTCCGCCGCCAATGGACTCAATGGTTGGAATAGCAACAGGCAGCGGGCTGCTGTGAATCCCTAAAATCCGCTTTTGTTCCGCGGTAAGGCAGTCATAGGCCGTCTCACTCATCAGGGTATAAGGGGTGCCCTCGCTGTTTTGAACCTGCAGCATATTGCCGGCAAAAGCTTGCACCTGTTCCAAAGTGATGTCTATGATTTCATGGCCGCCGGAAGTGAGTTCCTGGGCTATTCTGATTCTCTCCGCCTGATTTTTAATGGACTCCAGGCAAATGACGGCGTAGGTCGCTCCGATGTGCATCATTACATTGGTATGATAGATGGCTTTGCCATTGCCGTCAGTAGCTACAAAATAAACCGGGCGGTAACCGTGCGCTCTGGCAAAGGTCTCCAGCAAAGGTTTATGCGTCCGGTCTGAAAGACAGGCGTATACGGTTTTATTGGGATGGTCAAAGATCATGGAACCCGTCCCTTCTAAAAAGAAATTCTCTGCTTCATATTCACTCCAGTCTTCCACGTCCAGGACCTGGTACTGTTCTTTTATCTGTTCCAGGATCTCGTCACGTTTTTCTTCCCTGCGGTTTTCGGCCAGCATCGGAAAAACAATTACCTGGCCGTAAGGCAGGGTGCAAAACCAGTTATTGGGAAAAACCGCATCCGGTTTTACGGGCTCTTTACTGTCCTGGATAACGATTACTTCAATGCCCCTAGCCCGCAGCGCAGCCACATAGCCGTCAAATTCCTGCAGGGCTTTTTGGTTGGCATACGCACCATCTGTAAAGTCAGGCGCTTTCTGGTAGGCATTGCTAAGGGCGGTCTCTGGGTTGAACCCAAAACTGGCCGGCCGGACCATTAACACGGTTGAGGCCAGCTGGGGATCATGGGAAGATAGTTGCTTATTATCTGAATTAGGTTGTGTCATATAATTATTCGTATGCATATACAAGGGTTGCCGGTCGCCTTGAATGTACAAGGTACAAAACCCTGGCCTTATTTTAAGGACGGACCGCAGGATTTAAGAAAACTTAATGGAGGTAACGCTTAAGGCAGTTTTTCTCTGAGCAGGGGCTGACTCATACAATGAGAACCGCCCCTGGCCCGGGAGAGCTCTGCCGAAGGCAGTAAAATCAGTGTATTTTCTATCTCATCAGGCAATATGAGACCTCTACCCAGCTCTTCGTTAAGGGCGGCGGCATTTTTAACGGAGAAGCCCATTTTTTTAAAAGTACCGATGGTGCGTTCATTGCGGTCGTATCCTACGACCACGCCGTCTTTTAAGGCCAGCAGATTACAGGCATCTGTCCACTGTTCCCTTTCATCATAAGGGAACGTATTATTGCCGCTGTAGATGATCTGTACTTTATCCGGATCGACCCCAAAATCGTGAATGCTGATGTCCCGCAGCAGGGATTCCAGCCCGCTTATATGCGGCTGGATGCTGACTTCATAATTTTTAAAGGGAACATAGCTTTCCTGGAGCGGCTTCTGGAAACGCAGGATCTCTATCTTAAAGCCGGTTTCCTTGTGGCGGTCAGAATGTAGTCTTTTAATATAACTGTACTGACGCCTTTTATCCAGTTGCATGATTTTCTCAGAAAAAGCACCAAATAAGACCCAGGTATCTTTTCTTACCTGGGTAAAAACCGTATCTATATGCATCATGGCCCGGTGCTGCGGTATTTTTATAACCGATATTTTTTCGATCCCGGTCGTGGCATCGGCAAATATATTGTGGATGGCTTCATTGATACCGGCTGGCGTCGTGCGTTCACTACAGCCGATCAGCAGGTGGTTGGGCGCAATCATCATGACGTCCCCGCCTTCCAGACTGGTTTTCTGCATGGCCTGTTCCTGTTCACTGAGTAAAAAGTAATTGCTGGGCTCGGTAATCTCAATGAGCTTTTCCGGCTGGTTTTTAAACAGCGCGTACTGGGCGATAAATTTCATGAGTAAAGATTCTCTTTCTCTGGCCGGGCTGGCGGCATTGCTGAGCAGCAGGTGGTCATTGACGGTAATAGCGATATCCCGGGTAAAGATAAAATTAGGCAGGGGGGCGAAGATAAACTCTCCGGTATCCTCACTACCTTCTTTGATAATGCCGGTAATCAGGGCTTTGGCCAGGTCTTCGGACCTGTCCATGGCCATGAGTTTATTCTCTGTTCTGGAGCTGCTGCCTTCCCAGCCGCAAACGGCAGAAATCAGTCTTTGTCTGAGACTGTCACTGTTTAAGAGTTCTGAAAGTAAAAACTGGGTATCCAGGACCGTTTTGCTGTTAAAGTAAGCCTTGTTATCCGGCTTATAACAATCCGGCTGCTGCATACCGGTAGTCGATTTTTCATAATCCATGACATAAGCTGCTTTTTCCGGGTCGGTAAAATGCAGCAGGAGTTTGACGTACTGATTGTATTCTCTTCGCATCTCGGACAGATGCACGGTGTCGTCATACAACCACTCTTTAAACTTTGCCGGCACAATCTTGCCGATGCCGCCATCCGGGCTGTGTATGATCAGTTTTTTTAATTGGCCGATTTCCGTTTCAACGTGAATGTCTACATTTGGGTTCATAAAAACAGGAGGTTTGCTAGGGGCGCAATATAGGGCTTTTTTAAAGAAAATAAAGGCTGCTGCTGTTAATATCCTAATAAATGTTAGTTTTGTAACTAATTAATTATCTATTGTTTGGATAGCGTTCTGCGGCAAAGCAGGGGCAAAACAGGTATGGGGACGCCCGAAGTGCCGGCCGGTGTGCCCGAGGGATCTGTCATCAGAAAATCAGGTGCTCTTTATGTTCCAGCAGCATATAATCGATTTCTGTGGCCAGCTGAACATCCTGAATGGATTTAACCAAAGACAGCATCTGCCCGAATTCATCGCCCGGACCCACCTGGCCTTTAATCAGCCAGACAAAATCTATATGCTTGAATTCCGGAAGCAGGACCTCTCCATCATTGCGGTTGCTGTACAGATAGTGTTTTGTAAAACTGTGCTTTACATTGGACTGATAGACCGGAAAATAATAATTGCGGTTTTTTTTATTCAGCAGAATCTCAATATCGGTATTCAACCTGAAATCAAAATTGAGCAGCTTGTTGACTTTCAGGCAAAATTTATAGCTTTTAACAGAAGTGACCAGCCCGATCAGACAGCAGTCTTCGAAAAACTCGTCATAGGAGTCGGTGGTGTCCAGTAAGAAGCTTTTGCCGGGTTTCATGACTCAAAGTTAAGGTTTCCGGTAAAAAGGCCAACAGAAAGCTAAAAGAATCCGGGAAAAATCAAGGTTTCCCAAAATCGTAAACCAAATGACGGCGAAGAATGGTAATTTTGCCACGCAATGTTAAGAACCGGAAAAAAGACAATTCAGATCGCGCTGACGGGTAACCCCAATAGCGGAAAGACCTCTTTGTTTAATGCCTTAACGGGCCTGAACCAGAAAGTGGGCAATTTTCCAGGGGTCACTGTAGATAAGAAAGTGGGTGTCACGCAGATCTCAGGACACGGACCCGCTAAAATTATAGATCTGCCGGGTACTTATAGCCTGTATCCCAGAAGAGAAGATGAATGGGTCGCCTACCGGGTGATGATGGATGTGGAAAAACAGCAGGACCTGGATCTGCTGTTGCTGGTTATGGATGCCAGCAACCTGAAGCGTAACCTTTTGTTTTGCTCCCAGTTGGTAGACCTTAAGTGTCCGGTCGTGGTAGCCCTTACCATGAATGACCTGGCACAGAAAAAAGGCATCCGTATTGATGTGGATGAACTGTCCAGAGAATTAAGTATCCCGGTGGTGCCAGTCAATCCCAGAACCAATAAAGGGATCCCGGAGTTAAAAAAAGTCATCAGCCATGTGCTTGCACAAAGTGTCAGCGCACCGGCTCCGGATTTTATAGATAATAAAGCCCTGGCTCCCCAGGCCATTGAAGACCTGCAGGCTATTATGCCGGAAGTCAACGACTATTTAGCCGTGCATTATCTGGCCAATTACAAGAACCTGGCTTTTGACGCGCCCCTGAAGGCGCAAATTGCAGCAGTAGAGACTAAAAATAATTTCTCTCCCAATAAAGTACAGGCAGAGGAGATTTTACAGCGTTATACCCGTATCCGCAAGATCATGCAGCAGTTTGTGGTGGAACCGGATCCTTTGCAAAAAAAGATCTTTACCGACAAACTGGACAATTTACTGCTGCACCGGGTCTGGGGCTATGTCATCTTGCTGGTGGTGTTGTTTGTTTTATTTCAAAGCATTTTCTGGCTGGCTTCCTATCCCATGGATGCCATTGACTGGGGCTTTTCTGAGCTGACCGGCTGGGCCGCCTCTGTGCTGCCGGATACCTGGTGGAGCGATCTGCTTTGTAACGGACTGCTGGCCGGACTTGGCGGCATCGTGATTTTTGTCCCGCAGATCATGATTTTATTTGGTCTGATAACCCTGCTGGAAGACTCCGGCTATATGGCCCGTATCAGTTTTTTAATGGATAAGCTGATGCGCAAGGTAGGCCTGAACGGCAAGAGTGTGATGCCGATGATCAGCGGCTTCGCCTGCGCGATTCCGGGCATCATGAGTACGCGCAATATCGAAAATAAAAAAGAAAGGCTTTTAACGATCATGATTACACCGCTGATGAGCTGCAGTGCCCGTTTGCCGGTGTATACCATACTTATTGGCCTGGTGGTGCCGGATACCTATTACCTGGGTATTTTCTCCGCCCGGGGTCTGATCATGATGTTTATGTATCTGCTTGGCGTGGTGATGGCGCTCATCGTAAGTCTTGTGCTTAAATGGATCGTCAAAATCAAGGAAAAGAGCTTTTTTATATTGGAACTACCGGTATACAGAGCCCCCAGATGGAAAAATGTCGGGGTGACCATGGTGGAAAAAGCCAAAATCTTTGTCCTGGAAGCGGGAAAGGTTATTATGGTGATCAGTCTGCTGATCTGGTTTTTAAGCTCCTACGGGCCATCCAAAAAAATGGATGCTGTTACCCAGAGATATGAAAAGACCAAGACGGAACTCACCCAGGCCGGGCCGGATAATACAGAGGCCCTGGAAGCACTGGACAGAGAGTACGGCACGGAAAAACTGGAAAATTCCTATGCAGGCCTGCTGGGTAAATCCATTGAACCTGTTATCAAGCCGCTGGGTTATGACTGGAAAATCGGCATTGCCTTAATTACCTCTTTTGCCGCAAGAGAGGTCTTTGTGGGTACAATGGCCACGCTGTACAGTGTGGATGAAAACAATACCTCGACCCTTCAGCAGAAAATGGAAAACGCTAAAAGGCCGGACGGCTCCAAAGTCTATACCCTGGCTACGGCCATGTCGCTGATTATCTTTTATGTGCTGGCCATGCAGTGTATGAGTACCCTGGCTGTCGTTAAAAGAGAGACCAAGTCCTGGAAATGGCCGGTGATACAGCTAGTATATATGACGGCGCTGGCCTATGTCTGTAGCTGGATTACCTTTGAACTGCTCAAATAAATAAATCGAAAGAAAGTTACTAGAAAAGGGGCCCCGGGCCCCTTTTCTAGTAACTGCCGTAGTTATAGTTATCCTACGCATTCCAGGTGCCCGAAGCGCTGTTTAAGGCTGCCTGTCAAAGATAAGCCTGTTTGTGAGTTCAATCTGGTCCTGGTTAATGGTGTGACCAAGGCCCGGATATTCTTTTAACGTGACCGCTGCATTCAGGTCTCTTAGGATGTTGACCGTGGCATAGACCCGGGTAATCGGCACATGGAAATCCGGATTACTGGTGCCTATAAAAACAGGCGTGCCGGCAAAGTCACCGCTATAACGCTCGGGATGGACTTTCTGGCCGATTACGCCTCCGATAATAGCGGCTACGCCGCCATAGCGTTTGGCATGACGGGCGGTATATTCCAGACTCAGGCAGGCGCCCTGAGAGAACCCGAAAAAATAGATATTTTCTGCCCCGATGCCAGCTTTGTTGATCATGGCCACTGTTTGATCCAGGGTGTCAAGGGACTGGCTGAGCTGCGGCTCATTACTGCTTTCATCTGCCATAAAAGAAAGCGGATACCAGCTATGGCCCGTAGCTTCCGGGGCCAGGACGGCAAAGTCCTGTAACTTAAAATACCGGCTGAACTGCAGCATATCCGTAGCGCTGCCGCCCCTGCCGTGCACCATGACCAGTGCTTTTTTGGCCTCCTCTAACGCTAAGTGCTCAGGGCTGGTCTTAAGAAAAGTGGTAGGCCTGTTATGATTGGAAGATGTCATGATTTGCTCCTTATAATGATTTATATATGATGATGTTTTTAGGGTGGCTTTGATTGGATACACTATCGGAACCGGCCCGGTTCATAATCAAAGGCCGGTAGCGTGGCAGTAAGATAATCCCGGTTCCATTCAAAAAGATCCGGTAACATCAATCCCCGGCCAAGGGCCTCAGGGCTTTCGTCTATGGTAAATCCAGGTCCGCTGGTAGCGATTTCAAAGATGACGCCGCCCGGTTCCGTAAAATATACGGAACTGAAATATTTTCGGTCCTTCACTTGCGTGGGTTCCAGACCGAAGGCGCTCAGCTGTTCCGTGATTTTCCGCTGGGTCTTAGTGTCCGGTGTGGCAAAAGCCACATGGTGCACCATGCCTCTGCCACTGAGACCTTTTAAAGCATTGATGTCCCAGAGAATATCGATGTATTTACCCGGCAGGTCATCTACCGCGTATCTGAACCGGCCGGCGCTCTCCTGCAGGAGCCGGTGGTTCATAACCGTGGTGAGCAGGGCCGCTGTTTTTTCAAAATGATCCAGCCAGAGCTCTACGTGATGGATCCCCCTGATGCTGTGCGCTGCCGGTATGTTGGGGTTCAGGCCCGCTGCAGGCCTGTTTTCCTTGCTGTCAAAGACCAGCTCCAGCCCCAGCCCGTCCGGGTCCTCCAGATAAATAAATACTTCATCCGCAAATCTTTGCTGCGGCGATTTATAGGCAATATGGTACTGATCCAGGCGCTGCACCCAGTAATCCAGGCTCGTCTGCGGTAAAGAAAAAGCGGTGGTATTGATCTTTCCTTTTCCGTGGCGGCCATCCTTTAACTGCTTCCCATAAGGGAAACTGGTAAAGATGCTGCCCGGTCCCGGCACTTCCCCTTTCAGATCACCGCCAAAATAAAAGTGGTAAACGTTCGGGTCATCAAAATTGACCGTCTTTTTAACCATCCTGAACCCGAGTATGCCCTGGTAAAAATCAATGGTTGCCTGTGTATCTCCGGATACGGCCGTAACGTGGTGGATGCCTGTTATGAGTGTAGACATATTTTCCTTCCTTTTGCTTAAATTTTTTAATGTTCTTTATACCAGATATCCTGATACTTCTCTTCATGCCGCTTAAACTGTGCGTGGACAAAAGGGCAAAGCGGGCGGACCCTGAGCTGGTTATTGCGGCTGTACTGAACCAGCGCTTCTAATAGCAGCTTGCCAAAACCCCGGCCGTTGTACTGCTCTTCAACTTCGGTGTGATAGACGGTCAAAAGGTGTTGATCGAGATCTACTGAGATCTCCATAAAACCTGCTTTTTGCTCATCTGAGTAAAGGCTGATCTGACCGCTTCCGTTATCCTGTAACACTACTGCTGTTTTTTCCATGGGTATTTATTGTATGGTATGATGACTGTGTCGCTATAAGCTGCTTTATTTTTACAGCCTGGGTAAAGCCTCCTCTATCTGCGCCCGGAACCCTTCATATTGTTTAGGGAGTTTTAACTGGCTGCCTAGAGCATCCAGGGGCTCGTCTGTGGTAAAACCGGGATTATCGGTCGCCAGCTCAAATAATACGCCGCCCGGCTCCCTGAAATATAAAGAGAAAAAATAATCTCTGTCTATTTTAGGCGTGATCTTAAGACCGGCGGCCAGCACTTTTTCCCGGTACTGCATCAGGATATCTTCGTTTTTGACCCGAAAGGCAATATGGTGATTGGTGCCCGCTGCATTATAACCGCCTTTCCCTTTGGGGTCTTCCAGGATGTCTATCGTACCGGCGGTTGCTATATGCTGATTTTTAAAGCGCAGGGTCTGCCCTTGCTGCCCCTGCTGCTGATAGTCCAGGATATCCGTTAATACCCTGGCGGTGGGGGTCGCCTGATCCAGGGTAAGCGTCACGCTATAAAATCCCTTCAGCGCGGGATGGGCGTCTATCCCGTCGGTTAGCCAGCCTGTTCTGGGGTCTGGGTCTGTGGGCTCAATTAATTGCAGCTGCAGCCCGTCCGGGTCCGTAAAGCTGAGGTAGGGCTCTCCAAATTTTTCCGCTGTTTCAAAAGGGATATTAAACTGCGTCAGTCTTTGCTTCCAGAATTCCAGTGCCCCTTTGGCAACGCTGTACCCGATATGTGTCGCCAGCCCGGTTCCGTTACGTCCCTGACTGATGCCCTCCCAGGGAAAAAAGGTAAGGATCGTGCCGGGCTCACCGGACTTATTGCCGTAATAAAAATGATAGGTGCTGGGATCATCAAAATTGACGGTCTTTTTAACCAGCCGGAGCCCCAGGACTTTGGTGTAAAAATCAAGGTTTTCTTTTGCATGACTGGCGATGGCGGTTATATGGTGTAACCCTATTACGTGATTGGTGTTCATAACTATTTTGTTTTTGTTCCACAAAGTTACCGCCCATCACAAGCGCGGGCAATAACCTAGGTTAAGCCACCGCACCCAGGGACTTAATCCAGGTTAAGTTATCCCGGCCACACGCCTAAGAACCGGAAGGTTTAGGACCCGGCAGGGGAACATAGCCGTCATCTCCCGGCACTTCCGGGAACTGATGGGCTGCCCAGCGCGCTTTGGCCGCTTCAATACGGGCTTTATCGCTGGAGACAAAATTCCAGTAGATAAAATGCTCCTCTTCAAAAGGGGTGCCGCCAAATAAAAAGACATGACTGCCACCTGTAATGGTAAAGTTGCATAAGTGCGCCTCCTTGGTAATCAGCAGCTGCTTGGGTCCAAAGCTGTTGCCCTGATTTTCTATGCTGCCTTCCACTACATATAAGCCGCTCTCTCCATACAGTATATCTTTTAAATCAATGGTGGTGGTAGCGGCTGCTTTAATCTCCAGCATATATAAAGGGCTATACACCGGTACGGGTGACCGGTGGCCATGCAGGGTGCCTGCAATCAGCCGGAATGCTGCGCCGGCCTGCTGCCACACGGGCAAAGTTTTACCTTCAATATGCGCAAAATCAGGGTCGATCTGTTCCAACTCTTTGGGCAGGGCAATCCAGATCTGCAGACCGTGTAAGCGCTTATCCGTCTGACGAAGCCTCAAGGGGGTGCGTTCCGAGTGGGTGACACCCCTGCCTGCCGTCATCCAGTTGACGTCGCCCGGCAGGATCTCCAGGTCATTACCCATAGAATCTTTATGGGTAATGGCTCCTTCAAATAAATAGGTCAGGGTAGAGAGTCCGATATGGGGATGTGGCGGGACGTCCACATTCTCGTGATCAGAGAGTCTTGCGGGACCCATATGGTCGATGAAAACAAAAGGCCCCACACTTCGTTTTTGCCGGAAGGGCAGCAGCCTGCCCACTAAAAAGTTGCCGATATCGGCGGCTTTCTCTGTCAGGATTAAATCAATATTTGACATCGCTGTATTTTGTGTTGTGTTGATGGATGCGTATTCAGGCGGCTGCGCTTAACTGTTACGTTCAGGCAGCGTCCAAGTCATAAATTTACAACTAATTGCAATGGTTGCAAGCGCGGCTAGGAAACTTAACAGGCTGATAAGTGGGACCGCCCGTTTTTAAAAATAATTCCGGTGGCAGATAAAAATCAATACCGCTGTAAAGGGTTGATTATAGGCGTATACAAACGTTTACGCTGATATATTGTGATTAATAAAATATAATACAATCGATTGCAATTTCAAATTATTTACTACCTTCCCTTAAAATTACAGAACTCTCATGAAGCGAATCTCCGTTAAACTTAGCGCACTATGCACCATGGTCATTATGGCAGGCGCTGCGAATGCTCAGGTATTTAAGGATCCCACCAAATCTGTCAATGAGCGGGTGAATGATTTTATTTCCAGACTCACCTTAAAGGAAAAAGTGGATCAGTTGATGAACAGTACACCGGCTATTCCAAGACTGGGTGTACCGGCTTATAACTGGTGGAATGAGGCGCTGCACGGCCTGGGCCGTTCCAGTGTGGCGACCGTTTTTCCTCAGGCGATTGGTGAGGCCGCTACCTTTGATCCCGTCCTGTTAAAAAAGATTTCCGGGGCCATCGGCAAGGAGGCGCGTGCCCAGTTTAATATTGACCGTAAAAACGGCTATGAGATTCATTACGGAGGTCTTTCTTTCTGGACCCCTAATATTAATATATTCAGAGATCCCAGATGGGGACGGGGACAGGAGACCTATGGGGAGGACCCTTATTTAACCTCCCAGATGGGCGTAGCCTTTGTAGAAGGGCTGCAGGGCAGTGATCCGACCCATCTGTTGGCAGCTGCCTGTGCCAAACATTATGCGGTGCACAGCGGCCCTGAAAAACTGCGTCATGAATTTGACGCCAAGGTCAGTTTGCAGGATATGCAGCAGACTTATTTTCCGGCCTTTCATGCGCTGGCCAGAGCGGGCGTGGAATCCTTTATGTCCGCTTATAACCGCGTCAACGGGGAGGCCTGCAGCGCCAGCGATTTTTTAATAGATACCGTCCTTAGGGGCTGGTGGGGCTTTAAGGGACATATCGTTTCTGACTGTGACGCCGTAGAGGATATTTATACCGGTCATAAACTGGTAAAAACCGCTGCCGAGGCGGCGGCGCTGGCCATCAATAAAGGGCTGGACCTGAACTGCGGATCGACTTATTTTGCCTTAGTGGATGCGATTAAACAAGGACTGACTTCAGAGGCTAAGGTAGACAGCGCCCTGGCCTCCGTTACCAGAACAAGAATTAAACTGGGTTTACTGGATCCTGCCGGCAGCAACCCTTATGATAAAATCGGACCGGATGAGCTGAACAGCGATCAGCACCGTCAGCTGGCACGTCAGGCAGCCGTTGAATCCGTTGTCTTATTAAAAAACAAAGACCAGGCCCTGCCGCTTAAAAATAACCTTAAGAAATATTATATCACCGGACCCAACGCGACGAATATGGAAGCGCTGATGGGTAACTATTACGGGGTCAATAATCAGATGAGCACCATCCTGGAAGGGATTGCCGGTCAGATAGCCAAAGGCAGTCAGCTGCAATACAGAAAAGGCATCCTGCTGGACCGTCCCAATGATAACCCGATTGACTGGACCACCTCCGATGCGCAGCAGGCAGAGGCTATCTTTGTGGTCCTGGGCATAGACGGTACCCTGGAAGGGGAAGAAGGGGAGGCCATCGCCTCCAAACATTTTGGAGACCGTCTGGATTATAACATTCCTCAAAACCAGGTGGATTTTTTACAGAAGCTCAGAAAAGGATATAAAGGTAAGATTGTAACGATTGTAACCGGTGGCAGCCCCATGAATTTAAAGCAGGTGGATTCCCTCTCTGACGCCCTTTTGATGGTCTGGTACCCGGGAGAAGAAGGCGGCAATGCAGTGGCGGATATCATCTTTGGAAAAGTCTCTCCTTCCGGCAAACTGCCGGTGACTTTCCCGATGTCTTTAGATGATCTGCCTGCCTATGAGGATTATAGCATGACCGGCCGCACCTACCGGTATATGGATAAAACACCGATGTTCCCTTTTGGATTCGGATTAAGCTATGCGGATTTTTCCTATCAGGGGATCAAGGCCGATCATGGCACCCTTAAAAATAACCAGGACCGGATTAAAGTAAGCGTGGATCTTAAAAATAGCAGTAAGGTGGCCGGTGACGAAGTGGTGCAGTTATATGTATCCGTACCGCAGCAGTCTTATCAGACGCCTAAATATGCGCTTAAAAGTTTTAAAAGAGTGCATCTGGCAGCAGGCGGCGATGAAAAGCTGGATTTTAGTCTGACAGCAAGGGATCTGGAGGTCTATGACGGGGCAGGTAAACGGGTATTGCCCAAAGGCACTTATAAAGTATATGTAGGCGGCAGCTCTCCCCTGGAGCGCAGCCGGCAGCTGGGTGCGCCTGAGATGGCCGTCTTAAATATTGAAGTGCGTTAAGGCCGGTCAACAGTAACAAAAAAGAAATCAATCCATAAACATGCATCTATCAGCAAGGGTTATAATGGCTACGGGGATAAGCCTGGTGCTTGGCCTTGCCAGCTGCGGCGGGAGTGCTCAAAGCGGTAAGGGGCGTCAGGACAGCGGGCTGTCCGGTTCCGGGCTGGCAGCGCCGCAGCCGGGACTAAAGGATTATTACAAGGATTATTTTCCGGTCGGCGTCGCCGTTAACAGCCGTAATATTAAAGGCCCCGAGGCCGCACTTATATTAAAGGAATATAACAGCGTTACCCCGGAAAATGACATGAAAATGGGGCCGGTACACCCCGCAGCAGATCAGTATAATTTTGCCCCTGTGGATAGCATCGTTGCCTTTGCCCGCAGGCACGGTTTAAAGGTAAGAGGACATAATCTCTGCTGGCATGAACAGACGCCGGACTGGCTTTTTAAGGATGCCGGAGGCGGCGAGGTCGCTAAAAGCGTCCTGCTTTCCAGATTAAGGGATCATATCCGGACCGTGGTTAGCCGTTATAAGAAGGATGTATACTGCTGGGACGTTGTCAACGAAGCGATCAGCGATGACTCCACGGAGCTGCTCAGAAAAAGCCCCTGGCTTAAAATTATCGGACCTTCCTTTATAGACAGTGCCTTCTGGTATGCCCACCGGGCGGACCCCAAAGCGGAGCTTTATTATAACGACTATAATGTCGTTTTTCCGGAGAAAGCCAAAAGGATCTATACCCTGCTCAAAGGCTTAAAGCAAAGAGGCGTGCCTATTACCGGCATCGGTATCCAGGCGCACTGGTCGGTCTACCAGCCAACAGAGCAGCAGCTGCGCTCCACACTGGATCTGTTTAAAAGCCTGGGGCTGAAAATTCAGATTACGGAACTGGACGTTTCTGTATTCCCATGGGAGAAAAATAAAAGAGCGCTCCTGCCCAAAGATCAGATCCGCTACCAGGGTCAGGTGGAAGACCGGCAGACGGCTTTTTATAAAATGATTTTTAAAGTCTTCAGGGACTATAAAGGGGTGATTTCAGGGGTTACTTTCTGGAACGTATCGGATAGGGATACCTGGCTGAATTATTATCCGGTAGAAGGCCGTAAAAACTATCCCTTATTATTTGACAGTGCGCTAAAGAGAAAACCCGCCTATCAGGCGGTAACGGATTTTAAGGGGGCCGGGGCAACCGCTCCCTAAAAAAGAGAAATTTTAATAGTATTCCGGCCTTGTTACGGGCCCGGGGTCCGCATCCGCGCTCCACATCCGGGCATGCAGTCCGGTAGGAACAGGACCGGTGGCATAATTTATTCTAAAATTATTGTAAAGTCAAACGTTTATTATGAGAGCAGCGTTCAGGCGGTTATGGACTTCCGGCAGCGTCCTTAGGGACAGCCTTGCAGGGCAATTACTGGCAGTAATGATCATTTTTGCAGGCGGTTTTTGTTTGACGGCGGCGCCTTTACAGGCGCAGACGCAGATAATCGGTTTTGCACCGGGCGCTGCGGCGAGTGCTTTAAAAACTGGTACGCAGGCAGACCAGAAGCAGGATACTGCGTCTTATCTACTGGCCGCCAGGGACCGGGCGGCGACTATTTTGATTTCAGGTGACGATTATAAAGGCGTGGCCATTGCAGCCGGTAATCTCTCGGCTGATTTTAAGCGGGTGACAGGAACGGCGGCAAGGGTAATACCGGACGGTGCGACTGCGACGCAGCCCCTTGACATGGCCATCCTGGCCGGTACGATAGGTCATAATGCGCTTATTGACGCTTTAATTCAAAAGGGAAAGATACAGGTGGATGAGGTAGCCGGAAAGTGGGAATCCACGCTGATGCAGGTGGTGGATAATCCGGTGCCCGGCGTTAAAAGGGCGCTGGTCATAGCCGGCAGTGATAAAAGAGGCACCATCTACGGCATTTATGAGATCTCCAGACAAATAGGGGTCTCTGCCTGGTATTACTGGGGGGATGTGCCGACCCGGCACCGGGATCAGATTTATTGCCTGAACCAAAGAACAGTGCTGGCCTCTCCCAAAGTAAAATACCGGGGCATATTCTTAAATGATGAAGCACCGGCGCTCTCCGGCTGGGTCCATGAAAAGTTTGGCGGCTTTAATCATCAGTTCTATACGAAAGTATTTGAACTGCTGCTCAGACTGAAAGCCAATTACCTGTGGCCGGCCATGTGGGGCAATGCTTTTAATGACGATGATACGCTCAATCCCCGGCTGGCAGATCAGTATGGAATCGTAATGGGGACCTCCCATCATGAACCGATGCTGCGCGCTCAACAGGAGTGGAAAAGATATGGCAAAGGCGAGTGGAACTATCAGACCAACCAAAAGGTGCTGGATGATTTCTGGGAAAAAGGCATTGAGCATATGGGTACGCATGAGAGCATCGTAACGGTCGGCATGCGGGGTGATGGAGATATGCCGATGACCGAAGGCAGCAATATCGCCTTACTGGAAAAAATCATAAAGGACCAAAGAAGCATTTTGTCCAGGGTGACCGGTAAACCGGCCAGCGAGACGCCGCAGCTCTGGGCGCTATATAAAGAGGTACAGGAGTACTACGACAAAGGCATGCGGGTGCCGGATGATATTACCCTGCTGCTCTGTGATGACAACTGGGGCAATCTTAGAAAACTGCCGAAGCTGGACGCGCCGTACCGGCCGGGAGGCTATGGTATCTACTATCATTTTGATTATGTGGGAGACCCCAGAAACTATAAATGGATTAATACCAATACGATTGAACGAACCTGGGAGCAGATGCATCTGGCATACAGTTACGGAGTGGATAAAATATGGATTGTAAACGTCGGAGATTTAAAGCCCATGGAGTTCCCTATTTCCTTTTTTCTGGATTATGCCTATAACCCGGATAAGATATCCTATGAGGATCTGCCGGCCTATACCAAAAGCTGGGCCGCCCGGCAGTTCGGCGGTCACTACCCGGCTGAGATCGCGGATATTATTCATTTATTTACCAAATACAATGCCCGGGTAAAACCGGAGCTGCTGGATAGAAATACCTATAGTCTGGAGCACTTTGAGGAGTGGAACCGGGTGGTGACGGATTACACCAGCCTTGCTAAAAGAAGTGAGGCCGTCTATCAGGCGCTGCCTGAAGCGTACAGGCCGGCTTATTTTGAACTGGTAGGCTATCAGGTGGCGGCAAGCGCCAATTTATACCAGCTGTACCGGGCCCAGGCGCTCAATCACCTGTATGCCCGTCAGGGCAGATCCGCCACCGGCAGATATGCAGACAGTGTCAGGTTTTATTATCTGCAGGACAGCCTGCTGAGTTATCGTTATAATAAGGTAAATGCGGGTGGCAAGTGGAACCATTTTATGGATCAGACACATATTGGCTATACATACTGGCAACAGCCGGAGCATAACAGCCTGCCGGAAGTAAAAAATATTAGCTTACCAGAAAAACCGCTGCTGGGCATTGCAGCACCTGATACTTTATACCTGGACAGATGGACCGCAGAAAAAGAGCTGGCGGGGAAGATCAGCGTATTTGCTAAGTCCGCTACTCCGGTCAGCTATCAGATTAAAACGGCTGATCCGGCGGTGATCATAATAGAAAATAAAAAAAGTCAGCTGGACCTCGCGCAGGCAGGGGTGGATATCTCCTTTCAGGTCAACTGGGATCAGCTGGGAGGCGACCATTCAGCTGGCCAGCTGAGAACGACCTCTATGGAGATTTCGGGTAGCGGGGGTGCTTATAAAAAAATAGTCCTGCAGTTACATGATGGAGCTGCCGGTAACTGGCCGCATAAGGCCTATATCGAATCGGATCATTTGGTGAGTATGGACGCACTTGGTTTTACGGGGGACTCCGTAAAATTCAGCCAGGGTGTGCGCTGGACGGCGCTGCCCGGTTTTGGGAAAACGGCCGGCGCCGTGACGCCCATGCCGGTCAACTTTACGCCCATGCCTTTCAGCCCGCAAAACCCGAGTATCAGTTACCGGTTCTATACGACGGATAAAGGCAAGGCCAGCCTGAAGTTTTATCTGGCGCCCACGCTCAATCTCTGGCATACGGAAGGCCTTGAGTTTGCCTACGCCATAGATGATGGCAGCCCGGTTACCATCAATATGAATCAGGGCGTTCAGTCAGAACAGGCCTGGAGAAAAGAAGTGGCCGCCACCATCAGGATCATCACCGAAAAGGTGGATCTGAGCCGTTCAGGTCTGCACACGCTTAAAATATGGGCGATTTCTCCAGGCGTGGTGCTGGAGAAAATGGAACTGAACTTTGGCAAAGAAAGACCTAGTTTTCTCGGGGCGCCGGCGTCTTATTTTCATCCTTAAAAGATATTGAGTAGCTGCAGCGGCAGCAGAAAATGTATTCCAGAACCTATCTTTATTTATTCAGCTCATGTTTAAAAAAATTCTAGGAAGTTGTCTGTTTTTAATGTCTGGCTTCTGGGCGGGTGCCCAGTTAAAACTGCCCAGGCTCTGTAGCGATGGTATGGTTTTGCAGAGCAGCCAACCGGTGCCTGTCTGGGGCTGGGCAGAGAAAGGCAGTACGGTGCATGTAAGTTTCAGGGGGAAGCAGTATCACGCCAGGGCGGGCGCAGACGGCAGGTGGCGGGTCAGCTTACCTGCTTTATCATCCGGCGGGCCGGACCAGATGCTCATTGCTTCCGGCAAACAAAAGATTCTCATAAGAGATATCCTGGTAGGACAGGTCTGGGTCTTGAGCGGCCAGTCCAATATGGAGCATGATCTGAATAGTGTGGTAGAAAAATATCCGTCCTTATTAGCCGATAGCTCCTATGAGGCGATCAGGCAGTTCAAGGTGCCGGGTACTTATAATTTTAAGCAGGAGCAAAAGGATTATCCGGCAGGCAGCTGGACCGCTGCCACCCATGAAAAGATCGGTGCATTTACGGCGGTAGGATTTTTCTTTGCCCAGCAGCTCTACCACGATACCCATCAGCCGGTGGGGATTATTAATATTTCTCTCGGCGGCTCACCAATAGAGGCCTGGCTGCCTGAATCTGCCCTTAAAAAATACCCTGAAGATGAAGCAGAACTGCTGCGTTTTAAAAACGACAGCCTGATTGCAGCGGTTGAACAGGGTGATCAAAAAAAAGCGGCTGCGTGGGCGGCCGGATTAAACCGTCAGGATAAAGGAGAGCATCAGGGCTGGCAAAGGCTGGATATTCATAGTGCGGAAGTGAACGGCTGGTTCTCCATGAGTGTGCCAGGCTACTGGGCGGATCAGGGCCTGGGTCAGGTAAACGGCGTGGTATGGCTGAAAAAATCTGTTTTACTCCGCCATCCCCTGACCGCAAAAAAAGCCAGACTCATGCTTGGCAGAATAGTGGATGCGGACTCTGTGTTTGTAAACGGCGTTTATGTCGGAAGTACGACTTATCAGTATCCCAGAAGACGGTATGATTTTAATGCAGATGTGCTGCATGAGGGCATAAATACGGTGACCATCCGTCTGGTAAGTCAGGCGGATAAGGGGGGCCTTGTGCCGGATAAACCTTATGCGCTGGTGCTGGATCAGGATACGGTAAGCCTTGCCGGACGCTGGAAGATAAAGGTAGGAGCCGCCCGGGCTCCTGCACCCGGCCA
This sequence comes from Arachidicoccus rhizosphaerae, assembly GCF_900107765.1. Classification (GTDB taxonomy): domain Bacteria; phylum Bacteroidota; class Bacteroidia; order Chitinophagales; family Chitinophagaceae; genus Arachidicoccus; species Arachidicoccus rhizosphaerae. Next base: position 35,697 of record NZ_FNQY01000001.1, on the reverse strand, counting down.
GACTTTTGTCCGGTGGAAGCCCGGCGGTTTATATAACGCCATGATGGCGCCCGCTTTCAGCTATGGGGTGAAAGGCGTTATCTGGTATCAGGGCGAATCCAATACCGATAATGCCCCGGAATATGCGCTTAAATTAAAGGATTTATTAGCTGCCCTCAGGGCCGGATGGCATAGTGAAAGTTTACCTTTTTTAGTCGTGCAACTACCCAATTTTATGACGGAGAGTTGGGACGCCGGGGCCAGCAGCGCCTGGGCGGCCTTACGTCAGGCGCAACTAAGTATTCTCTCCCAGCCCCGTACGGATGTAGCCGTTACACTCGGGCTTGGAGAGTGGAATGATGTACATCCGTATAATAAAAAGCCGGTCGGGGAGCGTCTGTTTTTACTGGCCAAAGATATGTGTTATAGCGGCGCCGGGTTAAACGGCGCTAGCTTCGTACCCCTTCATCATAGCCCGGTGGCCAGGGACGCACAGCTTTTGGGAGATAGCGTGGTTATCCACTTCAGATCGCCCCAGCCCCTGCGCATAAGACCGGGGGACAGCAGCCTGGATCATTTTGCCCTGGCCGGCGCTGACGGAAAATACTACTGGGCCCACGCTGAAATTAAAGGGGATCAGGTTTGGGTCCATAGCCCACAGGTAAAAGTTCCCAGGTCCGTTCGTTATGGCTGGAGTGATAATCCGCTCAGGGCAAACCTGGAAAATATGGCAGGACTACCGGCTGCACCTTTTGAACTAACGGTTAAAGAATAAATCTTATTTTGACAGGGACTGGTAGCCAATCTGGTAAGCATAAAGGGCTGCAGGTATAAAGTTAAGCTGCAAGTTATTGTAATGCACCGTGAGTTCTTGGTCAATCGTAGTGACGGTGGCCGTAGTTATTTTATTAAGTTCACAAAAATAAAGCAGGCTTTTTAGTTCAACTACTCTGGTTGTATACCGATTAGACCATTTAATTTCCAGACAGGACCGGGCTTTCTGCCTAAGGGGATCCAGCCGGACCAGGTCTACTTCGCCTTCCGAAGAACCTATTTTCCAGCGTGCATACCTTAAATCCTGAGTCGATTCATGCATCCATTGAGCGAACAACGCCGTTTCTACCATTAGGCCCATTTCTTCGTCCAGATAATCTATCGGAGACAGTAGAGCACTTCGTATGGAGGTATTGGTCAGGTATATTTTGAAGTAGGTGATTCTTTTAAACCTGGCTGCCTTTTCATCCACCTTATGAATGACTTTAATCAAAAATGCCGCCTGGAGATATTCTATATATTTTTTGATTGTATTTTTTTCAATGCCACTTTCCTGGGCAATTCTTTCAAGGGAAAATTCCTTGCCCGTGTTGAAGGCTATATAGGCAAAAAACCGGTTCATCTCCTGGACGTCTTTAATGCCATATAAACTGGGCAGATCTCTGAGTAATACTTTGTCAATAATATCTCCTTTGACATATTTAGCCATATTTTCCCTGACGGAGCTGGAAAAAATAACTTCCGGGTAGCCTCCATAATTGATATAGTCTAGAAATTGATGATTGAGGGCTTTAAAATTTGTCACTTTGAACAGGCCATTTTGAAAACTGATCAGATCTTCTTTTTTTCGAAGGGCTAAAAATTCCTGGAAGGTTAGAGGGGGAAGCATAAATTCCGTGAACCTTCCAGCGCCGCTTTCGGTACTCTTAATTTTTAATGCAGCAGCAGCTGAACCGGATACGATAAATTTTACCTGGGGATAACTGTCCACCATCGTTTTAAGATGCCTTTCCCAGTCCTTAAGGTATTGTATCTCATCAAAAAAAACATATACCTGACCGTTTTGAAGGCCTCCGGCTTTCTTTGCCAATTGAAATAAATCGTCCAGACGAGTGGTGGTGTAAATAGGATTGTCTATGCCAACAAATAGAATATTTTTAGCGGGTGTTCCCTGGCTGAGCAAATCTCCGATTGCCTGATACATTAAAACCGTCTTCCCAACCCGGCGCGGACCCATTAAAACAATGGCCCTTTTTAGGTCAATATTTTGAATTATTGGCATAAACTGCTTGAAATATAATCTTTTAGGCAGTCTTTGCAACTGCTCATCGATTGCAGATGTCTGCCACCAGGGATTCTCAAATTGTAAGCGCTGGATTATTTTTTCTGTAGGAATAGTGTTTGAATAAGGCATGATATTCTTTAATTTATATTTAAATATAAAATAAGTGAAATTTAGTTGCCTTATTTTATATTTATATCAAAAATAAGAAAAATTGATCAATTTTTCTTATTTATTATTAATGAATAATCACTCCTCCGGTTATTCAGGAAAAACGCATCACTACTGCTGACATCATGGGCGGGTACCTCATGAACTGATATTGATAAAATGGCAGCATTTTATTTATTTGATTATTTCCAGGCAAACTTTAAATCTCAGAAATCAAAATTGTGTTTCCACTTTTGGGTCCATGATGCTGTTATCGCTGCCTAAAGATCTTTCCGGTACCCATCTTTTTTATCCATGTAATGCGACTTGAAAAAAGGGGACAGCCGTTATTGCAGGCGACCCCGGATTTTGTGTATGATTGAGTCCTGCCCTATGTTTTCTATCACCGTTTGGGTTTTGCTGTTTTTCTGACAGAAGATTCTCTTAGGATAATTTCTGTCGGAATCACGATGGTATGGTCTTTAACGTTTTTATTCTTACGACGTAATTTGATTTGTTCAATTAAGGTCTTGGCCGCCATTTCTCCCATTAAAAACCCCGGATAATCAATGGTAGAGAGCTTAGGCGTTATCAGATCACTCAGCATATCGTTATTAAAGCCAAAAACGGCAATATCTTCCGGGATCCTGAGCCCTTTATTATGCAGGATTTCCATACAGACCGCTGCGGCAAAGTCGCTGGGGATAAAAAAAGCATCCGGCTGATGTTCCAGCATTTCTGTAACGGCCTGGGTCGTTTCAGCCTTGTTCAGGCCGCAGACCTTGACCAGCTCCTTATTTAATTTAATTTTATGGTCCTTTAAGGCCTTCTGGTAACCTTTATAGCGATCCATATATACGTTCAGATCCAGATCTCCGGTGATATGGGCAATTTTCTTACAACCCTGGCCGATTAAATGGTTGGTTGCGTCATAACCGCCCTGGAAATTATCGATGACGACTTTTGTGCATTCCGCTCCCTGTAAAACACGGTCAAAGAAGACCAGGGGAACTTCCCGGTCGAACACGGGGGCAAAATGCTCGATGTCGTGAGAGTGCATGGCCAGCGATACAATAATGCCATCCACTCTTTTATTAATCAGATTCTTCACATTCGCTTTTTCCCGCTCAGCGGTTTCTGCAGAGTGGGTAATCAGAATATCGAAATTTTCCGGGGTGGTCACTTTTTCAATACCAGCAAGGACGGAGGTGGCAAAATAACTGTTGACCTCGTGCAGGATAACACCTATGGTCTTTGTTTGTTGCTTTCTTAAGTTGGCAGCCAAGGTGTTATGTCGATAGCCCAGTTCTTTGGCAAGCTGGTGGACCTTTTCTCTGGTCTTTTTATTTATTCTGGGATTGTCATTTAAAGCCCTGCTGACAGTGGTAGCAGAGACGCCCAGGCGCTCTGCGATATCATAAATGGTTATTTCTTTTTGCATAGTTCTTACAAATTTATCGGAAAATTTTAAAAAAAAATTGCAATCGATTGCAATTTATAAAAAAATAATACTACTTTAGCTGTGACAACTTCCCAAAAATGAAGAAAGTTGACAGGAGTGGTTTGCTGGGGAAGTTATTTTTTAATCATCTAATATAGTGTATGCTTTTACTGGGAATTGATTTAGGGACTTCTTCTATAAAAGTCTCCGTGGTAGATGCCGATACCCGAAAGGTGGTAGCTGCCACTTCCTATCCTTCTGATACAGAACGTGAGATCCAGTCGCCGCGCCACGGGTGGGCGGAACAGGATCCGGAGCTCTGGTGGAGTGATGTTCAAAATGGGATTAAAGCGGTAATCGACGGGGGCGGGTTTGATCCCTTATCCATTGCGGCCATCGGGATTACTTATCAGATGCACGGACTGGTCCTGGTGGATAAAGCAGGCAAGGTACTGCGCCCCTCTATCATCTGGTGTGACGGCAGAGCGACAGAAGTAGGCGGTCAGGCAAGAAAAAAACTGAGTGACAGTTATTTACTGACTAATATGCTCAATTTTCCCGGAAACTTTACCGCCTCTAAATTAGGCTGGGTTAAAGCACATGAACCGGAAATCTATCATCAGAGTTATAAAATGATGCTGCCGGGCGATTTTATTGCCTTTAAGCTGTCGGGTAAGATTACGGCCAGCCCTTCCATGCTTTCTGAAGGTGTTTTCTGGGATTTTAAAAAAGAAGATATATCAGAAGCCTTATTGGAAGCAATGGAACTGGACAGGGATTTACTGCCGGCCGTTCAACCTGTTTTCTCCGATCACGGCAGGCTTAATGAGGCAACCGGGGAAGCGCTGGGCTTAAAGCCGGGCATCCCGATTACCTATAAGGCCGGCGATCAGCCTAATAATGCATTATCGCTGGGGGTGCTGGAACCTGGAGAAATAGCGACTACGGCAGGTACCAGCGGTGTTATCTATGCGGTCACTGACCAGCGTTATTTTGATCCCCTGAGCCGCGTAAACACTTTTGCTCATGTTAACCATGCAAAAGATCATCGCAGGCTGGGTATATTATTATGTATTAATGGTACCGGTATCAGCAACCGTTGGATTAAACAGATGACGGATCCGGGCCTTTCCTACGGGCAGATGGACCAAAAGGCGCTGGCTACAGCCGTCGGAGCGGATGGGTTACTGTTTTTGCCTTTCGGGAACGGAGCAGAAAGAATATTATGTAATCATTATCTGGGGGCCCATCTGGAAAATATTGATTTTAATACCCATGACCGCGCTCATTTATACAGGGCAGTACATGAAGGGATTGCTTTTTCTTTCAGGTATGGACTGGATATCATGAAAGAAGGGGGTACCCAGGCCCGGGTGGTAAAGGCCGGCAAAGCCAATATGTTCTTAAACCAGACCTTTATCCAGGCTTTTGTAAATGTAACAGGACTTACCCTTGAACTCTATAATACGGATGGCAGCATCGGCGCCGCACTGGGCGCCGGTATCGGACAGGGGTATTATGACAAACCGGCCACTGCCTTTGAGGCGTTGGAAAAACTGGCCGTAATAGAACCCGATCCGGCATTAGTGGCTCAATATGAAACCATTTATCAACAGTGGAAGAGCCTGCTGGACAACAAACTTGAAAAAAACAACATTATTCATTCATAAAAAAAATCAAAGTAGATATGTCAATTATTACCGGGGACAAAGCGTTCTTTAAAGGTATCGGCCAGGTTCAGTTCGAAGGCCGCGAATCAAAAAATCCACTGGCATTCAGATGGTATGAAGCAGACAGAGTGGTAGCAGGCAAACCCATGAAAGACTGGTTACGTTTTGCCTGTGCTTACTGGCACTCTTTTAACGGAGACGGTTCCGATCCTTTTGGCGGCAGAACCCATTTTTTCCCATGGGATCAGAGCGCAGACCCCTTGCAGCGGGCTAAGGATAAAATGGACGCGGCCTTTGAATTTATGACAAAGATCAACCTGCCGTTTTACTGTTTTCACGATGTGGACCTGATTGAACATACGAATGATATTCAGGAAAATGAGAAACGCATGAGTTTCATTACGGACTATGCCAAACAAAAACAGGCTGCCAGCGGCATTGAACTGCTCTGGGGTACGGCTAATCTGTTCTCTCATGTACGTTACATGAACGGGGCAGCGACCAATCCTGATTTTCACGTGCTGACGCACGGCGCTGCACAGGTGAAAGCGGCCTTGGACGCTACCATTAAGCTGGGCGGTTCCAACTATGTATTCTGGGGCGGCAGAGAAGGGTACATGAGTCTTTTAAATACCGATATGAAAAGAGAACAGGAACATCTGGCGAAGTTCCTGCATGTCGCTAAGGACTACGGCAGAGCCCAGGGCTTCACCGGCACTTTCTTAATCGAACCAAAACCCTGTGAACCTACCAAACATCAATATGATTATGACGCAGCCACCGTTATTGGCTTCTTAGAGCATTTTGGTCTGCAAAATGACTTTAAGCTGAATCTGGAAGTGAACCATGCCACACTTGCCGGCCATACGTTCCAGCATGAAGTGCAGGTGGCCGCACAGGCGGGATTATTAGGTTCCATGGACGCCAACAGAGGAGATTATCAAAACGGCTGGGATACCGATCAGTTCCCGACCAGTGTCAATGAGCTGGCAGAAACCATGCTGATCTTACTGGAAGCCGGTGGTCTTAATAAAGGCGGAATCAACTTTGACGCAAAAATCAGAAGAAACTCTACGGATCCCGAGGATCTGTTCTATGCGCATATCGGTGGCATGGACACTTTTGCCAGAGCGCTTATTGTGGCCGACGCAGTTTTACAGCAGTCTGATTACAAAAAACTTCGTCAGCAGCGCTATCAGTCCTTTGACAGTGGTGCGGGCGCGGATTTTGAAGCAGGCAAACTGGATCTGGTGGCCCTGCGAGATTATGCGGTAGCCAATGGTGAACCGGCCATGATCAGCGGCAAACAGGAATTATACGAGAACATCATTAATCAATATATCTAATCCGGGATTGCTAAAAGCTTCGCTTTAATCATCCTACAACCAAACGCTAAAACCATCACATATGGCTTTTATAAATACCGGCGGATCCGCCGATACAGGATTACAACAGGGCAACAAGTTATACTTAGTGCTTTTAACCCTGGTAGCCACTTTTGGGGGGCTCTTATTCGGGTATGATACCGCAGTGGTGAACGGGGCAGAAAAATCCCTGGTGGATTTTTATATTACACCCATGCTGGATCCTGCTCATTACCAGACGCTGACTCGTCCCATCATTACGCAGTACCGGATACTGATGGTGGTGGTCCTTTTGGTGGTAGCCGTTATCATCTCCTTCCAGATGCTTAAACTGCTGGGCCGTAAAAAAGGCGGACTGTTTACTGCCATTGTTTTAATCCTTTGGGGGGTCTGGAGCTGGTCTTTTATCGGGGAAGCGGTACCTGCGGACAGCGTCGCTGTCCAGGGAATGGGAGACACGATTAAAGGTTTTGTGATTGCCAGTGCGCTGGTGGGATGTATTGTAGGCGGCGCTTTAGCAGGCGTGGTATCCAAAAGTCTGGGACGGAAAAACGGCCTGTTTATATCGGCCATTTGTTTTATCCTCTCGGCTATCGGTGCCTGGAGGCCTGAGTTGTTCAATGTCTTTGGCACCCTGGATGTATTCTCTTTTGTGATATACAGAATTATCGGAGGAATCGGCGTGGGACTGGCTTCCATGATTTCTCCGATGTATATCGCAGAGATTGCCCCGGCTAGGACCAGAGGTAAACTGGTTTCTTTTAACCAGTTTGCCATTATCTTCGGTATGCTGGTGATTTATTTTGTCAATTACAGGATCGCTGCCCAGGGAGATGAAGCCTGGCTGAAGGAAATCGGCTGGCGTTGGATGTTTTTGTCCGGAGTCGTGCCTGCCGGCCTGTTTTTTATCCTGCTGTTTTTTATCCCGGAAACACCGCGTTTTCTGGCATTAAAAGGCAAAGAGCAAGAGGCTTTAAAAGTCCTGGAAAAAATTGGCGGTAAGTCAGAGGCGCCGGGTGTGCTGGAAGCGATAAAGGGAACTTTAAAAGATCATAGCCGTCCCTGGCTTTCTTACGGATCGCTGATTATTGTAATCGGTATCCTGCTATCCGTATTCCAGCAGTTTGTGGGCATTAACGTGGTGCTTTACTATGCGGGTAATATCTTCAGAAATATGGGCGCTTCCACCGACGCTTCTTTACTTCAAACCATTATCGTAGGGATCGTCAATCTGCTGTTTACGGTACTGGCCATATTCACGGTGGATAAATTCGGGCGTAAGCCGCTGATGATTATCGGATCCTTGGGCATGGCTGTCAGTATGATTGCCCTGGGGCTTTCTTTTTATTTTGACAGCGTGGGCGTGGGGGCCTTGATTTTTATGCTGATCTATACCGCCGCCTTTGCCATGAGCTGGGGTCCGGTATGCTGGGTACTGCTGGCAGAGATATTCCCTAATTCAATCAGAGGAGCGATGTCTATAGCAGTAGCAGTACAGTGGATTGCTAACTGGGTGGTGTCCTTTACCTTCCCCATGATGAACGATAATATCGCCTTAGTAGATAAATTTCACCATGGCTTTGCCTATTGGGTATATGGCATCATGTCTGTTTTATCCGCCATCTTTATCTGGCGACTGGTTCCGGAAACCAAAGGACGCAGTCTGGAAGAAATTGAACTGTTCTGGAAAAAGAAACATTAAGGTACTGAACGGACTTATCCGCATCCGGATAAGTCCATCCGGATAAAATCTATCCATACTTACTTATAAAGGCTTGCGGCCAGGTTAAACGAACTGTCAGAACAGTTGGGTATAGCCGGCCTGCAAGCCTTTTTTTGACCACATATTTTAATTAGGAGACTTTGACGTATGATAACCCCAAAATGTCCATCCATCCATATAGCGCGCCAGGTTATGCAGACTGCAATGGATACTGATGTTAAAAGCAACTTTTATCCACCGCTTTTTTTTAGACGGATGGTCTGTGCTTTATTACTCTGCCTTTTATCGGCAGCGGCGCACGCACAAAATGATCCGGGTCAAAGCCCCAGACAAAGAATATTAATCGATCAGGGCTGGCGTTTCATGCGCTATCCCGGTCAGGACAGTTTGGGGCAGGATCAGGAGCCGGATTCCCTTTATTATGATAAGCGTCCTCAGGTAACCGATCATAATGATCAGAAAGTAGCCGATACAAGAGCAGATATTACCGGAAAAACCGGCGGCGTTGGCGGGGTTAAATCCTGGATACTTCCTACGGCCAACAAATTTATTAAAGATACTGCTGATTGGTACCCCCACCCGGTGGGTAAAAGTCCCGGTCAGGACTTTGCTTTCGTGCAGGCAGATTTTAATGACGGCCATTGGCAAAAGGTGAATCTGCCTCATGACTGGGCCATAGACAAGGAATTTTATAAGGGAGATCCGGTGCCGGTAGGCGGCGGCATGGGCCGGCTGCCGGTACAGGGCGTGGCCTGGTACAGAAAAAAGCTGAACATTCCCGCTGCGGATAAAGGCAAACGTATTTTTTTAGACATGGATGGCGCCATGAGTTACGCCGAAGTGTGGCTTAACGGGCATCTGGTAGGTGGCTGGCCTTACGGATACAGCTCATTCAGATTAGATCTGACTGCTTTTGTACATCCGGGCGGCATGAATCAGCTGGCGATCCGGCTCGATAATCCGGCAAGTAGTTCCAGGTGGTATCCCGGCGCCGGTATTTACAGAAATGTCTGGCTGGTAAAAGTAAACCCGGTCCATATCGATCAGTACGGAACATATGTTACCACTCAGGAGGTCTCCGCTAACAAAGCCCTGGTCCGTCTGGAAGTGAAGCTAAATAACCAGTCCGGCAATACGGCGGACCTGCGTGTTGTCTCCTCTGTTTACGCCCTGGATGAAAAAGGCAACGTAACAGGCGAGCCTCTGGCCGGATTTACGCCTGTGGAGCTCCGGCTGGCAAAGGGCAAGGCGGCGACCGCCCTGGCGACCGCTCAGCTGAATAACCCCAGGCTCTGGCAGCCGGTCGGTTTTACAAAAGATATCAACCGGTATCAGGCCAGCCGCTACGAGATACGCTCCCTTGTATATAATCAGAAGGGGCAGCTGCTCGATGAATACCAGACAAAGTTCGGCATCCGGGATATTCAATATGACGCAAACAGAGGGCTTATTGTTAACGGCCATAAAGTAAGGATTCAGGGGGTAAATCAACATCATGATCTCGGAGCGCTTGGCGCAGCTTTTAACCGGTCAGCCGCACTCAGGCAACTGGAGATCTTAAAGGAAATGGGCTGCAACGCCATCCGGTTCTCTCATAATCCTCCCGATCCGCAGCTGCTGGACCTTACAGATAGCATGGGACTGCTGGTTATCGATGAGATCAATGACTGTTGGCAAAAAGGGAAGAACCCACTGGATTTTCATCTGATTTTTGACGACTGGTATGAAGCCCTCCTTAGATCCTTTGTGCGCAGAGACCGCAATCATCCGTCCATTATGCAGTGGAGTTTTGGCAATGAGGTAGGGGAACAGTATACGGACAGCGCCGGAGCGGCGCTGGCTAAAAGGCTTCATGATATTGTCCATGAAGAAGATCCGACAAGACCTGCTTCCGCCTCGATGAACTATGCCAGACCGCTCATGCCTTTTGGCCGGGTCATGGATGTGCTGAATCTAAATTATCAGGGAGAGGGTATCAGAGATGCGCCTGCCTATGCAGGGCTGCAGGGTATTCATACCTCACCCTTATATGACAGCTTTCATCACCAGTTTGCGGATAAGATGATCATCAGCAGTGAATCTGCCTCCACCTTAAGCACGAGAGGCACCTATGTATTCCCGGTAACAAAATATAACAGTGCACCCGCCAGTGACACTTCAGGCGGAGATCCCAGGAATTTATGGGTGAGTGATTACGGGTTGTATACGGCGGCCTTTGGGGCTTCTCCCGATAAAGTCTTTGCCGCTCAGGATCAGCATCCTTTTGTAGCCGGTGAATTTGTCTGGTCGGGTTTTGATTACCTGGGAGAACCCACGCCGTATTACGCGGCAAAAGGATCCTATTCAGGCATCATTGATCTGGCCGGATTTAAAAAGGACCGTTATTATTTATACCAGGCCAGATGGCGTCCTGATTATCCCATGGCACATATACTGCCCAGCTGGACCCTGCCCGGAAGAGAAGGAATAGTCACGCCTGTCCATGTATTTAGTTCAGGGGATGAAGCTGAACTGTTTATAAACGGTATATCCCAGGGTAAACGATATAAAACGCCTTATACCTACAGGTTCAGATGGGACAGTGCTGTATATGAGCCGGGGAATATTAAAGTGGTCACCTATAAAAATGGAAAATTATGGGCCACCGAGTCATTAAATACGGCAGGCGCTCCGGCGGCCATCCGGCTTACAGCAAATACCGATACGATTCATCTGGCAGAAAGATCCCTGGCTTTTATCAAGGCAGAAGTCATCGATGATAAAGGAAACCTGGTGCCGGATGCGCAAAATAGTATTCACTTTACCATTCGGGCAGTGGAGGCAGACACTGATGCAAATGCACGCCAGGTCAAGATATGGGCGACGGATAACGGCGATCCGGCTGACCTTCACTGCTTCGCCTCCGATAACCGGAAAGCTTTTAGTGGCAAGGCGCTTTGTATTGTCGGACCATCATCCACAAATAAAGAAAATAAATTAGCGAATGATAGAGATTCATATAAAGTAGAAAGAGCGATTATTTATATCGATGCTGAATGTGAGGGGCTTAAAAGTGCCCGGCTTCCGATTTATATAAATCAGTAATTATTTAATTCCATACACCGTATAACCCCTTTAGAATACTTTTATTTATAAAAGTATTCTAAAGGGGTTTCTATTACGCGAGGAATTATAATAAATTCTTCGGCTGTTGAGATATTACTTCATTTTCTGGCAATTTTTGTGTAACATATGAATTAAGTATATAAATTGTAATTAACACATTTTGATTGCTAAGCCTGTTAATGTTTAATTTAGTCTATTAATAATAATTGTGTCTTATCGACAATTATGAAATCGATTTCTTAAATAAAGATAAAAATTTTTTCAAAAAAAATTGTGCAATCGAATGCAATTTTAATTAATTAACATTACATTTGTTTACGGTTAAATTGTATAATTTACAATTTACATTGTGTTTTAACAGAAAATCCCCTCATTATAAACTATAAAATTACATCACAATGGAACCTTTTGAAAAGAACACATCTTAGAACTTATCACAAAAAATGATTTTACAGGGTTAAATGATTTTCAAATTATTAAAGGGTATTAAAAACAAAATCAAATGATGAATTATTTAAGAAGCTTTAGGGGAATAAGCTTTGTTGTGATGCTGATTGTTCTCCAATTGGGATTATTAAGAAATCCCGTCTATTCGCAGGATCAACCTTTTAAAATATCTGGAACTATATATAATGAAAGCGATATAACAGTACCAGGTGTCTCTGTTTTAGTTAAAGGGACAAACCATGGTGTTGTGTCGGATGAAAATGGGAAATTCTCTTTGTTAGTGCATAAAGGGGACACCTTGGGCATAAATTCATTGGGATTTGTCAGCCAGGAAGTTGCAGTGAATAATAGTAAGGACCTTTCTGTTAAATTAGTTCCAACAGAGACCAATACAATGGAACAGGTGGTTGTGATCGGTTATGGAAAACAAAAAAAAGTAGACCTGACATCTGCAATTACTACCGTTGACCCCAAAAAGATGACAAAGGTTCCTGGAGGGTTTTCAGCTGTATTACAAAGTGATGCACCAGGCGTACAGATAAATGATGGCCGGATCCGTATCAGAGGTGTAGGATCTATTAATAATACGGATCCACTGTTTGTAGTAGACGGAATGATAGGAGGAGCAATGCCTGATGAAAATAATATTGCCAGTATACAAATTCTAAAGGATGCCGCATCTTGTGCCATTTATGGGTCAAGAGGCGCGAATGGAGTCGTACTTATTACAACAAAAAAAGGTGTATCCGGACCTACTAGAATTGAATACAATGGTTATGCGGGCGTTAAGAAAATTTCACACAATATAAAGATGTTAAATGGTCAACAGTTGGCCGAGTTGATCAATGAGGAAATGTATAATCAGGATCCGACGAGAACGGATTATTTGAAAGCCCTCTCAAATCCACCCGAAATTGGTGAAGGTTATAACATGCAAGATGCTTTATTGCGTACTGGAAGTTATCAGCACCATGCGTTATCTATCAGCGGTGGTTCACAAATGGCTCATTTCAGGTTAAACGGAACCTTTGGAAATGATAATCCAATAATCATCAAAGACAAATCGAAGGATTATAGTTTACAGTTTCTTTCCGATTTCACCCTTGGAAATTTACAAGTCGGCGAAAATTTTAAGATCAGTTATAATTCAAGAAACTGGAGTAATAAGAATTTAATTGACGCACAAAAATGGTCCTCTACTTTGCCATTGTATGATTCCAGTAATCCAACAGGTTTTGCAGGTGCTGGAAATGGTACAGATGTCGCAAGTGCTTTGGCGAATGCCTATTTGAATGCTAATGAATCCGAAGATTTTGGTGTTAATGGTAATGTATGGCTAACCTATGAATTTATTCCTGGGTTGAAATATAAATTTAATCTGGGCGTAGATGTTTACAGAGGCAGAAACCAAGGCTATATATCTGCGTATTCAGTCGGGCAATACCAAAATCATGATCCGGATGAGTTAAATATTTCAATGAGTCAGAGTAATCGAGTTTTATATGAACATACGCTTTCCTATGATCATCGTTATGGAAAGCATGATATCAGTGCTGTAGCGGGTATTACCTCAGAAGAATCAAATTCAAAAGGGCTAAATGGAGGCGTTAGGGCATTGCCGAGTTCGGATTTGTTGATTCTGGGTCTAACACAGGATGCTAGTTCAAAGGTTGTGGGGTCCTCAATAAGTCAGTTTGCGATGTACTCCATGCTGGGCAGAATTAACTATAATTACGATAGTAGGTATTTGCTTACTTTAAACTTCAGAAGGGACGGTTCTGGCAATTTTAGTGAAAACAACCGATATGGAAATTTCCCATCCGTTTCTGCGGGTTGGAGAATTGGACAAGAAAAGTTCATGAAAAAACTTTCATTTATAAATGACATGAAGATACGTGGAAGCTACGGTGTTTTGGGTAACTCCGATATTCCACAGTATCAATACCAAAATACTGTAACGTTTGATCATGTTTGGTATTATCTTAATGGCGTAAAGGTTACAGGAGCCTTACCGACAAACCCTTCTAATCCGGATGTCAAATGGGAATCTCAATATTCCACAGATTTAGGCCTTGATTTGTCTATGTTCAATAACAGCCTAGAAATGACTATTGATTATTATAATAAGAAAACTGAAGATATGTTGGTAAATGTCCCCATATCTTATACTGCTGGTTATCTTGATAAATTCCCCACGTTAAATTCAGGCAGCATAAGGAACAAAGGGTTTGAATTTTTAGTGACTTATAAAAATTCAGTAGGCAATCTTAATTATTCTGTATCAGCTAACCTTTCAACAGTGAAGAATAAAGTTTTAGCATTGGGAAACAATAATGAGATCCTTGCTGGAACAGTAAGCCCTGGTGGCGAAAATGTTACAAGAACAGCAGTCGGATCATCCATTGGAGAGTTTTGGGGATATGTTACGGATGGCCTATATAAATCAGACGATCAGCTGACTGCAGATAAGGCATTTGCGCCAAATGCTGCTTTAGGGGACGTTCGTTTTAAGGATCTAAATAAAGATGGCGTATTGAATGAAGAAGACAAAGCCTTTATTGGAAGTCCTATACCTGATTTTAGTTATGGGTTTAATTTAAGCCTTTCCTATAATACTAATTTCGGGTCTTTTGATCTGTCCACAATGTGGCAAGGAACCCAAGGCAATGAGATCTACAATAATGGTAAATATTGGGGTGAAGGTATGTACCATTATTATAATGACTATGCTACCGTTCTCAATAGATACCGTGCAGAAGAGATCACTTTTGTGAATCCTGTTTCGGGGGTGACAACAATTTATCCAAAGAATGTAAACACTAATATTCCAAGAGCTATTTTGGGTGATCCAAATCATAATCTTCGTGCTTCTGATCGATTTATCGAAGACGGTTCATATTTGCGACTTAAATCGCTGACCATTGGGTATCAGTTGCCAGAAAAGGTTACAAAAAAATTGAAAATCAATAGCTTGAGATTCTATATTGGAGGTAAAAACCTGCTGACATTTACGAAGTACACAGGTTATGATCCAGAAGTTGGTGCGGATAATACAAGTTATAACCTCTATAGAGGTATAGATGAGTTAACCCCATGGGGATTGACTTTCCCTAATAATAAAGAATTGTTCTTTGGAGCGCAATTAACTTTTTAGTTTAAAAATTAAATAGATTGAAATGAAAAAGAATCGATATATAATTGGTGCACTTGTATTAGTAGCTGGTGCATTATCAGGATGTAAACCAAATCTAGATTTGATAAATCCACAGGAAGTTTCCAAATCGACTTATTATAAGACCGCTTCAGAATTGGAGGCATCTGTTATTCCGGCTTATCAGGCTTTGATAGGCAAGGTACAAGGTGGATATGCCAGAGCTTTTTATTATAATTTGTTAGCTCCTGGGGATGATTTTAATCACACTTTTAAGTGGGAGCCAATGTATCAGGATACCTATAATACACCCGCAAGTGATGGTTTGATCGCAGGGTCATGGAAGGACATGTGGAATGGAATCTTTGCTGCAAATACCGCCATATCGGCCATTACCAATTTTACAGGAGAAATATCAGATGATCAAAAGAATCGGCTCCTTGGAGAAGCTTATTTCCTGCGGGGGTTACTTTATATGCATGTAGTTGAGCTATTTGGAGAAACAGTCCCTTTAATAGATCATCCAACCCTTTCTAATGAGGACTATTATCCAACTAACAGTAAGGCTGGTGAAGTATATGCGTTGATTATCAGTGACTTTCAAAAGGCAGCTGAATTGTTGCCAGTGAAGAGTGTAATGAATGCGGATGCTGCACATATTGGAAGGGCCACCAAAGGTGCTGCTCAGGCATATTTGGCAAAAGCGTACATGTACCGTCCAATTCTTGAATTGGGCCAAAAAGCTGAATTTGATAAGGCAGAGGTCGAATTAAAAAAGGTTATCGACAGCAAAGAATACAGTCTTATGCCTTATTTCCGAGATAATTTTGATGAAGAACACGAAAATAATGCAGAATCTGTATTTGAAATCCAAATGCATAATGGCCCAGGATGGTTGGGAGACGATATGTCTGATTCATGGCGCTGGCAGGAAATAGGAATGTATGATGGGACAGGAGGAGCTTGGTGGAATCTGGCACCAAATAAGAAAACGTACAATGAGTTTGAAAATGGTGATCCAAGGAAATACATGACTCTATGGTGTGATGGCGGTGCTAAATATACGCAAGTGGATGGTACAGTTACTGATTATGATTATTGGATGGCACACTTAGCAACTAATAAGGATTTATATGGTACCAGAAAGTATTGTCCAGACGTCCAAGTTGCTGATTTTGATGACGGTATTAATGATCGACTTATGCGTTATGCGGATGTGCTATTGATGTATGCGGAATGCCTGAATGAGAATGGTAAACCTGAAGAGGCAAAAAACTATATAAATATGGTGCGTACTAGAGCAAATGACATTGTGCCCACAGAGCAGTCACAACTTTGGTACCATAGTTCAAAAGGAACTATTCCCGATGTAGATGGTCTGTTGGCGGAGAATATTACCATTAATGGTATTAAAATGAACAGTATTAAAAATATAATAGAACATGAAAGGTATGTAGAACTTTGCGGAGAATATGTTCGTTATTTTGATTTGCTTCGCTGGGGGATGGCAGATTCTAAATGGTTAGAACCTTTAAAAGAAATTGGTTGGACTGAACGAGCGATGTATTATCCATTCCCACAGGTTGAATTAGATAATAATCCAAATCTGGAAGGTAATTCAATGAACCATTAGTAGGGGAATAATTGAATAGGGTAGATGGCCAGGGTCTTTTTAATTAAGAAATAAGGGGGATTGAAAGAAACTGGCCTCTTCTACCTGATAGAATTCTAAAACTGTATTAAAAGATTAAATATAGAAAGTTGCTTCCAGTGGTTATTGGAGGCAATGTTAGAACCATATTAGTTTTATCTAAATATTTATGTATTATGAAAATAAGGGCTACAGTTTTAATCAGGTGTGTTTTGGTTATACTATTAATAGGGGCCATAATAAAGAGCTATTCACAAAACCCAATTATTCATAATCATTTTACAGCTGACCCGACCGCCAGGGTATTTGGAGACAGCATTTATCTTTATCCCTCTCATGATATATTGGCAGAACAAGGAAAAGGACAGCCAGGTTGGTTCTGTATGGAGGACTACCATGTATTTTCTTCAGCAGATTTAGTACATTGGAGAGATGGGGGAATGTTATTGAGTCAAAATGATGTGCCATGGGCTGATACGACCTCTTATAGCATGTGGGCGCCTGATTGCATAAAGAGAGATGGGAAATATTATTTTTACTTTCCAACGAAAATGAAAGGTTCAGACGGTGAATCAAAATTTTCCATAGGTGTTGCCCTAGGTGAACGACCAGGCGGTCCATTTAAAGTGATGTCTGAGCCCATTGCGGGAGTTAAAGGCATCGATCCTAATGTATTTATTGATGATGACGGGCAGGCCTATTTATTCTGGGCAGAAGGGGACATAATGGGAGCCAAGCTTAAAAGGAATATGCTTGATCTGGATTCAAAAGTTAAAATTTTAGAACATTTACCGGCGAAAGGGTTGAAAGAAGGTCCTTTTTTGTTCAAGAACAAAGGAAAATACTATTTAACCTATCCCCACGTGGAGGATAAAACAGAAAGGTTGGAGTATGCTGTCAGTGATAAACCTTTAGGACCATTTCAACCAATGGGTGTGATAATGGAAGCATCTGATAATTGTTGGACAAACCATCAGTCCATTGTGAAATTTAAGGGTCAATGGTATCTTTTTTATCATTCAAATGATTATTCTCCTAGGTTTGACAAAGCGCGGTCTGCTAGAATTGATTCCTTATTTTTTAACGCTGATGGAACTATAAGGGAAGTAAAACCAACTTTGCGTGGTGTTGGGATATCAAATGTAACCGATACTATTCAGGTAGACAGATACAGCAGTATAAGTGATTCTGGGGCTGGTATTTATTTTTTGGATACTAATCATCATTTTAAAGGATGGTCGCTAAAGCTTAGCACTCCCGGATCATGGGTGAGATATAACAGCGTTGATTTTGGTCTAAAAAAGAACAAAATAGTTCAATTGCGCCTTAAGGCAGATCAGGAGGGGCTATTATTGCTAAAAGCAATTTCTAAAAATGGTGAAAATGTAAATATCAAAACGCTTGCAAATATTCAGTATAAGAAATCTGATGATTTTGTTGTCATTAATGCAATAATCTCGGACAATGCTTTTGGCTTATGTGATTTAATTCTATCAAATGGCAGTGATTCACCAGGGAATGTAGAGATTGACTGGATATTATTTCAATAAAATGTGGCCCATAGAATGTTTTAATAAATTTAATATTTTTTCTTATGAAATTATTTTGTTTAAGCGCCTTTTTCTTATGGATGATTATGAGTTCATTACCATACGCAAATGGCCAAAGGTTTCAGAAAACCCAAACAGGAATCAGTGCAAATATTGGGGAAATAGATGTAACGCTTGAGGTATACTCTCCTTCCATTATTCGTGTGATAAAGATGCCAAAGGGTAAAGTATTAAAGAGAAATAGCCTCTCTGTAATTCAGGTGCCAGAGGTAAATCCCAAATTTAAGGTTTCAAATACAAAGCATTCTGTCTTCTTGCAAACAGATTCTCTAATTGTCGAAATTGGCCTAAAACTGGGAAACCTAACTTTTTACAAAATTGGCAGCAAGCAAAAGGTTTTTGAAGAATTACCGGGTTCAACTATATTAAAGGATTGTACAGGTGCGGATAAGGGCGATTTTTCTATTAGCCAAGGGTTCTCTTTAAAACCAGAAGAGTGTATTTATGGCTTGGGCCAACAACAGAATGGTAATTTGAATCAGAGAGGAAAAACAATATGGTTGGCACAAGGAAATACCAAAGTAGCTATTCCTTTTTTTCAATCAACTGCTGGTTATGGAATATTCTGGGATAATTATTCACCTACTCAATTTAAAGATTCAGCCCGGAATACTAGTTTTACTTCTCAGGTTGCAAAGGGAATTGATTATTATTTTATGAAGGGGAATTCTACGGATGATATTGTTGCAGACATGCGGTTTTTGACAGGCTCTGCACCGTTATTACCGCTTTGGGTTTATGGATACAATCAATCTAAAGAGCGATATAAGACGCAATTTGAATTAATGGATGTTGTAAAGCAATATCGTAAACTTAAAGTTCCTTTGGATGGCATTATTCAGGATTGGCAATATTGGGGTGATAACGTGCATTGGAATGCTATGGCTTTTGATTCTCTTACGTATCCAAGGCCTAAAAGAATGGTGGATAGCGTTCACGCATTGAATGCGCATTTATTTGTGGTGGCATGGCCAGGTTTTGGGCCTTCTACTCCGCAATATAAACAACTTGAGGATAGCAATATGCTAATGCATTTCGATACTTGGCCTCCTGATGCAGGAGCACGCGTATATGACGTATATAATCCTAGTGCGAGAGACATCTATTGGTCATATCTTAATAAAGGAGTATTTTCTTTAGGTGTAGATGCATGGTGGCTGGACTCTTCAGAACCAGATCATTTAAATGAAAAGGATACTGATTTTGACGAGAAAACTTATTTAGGAACCTATCGTAGTGTACGGAATGCATTTCCACTGGAGCATGTGGGTGGAATATACAAGCATCAGAGAAAGGTCTCAAATGATAAAAGGGTAGTCATTCTTACACGTTCAGCTTTTGCGGGTCAACAGCGATATGGTGCTAACACCTGGAGTGGAGATGTGACTTCTGATTGGGAGACTTTTGCCAGACAGATTCCCGCTGGACTCAATTTTTCCTTAACGGGAATCCCCTATTGGAATACTGATATTGGTGGATTTTTTGCTGGAAAATTTACTAAAGACGGAGGTGCCCAAAACCCTGCTTTTCAGGAATTGTATACAAGGTGGTTGCAATTTGGAACTTTCATGCCTATGATGAGATCCCATGGAACGGATATTCCTAGAGAAATTTATCAATTTGGCAAACCGGGTGATCGTATTTTCAATATTCTGGAAAAGTACATTAAATTGAGGTATAGATTGTTGCCCTATTTGTATGCTACTGCCTGGCAAGTAACTAAAAATGGTGCATCAATAATGCGGCCATTACAATCAGATTTTGCCGCAGACCCCAATGTGGCAGAAATTGGAAATGAATTTCTTTTTGGTAAATCGATATTGGTGTCACCCGTTACAAAACCTGGAATTCAAAAGCAAAAAGTATATCTACCTTCTGGAAGTTCATGGATTGACTTTTGGTCTGGTGATCAATTGAAAGGTGGGGTATGGGTTGAAAAGAAAGTGCCTCTTGATATTATGCCGTTATATGTAAAAGCGGGTGCAATTTTGCCATGGGGACCAGATGTACAATATGCCACAGAGAAAAGGTGGGAAAATTTAAGGATTAGGGTTTATCCCGGATCTGATGCAGATTTTGTGTTATATGAGGATGAAAATGATAATTATGATTACGAGAAGGGCGCGTACTCTGAGATCCATTTTCATTGGAATGACCAAGCTAAAACTTTGCGAATTGACAATAGAAAAGGCAACTTTCCAGGTATGTTATATAAAAGAGATTTTGATATAGTCCTAGTTGATAAAAATAACTGCAGTGGACCAGATTTATCTTCAATAGTAACCCGGAAAGTCGAATATGTGGGGAAGGCTATTAATATTAAATTATAAATAACAATAAATAATTGAAAATGAGCAGGATAAATAAAATGATCTCGCCTTTTATACTCATATTACTATTTATGGTTGCTTTTTTGAAGAATGGGTGGGCTCAAAATCCAATTGTTCAAACCTGTTATACCACCGACCCTGCCCCAATGGTTTACAAAGACACTGTTTTTGTTTATACTGGGCATGATGAAAATAGTGCGAAGTATTTTGAAATGAAAGACTGGAAAGTATTTTCTTCAACGGATATGGTAAACTGGACGAATAGAGGCACGCCCTTGTCCGTTAGTACATTTTCATGGGCTAAAGAAAATGCCTGGGCGGGACAATGTATTGAACGCAACGGAAAATTTTACTGGTATGTTCCTGTTACGGGAAAAGTTACAGGCAATTTTGCTATTGGCGTGGCTGTTTCTGATTACGCGTCCGGTCCTTTTAAAGATGCCTTAGGTAAACCTTTGGTTGCTCCCGGCTTTGGATATATCGACCCTACGGTCTTTATTGACAACGATGGACAGGCTTATCTGTATTGGGGAAATCCCGGATTGTGGTATGTGAAATTAAATAAAGATATGCTTTCTTATTCCGGCGATGTTCAAACAGTTCCGTTGACAACAGAAGCATTCGGCAAGCGTTACAACGATCCTAAGCGCGCCACGCAATACGAAGAAGGCCCCTGGTTTTATCATAGGAATAATCTGTACTATATGCTGTATGCGGCAGGAGGTGTACCGGAACATATTGCTTATTCTACAAGTAATAATCCTGTCGGACCATGGACTTACCGCGATACAATTATGACTATTCAGGGGAAGAGTTTTACCAATCATTGTGGTGTAATAGATTTCAAAGGGAGTTCCTATTTCTTTTATCACAATGGCGCTTTGCCCGGCGGTGGTGGTTTTGCACGTTCTGTTTGTGTAGAACCTTTTACGTATAATTCCGATGGCTCATTTCCAAGAATTAATATGACTGCGGGAGTTAAAAGTGCGGTGATTAATCTGAACCCTTATCAACGAACAGAAGCGGAAACAATCGCATGGGAAGAAGGTGTAGAAACTGCAGAAGACAAGCAAACCGGGGTTTATGTGACAGAAATAAATAACAAAGATTATATAAAACTAAGGGATATAGATTTTGGAAAAGGAGCTAAATCTTTTGAAGCAAGAATTGCTTCCGGCGGTAACGGAGGAAAAATAGAATTGCATTTGGATTCCTTAAACGGGAAGCTTGTCGGTATTTGCAATGTTCAGAATACAGGCGGATGGCTTAATTGGACTACCGCAAAATGTAAAGTGAGAGATGCTAAAGGCAAGCATGATCTTTACTTAGTATTCTCCGGAGGAGAAGGAGAATTATTCAATTTCGATTGGTGGAGATTTCATTGATACTATTGAAATTTATTATAGTTGAGATTTTATCTATACAGACAATAAAAATTTTTTAAATAAAAACGATTTGAGAATGTGGAAGAAAATATTAAAGATTAGGATTAAGATAATTGTTGTTGCAGTTTTCTCGATATTATTTTTTATTCCGAAAAATAGTAAGGCACAATCAGGCTCTGCGCGAATTATCGAAGCTAATCTAAAACAAACGCCCACGCCTTTAAACATGAGTTTTAATGAATGTATAGGTGCTGGTCGTGCCAACGAAGGCTTGCGTGCCGACTGGCAAAGGCAGTTACGTATAGTGCAGAAAGAGTGTGGTTTCAGGTACATCAGGTTTCATGGATTATTGAGCGATGACATGGGTGTATACAAAGAAGATAAGTATGGTAATCCGTCTTATAACTGGCAATATATCGATGAATTATACGACTTTTTATTGAGCATTCATATCAAGCCATTTGTTGAGCTTGGTTTTATGCCGAAAGCATTAGCGAGCGGCAACCAGACTGTCTTTTGGTGGAAAGGAAATATTACACCTCCAAAGGATTATAACAAATGGGACAACCTTATTAAAGCCCTTGTTACACATTGGACAGAGCGTTACGGGGAGGATGAAGTTGCTTCCTGGTTTTTTGAAGTATGGAATGAACCGAATTTAAGAGGTTACTTTTTTTCCGGAGACCAAAATGATTATTTCAAACTTTATCGTGAAACGGCTGAGACGATTAAAAAAGTTTCATCAAAATATAGAGTTGGCGGTCCAGCTTCGGCAGGTAATGCCTGGGTTCCGGCAATGCTTAAATTTTGCGGAGATGAACATGTGCCAATTGATTTTATCACGGCTCATGAATATGGCGTAATGATTGGACACGTTGATACGAGCGGAGAATCGGGGACTATTATTAATCCGAATAAAAATGCTGTATCAAATAATATGAAGAAAACGAAAGAGATGATTTTGAATTCTTCATTACCACATCTCGGATTGCATTATACTGAATGGAGTTCTTCCTACACGCCAACGGATTTTATGCACGATACTTACGAGCAAGCTCCGTTTATTTTAAACAGTATCAAACAGGCAGGTTCTTCTGTAAACTCAATGTCTTATTGGACTTTCACAGATATTTTTGAAGAATTAGGTCCGCGCTTTCAGGCTTTTCACGGAGGTTTCGGACTAATGAATTACGAGGATATTAAAAAGCCGGCTTATTATGCGTTTAAGTTTATGAATGAACTTGGAAATAAGGAGTATGCTTCAACAGATGCTGATAGTTATGTCTGCAAAGATTCTTCAGGAAATGTCCGTGTTCTTTTTTGGGATTGTACTATCGATCATGCCAATGATACAACGAATG
Source organism: Arachidicoccus rhizosphaerae (assembly GCF_900107765.1). Lineage (GTDB taxonomy): Bacteria > Bacteroidota > Bacteroidia > Chitinophagales > Chitinophagaceae > Arachidicoccus > Arachidicoccus rhizosphaerae. The sequence goes on along the minus strand of NZ_FNQY01000001.1, from coordinate 12,274 downwards.
ACCAACAGTTTTATAATCGTGTAATTCCTGCAAAACCGGCTTCTGCTGCAAAACTTAAATTAACCGGATTAAAGCCGGGAAAATATTCAATGGAAATATACAGAACCGGTTTTAAGGTAAATGATCCTTTTACTTCTTATATGTCGATGGGTTCTCCGGCGCAGCTTACCAGAAAACAGGTTGCTGAATTAAAACAACAGAATAGCGGCGCTCCGTCGGAGCAGCAAATTATAAATATATCCGCCGATGGCAAGTTAGAGAAAGAATTTACCATGCGACAGAATGATGTGTATTTTGTTAAGTTGAATAAACTATGATAAGGGGTGTTTTATGACATTTTTTGTGGTGCGTGAGTACTGAATATTTACAATTAAAGCAATTAGGAATGTATAGATTTATTTTATTTAAGAATGATGTGCGATGGGTTATGGCAACAGCTTTTTTATTCGTTGCATCTTTATCCCATGCTCAGTCCGACAATACTGTATTGTCTAAACCTTCAACAATTTGCAATCCTTTAAATCTTAGTTATCGCTTTTATCTCGATTCTCCTTCAAGGCGCGAAGCGGCAGATCCTACTATGATAACATTTAAAGGAGAGTACTATTTGTTTGCTTCAAAATCGGGAGGATATTGGCATTCGTCAAATTTGATAAATTGGGATTTTATTACAACTAAAGATTTACCCTTGGAAGACTATGCGCCAACAGTTGTCGTTATTGGAGACACGTTATATTTTACTGCCTGTTCTGTTAAGCCAACTTTGGCAATATATAAAAGCGGCAATCCAAAAGCAGGGAAGTGGCAGGTTGCCAATGCCGCAGTTCCGTTGGGTTTTATTGTAGATCCTTGTCTGTTTTTGGATGATGATGGACGGCTATATTTATATTATGGATGTTCAGATGTCAATCCCATTTATGGCATTGAATTGGACAGAAAATCTTTAAATCCTATTGGGAAACCTAAAGAATTATTTAATTGTCATTTCAGTTTATACGGCTGGGAAAGGCCCGGAGATTACAATGAAATTATAGAACATCCTTGGATAGAAGGTTCATGGATGAATAAATATAAAGGAAAATATTACTTGCAATATGCATCTCCAGGAACACAATTTAAGAGTTATTCTGATGGTGTGTATGTTTCGGATAACCCACTTGGGCCTTTTGTAATACAAGGTAATAATCCCTATTCATCGAAGCCTGAAGGATTTATTGCAGGTGCAGGTCATGGCAGCACGTTCATGGATAAGTATGGAAATTATTGGCATATTGCTACGATGACTATTTCTCAAAAACACATGTTTGAAAGACGGTTGGGACTATTTCCTGCTTTCTTTGATAAAGATGGTATGCTGAGTGCATATACAGGTTTTGGAGATTTTCCATATCATATACCATCGCATAAAATAGCTGACCCTAAAGAATTGTTTGCGAATTGGATGTTGCTTTCTTATAAAAAAGATATAGCTGTTTCGTCTGAATTGCCTGACCATCCGGGAAGCTTTGCGACAGATGAAAATATCAGGACCTATTGGAGCGCAAAAACAGGTAATAAAGGAGAATGGCTCTCAATGGATTTGCAACAAATATGTACTATAAACGCCCTCCAGTTGAACTTTGCCGAAAATCAAACCGATGTTTTTGGGCGCTCGCCTTCTCTTAACGAACAATATGTTCTTCAATATTCTACGGATGGAAAAACTTGGCAAATACTTGTTGATAGCTCTAATGCGACTTCCGATTTAACGCACAATTATTTTGAATTAAAGAAACCCGTAACCGCAAGATATATTAAAGTTATAAATTACCATATACCAAGTGGAACGTTTGCCCTGTCTGATTTACGCGTTTTTGGTAATGCTTATTCAGGTACTCCCGGAACTATTGATGATTTTAAAGTTGATCGTTCAGAAAAAGATCGGACTAAAGTAAAAATAGTCTGGAAGAAAAATGGAGATGCTATAGGATATAATATCAGGTACGGTTCATCGCCGGATAAACTTTATCATAATTATCAGGTACTTGATACTACTTCGATTGAGATAAGAAGTTTAAACGCCAATGAACAATACTATTTTTCAATTGATGCCTTTGATGAAAAATGTGTAAGCACAGGAAAGAAAGTAGTAATGGTAAAATAGTGATCTTATTCATAGAAATGTAATCGTATTCGAACTTAGATATATTACATTGAATTATAAGTTCAGAAGGAGAACAGATTTTTATTGCACTAAATTATTATGAAGAAAATTATTTTGATTTTATTGGGAATTGTTTTCGTTTTTCATGAGGTTAAATCTCAGTCGTGGGTTGCTGATAATGGAAACGGAACATTTACCAACCCATTGTTTTACGAAGATTTTTCAGACCCGGATATAATACGTGTCGGCAATGATTACTATATGGTTGGCAGTACAATGCATGTTATGCCCGGTTTGCCGGTTTTGCATTCTAAGGATTTGGTTAATTGGCAATTATTGACCTACGCATTTGATACGCTTGACTTGGGACCGGAGTTTCATCTCGAAGGAAATCATGGCGCTTATGGCAATGGCATTTGGGCGCCGGCAATTCGCTATCACAATGGCATGTTTTACATATTTGTAAATGTGAATGGTTATGGGTTGCAGGTCTATACATCGACTAATCCTGCCGGGCCTTGGGCGCATAGAAATATGGGTGGTATAATTTATGATTTAGGTGTTCTGTTTGATGGTGATAAAATTTATGCTGTATATGGTTACGATGAGGTTCACTTGATTGAAATAAAATCAGATTTATCCGGTTATGTTGAAGGTAGTGATAAGGTTATTATTCCGAAGGGAAATGCCATGGGAGAAGGGCACCATTTTTATAAAATAAAAGGGAAATACTACATAATAAGCGCCGACTATGCACCTGTTGGTCGTATGCAGTGTGCACGCGCCGATAACATTGATGGACCTTATCAGACTGTTGTCATCAGCGACCGGGAAACAATGGGAACTCAAAGAGGATGGACAACGCAGAATTTTGGTTTCTGGTCCGCAAATCCTGTTCCGGGAGATACGATAAAGTTAAGTGATCCTGGAAATGGCAATTACTTTGCAGCTTACACATTGCACCAAGGTGGAATCGTCGATTTACCCAACGGAGATTGGTGGGGCTTTTCCATGGCAGATGCTAAAGCTTTGGGGCGTATGACTTTTCTGTCGCCAGTTACATGGAAAGACGGCTGGCCTTATTTTGGATTGCCTGGTAATCTTGGTCGTTCCCCGCGAACTTGGCTAAAGCCAAATACAGGAGTAAATGTAAAACCTGTTTCGGTTTTTAAACGAAGTGATGATTTTGCTTCATCTAAACTTCAACCTGTTTGGCAATGGAATCATATTCCTGTTAATGCAAAATGGTCGCTTGCAGAAAAGAAAGGAGTTTTACGTCTACATACTTTACCGGCTTCTGATTTTTTCAAAGCTAAAAATACTTTGACACAACATGTTGTTGGCCCGGTGTCTGAAGCGACTGTAACATTAGATGCAACAGGCATGAAAGAGGGCGATATTGCAGGTCTTGGATTGCTCAGCGTACCATATTATTGGATTGGCATTATTGTTAGAAATAATAAATACTTTTTGCGCTCTTATAATGAAGTAACAAATACTACACTTGAAGAGCCGCTCAATTTTCCCAAAATTGCATTGCGCGTTTACGGCAATTACGAATCAGATACGGCAAACTTTAGTTATAGTGAAAATTTTAAAACTTTTCAGGCAATAGGAGGTAAACTGCAATTGGCTTATCAAATGAAGACTTTTCAAGGTGTGCGCTATTCACTTTTTGCATTTAATACAGAAGGTAGAGAAGGGGGATATGCAGATTTTGACGACTTTATTATGAAAGAACCTTTGGCTAATCGTTCCCAAAACACTCCTTTAGGTAAGATAATAACTTTGAGAAATTTTTCAAATAATCTACTGGCTTATGCAAGCCCTCATGGTCTGTTGCATTTTGCTTATTCGGGTTCGCCGGAAGCAAAAAGTTCTGGCGTGAAATTCAACGTATTGGATCGTGGTTTGGGAAGGGTTGTATTAGAAGCGCAAAACGGTATGGGATTCCTTACCGTTGCAGGAGAAGGACTTTCCGGCGATGTAAGACTGGTAAAGAAAGAATCGGAAGACTGTCTATTTCAGTGGCAGGATATGTTGCATAATCAATGTATGTTGATGTCCCTCAAGACTCATCGCTACCTTGGACTAGACCCTGAAACCGGAGAGCCATATTCTGCTGATTGGCCGGGGGCGGCCCCGAACCGCAAAAATGGAATAGTCTTAGTCTGGAATGTGGAGGGCTATTGAATATTAAGGATTTTGTTTTATTAATTTTAACATCCGTAACATTGGATTAATTAGAAATATTATCTTTTTAATAAAAATTACTTATAAAAATTATTTTATGATAAATAGAAAATTATCACTGTTGGTTTCTGGCTTCATTGCAGTGTCCTCGTTTTCAAGTTTGGTCGCACAGACTACAACACTTACTTTGCATTTAGATGACACAACTAGAAATGTGAGTCCAATGTTGTACGGCTTAATGACAGAAGAAATCAATTATGCTTATGATGGTGGGATTTATGCAGAAATTATCAGAAATAGGTCTTTTAAAGATAACGATAAATATCCTGAACATTGGACGCTTAATTCTGGAGTGGACGGGCAAGCGACTATGTCCCTAACGACAGAAGAGCCTTTAAATGACGCTAATAAAATGGCACTAAAACTTACTGTAACAAAAGCCGGTTCCAGTGGCGCTGGGATTGCTAATTCAGGTTATTGGGGTATACCTGTTCGTCCTAACACTGAATATAAAGGATTTTTTTATGCAAAATCAAGCGATTCAGGGATGCATTTATTTTCGGTTAGTATTGAAAATGACAGTACCAATCTAGGTGTTTATGCTATGACAAAAGTGTCTGAATCTGGTCCCGGATGGAAAAAGTATGAATTTTCTTTAAAAACAGGAAATGATGTACGGGAAACATCGGACGCCAAATTTATCATTAGAACCATGAATGCAGGGACATTCTATTTTAGTACATGCTCACTATTTCCGCCGACTTTTAATAATCGACCAAACGGTAACCGTCCAGATATTATGCAACTTTTAGCTGATATGAAGCCCTCGTTTTTAAGGTTACCTGGAGGTAACTTTTTAGAAGGAGGAAAGTTTAGTACCAGATATGATTGGAAGAAGACATTGGGACCGATAGAAGACAGGCCGGGACATATGGGAACATGGGGCTATAGGTCTTCAGATGGTATGGGATTATTGGATTATCTGCAATGGTGTGAAGATATTCATTGCGAGCCACTATTGGCAGTTTTTGCGGGTTATACTTTGGAAGGTGATCATCTTGAAGGACCATTACTTGAGCCTTTTATAGATGAAGCCTTGGAGGAAATAGAATATATTATTGGAGATGTTCATTCAAAATGGGGCGCCAAACGCGCAAGTGACGGTCATCCTGAACCATTCCCACTTCATTTTGTTGAAATTGGCAATGAAGATTTCTTTGATCATTCTGGAAGTTATAAACAACGCTTTGCTCAATTCTATAATGCCATAAAAGAAAAATACCCCCAGTTAACTATTATTTCAACGTTTGGAAAAGATTTTGATGTCCCAGGAGGCAAGGCTGATATGATTGATGACCATTTTTATAGAAATGCAGCTGATTTTGAATCCTCTGCAACTTTTTATGACAACTATGATCGAAAAGGCCCAAAAGTATTGGTTGGAGAGTGGGCGACTAGAGAAGGAAGCCCCACACCAAATTTTAATGCAGCTTTGGGAGATGCGGCGTGGCTTACTGGTTTAGAACGTAATTCAGATATTGTTTTGATGTCTTGTTATGCCCCACTGTTTGTAAATGTCAACAAAGGAGCCATGCAATGGGAATCTGATTTAATAGGATATAATGTATTAAACAGTTATGGATCTCCGTCATATTATGTCCAAAAAATGTTTAGTAACCATTTAGGCAATAAAGTTGTACCTATTGATGCAGATACGGTATTAACTCAGCAGGAACAGCTTAATGAAAAAGAGATTGCTGAAGGCAGAAAGTCGAGAACACTCCCAACGTTGTTTTTTGTTGCTACCAGAGATTCAAAAAATGGAAATGTATTTCTTAAAATTGTCAACACTAAGTCAGTCGAACAGAAAGTGAAAATAAAATTGGAGGGTATAGGAAAGGTTCAAGCAAAAGGTAAATTGGTTGTTTTACATGCTGCGACTCCTTTGGAGACGAATTCCATTAAAAACCCTACAGATGTTATTCCTGTCCAATCAGAAATTAAAGGAGTTTCGAAGAGCTTTGATCGAAATTTACCACCATATTCTGTTTCAGTAATTCAATTAAAGGCTGATTAGTAATAGGTGCTTATATGAATATAATATACAAATTGGATATTTTAATTAAATTTTAAAATATGTTTTTTAATAAAAATTTTGTCAAGTTAGCTTTATTGGTCGTATTAATTAATTGCTATGGCATGTTGGGAGCACAGACACTAATTGAAAATGTGAATGCCTCCAGCTCGATGGAGAGTTTTAAGTTGGATGAAGTTAGGTTATTAAATGGACCATTTTATGATGCACAACAAACTGATTTAGCGTATATTTTAAAACTTGACCCAGATCGATTATTGGCTCCTTTTCTAAGAGAATCCGGGATTCCTGTTAAAGCGGAATCCTATGGTAATTGGGAGAGTATGGGATTGGATGGACATACGGCTGGCCATTATTTGACGGCATTAGCACAGATGTATGCTGCAACGGGAAATAAAGTGTGTTTAGAAAGACTTAATTACATGGTTCATGAACTTGCCATTTGCCAGAAAAAGAATCCTTTGGGATATGTCGGAGGTATTCCGGGTGGAAGTAAAATGTGGAATGATCTTCGAAACGGAAATTTTGAATTATTTGATAAAAAATGGGTGCCATGGTATAATTTGCACAAGCTGTTTTCCGGTTTAAGGGATGCTTATGTTATTGGACATAATAAGGAAGCCAAAGTTGTTTTGGTTAGGCTAGCTGACTGGGCCTATGATTTATTAAATGCAATGAGTAAAGAGCAAATAAGTAGAATGCTCAGAACTGAATATGGGGGCATGAATGCTGTTTGCGTTGATATTAGTGTTTTAACGGGCAATTCGAAATACCTTGAACTTGCCAAACGCTTCAGCCAGGAATCTTTTGTGAGTGAATTGTCAAATAGTAAGGATAGTCTAACAGGGTTGCATGCAAATACGCAAATTCCAAAGATTATAGGCTTTGAAAAAATAGCATTAGCTGATACAGAAAATAGAGACTATGGTTTGGCTGCGCAATTCTTTTGGAATACAGTAGTGAATCATCGCACTCTCGCAACAGGAGGTAATAGCGTGCATGAACATTTTAACCCCATTGATGACTTTTCTTCTTTAATGGAGTCCGTTGAGGGACCAGAGACATGCAATAGCTATAATATGCTAAAATTGACAGAATTACTATTTTTATCAAGACCATCGTCTAATTATATGGATTACTATGAAAGGACGCTTTATAATCAGATATTGGCAACTCAACGTGAATCTAAAGGGGGTTTTGTTTATTTTAGTTCATTGCGGCCGGAAAGTTATCGTGTATACTCAAATCCACAAAAGGATTTCTGGTGTTGTGTGGGAACAGGGATGGAAAATCATGGCAAATATGGAGAAATGATTTATTCTCACAAAGCTTCAGATATTTATGTGAATTTATTTATTGCTTCTACATTAGATTGGAAGCAAAAAAATATAACCATTACGCAAACAACGCAATTTCCATTTGGAGAAAAATCCCAGATTAAATTAACCTTAAAGCATCCACAAACGTTTACGCTTTACATCAGAAAACCAAGTTGGGTAGGACAAAAATTTCAAATAATGATTAATGGGAAATTATTTGAATACGCTAATGAAGATGTAAAGGAGGATGCTGGATATGTAGCCATTAATCGTAAATGGAAGGAGGGAGACCTAATTAGTATCTGCCTGCCTATGAAAACAAATTTAGTTGGTCTACCTGATAATTCTAATTGGGGATGTCTGATGCGAGGGCCAGTTGTCCTGGCAGCTGTCACAGATACGACGGATTTAGTTGGACTTGAAGGGGATGGCGGTCGTTTTGATCATATCGCTAGTGGGCCCTTATACCCATTGAGTAAATCACCGATGCTAGTTACAGACAGCATCACATCAATTGACACTGCACATGTAAATGATAAAGTTAGGTTATTGAATCCTAGGATATTGACTTTTGATGCTACTAGTTTAATTTCCGATGAAAAAAATCGAAGATTAAAACTAATACCTTTTTTTAAAGTGCGAGATGCGCGGTATATGGTCTATTGGCCTATTGCCAGAAAGGAACATCTTGCCCAACGCAGGAAGCAGCTAAATAATGAAGATGCTAAATTGCTCCCTTTGAGAGCAAGAACTGTTGATTATGTTGTGGCTGGTGAGCAACAACCAGAAACGGATCATTTGATGGAATCTGAACATTCTCTCACTGGCATTATAGGTGATAGGCATTGGCGGTCTACAGGAAATGGCTTCTTTAGTTACCAAATGAAAATGGACTCCACTGTAAGGTATCTAAGAGTAACTTACCTGAATAAAGATGACACTGGTGGCCTCCAAATAAAGGTCAATGGTCATTTGATTTCACCACCGATCAATAAAAAAGTAAGCCAAGATGCTTTTTTCTGGATTGATTATCCAATTAAACCGGATTTGGCAAAAGATTCGGCTGTTGAAGTTAAATTTATTAATGGTCCTGGGAGAAATAATTGCCACATATTTGATGTTCGTTTTCTTAGGTAATATTTAAATTTCCTGGCAATGAATTAGGAGGCCTTTTTAAGATATAAATGTTTTGAATATTTGATTAAACAATTTTTCTGAACATTATATTCTAATCATTATTCAAACAGATTTCCTGATAATGCTTCGAAATATAAGATTAATGAAGAATTTATATATTGAACAGTCTATTAACCTGGATTGAGTTAGCTTCTTAAGAAGAATAACTATTAATTTATTTCATGTTTAAATTAGAAATGATGAATTGTTTTGCTGGAAAATGGACAGGGTTAAAAATTAAATGCCATTCTATTAGTTTTGTTTGGATTTTTCCATATTTATTTTTTATTATATTTAATTGTTTGGATGGCAATGTTGTGTTGGCGCAAAAGAGCACCAGTTATGAAAATCCACTCATATGGGCGGACTTCCCTGACTTGTCTATTGTACGCCATGGTAAAGATTATTTCTTAACCAGTACAACAATGCATTTGATGCCGGGAGCGCCAATCATGAAATCAAGAGATCTTGTCCATTGGCAGACTATTAATTACGTTTTCGATAGCTTAATTGATAATTCTAAATATAGCTTAGTTGACGGTACTGTATATGGCAGAGGACAGTGGGCTTCCTCAATAAGGTATCATAACGGAAAATTTTATTATTTATTTTCTCCTAATGATGAGCCTTTTAGGTCCTATGTTTTTTCCACAACGGATCCTTCACGTAAATGGACGCTCGTCTCTAGGTTACCCCACTTTCATGACAACTCGCTGTTTTTTGACGATGATGGAAAAGTATATGTTTTTTATGGAACGGGTCAGTTACGAGAATTAAGGTCTGATCTGGAAGATGTAAAAGAAGGCGGAGTTGATATGCAGATATTTAAAAGGGATTCTAGTGAGACTGGCTTATTGGAGGGAAGTCAGGCGATAAAATATAATGGCAAATATTATCTTTTAATGATTTCATGGCCTAAAGATGGGAAAAGAAGACAGGTCTGTTATAGGGCAGATAAAATTACAGGCCCATATGAAAAGAAAGTCATTTTAGAGTCAACTTTTGGTGGGTTTTCATTTGTGGGCCAAGGCTGCATTGTCGATGATTTTAATGGAAACTGGTATGGACTTGTTTTTCAAGATAGGGGAGCTGTTGGTAGGGTCCCTTTGCTAATGCCAGTTCGATGGAAGGATGGTTGGCCAATGTTGGGAACCAAGGATGGCAAAGTGCCTGAGGCGGGTGTTATTAAACTGCCTCCGTATGCTGTTAAGCAGAATTTTTTATTGAGTGATGATTTCTCAGAGCAGAATTTGGGTTTAAATTGGCAATGGAATCATAATCCAGTTAGGAGTGCCTGGTCACTAGAAGAACGCCCCGGATTTTTAAGATTAAAAACAAGTAGAGTAGTTAACAACCTGTATTTGGCTCCCAATACGATTTCTCAACGTATGTTTGGACCAAAATCTACTGCGGCAGTTAAAATTGATTTAACCCATATGAAAAACGGAGATGTTGCTGGTTTTGCTGCATTTAATGGAAGTTCAGGTTTATTGGAAGTGAAAATGAATGGCAATCAAAAATTGCTTTCGATGAAGGAAGAAGTGGTTGAATTGTCCGAGAAAAGGAAGGCAGTTCTTAGTGTTGACGAGAAAGTAAAGTCAAGTATTAATATAAATGGGAATGTTATCTATTTAAAAATTACGGGAGATTTTCGGTCTGGAACAGATTCTGCTAATTTTTATTACAGTTTGGATAGTAAAAATTGGAAAGAATTAGGTGGCGGTTACAAAATGATATTTGATTATAGAAAGCTTTTTATGGGAACCAGGTTTGCTATATATAATTACGCAACTATTGCAACAGGGGGTTTTATAGATATAGATTATTTTAAAGTTGATAGGTAGAGAAATAAAGGAGAACGACTTTATTGGAAGGAATTAGCTAAGGATTCCTGTAGTTTGTCATTTTATGGGATTGCTAATTAGCCAGCTTTCGCTATAGGCCTAGTCATGTAATTGAATTTTGCAATTGAAAAAATCTACCACATGGTAATTTTTCATTTGGTGACTGTTTTTTATGCTGGAAAAGAGGATATATTTTATCAGATTAGCCAGCATATCGGAATCTCAGGGTTGACGCATTAAATTTTAGCCCCTGCTATCATTTCGAGCAGATAATCATTGTCCCAGGCGGCCATATTCCTTTTTCGCCTGGCGCTAATTCTTGTACCTCCCTTGTCTTTTTCACCCGGATTATGGTTTTTTATCAGGTTTAAAGCTACTTTGGTCATTAATGAGAAGTTCTGGGCAGCATTCCCCTCTCTTTTCTTGCTTTGGTCCTCTCTGAATGCAACATCCAGCGTCCAATGCAATTTATTTTCAATGCCCCAGTGGCTTCTTATATAACTGTTAAACTGCTCTGCGCTAGCATTCTTACTGCTGATATAATAGCGCACTGCGTCCTCCTGTTTACCCGATTTTTTATCTATTCGTTTACTTAGTACCATAATGATACAATATAATTGCTGCCATTCTTTTCGACTGCATACCCAGTCAAGATCATGAATTACTTTAGTTGTCCGTGTTTCTATACGACCATGACTCAATTCAACTTTTGCCTCGTATTCATCATCTGCCTTTACTTCCTTAAATGCATCTTTAATGTCATCTTCCAAGAACTCCTGATTACCTTTTACCGCTAATACGTAGTCCCCTTTGCCGGCAATTATCTTTTTGGCGATTTCTTTTTGTGTCCCCATGGCGTCTATCGTAATAATAGCCCCGTCAATAAAGAGCGCATCCAACAGCTTTGGAATTGCCGTGATTTCATTACTCTTTTCGTAGACCTTCTGTTGACCCAGAACCAGATTACTTTCATTACACCAGGCACTGACCATGTGGATAAAACTACCTTCACTGTCTACACGGCTGCCACGCAAGCATTTACCATCTATGCTGATAACCCGGTCATTCAAGGTGCTGGCTATCGAGGAAACCCACTCACTGAAACATTGCTCTAAGGCTGCACTATCTGCCTTGGCAAAGAAACGGTTAAAAGTATCATGGGAGGGGATGCCTCCCGAGAGATCTAAAAACTGACCAAGCCATCGCTGTTTCTTTATCCCGAAATCTTCTATGTCATACCAACTCTCAGCTCCACTTATAATCGCTGCCAAGGTTATTGCAATAATGGTGTCTAACTTATGTACTTGTTTTCGTTTCATCCGGTGGTCTTTGTAACCACGAAAATAGGTTAAAGGGGCGCTTGTCATGGTTTTACCTACAATGAAAGACCAAATAATCTAACAAAACCTCTCATGTGAATAAAAACTCTAATATTAGAGCCAAATACACAGGAACCCTCAAATGTGGATAACTCAATAAAATAATTTTAATGCGTCAGCCCTGA